>NZ_JBXWNA010000006.1:0-283416 GCF_059610125.1 Ruegeria sp. YTSA144
CCACCTGACCCACGGTGCGCGGCCCAACCAGTCGGGCAAGTGGTTCAACGCGGTGCAATACGGCGTGCGCCAGCAGGACAACATGCTGGACTATGATCAGGTCGAGGCGCTGGCGAAAGAGCACCAGCCCAAGCTGATCATCGCCGGTGGCTCGGCCATCCCGCGCCAGATCGACTTTGCCCGCATGCGTCAGATCGCCGATATGGTGGGCGCCTATCTGCACGTGGACATGGCGCATTTCGCCGGTCTGGTCGCGGCGGGTGAACATCCCAGCCCGTTCCCCCATGCGCATGTGGCGACCACGACGACCCACAAGACCCTGCGCGGCCCGCGCGGCGGCATGATCCTGACCAATGATGAAGATATCGCCAAGAAAGTGAACTCGGCCATCTTCCCCGGCATTCAGGGCGGCCCGCTGATGCATGTGATCGCGGCCAAGGCCGTGGCCTTTGGCGAGGCCCTGCGGCCCGAGTTCAAGGACTATGCCAAGCAGGTGATCGCCAACGCCCAAGCGCTGTCGGATCAGCTGATCAAGGGCGGTCTGGACACGGTGACCCACGGCACCGACACCCATGTGGTGCTGGTCGACCTGCGCCCCAAAGGGGTGAAAGGCAACGCCACCGAGAAGGCTCTGGGCCGGGCGCATATCACCTGCAACAAGAACGGCGTGCCGTTTGATCCCGAAAAGCCGACCATCACGTCGGGCATCCGTCTGGGGTCGCCCGCCGGCACCACCCGCGGCTTCGGCGAGGTCGAATTCCGCCAGATCGCCGACTGGATCATCGAAGTGGTCGACGGCCTGGCTGCCAATGGCGAAGACGGCAACGGCGCCGTCGAAGCCAAGGTCAAGGCCGAAGTCGCAGACCTCTGCGCCAAATTCCCGATCTATCCGAACCTGTAACTGGTCCACCTTCCAACACAGAACGGCGCCATGAGGCGCCGTTTTATTGCGTAAGATCTCTGAAAACGTTCTGGATCTCGCCCAGCGCAAATCCGGTGTTTTGGGCAAGGTCCCGGCCCCCAAAGTCGCCCGGGCCATTCTGGTCAATACGCGCTTTTTCCGCCTTGATCCGTTTTTCGTACAGCTGTTCACACCGGATCCGTGCATTCGATGTCATGACACCCACGGATTTGCGCCATGTTCAGACCTTGGCGCGTTGTCCAGAATCCATGGTCAGATCAAGCCGCGCCACCACAGAAAAACCAGCAAAAGTGTCGTCAGAGCCAGCATGTTGAAGGCCAGCCCCCCCAGCAGGCCAAGGAACCACCCCCATCTGCGATCCGCAAGATTGATGGACCCCAGATGTTCCTGCACCACGTCGGATGCCTTGATCAACCTGGGGTTATCCAGAACCAGCCTCAGTTTGGGATGAGACGCCATCGCCTCGGCCCGGGCCAGAATCAAGGCTTGGTTGTAGACGCGCCGCGGCAGTCGGCGCTTGGCCTTGCGGATCGATGCCTCGAGCGTCGTGTCGCGCACCCCGAGCTTTGCGCGCAGCAACACAACCGTTTCGGCGATCCGGGTCTGAATGTCTGGGTCCTGCGACATTGGTGGCCTCCTGCCGTGGCAATCTAACGGCAGCGTCAATGACCTACAATGGGGCTGGCCGTTTCCGGCGGTGACTTGTATCACGCGGTACATGCTGAACACCATCATACATGGCGAACCAACCGCCCGACCGCCCCTTGTCATTGCCCACGGCCTGTATGGATCGGCCCGAAATTGGGGCGTGATTGCCAGACGGTTGTCGGACGAGCGGCAAGTTGTGGCCGTCGACATGCGTAACCACGCCTACAGTGCGTGGGATTCTTGCCATGATTATCCTCACCTGGCGCAGGATATCGCCGAGGTCATCGAACGGATTGGCCGGACGGCGGACGTACTTGGGCATTCAATGGGCGGCAAGGCCGCGATGACACTTGCGCTGCAACACGGCGCGCTGGTGAACAAACTGGTGGTCGCAGATATTGCGCCGGTGAAATACACGCACAGCCAAATTCAGTTCATCGAGGCCATGCGTGCCGTGGATTTCTCGCGCATAGCGCGCCGCTCGGATGCCGAGCAGCAATTGGCCGAGCAAGGCGTTGAAAAAGCATTGCAAAGCTTCTTCACCCAATCGCTGGACATCAAGGGAAAGCGTTGGTTGCTGAACCTGGACGTGTTGGCGGACCAGATGCCAAATATCATGGGCTTTCCCGAGTTGGACGCCCAGTGGCAAGGCCCCGCGCTGTTCCTGTCAGGGGGCGAGTCAGATTATGTCTTGCCGGAACATCGAGCCAAAATCCGCGCACTGTTCCCCGGCGCGCGATTTGCCAAGATCCCCGGTGCCGGTCACTGGCTGCACGCCGAAAAACCGCGCGAGTTCGAAGCTGCCGTCAGGACCTTCCTGAACGCCTGATCAAGCGCCTTGATACAGCCGCTTGGCCACCATCCAAGATGCCGGGGCGGCGATTACGGCCCCCGCGGCCGCAGCGCCCACAATTGCGCTGACGGACATCATTCCAGCCGAAAGCACGGCGATTACGGCCGAACCGGACAGAGCAGTTGCAATCAGTGAATACAGCATAGCAGCAAGGCGAAACATGGCCGGGCTTTCCTTTTGATGGCTTCCGGCCAAATATTTCACGATTCGAATATGTTGCGCTTTGATTTGTGTCAGATGCAGACGGTTCCGAAGCTAGGATTTGGCGATTTCACCGCCCCCATTCACCCAGTCCGTCAATCCCCCAAGATTGTACACCCTCTGGTATCCCATATCCTTCAGAAGTTTTCCGGCCAAGGCCGCGCGCCCACCCGATGCGCAGTACAACACTATGGGGCGATCCTTGCGCAGTTCAGGGTCATGTGATTGCAATGTATCATCTGCCCGAAACTCCAGCATGCCACGAGGTATGTGATGCGCCCCGGCGGCGCGGCCCGTCTGTTCCAGCTCATTCGCATCGCGTATGTCCAACAGCAGCCCCCCCTGTTCGGTCATCGTCTTTGCCTGGGCTGCATCGACACGTTCGACCACAGCGTTGGCCGCCTCCATCATCTCTTTGACCGTCACCGTCATACGAGTTCTCCTTTACGTCACCGCGCAGAGGTTAACATGCGAATTCCGGAAGGTCCCGACATGGAGGGGAACGCAGGTGTTACTGCTCGCGAAACGCGCGCGACATGCTGTCTGATACCGGTTTGGCGATATAGGCCGCAAAGGTGCGTTCTTCGGTTTGGATCATGATTTCAGCGGGCATGCCCGGTGTCGGAACAAAGCCGCGCACGCGCTGCAACTCATCCGGGGTCAGTGAGACACGTGCCAGATAGACCTCCTGCGGAACACCGGTCGAATCCTCAAGCAGTGAATCGGCCGAGATATAGAAGACCTCGCCATACAAAACAGGCGTCGTGCGTTGGTTCAATGCGATCAGGCGGACTGTGGCGGTCTGCCCCGTGACAACACTGTCAATCTCGGTACGCGGAATCTGTGCCTCGATGATCAGGGGCGCATCCGCGGGCAGGATCTCGGCTATCGGTTCCCCGGTTTCAATCACACCGCCCGGCGTATGATAATGCAATCGCACGACCGTTCCTGTCACCGGTGCGCGCACCACGGCCCGATCAAGAACGCTGCGGGCCTGACGGGATTTTTCACGGACGCTTTCCAGATCGGCTTCGATCACGCCCAGTTCGTCCAGTGCGGCCTCACGATAGGCGGACCGCGTACGCGCAATCTGTTCGTCATATTTCAGCAGCATCTGGTTGATTTCAGCGGCTTCCGCCTGCAACCGGGCCTGCTGCCCTTCGGCTTCGGCCTGGACACGACGGATGGTGTTCAGCTCTCCTTTGCGGACAAGGCCCTTTTCGAACAGTTGGTTTTTGGCCTCAAACTCCTCCTGCAAAATCTCGGCACGCCGGGTCATGCTGTCCAATTGCGCCTCAAATCCACTGGATCGGATTTTCAGCGCTTCCATGTTGCGTTCCAGCAGCGCCAAGTCATTCAGCAGCGTCTTGCGCGACACATCGAAGCTGAGCTTTTGCCCATCCAGAATGGCCAATACTTCAGGATCTTCGGATGCTTCGACAAGCTCTTGCGAAAACACGAGGCGGTCGCGTTCCCCGTACTCGGCCAGCAACCGCTCGGTCATGGCCTGAAGGCGCAGCTTGCGAATAAACAGCTCACGCTCATTGGCCTGGGCCGAGGTCTGGTCCAGGGTCATCAGAACCTGACCAGCCTGAACCGCCTGACCTTCCACAACCTTGATGTCTTCGATGATGCCGCCTTCAAGATGTTGGACAATCTTGTTTCGGCCCGTGGCAACAAAGCTGCCTTGCGCGATGACCGCTGCGGCCAGCGGGGCACTGAAAGACCAGACCCCGAAACCACCGAAACACACGACAAGCATGACCAGCCCGATCACCATCAACCTGTTGATCGAGCGTGGAACCTCGGCATACCAGACTTCTGGATCATTGGCTGAGTTGTTCACAGGTACGAGGTTATTCATGGTCAGCCCCCCTGCTGGCCTTCAATTCCAGTCTGCCTGCGCGGCCCGTTGAGCTGCTGAAGAACCTGATCACGCTGACCGAACAGGGCCACGCGCCCGTCAGTCAAAAGCATGATCTTGTCGACAACACTCAACAACGTTGGCTTTTGCGTAATGACGACCACGGTGATCTTGCTTTGACGCGCCTGTTCGATCGCACATGCCAGCGCCTTGTCCCCCGCGACGTCGAGATTTGAATTCGGTTCATCCAGCACAACCATTCTGGGGTTGCCGAAGAACGCCCGTGCCAGTGCGATACGCTGCTTCTGACCACCGGACAAAGGCGAGCCATCAGCGGCCACCACGGTCTCATATCCCTGCGGCAGCGTTGCAATCATGTTATGAACATCGGCCAAAACGGCGGCATCATGGATCTGTTCGTCAGTGGCATCCGCCCGCATCCGGCCGATATTGTCCTTGATCGTGCCCGGGAACAGCTGAACATCCTGCGGCAGGTAGCCGATGCTTTCGCCAAACTGGCGCGGGTCCCAGTTTCGGATGTCCATCAGGTCAAGCCTAACGCTGCCCGATGTGGGCAGGATGGATCCCACCAGAGTTTTTCCAAGCGTGGTTTTCCCCGCACCGGAATTGCCGATGATGGCCAATGTTTCGCCGGGAACCAGTGAGAACGTGATGCCGTTCAGAACCACGCGCTTGGTTCCGCCCGGTACATAGAGCAGGCGTTCGACATCCAGACGACCTTCGGGGCGTGGCAGACGCAGTTTTTCGTATTGCAGGGCCGAAGTCGACAGCAGCGCCTTGATCCGGCCATAAGCTCCGCGCGTCAGCAGGTAGCTGTTCCATCCTTCAATCGAACCTTCGATTGGCGCAAAGGCACGCCCGGCAATGATCGAGGCCGCAATCACCATACCGCCCGTGATCTCTCCTTGCAGCGCCAGAAACGCGCCCCAACCCAGAATTCCGATCTGCGTCAAAAGGCGAACGGCGCGCGAGATCGAAGCGAAGATCACGTTGCGGTCCTGTGCCCGCACCTGCCAGGTCAGGGATTGGGCAGTGTCCCGCCCCCAGATCCGCACGGCCTCGGGGATCATTGCCAGGGCGTTGATGATCTGGCTGTTGCGAGACATCGAATCCAGATGCAGGTTTGCCATGGACTGTGCCTTGTTGGCCTCGGCAAACGGCTTGGCAGTCATTTTCTGGTTGATCAGCGCAATCGTCATCAGGATCAGCGCAGTAACCACCACGATCATGCCCAGTTCCGGATGCACCAGGAAAATCATCAGAATGAACAGCGGCGCAAACGGCACGTCCAGAAACGAAAGCAGCGTGCCCGAGACCAGAAAACCACGAAGCTGTTGCAGATCGCCCAATGTCTGATACTCGCGCCCGTTTCCATGCAGCGACGCATGGGCCGCCGCGCTCAGAACCGGTGCGCCCAGCCGGGCCGCCACTTCAACCCCCGTCCGCATGAGCATGAACCGCCGCACGGCATCAAAAGCTGACTGGAAGACCACTGCCCCTGCAACGATGGCCGTCAACATGATCAGCGTATCCAGCGACCGGCTGGTCAGAACCCGGTCACTGATCTGGAACAGATAGATCGGGATCGCCAGGATCAGGATGTTCGTAGCGCAGGTCAGGACCAGAACAAAAGCAAGATTGCGCCGGATCGCCCGCATCGAAACGCGCAATGTGCGCTGGAAGTCTTCGGGCGGGGTGCGTTTGTGGAAGGTTTGGGGTGGCCCGTTCCCATCACCGCCGCCGGAATTCGTTTGCAACAGTGGCTGGTTTGCCTTGGCCTCGATCGTGGTGCCTATGCCGTTCCCACCGGAAGCGCGCGCAGAGGGGGTCTTGCGCGCTGTCGAGTCCCCGGCAGATGCCGGATCCGGGCCGTCGGCGTCGGCCACCCCATTGCCGCCACCCGCCGGGTCTTCATTTTGCGCGGGTTGCGGTTGCGCACGCTGACGGGGAGGATCAGCGCGCCGTTGTTCGCGTGAGCGTTTTCGGTCTTCGGATTGCTGTGGTAGTTCGGTTTCAACCGGCGAATCTGGATCTGACACAGACACGCGCATCTCCTGCGTCAGGTGCAACCGGGCTTTGGCCCGTCGTGTCGCGGGATCTGCCACACCGTCTGCGCGCTGGCGCTTCGGGCCCAAACCGCCCTGCCTGTCCAGGGGACTGGATAAGAGTGGGCGGCGCGACGAAAAAACAATCGACATATACAAACCTTCTGGTCACTCGATAAAAACTTGGGGGGGGTCAGGCCAGCATGGATTGCAGGCCGTCATCTGGTGTCGTTGTGTCAGTGGATTGTGCGTGCAGTGCCAGGGCCGCATCCGGTTGCGGCACAGACATGTCCGCCATGATTGCGGCGATCGCCTCGTTGGTCATATCTGTGATTTCCTGGTTGTCTGGCACGTCGATCAGGCTGGCCTGATGAAGCAGCAGGTCGGAGTAAGATCCGTCAGCGGCCATTACCGTCGAATCCACGCCCATTTTGGTCAGATTGACCGAGTTCAACAGGGCGTTGCTGCCTGCAACGACCTCGGTATCGGCGGCACTGGGACCGGACAGGTCAATTTGATCCTGATCCAGCATCATGGTGACCTGTTCAACGATGTTCACCTGCAACAAGTCTCCGTCGATCTTGAGCACGCGCATCTGTTCCATCCCTGCGAACAGGGGATCGTTGAGCAGCGCGTTCTCCAACGCATCCATGTCCGTTTGATCAAGCGCCATGGCGTCGGACAGGTTCTGTTGCAGACCCTGATGTGTATCTTCGCCTATCGTTTTGACCGACGCGTCATTCATGATCACGTTGTCATCATCTCCGGCCATTGCGCCGGGCATACCGCCGCTGATGATATCGTCATCCATCAGGACGTTGGTCTGGTACAACATGTCCACGGAAATCATATTCCCGTCGATCATGATCAGGTCGTAAAAACTGCCCAGCTGCACGATGTCGGTGACATTGAACATTTCGTTGTCGCCCAACGCGTACAATGTCGATGCGGCCGAAATCTCGGTCTGTATGTTGTCGATATCCGTGCCGTCGATAACTTGTTTGACGAAGTTGGCCACAACCAGATCACCGTGGACCCAATCCACAACAATGAACTCAGGTTGTCCGGTTGTTCCGGCGCCATTGTCCAGCCAGGGGGCATCTCGGCCTTCGACTTCAATCTTCGAGGACTGAATCACGTTGGTGCCGCTGCCCGTTCCCGGCGCCCCCACATCCCAATCTGAAACAAGCGCAACCTGGCTGATGGCGGTCAGGCTGATCGCCTGTCCTCCGACGGCGATATAGGGGGCATCAACCCAACCCACAGATGCCGAAACGGCATTGATCGCAAGGTTTCCTCCGGTCACGACCAGATGTCCGTCATCAAAGTCAGGATCTTTCGACTGATCCCACTCGGCCGGAAGCATGGACTCGGCCTCATCCTCTCCGGCTTCCTCCGGTTGATGGAACGCAGGCAGGATGTCTGTCCATACCGGAGCGTCGTCAACGTACTTGCCGTTCACGATCACCCCCAACGCATCATCCCCATGAAACTGATGTACCGTGACCCCGTCGATATTCGCGTTTGCCGGGGCCGTCATCTGTTGGGCCAGCGCCTCGAGCATTTCGGTCGACTTGTAATCCGCGAGCGAAAGCGAAGGGGCTGCCACGGCATGAAGCGACAGCGCCATGTCCAGCATCTCTTCGCCTTGGGCGATCAGCGCCTCGGTATCACGAAAGTCCCCTTCCCCCACCGTGTCGTTGTCGCGCATGACCACCTTTTGCACGGTGAACGTCATTGCCGACCCCAATGGCACCGTATCCGGTCGAAGAATGATCAGTTCAGGTGCGGAAGACGGGCCGGATATGCTGTCTGGAACAAATCGCGCGGACTCCGCGCTGTCACCGTTGAGGATGATGACCGCCTCGTGCACCGGCCCGACAGGAGCTTTTGGCAACGGCAGCTCCGGCTGAGAGGGAAGAAAATTGAACGGCAGGGCTTTGTATTCGCCCGCCGGGATATCCAGATCAGCTTTGATGTGAATCGAGGTTGGCTCGTCAAGCCCGTCTATTTCAGCTTTCCGCCTCAGGGCGCTGAACTCCTCGTACTGATCCCGCAGGCGGGCTTGTTCTATCGTAAGCTCAAAAGTTCCAACAAAATGCGCTATCGTTTCCGTAATACCGTCAAGTGCCATGTCGGTTATCCTTTTTGCCCGCGGCGGCTCGTAATTACCGCTTTGGGTTCAGTTGGGCCGGGGCCGCGTTTTGCGGCCCCGGCATTTTTGAAAGGTAGCAAGGCCCGAAAATGCGAGCCCCGCCTTTTGACTTAAACGTCAGTGTCGTCGCTGGCGTGGGACATGGTCATCGAACCACCCACCATGGTCGTATCGACCGTGTTGCCCAGAACGTTGGCGCCCATGATGATCGACTGGTTGAACGCAGACGTATCAACGACAGCCGCAGCCGATGCATAGGACTCGCCGGTTACGATACCATCGCCACCATTGTTCGCGCCCCAGGCACCACCATTGCCGCCGGCACCACCGTCACCTGAATAGGCGCCGCCACCGTTACCACCGGTGATCATGCCACCCATGGTATCGCCTGACGTTGCAGTGCCCATCGAAGCCCCGCTGGTTCCGCCGTCCGCGGCGGATGCGCCACCGGCACCACCGTTACCCGAGTCGGCCGCACCAGCTGCATCGCCAGAGCCAGTCGATGTGGCATCATTGTCGGAACTGCCTTCGCCACCGTATCCGGCAATTGCTTCGGCCAGGCTGTCAGCCGCACCGTTTGTGTCGGCATCTCCGAAGATGTCGGCAGCTCCGCCGCCGCCTGCGGTATTGGCCGCGTCGGCAGACCCGGCTCCGTTGCCGGTAGACGATGATGTCGGCGTCGTGCTGCCGCCCGCGCCGCCGTCGCCGTCGGCAGCCGATGTTCCGGTACCGGCCGCATCCGCTGCGCCATCTGCTGCGTTCGACCCGCCGTCACCGCCGCTGCCGTCGGTGTCCTGCGAGTTGCTGGCCGCACCGTTCACGTCGCCTGGGCTCTGGTCGATGTCCGGCCCGCTTGCCGACTGATCGCCAACACCCTGAGCATCGGAATCCGCGTCAGCGGTCCCACCCGAACCGTCGCCGCCCGAGCCGTCGCCACCCGAACCGTCGCCGGCCGTGCCGTCGCCACCGGTGCCGTCACCGCCGGTTCCGTCGCCGCCTTCGCCTGCTTCGGCGTCAATCATGCCCAACTCTTCCTGAAGAGCCATGATTGCAGCTTCGACCATCGCGCCGAATCCACCTTCGCCGTCGCCGCCGGTGCCGTCGCCACCGGTGCCGTCACCGCCAGAGCCGTCACCGCCGGATCCGTCACCACCGGTTCCGGTTCCGCCAGAGCCGTCAGCCGAACTGTCCGCGCCGCTGTCAGCAGAGCCATCCGCAGTGTTGTCACCCGCAGTGGCATCATTTGCATCGGTGTTGCTGTCGCTGGTGTTCGAAGCCGAACCATCTGCCGCAGCATTACCGTCGCCACCGTCCGCGCCGGACGCGTCCGCGGCGTTATCTGCCGTTCCGGTACCCGTTCCCGTCGAGTCAGAGTCGCTGTCGCCGCCGTTTGCGTTACCGGATGCATTCGAACCGGACAGACCCAGGCCCAGGCCCAGACCAAACGAATCCGCGCTGCCGCCGGCTCCGCCGGTTCCGCTGCCATCGGCACTTGTGCTGCCATCGTTGTCAGATGACGCGGAACCATCCGCGGCACCGCCATCTCCTCCGGCACTGTCACCGTCGGATCCTGCGCCCGCCATACCAACACCGTTGCTGGCATTGCTTGCGTCACCGGTCGATCCGCCCCGGCCGCCGCTGGAATCGGCATCGGCACTGCCGGTATCGCCGCCGTCAGCCCACGCGTGGCTGCCCAGCGTCGATGAATCGGCCGCGCCGCCGTAACTGGTTCCACCGTCGCCCGATTTTCCACCGCCGGCATCCGAGCTGATACCTTCAGCCGCAGTAGCAGTACCACCATTGGCATCGCCGTTCTGGTAGAAGTCGGCATTGTTGGATACGCTTGGTGAGTCCAACGTGTCATCATCACTCAGACTGGCGACCTGGCTGTTCACGGATGACATCGCTGTTCCGGCGCCATCCATCGAGACATCCAGATTCATGTCATCGCCTGGATCATAGGTCAGATCGCGACCAGCAGTGATCACGTCACCCACTGTCGCCGAGTCGCCTAGGTCCAGATCAACCTGATCATCGTCGCGCGGAATCCACTCACCGCCGCCGAAATCGATGTTGATTGAGTTGCTGTTGGAGTTGTCGTTGGTGTTGTCGCCGGCATTAAGCGTCTGGTCCTGATCCTGACCCTGGTCCTGATCCTGACCCTGGTCCTGATCCTGACCCTGGTCTTGATCCTGACCCTGGTCCTGACCCTGATCCTGGCCTTGCTCGTTGGCGTTTTCTACATTTTGGTCCTGCTGCTGTTGCTGCGCAGTCACGTCGGCTTCGACAAGGGCCTCATCAACCTGAATTTCAACATCCACCGGAGCTTCGAGGTTTTCGACTACAATTTCGTCAACGGTCGTTACGTTTGTATTGTTTACATTACGTCTCATAACAAATTCCCATTACTGGAACGCCTGACCGCCATTCATCTACAAAGCGGCAACGGGCGTGATTGAAACTTAAATACCCGCACAGCGTTCAAGCACGCTGAATGCGGTCCACGATTGTTTTCCTGAGGCCACCTCCTTTCCCGGCTAAGCCGAATTCGCGGCCGTTCACAATCGATGCTGAAATACGCAAGGAACGGGCGCGGCAGGGACAGACGCTTTCACAATTAAAGCCTGACCATGTTTGCAGCGACGCACGCTTGCGACTAGCTAACTGAAAGTTCTGATATGGATAACATGTTGTATTTTATGTTTATTTTAAAAAACCGCGAAACTATTCCCGGCCTGGATCAAAAAGTTCTAAACAAGAAAAACAACAAAAAATAATGCAATTGTTTCCGCCAGTTACACAATGAAAAGCCGAAAAACCTAAACAATAGTTCTATATCTCGGGCACTTGAACTATACCGTCTGGTTGTAGAAAATCACGTTTTCAGCTACAATAAATCTTACGTAATTCTTTGATTAGTTAACTACTTTTGCACCGGCAATTCCATTTCGATAAAGCCATTTCCGGTTAACCCCGTTTTGTGAGGGAATATAATGAGTGAGTCTTTGAACAATGAATCTGGCAATCAGAGTCTTTATTCAGAAGATTTTTCGATTGTCTTCCTCGGGAAAGAACTATTCTATTCAAATCAAACCCTAAGAAGCGTTCAAACTGAATTTGGCGTCCGCGCTTTTCGCTTCGAAACACTCGAGGCCATGCGCTCACATGTTCCGGACAGCGGCAAGATCGTCGTCGTGGATCAGATGTTGATCGAGGACCTTTTGGCGCGCCCCGATGCATACTCCAAAAGTGCAGGTTCCGGCTGTCTTGCCTTCGCCTATCGCAAAGAGGATTCGGCCCGACACCTGTTCGAAGACTGGAACCGCGCGCAGTTTGGAGATGTAGGCTTTCTGCCGATGAATGTCGCGCCGGACGCGTGGCGTGCCATCCTCAGATTGCTGATGCACGAGGAACTGTATCTTCCCAGCTTCCTGGCTGACTGTGTCTCATCCCCTTGTCAGCGCGCGCCTGAAAGACCACGGCAACGGGAAGCCATTACATCCAACGGCGCGGATCGGCATGCACAATACTCCAAGCTGACACGCCGCGAAAAACAGGTTCTGCAACTGGTCTCAGAAGGCAAAAGCAACAAATTGATTGCGGCCAAGCTGGGCATCACGGAACACACGGTCAAGCTGCACATGCATAACGTTGTCGGAAAGATCGGCGTCAGCAACAGGACTGCGGCTGCTCATTTCTATTTCGAGGTAGCGCCTCACGAGGCGCAGCAGACCGCCCTTGACTGATCCGTTCGAAGCCCGGTTCGACCGCCTGATCCTTTTGGTCGGCAGGCTGAACTATATGTGGACAAATACCGAAAGCCTGCTGATCCACCTGATCGCCGGCCTGACCGGAACGTCCAAGGACGTGGCCGTAATCATCTTTTTGACTTTGAACACCACCCGCGCGCGAATAGATCTGGTTGAAAGACTTGCAAAAATGGAAGGGCGCCCTGCCCCGGTTCGCGATCCGATCCTTGAACACACGCAAAGGCTGGCCAAGCTTTCCGGCATCCGCAACAAGTACAACCATTGCATCTATTCCTTCGACCCAGAAAGCGGAAACCCGAAAACGATCCTCATGCGGATCGCTGACCGCAAAACCGACATAAAACTCGGCCGCGAGGATACCGTCGACGACGATGCTCTGCTCCAGATCGAAGCAGTCGTTGATCAGCTGTCAGCCGCAAACAGGGACATTTGGAAACTGATCCGACAATTGGGATTTCCGGTTTAGGGTCGGTTGCACAGCAGAGTTGAGCGGGGCCTTCGCAGCACGCGAGCATCCCCCACGGCGCGTCCTGCCACGCGCCCATAAGTCACGGCATTTTTTGAAAATTTTTGTGGTGCGGGCGGTGGGACTCGAACCCACACGGGCATACGCCCTTCAGATTTTAAGTCTGATATGTCTACCATTCCATCACGCCCGCACGGCGCAGCCCCTGGGGCCGTGCAATTTCCTTACAAGCACAGCGGGATGAGAACAATGCGCTTTGACGCAGATGGACCGGGATTTTTCGGTGCAAAGCTGCGTCTGCCGTCGCCGTCGTTCAGCGGCTGGGCCTCTCCCCTGTTTCGAGGTCACGTAACAATCGCCTTTCTGACATCATCTCTTCCTCGGCAAACCATCATGGCGCGGATTGCGCTGCACGTTCACTTTGCGCATGACCTTGGTGTCGTCTCCATTTACCACCACTGAAAACCGTTCTTCGCCCAATCGCAAAGAAGACCCGACCGGTTTTTCAGCGTCTTGGAATGATCCTTTGTTGGTACTTCCATCGTTTACAAATAATAATATTCAATTTAATGATTGCGTATGAATGGAATTTCTTTGTCCCGACGCAGTTTCCTGTTCAATGCCACGTGCCTCGCGGTACTTGGAGCTCAAACCAGGATCGTGCAGGCAGAGCTGCGGCTCGGCCCTTCAGCCCGAATTACAACCGTGTCAGACGGATACCTGTCATTGCCACCTGATGTTGTTTTCGGAGCCATGCCCAAAGAGGAGATCGAGCAAATCCTGAGCCGCAATCAAGCGGACGCGACCAAGTACGAGCCAGAGTGCAACGTCACGCTCTATCGAGATGATGAAAACACCGTACTATTCGATGTTGGCGCGGGGCCGGACTTCATGCCTACATCTGGCAAGCTTTTGGAGACCCTTGAAACAATCGACCTGTCGCCCGAGGATGTTACGCATGTGGTCTTCACCCATGCACACCCCGATCACATCTGGGGTGTTCTGGATGACTTCGACGACCTGCTTTTCCCAAATGCGACGCACCTCATTGGACGCAAAGAATGGGATTATTGGTGGAACCCCTCAACGGTGGACACGATTGGCGAAGATCGCACCGCGTTCGCGGCCGGTGCCAAACGGCGATTGGAAGCAATCGAGGATCAGGTCGCGTTCTTTGAGGATGGGCACGAGATCCTTCCCGGTATTGCCGCACGGGCAAGTTTTGGGCACACGCCCGGTCACATGGCCTTTGAGCTTCGAAATGGGGATGAGTCGGTGATGGTCGTCGGCGACGCGCTCGGAAATCCGCACGTTGCGTTTGAACACCCCGATTGGCACAGTGGAACGGATCAGGACCCCCAGGTCGCCGCAGCTGCGCGTTACTCACTTCTGGATCAGATTTCCGAAGAGAAAATGAGAATGATTGGCTTCCACCTGCCGAACGGTGGAATTGGCCGCGTCGAAAAGACCGGTTCGGCCTACAGGTTCATTGGAGAGGCGTCATGATACGATCATTCATGATTGCGGTTGCTTTCGCCACGCCAACTTGGGCAAGCGAGGATATTGCTGACCAGTATCCGCAAAGCGTTCTGTATTCCAAGCCGGTCGAGTTCATTCCTGGCGTCTATTCCGCCATTGGCGCAACCGCTCCACCGACCTACGAAAACTCTGGTCACAACAACAACCTGAGCTTCATCGTGACCGGTGAAGGCGTGGTCGTTGTCAACGGCGGTGCGGCCTATGTCCTTGCCGAGGCGCTGCACAAGGAAATTCAGGCGGTTACGGATCAGCCGGTCACGCTGGTCTTCAACGAAAACGGTCAGGGGCACGCGATGCTTGGTAATGCCTACTGGTCGGAAATCGGTGTTCCAATCGTCGCCCATTCGGATGCAGCTGCCGAGTTCGAGGAGTATGGCCCTCAGATTCTGGAAGGAATGAAACGATACAATCAGGACAAGGCAAAGGGTACGTTTCTGGCAGGCCCAACCGAGACATTCGATGATGAATACGTGCTTGAGATGGGCGACTTCCGGATCGAAGCAAAATACCTCGGACCGGCCCACAGCCCCGGCGATATCTCGATCTGGCTGCCGAACCAAGGCCTTGTCATCGCGGGTGACATGGCGTTCCACGAGCGCATGCTGCCGATCTTTCAGGATACCTATACCGCGGATTGGCTGGAAACCTGGGACAACGAGTTCGAGGCTTTGAATGCCACGTATGTCATTCCCGGGCACGGTCATCCCACGAATATGGATCAGGTGCGCCGCTATACACGCGATTACCTGGTGTACCTGCGAACCAGGATTCAAGAACATATGGATGCAGGCGGCGATCTGACCGAAGCCTACTATGTCGATCAATCCCCCTATGCCCATCTGGACACGTACGAGGAACTGGCAACAAAGAATGCCGGGCGCGTTTTCGAACAGATGGAGTTCGAATAAGTCAGGAATGCTGTAGTACCGGCAGCCGCATCAAAAACCTGTGCGTGCCTATCGCCCCAACCCACATGAAGAAAACGGCAAGCCAGGCTGTCAATGACAGGGCGGCCCCGCCTGAAAGCCCGGCGCCCACGGCGCAACCTCCGGCAAGCATCGCTCCGAACCCCATGAGGACAGCTCCGACCAGGTAACGTTCCATCGGTGTATCCGAGCCAAAACGTTCGATCTTCCACTCGCCGGAAAGGATGGCAGATCCTGCTGCGCCAATGGCCACGCCGGGAACAAGGCCGATACCGAAAGACAGCGCCACATTTCTCTCTGCAACCAACGCCATCAGCGTGTCTGTGGCCGGGCCGGTAAACGTCACTGAAGACACAGGCACGACTTCGAAAGAAGCTTGCGCGATGGAATATGTCATGAACCACCCAAGCGCCACTGCCCCGCCCACGCCTGCGGCTGTCACGATCTTTGCAGGTGCGACATTTCTATGAAACGCAAACACAATTGCCAGAACAAATCCAATTGCGGCAACGGCTGTATAGGCCGGTGGTGAAAGCCCGATTATTGCTGAAAGATCGCGCTGTGCGCCTCCTGAGATGGTCCACAGACCGGAAATCGCTTCACGGGCCGGGCTGAGAACACCTGTGTAGGCTGCCTGAGCCACCAAGGTCAAAATCAATCCTGTCACAAGTGCACGCAGGTTGCCGCACGAGGCCAAGACCAACAGGCGAGATGCACATCCGCGCGCAAGAACCATTCCGATGCCAAACATCGCTCCGCCGATAACCGCACCGCTAAGGCTGCCGGTTGACGCGATGGCGCGTGCTTCTGAAAGGTCCAGCAATTCAAGCGAGACAAGTGCCTGAACCAGCGTCAGTGCCGCGGTAAAGGCAATCAGCCAAACCGCCAAACGGGGGCCAAGCTTACCTTCGGCGACTTCGACAGTCGACGCGCGCAAACAAAAATGGGACTTCTGAGCCGTCACGCCGAACAAGATACCGACGAGCACTCCGGCAAATGCCAATGCGCCCGGGTCTCCCAGCAGATCGATGAGCCTCTCCATGGGCAGAAACTCTCACTTCGTTGCGTATGTGTCCTTGCCTTTGGTCAATTCGTCATCGTCATTGCGCGGCCATCGGCCGGCGCGCCAATTGGCATTGCGTCCATAACTCTCCCAATGCGGATACCAGCCGGTCGACATCTTCACAGGTGTGCACCGGCGACGGCGTAATCCGCAGGCGTTCCGTTCCTTTGGGGACAGTTGGATAGTTGATGGGCTGAATGTAGATCCCATAGTCACGCATCAGCACATCCGAAATGAAGCGACACTTGACCGGATCGCCGACCATGACCGGAATGATATGGCTTGGGTTCGGTGTATGGGGAATACCCAGATCGTCCAGCCTGTCCCGGACCTCGCGCACGCGCTTCTTGTGCTGTTGCCGCTCTGCATTGCTTTGCTTCAGGTGCTTCACCGAAGCCGCAGCACCTGCCGCCACGGCCGGAGGCAAAGCAGTGGTGAAAATAAACCCGCTGGCAAAGGATCGGACAAAGTCGACAAGCTCCTTCGACGCCGCGATGTATCCTCCGACCACGCCGAACGCCTTGCCCAAAGTCCCTTCAATCACGGTCAGGCGGTCCATCAGGCCCTCGCGCTCGGCAATGCCTCCGCCGCGCGGACCGTACAACCCGACCGCGTGAACCTCATCCAGATAGGTCATCGCACCGTAACGATCCGCCAGATCACAGATCCCGGCAATCGGTGCAATGTCGCCATCCATGGAATAGACGCTTTCAAACGCAATCAGCTTTGGCGCATTTGCTGGCAGGTCCGCAAGGTGTCTTTCAAGATCCGCAAGATCGTTGTGCTTCCAGATCCGCTTTTGGCAACGACTGTGACGAATCCCCTCGATCATCGAGGCATGATTCAATTCGTCGGACAAAACCGTGATGCCAGGAATGCGGGACGCCAAGGTTCCCAAGGCGGCCCAATTGGATACGTAACCAGACGTGAACAGCAATGCCGCGTCCTTGCCGTGAAGGTCCGCAAGCTCCTGCTCCAACAGCACGTGTTCGTGCGTGGTTCCCGAGATATTCCGCGTTCCCCCTGCCCCGGCACCACTTTTGTCAATCGCCCCATGCATGGCTGCGAGGACTTTTGGGTGCTGGCCCATTCCAAGATAGTCGTTCGAGCACCAGACAGTGACTTTTTCGGGACCATTCCCCGTGTAACTGCGCGCCTTTGGAAACGCGCCGCACTGACGTTCGAGGTCCGCGAAAACCCGGTAGTTTCCTTCGTCTTTCAGTAGACCAAGTTGATCACGAAAATACTGCTGGTAGTTCATTTCAATCCCCAACAGCCTCTTCAACGATTCCGGACAACAGGGTCTGGACCTTTTGCATTGGGCCGTCCGGATAGCTTCGGTATCCTACCTTCACCCCGTCATCGTCCTCGGTCACGAATATCCCGTATGGGCAATAGCCGATATTCATCGGATCTGCTTCCATCACCTCACGCGAAATCTTTGCCGAGCAAAAAATAAAGATGTCCGCCGCCGCGAATATCTGTTTGTCGCTGCCGACATCAGCGCCCGTTCGGTTCAACATTTCCCCAACGTGGCTCACATAGTCGATGACCAGCCCCTGCCCGACAATAGCGGATTCGACGGCAAAGGTGGCATCATCAAAACTTCCGTCAAAGGGAGTGGTGATGATATCCTCGGCGAGTCCCTGACCGGCGGAGACTGCAAAAAATGCGGCCGTAACGATAAAGTGTTTCATGGTTCTGATCCTCCTCCTGAGCCGCATTTTCTCGGATTGAACTTCCGGGGGCTTTGACCCGTGTCAAAACCCCCGAACTTCTATCCGAACATGTCCGAGGTGATCCCGGCATACCAACCCAGCGACTCTTCGTAGGTTGCTTTTCTCAGATCGGAATCTTCGCCGGTCTGGCTGATGAAGCCGTCCACCTTGGCGATTTTTTCCGGCGTCGCCTCGTAGGTTGCGCCAACCTTCACGCCATCATCCGTGTCGATCAGTGACCAGCAGGTGTTGGAGAACTTGGCCGGGAACACCTTGGATCCGGTCAACGCGCCCCGCACGGCATTCGCACAGACTTTCGCCTGACTGTTGGCCGAGAAACCCGATTTCGGCATGTCGCCCTGCTGGCTGGCGTCGCCAAGGACATAGATGTCCGGATCAGCCTTGGACGACATGTCCGCGGCGTTCACCGGCGCCCAATTGCCGTCGGTCACTCCGGCCATTTCTGCAATATGTCCGGCTCTCATCGCCGGGATCACGTTGCAGACGTCAACTTTGGTCTCTTCTCCGTCGATGGTCAGCGTCATCGCGTCCGGGTTTACCGAGACATTGCCGCCACCGAAGTCTTCGCCGATCCAGTCGACCATGCCTTCATAGTGGTTCGCCCAGCCTTCCTGGAACAATGCCATCTTCGAAAACTTCGGCTTTGGATCTGCCACGATGATTTTCGCAGTTGGGTTGTTTGCTTTCAGAACATGCGCAACCATCGAGACCCGTTCATAGGGCCCGGGCGGGCACCGGTACGGGTTTGGTGGTGCAACCATCGCAAAGGTACCGCCTTCTGGCATCGCCATGATCTGCGCCTTCAGAAGTTCCGTCTGAGAGCCCGCCTTGTACGCATGCGGCATCTTGTTCTGCGCCGAGACGTCCCAGCCTTCAACTGCCCCGTCGACAAAATCGATACCAGGGCTCAGGATCAGCTTGTCGTACGGGACCGAGCCACCACCCGCCAGCGAAACAGTCTTGGCATCGCGATCCACGCCGACGGCCCAATCGTGGACCACGTTGATCCCGTATTCAGCTGCAAGCGTGCCATAGCTGTGGGCGATATCCGAAAGTTCCTGAAACCCTCCCAGATACAGGTTCGAGAAGAAGCAGGTGTAGTAGGTCCGTGACGGCTCGATCAGCGTCACGTCGATCTCACCTTTGCTGTCCTTGGCGATGTAGCGGGCGGCCGTAGCGCCGCCTGCGCCGCCGCCGACAACAACGACCCGGGGTCTGCCCTGAGCCAGAACCATCGGCGCAGATAGTCCGGCTGCCACCACCCCGGCGGCTCCTAGAAATGTTCGTCTATTGAGTGTCATCGCGTTTCCTCCCCTTAGGCACAGTCACTCTGGATTATTGAAGTAGGCGGCCAAAGCCGCAATCTCGTCATTGCTCAGCCTTCCGGCGATCATTTGCATAACCGGATGTGGCCGCTGTCTGTCCTTGTATGCGTGCATGGCGACAACAAAATCCTCGTCGGGCCAATAGACGATCGATGGGATACCTTGGTCACCGCCTTCGATCTGGTGGCACGTCGTGCATTCGCTGCTGAGATATGCGCCGTATTCGGGATCTCCCTGAATCGCCAGGATCGCTGGATCGACGGAATGATCCGTACCTTTCGCGGTTGGGTCCGCTTCGGGAATATCACGGGGATTGTCTGAAAACGCCCGCAAATAGGCAATCACGTTGGCACGGTCTTCCGGGTCTTTCAGGCCGCGAAAGCTCATCCTTGTGCCCGACGCAAATGCACGTGGGTTTTCGATATAGGCCGACAAGGTGTCAGCGTGCCATTCCAAACCCGAATTTCCCGCGCGCACAAGGCTCTTGGAATAATTGAAACCATCGAGACCCGCAGCCTTGCGCCCAAAGACACCATTCAGATGCGGGCCGATTTTGTTTTTAGCGCCTTCGCCAACCTGATGGCAGCCTTTGCATTTGGCGAACACTGTTTTCCCGGCCTCGGCATCACCCAGGTTTTCGGTTGCGTAGGTCGATGACGCGAAAGCCGCCAGAACCGCTGCGCACGACAATAGGTTCGACCACCGCATGATCAACTTCCGAACGATTTAAGGTAGACAATCACGGCCTCAATGTCATCCGGCTTCCTGAGCCCCGCAAAAGACATTCGCGTGCCCTTCATGTAATCCTTGGGTTTCGTCAGGAAGGCCGCCATTTCCTCATCCGTCCAAACAAGGCCGGCCTCGGCTGCGGCCTTCATCGCCTTGGAGTATTTGAACCCCTCGACCGATCCTGCATTGGACCCGACAATCCCGTTCAATGCCGGCCCGGTACTGTGCTTTGCACCTTCACCCACCTGATGGCAGGCTTTGCACTTCTTGAAGACTTTTGCTCCGGCGGCAACCAGTTCCGTTGCCTCGTCAGTCTTTTCGGCCTCTTGAACGGCTGGTTCCGCAGCGGCTTCTTCCTCGGGCTTGGGTGCCGCTGCCGGAATGAACGACGGGCCGTCCGCAGTGAATGTCGGCAACCCGTCCACGGTGGCGTCATTCATCACCGAGTTCGACCCACCTTCGGGCGGCGTTTCGACCAGAAAAACAGAGCGCATCGTGACAGCGGCCTCTGCCTTGCAGTTTTCCATGCAAGGCTCTTTGCGCCATTCAGTGTACTCGGTCTCGGGTCGTGTATCGACGACAAAACCGTCTTTGTTGTACATCTCGAATTCGGCGAAGTTTTCGTTGCTCAATTCGAAATCGTCATCCACCAAATCATTTGAATACAGGATGTAGGCAACAATCGCATAGGTCTCATCCGCGGTCAAAGTGCCCGCCTCGCCAAATGGCATGGATCGGGAAATGTAGTCCCAGGCAGTAGACAAATGCGGCCAGTAGGACCCGACGGTCTTCACGGGATCTTCGTTTGCAAGCGTATCGAACCCACCGGCAAGAACAGGCCAGTTGTCCACACCTTCCGCGAATTCTCCGTGACAGGACGCGCAGCGGTCGGCAAAAACCTCTTCCCCGGTCCAAACGTCGCCCGATCCGACAGGCAAGCCCCGCCCGTCCGGCAGAACATCAACGTCCCAGGCCGCGATCTCTTCCTCCAGCGCAGGCCGTCCAAGCCCATAGGTACCCTCGCGGCTGGGCGCGGGTGCGGTCAGGTTCGCGCCATTCGCAACCCGTTCCGCGGCAGCAGCCTGAATTTCCTGAACTTTGAGCTCAAGCTGGGCTGCTCGTTCGGCTTCTGACTTCGCTTTTTCCTGTGCGGCTGCTGCGTGGGCCTCAACCTGGCCAATCCGGGTTTCCAAAGTTTCGATCTTCGATTGGCCGAAGTTTCGGTTGGCGAACACCAACGCCCCCGCAAGCACCAACGTTGTGCCGCCGAATACCGGCAGGAAAACATGACTAAGAGACTTCGACATTCTCGGCGATCCCTTCTGCGCTTACGTACCACGTCTGGATACAGTTGTTGTGATAGACCGAGTTTTCGCCGCGCTTTTCGCGCAGCTGGTCTTTGGTCGGCTGTACATAGCCGGTCTCATCCATTGCTCGGGCCTGTAGGAGCATGGGTGCCCCGTCCCAATTCGTGTCGAGATAGAAACGTGTCAAAGCCTTGGTGTCGCCCTGCTTGCCAAGGCGTGCCGTTTCCCACGTGATGCCGCCGTCCTTGGATACATCAACACGGGTAATCTGTCCGTGGCCTGACCATGCAAGCCCTGAAATCACCAGCGGCCCGGGCCCATGTTTGATCGGCATTTGCGGACTGGGCGAGGTTATGACGGATTTCGCATCCATCACCCAGGTCCATTTCTGGGCTGTGCCGTCGGCATAAACATCGGTGTATTTCGAAGTTTCTTCGCGGCTTTCCACCGCCCTGTCGACGACCTCGATCCGGCGCAGCCATTTGACCCACATGTTGCCTTCCCAGCCTGGCACGACCAGGCGCACAGGATAGCCATGCTCCATCCGCAGGGCTTCGCCATTTGCCTTGAAGGCCACCAGAACGTCATCCAGCGCTTTTTCCATCGGAATGGAGCGGCCATTGGACGACGCGTCCGCGCCCTCGACATAGACCCATTTGTCGGGCGAGATATCGGCGCCGGCCTCCTGCAACAGCGTGCGCAGCGGGACACCGGTATATTCCATGTTGTGGATCATACCATGGGTGAATTGCACACCGTTGAGTTGCGCGCCTGCCCACTCCATCCCGGTATTCGCCGCGCATTCGCAGAAATACACGTGGTTTTCGCGCGGGAACCGCTCGATGTCGTCATACGTAAAAACCAGCGGGCGATCGACCAGCCCGTTGATCATCAGCCGATAGTCTTCCTTGCGCAGTTCAATCGCGCCAGAGTGATGACGTTCAAAGGCGCAGCCCTGCGGCGTTATCGTCCCTTCGAGCGCATGGATCGGCGTGAAGTTGATCGACGAAATCGGAGAGGCGGTCAGCCATTCCACATTGCGTCGCACGACATGGGATTCATAGCTGATCGGCATGCCATAAGGTGTCTCGTCAACGCCTGCACCCGTGTACGATGCCCAATCCTGAAGCTCTGTTATCAGGGGGTCGGGCGTTTCTGCCACTGCCGCACCTGCAACTGACCCCGCGGCGACCGCGGCACTGCCTTTCAGGAAGGCCCGGCGCGACGGTTTGAACGCGTCATCCATATCTCTTAGGTCTCCATCTGTTTCTTAAGCGCCGACGACATCGACACTGGTGTTTTCTTGCACCGTTACGGTGCCTAGATTGCGAATGTGGTTTTCGACGACATCCCAGATCGGCGGACCCTCGGTGCCTTCGTTGACGCTGGCCCAGCCGGCCACGACATAGGTTTTCGACGGATCAATCGCTTCACCTGTCTTCAGCAAAGTCATTTCGCTGATCCGCTGCCCTTGTGGCTTGGTCACGTCGATGCGGTAGCCCAGCCCACCGACACGGACCATGTCGCCGCCCTGCTGGTAGTAAGGATCAGGGTTGAACAGGTTGTCGCCAACATCCTCGAGGATCACATGGATGAATTCACCCGTCATTTCCGTGCGATAGGCATTCGGGTAAGACATCGAGGTGACGTTCCAGATGTCCTCGCGCGTGATCTCCTGCCCCGGCAGGATCGACGGGCCCCATCGAACGCCAGGCGACATGGCAATGTCTGCCTCACGTTCTTTAAGCAGGGCGTCGCAGATCAGATCATCCCAAGTGCCGTTGAAATTGCCGCGACGATAGAGCAACGAGTCCGTTTTACCGATCACTTCGCTGAGCGTGGCCTCATACGGCGCGCGCTGCTCATCTATCAGAGCGGTAATCGCAGGATCAGGAGCGATAACATTAGAGAAAATCGGGATCAGCTTGTGCTTCAAGCCCATCAACTGCCCATCTCGTACATCCAGGTCCACGCGGCTGACGAATTTGCCGTTCGAGCCTGACGCGATGATGTGTGTTTTGCCCACCAGAACCGGCTCGGGCAGCGCGTCATGAGTGTGGCCGCTGAGGATCACGTCGATCCCCTGCACCCGGCCTGCCATTTTTTTATCTACGTCAAAGCCGTTGTGGCTGAGGACGACGACGACATCGGCACCGGCACCGCGAACCTCGTTAACCATTGCCTGCATGTTCTCATCCCGAATACCGAAAGAGTATTCAGGGAACATCCAGCCCGGGTTCGCGATTGGCATGTATGGGAATGCCTGCCCGATCACGGCAACTTTTGCACCGCCCCGGTCAAAGAACTTGTAGGGCTTGAACAATTCCGCGGGTTCATCCCATTCGGCATCAAAAATGTTCTGACCCAAGGCGGCAAAGGGCAGCCCTTCGACGATTTCGTTCACTCTGTCGCTGCCCAGCGTGAACTCCCAATGGAAGGTCATTGCATCGGGTTTCAGCGCGTTCATGACATTGACCATGTCCTGACCGGCTGTCTGGTAACAGGTGTAAGATCCGTGCCAGGTATCGCCGCCGTCCAAAAGCAGGGCATCGGGTCGGTCCGCACGGATGGCGTTGATGACTGTAGAAACCCGGTCCAAACCACCGACCCGACCGTAGGTTTTTGCCAGGGCTGCAAAGTCGTCATAGGTCAATGCATAGGCCGAGGGGCTGCCATCTTCGATCCCATAGGCCTTGCGGAACGCGGCCCCCGTAACGTGCGGCATCTGCCCTTTCGCTTCGCCGATACCCAGGTTTACCTCGGGTTCACGGAAGTAAATCGGTTTGAGTTGCGCGTGGATGTCGGTGACATGGATCAGGCTGATATTGCCAAAGGTTTCAAACTCCAGCAGCTGATCCTGCGTCAGACTTTGCTGCGCTGCAAGTCTGGCCCAATTGCCAAACCCGGACGCCCCGTACAGAGCCGATGCCGCCATTGAAACCTGCAAGAAGTCACGTCGAGAAATCATCTTTCAGCTTTCCTGTTACACATATAAATGTGTGAATGTTGCGTTCCTGAAAAACCCGCGCGGGACATCGCCCACGCGGGTCGTTCGTTATTGGCGCACAGCCGGGGTTTCGACTGAAAGCCCGTTGCCACGCGAGGCAACATAAAGCTCTAGCGCACGGAACTCGTCCGACCCTTCGGCAAAGGTTTCCGCCCGCGTATCACGAATACAACCGCGGAAACGATTGTGTCGCGAGATCAGCTTGGCCTGTTTCAAGCGGTAAGTCGGGAACCCGTTGATCATTCCCTGGCTCAGGTGATCTGCCCGGATCATGTTGCCCCAATTGTCTTCATGACAGTTGGCACAGCTCAGCTCCAGCTGACCATAGCGTGTGTAGTACATTTCCTTGCCCTGTTCCCAATACGGGGCTGCATCACCGTCAATGGCAACGTTCATGGGCATTCCGCGTGACTGAAGGCCGATCAAAGCGACCATGCCCTGCATATCGCCACCGGACCATTTCCAGGCATCGGCCTCCATACGCTCGGTTCGGCACTCGTTGATCAGATCTTCCATGACCACCAGCTTGCCGGTTTCGGCATCAACCTTCGGCATGGAAGCCTGCAATCCCTTGAAGCTTTCCACCCCGTCGTGGCACGAGGCACAGCTTTTGCCGGCAGCCCCATCAACCGTCTCATAAAGGTCGGCGGCCTGATCGACGAAGATCATCGCCGGATTGTCGAAATCATCGATCTGAAGGGCCTGGGTTTCATCCGTACGGAAATGCCAACCGGAATAGATCGTGTCCAGGTTTTCCAGATGCGCCGGCGCTTCGGTGACCGAGGTCATGTCCAGCTCGCCATTGATCACGAGATTGTCTTCGTCCGGTCCGGCCATTGCTGCCGCTGGGAAAACCAGAACTGCCGCGATCGCCGTTAATGCCTTTGTATTCATTACGTTCCTCCCTTGGTGGACCAGCGCCAAACGTCATGTCCGGCGCTGATCTGCCTTAGTGGTCGAGCCGTCAGGCGATCTCGATCGATTTCTTCTCGTCGTAGACAGAGCCGTCGTCATCGTACCAGGTGAACACGAACTCACCTGCCTCGGGCACGGTTGCCTCAAACTGAAAGTACGGATTGGTAGAAATTGCCGGCTCCATCGTCACATCGATCACCATTTCGCCGTTAAACTCGCAGGTGAAACGGTTGATGATCGACCGAGGTATGACGTTGCCTTCTTTGTCCTTGCGCTGTCCGCTTTCCATCTTGTGGCTGATCAGTGTCTTGATCGTGACGGCTTCGCCAGCAGCGGCTTTCTTCGGAACCTTGACGCGGGGTTTCACACCGGATGCCATTGGTTAGTCTCCTGTTCTTCGAGGCATGCGTGGCTATCAGCCGCCGCAGCCGCCGATTGTCACTTTTACGGTCGCGGATGCCTTGGCAAAGCTGCCATCTGCCATCTTCGCCACGGCAATCACGTCTTGCGTTCCCGCAAGGCGGATACGGGTCGAAGCGGCTTGTTCAGAAGCCAGCGGGCCGAAATTGAACGTTGCGACGCCCGGTTCGGGGTTGCCTGCTGCAACGATCAGAATCGACGCTGCACCCGGGGCGCTTACTTCGATCGGAACCGTGTTTCCGTTTTCGGCGATTTCAGGTGCCGTCAGTGTAACACCGCCGTCAGCCACATCCGCCCCACCTGTAAACGCGGCAATCGCATCCTCAGCGGCCGCATTTGCACGAAGCGGCATCATTGTCAGGAACGCGGCACCCAGCCCAAGGGCCAGAGTTTCGCGGCGAGAGAGTTCCATTTTCAATCTCCTTTGAATCTTCGACAATCACACTTTGGAAGCGCGACTATTGCTCTTTCAGGGTCGCAAGAAACGCGACCACGTCTTCGATTTCCTGAGCTGTCAGGATCGACGTCAGAGGCTCGGTCGGGGCTTTGCCGGTATAGGCGTCGCCCGGGCGGATATAGCCGTCATCCTTGTAGAATGCCGGCATCACCGTGCCTTCGAACGTCATTTTCGCGTTTGCAACCAGTCCGCGAAGCTCGGCCTCGGACCAACGATCACCGGCACCATCCAGCGTCGGGCCAACCTCGCCCTGGAATGGAATGTCGGCCAAAGCCGATACCGCGTGGCACGCCACGCAATTGCCTTTTGACTTGTCGCCAACGATCAGCGCGCCATTTGCCGCATCACCGGCGGTGCCGGTCAAAGACGCCTCTACCTCACCATATTCACCATAGGTTACGCTTTCCGGGTCTGTCTCCGCAGCAAAAGCGGCAGCCCCCGTCATTGCGCAGACCAATGTTAAGAGTCTCAGCTTCATGATCCCTCCCATTTGCTAATACGCCGACGGCGCCTTGCGACCCAAAGCATTTGTGTACCGTAGTCGACGAGTGCGGTCTGTCGCAACATTAAATTCATTACAATGAATTTTTTTATTTATAACTCCGACCCTCAGTCTTGCGAAACATTGTTTCGCTCCTGAATGCGTCGCGCGTGATATCGCTGAAAATCTTCACCATTATCAAGTTCGTACCGCTTCTCGTAGACCCAGGTGAAAAGGTCCAAAGTTGTTCCTTTGGCGAACGCTCCCGGCATTACTGCAACCGCAGCTTCAATGGCGGTGGCGTCCTCGGGAACTTCTTCCGGCAGAAATACAAGGGTCGGGGTAAACAGAATCCCCCATTTGCGCATCAGCGCTCTTTGCTCGCTCTCTTCCCCATCAAAGTCGGTGGCCGTGGTACTTCCGTGCAAATCCAGTTGGACGACAAAAAAGTTCTCTTCGATGAACGCCGCCAGGTCAGGCTGGGGGAAAACCTCTTCGTGCATTTTCTTGCAATAGATGCAGCCCTGTTGCTCGATAAACAAAACCAACCGCTTGCCTTCACCTGACGCCTCTTCAAGATCCTCGCGAAGGTCTTTGAACGTGTCGCGCATCCACGGTGTTTTATGCAACCCGTCGTCGCCAAGCTCGGCGGCGGAAACCGCCATGCCCAACAAGCATGCCATCAATACTGACAATGTTCGCTTCATATTTTCCTCCCGTATTATCCGATGGCCGCAAGCCAGGGCATGTGGTCCAGCATCCATTGGGCGACTTGATTGATCGAGTTGGTTGCGATCAGGACGCCGAACAGAATCAACAACGCGCCCATCCCCTTCTCGATCAGAGGCAAATGCTTTCTGAACCGCGCCATCCACTGCATGAAGGGGCGAACCAAGAAAGCCGCCAGAACAAACGGTGCGGTCATTCCTACCCCGTAGACGAACAAAAGAACCGCTCCACGCCAAGCCGTCTCGGTTCCGGCCGCTGTAAACAGGATTGCAGCAAGCACCGGCCCGACACAGGGCGTCCAGCCGAAAGCAAATGCCAGTCCAAGAACATATGCCCCGATCAGGCTCAGGTTTGATGTCTCGCCGACGTCTGCCCGAAACTGGCGATACAGAAACCCGATGCGAATCAGCCCAAGGAAATGCAAACCCATCGTCACGATGATGGCTGCCGCCATCCAACGAAGGATATCGAAGTATTCGCGAACAAGTTGTCCGAATATCGAAGCCGTGGCTCCGAGAGCCATAAAAATCGTTATGATCCCCGCTGAAAATGCGATTGCAGCAAGCGTTGCCCTGCGGCGAACGTTGCCGGAAATGGCGGAATTCGCGGAAATCTGCTCCATCCCGACACCCGCCAGATAGCTGAGGTAGAACGGCACAATCGGAAGGATGCAGGGGGACAGAAAGGACAACAGCCCAGCGACCAGAGCTCCTGCAAATGTAATGTCGAGCATGGTCAAACCTGTCCTGGCGCGCTATCATTCATACATTCAAAGTAATAAAGATATGTCGCCGCGGTCAATCGGAGCTTGAGATGCGCCACCTTTTCCTGCTTGTGCTTGCGGTCACGCTGCTTGTTTCGCCCCGGGTTTTACGGGCGGAAATGACACTTCTGATGGCCGAAGAAGATGGGTGCATGTGGTGTGCCCGATGGGATTCCGAAATCTCGGGGATCTACCCGAAAACACCGGAAGGAAATGCCGCCCCGCTTCAGCGCATAGACATCCATGCATCCATGCCGGATGGAATCGAACTGGGAAGACCTCTGTACTACACTCCAACCTTTGTTTTGCTGAACAACGGCCGCGAAGTCGGCCGGATCGAAGGGTACCCCGGCGAAGACTTTTTTTGGGGCATGTTGGGCGTGCTGCTACGTGACGCAGGGGTACAGATTGAGACTTCTGGATAAACGACGGTATAATACATAAACTGTTTTGAATGCGTGAAGCTGAGAAAGCGAGGCGATCTTGTTGGATAAACCATCGAAACTGCCAGTGTTCACAAAAGACATGTGCGCAGAAGATCTGGACCGAATGATGGAGAACGCGCAAACGGCATCAAACTTCCTTAAGGCCATCAGCCACGAGGGGCGCCTGATGATCTTGTGCTATCTGTCATCGGGTGAAAAGTCCGTCACCCAGATGGAAGAGATGCTGTCGGCGAGACAGGCCGCCGTATCCCAACAGTTGTCCCGACTGCGCTTTGAAGGCTTGGTCAAAACACGGCGCGAGGGTAAGACTATCTATTACAGACTGGCTGATGATCGTTCGACGCAAATACTGGAAGTCGTCTACGATCTTTTCTGCCGGGACACGTAGAAGCCGGTCAAGACGCCGCCAGCTTTGGGAGGAGACTGGCAATGCTCGAAGCATTGGGAGACGCAAATGCCGTTGCTCTGATCGGTTTGATTGGAGGCATCGCATTGGGGCTGGCCGCACGCATCGGGCGCTTTTGCACGTTGGGTGCCATCGAAGATTACCTTTACGCGGATGATGATCGGCGTCTTCGCATGTGGGCGGTTGCGATTGGCGTTGCGATTGTTGGAAGCCATACCGCCATGGCGTTCGGGTGGCTTGACCCTGTCGGGACACGCTACCTTGCCCAGACCTGGAACCCGATCGGTTCGATCGTGGGCGGCCTCATGTTCGGTTATGGAATGGCCATCAGCGGGAACTGCGGCTATGGCGCGTTGGCAAGACTGGGCGGTGGCGACCTTCGATCCTTCGTCATCGTTCTGATCATGGGTCTTTCGGCGTATGTCGTAATGTCGGGCCCCCTGGCATATCTTCGGGTTTGGCTGTTTCCGGTCGAAATGGATCTCAGCGCCCCCCAAAGCGTCAGCTTTCTTGCTGAACGGATGACTTCTGTTCCGGCGTGGCTCTTCGGTTCTGCCGTCGGTATTGTTTTGGTGGTCTTTGCTTTGGCGAACCAGCAGTTCCGCCGCACGCCAGCGCAAGTGTTCTGGGGATCTGTGGTTGGACTGGCGATCGTTTCGGGCTGGCTTGGCACGAACTGGGTAGCGACCCACGGTTTTGACGGTGAGCCGGTGCAAACCCACACCTTCGCTGCACCCTTGGGTGACACGATATTCTACTTGATGACAGCGTCCGGAAACACGTTGTCTTTTGCCGTCGGATCCGTCTCGGGCGTTCTGATCGGCGCGTTTTTGGGATCCTGGTCAAAGGGCCATTTTCGCTGGGAAGCCTGCGAAGATCCACGTGAACTGAAACGGCAAATGCTGGGCGCGGCGATCATGGGCCCCGGAGCGATCATCGCAGTCGGTTGCAGCGTCGGACAAGGCATATCTGCCTTTTCACTTCTGGCCTACAGCGCGCCCGTGACATTCGCCGCGATCTTTGCGGGCGCGGCGCTTGGACTGAAACAGCTCGTGTCCGGACTGTCCTTCATTACCGAGCGCTGAGTTCAAAACACTACCAAGCCCTATACCGAAAAGGTGTCGGTCGCGCCGATCAGCCCCACTTGAGTGGTCTGGCTTTGTTGGTTGGTGCATGACCGGCCTTTGGTTGACCGACAGGATGCTTTGCGGCGCTTGCGCCCTCAGTGGCGATCGAGGATTCTGCACAGCTCCGTCGCATGTGCCACACGGCTAAAATACGGATTAGGAATCTTCAACGATTTTCAATACCAAAAAAACCCAGCCCTTGAGCCGCATGCCTTCGGGCAATCACGAGGCAGGACTTGCCTCGGATAAACTATCAAAAAAGGCAACAAGGTCTTCAGCAACCGCAGCTTCGGCTTTCTGACACATTGAAGATCTGCCAACGAAAACGAGATTTGGTCGTCCGCAAGGACCCTGCAAACCCACAAGGCCACTGAGGCAAAAAGCAATCACCGGACAGCCAGCCAGGTCTTCGATTTTGAAATCTGCGCCCGGTCTGGCTGTACATGTTGCATTCTTGGCAAGTGACAAGCTTTTCCCTGCAAAGCTTTCGTCAGCCTGACTGAAAAAGCACTTTTGCCAAGAACCGGTCTTAGTTCATGCCCAAGGCTTCTTTGTACATCTCGATGACAGCCTCTTGCTCGGCAATATCATCCTTATCTCTTTTTCTGAGAGAAATGATGCTGCGAAGAGCCTTCACATCGTAGCCGCGTGATTTACTCTCTGCGTACACTTCCTTTATTTGATCCGCGATGTCTTTCTTTTCCAACTCCAGGCGCTCGATACGCTCAACAAATTGGCGCAGCTCCCCAGAGGTGACCTTGTAACTTGCTTCTGCTTCTTCCGACATGCTCATCCAATTCTTCCCAATTCTGGATCATCACCGCTAAGAGAATACAGTTCATACCCCGTGTATTCGTCTCAAGCTTTGGTTGCTACACACAAAACAGTTTTCTAGAGGCAGAAGCAACGACGTGCCCGGGCCTCGGCCATGGCTTCTTTCCGTTGTTCCACCAGGTTGTTTTCACCGCATCCAGACCCTCAAACCGTTCGATGAACTGGCACGTTTCATCAGCAGTCACGCGACAGTTGGGGGCAGCCTGATTGTTGATGATGCCTTCCATACGCGTCCGTCCCACGGGCTGAAATCTGATGCAGGATGCCGGATACAATGCCGCCGCCCGGGTCGCAAGCACCCAATCCCACCCAAACCCCAAGTGTGCTTGTACGGCGCGATCCGATCCGGTAAGCGCGGGGGGGGTAGTTCAAGAAGAGATGTAGGGCACCATGTTCGAATTCATCACCTGGGGCGGCGCAGCCCTTTCTCTGGCCGGACTCGCTGGCCTGATCTGGTGCATTCTTCGCGTGATGAAAGCGCGCAAAGCGGGTCTGTCAGACGACGAATTGCGCGCGACCGTTCAGGGCGTTTTGCCATGGAACCTGGCGTCTTTGTTCCTGTCCGTTCTTGGATTGATGCTGGTCATCCTCGGGATATCCTTTGGATGACCTCTTGTATCAAACCGGCAGGTTATCGAACTGCGCTTCCATAGCGTCTTCGCACAGGGCTGCATCCAGACGCCGCAGGCGGGACGGCACCTGCATCCCCTGCTGTCGCATACGGTCGACAACCTTGCTCACACTCGGCTGAAGCGCCAAACGCGTATCAAGGCTCGCATTTCTGAGCTCTTGCTCAAGCCGTTCTGCTTCGGAATAAAGACTTGTCGATGTCATAATACCCTCCCAAGTGTCGCCAGTATCCCAGATATAGGTAACGGGAATAAGACCCGCTGATGTTAACCTGAAATTGTGCGGGATATTGCCCAACACGTTCGCGTTTTCGGCAATCCGGCGCGGATGACCCAAATTTTAGGCTGTTTCAATCGCGAATGCCTTGACCCGCATCAAACACAGGTTCGATGTTGCATCACATTCCATTTTACATATATGATCGTGACAACCGATACGGAGGAAATCATGACACCCACAGTGAAAGCGTTTTTTGACGATCAAACCTTCACGGTGTCCTACGTTGTTCATGAACCGCAAGGGCGCGCCTGCGCCATCATCGACAGTGTCCTGGATTTCGATCACGCATCGGGGCGCACAGAGACAAAATCGGCTGACGCAATCATCGACTTTGTGCGCGCGCACGATCTAAAGGTCGAATGGATTCTGGAAAGCCACGTTCACGCCGATCACCTGTCCGCGGCCCCCTACCTGCAACAGGAACTGGGTGGCAAAATCGGAATAGGCGCTCAGATCGTCACCGTGCAGGACACGTTCGGCAAAGTCTTCAATGAAGGAACCGAGTTCCAGCGCGATGGCAGCCAGTTCGACGCCTTGTTCTCGGAGGGGGACAGTTTCCACATTGGGCAGATGCGGGGCGATGTTCTCCATACCCCGGGCCATACCCCGGCCTGCCTGACCTATGTGATAGGCGACGCCGCCTTTGTGGGCGACACGCTGTTCATGCCGGATTTCGGAACGGCGCGCTGCGATTTTCCCGGTGGCTCCTCAGCCACATTGTTTGGATCGATCCAGAAAATCCTGTCGCTGCCAGACGAAACGCGCATCTTCGTCGGACATGACTACAAAGCGCCGGGCCGCGATGAATATGCCTGGGAAACGACGGTAGGCGAACAGAAAGCGCTGAACGTCCATATCGGACAAGGGCGGAGCATCGAAGAATTCGTGGAAATGCGCGACGCAAGGGACGCCACCCTTGCCATGCCGCGCCTGATCCTGCCCTCTTTGCAGGTCAACATGCGGGCCGGGCAAATGCCGCCTGCTGATGAGCAAGGCGATGTATTCCTGAAGCTGCCGGTGAACAAAATCTGACGCAAGTCAAATCAATCGAAAAAGGATAAACCCACATGAACATCGAGTGGATCTGGGGGCTGTGCGGTGGCCTGCTGATTGGCCTGGGCGGAGCCGTGTACCTGCTTGGAAATGGCAGGATCATGGGTGCAAGCGGCATTTTGGGTGGCCTTGTCGATGGTGAGGCCGGCGACACCAAAGCCGAACGCCTGGCCTTCATCGCCGGGTTGATCGGAATGCCGCTTCTGCTGCGGCCACTGATCGCCCCCGAGGCCCAAACGCATCTTACCAACAATCTGGGCCTTGTTGTTGTGGCCGGGCTTCTGGTCGGTGTGGGAACGCGTATCGCCAATGGCTGCACGTCGGGTCACGGGGTCTGTGGCATCTCGCGATTTTCTCTGCGCGGCATCGTGGCCACCGTATTCTATATCCTTGCCGGCGGAATGACCCTCGTCCTGCTGCGCCATGTTTGGGGGTTGATCTGATGCGCCTTTTGATTGCTTTGCTCGCAGGATCCCTGTTCGGTGCCGGATTGTTGATTTCTGGCATGACGGACACGACCAAAGTTCAGGGTTGGCTGGATGTTTTCGGAAACTGGGACCCGACCCTGGCCTTTGTGATGGGTGGCGCCATCCTGCCGATGCTTCTGGCCTGGAGGCTGACCACCGGGCGCAAGGCCTTGACCGGAGGCGATTTTCCACCCCCTGCGAGGTCCGAGGTTGATCGCAGGCTCATCATTGGTTCCGTCCTGTTCGGAATGGGCTGGGGCTTGGCCGGGCTTTGCCCGGGACCGGCGATGGCCTCGCTGACATATGGTGGTTTGGGTGGGCTGGTCTTTCTGATCGCGATGATTGCAGGCATGTTCATTGCACCAACGCTAGGGGCTCAACTGGACAGAGCCGCAAACGCGGCCTAAGGATTTCGCATGGAGATTCGACCGATCACGCCCCGCTATGCTGTCTCGCCGCAGATCACGGTTGAAGACGTCCCGGCAATTGCCGAGGCAGGCTTCGTCAAGGTGATCTGCAACCGGCCCGATGTTGAGGTTCCCGCGATCATGCAATCCGACGCGATCGGTGAAGCCGTCCGTGCAGCGGGCATGGAATACGAGGTGTTGGAGCTGACCCACCAGACCATGACGCCCGAGATCGCAAAGCGGCAGCGTGACCTGGCAGAAAACTGCGATGGTCCGGTTCTGGCTTATTGCGCCTCGGGCACTCGGTGTTCGGTGGTCTGGGCCCTTGGTCAATGCGACCGCATGAGCACGGACGACATTCTGGCCGCCACGACAAATGCCGGGTATCAACTGGAAAACCTGCGCCCTGCCCTGGAACAACTCCGCAGCAAGGCAGATTAGGCCCTATTCTGCGTCGGGATTCGTGTCGGCGGCGTCAAGGCCAGCCAGTTGCGAAATCTCTGCGACCATCCGCTCGGAATCGTTCAATGACAGATCGGTGTCCGTCAGGTCCAAACCCTCGTCCCCTATTGCCGGCGGCATGACATCCACCGCGCTGGAATCTGGTTCGACCAGGTGGTCGTGCGGCTGCATTCTCCCGCGGCTCTCGATGAACTCCTGCGCGTCGTCCCCCGACAAGGCGGGTAAGGCTGCATGTTCGTTCAATCGAACGGCGCGCAACCCACCACATTGACCAAGGCGGCCAATACCCGTTGGCTTTCGGTCGATGGTCAATATCTCAGTTCTGTCCAGACGCGCCCCGCGCAATGGCAAAACACATCCAGGTTGAATTTCTGACAGATCGGACAATGGCAGCGACATCCGGCACAAGACGGCGTTCAGTTCCGCCCGCACAACACCCGATGCCTGCTCGAGTCGGGGACCGGCCGGGTCCGAGACCTCCTCTGCCTTTTCCGGGGTGGCAGGATGCTCTGGAAGAAAGATCGAGATCTGTCCCTGCTGCGCCCCGCCGGCCAAATCAACCGTCAGATCGAAGACGCGGTATTCATCTTCAGTCATGGCCAACGACAAGCCGCGCGAATCTTTCGCACGTGCCGCGAACTCATATCCCGTCAGGCAGACCTCCTCGGCCGCAGCGTCTATGGAGCCGGCGGACAAGGTCAGAGCGGTTTCGATAAATGGCACCACCATGGCGGCATCCGTGTCCGTGAAGGCCCTTGGGTCGGGATCACCGGGCAGTACGTGACCGATGGTCTGGGTTTGCACAACGGCGGACACCACATGCGGGCTCAGGCAAATCCCAGCGCGCGCCTCCGGCCCGTCAAACACCAGCATCAGCCAATCCTGAGCGACTGATTCCACCATGTCATCCTGCGTGCGGTTGGCCTGTTTTGCCCCGATGACGGCCAAGGGAAGGTTCAATCGCTCACTTGCTGCCCGCGCAAACCCCAAGCGCAGCGCCCGCAGAACCGAACGCGGGCGATCGCCCAGATCTTTTCGTCCAACAGACAGTTTGCGCGCCAAAGCAGCGCTGACAGTTTGTGACATGGCGCCCGATCACCAGTTGCTTCAATAACTGGCTATTGGTTTACCCTGCCGAGCGTTACGAAGTTCTTTATGGCCGTGTCATTGCGCGGCCTGCTGGAATGCCAAAGGCAGGCTGACCCGGAATGCCGCGCCGCCCTGCCCGGGCAAATATGTGATCTCACCGCCCAACCGTTGCATGATCTCGCGGCAAATGGCCAAGCCCAGACCTGCGCCCCCTGCCTTGTCGACCCCGACTCGGGCAAATTTCTCGAACACCATCGAACGCGCGCCGGGGGGAATGCCGCTGCCGTTGTCGATGAAATCGATGATGACCCTGCCGCCGACGTCGTGGGCTGAAATGACCAATACCGGATCTTCCGCGTCACAGTATTTCTGCGCGTTCGAGATCAGATTGATGAACACCTGCCCCAACCGGTCCAGATCCGTATGCAGGCGCATTCGCTCTGCCGTAAGAGTCCGCCGGACCATGATTTTCCGCTCTGCTCCGGCCAGTGCGCTGGACACCGCCCGGTCCAGAACCGAACGCAAACTGTCATCGCTGAGGTTCAGATTGACCTGCCCGTTTTCCAGCACGCTCAAGTCCAGCAGATCGTCGAGAAGCCGGGTCAGGCGCAAGGCCTCATCGTGAATGATTGCGGCATAGCGGGTCTGCTCCTCTCGGCTCAGGCCCTCTGTATCCCGCATGATCTCGGAAAACGCCCGGATCGAGGTCATCGGCGTGCGCAACTCGTGACTGACCTGGCTGAGGAAGCTATCTTTTTGCTCGGAAATCTGCGTCAGTTTGGTGTTTGCTTCACGCAGTTGGCGCGCCGTACGGGACAATTCGGACGACTTCTCTTCCAACCTCCCCGAATACTCCAGAAGCTGCGCCGATTCATCCGCCACCGCAAGGAGGTCTTCTACGGAAACTGAAGACCCACCGACGATCTGAGCGATCATCGCATGTGCCGTGGCGGTGCCAACCGACCCGCTCAACTCTCTCTCCAGACGGTTGAGGAAACCCGGGGTCGGTTCCGGCATATGCGACCGGCCACCCTGTTTTTCAGCCTCAGCCTGAAAGAACTCCTGCGCCGGGGCGGTGCCCAGAATACGCTGTGTCATGATCATCAGATCTTCGCTTTGCGCCACCGAACCGGACCAGCCACCCGGTGAAACCGAGTGATCGAAAACGTTGACGAACTGCGCGCCCTGCAAACGCTCCAGAGGGCTGGGAAAGCTCAGCAGGGACGCCACGCAAAAGGCAATGGTATTGAGGGACAGAGACCACATCACGGTATGGACCATCGGGTCGATCCCTTCGATCCCGAACAGCGCATGAGGACGCAACCAGGCAAGGCCGAACAGCCCATTCTGCATGACGGCCTCCGGCATCCACGGCGCGCCCATACCCGGCAACAACAGCGTATAAATCCACAATGAGAAACCGACGCTCAACCCGACAAGTGCCCCTGTGCGGGTTGCTCCGCGCCAGAACAATCCCCCGACCAAAGCAGGCAGGATCTGCGAGATGCCCGCAAAGGCGATCAATCCGATCGAGGCCAGTGCCGCACCCCCGCCGGACAACCGATAATAGAAGAAACCCAACGCCATGATCACGGCGATGGAAACACGGCGCGCTATCAAAACAATGCTGCGCACATCGCCCGAGACTGACCCTGTTCCTTCATGCGTGCTCAGCCAAATCGGCATGACCACATGGTTCGACACCATCGTCGACAAGGCCATTGCGCTGACGATGACCATCGACGTTGCGGACGAAAACCCGCCGATAAAGGACAGCATGGCCAACCAGTCATTGCCCTGCGACAGCGGTACCGTCAGCACGAACAGGTCGGGATTGGCCCCCTCTGGCAACAGGTCCAGACCAACGACGGCAATTGGCACGACAAAAAGGCTCATCAAAAGCAGATAGAGCGGAAACGCCCAAGCGGCGGTTCGCAGATGGCTTTCGTCATCGTTTTCGACCACCATCACCTGAAACATGCGCGGCAGGCAGATAAAGGCCGCGGCGGACAGGAATATGAAAGTTGTCCAGCGCCCGGCATCGACGTTCCACTGTCCGATTTCCGAGGCATCTATCCGCTCCATCATCGGGCCAACGCCACCGGCAATGCCCCACACCACGAAAACGCCCACGGCGATAAGAGCAAACAGCTTGACAACGGCTTCCACGGCAATGGCGGTGACCACACCGTGGTGACGCTCGTTTACGTCCAAATTGCGCGTACCGAAGAGAATTGCGAACACGGCCAGCCCCGCGGCGACCCAGAAAACACTGGCCCCTTCGCGATACAGACCTGATGGATCGGCTTCGGCGAATATCGAAAATGAAAGGGTAATCGATTGCAACTGGAGCGCGATGTAGGGTGTCCCGCCAAGCACGGCCAGAACGGTCACACACACGGCAAGCGTGTTCGACTTGCCATAGCGCGATGACAACAGGTCCGCGATCGAGGTCACCCGCTGACTGCGCCCGACCCTCACCAGTTTGCGCAGTCCCCACCACCAACTGACCATCACCAGGGTTGGGCCAAGGTAAATCGTTACAAACTCCAACCCGGACCGCGCGGCATTGCCCACCGCACCATAGAATGTCCATGCCGTGCAATAGATCGACAGCGACAAGGTATAGATCAGGGGCGACCGCAGCCACTTGCCCCGCCCTGCCGCAGCCATCCGGTCAGCGGCGAAAGCCACGGCGAACAAGAAAACGACATAGCCAAGGCAGACCAGGATCAGCGTGTTAATGGTTGCCATCACTCAGCGTCCGCGTCCTGATCCTCGCGCACGCCCAAACGGCGGGCGGCAATTCCAAAAAACAACCCAACCACGATCAGCGCGCCCCAGCAGACAAAGATGTAGTACATTGCTGAAGACAGGGGGACAGCCTCGCCCTTGCCGGGCTGATCGGGCCACAGCAACGGAAGCGCCAGCAGCGCCGCCCCCAAGAACGGCAGCAGCCGCGCCGCATCCGCCAGCCTACGTCGGCGATAGCTTTGACGTTCGAGAAAAAGCGAGGGGCGTGCGCCCTGTGGTGCGTCCTTTTTGCCCTCGCCAGACATCATATCCGTGTCGCCTGCGCGTGAAGATCGCGCACGGCCGTCAGAACTTCGGCATTGGAAAACGGTTTGGTCATGAAACGGCTGACGCCTGCGTTTTCCGCCATTTCCCTGTCGCGCGATTGACCGCGCGCCGTCAGCATCAAAACCGGCAAACCTGCCAGTTCCTCCATTTCTCGGATGTCCCGCAGGATATCCATGCCGCTCTTGCCCGGCAGCATGACGTCCAGAATGACCAGATCGGGCTGTGCCCTCTGAATCACCTGAACCGCATCCGTGCCATCGCCATGCGTGTCCACCTGCCATCCCTCGCGGGTCAACAGAAACCGGATTGCTTCGGCAATGTTCGGCTCGTCCTCGATCAACAGAACCTTACGGCTCATATTTTCAGTTCCTCCCCAAGACCGTTCCTCCATCCTCAGATCGGTCCCCGCCAGATTAAGCCTTCTGTCGGGAAAGTGTCAAAAGCCTTCGCTCAAAATCGACGGTTCGCGGCGGGCCTTGCAGGCATTGCTGGGACAGACGCGGCAGTTTGGCCCGACTTGCGTGACCGGAGCGCCGCCTGCCGCCTCGTTGCCCGAACGGACCAGCATAACCGAACGATAAACGGGATCCTGATCATACCCCAATACCGCATAAGGCCAAGCATAGGCGAAGCATTCGAATTCAGCCGGGGTCCGCCCCATCTGGACAACCTGCTTGCGCACCGGAACAAGTGGGCGGCTCAAAGCCGTGAACAACGGCCACAGCGGGCAAACCTCACCATGCCGCGCCAAAGCAAAGCCCGGAATCGGCTTGATGAACAATATGCTGCCGGATGCATCGCAAAGCACCATGCCAACCGGCTGCGGCAACACGTCATCGGGTATGAACGCCAGTCGTCGCAGAACGGTGGCGACGTCTACGGAAAAGCGATAAGCCAACGCGATGGGATCCGTGTCGCCTTTTTGCAGACGTGATCGAAGCGCATCCAGCGGCAAAGCGATTGCATCATCGCGATACATCTTCAGAACTTCACGCGCCACAGTTCGCGCAGCCGACGTGTTGAGACTGCTCAGATCAACGGCATCCACATCCTCGCCCTGTTCCAATTCCGAAAAACTGTACCTGCGGGATTCGAAGAACGCTTCGACCTCTTCAAGCGGAACACCGCGCGGATCGATTGACGAGTCGCTTTCGTCCAGAAAGGTTACAAGTGCCTTTGAACTGCCGGCCAGCCGCTCTGCATCCTGGTGCAGGTTTTTGTGAAATCGTTCCCGCCACTCTGCTTCGATGTCCTCTGTGTCTGCAAGAATTGCCGCCGTTGAACGAATCGCCGCCGCCGTTGACAGCACTTCGTGCATTGATGCCGCAAGATGCGGGTCATGAGTCAGCCGGTCTGACAGGATCTCGACATTCCGTTCAAGCGAAACAACACGGCGGTGCATCTGCGCAAGCACCCCGGCCCATCCGGGAAAGCGCCCGGCAAATTCCTCCAGCCCGTCCACTTCGGCCTGCTGCCCGACGGCGTCATCCGCCGCCTCCCGCAGGGCCGACACAAGGGTCGCCTCGATCCCCTGTGTCAGGACTGAGGATTCGACGGAAAGCGCAGACGCTATATCCACCAGCAATTTGCCACCGATCCGGCGGCGGTTATGTTCGATCAGGTTCAGGTAGGACGCGGATATCCCGGCAAGGCGGGCAAGTTCCGCCTGCCGAAGCCCGGCAATCTGCCGTCTTTCCCGAATGCGGCTTCCCGTCAACATATCACGCACGATCATATTCTCCTGACCAGGCTTCAGCCTCTTTTTTCAGAACATATCATGTGTTTCATCGGTTTACCCAGGGATTTTCAAACCGTATTTACAACCTTGACAAAAGCGGCAGCCGCCAATGCGCATCAATGGCCACAGGAAACCGCATCTCCCCTTCAATTCCGCGTGGTTTCCCGGCACGATAAGCGGATGAGTGACCCCGCCTTTGAATATGCACCGATCGGGCTTGTTGAGCTGGAGAACCGGATCATCAGACGCTGCAATCTGCAATTCGCCCGCACTTTCGGCGGGGAAGAGGCCGATTACCGCAACATGCCGCTGTTGCATCTCTATCCCTCGGTCGCGGATTGGGAGAGGATCGGGGAACGCAGCCTGCAAGTGATGCGAGACACCGGGTACTACACGGATGAACGCGTCATGCGGCGTCGCAATGGCGGTCTGTTCTGGTGCCGCGCCCGTGGCCGCTCTTTGACGCCCGATGACCCCTTCCGCCACGGAATCTGGAGCTTTTCCGACATCTCGGAAGAACGTCCCCTTGTCGAATTGACCGTGCGAGAACGCGAAGTGGCGATCCTGTCCTGCCGCGGCCTGTCCGCCAAGGAAATCGGCGTCGAACTGGGCCTGAGTTACCGCACAATCGAAGCCTATCGCGCCCGCTTGCTTGAGAAATTCGGCGCCCGCAAACTGCCCGAGCTTGTCGCCAAATTGTCGGGGATGCCTCTGTAACCTGTCCGCCCCTTTAAATTATACGGGATTCCCGCCTGTGATGGTGCGAGTCGGCGCTTTTCATGCACCGCCGCTTAGCCTATAACCCTGCGTAATTTGATCAGAGCCCGCAAGAAACAGACGGGCCAAAGGGGAACCGTCGAGGACACTCATGACAGACACCAAACACGAAGCGGATGTGGCATTCATCAAGGCTCTGGCCGAGTTGCTGCGTGACAACGACCTGACCGAATTGCAGGTCAAGCGCGAATATGGCGAGGAAGACAGCCTGAACGTGCGCGTTAGCCGCATGACACAGGCCGCAGCCGCACCAGTTCAGGTTGCCGTCCCTGCGGCGGCGCCAGCTCCTGCTGCTGCGGCTGCGCCTGCCGTGGCCGAAGCCCCTGCTGCCCAGGAAGATCCAGCCAGCCACCCCGGCGCTGTAACGTCGCCCATGGTTGGCACCGTCTACATGCAGCCCGAGCCCGGCGCCCCCGCATTTATCTCGGTCGGCGCCTCCGTGTCCGAAGGCGACACTCTGCTGATTGTCGAAGCGATGAAGACCATGAACCACATCCACGCGCCCAAGTCGGGTACCGTCAAGCGTGTTCTGGTCGGCGATGGCGACGCTGTGGAATTCGGCACTCCTCTGGTCATCATCGAGTAAGGCGGGCCCATGTTCGACAAGATCCTGATTGCCAACCGAGGCGAGATCGCCCTGCGCGTCATCCGCGCCGCCCGCGAGATGGGGATTAAGACGGTAGCCGTCCACTCCACCGCGGATAGCGACGCGATGCATGTGCGCATGGCGGACGAATCGGTCTGCATCGGCCCCCCGCCCAGCCCCCAGAGTTACCTGTCCGTGCCCGCGATCATTTCGGCCTGTGAAATCACCGGAGCGCAGGCGATCCACCCCGGCTATGGCTTCCTGTCCGAGAATGCCGAGTTCGTGCAGATCGTCGAAGATCACGGAATCACGTTCATCGGCCCCACTGCGGAACACATCCGCGTCATGGGCGACAAGATTACGGCCAAGGACACGATGAAGGCTCTGGGCGTACCTTGTGTGCCGGGATCAGACGGCGGCGTGCCTGATCTTGCGACGGCCAAGAAGATCGGTGAGGAATTCGGCTATCCGGTCATCATCAAGGCTACCGCAGGCGGCGGCGGTCGCGGCATGAAAGTTGCGATGAACGCTGACGAAATGGAAAGCGCCTTCATGACTGCACGGGCCGAAGGCAAGGCCGCCTTTGGCAATGACGAAGTCTATATCGAGAAATACCTGACCACGCCGCGCCACATCGAAATTCAGGTGTTTGGCGACGGGAAAGGCAAGGCAGTTCATCTGGGCGAACGGGATTGTTCGCTTCAGCGGCGCCACCAGAAGGTGTTCGAAGAGGCCCCCGGCCCCTGCATCACCCCCGAAGAACGCGCCAAGATCGGCAAGGTCTGCGCCGACGCGGTCGCCAAGATCAACTATATCGGCGCCGGCACCATCGAGTTCCTCTACGAAAATGGCGAGTTCTATTTCATCGAAATGAACACCCGCCTTCAGGTGGAACACCCGGTCACCGAAGGTATCTTTGGCGTCGACCTGGTGCGCGAGCAAATCCTTGTCGCCGCGGGTGAACCGATGTCGTTCGGTCAGGACGATCTGGAAATCAACGGCCACGCCATCGAGGTTCGGATCAACGCCGAAAAGCTGCCGAATTTCTCGCCCTGTCCCGGCAAGATCACCGCGTACCACGCACCGGGTGGCCTTGGCGTTCGGATGGACTCTGCTCTTTATGACGGGTATTCGATTCCACCCTATTATGACTCGCTGATCGCCAAGCTGATCGTGCAGGGCCGTGACCGGGCCGAAGCGCTGGCCCGACTGGAACGCGCATTGGGGGAGTTGATTGTCGACGGCATCGATACCACGGTCCCTCTGTTCCACGCACTGTTGCAGGAACCCGATCTGCGCAGCGGCGACTACAACATCCACTGGCTGGAGCGCTGGCTTGCGGAGAACATGGAATAATAGTCACCAAGGACCGGAGGGCCCATGCCCTCCGGTTGCCTCATACCTGACATGAGCCTGTCCCCCGAACTTTTGTTGCATGGCTATTCCATCGGTATCTTTCCGATGGCCGAGCATCGCGATGACCCCGAGCTGTTTTGGGTCGATCCCAAGTTCCGCGGCGTCTTTCCACTGGACGGATTCCACATTTCTCGAAGCCTGGCGCGCCGTATCCGAAACTGCGGGTTCGATATTTCGATCGACAAGGATTTTTCAGGCGTCGTCGACGGGTGTGCCGACAGGGCCGATACCTGGATCAACGCCCAGCTTCATAACCTGTACCGTCAGTTGCACCAAACCGGGCATGCGCATTCATTGGAAATCTGGGAAGACGATGCGCTGGTGGGGGGCGTCTATGGCGTGACCCTGGGCGCGGCATTCTTTGGCGAAAGCATGTTTTCAAGGCGCAAGGACGCTTCGAAAATCGCCCTCGCCTATCTTGTGGACCGCCTGCGGCAAACCGGCTTCCGCCTGTTTGACACGCAGTTTCTGACCGCGCACCTGGCCTCTTTGGGCGCAATCGAAATTCCGCGCGGTGCCTACAAGAAAGAACTGGAAGAGGCCTTGAACCACAGCGCCGATTTCTCGGCACCGCTGAATCAGTCGGCGGCGGGTGTGATACACCGTATGACCCAAACGTCATAACGCGCGTGATCCAGCGCATTCAACGCGGGGGAGGTTGCGATCATCCAACCGTCAAACAGCTGATCGGCCTTTCCGCTCTCCCAGATGGTCAGATAGGCGAATGCGTCACCGGTTGGATTGTCAACAGGATAACGGCAATCCCCCAGGGCAACATCCAGCCCAAAAACCGCTGCCGTCTCGCCGGTCTGCAATTCAACATCGACAGTCTGGCCGTTCACCTTGTCGAGGCCCCGCAACATTGCCCCGGGTCCAGATTGAACTTTCTGCTGCGCAGCCGCACCAGTGCCGGCCAGCAACAAGGCAAGAAACGCGGCGCGTATCATTCGCTGCCGTCTCCGGCTACGAACTTGACCAGTAGCGAAATCAGGCTGACCGCGCCCTGTGTATCCTCGATCTCATCGCCGGGATCAAAGTAGAATGGCGAGCCGCCGGGCATTACCTCGACGAAATTGCCCCCCAGCAGACCTTCTGACGAAATGACTATGGCACTGTCGTCCGGCACCAGAATCCCGTCTGCAATCGTGAAAGTCGTGTCAGCTCGATAGGTTTCAGGGTTCAGGGTGACGCCCGTCACGGTTCCGATCTTGACGCCGGCAAGGCGCACATCCGTGCCGACACCCACGCCCTCCAGTGATCTGAAAGACGCGCCCAGCTCATATCCAGCGGCCCCTTGCGACAAGCCCGTCGATTGGCTGGCATAGACACCAAACGCCACGGCACCGGCCAATACGACACCGCCGACAAGAACTTCGGTCCAGTTGTGGGTCGACATTATCGCCTCGTCTATTCCGGGCTCCAGGCCTCATAGTCCTTACGTTCAACCGGTTCCGCGCGACGCAGAGATCCGGCCGGAGCATAGGCCAGCGCGGTGCCGGTCAGGTTTTCCTGATGTGGTTTTTCCCAGGATTTATGCGGCAGCGGTTTATCCGTCGGAGGCTCGTCCCAAGTGCGATGCAACCAACCATGCCATTCAGGATCAACCCGGCTGGCTTCGGCCTCGCCATTGAAGATAACCCAACGCCTGCTGTCATCGGCATTGCGGTAAAACACGTTGCCTTCATTGTCTTCGCCCACTTTCACGCCCTTGCGTGCAGTGTAGATCTGAGTGTTCAAAGTCGACCCATTCCACCAGGTCACGGCTCGCAAAAGACTGTTCAGGATTCCCATCGGGTGCCTCCGGCATTTCGTCGAGGAAAGGTATGGACCAAAGGCCCGCCAAGGTCCAGTACCCCTGATACCACCTGCGTCACTCCGGCAGAAAGGCGGTCACTTCGATCTCGATCCTGTATTTCGGATCGATCAAACCGCATTCGATCATTGTCGCTGCCGGAGGATTGGCTCCGAAAATTTCGGCTAGGATCGGCCAGCACGGCTCGAACTCACTGCGATCGGGCAGCATGTATGTGACGCGAACCACATCGTGAAAGCCCGCGCCAGCCTCTGCCAAAGCCTTCTCGATCGTCGCCAGGGCTGATCGGCACTGTTCAACCGCGCCTTCACCCTGCCCGACAGTACCGGCGACGTGAACCCATCCGCCCGCGACCACCGCACGGCAGTACCCGACCTTGGCTTCGAACTCACCGCCCGAAGAAATGCGCTTCACTGCCATAATTCGTCACCTTTGTTGTTCGAAAACTTGCTTAAGCTTCCGCCGCCTAACTGCACCGACACTCATGTGCGAGCGACGGATCCACAGCTTCATCTGGCTAAAAATATCCCGGGGGGATGCCCGAAGGGCAGCGGGGGCAGAGCCCCCTGAACCGGTTCAAGTGAAGTCCCACCGTCGCGGCAAATAGCCCGATCTCAACCGGCCGATGCCGACTCCGGTGCAGCGTCGGTATAGATGAACAGAGGCTGCGAGTCAGACATGACCGCCTCTTCGTTCACCACAACTTCGCTGACATTCTTCATTCCAGGCAATTCGAACATCGTATCCAGCAGAATATCTTCCAGGATCGACCGCAGACCCCGCGCGCCGGTTTTGCGCTCGATGGCCTTTTTGGCGATTGCCTTCAAGGCATCATCCGTAAAGGCCAGCTCAACATCCTCTAGTTCGAACAGACGCTGGTATTGCTTGACCAATGCGTTCTTGGGCTTGGTCAGGATAGTCACCAGCGCGTCTTCATCCAGGTCCTCAAGCGTCGCCAGAACCGGCAGACGACCGACGAATTCCGGGATCAGGCCAAATTTCAGAAGATCCTCGGGTTCCAGTTCCTTGAATATCTCGCCGACACCGCGGTCATCATTGTCGCGTACATCGGCGCCAAAGCCCATGGCCGAACCTTTGCCGCGTTGCGCGATGATCTTGTCCAGACCCGCGAATGCACCGCCACAGATGAACAGAATGTTCGTTGTGTCCACTTGCAGGAATTCCTGCTGGGGATGCTTGCGGCCACCCTGTGGGGGGACGCTGGCCACTGTCCCCTCCATCAGTTTCAGCAATGCCTGCTGCACGCCCTCACCGGACACGTCACGCGTGATCGAGGGGTTTTCGGATTTGCGGGTAATCTTGTCGACCTCATCGATATAGACGATGCCGCGCTGCGCACGTTCGACGTTGTACTCACTCGCCTGCAACAGCTTTAGAATGATGTTTTCGACATCCTCACCCACATAGCCGGCTTCGGTCAGGGTGGTCGCGTCAGCCATGGTAAACGGCACGTCCAGAATACGCGCCAGCGTTTGCGCCAGCAGCGTTTTACCGCAACCGGTCGGGCCGATCAGCAGGATATTCGACTTTGCCAGTTCGATATCGCTGCCCGCTTTCTGAGCGTGGTTCAAACGCTTGTAATGGTTGTGAACGGCAACCGACAGAACCCGCTTTGCGGTGGCCTGACCGATTACATAATCGTCCAGCACTTCGCAGATATCCTTGGGCGTCGGAACACCGTCAGAAGACTTCAGCCCGCTGGCCTTGGTCTCTTCGCGGATGATGTCCATGCACAGCTCAACACATTCATCACAGATGAAAACCGTGGGGCCTGCGATCAGCTTCCGGACTTCATGCTGGCTTTTGCCACAGAAGCTGCAATAGAGCGTGTTTTTCCCATCGCCGCCTGAATTCGTCGCCATGATCTACCTTTCGGGCTTCGTCCCTGCACCCCTTTTCGGGGGCGCTTACACCTGTGTGTGCAGCTTAGGCCAGCACTCTGGCGGCTACAATCTCAAAATGACCCCCGCGCCGGTGACGCGGGGTATTGGCCTCAGGCCTCTTCCGTGTCCATTTTCGCTCGGTTTTCGACGATTTCGTCGATGTGACCCCATTCCTTGGCCTCTTCCGGGCTCATGAAATTGTCACGATCCAGCGCTTTTTCGACCGCCTTTTTCGTCTGTCCGGTATGACGCACGTAGATGTCATACAGGCGATCCTTCAGCTTTTGCGTCTCGGCCGCGTGAATCATGATGTCACTGGCCTGGCCCTGGTACCCGCCGCTGGGCTGGTGCACCATGATGCGGCTGTTGGGCAGCGAAAAGCGCATTCCCTTCTCGCCCCCGGCCAGCAGAACCGAGCCCATCGAGGCCGCCTGACCGATAACCAATGTGGAACATTTCGGCTTGATGTATTGCATTGTGTCGTAAATCGACAAACCGCTGGTCACCACACCACCGGGCGAGTTGATGTAGATCGAGATTTCCTTGTTCGGGTTTTCTGCCTCGAGGTGCAGCAATTGCGCCACAACAAGATGGCTCATCCCATCATGGATCGGTCCGTTGATGAATATGATCCGCTCTTTCAGCAGGCGGGAGAAAATATCATAGGCGCGCTCGCCCCGGCTGGTCTGCTCAACGACCATGGGGACAAGTGTATTCATGTAGGTTTCTACGGGATCGAACATTCGTAACCTGCCTGTTTAGCTATGGATCGGGACAATATCCCAACAAGTGTTACCTGAGTCTTAGTGTCGGCTAAGGGGGGCTGCAAGGGGGGGCAAGTGAGAACGCTGACCGAATGTCGATCATCATCAATCGTCAAAGCGAACCATCTGTTGTTTCCGGGGCCGATCCGCCAATCGCCATCATTTGAATTACACGCCCCTTGCGTTTCGGGAACATTCAATCCGAACTCGCCTTTCACACATCACGCTATTTTGATTCATACATATAGAAATGAATGTACGAAACATGTACTGAAGGGGCTCACACTCACGTCTCTTTACGTAACGGAAACAACGCCCGGCCAACGGGTTTGCAAGGAACTCAATCGATGGCACTTCCTCAGCTGTCCAATGACATGTCACAAGAAGATTTTGACCGCATGGTCACCAACGCGACACGCGCGTCCAATTTCCTCAAGGCTATAAGCCACGAAGGCAGATTGATGATCCTGTGCCACCTTGTGTCAGGTGAAAAATCCGTCACCGAACTGGAAGAGTTGCTGTCCGCCAGGCAAGCCGCTGTTTCACAGCAGCTTTCCCGTCTGCGACTTGAAGGGCTGGTGATACCTCGCAGGGAAGGTAAAGCCATCTATTATCGTCTGGCGGATGAACGTCCGCGCCGCATGCTCGAAGTCGTTTACGAGCTCTTCTGCGGCGAGGCCTCGGCCTAAGAACTGGTTCCGCCTGAAAAAAGGTGCTACCGAAAAAAAGATCGAGCACCAAGGAGACGAATATGATCCGCGTAATTCTGATTGGCCTGAGTCTGTTTGCACTGACCGCCTGCGAAACCGCAAAAGGCGCCGGCAAGGACATCGAAAAAGCCGGAGATGCCATTCAAGGCGCAGCAACCGACGTGCAGGAAAGCCTGTAAGACACTTTATTTTGCGGCGGGCGTAGAACAATCATCAATATATGGTTGAAAGACCTCGCATGCCGCGGTAGCTTGCCCTTACAGGTGCATAGACGCGGCATTGCATCATCTGACGCTAAATCGGGGCTCTTTTGCACACGCAGAAGAGCCCCGGTCCCTTTCGGCAGGGGTGAGTGGTAGCCTGTATGAAACCGAAATCGGCAAAGGAAAAGGCGTCAGGTGCGCAGACGCGGTCTTTGCATGCATCCTTTCGGACACTCCTGACGCCTTACCGGTTCGATGCGCCCCGAAGGGCACCCCGATCCAGTTGCCCCAGCCTCCTGAGAGACTGCGGCTGCCGCTTTGCCCCCGAAGGAACATCACAGCGTGCATCGGCCTTCTGAGAAGGTGGCCATCCGACTTGGGCACGAAACCCGCACTCGGCCGATCACCCACCGGTAAGCCATTGCAGTTCAACGCAAATCCTAAGATCCGGTCTCTCTGCCAAGACCCCCGGGCCTTTGCGCCCCACCTTCGGTTCCGAAGAACCTGTGTGGTGTTCAGACTGTTGCAGCACGCCTTGTATCTGACAAGAAAATAGCACCGCAGCATGAAAATTAGACGGGGATAAACTGTTGGTATCTGCCGGGAAATCTTTGTGGATAATCCGAGAAGTTTTGACTCCACGCATGTTTGTCCCGGGAAATTTTCAGGCCTGAACCTGACCCCGGTTTTTTGCCCAATGCTGCGGGCGCAAAGGCCACCGCACGCGCCGTTAGTTGAGAATTGCAGGATTTGTACAACCTTCGGACCACCAATCTTTCGAATCGTACATACGGAGATTCGCCGATGCGTTGCACCATTTCCCATGCGCGCGCCAATTTGGGCGCTCTGGTCACCCGTGCACAGGACCCGCGCGAAGTGATCATTCTGACCCGGCACGGCAAACCGCTGGCCGCTCTGGTCTCGGTCGCCGAGGCGAAGCGGATCTGGCATTTGCAGGATGATGACGAGATCGGGTGGAAACACCCGCTGTCGGGCATTCGCGGGATGTGGTCGCGGGGACGCAACATCCCCGGAATGGAACCGGGACCGGACGGCAGCTATGTCACCGCGCGCGAAGCCGCGCTGAAGGTTCGCGAAATCCAGATGGCCCGCGCCGAGGAACGCCGCATTCTTGCGCGGGGCGGTCTGGATCCTGTCGCAGGCGGTGAACTGGCCGCCCGGCCCGTCTCCTCGCTGTGGAGACGATTGTTCCGTTTTTGAGAAGCGGTCCGACCCGCGCGTGGCAACCTACTAACCTCCGCCGCAGTCAATATCGCAGCAGCGGTACTTACCCCCTACAATCGCCCGGGCCGGACACGCTTCAGTTCACCTGACGTTCCAGAACGGTGCTGTAGGTCGTTCCGGTCCGCAGGCTACGGAAATCGGCAAAAATCCTGCCATCTTCGTACCGCGCATCGATCAACGCATTCGCGCCGATCAGCAGAGGTGAGGTTTCGACGATGCCGATACTGCCCGTCCCATCGAGGCTGATGGTGCCGGTGGCCTCGTATTCATTCCAGTCGGTATCGCCATCGCGACGCCATTTGCTGTGCCCCCAGAAAACGTTGCCGTCCTGAAGCTGCACATCCAGCATCCATTCGGCCTGATTGAACCGGGGCTGATCGCCTTTGTAGTAATGGCTGGGCTGGACGGTCGTGTAGGACCCCAGCCATGTGCCGCGCAGGTCGGGCGTGGTATCGGCCAGCGCGGCCGTTCCAAGGGCGAGGGTCGTGGCCAAAGCGGCTGCTCCGGCAGTCATGTATCTGGTCATGGCTCTCTCCTGTTCGTCTGGTCAACAGATTGGGAGGGCACGTGGCGGTTGCAACTTACCTTAGGGAAACTTCATGATTGGTTCACCGGGGGCTTAGAATGGGGCTTCAGGCCCAGGCCAGAGCCGTCCCAACAATGACCAGCGCGATGCCGATCCCCTCGCGATAGGAAAAGTTCTCGCCAAACAGGAAATACGAGGCGATGGCGATCAGCACGACCTCGGCCCCCAGAATGCCGGTATAGATGATGCCCAATCGTTCGTTGCGCAGCGCGGCAAGTTCCAGCGTCGCGGCGGCCAGCAACGTGGCGACGATCAGAAGGGTCAGACCAACACCGGGAATCTTCCACCAGAACTTCATCGAGATCATGGCAACGGAATAGAGACCCGCCGACCCGAGGGCGATAAGGGGGATGAGCGATGTGGACATAAGGGCCTCCTGCCGAGGTTGCCGTTGCGTCAACATTAACAGGTGGGCGAAGTTGAAGCTGTGAGGTTGGTCACAGAGTCCGGTCAGAACACGATTGCGATGAGTTCGGACAGCCCAATCAGACCCAGCAACACATTCGAGGTCAGGATCAGCCCTTTCAGGTTACGCGCCTTCAATCCTTGGGCAAAGCTGGTCTGCGCAAACTCCTCGGTCATGTCGCCACGCAGGTTTTCAACATCTTCCAGCGCGGTCTTGCCCGCCAGAACGCCATAGGTGGTGATCACAAGCACCAGCACGATCAGCGGCAGAGCAACCCCTTCGGCCCCAAACCCGATGACCGCAGCAATGGCGACATAGGCAAAGATCGAGGTGCGCATGATGTCGTAATAATGGTCAAGACGGCGCATCGAAATCTCTGAACGTAATTGCGGGTCCATAACACTTCCCCCTTTGAAAAATCTGTTTGGAATGCGGGGAGTCTAGCACTTTTGGTTGGATTTCAGAAATTGTGCGATTGCCAAGCCGGAGGGAAGCGCCGGCCCGAGGGGGTGGGCGGCGTCTCGGAATTCGTCCAGTGGACGAATTCAGCCGCGAACGGGCAGAGTCCAAGGGCGCAAACGCGCCGCCCGGTTTTTCGAAGGTGAACCCTGTGGTTGACGCAGGAAGGTCATCCCAAAGGCGGGCATTCGTGCTAATACGTTACTGACGGAACTCACTTTAGGCCCACAAAACGAGAATACTTGTTTTTCGCTTCAAAGGTTTACTTTCCATCGCTTCAACAGTTTAACGAAAACCTCGCGTGTAATGGAACTAAAGGGTTTCGAGGAAAAGTACTGTGTCTTCCAACTTCCATCCTTCAGATTATGACGATCTCTTGTCCTCAGCACAGTGGAACGAAAACTTGCGCGACCTCAATCAGTATGTCGCACATTCGCTTGAACAAGTGGGTGAACCACCTGCGCTGAATGGCAATCTGTTCTATGAACACCGCGCGACGGGTTTTCAAACACAGCCATTTATTGAAAGATTCGAACCCAAACGAAGAAATTTCTTTGAGTTGGCCCGACGCTCGACACGTCTGTTCGAAATAGGCGTGAATGCGGGCCACAGCATGTTGTTGGCGCTTATGGCCAACCCTGAAATCAAGTGCGTCGGCGTGGATGTCTGCCAGAGATTGAACCGCCGCTGGGCCCGCGTGGACATTTACGTGCCAGCCGCATTCAACTGGCTAAGGTACAAGTTTCCCGACCGGGTTGAGCTGATCAAAGGAAACTCTCTGATCGAAGCTCCGGCATACGCCCTGAGGCACCCTGATGCGAAAATCGATTTCCTGCACCTGGACGGGGCCAAGGACACGCACCTCAGAGAGGTTCTGGCCCTCCACGCTCTCATGCCGTCCGGTGCATTCATCGTGCATGACGATTCCAACCTCAGACCGGTTCGAATTGCGGACAGACAGTTGAGGCGCCTGAACTTTTCCAAGCCGATTGATTACAGCGAATTCGGCCTGACGGACTGCGAATTCCATTTGGTGCGAGCCGCCACCTGATCAGGTGGCATCAAGCTCGAACCCAAAAAGCAAACCTGTCAGTGACTGTTCAAAACGGACAGCTTCAGCTGTCCATCTTCAAAGCAGAAATAAACGCCTCCTGCGGGATATCGACCTTCCCGAACTGGCGCATTTTCTTCTTACCCGCCTTCTGCTTGTCCAGCAGCTTGCGTTTCCGCGTGGCGTCGCCGCCGTAGCATTTCGCGGTCACGTCCTTGCGTAAGGCAGACAGGGTCTCGCGCGCGATGACCTTGCCTCCGATGGCGGCCTGGATCGGGATTTTGAACATGTGGCGCGGGATCAGGTCCTTGAGCTTTTCGCACATCGCCCGGCCCCGCATCTCGGCCCGGTCGCGATGAACCATGGTCGACAGCGCGTCAACGGGTTCATCATTCACCAGTACCGACATCTTGACCAGGTTGTCCTCGGTATAGCCTGTCATCTGATAGTCAAACGACGCATAGCCCTTGGTCACCGATTTCAGGCGGTCGTAGAAATCAAAAACGACCTCGTTCAGCGGCAGGTCATAGACGACCATGGCGCGGCTGCCCGCATAGGTCAGGTCCAGCTGGATGCCGCGGCGGTCCTGGCAGAGTTTCAGCACGTCGCCAAGGAATTCATCCGGAACCAGGATGGTCGCCTTGATGCGCGGTTCCTCGATATGGTCGACCTTCGACGGGTCGGGCATGTCGGCGGGGTTGTGCAGCTCGATCATCTCGCCGTCTTTCATGTAGACGTGATAAATCACCGACGGCGCGGTGGTGATGAGCTCGATATCATATTCACGTTCGATACGGTCGCGGATGACCTCGAGGTGCAGCAGGCCCAGGAAGCCGCAACGGAAGCCAAAGCCCAGCGCGGCCGAGGTTTCCATTTCGAACGAGAAAGAGGCATCGTTGAGCGCCAGTTTGTCGATCGCATCGCGCAGGTCTTCGAATTCGGCGCTGTCCACCGGGAACAGGCCGCAGAACACCACCGGCTGCGCGGGCTTGAAGCCCGGAAGCGCCTCTTCGGTGCCGTTGCGGTCATTGGTTATGGTGTCACCGACGCGGGTGTCGCGAACCTGCTTGATCGATGCGGTCAGGAACCCGATTTCGCCGGGGCCAAGGCTGTCGACCATCTCCATCTCGGGGCGGAAAACGCCGACGCGGTCGACATGGTGCAGGGTGCCGTTCGACATGAACTTGACCCGCATCCCCTTTTTCAGCGTGCCGTCCATGATGCGGACCAGAACGATGACGCCCAGATAGGCATCGTACCACGAATCCACCAACATCGCCTTGAGAGGCGCGTCCAGCTTGCCCTGCGGGGCGGGCAGTTGCTGCACGATGGCTTCGAGCGTTTCGTGGATGCCCTGCCCCGTCTTGGCGCTGACCTGAATGGCGTCGGTGGCGTCGATGCCGATCACATCCTCGATCTGTTCGGCCACGCGGTCACAGTCAGAGGCCGGCAGGTCGATCTTGTTCAGCACCGGCACGATCTCGTGATCGGCGTCGATGGCCTGATACACGTTTGCCAGCGTCTGCGCCTCGACCCCCTGGGTGGAGTCCACGACCAGCAGCGAACCCTCGACCGCGCGCATCGAGCGGCTGACCTCATAGGCAAAGTCCACATGGCCGGGGGTGTCGATCAGGTTCAGCACGTACTGCTCGCCATTGTCGGCGGTATAGTCGATGCGAACCGTGTTGGCCTTGATGGTGATGCCGCGCTCGCGCTCGATATCCATGCTGTCGAGCAGCTGTTCCTTCATGTCGCGATCCTTGACTGTTCCGGTCTCTTGGATGAGCCGGTCAGCAAGGGTGGATTTGCCATGGTCGATATGCGCGACGATGGAGAAATTGCGGATATGAGCGAGGTCTGTCATGGAGTGGGGATATGTAGGGGAATCGTGGGTTGGTCAATAGAAACGCGACAGAGTTTCTACGTCTTGTCCGCTAAACCACGTTGTCGCAGATTGAAACTATCAAACTGTTGGGAGTACGTGTGATCGATTACGGCTATGGGCAAGAGTTGCAGGAAAAACTGCCAACCCTGCCGCCGGCTGCGGTAAAGACAGTTGCGGCACGTGTGGCATTACAATGGCTTCCGATTATCTTTGGGTTCTTTGAGCAAGGCAGCAATAGAACAGACTATCAACAGTTTTTACTGTTATGTTTGAGAGCATGTGTTGTTTCCGGGCTCGAAGGGACGAGACCTAATCCGGAAGTCACTGCTCTCAATGCATATTTAAACTCCATTTTCATTTCAGGCAAAGACGCCGGAAGTATACTCGACTTCCTTCCCAAAGGCGCCAGTATCGCTTCTAACGCCCTCCGTATTGCCACCAACGAAGTCGGTATTATTATCTCAAGTCTTCCTTCTCACCTCACTGCCTATAAGGGCGAGGGTCTAAGAGAGCGAACCGCTGACACCGCTACGCTCACCGTCACACCTGAAGGCACCGAACAAGTGTTCGCAACCGAACTGTGGTATGGCGAAGTACCAGAGCCCTTCGCTGGAATGTCACGGCGGTTCTTTGAAAGCTCCGAAGGAACTCCTTGGGAGTTTTGGGCTGCATGGTATGAGGGGATGCTGAACGGCAGACCAATGGACTGGGAGCTTCAGCGGCGGATAGCATTGATTGATGAAAGTATTTGGAACACTGGGCCGGAAGCAGTTGCCAAAGAAATCGCGGAAGTTCAGGCCCGGTGGGATGTCGAGAAAACCTTATCGGACATTCAAAACAGCCTGACGGTTCGAACCTCAGCACGCCACGGCATCGGAGGGAACAACCCTCCTGAGAGCATTCACGATGAGCGTTTGTCCGGCGCGATAACCTTGATCTGGGAAGCCACCGAAGAACTCTCGACGGCTTTGGAAGAGGAACGCCCTGCTCGTGAGCGGATTGAAGCAATTCTGGGCAAACTCAAATCTGGATTGGCAGGATTTCTCAAATGGTGTGCAGGCAAAGGCGATCTTGCGGTCGATACTTTGATCAAGTGGGGTATTCCTGCGACAGGAGCAGGGTATGCTGCAAAGTATCCAGAGAAAATAGAAGCGTTGATCAAAGCCATCGAATACTGGCTGCCGTTCCTGTCCTGACCGGTGCCGGGCTGAAGCCCGGCCTACAAAGTGGGGTGTTTCCGACTCGTGCAATCACTTTTTCGCACCACCCGATTGATCCGAATTCCACTTTGATTCATACTCCGCCGCAGACCGAGAGGGGCATCAGACCCGTCCGGGCAGGCAAAAACGAGGCTCGAGTATGAAACAGTTTCTCCTTATCGCATTCTGTGCGGCATCGCTGACGGCGGTGGCCCAAGTCGCGGATGCGGCGCAGATCAAGCGGGCGTGTCTGGCGTCGGACCGGTCGGCGGCGACGCGGGATCGGTGCTCTTGCATCCAGCGCGTGGCGGATCAGGCGCTGACCCGCAGCGATCAGAAGACCGTGGCCAAATGGTTCACCGACCCGCATCAGGCGCAGGAGTTGAAGATGTCGCAGACCGCGCGCGACGATGCGCTGTGGGACCGGTATCAGAACTTTGGCCAGATGGCACAGGCGATCTGTAGCTAAGCCCTTCTGAAACCTTGACCTGATCCACGCTGCGCCCCAGAAAGGCGCAGCGAAAGGTGTATCTTATGGTGATGAAAGGGCTGACCCTGCGGGGCCTTGAAGTGTTCGAGGCTTTGGCGCGGACGGGATCGGTGGCACAGGCCGCCGAGATCACCGGGCTCAGCCAGCCGTCCGTTTCCCAGCAATTGCGCAATCTGGAAAAGGCGTTGGGCACCGAACTGGTCGATCACAGGCGGCGACCGATGCGCCTGACGCAGGCCGGGCGCAGCTTTCTGGCGCGGGCCGAGGCGGTTCTGGCCGAGCTGCAAATGGCACAAAGCGAATTGTCGGTCATGGATCTGGGGCATCTGACCACGCTGTCAATCGGGCTGATCGACGATTTCGACAATGATCTGACCCCACGACTGGCCACGCTGCTGGCAGACAGTCTGACCCGATCGAATTTCAAACTGATCACCTTGTCGAGCCTCGATCTGTTCGAGGCCCTGGCCGAACAACGCCTGCACATGGCCGTAACCGCCCATAGCGGAGAAGTTCTTGAGGGGGTGGTCGAGTACCCTCTGGTCCGGGATCCGTTCATTCTGGTTGCACCACAGGGGTCGGGCGGAGTGGAAGCGGTACAGAACAGCCTGCCGTATCTGCGCTATGCCCGCGAGCAACTGATCAGCCGGCAGATCGAGGCGCATATGGCGCGCGGCGCGCTAGAGTTCGAGGAACGGTTCGAGATCGGCTCGCACATGGCGCTGATGGCCATGGTTGCACGGGGCCTGGGTTGGGCGATCACGACGCCGCTGGGCTTCATGCGCGCGGCGCGGTTCCATGAAGGGCTGGAGGCCCACCCCGCCCCGTTCGGGGATTTCTCGCGCAGCATATCATTGCTGGCGCGAACAGGCTGGTCCGACCAGGTGCCGCAGGAGGTGGCGGGTATGACACGGCGCCTGATGCAGAACCAGATCGTGGACCCGGCTTTGGCCACACTGCCCTGGCTGAGCGGATCGCTGCGGGTGATCGGCGGTTAACTGTCCAGATGGGCGGCAAGCCCCTCGACTGCCGCTTCGATCAGGTCCAGAGCGCTATCGAAATCCCGTGTGTAATATGGGTCAGGCACATGATCCGCGCCGGTTTCAGGGGCGAAATCGGTCAGCAGGCGCACCGGGGTGTCACTGCCGGCGGGGCGCAGATCCTCGATATCCGCGATGTTGTTGGCGTCCATGCCGAGGATCAGATCGAAGCGGTCGAAATCGGCAGCCGTGAACTGACGGGCGCGCAGGTCACCCAGGTCAATTCCCCTGACCTTCGCAGCTGCCTGCATCGGGCCATAGGGCGGATTGCCCGCATGCCAGCCCATGGTTCCGGCACTATCGGTTACGTGGTGCGGCGCGCGGGCGCGAAAAACGCCCTCTGCCGCAGGTGAGCGGCAAATATTGCCCAGGCAGACAAAGAGGATACGGTGTGACATGCACCAAGCTGTACCGCGCGGAGGAGAAATGGAAAAGATCGTGATTCTGACCGGGGCCGGAATATCTGCCGAAAGCGGGTTGAGCACCTTTCGCGATGAGGGTGGGTTATGGGCCCAGCACCGGATCGAGGATGTCGCCACGCCGGAAGGATTCGCCCGCGACCCTGCACTGGTTCAGGGGTTTTACAATGCGCGGCGGGTTCAGGCCTCCAAGGTGCAACCCAATGCCGCTCATGAAGCACTGGCCCGGCTGCAACGGGACTGGCCCGGAGACGTCGTGATTGTCACCCAGAACGTGGACAGCCTGCACGAGGCGGGCGGCGCAAAAGATGTCATCCACATGCACGGAACTTTGGCGGGCGCGTTGTGTTCAGCCTGCGGCCATCGCTGGACCGCCCCGCCCGAAATGGCGGTTGGGGAATCCTGCCCCGCCTGCGCGCGGCCCACTGCCCGGCCCGATGTGGTCTGGTTTGGCGAGATGCCTTATTTCATGGACGAGATTTATGACCACCTGAGCAGCGCGTCACTTTTTGCCGCCATTGGCACCTCGGGTCAGGTTTATCCGGCAGCAGCCTTTGTGCACGAGGCACAAGCGGCGGGCGCACGGACGATCGAGATCAATCTGGAACCGTCGCCGGGCACATCCGGGTTTGACGAACGTTTGGTTGGCAAAGCGACTCAAACAGTTCCCCGATGGGTCGGGCACCTGCTTGCGCCGCACACTTAAGGTACAGACAACACGCGCTTAATTCGGTTAGACTGCCCCCGAAACGACTGGAGGACGAGAAATGGCTGATCAGGACCCCCGGACCGGTGAAATTCTGGATGAATGCAGCATGGCCGGGCGCGACATGCTGGGGGAGCAGCTTTCCAACCTGTGGTGGACCTTTCTGCTGCGCGGAGTGTTGGCCGGGCTTGTCGGCACTGCCGCACTGTTCTGGCCGTCGGGCAGCATCGCGTTGCTGCTGCGGCTGGTTGGTGTGCTGCTGATCCTCGATGGCGGCCTGACACTTTTGGGCGTTGGGCGGCGCGGGGTGATGGGTGGCGCTGCAATCGGTGCGCTTCTGATCGGGCTTGTCCTGCTGATCTGGCCGGAAGGGACCGTCAAACTGGCCTTTTTCCTGATGGGCGCCTGGGTGCTGATCATCGGGATCGGGTCGCTGGCGGCATCTGGGCAAATGCACGAAAGAGACCCGCAACGCGGCTCCATGCGCGTCTCGGGTTTCGTCGCGCTTGTCGTCGGGCTCGTATTGATGATCTGGCCAGCGGTCGCGCTTGTTGCACTGGGATGGGGTATCGCCTTTTCGGCACTCGCCATTGCCGCGGTCATGTTCTGGCTGGCGTCCCGATTCCGCCAGGCCGGTGACCGTGTTGGCCTGAAAACCATCAACAAATAGCACCAGCGGCAGCCACAAGGACAACAGGCCGGGCAATGCCCGGCCTGACGCATGGATGACGGCCGCAGCGCGGCCCGAAGACAGGCGTTGCCCTAGTTCGAATGTGATCCGTGCCCGCCCATGTCCTGACGCTCCAGATCGACCGGGATTTCGACTTCAACCTCGCCGGCCTTTTCGAAGATCAGCGTCACCGGAACCGTGGCACCCTGCTCGAACGGTGCCGTCAGCCCCATGAACATCACGTGGTCGCCACCGCGTTTCAGCATGTGGGTTTCACCTGCCGGAATGGCAAAGCCTTCCTCGACATGCACCATCTTGGCCACGCCATTTTCGTCGACTTTGTGGGTGTGCAGTTCAACCCGGGCAGCGGCATCCGAAGACGCGCCGACCAGACGGTCGTCCGCATCGCCCAGATTCTGGATCATCATGAACGCGGCTCCTGCCTTGGCGGTCTTTCCCGACGACCGGGCATAGGCGTCATCAACTTTGATGGTGCCTTCGGCAAAAGCGGGCAGGGCCAGGGTCACAGCGGCCAGGGTTGCAAACAGAGTAGTTTTGAGGGACATCGTGCCTCTCCTGTATTGTAGGTTTGAAAAAGGTTGGTTTTCAAACACGTACAGGCGGAGCGCGCGCCGGGGAGCCGGGGACCGGCAAGGCGATTTGATTGACCAGATGTCGCAGCGGCGCTATCCGCGCCCGCTCTGGCGCCATGGGCATGGGTGGTTGGGCAACGGCGACCGCGCCCATCAGGGACAACGCATAATCCGGACAGTAATGCGGTGGTGCGGTGGGCTGTCCGTCTTCGTCCATATAGACAACGACCGGACCGGTGCCTGTGCACAACACCATCTGACCCACGGCCCTGTCCATGCCGCGGGACACAGCAAGGCCCTGCCCGGTCAGAACCAAAAGCAGGGACAGAACATAAGGCAGGAATCGTGTTATGGCTGGTCTCATCCTGACCCGGGTATAGGTCAGTCGGCAGAGTAGCTTCAAGCGCCAAAGGGTCGCGCTTGAAGCTGGTTTCAGTAATCAATTCCCGGTCGTTTCACCTTGCTTGTATTGAAGCTGGTGTGGGAACGATTCACCCTGCGCTGCATCCGCGTACAAGCCGAAATTGCTTTGCGAAAAACCGCGGCCAGAAACAGGAAAAGGTAGAAACTTTTTAACGTCATAGTGAGGCCCCCGCCTGATGAATAACAGTGACGTTAGGTCAGATTCGTGAGTCCGTATGTGAAGCAATTCACCAATGGCGAAAAATAATTTCGAAATTGAAAACAATGCAAGGCGGCAGCGGGCGTCTCAAAACGAAAAAACCCTGCACCTCAGAGGTGCAGGGCCTGAAAACCGTAAGCGAAAAGGCTTAGGCCGTGGCTTGCGCCTTGGCAATTTCCTTCTTCACTTTCAGCGCGTTCGCCGACAGTTCTTCGTCCTTGGCTTTGGCCAGGAATGCGTCCAGGCCACCGCGGTGGTCAACCGAACGCAGAGCGGCTGCCGAGATGCGCAGCTTCACGCCGCGGCCCAGGGTCTCGGACTGCAAGGTAACGTCATTCAGGTTCGGCAGGAAACGACGACGAGTTCTGTTTTTGGCATGGCTGACATTGTTGCCAGTCATCGGGCCTTTTCCGGTCAGTTCGCAACGGCGCGACATGGTTTCTTCCTTTGTTTCTGGAGGCCGGGCACAAAGCCCTCGGCCAAATCACAAGGGGCACAACCCGAAGTCGCGCCCGAAAACTGGTTGGATGCGTGTAGTGGGAATCGCAGGAAGGGTCAAGACGGACCGGACGAATTCTTTCATTTTGCGCCCGCCTTTCAAACCTTGCCCCTTTCACCCCGTCAGCTCAGCGTGCCAAGCAGTTCCTCGGCCGCGCGGACCGGGTTCAGACGCCCGGCCGAGACTTCGGCGTTCAGGCGCTCCATCTCGGCCTTGGCCTGCGGCGTGTCGAGCCGGGCCAGAAGGGCATGGCGGACCTCCTGATCGAACCAGTATCGCGCCTGCGCCGCGCGGTTGGCCTCCCAGATACCGTTGTCGCGGCGCCATTGGATCAGGGATTGCATCTCGTCCCAGGCTTGCTCCAGCCCCTGTTCTTCGACCGCTGAAACGGTCATTGCCTTGGGGAAACCTTCGGGATCCTGCGGGCGTTTGCGCAGCAATCGCAGCGCGCCGGCATAATCTGCGCATGTCCGGGTCGCCGTGGCCTTCAGGTCACCATCCGCCTTGTTGATCAGGATGATGTCGGCCATCTCCATGATGCCACGTTTCACACCCTGCAATTCATCCCCGCCCGCCGGGGCCAACAGCAACAGGAACAGGTCCGACAATTCGGACACCACCGTTTCGGACTGCCCGACGCCCACGGTTTCAATCAGCACCACGTCATATCCCGCGGCCTCGCACAGGGCGATGGCCTCGCGGGTCCGCCGGGCAACGCCGCCGAGATGGCTCTGGCTGGGGGAGGGGCGGATAAAGGCGTTCTTCTCGCGGCTCAGGCGTTCCATCCGGGTTTTGTCACCCAGAATCGACCCCCCTGACCGAGCCGAACTTGGATCAACCGCCAGAACCGCGACACGCAGCCCCTGCCCCGTCAGCATCATGCCAAAGCTTTCGATGAAGGTGGACTTGCCCACCCCGGGCGTACCCGACAAACCGATCCGCAGCGCCTGACGCCCCGATCCTGCGAGCTGGGCCAACAGCTCGCTGGCCTGTGCGCGATGATCGGCGCGGTTGCTTTCCACCAGAGTGATCGCACGTGCCAGCGCCCGGCGCTCGCCCTTCAAAATCCTGTCGCTGAGGTTGTCTGTCTGCATTCTTGTCCCGATCCTAGAGGCAGGAATAGTTGCCGCGCTCCGGGGGCGTTTGTCCAGACCGGAGGTCTCTGGAAATGCGATCAAGGCAATAGCTGCGTCAATTCGTGCGCCGCGTGACACTTCCGGTTATGGTCTTGGCACCATGGGTTGCACCAAGGTGCTCGCACCCTGCGAGAACTGGACGCCACCTGCATGATGGCGGATAAGAGCCGGATGACGATACGCCTGCCCATCGACGACGCCATACCCGAACTGCTGGACACTTTACGTGCGCAGGGTCGCGCGGTGCTTCAGGCACCACCCGGTGCAGGCAAGACCACGCGGGTTCCTCTGGCAATGCTCGAGGCAGGTCTGTGCGACGGCAGGATCGTGATGCTGGAGCCCCGGCGGCTGGCGGCCCGGGCCGCAGCCGAACGGATGGCCGAGACCTTGGGAGAGCGCACAGGCCAGACCGTGGGTTACCGTGTGCGCGGCGAGGCGAAAGTGTCAAAAGACACCCGGATCGAAGTGGTGACCGAGGGCATCCTGACCCGGATGCTGCAATCTGACCCCGACCTGCCCGGCATCAGCGCGGTGATTTTCGATGAATTCCATGAACGGTCTCTGAACGCCGATCTGGGGCTGGCCTTGTGCCTCGAGGTGACGGGCGCATTGCGGGACGATCTGATCCTGCTGGCCATGTCAGCCACGCTGGATGCAGATCCCGTCGGCGCGTTGATGGCGGCCCCTCTGGTCACATCGGACGGGCGCAGCTTTCCGGTTGAGACGCGCTGGCTGGATCGGCCATTGGGACCGCAAGCGCGGCGGTTGGATGGGTTGGTCGATCTGGTGGTTCAGGCCGAGCGTGACACGCGCAAGTCAGGTGGTGGGATTCTGGTTTTCCTGCCGGGAGAGGGCGAAATCCGACGCGCTGAAAGCCTTTTGAACGGTCTGCTGCCCGACAGTTGCGTTGTGCGCCCGTTGTTCGGAGCCATGCCCTTTGCGGCCCAGCGTGCCGCGATTGCCCCGGTGGAACATGGGCGCAAAGTCGTGCTGGCGACGTCGATTGCCGAAACGTCGCTGACGATCCCCGATATCAAGGTTGTTGTGGACATGGGGCAGGCCCGACGAGCACGGTTCGATCCGGGATCGGGCATGTCACGGCTGGTGACCGAACGGGTGACCCGGGCCGAGGCCACACAGCGTGCGGGCCGGGCCGGACGTGTGGCCGAAGGGGTGTGTTACCGGCTCTGGTCGAAGGGGGAAGACGGTGCGCTGGCGGCCTACCCGCCTGCCGAGATCGAAGCGGCTGACCTGACCGGGCTGGCGCTGGAGCTGTCACTGTGGGGCGCCGACCCGGCCGATCTTGCCTTCCTGACTCCACCTCCCGAAGGGACGATGGCCGAGGCGCGGGCTTTGCTGACGATGCTGGGCGCACTCGACACCAATGGACGGATCACCGATCATGGGCGCGCCCTGGCGGCGCTGCCCTTGCATCCCCGGTTGGGGCATATGCTTGTGCGGGCCGGTCCGAACGCGGCCCCCTTGGCGGCGTTGATGGCAGAGCGTGACCCCCTTCGCGGTGCTCCGGTGGATATCACCCTGCGGCAAGAGGCGCTGCGCGATCCCCGGGCCTTTCAGCGCAACAGGGTCTGGCAGGTCAACATGGGCGCCGTGGATCGGATCAATGCCGAGACCAGACGGCTGCGGAAACAGGCCAAGGGCGACTCGGCCGATCTGAGCCCCGCCGCCATGGCTGCGCTGGCCTATCCTGACCGCATCGGACAGCGGCGCAAGGGTGACGCGCCGCGCTATGTGCTGTCAGGGGGAAAAGGCGTTGTTCTGGACAGTGCGGATCCACTGGCCAACGCTCCGTTTCTGGTCGTCATCGACACGGATGGCAACCCGCGCGAGGCGAAGGTCCGGATGGCCACGCAGATTTCGGAACGCGATATCCGCGATCTGTTCGCGGATCAGATCAATTGGGTCGAAACTTGCGCCTGGTCGAAACGCGAGCGGCGGGTCGTGTCGCGGCGGCAAGAGCGGTTCGGCGCGATCACGCTGGATGACCGCATCTGGAAGGACGTTCCAGACGACGCCGTGGCGCGCGCGATGCTGGACGGGATCCGCGATCTGGGCTTGCGGCTGGAAGGTGCCGCCGCGCGCCTGGCCGCCCGTGTCGAACTGGTGCGTGCCGATGGCGTTGATTTGCCCGATTTCTCTGTCGAGGGCCTGATGGCCGAGATGGACGACTGGTTGCTGCCCATGCTGTCAGGGGTCAAAAGCGCCGAAGACTGGAAGAAATTCGACCTTTTGCCCGCCCTGCGCGCGCGGTTGGACTGGGCACAGATGCAGGACCTGGACCGGCGCGCTCCGGGGTCATTTGAAACGCCCCTGGGGCGCAAGGTGCCAATTGATTACAGCGCTGCCGTGCCTGAAATCTCGGTCCGCTTGCAGGAAGTGTTTGGCGTGACCCGACACCCGGCAATCGGCGGCCAGCCTTTGAAGATCACCCTGCTGTCACCGGCGCAGCGCCCGATCCAGATAACGCGCGACCTGCCCGGTTTCTGGGCTGGCTCTTACGCGGATGTACGCAAGGACATGAGGGCGCAATATCCCAAACATCCCTGGCCCGAAGACCCGACCCGGGCTGATCCCACGCTGAGGGCGAAGCGCAGACGGGAATAGAACCGTCAGAAAAACCCGAGCTTTGCCCAAAATCCACGAAACAACCCGGCAAACCCTCAAAAACCGGCCAAAATTGGAAGGTCTATTTGAAACCCACCATTTCCGGTGTTAAGTCATGTCGGCTTTGAAGGCATAGAGTAGACAGACAAAAAAACTGATGAATGCATGGCTGCAAAATATCTGGGAAGAGGTCGGACGACCGCTGTTCCTGCGCCCCCGACGGGTGCAGTTTGCGGCGTTGTGCACCCGCGTTCATGACGGGCAGGACCAGGTCCTACTGATCACCAGCCGTGACACCAAACGCTGGATCATCCCGAAAGGCTGGCCCATCGATGGTTTGAGTGGCGCGGAAACAGCCCTTCAGGAGGCCTGGGAAGAGGCCGGGGTACGCGCGGATGCGGTTCACGATGAACCCATCGGTCAATTCACTTATGACAAGATCCTCAAAGACGGATCAGCGCAACCGGTATTGACCAATGTCTACAGGATTTCGGTACGTGCGCTGGCCGATGACTTTCCCGAGGCCGATCAGCGCGAGCGCAGCTGGTTTTCACCGGCTGAAGCGGCCACGCTGGTGCAGGAGCCCGAGCTTCAGGCCTTGTTGCGCAAACTGTAAGGAATTCGCAACATTTTGATGGCACCCAGCTTGCCTGAGCAGCCGGATACCGTTAGTGGCGCACGATCCCTCAATATTTGACCAAGTTCATGTCTGACACGAATCCGAAACCACGCTGGCAAACGTTGGACAGCGACCTGCACCGAATTTCGCGGGTCGAGACCGCCAACATCCATGTCGCGCGCCACCTGCTGGCACCGGGGGTCGCGCTGGCCTTCATGGCGCTGGCCGGGCTGACGGCGGTGGTCCTGTTCGGTCGGGCGGATGGCAGCCATATCGTGGTCGCGGCGGCCGCGTTCGGGGCCTATATGGCGATCAATGTCGGTGCCAATGACGTGGCCAACAACATGGGCCCCGCGGTCGGCGCGAATGTGCTTACCATGGGCGGCGCCATCGTGATTGCCGCCATTGCCGAAAGCGCAGGCGCTTTGCTTGCGGGGGGTGATGTGGTCTCGACCATCTCCAAGGAGATCATCGATCCGGCCTCGGTGCAAAACAACGAGGTGTTCATCTGGGCCATGATGGCGGCGCTGATATCGTCAGCCATGTGGGTCAACCTGGCAACCTGGATCGGTGCCCCTGTGTCCACCACGCATTCAGTCGTGGGTGGGGTCATGGGTGCAGGCATTGCCGCAGCGGGCCTGAGCGCGGTGAGCTGGGGCACAATGAGCGCAATTGCAGCCAGCTGGGTGATTTCGCCGATACTCGGGGGTGCGGTTGCGGCGGCTTTTCTGGCGCTGATCAGGTCGAAGATCCAGCATCAGGACGACAAGATTGCCGCCTCGCGCAAATGGGTGCCCATCCTTTTGGCGGTGATGGCAGGGGCCTTTGCCACGTATATGTCCGTCAAAGGGCTGAAGCGGATCGTGACAATCGACCTCAAGATGGCTTTGCTGATCGGGTTGGGTGTGGGGCTGCTGACCTGGTCCGTGACCGTCCCGTGGGTCAAACGCAAATCAGAAGGAATGGAGAACCGGACCCGGTCGCTGAAAACGCTGTTTGGCCTGCCGCTTGTGATCTCGGCCACGTTCCTGAGTTTCGCCCACGGCGCAAATGACGTGGCCAATGCGGTCGGCCCGTTGGCCGCGATTGTTCACGCGGCTGAATTCGAAGAGTTCGCCGCAACGGTTTCCATCCCGCTTTGGGTGATGATCATCGGAGCGTTCGGGATTTCCTTCGGTCTGTTCCTGTTCGGCCCCAGGCTGATCCGGATGGTGGGCCGCCAGATCACCAAGCTGAACCCGATACGCGCCTTTTGCGTCGCCCTGTCGGCGGCGATCACCGTGATTCTGGCCAGTTGGCTGGGCCTGCCGGTCAGTTCGACCCATATCGCCGTTGGTGCAGTCTTTGGCGTCGGCTTCTACCGCGAGTGGGATGCTGAGCGCCGGCGCAAACAGGGAAAGCTTCAGCGCACAGCGCAACACCTTGCCCCGGAAGAATACCGCCGTCGCAAGCTGGTACGAAGGTCGCATTTCATGACCATCGTGGCCGCATGGATTGTCACCGTGCCCGCCGCCGCAACCATGTCGGCCATCATTTACTGGGTGCTGACCGCATTCGCCTGAGCGATGACGTCAGAGCCTGATCTGTTCCGGCGACAACGGGTGATCGGGTGCATGTTTGATCAGGTCGGACACCTGCGTGCAGATGGGCGTTGGCACTCCGGTTTCGTGACCCATCCGGATGATATGCCCTTGCAGACTGTCAATTTCCGTTTGGCGTTCGGCCATGAGGTCATAGGCCATGGACGTTCGCGCATGCGGGTCGATCGTCAGCATCCGGGCCGCGATCCGGGTGAACAGCGGTGTCGGCAGCCGCAGAATATGCGGGGTCATCCATGCCGGAAGCGGTGTGGTCGAGGCCACGGGATGACCCGCCGCCTTGAGGACAGTCAGCGCCTCGGACATCTGATCCGCCATGAGATTGCGCCAGTCGCGGCTCATCAGCTGATCTACCAGCGCGAGGCCGGACAAAGCATTGAGCGCATTGTTCAGGTTGATCACCAGCTTGCCCCATTGCACGGCCTCGATCTGGTCGCTGGACGCAACGGGAAGGTCCGCGCTGCTCAGCTGCGCGGCCAGATCGCCGGCGCCGCTTTGGATGACAATCTCTCCGGACGTGGCCCGGTGATAGGTAGCGGGGCCGTTTGGCACCACGTTGAACGGAACCATTCCGGCGCGTATGTCGCGCCCGGGAAGGGCATTGCGCAGTGTTGTGGCGGCCTCGATCCCGTTCTGCCAGGACAGGACAGGCACGTCCCGGGGTGCAAAGGCACTTATCTGCTCGGCCATATCCGATGTTGCGCCAGATTTGACCGTTACAATGACAAGCTCGGCCTGGCCCAGGCAGGCCGGATCTTCGCTGAGCACGAGCGATTCCGGCGGGACCGTGTAATCAAGGCCGTCAAAATCCGTAACCCTGAGCCGGCGCTCACGGATCGGGTCCAGCACATGTGCGCGTCCCAACAGGGTCACGGAGTGCCCCGACCGGGCCAGCAAGGCTCCGCAGAAGCAGCCAATGCTGCCTGCGCCTGCAAGGACAAGTTTCATGATACCCCCTCCGGTACACCCGAAAAGGATCACCGCAAACGACCCGTGACACAAGCCCGCTTGCCCTCGACGTCGCACGCTAGCGGGCCAGCCGGGGTTTTGTGCGCTCAAGCTCTTTGGAAATAGGGATAAATTCCTGATCGTCACCCGGAGGCAGTTGAAACGCACCTTTGGCCCAATCGGCGCTTTTCCACTCACGGGTTGCGGTTTCGATCTTTTCCTTCGAAGACGAAACGAAATTCCACCAGATGTAGCGGTCTTCATTCAGGGTCGCTCCGCCCAGCAGCATCAGCCGCGCGCCCAGTGCGCCCGCCGTGACAGACAGCTTGTCCCCGGGCCGGAACACCATCATGCGGCCCTCGTCAAACCTGTCGCCCGCGATTTCGACCGAACCTTGCGTGACATAGACACCGCGGTCTTCATGGTCGTCAGGCAGAGGGAAGGACGCGCCGGGTTCCAATTGCACATCGAGATAGAAGGTTTCGGACAACATCGTGACCGGGCTGGTCTCACCATAGGCCGACCCCAGGATCAACCGGGCGCTGACGCCCGCATCCTGAAGATGCGGCAGCGCGGCCTGTTTGTGATGTTCGAAATCCGGGGCCATGTCCTCATGCGCTTCGGGCAAGGCGATCCAGGTCTGAATGCCGAACAGGCTGTGTTTCCTGCTTCGGGTCTCGTCGCTGGTGCGTTCTGAATGGGTCACACCACGGCCTGCGACCATCCAGTTGACCTCGCCGGGATAGATCATCTGATGTGTGCCAAGGCTGTCGCGGTGCTCGAACTCGCCCTGATACAGGTAAGTGACCGTGCCCAGACCGATATGCGGGTGGGGGCGCACGTCGATGCCGCCTTCGGTGATGAATTCAGCGGGCCCCATTTGATCGAAAAAGATGAACGGGCCCACCAACTGTCGTTTTACCGAAGGCAGCGCGCGGCGCACCTCGAACCCTCCGAGGTCACGGGCACGCGGGATGATCAACGTGTCCAGCGCCGGATTTTCCGAGATGCAGTCCGGATTGTGTGTCGGGTTCCAACTCATTTCAGCTCTCCCTTCGTTGCAGGTGGCCAAGCCGTCTGCGTTCACTCAGGTAAGAAATAGCCGCGCAAAGCCGCCTATAAAGTGCACGATTGCACAGATTAAGTGCGGCGCCGTTTCGATCAACGCGGCCAGAGTTGCGGGAAAAACGGTCCGTCAATCCGATCCCCCTGACCATAGCCTGCTGCCTCGAACTGCGCGCGCTCGTCCTTGGCCCAGTCGCCGCGATATCGGATGACACCATCAGGCGCCGTCATGCGAAGGGTGAAGCGCCGCACCGTTTCCGACGGCGTGGTCGAGGACAACCCGTCATGCAGCGTTCGCATGTCGAAGAAAATGCAATCCCCAAGCTCCAGATCCCATTGCAGCAAGTCATACGCGCCGGGGTCGGCATTGACATCAGGTGGCGGGTGATAGGTCTGCCCGGCAACTTCGGTGGGTTGATGGCTGGGATGACCATCGGCAAACCGCACCCGCATGAACAGCTTGTCCCACAGGTGTGAGCCCTTCACGAAAGCGATGCCGTTTTCCTTGGTCACGGGTTCCAGCGGCAACCAAAGGACACACATCGTGCCTTCGAAGTCGAAGTAAGACAGATCCTGATGGAAGGGCGGGCGCGAGGTCGAGCCGGCCTCGCGCAGGAACCAGTTGTCCATGACAAGGTTGATGGATGGCGCCCCCAGCAACCCGGCAGCAAGCGGTGCGCAGGGGGAATTGTGAACGAATTCCTTGAATTGCGGGATCTTGTTCCAGGCCCAGTAGTCTTCGAAATAGCCCGGGGCGTTCGGATCCCTGGTATGACGGGTGAAATTGTCCGTCGGAGTGTCAAGGTCGGCGTCGATACCTGCGCGTAGCAATGACAACCAGTCAGATGAAAACTTCGACCGCAGAACAACAGCCCCATCGCGTTGGAAGGCGGCAATGTCTTCCTGTGTAACCAGATCTGCTGTCGTCATGGAAGGATCATCCCGATGTGTTTTGGTGGCCCCGAGCATCGCACCGCACAGCACGAGAGGTCAAAGAGATTCGTTTCGACGCACGGAATCAAACACAGAACCGTGAGGGTGCAGGTTTCCAACCGCGCACGCCCTCGGATTTTGAAAGAAACATGCTATGTTTCGGAAGGAAGCCGCAGACTGACAAGATTGGATCGCGTATTGGAGGTTTCTCGATGACAGATGCGTTGCTGTCCCGTCGTTCCCTGATCACCCAAGGTGCTGCCATTGTCGCAACCGGGGCCGCGGGACTTTTGGTGCCTGCCCGCGCAGCCGGGCTTGCGCCGACGCCTTCGATGCGGGGGGGATCAAACAACTATCGCCCCGGCGCGCCAATCGTGGACCGGATCGGTGGCGGCGGGTTCTGGATGACCGGCACCGTACGACGGGCGGGCGACGGCGCACCCCTGCCCGGCCAGCGCATTCAGATCTGGGCCCATACCACAGAAGGCCACGAACGTGACCCGCAAAGCCATGGGGCGACTTTGACGAATGAAAAGGGTGAATTCCGGCTGGAAATGCCGCAGATCGTTCCCGCATTCGGTCAACCGCACGGGCATCTGGCCTATGACAGCGACGCGTTCGAAACCGTGTTCCTGCGGCCTGTGATGTCCAATTCCAAGGACAAGACGCTGGCTGCGCATTTCGTGTTGCAACCGCTCTGATCCCGGTGATCCCAACCGGTGTCATCTGGGCGACACTGATCGCCGCCCTTGCCGTTCCGCTGATCGCTGCGGCAGGCAGCCCCTACCTTGCATGGCGCGATCCTGTCTACATCCTCGGCGGGTTTGCCGGGATTCTGAGCCTGGATCTGCTGTTGCTGCAACCGCTTCTGGCCGGGAGATACCTTCCGGGATTGTCGGTAATGATGAGCCGCCACCTTCACCGCTGGATCGGCCTGTCCCTGGTGCTGGCGATCGTGGTCCATGTCGCGGGATTGTGGCTTACCAGCCCGCCGGATGTGGTGGATGCATTGTTGTTCGTCTCTCCGACACCGTTCTCGGCCTGGGGCGTCATTGCCATGTGGACAGCTTTCGGGGCGGCCCTGATGGGTGTCTTCCGCCAGAACCTGCGCCTGCGATTTCGTCTTTGGCGGCTGAGCCACACCGTGCTGGCCGGGGTGACGATTGTCGGCAGCGTTGTTCACGCCATGCTGATCGAGGGCACGATGGAGATCATGACCAAAACGGCGCTCTGCGCACTGGTCCTGCTGGCGAGCGCAAGCGCACTCGCCAAGCTGAAGGTGTGGGAGATCCGTCGGCGTCCTTAAACGCCCAGGCACCAGCGCATGACCGCCTTCTGCGCGTGCAGGCGGTTTTCGGCCTCATCGAAAATGACCGAGTTCGGTCCGTCCATAACCTCGGAGGTCGCTTCTTCCTCGCGGTGGGCCGGCAGGCAATGCATGAACAGCGCATCCGGTTTGGCATGCGACATGAGTTCAGCGTTGACCTGATAGGGACGCAGCATGTTGTGGCGGCGTTCCTTGGCCGACTGGGAATCATGCATCGAAACCCAGGTGTCTGCGACGACGAGGTCGGCGCCTTCCACCGCTTTGTGCGGATCCCTTTCGATCAGGATTTTCGACCCTTTCTGGCGGGCAAACCCTATGAACTCTTCTTCCGGGTCAAGCTGAGCGGGGCCGGTGAAGGTCAGATCGAAGCCGAATTGACCGGCGGCGTGCAGGAAGGAGGCGCAGACATTGTTGCCATCGCCGGTCCAGACCACCTTTTTGCCGGCGATGGAGCCGCGGTGTTCCTCGAATGTCAGAACATCAGCCATGATCTGGCAAGGATGGGTGCGGTCGGTCAGGCCGTTGATCACCGGCACGTCCGAATATTCGGCCATTTCGGTCAGGATGGTTTCATCAAAGGTGCGGATCATGATCATGTCGACATAGCGCGACAGCACGCGGGCGGTGTCGGCGATGGTTTCTCCGTGACCCAACTGCATGTCCTTGCCGGACAGCACCATGGTTTGCCCGCCCATCTGGCGCACGCCCACATCGAAAGACACGCGCGTCCGCGTCGAGGGCTTTTCGAAGATCAGTGCGACCATGCGGCCCGCCAGCGGCTGTTCGTCGTCGGGCGCGGCCTTGGGGCGGCCCAACCGGGCCTGTTTCATCGCTCCGGCCTGGTCGATCATGGACCGCAGCGCGGCGGCGTCGGTTTTGTGGATGTCGAGAAAATGATTCATGTCGGTTCGTTTCCTGGCTGTCGGTTGCCGGGGGCGCTGCCCCCGGACCCCCGGAGTATTTGGGAAAAAATGAAGATCAGGCGGTTTGGAGCTGGGTCTCGATCTGCTGAGCGGCCTTGTCGAGACGGATCATGGCCTGAGCGATATCGTCCTCGGTCAGGGTCAGCGGCGGCAGCAGACGGATCACGTTGTCGGCGGCGGGAACGGTGATAACTTCGTTGTCATACCCAGCGTTGACCACGTCGATATTTGTCGGCTTGCATTTCAGGCCGAGCATCAGGCCCGATCCGCGGACCTCTTCGAACACGTCGGGATGATCGGCGACGAGGCCTTCGAGTTTCTGGCGCAAGAGGCCCGCCTTGCGGTTGACGCCTTCGAGAAAGGCCGGGGTTGCGACCTGGTCGATCACCGCGCAGCCCACCGCGCAGCCCAACGGGTTGCCACCATATGTCGAGCCGTGGGTGCCTGCGGTCATACCGGATGCCGCGTCTTCTGTCGCCAGCACCGCCCCCAGCGGGAAGCCCCCGCCGATGCCCTTGGCGACCATCATGATATCAGGGGTGATCCCTGCCCACTCATGCGCGAACAGCTTGCCGGTGCGGCCAACGCCGCATTGGACTTCATCAAGGATCAGAAGCAGCCCGTTGTCGTCGCAGATCTGACGCAAGGCCCTGAGTTCAGCGTCGGGGACCGGGCGGATGCCGCCCTCGCCTTGGATGGGCTCGATCAGGATCGCGGCGGTCTCATCGGTGATGGCGTCGGTCACGCCGTCGAGATCGCCGAAGGCCACATGCACGAAACCCGGCAGAAGCGGGCCGAAGCCTTTGGTCATTTTCTCGGACCCGGCAGCCGCGATACCGGCTGACGACCGGCCGTGGAAGGAACCGTCGAAGGTGATGATCTCAACCCGCTCGGGCTGACCTTTGTCATAGAAATACTTGCGGGCCATTTTCACGGCCAGTTCGCAGGATTCCGTGCCGGAGTTCGTGAAGAAAACCGTATCGGCAAAACTGTGTTCCACCAGCTTGTCAGCCAACGCCTGTTGCTGAGGAATGTTGTACAGGTTCGAAACATGCCACAGCGCATGGGCCTGGTCAGTCAGCGCGGCCACCAAGGCCGGATGGGCGTGGCCCAGCGCGTTCACCGCGATCCCTGCGCCGAGGTCCAGAAAACGTCGGCCATCCGCCTCGGTCAGCCAGGCGCCTTCGCCCTTCACGAATGTCAGGGGCGCACGGTTGTAGGTCGGCAGAACGGACGGGATCATGGGATCATCCTTTTCAGGTGGTATGAGCCTCGTGAGTGATACACGAAGGCCCGGTTCGTCAACAATTTTGGTGAGGTCTGTGCCGATTTGCCGGGCACACGAGATCAAACCGGCCGGTTACGCAAAGATGCGTCGGCGTCGGAGCAGTTGGATATGCACATGTTTGATCATGGCCGTCCGTATAGCGATGCTTGCGCAGGTTGGGAAGCCGGTATTTTGAAGCGATCCAATTTTGCCCTTGCCAACGCCCGCGCAACCGCGCACCGCTTGGCCATGTTCGAACCCAAACACCATAATCCACCGCTTGCGGCCGCGCATATCTTTGTCGCCACCGCCTTTATCGCGGCCACGACGCTGCTGGCCAAGGCGCTGGGGACGGATGCGTTGGGCCCGCCCTTGCACGCCATGCAGATCAGTCACGGGCGGTTTCTGTTTGCCCTGCTGGCGATCCTGCTGGCGGTCGCAATTCTGCGGCCCCGGCTGGTGCGGCCCCATTGGGGTCTTCACGTCGGGCGGACCAGTTTCGGCTGGGCGGGGGTGACACTGATGTTCGCCTCGGTTGCTTTCATTCCGATGGCGGATGCGACGGCGATATCCTTTCTGAACCCTGTTTTCGGTATGGTGCTGGCCATTCCGCTGCTGCAAGAGCGGGTTGGTCCGTGGCGCTGGCTGGCGGCGGCTGTTGCCTTGACGGGCGCGATGATCCTGCTGCGTCCGACCCCCGCCAGTTTTCAGCCCGCTGCCCTTCTGGCGCTGGCGGCGGCTGCGCTGATCGGGATGGAACTGATTTTCATCAAGAAGCTTTCCGGGCGCGAGCCACCAATGCAGATCCTGCTGATCAACAACGCGATGGGGCTGGTGATCGCCACGATAGCCGTCAGCTTCGTCTTTCAGATGCCGACCCCGCAGCAGTGGGCAGCATTGTTGGGGATCGGCGTTCTGATGGCCTGCGCGCAGGCCTGTTTCGTCAACGGCATGGCGCGGGCGGACGCATCTTTTGTGGCCCCGATCAGCTATGCCACACTGATCTTTGCCGCCCTTTACGACTTTGCGGTCTTTGATGTGATCCCCGACTGGATCAGTCTGGTCGGGTCCGCAACCCTCCTGGCCGGCGGGCTGATCCTGGTCTGGCGAGAAGCCGTGCAACGCCGCGCCTGAGGGCCTGCCCAACACGACGGGAACGGGTGCGCCTGCATCCCGGCCCTTGCAACCGGCCGCGATGGCCGGGCCTCCTTAAGCCTTGAGGCGATATCCGGTGCGCAGCATCAGCCAGGTGATGGCTCCGATCACGAGTGTCGCAAACGTACAGACCGCCATTCCCAGCCACGGAGAGCTGTCGGACACCCCGATCATGCCATACCGCAAGCCATCGATCAGATAGAACACCGGGTTCAGATGGGTCAGGCGGTTCAGCAAGGGCGGCAATGCCTCGACCGAGTAGAACGTGCCCGACAGGAAGGCCAGCGGCGTGACGATAAAGTTGGTGATCGCGGCCATCTGGTCGAACTTGTTGGCAAAGATACCCGCAAACAGACCCAAGGCGCCCATGAACGCGCCGCCCAGAACGACAAAGGTCAGCGCGATCAACGGGTGCTGAGGCGCGATGGAGAGCAAGACCAGGAACGCAATCGAGATCACCAGTGCAATCATCACGCCGCGGGCAATGCCACCCGCGAGATAGCCCAGCAGAATCTCGAGCGGTGACAGCGGTGGCATCAATGTATCAACGATGTTGCCTTGCACCTTGGCGATCACCATCGAGGACGAGGTATTGGCAAAGGCGTTCTGGATCACCGTCATCATCATGATCCCCGGTGCCAGAAACATCACGAACGGCACGCCCATGACATCTGGTCGGCTGGGTCCAATGGCGATGGTGAAGATCAACAGGAACAACCCCGCCGTAACCAGAGGTGCAAGAACCGTCTGGGTCCAGACGGCCAGAAAGCGCAGGGTTTCGCGCTGCGCCAGCGTGTACAGGCCCATCCAGTTGACTGCTCCGAAGCGACGCGCGGTCTGATCTGCGGGATTCTGCATGTTTTGCCCTCAAACTGATTCGAAGACAGCTTGTAACTCGGGCAGCAGTGTTTAGAATAGGGGGCTGAGACGAATTCCCAAGGCGGCCCGAATCCGGGGCCGCTTTCCGCTTTTGAAAGGCTAACGATGTCCTGGACAGACGAGCGTGTAGAACTGCTGAAGAAGATGTGGGGCGAAGGCCAGTCGGCCAGCCAGATTGCCAAGGAACTGGGCGGCGTGACCCGCAATGCGGTGATCGGCAAGGTGCACCGCCTGGGCCTGTCCAACCGGACGGCAGGCGCATCCCCGGCCAAGGCGGAACCGAAAGAAAAACCGGCGCCCGCCCCCAAGGCCGAGGCCAAACCCAAACCTGCGCCCAAGACCGAACCGGCGCGTCCGGCCCCGGCCCCGACCGCCGAGGCGAAACCGGTCGTTCCGGCCCGCCGTCAGATTATCCCCGCCGGTCAGCCGCTGCCACCGCAGCCGTCGGCCAATGAGATCAGCCCCGAAGCGCTGGCCAAGGTCAACGAGATCGAAAAAAAGGCCAAGAAGCTGACTCTGATGGAATTGACCGAGAAAACCTGCAAGTGGCCCGTGGGCGACCCCGCGACCGAGGATTTCTGGTTCTGCGGCCTTCCGGTTGAGGCGGGCAAACCCTATTGCGAGGCGCATGTGGGCGTGGCCTTCCAGCCGATGAGCTCGCGCAGGGATCGTCGGCGGTAATTGCGAACACAAGAACCTAAATCATGTCTATGGAACGTGAAAAGGGCGCAGGCGTTTCGCCACGCCTCTTACCGGAGGCGTTGCATAGTCAAGAACGACGCAAGGCGTAACGGGTTCTTGCAAAGAAAACACCCTCGCTGAATGCTGCGAGGGTGTTTTAATTCGGAGCGTCAGCTTTGCGGACAAAGCAGAAGTATGAACTCGGCCGCGAGAAAACCTGCGTACACATCTGGCAAACAGGCTCAATGCTGTGATCAGAACCTGACCCTAAACGCCAGCCCAACCAATGGCGCTGTTTCATAGCTCTGACGACTAATTTCCGCTCCATTCGCATCATCTAGCGTCAGAAGGCCGTCAAATTCTGCGCCTGCAAATACGCTCAATGAAACCCCAGGATTCGGGTTGTACCCAACAGAAAGAACTACAGGGATACTCTTATCTTCACCTACTCCACCCGGGGCAAGGTCACTCCCATCCAACCTGAATCGAATCCTTTCCGACCGCGCGGTCAACGATAGGTCTATCGTGTCATTCAACGCATAACTCAGTGTCAATCCGGGACCTTGCGTCGCTCCTACACCAGAGCCAGTGTTCAAGTTCCAGCGATCATTTATGTCCCAGTCGATCAGCAAAGCCGGAAAAAAAATCTGCACTGCCATCGTCAAATTGAGAAAACGCACCAAAGGCCGGGCCTATCGTCAGGCGCTCGCTCAGTTGCCAAGCAATACCAGCAAAAACACCATAGGTTCTGCCGTCAGATGAGGAGGCCCCGCTTTGATAGTCCCACCTGATTTGTGGCGACACAAAAACCGTTGTAGTATCACCCACACGAAACCGGACAGGAACAGCAATACGAAGGTCACGGATGTTTTCCCAGGGCTGGTTGTTCGGTTGGCTGAAGTTATAGTCCAGCTTGCCAAAGCTGGTGGAAAGCCCAACGGAGTTTCCTTCTTCCAGATTGTAAAGTGCGGTGACACGTAGAAATGTTCGACTTGCAGAGAACTCGCCACCGTCACTCAACTCCGCGTCCCCTTGAAACGCGGCAAGCCCATCAATCTGATACGCCCAACCTAGCCGGGGCTGTGCAGCAGAGGGAAACGCTATGAACCCTAGGGAAACAGTTCCGAAGCAGCACGTTAGAATAAGGTTTTTCATAGGACATTTCCTACGTGACGCTGAATTTCCTTTGGGTCGACATTCCTGAACGAGCGGTTCGAGTCCTTTAAAGTCTGCTAGGCAGGACGAAGCAACCTTTCGCAATTCGTTGAACAAAACCCGAACATTCAGCGCCAATGACAGGCGCTTGGACTGCGCATTTTGTTTCGAAATTTCGCCTAGTTTCAACTCTCAACCAGCTCATAGTGCTTAATCGTTCTGGCTTCGACCAATTCGGCTTCTGCCGCATCGATATGTGGCGACTGGTAGTCTTCCCCAACAAAGGCTTTCAGAGAGGCAAGGTCTTTCCAGATCATCACGAAACTGAACTCTCTCGGACTATCTGAGCGAGATGCACCGGGAAGAACTTGTACGATACCCTTGGTCCCCCTCATTAATGGAACAGCGGTATTGTGAAAGAACTCACCGAACTCCTTTTCCTTACCTTCTCGAACCAATACCTGAAAAATGCGCATAATCATCTTACCACTCCTTTTGGTTTGGCGGGGTCTCCGTCTGCATGATCGCCTCAAGATCAACTCATAGCAGCACGGCTTAAAAATGTCGCCTATGGGCTCGATCCTGACATTGAGGTGTCGGTGATCTTGGAGTCACTGGCACATGGTAGCCTTTCACTGCGCGGGATGTGTCGGCAGGTTCGGCATCGCCACCCATCCGGGCAGTTCGTCCGGCGAAACGGAAACATGCAGGCGTTCTGACGGGTCCTGCCCGACCTTGCGGTGCTTTCGCAGCAGGAAAATCTTGCCCCAGCCGCGCCATGTGCCAACCGACGGCGCATGGGGATCAATTGGAAACCGATCGCGCCAGCCGTCGGGCAAGGGCAGACCGTGCAATTCCGCCTTGTCCAGCATCCAGATCAGGGAAATGTTGCTCAGCGGCCGCGCCTCTTCGTAGCCGTTCAATTGGCCACCTATGTCGCCGTGGGTTCCGCGGAACCAGACCTGTTCCACATGACCCTTGAACTCGGGCGTGCAGGTCCACAGAACTGGTTCGAACACTTCGCGCGTCTCATCCAGCGCCATGGCGTGATACCCATGACGGGTGGCCGGGCCCAGCTCATGGTTGTGAAAGGCGTGCTTATCCTCGGCCCAGCGCCACAGCAGCGGCAGACGCAATCCCAGCGCCTTGACCGTGTCCCAGACGCCGATCATCTCGATCTCGACCCCTTCGTGGCAGAAACGTCGGCGGAATTCGCTGGCGGCGATGCCGTCTGGATTGCATTCATAGTGGCGGTACGCTTGCAGTATGTTTCGTTCGGTGGCGTGTTCCGCCTTGAGCAGGCCGATCATGTCGATCACGCCGGCCAGACTGCGCACGCCATAGGCACCGCGCGAATAACCGATGAAAAAGATCTTGTCGCCCGGCTTGTAGCGGGACGCCAAATACCCATAGGCGCGGCGGATCTGGCGGTTGATGCCCCGGCCCATCATCACGTCCAGCGAGGACTTCCAGCTTTCCCACTGCACCCCTGCCTCGTAGAACACCGAAACCTTGCTGCCCATCTCACAGCACAGGCGAAATGTCTGACCGGCATGGGTTTCAAATCCGGGCTCGAGGGTGGACATGGTGCCATCAAGGATGATGACATGGCTGATCGGTTCGCGGTGCCGCGTCTCGGCGGAATGCTCGGACCGCAAAGGCCGCCCGAGCCATCCCAGAACCTTTCTACTCAGCCGCGACAGATTCATGCGTCAGCAATTCCCATACTCTTTGAGGTGTGAAAGGCATGTCCGCCTGCCGCACCCCGTGATCCCAGAGCGCATCCTGAACCGCGTTTGCCACAGCGGCCAGCGCGCCCACGGTGCCAGCCTCGCCACACCCTTTCATCCCCATCGGGTTTGAAGTTGACGGGACCGGCGCCGAGGTAAACTTAATCATGGGTATGTCGGTTGCACGGGGCAAGGCGTAATCCATAAACGAAGCCGTGAGCAGTTGCCCATGTGCATCGTGCACGACATGTTCGGTCAGGGCCTGCCCGATTCCCTGCACCACCCCGCCATGCACCTGCCCTTCGGCCAGCATCGGATTGATAAGATTGCCAAAATCGTCAACCACGGTGTAGCGGTCCACCCAGGTTTCGCCGGTGTAGGAATCGATCACGACTTCGGCAACATGCGCGCCGTTCGGGTAGCTGCGCGCATCCAGGTTGGCGCGGGCCTCATGTTGCAGCAGATCCGTTCGACCATCGGCACGCGCCATCTCGGCGGCTTCGGTCAGGGTCGGCGTCAGGTTGGAGCCCGGCGCGCGGAATGTCTCGTGGTCAAAACTCACATCACTTTCCTCGACCCCCATCTTATCGGCAAGATAAGGCGTGAATGCGGCGATCATTTTGTCAATCGTGACCAGGGTGGCGGTGCTTTGCACAGTGACCGAGCGGGACCCGCCAGTGCCGCCGCCATGGGCAAGCCGGTCGGTATCGCCCTGTATGACGGTGATCTTGTCCATGGGGATTCCCGTCTGATCCGACAGGAACTGGGCGTACACCGTCTCATGCCCCTGCCCGTTCGATTGTGTGCCGACGTAAAGATTCACCGTTCCATCCTCGCAAAACGCGACCTTCGCGTTTTCGGAAGGGTCCCCCAAAATGCTTTCGATATAGTAACAGAGACCCTGCCCCCGGATCAGCCCGCGTTCGGCATCCGCGGCCTTGCGGGCCTCGAACCCGGTAGTCTGGTCAGCCGCACGGGTGAGAACCATGTCGAAATCACCGACATCAAACGTCTCGCCGGTGGAGGAGGTGTAGGGGAAATCGCCGGGACGGATGAAATTCCTGCGCCGCAGCTCCCACGGGTCGACGCCCAGTTCGCGCGCGGCGCGATCCATCGCGCGTTCAAGCACGTAAATCGCCTCGGGCCGACCTGCACCGCGATACGCGTCGACCTGCGTCGTGTTCGTATAGAAGCCTTCAACCCGCAGATAAGTGGTCTGGACGTCATAGACACCCATCAACACCTTGCTGAACAGGCTGGTCTGGATCGCCTGACCGAAGTGGCTGTTATAGGCGCCAAGATTCACCTTGCTGTGGACCCGGTAGGCAATGATCTTGTGATCGGCGTCAAAGGCCAGCTCGGCCAGCGAGGTCAGATCCCGGCCATGATGATCAGACAGCATCGCCTCGGACCGGTCGGACATCCAGTGCACCGGCCGACCCAGCTTCATCGCCGCCACGGAGACGCAGAAATATTCAGGGTATGGCATCACTTTCATACCGAACCCGCCACCGACATCCGGGGTCGTGACGCGTATGTCTTCCGCATCCAGTTTCAGCTTTTGTGCCAGTTGGGCCTTCATCGCCCAGACGCCCTGACCTCCGTAAGAGAAATGCAGACGCCCCTCGGACCAATCGGCCTGGCAGCCACGCGGTTCAAGCGAACTGATGATGACCCTGTTGTCGACGACGTTCAGCGACACGGTATGCGCGGCGGCCTGAAAGGCAGCCTCGGTCGCGGTTTCGTCGCCCAATCCCCAATCAAAAGCACGGTTCTCGGGCGCTTCCGCGTGCAGGGTCTCTCCCCCTGCATCGACGTCCAGTTTGGCCGGGCGTTCTTCTGTATCCATCCAGATCAACTCGACCGCGTCTTGCGCCTGCGTCAGCGTATCCGCAATGACAACTGCCACCGGCTCGCCCACGAAACGCACGCGATCCTTGGCCAGCATGTGCCGGTCCGGCGCAGCCGCCTTGGACCCATCGCGGTTTTGCAGGACGGCCGCATTCAGCACCGTGTCGATGCCTGATGCGGCCAGGTCCTCCAGCGTCATGACCAGCCGAACGCCGTCGGCATTCCGCGCGGCCTCGACATCCAGAGACGTGATGTCACCATGCGCCACCGGGCTGCGGTAGAAAGCGGCAAACAAAGCGTTCCCGGGCACCGCATCATCCATGTAACGCCCCTGCCCGGTAAGGAACCGTTGATCCTCGGTCCGTTTCACCGGCTGGCTTCTGCCGAACTTTTCCATGGGTGGCCCTCCTGCGCGATCTCAGGGGCGAGCCTAGCCCGCGACCCGGCGATGTCCAGCGGGGTTCACCGAAATTCGTTTGCGCGCAAAGGATGTTCGGATAGCCTTGGGCCATGAACTGGGCGCATGATACCGTTTTTCCCTTCTCTGCCCCGATGACCACCGGGCAGACGACCACACATGACGTTTATGTCGGCGGTGAAGGCCCACCGATCCTGATCCTTCAGGAACTGCCAGGGATCGGGCCAGAAACGCTGGCGTTGTCCGCAAAGCTCAATACATCCGGCTTTCGCGTCTACCTGCCTCATTTGTTTGGAACCTATGGCAAAGTTGAAATGGCAAAGAACATGGCCCGGTTGTTCTGCGTGCGGCGCGAGTTCAGCATTTTCGCCCGTGGCAGGCAGAGCCCCATTGCAGGATGGATGCGCGCCTTGACCCGTGAAATCAAGCAGCGCGAAAACAGCGCCGGTGTGGGCGTCATCGGCATGTGCCTGACCGGCAGTTTCGCCCTTACCCTCATGGCCGAAGACGCCGTTCTGGGCGGGGTCGCCAGCCAACCTGCGCTGCCGATCCTCGGGGGCCGTCATCTGCACATGAGCGCTGAAGACATCGGCGCGGCCTCTGCGGGTATGGCCGCGAAAGGCCCCGGCCTGGCGATGCGGTATTCAGAAGACAGGCTTGCCCCCAAGAAACTGATGCGGGCGCTTGAACAGGCGTTCGGCGATCTGCTGGAAACGGTCGAATATCCCGGCAAGGATCATTCGCTGTTGACGCTGGATTTTCATGAACCCGCCTATCAACGCGTTGACGCCTATTTCAAAGCACGCTTTGGCGTGGCTTAGGCGCACTAGGCCTTCCCCTTGCCGCGCGCATTCGCTATTGCAGGCGCTGACCCGAATTTGTTGACGCAGGACGCATCCCATGGCGATGGAAAAGACATTCAACGCGGCCGAGGCCGAGGCCCGCATTTATGAGGCCTGGGAACAGGCCGGAGCCTTCAAGGCAGGCGCGAACAAATCGCGCGACGAGAGCTTTTGCATCATGATCCCGCCGCCGAACGTGACCGGTGCGCTGCATGTGGGCCATGCGTTCAACAACACTCTACAGGACATCCTGATCCGCTGGCACCGGATGCGTGGCTTTGACACGTTGTGGCAGCCCGGGCAGGACCACGCCGGCATCGCAACCCAGATGCAGGTCGAGAAGATGTTGGCCGCCACCCAACAACCCAGCCGCAACGAATTGGGCCGCGAAAAGTTTCTGGAGAAAGTCTGGGAATGGAAGGGTGAATACGGCGGCACCATCATCGAGCAGCTGAAGCGCCTCGGCTCTTCCTGTGACTGGTCGCGCAACGCATTTACCATGGCCGGTGCGGCGGGCGATCCGCGCACGGGCCACGAAAACAGCCCCAACTTCCACGACGCGGTGATCAAGGTTTTTGTCGACATGTACGACAAGGGCCTGATCTACCGCGGCAAGCGGCTGGTCAACTGGGACCCGCATTTCGAAACCGCGATATCGGACCTCGAGGTCGAGAATATCGAGGTTGCCGGGCATATGTGGCACTTCAAATACCCTTTGGCTGGCGGTGAGACATATGAGTATTTGGAAAAAGATGAAGATGGGAACGTGATCTTCCGCGAGGAGCGTGATTATATTTCCATTGCCACCACCCGCCCCGAGACCATGCTGGGCGACGGCGCGGTTGCGGTGCACCCCTCGGACGAACGCTATGCGCCGATTGTCGGCAAGCTGTGCGAAATCCCGGTTGGTCCGAAAGAGCATCGCCGCCAGATCCCGATCATCACCGATGACTACCCCGATCCGAATTTCGGCTCGGGCGCGGTGAAGATCACCGGCGCGCATGACTTCAACGACAACATGGTCGCCAAACGCGGCGGTATTCCGATGTATCGCCTGATGGACACCAAGGGCGCGATGCGAGCCGATGGAGCCCCTTACGCAGACGAGGCAGGCAAGGCACAGGAATACGCGCGCGGCCGCGCCTTCACCGAGAACGAAATCGACGCGATCAATCTGGTGCCGGATCATCTGCGCGGCCTCGACCGGTTCGAAGCGCGGGCCAAGGTGGTGGAAGAGATCACGGCTGATGGTCTGGCCGTGATGACCCGCGCGGATGATCCGCGTCTGGGCTCGACCGCTTTGAAGCCGGATCAGGAAGGGGCCGACAAATTGGTGCCGCTGGTCGAGAGCAAACCGATCATGCAGCCCTTCGGCGACCGGTCGAAGGTGGTGATCGAGCCGATGTTCACCGATCAGTGGTTCGTGGATGCCGAAAAGGTCGTCGGCCCCGCGCTGGACGCGGTCAAGGACGGCACGGTCAAGATCATCCCCGAGTCGGGCGAGAAGACCTATTACCACTGGCTGGAAAATATCGAGCCCTGGTGCATCAGCCGCCAGCTGTGGTGGGGACATCAGATTCCGGTGTGGTATGGGCTCGATCTGTCCGCGGAAGACTTCATTGACGACGAGAATGATGGCGACCTTGATCTGGTTGAATTGGGCCGGTTGCTGAACGAAGGCGGCATGCTGCACCGTGGCAATGTCATGGAATGTGCCGCGAGCTTTGAGGCCGTTACCGAAAAGTTCCTTGACGACAATGCGGACATTCCCAGCCCTCTGAGCCACGCGACCGTGATCGAAGTCGCCGACAAGCAGGAGGCGATCCATCGGTTCGCCGAAAGCCTGGCGCAGTACGCCGTTGATCAGGATCCGACCAAGCTGGTCTATCCGGTTTGGCGCGACCCGGATGTGCTGGATACCTGGTTCTCCTCCGGCCTCTGGCCCATCGGCACGCTGGGCTGGCCCGAACAGACCGAGGAGTTGCAGCGCTACTTCCCCACCGATGTCCTGATCACCGGTTTTGACATCCTGTTCTTCTGGGTCGCCCGGATGATGATGATGCAATTGGCCGTGGTCGATCAGGTCCCGTTCCACACCGTCTACCTGCACCAGCTCGTCCGCGACGAGAAGGGCAAGAAGATGTCCAAGACCACCGGCAACGTCATCGATCCGCTGGAAATCGTGGACGAGTTCGGCGCCGACGCGCTGCGCTTTACCAACGCTTCGATGGCGGCCATCGGCGGTGTGTTGAAACTGTCGCGCGAACGTATCACCGGTTATCGCAACTTTGGCACCAAGCTGTGGAACGCCGTCCGCTTTGCCGAAATGAACGAGGTCTTCACCGACGCAGTGCCGCAACTGGACGGGGCTGACCTGAACCCCAAAGCCGCCGTCAACCGCTGGATCATCGGCGAAACCGCCCGCGTGCGCGAAGAGGTCGATGCGGCGCTGGACAGCTATCGCTTCAACGATGCCGCCAACGGGCTCTATGCTTTCGTCTGGGGCAAGGTCTGTGACTGGTACGTGGAACTGTCCAAGCCACTGCTGCAAGGCGACGATGCCGAGGCCCAGGCCGAGACCCGCGCCACAATGCGCTGGGTTCTGGACCAGTGCATGGTCCTGCTGCACCCGATCATGCCCTTCATCACCGAGGAACTGTGGGGCCTGACGGGTAGCCGCGCCAAAATGCTGGTGCATGCCGACTGGCCAACCTATGCCGCCGCCGATCTGGTCGATGCCGACGCGGATCGCGAGATGAACTGGGTGATCTCGGTGATCGAGAACACCCGCTCGGCCCGCGCCCAGATGCGCGTTCCGGCTGGTCTTTATGTGCCGATGCTGGTGACCGAGATCGACGCCCACGGCCAGGCCGCCTGGGACCGAAACGAGGCGCTGATAAAGCGGTTGGCGCGGATCGACAGCCTGACCAAAGCGGATGAACTGCCCAAGGGCACGATCTCGATTGCCGCCCCCGGAGCCTCCTTTGGCCTGCCGCTGGCGGATATCATCGACATCGGCGCGGAAAAGGAACGGTTGGAAAAGGCCAGGGCCAAGCTGGCCAAGGAACTGGGCGGCCTGCGCGGCCGTCTGAACAACCCGAAATTCGTGGCCTCGGCGCCCGCAGAAGTCGTGGAAGAGGCCAAAGCCAACCTCGCCGCCCGCGAAGAGGAAGAAGCGAAACTGAACGAGGCGCTTGCTCGACTGACCGAAATCGCCTGATCTTCATCTTTTTCCAAATACTCAAATCCAGAACCCCGCCGCGACCACAACGGCGGGGTTTTGTTGTGCGCGATGAGACCTTGCCCGACCCTACCCCCGCTTGTTAGCAATCAGCGAACACATAATTCCGAGGCCGTCATGACGCACAAAGCCCCACCGCTCCAGACAGTCTCGACCGGGCTGGTTGTGGCAATCGTCGGCTTCTTCAGCTCTTTCCCGATTGTATTGCAGGGATTGGCGGCGATGGGGGCATCCCCGGCGCAGGCGGCGTCCGGATTGATGATGGCGGCGATCGCCATGGGCCTGACTGCCATCGTGCTGAGCCTGTGGTACCGACAGCCGATCAGCGTGGCCTGGTCCACGCCGGGTGCGGCCCTGCTGGCGGTTTCCGCCACACCCGCATTGGGGTTTGCCGAAGCGACCGGCGCGTTCCTTTGCGCAGGGGCTTTGACTGTGTTGGCCGGGCTCTGGCGACCTTTGGGGCGGTTGGCTGCGGCGATACCGACGACCTTGGCGCAGGCCATGTTGGGGGGCGTGTTGCTGCCGCTCTGTATCCTGCCCTTTCAGGCGGCGGTCGAGATGCCATGGCAAGCCTTGCCTGTGATCCTGACATGGTTCATCGCCGGCCGGATCAACCGCCTGTTTGCCGTTCCGGCTGCGGTTGTTGCTGCGGCCGTCGTCGTGGTTCTGAACGCCGGGGACGCGTCCCTGACACCGACGAAATGGATCGCGGCTCCGGTCTGGACCACGCCCGGCTTCTCTGTGGCTTCGGTCATCGGGATTGCCGTGCCGCTGTTCATCGTCACGATGGCGACCCAGAACATCCCCGGAATCGCGGTGATCCGCAGCTTTGGCTATGCGCCGCAGACAGGCAAGCTGTTCTCGGCCGTAGGCATTTCCAGCATCTTGTCCTCTCCGTTCGGTGCCCCTGCCACCTGCCTTGCGGCGATCACCGCTGCGATGTGTTCCAACGAAGACAGCCATCCAGACCCCGAACAACGCTACTGGTCCGCGGTAATGGGTGGGGTATTCTATTGCCTGTTCGGAGTGTTCGCCGTGGCAATCACTGGGTTCGCAATTCATGCCGATCCACTGTTGATGGGCACGCTGACCGGTGTTGCGCTGATCGGGGTGATGGCCAATGCCACATCCGCCGCGCTGGAAGTTCCGGCCGAACGCGAAGCGGCCATCCTGACCTTTGCCATCACCGCATCCGGCATTACCGCGTTTGGACTCGGCGCGGCTGTCTGGGGTCTGTTGGCGGGTGGCATCGCCTATCTGGTTGCGCAACGCGTCAGATAGCCGGTTTCAACCTCCCTGCGGGTCACGTATGATGGTGGCATGTTTGGTGCACTGGAAAAACTGGTCGAACGCCAGATCAAGAAAACCCAGGCCGAGGGTCAGTTGCAGGGCCTCGAGGGCGAAGGCCAACCGCTGCCTGACCGGTCATCCGAGGCATTGAGCGATCCGGCCACCGCCGCCGGCCATCGAATCATGGCGCAGGCAGGCGTGTTGCCGGAAGAATTCGCCATCAAAAAGCAGCTCGACACAGAGCGACAGAACTATGCGACCCTGACGGACCCCGCCGAGTGTAAGGCCGCCATGGCTCGTATCGCCGATCTGGAGATGCGCTACAACATGGCCCGCGACGCGCGGCGGTCTTTCATGCGGTGATCATTTGAACACGGGCTTGCGGCCCTGCATCTGCGCCATGACAACTTCCATCTGGTCGGGCTTGCCGATCAATTCCACCTGCTCGGCTGATTCCGCCATCAGAACGTCTGCGCGTGACTGAGTTTCGGCGACTTCGATCAATCGCTTGGCGGCACGGATGGCCGAAGGGCTTTGACCGGCGATGTTTTCGGCAATGGCCAACGCTTCGGTCAACGGGTCATCGGACAGCTGCGTGACAAGGCCCCAATCGGCCGCCTGCGGCGCACCGATCGGGCGGGCCGTATAGGTCAGCAGACGCAATACGTCCGACCGGACCAGACGAGGCAACAGAACCATACCACCCATGTCGGGGATGATGCCCCATTTCATCTCCATCACGGCCAGTTTCGCCTCGGGATGCGCGATACGGATATCCGCGCCCAGCGCGATTTGAAGGCCACCGCCATAGGCCACACCCTGAATTGCGCAGATCACCGGAACCGGAACGCGACGCCAGATCAGGGCAAGTTCCTGCATTTCGTTGGCGTCTTCATGACTGCGGGTCATCAGCCATTCCGTTGGGTCCATATGGGCCATCTTGGCAAAGCTTGCCATGTCGAGCCCGGCGCAAAAGCTTTTGCCTTCACCAGACAGGACCACGGCACGGGCATCCGATGCGGCGACCTCTTGCCCGGCGGACAGAAGCGCCTTGATCATCGCATCATCCAGCGCATTCATCTTGTCGCCTCGGGTCAGAGTGACATGGGCAACGTGGTCTTGATAGGCAACGGATACGCGTGACATGGGGGACCTCCGGTATTTCAATTGCTGCAAACATGCCCGGACAGAGTGCGGAATACCACTGCGACGTCAGGGCATTTCGCCGACAGGCATTCGTCCGAACCACGGGGAATCGAGGGTCATGACATAGAACTGATCACCCACGATCTTGCCCCCGGTCGTGATGCCCAAGCGACCTTGCGGGTCCTGTAGCGTGCGCAGAATCGCACCATCGCCGTCGAACTGCACCATCATGCCACGATGGATCGGCGCGGGGCGTACTGCCGGACCCAATCGCCAGATCACCTTACGCAGGAACGGGTACGGCATCAGTGCCTCGGACGGGACACGCGGGCTGGCGAAGGCCATCCAATAGGTGCCGTCGCCCTGAGCCTCGAGGTTGTCGGGATAGCCGGGCAGGTTTGCCAGCAGGATCTCTTGTTGCCCTGCTTTTGGTCCGGTCAGCCACAGCTTGTGCACGCGCGCGCGACCTGTTTCCGCGATCAGCAGAAAATCCTCGTCAGGTGAAAGCGCGACACCGTTGGTATAGACAAACCCCTCGGCGATCTTCTGGGTGCTGCCATCGGGAGTACGGCGCGCGACGTAACCTGTATCGGACTGTTCCCAGATGCTGAGGACAGAGGTCGGTTTGGTCCCGCCCATGGTTTCCGGGTCGAAGCGATCAGATGAATTCGAGAAGTAAATCGTGCCATCCTGCGCCACGTCCAACTGGTTGGCGTAGATCACCGGCGCGCCGTTGATGTCACTCACCACCCTGTCCAACGTGCCCGGACCGGTCCAGCGCATCACGCCCCGATAGCTGTCGGCGATGTAAAGCGCGCCATCCGGTCCGGCCTTGAGGCCCAGCGGACGCCCGCCAAGCTGGTCAACTGCAACCGGATCCGCCCCGTCGATGCGGTAAAGGGTACCTGACAGACTGGTCGTGTAGACCGTTCCATCGGGCATGACGGCGATGTCTTCAGGGCCGATCTCTTCCCCCGGCAGGCGGATCAGCTGCGCTGCGTCCAGTGCTGTATTTTCAACGAAATCCCCAGTGAATCCGGCATCTTCCGGCATCTCGACGGCAACAGGTTCAACCGGGACGGGCCAAAATAGAAGATAGGCGAGGCCCAGGAGAATAACGGCAACGAAAATGCGCATCTGCGCTCCTTTTTCAAATCTCTTTTACAGCGCGCCCAAACATGGTGCGTGCTTGCTCATTGATCGGGCTTGGGGTTATCTGCGGACATGACCGGACCTCGATACACCCCGCTTGCCCAAACCCTGCCCGCCACCGTGCCCTTTGTGGGCCCCGAAACGCAAGAGCGTCAACGTGGCACGCCATTTGTTGCGCGATTGGGAGCCAACGAGAGCATTTTCGGACCGTCCCCCCGCGCGATCGAGGCCATGGCACAAGCGGCGTCAGATATCTGGATGTATGGCGACCCCGAAAACCATGACCTGCGTCATGCCTTGGCCGACCATCATGGCATATCGCCGGAAAATATCGTCGTGGGCGAAGGGATTGATGGGCTTTTGGGCTATCTGGTGCGGCTGATCGTCGGGCCCGGGGATGCCGTTGTCACTTCGGATGGGGCCTATCCGACCTTCAACTATCATGTGGCCGGGTTCGGTGGGGTGATTCACAAGGTGCCGTATTCAGGTGACCACGAGGACCCCTCGGCCCTGTTTGCCAAGGCTGCTGAGGTTGGTGCCAAGCTGGTCTATCTGGCCAATCCGGACAATCCGATGGGCAGCTGGCATACCGGCGCGGACATCGTGGCCGCCATGGATGCCTTGCCTGATGGGTGCCTGCTGGTTCTGGATGAGGCCTATGTGGAATGTGCACCCGAGGGGACGGCTGCACCTGTGAGTGCTGGTGATCCGCGCGTGATCCGGATGCGAACCTTTTCGAAGGTATATGGCATGGCGGGTGCGCGGGTTGGCTATGCCATGGGCACGCCGGATCTGATCGCGGCCTTCAACAAGGTGCGCAACCATTTCGGCATGAACCGCGCTGCGCAGGCCGGGGCTTTGGCGGCTTTGCAGGATGGCGCGTGGCTGGAGCATATCCAAGCACAGATCGCAGAGGCGCGTGAGCGGATCGGCGCGATTGCCCGGGAAAACGGATTGGCGGTCCTGCCTTCGGCCACCAATTTCGTAGCGATTGACTGCGGGCGCGACGGGGTTTTTGCCAAGGCCGTGCTGGACGCCCTGGTGGCGCAGGGGATTTTTGCCCGAATGCCGTTCGCGGCACCGCAGAACAGGTGCATTCGGGTAAGTTGTGGCCCGGCGTCTGATCTGGACGCGTTCGCCGCCGCTTTGCCCAAGGCGCTTGCGGTTGCGCGGTTGGGCTGATTGATCCCTATCCGCCCGGCCGGACAGCAAAGGGGGGCTGTCTGCCCCCCATCGCGCCACGGCGCGATTCCCCCCGGGGATATTGTTGGCCAGATGAAGAGGCGGATCGGGCGGAGACGCCCGTAGAATGTCAGGCGGCCAGCACGGCGGCGGCGGCTTCGAGGGCCCCCTTGCCACGCGATATGTCAAGTGAAGCCATGCCCGTTTCCACACCGCCCAGAATCGCCATGACCATCTGCCCGTTGATATGCCCCATGTGGCCGAGACGGAAACAGCTGTCATAGTCCTCCATCCCAAGGCCGATGCCCAGTGTCAGACCCAACCGGGTTTCGGTGAACCCACGCAGGCCCGTGCCGCGACCTTCCGTCAACCGCAAAGCAGTGACGGCGTGGCTGCGAAAGGCACGGTCGGCGACGTTCAGGTGCAACATGCCGCCTTCGGCCCAGGTCTCACAGGCCGCCCAGATGGCATTGGCCAGGCGCTCATGGCGGGCCCAGACCTGTTCGATCCCCTCTGCATGGATCAGATCAAGCGCGGCGCGCAGGCCGTAGAGGTGGTGCGTGGGTGCGGTGCCGTTGAAATACTGATAGAACAGGTCCGGGTTAGCGCGCGGCTGCCAGTCCCAATACTGCGAAACGCGCGGCATGGTGGCCCGTTTGGCTTGTGCTTTCTGGTTGAAGAAAACAAAGCCGATGCCCGCCGGGGTCATCAGGCCTTTTTGGCAAGCGGCAACTGTGACATCCACGCCCCAGCCATCCATCTCGAACCTGTCACAGCCCAGCGAAGCAATGCAGTCTGCCATCAACAGCGCCGGGTGCTGCAAGTCGTCCAGAAGCCTGCGCAGCGCCGGGATGTCGTTCCGGATCGAACTGGATGTATCCACGTGCACCGCCAGAACCGCCTTGATCTGGTGACTTTGATCCGCACGCAACGCATCTGCGATCCGGTCGAAATCCCAGGCTGAAGAGGTGCCGAAATCGATCAACTGTACCTTTGCCCCGACCCCTTCGGCCATTTCGGCCCAGCCATGGGTAAACCTGCCCGAGGCCGGGGCCAGAACGGTTTCGCCGGGGGCGATCACGTTGGACAGCGCCGCCTCCCACGTGCCGTGGCCATTGGCGATATAGATGGCAACGTTGTGCTTTGTACCGGCAACCCGGCACAGATCGCGCGTCAGGCCGGGCATCATATCAATAAGTTCGCCATCATAGATGTTGGGCGACGGGCGGTGCATGGCTTGCAAAACCGCGTCCGGCATGACCGAAGGGCCCGGAATGGCCAAATATGCCCGCCCCTGGGAAAGGGAAACTGTCTGTGTCATGGGGTCAACCTGTATGAATTGACACCCACATTACCGAGGGGTCGCGCAGCGTCAATCCGCCAGCTTCGATGCCTCGCGCGCAAGTGTTTCGATCCCGGCCCAGTCGCCGGTTTCGACCATTTGCTTCGGCGCGACCCAACTGCCGCCGGCGCAGATCACGTTGGGCAATGACAGGTAGTCGCGGGCATTGGAGGCGGACACACCACCCGTAGGACAGAAGCTGATCTGTGGCAGCGGCGCGCCGATCGCCTTCAGCGCAGGTGCACCACCTGAGGCTTCGGCCGGGAAGAACTTCAGCATGTCATAGCCTTTTTCCAGCAACGCCATCGCTTCACTTGCCGTGGCGGCTCCGGGCAGCAGCGGCAGGCCTTCGGCTTCGCACGCCGCGATCAGGGCATCCGTGGCGCCGGGGGAAACCCCGAACAGCGCGCCGGCCTGTTTGGCAGCCCGGACATCATCGGGCGTGACCAGCGTGCCTGCACCGACCACGCCGCCGGGCACTTCGGACATGGCCTTGATTGCATCCAGCGCCGCCGGGGTGCGCAAGGTCACCTCAAGCGCAGGCAAGCCGCCGGCGACCAGCGCCTCGGCCAGAGGGCGGGCCTGTGCGGCGTCATCGACGACCAGCACGGGAACAATGGGCGCCAGGGCACAGATTTCGCGGGTGCGTTGAGTTTTGGACATCTTTTACGCTCCGAATATGCTGGCGCCAGTGTCGGCGGACCCGACATTCTGCCGGAACGCAGCGAAAAGATCGCGCCCGACACCGTGTTGATTGGCGGAAAGGTCGGCGGTGGCAGGGGACCGGTCCAAAACCCCATTGGTCAGGATTTCCAGTTCGCCGTTGACCGCATCGACACGCAGGATGTCACCGTCTTGCAGGCAGGCGATGGGCCCGCCGTCCAGTGCCTCGGGGCAGACATGGATGGCGGCGGGTACTTTGCCGGATGCACCCGACATGCGGCCATCTGTGACCAGTGCCACTTTCTGTCCACGGCCCTGCAAAATCGACAGGATAGGTGTCAGCGAATGCAGTTCAGGCATCCCATTGGCCTTTGGCCCCTGAAAGCGGACCACGACGATGACGTCATCAGTGAACTCTCCGGCCTTGAATGCGGCTTTGACTTCATCCTGACCGTGAAACACGCGCACGGGGGCTTCGACGACCTGATGTTCTGGCGCGACGGCTGATACTTTCATGACCCCGGTGCCCAGATTTCCTGTCAGGCGCGAGAGGCCACCTGTGGGTTGGAACGGGTCTTTGGCCGGGCGCAGGATCTTTTCGTTCAGGCTGTGACCCGCGCCGTCCTGCCAGATCAGCTCACCATCAATCAGCTTGGGTTCCTTGGTATAGTTGTGTAGCCCCTGCCCCGCGACGGTCAGCGTGTCAGGGTGCAGCAGGCCATCTTCAAGCAGCGTTCCGATCGTGTACCCTAGGCCGCCGGCCGCATGGTAATGGTTCACATCCGCCAGACCGTTGGGATAAACCCGCGCGACCAGCGGCACGACTGCGGATATGTCTGAAAAATCCTGCCAGTCCAGCACGATGCCACCGGCGCGCGCCATGGCGATCAGGTGGATCAGAAGATTGGTTGACCCACCGGTCGCCATAAGGCCCACGATACCGTTGACGAAGGCGCGTTCATCCAGAACCTGATAAACTGGTGTATAGCTGTTGCCCAACGCACTGAGCGACAGGGCACGCCGCGCGCCTTCCTCGGTCAGGGCATCGCGCAACGGGGTATTCGGATTGACGAAGCTGGAGCCCGGCAGGTGCAGGCCCATGAACTCCATCAGCATCTGGTTGGTATTGGCGGTGCCGTAGAAGGTACAGGTGCCGGGGCCGTGATAGGCTGCCATTTCGGCCGCCATCAGTTCTTCGCGGCCCACCTCTCCGGCGGCGAATTTCTGTCGGACCTTGGCTTTTTCGTCGTTCGGCAAGCCGCTGGTCATCGGTCCTGCGGGCAGGAACACGGCTGGCAGATGGCCAAAGGCCTGCGCGCCGATGATCAGACCGGGGACAATCTTGTCACAAACCCCGAGGAACACGGCCGCGTCGTACGTGTTATGGCTGAGCGCCACACCGGTCGCCAGTGCGATCACATCGCGTGAGAACAGCGACAGCTCCATCCCTGCTTCGCCCTGGGTGACACCATCGCACATGGCTGGCACACCGCCTGCCACCTGTGCCGTTCCTCCGGCGGCGCGGATCGCGTCGCGGATCAGGGCGGGATACCGTTCGAACGGCTGATGGGCCGAAAGCATGTCATTATAGGCGGTGACGATGCCCAGATTGCCGGCGGTACCGGTGGCCATCGATTGCTGATCTTCGCCTGCACCCGCATAGGCGTGGGCCTGACCGCTACAGGACAGATGCGCACGGGCAGGACCTTTGGATCTGGCCTGTTCCATCCGTTCAAGATGTGGGCCGCGCAGATCGGCGCTGCGGTCGATGATCCGTCTGGTGACATCGGAAATGACTGAGTGAACCATGATTACCCTCCGATCTGACGCCAGCGACGCCCATCGCGATGCATCAGCATCAATGCTTCTTCGGGGCCTGAACTGCCCTGATCATACCGGGATGGGCGGTCTCCGCGCTGCTCCCAGCCCTGAATGATGGGATCGACCCAGGCCCAGGCGGCCTCGGCCTCGTCCCCGCGCATGAACAATGTCTGATCGCCACGGATGACATCCATGATCAGCCGCTCATAAGCGTCGGGGGCTTGCGCTTCGTCCCCAAGCGCATCGGCGAAGCTCATGTCAAGCGCAACGTCCGACAGCCGGAAGCCTCCCGGCCCCGGGTCCTTTATCGTGGTGCGCAAGGTGATGCCTTCATCAGGTTGCAACCGGATCACCAATACGTTTCCGTGCAGCGGGCCGACATTGGGGAAAATCGTATGCGGTGGGTCACGAAAGAACACCGCAATTTCGGATTCGCGGGCCCGCAGGCGCTTGCCAGTGCGCAGATAGAACGGCACACCTGCCCAGCGCCAGTTGCCGATATGAACCTTGAGCGCAATGAAACTTTCGGTACGGCTGGCGGGGTTGCCGACATGATCGACATAACCGCCCTCGCCCTTTTCGGCCCGGTACTGGCCGCGCGCGATGTCGGATTGGGCGACGGGCTCCAGCGCTTCGATCACTTTGACCTTTTCATCTCGCACCGCGTTGGGCGAGAATTTCGACGGCGGCTCCATCGCGGTCAGACACAGCAACTGCACCAGATGGTTCTGGACCATGTCCCGCATCGCGCCGGACTGATCGTAATAGGCCCCGCGCCCTTCGACGCTTACGGTCTCGGCCACCGTGATCTGCACGTGATCGATATGGGTCGAATTCCAGAGCGGTTCGAACAGCGAGTTTGCAAAGCGCAGCGCCATCAGGTTCTGCACGGTCTCTTTGCCCAGATAATGGTCGATCCGGTAAATCTGATGTTCTTCGAAACAGGCACGTAAGCCCTCGTTCAGCGCCTTCGCCGAGGCCAGGTCGTGCCCAAAAGGTTTTTCGACGACGATGCGGCTGTCCGGTGTCGCAAGACCGGCGTCATGCAGCCGCTGCGCGATACCCGAAAACAGGCTTGGACCAACGGACAAGTAAAAGGCCCGCACGACGTCATCGCGCATCAGCTCTTTCAGGTCAGACCACCCGGCCTCACCCAGAGCGTCCACGGGCACGTATTCGACATGGGCAAGGAACCGATCCAATGTCTCTTGGGAAAAGCCGGGCGCGAACTGTTGCATCGATTTGCGAACCTGATCGCGAAACCCGTCATTGTCGATATCCGAGCGTGCCGTGCCGATGATCCGCGCGTCGTCGGGCATTTGCCCGACCTCGAAGCGATGGTACAGGCCCGGCAGGATTTTGCGCTGCGCCAGATCGCCGGTCGCACCGAAAAGCACCAGATCAAATGGCTCTACCGGAATTACGCGTGAAACCATCACAGGCTCCTTCTGAGGTTGCCGATATCAGCTTAGCACGGCGTGAAAACCCGCAAAACCTGATATGTTATCGCTAACATTGCAAGTCTATTAGAAAGCCGCTCATGAAAAATCAAGCACAGTTTGAAGAAACCGTGCCGTTTTGCGCATCAGGTCTGATGGCGCAGCCAGTCCATGACCGCGGGGCGCACCGATTGTTCTCCGCGGTGGCGCGCGTCAGCGATGATTTTGCGAACCTCCGTCAGATTGGACCGCAACAGAAGGCTTTTGACCGGGCCAATCGAGGCGGGACGCATCGACAGCGTCCGAATCCCCATCGCCGCTAGGCACAACGCCTCGACCGGGCGGCCCGCATCTTCACCACAGAAGCTGAGCGGGGTGTCCGAGATATCGCAGCGTTCGACGATGCGCTCCATCAGGCTCAGGAAGCTGACATTCAGTGTGTCATAACGACGGCGGACCAGTTCGTTTTCACGGTCAGCGGCAAAGAAGAACTGCTTGAGATCGTTCCCACCGATTGAAATGAAGTCCACCTCGTCAAAGAATTTCTGCGGCGCAAAGGCCAGCGACGGGGTTTCCAGCATCGCGCCCACTTCAAGCGTTTCGGGCAGGACATGGCCCAATCGCTTTTCCCGCTCGATGGTTTTGTTCACTTCCCAGCGGGCGTCACGATATTCCTCGGCCTGTGCGACAAAGGGGAACATGATGGTCAGCGGTCGGCCATTGGCGGCGCGCAGCAGGGCCTGCAACTGCATTCGCATGACGCCGCGCTTGTCCAGACCGACACGAATGGCGCGCCAGCCCAGCGCCGGGTTTGGTTCCGCCACGTGCTTCATATAGGGCAGAACCTTGTCCGACCCGATATCGAGTGTGCGGAATACCACCCTTTTGTCCCCCGCCGCGTCCAGAACGCGCTTATACTGGCTGACCAGTTCCGACCGTTTCGGCATCTGGTTGCGGATCAGGAATTGCAGTTCTGTGCGGAACAGGCCAACGCCTTCGGCGCCCGAGGTGCCAAGCGAAGGCAGGTCGGCCATCAGACCGGCATTCATCACCAGATTTATCCGCGATCCGTCCCGCGTCACGCAGGGAGTTTCGCGGATCGACGCATAACGTTCCTGCGCCTTGGCCTGCATCGCGATCTTGTCGCGGAAAGCACTGACCACGCTGTCTTCCGGGCGCAGATGCACAACACCCTGATCACCATCGACCAAAATGTGATCTCCGTTCAGGGCCTCGGTGGTGATCCGGCCCACATGCACGACCAAAGGAATAGCCAGCGCCCTTGCAACTATGGTGGCATGGCTGCCGACTGAACCTTCTTCAAGCACGATCCCCTTCAGCGCCCGTCCGTATTCCAGCAGGTCGCCGGGGCCGATATTGCGCGCGATCAGGATCGGATCGGGTGGCAGATCGGCACTGTCCGTCTTGCCTTGCCCGGTCAGGATGCGCAGCAGGCGATTGCTGAGATCGTCCAGATCCGCAAGACGTTCACGCAAGTAAGGATCTGTGACCTGCCCCATGCGCGCGCGGGCCTGGGATTGTTCCTTCTCCACCGCGGCTTCGGCGCTGAGCCCCAGGGCTATGTCTTCCTCCATCCGCCGCATCCAGCCTTTGGAATTGGCGAACATACGGTATGCTTCCAGAACCTTCAGCTGTTCCTTGTCGCCGCCCTGCGAAATTTCGAGCATCTTGTCGACACCGACGCGCAGTTCTTCCACCGCTTCGACCAGACGTTCGCGTTCCCGGTGCGGGTCTTCGGCAATTGGATTGGTCACAACCACGCGGGGTTCGTGCAGCCAGACATGCCCTTCGGCGGATCCTTCCTGTGCCGGACCGCCGCGCAGCAGAACCGATTGCTGGTGCAGGGGTGACAGGGCCGCACCCTCGCCGACAAAGGCGCCAAGCTCGGCCATTTCGGCCAGCACCATGGCGACCACTTCCAGCGCATAGACCTCATCGGCGGAAAATTCGCGCGCCTCGCGGGACTGGACGACCAGAACGCCCAGCTTTTCCCCAAGGCGTTGAACCGGCACACCCAGGAAAGAGGAATACCGTTCCTCGCCGGTTTCCGGCATGTAGCGGAAGCCCTTGGCCGACGGCGCGTCGGCGGTGTTGACGACCTTGCCGAACTTGGCAACCCGCCCCACAAGACCTTCGCCCATGCGCATCCGGGTTTTATGGACCGCTTCCGGAGACAGCCCCTCGGTCGCGCAAAGTTCCAGCGTGTCTTCATCGCGAAACAGGTAGATGGAACACACCTCGGCCCTGATACTGTCAGCGATCAGGTGCGTGATCCGGTCAAGACGTTCTTGACCGGCGGCTTCGCTCGCCATTTCTTCGCGCAACCGCCGCAGCAGCTTGCGGGATTCTGTTTCCGTGCCGTCTGACATGGCCCAACCGATTTAGTGTGTCAGGCGATACCTTTGGCCGATAAGCTCAGGCCGCCTTGTCCAGTTCAAAGGCATCATGCAGTGCCTGAACAGCAAGTTCCATGTATTTCCGATCCACAAGGACGGAAATTTTGATCTCGGAGGTTGTAATGACCTTGATGTTGATCCCCTCATCCGAGAGCACCTTGAACATCTTGGCCGCCACGCCCGATTGCGAGCGCATCCCGATTCCCACAACCGAAACCTTGCAGACATCGGTGTCTGCAACCAGTTCGGCATAGTTCAGCTCGCCCTTTTCCTTGATCGCCAGCAGCGCTTTTTCGGCGCGAGCAACCTGATCCGTGGGGCACGAGAACGTCATGTCCGTGCGACCCTCGTCCGAGATGTTCTGGACGATCATGTCGACATTCACGCTCTCTTCGCTGAGCGCCGAGAAGATGGTCGTGGCGATGCCCGGTCGGTCGGCCACGGAAACAACGGTCATCTTGGCTTCGTCGCGGGAATAGGCCACACCGGCCACAACATTGGATTCCATGATATCCTCCTCGTCACAGACCAGCGTGCCGGCCTCATCGGATTGTTCTTCAAAGCTTGACAGAACGCGCAGTTTGACTTTGTACCGCATCGCAAGTTCGACCGAGCGTGTTTGCAGCACCTTGGCACCAAGCGACGCCAGTTCAAGCATTTCCTCGAACGAAATGCGGTCCAGCTTGCGGGCCTTTTCGCAGATGCGCGGATCGGTGGTATAGACGCCATCAACGTCCGTATAGATGTCGCAGCGTTTGGCGTCGAAGGCTGCCGCAAAGGCAACGGCCGTTGTATCCGACCCACCCCGGCCCAATGTCGTGATCCGGCCTTCCGGGCTGATGCCCTGAAACCCGGCAACCACGGCCACGCGCATGCCTTCGCTGAATTTCTGGTTCAGGTTCTCGGTCGGAATTTCCTCGATCCGCGCCTGACTGTGCGCGCTGGTGGTCAGCAGCGGCACCTGCCAGCCCTGCCAGCTGCGCGCGGGGATGTCCATTTCCTGCAAGGTCAGGGCCATCAGGCCAGCGGTCACGTTCTCGCCCGAGGACACGACGGCATCGTATTCGCGCGCATCGAACAGTGGCGATGTCTCGTTCACCCAGCCCACAAGCTCGTTGGTTTTGCCCGACATGGCCGAGACGATGACGATCACGTCATAGCCCTTGGCGACTTCAACGCCGATCCGTTTGGCGGCGCGGCGGATGCGGTCCAGATTGGCGACCGATGTGCCGCCGAATTTCATTACGAGTACGGGCATGGGGGCAAAAGTCTCCGCGCCTTGGATTAGAAGTTCCGTGCCTCATAAGCGAGGGGCACCGCAAGGGCAAGAGCGCAAAGCGGTCGCCCCTGCGGCGCAGGGCCGCTTTACATTGCACTGGCGCGATGTCAGCCTAAGGACATCAACCAGATCAAGAGGTTCTTCATGTTTCGCCTAGCCCTTGCCTTTGCAGTAATGTCATCGCCGGCACTGGCCCAGGTCGCGAGTGTCGCCGGGACGGACGGCAAGAACGCGCTGGGCACAATTCCCTGCGCGGCAAATGCCGGTGATCCGGTACAAAGCTGCCACGCCGAACTGCGCCGCCATGATGACGGAAACATAACGGTCGCGGTGGCCCTGGGTGGCGGGCAAGTGCGCAATATCTATTTCAAGGATGGCGTGCCGGACTCCAGCAACTCGACCTCGAAAATCTCACATGAAACGCGCGGCGATATGATGGTGGTCTACATTGAGCCCGGAGAGGTCTTCGAAATCCCCAAAGCCGCATTGACCTCTCAATAGGCGTGCGGTTGCCCGTCATAGGTTTCAAAACAACCCGTGGTGCTTAGCGACAGGGCGTCAAATCGTTCGATCAGGCCGGATACGGCCTGATCCACATCGATATCGGCCGCTGCACCGCCCATATCCGTCTGAACCCAGCCCGGATGATAGATGCCGACGGCAATCCCGTCTTCTTTGAGATCCATCGCCAGGTTCCGTCCAAGGTTCAGAGCCGCCGCCTTGGACGCGCGGTAGATGTAACTGCCACCCGGCGCAAGCGTGTGCGACGCCATTTTCGACGAAAGGATCGCGATCTTGCCACCCGCCGCGCGCAGGTTGGGCAACAGTGTCTGTATCGTCAGAAAGACTCCCGTGACATTTACCGCAAAGCTGTGTGCCCACATGTCGGCCGGGTAGCCATCGATCGAATGCCCCTTGTCCAAATACACGCCAGCGTTGCAGACCAGCAGGTCGATGGGCTGGTCTTTCAACTGTTCTGCCATGGCTGATTGCTGCACGGGATCGGACACATCCAGACGCACCTGCATGCTGCCGTCGCGCGCCGTCCCGGTGACCTTGTCCCCTCGGTTGACGTAACGCTGTGCCAGGGCTTGCCCTATGCCGCGATTGGCGCCGGTGATCATGACGTGCATGATCAATTGGTCTTTCTGCTTGGAACAAACGGCAGCGGAGCCACCGGCACGCCATCTTCGATCAGGGATTTCGCCTCATCCAGCTTGGCTTCTCCGTAAATCGCACGTTCCGGAGCCTCGCCCAGATGAATCTTGCGCGCCTCGCTGGCGAAATCTTTCCCTACATAATCCGAGTTTTCTTCGACGTGGCGGCGCATTTCGGCCAAAACCTTCTCGATTTCAGGCGATGGGGTGGCCACGTCGATCTTTTCTTCAGGGGTGGAACGGATTTCACTTTTCTTACGTGCATTCCGCGCCGGGCGGACGCGTGGCGTCATGACCGCTTTCTCGACCTGCGTGCACCCGCAAACCGCGCAGGTGACCATACCCACAGAGGCCAGCTTGTCATAGGCTGCGGCGGATTGGAACCAGCTGTCGAAACTGTGGCCTTCGCTGCATTTCAACGCGTATTGAATCATGTTCAGTCCAAAAAAGAACGATTGGCGAATAGATACCGATCAAGATGACAATATCAAGCCTATCAGATGCTACTTTAATGTGAGTACGGCTTAAAGTCGCGCAACAATTCAGCAAGCTCATCAGAATCGACCTTTAGCGCCGCTTTTTTCGGCGAAAACCACTTGCGCCGACGCTCGGTCTTTTCCGGGTAGTCTGGCGACACAGCGCTTACATGCACTGGAAAAACATCCACCAGACACAAGGATGGGGGCCGGTTCGAATGGTGCTTGAGATGCAGGAACTGCCCCAGTCGCGCCCCGTTGATCCGTCCAGATACGCCCGCCTCTTCCCAAGCCTCTTGCAAAGCGGTTTCCTGCGGGCTCAGACCGGGGATGAGCCATCCTTTGGGTATGATCCATCGCCGTGACTTGCGTGTCGTGACCAACAAAATCTTGGGACGGCCGCGCTTGATCCGGAAACACAAAGCCGAGGATTGCCGCAAAACTGGCTGCCTTACAGCTTTTGGAAGGTCATGAAGCAACAATCCTGCATTCATCGAGCGACGCTCCCTTTCGGTCAAACGTCAGCCATCCAAACTCGCAAGCCCACCCGATCTAGAGGCCGACGCCTGCAACCATACCACATGATGTATCACGCGCCAAGTCACTCGCGTCGATCAGGATATCGCCTACATTCGGGCAGAAAGCCGCCGCGCCAGATCGTCATGGGGAATATCAGCGTCAATTGCCAGTCGGCGCAAACCGAAATGCACGCGCGCGATCTGTTGGTAATAGCGCGTGTAGACATAATTCGTGCCACCCCCGGCCAATGCCCCCAGCACAGGAACGGACTGGGCTGCAAGCTTTTGCCCCAGTACAATCGAAAAGCGCGGCGCAACGGCGGCAATCAGGCGTTGCATGGCCGGTCCGGTCAGCGTCAGCCGGACCGAGAAAAAACCCAGATCTGCCCCATCATCATGCGACAATGGTCCTGCCGCCGACAAAACGCGGACGCAATCGAACTTTACGTTTTCGGCAGAGGGATCAAACCCCTCGCGCGCGGCGGCCCCCTGAATGGCGCGTAGCAGCATCGCGGTTGTCGCGGGCAGCTCCATCAGGGCTGTCGAAACGCCGCCCAGCCCCCCGGCCGCACCCATGGCAGTCGTCACCGCGGTGTTGACCCAGGGCTGCTGATCAGGAACCGCGCGCCGCGAGCCCTCGGCCGCATGCATCGCCAGCCATAACGCCTGTTCGGTTGCGCCTGTCAGGCCATTCCGAACGGGTTCGGGCAATTGCTCCAGCAATGACTCGGCTGACCCCCCAAGTTTGTTGAGAAGTTTCACGCCAGCCCCTCCGGCGGATCGGTAGTGGTCCGCCAAACGATCCAGTTCGGCCTCGGTATCCACGTTTTCAACAAGAACAACGTTCTGCATTCACGCCCTCCTGCCTACCAACATCGGCGCTGCGCAGCATGGTTTCAATAGGTCAGCGGCCCCAACGCGTTACCGCACCCTGAACCCCGGACCAGGCGCCGGGCACCAGTTCCAGCCCCAAAACCCGGTCAGGGTTGGTGGGCGGAGGCATCTCGACCGCGTGCAATCGTGTGAAACCGAACCGGCTGTAATAGGGCTCATCCCCCACCAGCATGACCCTTTGCCAACCGCGTGTGCGCCCCGCCTCGACTCCTGCATGTATCAAATATCCGCCCAGGCCTTCACCTTGGTGGGTGGGGTGCACGGCAACCGGCCCCAACAGCAGAGCATCGTGATCACCGACATGAACCGGCCAGAACCGGATCGCACCGGCCAGAATCCCCTGACCGTCGCGCGCGACCATAGACAAGCCCGCAACCGGCGGCACGTCATCACGCAAGCGGTAGGACGACAAGGCCTCGCGACCCGGCGCAAAACACAGGTCATACAGGGCTTCGACCTCCCACCAGTCGTCCGGCTCTTCCGGCCTGATCCCGAATTGCTGCACCCTGCCCTCTTTTACTTGCTGGCAATCGCCCTAGCACTTCGCTACGCCTTGGGCAAACGCTTGGAGTTCAGATGTTCTATCGCCCCGAAGACGGCCACGGATTGCCGCACAACCCGTTCAACGCCATCATCACGCCACGCCCGATTGGCTGGATTTCGACACGGGATGCGGATGGGATCAACAATCTGGCGCCCTATTCCTTTTTCAACGGCGTCGCCTATACGCCACCGCAGGTCATGTTTGCCTCGACCGGCACCAAACAGGATCAGAGCGTCGGCAAGGACAGCATCGCCAATATCGCGGCTACGGGCGTGTTTTGCGTGAATGTCGTGGCCCATGCGCATCGGGACGCGATGAATGCAAGTTCCGCCGGGTTGCCGAAAGAAGTTGATGAGTTTTCGCATGCCGGGCTTTCACCCATAGAATGCGAAACCATACCCTGCGCACGGATCGAAGGGGTCCCGGCTGCGTTGGAATGCAAGCTGACGCAGATCGTCACGCTGCCCGGTGAAGCCAATCGGGTGGTGTTTGGCGAAGTGACAGGTGTACACCTGCACGACGATCATATTCGGGATGGCATGTTCGACGTGACCTCGTTCCAACCTTTGGCGCGGCTCGGGTATCGCGATTACTCTGTCGTTTCCGAGTTGTTCAGCCTTTCGAGACCGGATGACTGATGCCCCCGCCTGACGCTGCGCGCCGATATCCTGTCACTCTGCCTGACGGCACGGAACACAAAGGAACGGCCTTTCTGTCACGAGTGATCGACCACCCCAGAATTCAGGTGGGAGATTACACTTACGCATCAGATTTTGACGAACCCGAGGATTGGGCCAATCGGCTGGCCCCTTATCTGTTCGAGTTTTCGCGCGAAAAGCTGATTTTGGGGAAGTTTTGCCAAATTGCCCACGGCGTCCGCTTTGTGACAGCCTCGGCAAATCATGCGATGGATGGGATAACCTGCTTTCCCTTTCCAGTTTTCGATCCGGAACAGATGTTGGAATACCAGCCGGACTTTCGGGACACCGTGATAGGCAATGATGTCTGGATCGGCTATGGCGCGTTGATCCTGCCCGGAGCCAATATCGGTGACGGAGCGATAATCGGCGCGGGTTCAGTCGTGCGTGGAACCATCCCGCCTTATGCGATCGTCTCGGGCAATCCTGCCGAGGTACGGCGATACCGGTTTGACGCCGACACAATCGAGCGGCTGCTTTCTTTGAAGTGGTGGGACTGGCCAGTCGAACTGATCGCCGAAGCCGAAAGCGCTCTGCTGACGGGAGATATCGATAAGCTGGAGCGCTTGGGCCCTTGAAAAAGGTGGCCCGATTGGCCGCCTTTCGAAGTCAGTGCCCGCCCAGAATACCGGTGCGGACAGAGTAATCTACCGCCAGCTCGTAGTCCGGATCATCATCACTGTCGACCATGAGGTGTCCCGCTTTGTTCAGCAGTTTGTGACAGTCGCGGCTCAGGTGACGCAGCATGACCCGTTTGCCTGCCGCCTCGTATTTTGCGGCGATGTTTTCGATGGCTTGCAGGGCGGACTGATCCACCACGCGGCTTTCGGCGAAATCGATGATAACGGTTTCGGGATCGTTCGGGACGTCGAACAGTTCGATAAATCCGTCAGAGGATCCAAAGAACAGCGGCCCCTGAATTTCATAGACCTTCGCGCCTTTCTCAGTCTCGGATTCACGCGTAACCGCATGAATGCGCTTGGCATTGTTCCAGGCATAGGCCAGCGCCGAGACAATGACGCCGACCACGACGGCAACGGCCAAGTCCTCCATCACCGTTACGACGGTGACCAGAACGATGACGAAGGCATCGGTCATTGGCACTTTGCGCAGAATCTTGAACGAGTTCCACGCAAAGGTGCCGATCACAACCATGAACATCACGCCAACCAGCGCGGCCAGCGGGATTTGCTCGATCAGGGGTGACGCGAACAGGATGAAGACCAGCAGGAAAAGCGCTGCCGCGATACCGGCAATACGTGTACGCCCGCCGGATTTCACGTTGATCATCGACTGGCCAATCATCGCGCAACCGCCCATGCCACCGAAAAATCCGGTCACGATATTCGACGCGCCCTGTGCGATGCATTCCTGAGAGGCCCCGCCGCGCTTGCCTGTGATCTCACCCACAAGGTTCAGGGTCAGCAGGGATTCGATCAGGCCAATGGCGGCCAGAATGACCGCATAAGGCAGAATGATCTCAAAGGTTTCCCAGTTCAAAGGAACCATTGGAACATGGAACGCAGGCAGACCGCCTTCGATCGATGCCAGATCGCCGACGCGCGGCACATCAAGGCCAAATCCGATCACGATTGCCGCGACCACCAGAATACCGGCCAGAGGCGCTGGGATGATGCGCGTGATACGCGGCATGATCCAGATCACTGCCATGGTCAGCCCGACAAGACCCAGCATGGTGTAAAGCTGCATCCCGGACAACCATTCGCCGCCGCTCAGTCCATGACCGGTGTTTTCCATGGTTCCGGGCACTTTGAACTGTCCCATCTGGGCCAGAAAGATCACGATGGCCAGACCGTTCACAAAGCCCAGCATGACCGGATGCGGCACCAGACGAATGAAACGCCCCCAGTGCATGGCTCCGGCAATGACCTGAAGGATTCCCATAAGAACAACGGTCGCGAACAGGTATTCGACCCCGTGTTCGGCCACCAATGCCACCATGACAACCGCAAGCGCGCCGGTCGCGCCCGAGATCATGCCCGGTCGCCCACCGATCAATGCCGTGATCAGACCCACCAAAAACGCAGCGTAGAGACCGACCAACGGGTGCACGCCCGCCACAAAGGCAAAGGCCACCGCCTCGGGCACCAGTGCAAGGGCAACCGTCAGACCGGACAGCAGCTCAATCCGCAGGCGTGAGAAGGTCAGTCCCTCATCTGGCACCCAGCGCAGATCGGGAATGGCGAGGCGATTGGCAAAGCTTGCCAGCAAGGCTCGGGGCATCAGACAGTCCTATAGGATTATATGTTCGCGCGAAGGCGTTGTTGTAGCTGGCGCGCCGGCATTGAGCTACTGCATTATGTGGGATGCAGCCATGCGCAAAGCGCATACCTGGCGCTCACGGCAAGGTGATTTGAGGAGCCACTATGAAGCCACCACATGTGAGGCCATGCGTTGGATCCTCTTCTTACTGTTCTTACTGTTCCCGGCCCTTCCCGTCCTAGCACAGGATTTGGATGGCAATGACACGGCCGGCAACTGGCGGGTAACGCATCACGAAATTTTCGGCATCTGGAATTCGATCTGTGACGAGCGCGAAGAAAGCGGCGCGTTACAGCAGCGGTGCTACATCCGACGGGCAGAGGTGTTTTCCCTTCGGCCAAAATTCGCGGCACAGTTCGTTTTCATTACGCCGGAACCGGAAGGTTTCAAAATTGAATTCGGGATCGAGCCGGGTACTTTCTTCACCCCATCCGGATTTCGCATCGAAAAGGGCGAAGAAACCACATGGCGCACCCGGCGCCCCGGATGCCTGACCGGGCTTGGCTGTACTTTCGAAGGCCAACGCGCCAAGGCGCTATTGGACGCCATGCTGACCGGCGATGCGTTCCGCTTCGTGTTCCGGGACCGGCACGGGCAATCACAGGATCTGACCTGGTCTCTGGGCATGTTCGGCGCGGCCTGGGCCGATTTCACCGGGCAATCGCAACAGCGCAACCTGTTGACGATGCGGGAATAGGCCTCTTGTCAAATCCGGGCTGAACCCGCACAAATTCAACATCAGGTATTCAGGCGGAGCAGGACAGTGACCCAAACCAGGATAGCCGTCATCGGCGGATCAGGCATCTATGACATCGATGGGCTGGAGAACCCGGAATGGGTAGAGGTTGAGACCCCTTGGGGTACGCCGTCAGACCAGATCCTGACCGGGTCGCTTGACGGTATCGAAATGGCCTTTCTGCCGCGTCATGGGCGCGGTCATGTGCACTCGCCGACAGATGTACCCTATCGCGCCAATATCGACGCGCTGAAACGGTTGGGTGTGACGGACGTGATCTCGGTGTCGGCTTGCGGATCGTTCCGCGAGCATATGGCACCGGGTGACTTCGTGATTGTCGATCAGTTCATCGATCGCACTTTTGCACGGGACAAAAGCTTTTTCGGATCGGGCTGCGTTGCCCATGTCAGCGTCGCCCACCCCACCTGCCCACGCCTGTCGGACGCATGCGAGACGGCGGGCAAGGCCGCTGGTATCACCATCCACCGGGGCGGCACCTATCTGGCGATGGAGGGGCCTCAGTTTTCCAGTCTTGCGGAATCCAGGATGTATCGCGAGCAATGGGGCTGTGACGTGATCGGCATGACCAACATGCCCGAAGCGAAACTCGCCCGCGAGGCCGAGCTTTGTTACGCGTCGATCGCGATGGTCACCGACTATGACAGCTGGCACCCGGACCATGGCGAGGTGGACGTGTCCACGATCATCGCCACCCTGACCGGCAATGCCGAAAAAGGTCGCGCACTGGTCAAGGGCCTTCCATCCCTTCTGGGCGCAGAGCGGGCACCTTGCCCGCATGGCTGCGACCGGGCGCTGGAATACGCGATCCTGACCGCACCGGAAAAGCGCGACCCGGCGCTTCTGGCCAAGTTGGACGCGGTGGCCGGGCGTGTGATGTAAACGCCCGGTTTTTCTACAGATGGCTGAGGATCGCTCCGAAATCCGGTGTGGCTCCGAGCACTGGTACGGTTTGTCGTTCTGGCCGCGTGTCCGGGTGGCAAGTTCAACAGCTTTTTCTTTCGGAATATCCTGAAGAAAGCCCTGTCTGCATATTCTTCGGTTATGCGTGCAGTAGTGTTCGCCTTTTTTTGAGTCCTGAAACGGGAAATTTGACTCGGGTGCTGTCGACTTGAGCCCAATTCGTAGTATGGCTGAAAACTCGTGTGACTTGAGTTGGAAAAGGAACCGCATCATGCCACTTGAAGTCTGGCTGGCCTTTGTGGCTGCTTCCACGGCATTGCTGCTGATCCCCGGCCCGACGGTGTTGCTGGTGCTCAGCTATGCCCTGTCCAAGGGGCGCAGTGTCGCCGTCGCCTCGGCCACGGGGGTTGCAGTGGGCGATCTTGTGGCCATGACCGCATCTTTGTTGGGGCTTGGCGCGCTTGTTCTGGCTTCGGCCACGTTGTTTTCCGTTCTCAAATGGGTGGGCGCGGCCTATCTGATCTGGCTTGGGATCAAACTGTTGCGCAGCGCACCAGCCGGCGGATTGAGCACGGTCGACACTGGGCGGGATGTCACCGCGCGCAGCGTATTCGGTCACGCAGCCGCCGTCACTGCCCTGAACCCGAAATCCATCGCCTTCTTCATTGCCTTTGTGCCGCAGTTCATACGCCCTGCTGAACCGCTTGGACCTCAGTTCGTCATCCTGATTGCCACATTCGTCGGGCTGGCCTGGGTGAATGCGTTGGCCTACGCCCTTTTGGCAGACAGGTTGCGGCGGCTGATCGGGCGCGCCAGCGTCATTACGGCAATGACACGGTTTGGCGGCTTGACCTTGATCGGCATGGGTATGGCCACGGCGGTCCTGCGCCGACCGGCCTGACACCGCATCAGTCTTCGGCGTGTTCTTTCATGAATCCGCGGATGAACCTGCGGATTTCACGCGCAGCAGACGTGTCCAGCTCTTTGCAAAGCTCGACAAACGAGTCTCGTTCATCCCTGTCGAGGCGCAAGACCAACTGACTGTTTTTCTTGGTCGACCCTTTGCCTTCATTCCCGGCCACGTGCATTTTTTCCCAACGAAGTTATGCTCTATCTGGCGATGCTGTGTATATCCATAGCATAGATTTTGTCGTTATCGGGCACTTAACGGCAAGGATGGGAAACTGACAACGAACCGTGCAACCTTCAGGCAGTTCTTGAGCCAGATCCATTCAATTGAAGCCGACGACGCCTGAGACCCGGACATGTCGAATTGCAAACCAGACAGCTTGCTCATCGCGCTCCGGGAAATCCGAGCGCCGGGGCTGTTTGGAACAGGTGGCAGCAAGCAATCAAACGGGTCGGGCAATTGTCTTGGCCGGCGCAAAGGTTGCCCCGGTTTTTGTCCTGCTCAACGCTGAAACCTCGCACCCGTGCTGATCCGGCCGCGGAATTGTTCCTTGCATGGCCAACCCTCTTGGGCCAAACACAATATTGCTGTTTGACGCTAAAAGGTTGGCCCATGTCCAGAAACAAATCTGTCAAAGATTATATCCGAACCATTGTCGATTTCCCCCATGAAGGGATCATGTTTCGGGATGTGACAACCCTGTTTGCCGACCCCCGCGGGTTTCGAATGGCAATTGACCAGATGCTGCACCCCTATGCCGGTGAGCAGATCGACAAAGTAGTCGGGCTTGAAGCACGCGGCTTTATTCTGGGCGGCGCGATTGCACATCAGTTGAGCGTCGGTTTTGTCCCGATCCGCAAAAAAGGCAAACTGCCCGGCACAACAATCAGTCAGGACTACAAGTTGGAATACGGAGAGGCGATCGTCGAGATCCATGACGATGCCATCCAACCCGGCGAAAAGATTCTGGTGGTCGACGATCTGCTGGCTACGGGCGGAACTGCTGCGGCGGGTATCAAGCTGATCGAGCGGCTTGGGGGCGAAATCGTCTCTTGCGCCTTCATCATTGACCTGCCCGATCTTGGTGGCCGTAAAGTGTTGGAAGAGATGGGCATGGACGTGCATGTCCTGTGCGACTTCGAGGGGCTCTGACCAGGAGTTTTTCACAAAAACGTGATTGGAAACCGAAAACCGGGCAGGCTTAGCGCGGTTTTCGCGCCGATCAAGCCGCAAAACGGATCGACTCAAGTGATCTTGTGGTCAGGCTGCCCCGTATACTGGGTGATGCTGCTTGAAGCATTTCAACCCAGGGAGTTAAGCTCATGTTCCGCAAATTCGCCGCCGCCGGTGTCGCCTCGATCCTGTTCAGCACTGCTGCAATCGCCGATGGTCACGGCAAGGACATTGTCGACACGGCTGTCGCCGCTGGCAGCTTTGAAACACTCGTCGCGGCGGTTCAGGCCGCCGAACTGGTGGACACACTCAAGGGCGAAGGTCCTTTCACCGTTTTTGCCCCCACTGATGACGCGTTCGCGGCTTTGCCCGAAGGTACGGTCGAAGACTTGCTGAAGCCCGAAAACAAGGATCAGCTGGTTGCCATTCTGACCTACCATGTCGTGCCGGGCAAAGTGATGTCAGGTGATCTGAGCGACGACATGACCGCTGCAACCGTTCAAGGCGGTGATATCACGATCGACCTGGATTCAGGTGTGATGGTGAATGACGCCAACGTTGTTCAGGCCGACATCGAAACCAAGAACGGCGTGATCCATGTGATCGACAAGGTGATCCTGCCTGCATCGTAGGAAAACACCTGGACACGGCCCAAAGCCCGGGGCCGTGTTCACCCTTTCAGGACCGCGCCGGGGTTCATGATGCCCTGCGGATCCAATGCCAGTTTGATGGCCCGCATTGCGCCCAGCTTGGCCGGATCGCCATAGCGTTCCAGATCCTCGGTCTTGAGGCGCCCCACCCCATGTTCAGCACTGACCGAGCCGTCAAAGGCGTCAACCAGATCATGTATGGCCCGCTTGATCATGCCTCTTTGGTCCTCGAAATCCGATCGGCTCTGCCCTTTGGGCGGGAACACGTTGTAATGCAGATTGCCGTCACCAAGATGGCCAAAGCAATTGATCCGAAAGGGCCCGAGACCCGCAATCAAGTCTCTGCCATCGCAAATGAATTCGGGGATTCTGGAAATCGGGATCGAGATATCATGGCTCGACACTGACCCGATCAGACGATTGGCTTCGGGAATGCGTTCGCGCACCGCCCACAAATCGGCCCGCTGCGCTTCACTTTGGGCGATTACTCCGTCCTGAACCTGACCGAGTTCGTCAGCGCGAACAAAGAGTTCCTCCAACGCGGCAAATGGTGATTGCCCGTCAGCCAGACCCAGCTCGATCAATACGCTCCACTCCGGTGGCGAGGCGAACGGTTGGCGAACATCCGGCAGAACCTCGGCCAGAAAATCAAGCCCCTGCCGGTGGATCAGCTCAAACGTGCTGACCGCCTCACCCACCCTGTCCCGCGCCAAAGCCAGCAGGTCGATCGCCGCTTCGGGAGACGCCACCTGAAACACCGCCGTCCCGATACCGGCGGGTCGCGGGAACAGCTTGAGCGATGCGGCCGTGATGATCCCCAGCGTCCCCTCGGCCCCGATCAGCAGATTGCGCAGGTCATAGCCGGTATTGTCCTTTCGCAGCCGGCTGAGGCCGTGCCAGATCTCGCCACTGGGCAACACCGCCTCAAGCCCCAGGCACAGGTCGCGCGCGTTGCCATACCGCAAAACGTTGACGCCCCCTGCATTGGTCGACAGGTTGCCCCCGATCCGGCAGGATCCCTGTGCCGCCAACGACAGAGGAAACAACCGGTTTACCGCCTCGGCTGCGGCCTGAACGTCTTGAAGAATGGCCCCGGCTTCGGCGACCAGAACGTTCTCGGTCGCAAAGACTGACCGGATGGCGGTCATCCGTTCCAACGAGATCAGCAAAGGCGCCGGATCCTCTGACATAACCTGCCCGCCAACCAGACCGGTGCCGCCGCCATAAGGCACGATCGGGACCCGCGCTTGCGCAGCCAATCCTACCAGCACCGCCACCTCTTCGGTATTGCGCGGCAAGGCCAGCAGGCCGATCTGTCCGGCAAACCGACCGCGCGGTTCTTCCAAATACCGTTCTTCTACGGGGCGCAGCACACCGTCGCCCAGTTTCGAACGGACCAGCGCGGCAAAACGGTCATCAGCGGGGTTCAAACTCATACGCATTCAATGCCCAAGCGATGCGATTGCCGCAAGCCTTATTCAAGATCAATCAGATAGCGCGGCTCAAGCACCACTACCGTGGGTCGGTCCGGAAGGTTCCGCAATGAGACGGTGATTTCCGACACCCCTTCGCGCTCGACCGGAAATGTATCCCTGATATCCGCCAGGAAGCGATCCAGCGAAAACTGCGAGAACCAGTGCATCGGAATGATGACAGAACTTTTCAGCCGTTTAAGAACCGCAATCATCTCGGGCAGAGGCATGGTGGTCCCGCCATCAACGGCGGCCATGACCACATCCAGCCGCCCAAGCGCGGCAAACTGCTCATCCGACGGGACATGATGCAAATGCCCCAGATGACCGATGCACAACCCCTCAACCTCGAACACAAAAATCGAATTACCGCGCTCTTCGACCCCACCATAAACAGACCGGATATCGGTCGAGACATTGCGCACCAGCATCTCTCCCAGATCCAGATGATGCTCGATACCTTTCCCGAACTCTCCCCATCCCGGCAGAACATGCGGAATGGCCGGGTCGGGATGGGCCGTCCAATGCGTGCCGTGGGCATGGTTCATCGTCACCACGTCCGGGATCAGGTTTGCGCTGCCGATAAACCCGGTAAAGTCCGTCACCGCATTCAGCCCGCCGCGGGTCTGGATCATGAAGGACGCGTGCGCGATATAGCTGATCCGCACCGAGAATTCCGGTACCGGATCCTGCCAGGCCGCCTTGTGCAGATACTCGATTCCGGGCGCCGCATCAGCAATGGCGATACAGTGGCTTGGCCGACGCTCCTGCGCAGCGGCCCCGCCCGAAATCACCATCAATGCCGCAATCAAACAGCGCATTCCCGAAGTGTAGCGCAGAACGCCCACAAGTCATGCCCCTTGTTCATCTGGCCACAAATATCCCGGGGGAGGCGCGGCTTGCCGCGACGGGGGCAGCGCCCCCTATCCCGCGTCGGTTTTTCCGCGCCGATCGGACCGCAGGCTGGCATACAGAACATGCGTCCGCCACCGTCCGTTGATCTGCAAATAAGACTGCGCCACGCCTTCATACTTGAAGGCCGAGCTTTCCAGCAGCCCGCGCGACGCCCGGTTTTCCGGCAGGCAGGCGGCTTCGATCCGGCTCAGGTCCAAACGGGTAAAGGCATGGTGAACCATCGCGCCGATGGCTTCACGCATATACCCCTGTCGGGCAAAGGCCTGACCGGTCCAGTACCCCAATGTGCCCGCCTGCGCGGGACCGCGCCGTATGTTGTCCAGCGTGATGGCCCCAACCAAGACGTCATCCTCGCGGCGAAACAGAAAAAGCGGAATTGCCGTCCCGGCCGCTACAGAACGTTGTGCCCAATAAACACGGTTGGTAAAGGATTTGCGGCTCAGGTGGTCCTTGGCCCAGATCGGCTCCCAAGGAGTCAGATAGTCTTTCGAGGCCCGCCGCAACGCGGCCCAATCGTTGAAGTCGGAATGTACAGGCGGGCGCAAGCTGAGCCGCGCAGTCTCGAGTTTCACCTTGCGTCTGCCCAACAGCATCACGCCGCCCGCCTCTCCTGTAGTTCGGCCAATGTCGGCGCCCCCGAAACCGGCCCGTACAGCGCCAAAGCGGCAGGTGCGTTGACGGCCATCTGCTCGGCGAATACGCGCACATCTTCGGTGCTGACCGCATCAATCCGGGCCACCGTATCTTCCAGAGACGGGACCCGCCCCCAGATCTGAACCAGCCGCGCCAAGCGTTCGGCCCGGTTTGACGGGCTTTCAAGCCCCATCAACATCCCGGCTTTCATCTGCGCACGGGCACGGGCAACCTCTTCCGTGGTCATGTCCTCGGCTGCGCGCTTCATTTCGTCAATGGTGATGGTGGCAAGCTCTGCCACCTGATCTGCCGACGTACCGGCGTAGATCGTCGTCGTACCGGTATCGGCATAGGCACCGGTCTGGGCAAAGATCGTATAGCACAGACCGCGCGACTCGCGCACCTCCTGGAACAACCGCGAAGACATGCCACCACCCAAAGCGGTGGAATAGATCTGCGCCGTATAGATCGCATCGTCGCGATAGCCCGGGCTTTCCAGCGCAAGTGCGAAATGGGCCTGCTCCAGCTCTTTCTCCTGCCGTGCTTCACCGCCGGTAAAACGCGCAGGCTCGGCGATCAGCCCGGTGCGTGGTTGCAGATGACCGAACATCTCTTCTGCCATTTTCATCAGCTGATCGTGTTCCACGGCACCGGCCGCGGACAGGATCATCTGATCGGGGCCATAATGCTCGGCCACGAACCCCGACAGATCCTCGCGCGAGAACGCACTGACCCGTTCGGTCGGGCCCAGAATGGTACGGCCCAGAGGCTGGTCGTGATAGCTCTGCTCCTGCAACCAATCAAAGATTACATCGTCCGGCGTGTCATAGGCCTGGCCGATCTCCTGCAAGATCACGCCGCGCTCAACCTCGATTTCGCGCGGGTCGAAAACCGGGTTCAGAACGATGTCGCCGATCACGTCCATCGCCAGCGCCACGTCATCCTTAAGCACCCGGGCATAATAGGCCGTCACCTCACGCGAGGTATAGGCGTTGATGTATCCACCCACATCCTCGATCGCCTCGGCGATTTGCAGCGCCGAACGCCGCTCGGTTCCCTTGAACGCCATGTGCTCAAGGAAATGCGCGATGCCGTTCTGTTCGATCCGCTCATGCCGCCCACCGGCGGTCACCCAGATGCCGATGGCCGCAGATTGCAGCCCCGGCATGTGTTCACTGACGATACGAAAGCCGTTCTTCAGTTGGTCTTGTCTGACAGTCACTCGGCGATGTGCCCTTTGATATGATCCTCGATGGCACCCAGATCGTCGGCAATCCGGGTCACCCGTTCCGGACGTTCATACAGATCAGACATGCGGGATGGAAGAGGCGGATGCACGTCGCTTGCCTTCTCGACTGCGGCCGGAAACTTGGCGGGGTGCGCAGTGGCCAAGGTGATCATCGGGGTGCCGGTGGCACGGTGTTCTTCACCGACCTTGATCCCGACCGCAGTGTGCGGGCAGACCAGTTCCGCGCTGTGGGCAAGCGTATGCCTGATCGTCGCCAGCGTTTCGTCCTCGGACACCCGGCCCGAGTCGAAAGTCTCGCGCAGCGCCTCCATCGCGCCCTGACTGACGTTGAAACCGCCGGACTTGAGCTCATCCATCAACTGCGCCACGGCTCCACCGTCCTCGCCATAGGCGTAATACAGCGCGCGCTCGAAATTCGAGCTGACCTGAATGTCCATCGACGGGCTGATCGATGGGATCGTGTCGCCCTTGAAATATCCCTCGCCCGACAGACACCGGTGCAGGATATCGTTCTGGTTGGTCGCCACGACCAGACGGTCGATCGGCAGGCCCATGCGCTTGGCCAGATAGCCCGCGAAGATGTCGCCGAAATTGCCGGTGGGCACAGTGAAGCTGACCTTGCGGTGCGGCGCGCCGAGGCTGACGGCGGATGAAAAGTAGTAAACGATCTGCGCCAGCACCCGCGCGAAGTTGATCGAGTTCACACCGGCCAGTTTGACACCGTCGCGGAAGTCGAAATCATTGAACATGTCCTTCAGCGCGGCCTGACAATCGTCGAAATCGCCATCCACGGCCAGAGCATGAACATTGCTGTCCGCAGGCGTCGTCATCTGGCGACGCTGCACCTCGGACACGCGGCCATGCGGGAACAGGATGAACACGTCCACCGCGTCCAGCCCCCGGAACGCCTCGATAGCGGCCGAGCCGGTGTCACCACTGGTCGCGCCGACGATGGTCACGCGATCTCCGCGACGCTTCAAGGCCACCTGGAACAGTTGACCGATCAACTGCATGGCGAAATCCTTGAAGGCCAGTGTCGGCCCGTGGAACAGCTCCAGCAGAAAATGGTTTTCGTTCAACTGCTTCAGCGGCGCGCGGGCGTCATGGCCGAAACCTTCATAGGCGCGGCCGATGATCTGCTTGAACTCATCCTCGGCAAAGGACCCGCTGACATAAGGCCACATCACGCGGAATGCGATGTCTTCATAGGACAACCCAGCAAGCGCCGCGATCTCGTCATGGCTCATCACGGGGATCTCGGCGGGCAGATACAGACCACCATCGCGGGCCAGACCGGTCAGCATCGCCTCTTCAAAGGTCAGTTCTGGCGCTTGGCCACGGGTCGAGATGTATTTCATTGCTCTTCTCTCTCAGAAGGGGCGCGGTTGCGCCACAGGAAATACCCGGTCATCACAGCCCAGACCAGAGCCAAGCCAAACCAGGTAATTGCATATTGCAGGTGATCGTTTGGAATTCCCGCCGTATCCACCGGCAAAGGCGTCACGTTCGGGTCGGTCTCAGACCGCGCGATCAGCAGCACCGGCTCGGCCCCCAAAGCGGCGGCCAGATTTGGCACGTCGCGGGCAAACCAGATGTTTTCATCGATATCGGGTTCAGGCGTGTAACCGTCGACCTCATCCGGCCAGTGCAGGTTGCCGGTGATCTCCATCGGGCCGGTCAGACGCGGCGTTTGCTTGGCCGTTGTCGGTATAAAACCCCGATCCACCAGGATTGTGCGGTCCTCGGTGCTGAACGACTGGATGATCCGATACCCTGCCCCCACCTGTTTGACCGAAACAAGCACATGGATTTCGCCTGGTTCCATCTCGCCCGTAACCGTCACCGGAAGATATTTGTCAGAGTCTTCTGAAACCTGCCGGGGCAAGGCGGTGGGTGCGGCTGAGATTCGGCTTTCGATCTCGGCCAGCACCTCCTGCTTCCAGGCCAGACGCTGAAGCTGCCAGATGCCCAGCGACAGCAGCACGCCCAAACCGGCAAGGCCGAAGATCAGCGGGAACAGAATGCGGCGCATGTCAGGGTCAAACCTCGTTTCAGGAACCGGCGTCTTGTTAAGGGGCGTGCGGGACAAATTGCAACCACGCAATTGTATGGGGCGCAATCTTGCGCCCGGAATAGAGAAAAAGCCGCCCCAAGGGGCGGCTTTTGCAATTGGATCACCTGACCGGTCTTACATCAGCGGAGCCTGTCCCCAGATGTAGACCGCGAAGAACAGGAACAGCCAGACAACGTCAACGAAGTGCCAGTACCAGGCGGCCGCCTCGAACCCGACATGTTTTTCAGGTGTGAAGTCGCCCTTGAGGGCCCGGATCAGGCAGACCGACAGGAAGATGGTGCCGATAATGACGTGGAAGCCATGGAAGCCGGTCGCCATGAAGAAGTTCGAATAGAACTGATCATCGCCAAACTTCCAGCCTTCATGGGCCAGCAGCTCATAATACTCGAACGCCTGCAACCCGGTAAAGGCGATGCCCAGAACGATACCGATGGCCAGACCGTTGATCAGCGCCTTGCGGTCATTGTCATGCACCAGCGCGTGGTGCGCCCAGGTAATTGCACAGCCAGACAGCAACAGGACCAGAGTGTTGATCAGCGGCAGGTGGAACGGGTCAACGGCGTGGATGTCCGGCTGGATGTATTCGGTGCCGGCATAGTCGTACATCGGGTACATGCGATGTTTGAAGAACGACCAGAACCAGGCAAAGAAGAACATCACCTCGGACATGACGAACAGGATGAAACCGTAACGCAGGCCGATGCGAACCACAGGAGTGTGGTCCCCCTGGCGGCTCTCGACAACGACTTCGGACCACCATGCGAACATGGTGTAGAGAACTGCGACCAGACCGGCCCAGAACATCCACGGCGTCACGCCGTGCATCCAAAGGACGGCTCCGAACAACATCACAAAGCCGCCGACAGCTCCGATCAGAGGCCAGATCGACGGGGCCAGAATGTGATAATCATGGTTTTTAGCGTGTGCCATCAGCGTCCCTCACCTACAGGCGTTAGTTCGTGTTTGTTTCTGCCTGCGCTTCAAGGGCGGCATAGCCCTCGGGCAGGTCGATTTCGTAGAATGTATACGACAGAGTGATCGTATGAACATACTTTGCTTCAAGATCTTCGACCATTTCAGGATCGACGAAGAAGGTCACCGGCATTTCTACGCGTTCACCGGGTTGCAGCACCTGCTCTTCAAAGCAGAAACAGGCAATCTTTTGAAAATACCCGCCTGCCGAATAGGGTGCCACATTGTAGGAGGCCTGCCCCGCGATTGGGCGATCCGTTGGATTGTAGGCCTCATAGAAAGCCAGTCCGGTCTCGCCGATGCGCACTTCCATCTCGCGGACGACGGGCTTGAATTCCCAGGCCATGTCTTTGGCCTTGGATGCATCAAACCGTACGGTGACCGTGCGGTCCAGAATTTCTTCGGGGGCGGCTTCGGCAACACCCGTGGTTCCGCCAAATCCGGTAACGCGGCAGAACCAGTCGTAGAACGGTACCGATGCCCAGGCCAGGCTGCCCATCAGGACAACCACACCCACGGTTTGAGCGACCGTTTTCTGAGGACCAGACAGCGCCATCAGTTCTGCACCTCCTGCGTGGCCATGTTGAAATCAGTACCCGAGACCTTGACGATGGTCAGGCCAAAGATGATCACGATAAAGGCAGCCAGCGTCAGTCCAACGCCCAGATTGCGGCTGAACCGGCGCTGATGCAGTTCATGGCTTTTGCGCAGGCTCATGACCATCCTCCCAAACCATAGGGCTTCAGCAAGGCTTCGGCCAGAACAGCGCCGAAATGCAGGAAGAGATAGAGCAGCGAAAGTTTGAAAAAGCTGCGTTCGGCCTTGAAGTTGTCGGCCTCCGAGTCATCCTCGGTCCGACGCGAAATTTGCCAGGCGCCGCGCAGGAACAACGCGTTCAACACCAGAGCCACGGTCAGGTAGATGGGACCACCGATGCCAGAAAACGCGGTTCCCACCGCCAGAATCGCCAGCAGGGCCGTATAGACGAGAATGTGTACACGCGTTGCACGGCGGCCGTGTGTCACGGTCAGCATGGGCACGCCCGCATCGTCATAGTCCGAGCGCATGAACAGGGCCAGAGCCCAGAAATGCGGCGGTGTCCACATGAAGGTCAGGGCAAACATCAGCCACGGCTCAACCGCCATGGACCCGGTTGCAGCCACCCAGCCGATCACCGGAGGGAAAGCGCCCGCCGCGCCACCGATCACGATGTTCTGCGGCGTCGAGCGTTTCAGCCACATCGTGTAGACAACGACATAGAAAAAGATTGTGAAGCCCAGAAACGCTCCCGCGAACCAATTGGTCGCAAGGCCCAGCATGATCACCGACAGGCCCGACAGGGTCAGGCCGATGGCCATCGCCTCACCCTCATCCACCTTGCCGGAGGGGATCGGGCGACCTTTGGTGCGTTTCATCACCTTGTCGATATCCGCATCCCACCACATGTTCAGCGCACCGGATGCGCCGCCGCCGATGGCGATGAACAGAATGGCGCAGAACCCGACAAAGGGGTGGACCGGAACCGGGGCCGCCAGCAAACCGACCAGCGCCGTGAACACGACCAGAGACATCACGCGCGGCTTCAGCAGGGCGAAGTAATCGCCAAAGCTGGCCTCGTCCGCGTGGGCGGTCGCTGTGCTAGCATTGATGCTTGCGTCGGTCATCTCGGGTCCTTTTGGGGCGAAAGCTGCGCGGTCAGCCCGCACAGCCTGCATTTCGTGTCAGGCGGGCCTCAACCCGCCCTCAGCGTGCTCAGTTCGAAGCAACCTGATAGTTTTGCGGCAGACCCGCATATTCTTCGATCGCGCCTTGCAGCCACTGGTCATACGCTTCCTGGCTGACGACTTTGACGGTGATCGGCATATAGGCGTGGTCTTTGCCGCAGAGTTCCGAACACTGACCGAAGTAGATGCCTTCTTTCTCGGCCTGGAACCACAGCTCCGCCAGACGACCGGGTACGCCATCCTGCTTCACGCCAAAAGACGGGATGGTCCAGGAGTGGATCACGTCAGATGCGGTAACCTGCATCACGACAACCTTGCCAACCGGAACGACCACGGCGGTATCGGTGGCCAGCAGCCATTCGTCTTCGCTGTAGCCGGCATCGGCCAGCTTGGCACGCATGGCATCATCCAGAACAAACGGGGTCACGTCCGCGTCGGCCGGGCGCGCGCCCTCGTCCAGAGTGGCCGGATGACCCAGCAGGTAGCTGTCGAACGCGAATTCGTGATCGACATATTCATAGGTCCAGTACCACTGGTTGCCCACGACTTTGATGGTGATGTCGCCTTCGGGGATTTCCTGCTGTTTGAACAGAACCGGCAGCGAAAACGCACCGATAAAGACCAGAATCAGGATGGGGCCAAGGGTCCAGGCAATTTCAACCGGGGTGTAGTGCGAAAACCTTGCCGGCTTGGGGTTTACACGTTCGTTGTAGCGCACGATGCAGTAGACCAGCAGACCGGCTACCAGCAGGCAGATTGCGGTGATGATCACCAGAATCATGCCGTCCAGACGCTGAATTCCCGTGGCAAGGCTGGTAGCCGCGGGTTGAAAACCCATACCGCCGTCAACCGGCTTGCCAATAATCTCAAGCTCCTGAGCCATGGCTGGAAGGCTGGAGAGGGCTGTCATAAACCCTGAAAGCATCAAAGCATTCTTCATGTTCTGTCCTGATCGTTTGATCTTTGCGTCCCTGGCGAAAAGGTGTGAATCGGTCGCACCTCTCCCGTTGTCTTTGGCCGCGTTAAAAACCATATTCCGTCGGGTAGATAAAGCAAAATGCTTGCGTCAAACAGACGCTATTTTTGATCTGGATCAAACCCGAAAGGTCCCAACCCATGTCCGACGCCCCGTTTCGCCCCTTTGAAAGCGCTCTTCCGCACGATGAAGCGCTTGCCATTTTGCGCTCGGCCACGGACGGTGCCGAGGACGGAGAGCTGTTTGTCGAGCGGCGGAAATCCGAGTCTCTCGTGTTCGATGACGGACGTCTGCGCACCGCGTCCTACGATGCGTCGGAAGGGTTCGGGTTGCGTGCCGTACAAGGTGAAGTGGCTGGATATGCGCATTCGACAGACGTCTCGATTCCTGCCCTGCAACGGGCGGCGGAAACGGCAAGACTGGCTGTGGGGGATGGCGGCGGGGTCCTGGCGGATGCTCCGCGTTCCACCAATACGCGCCTCTATACGGACGAAGACCCGATTGAATCCGCCGCGTTCCCGGTCAAGATCGAGACATTGCGTGAGATAGACGCCTTCGCGCGCGATCTGGACCCGCGTGTGGTTCAGGTCAGCGCCACGATCGCGGCAGCCGTGCAAGAGGTCGAGATTCTGCGCCCCGATGGTGTGATGGTCCGTGATGTGCGCCCCATGACCCGCGTGAACGTATCGGTCATTGTCGAACAGAACGGACGCCGCGAAAGCGGATCCGCCGGTGGTGGTGGCCGGGTTGGCCTGAGCGGGTTGATCGACCCCGCCGACTGGCAGGCCAAGGTACGCGAAGCGCTGCGCATTGCGCTGGTCAACCTGGACGCAGTTCCTGCACCGGCCGGTGTCATGGAAGTCGCGCTTGGCCCCGGCTGGCCAGGCATTCTGCTGCACGAGGCCATCGGCCACGGCCTGGAAGGCGACTTCAACCGCAAGGGCAGCTCGGCCTTTGCCGGGTTGATGGGTCAGCAGATTGCTTCCAAAGGTGTGACCGTGGTGGATGACGGCACGATTGCTGATCGTCGCGGTTCGATCAGCGTGGATGATGAGGGCACGCCCAGCGCACGCACGGTGCTGATCGAAGACGGCGTCCTGACCGGCTATATGCAGGACCGCCAGAACGCGCGGCTGATGGGGGTTGCTCCTACCGGCAACGGGCGGCGGCAGAGCTATGCACACAAACCCATGCCGCGCATGACCAACACGATCATGCTGGGCGGCGAAGCCGACCCGCAGGCTCTGGTGGCTGATATCAAGGACGGCATCTGGGCGGTTGGCTTCGGCGGCGGTCAGGTGGACATCACCAATGGCAAGTTCGTTTTCTCGTGCACCGAGGCGTATCGGGTCGAAAACGGTAAAATCGGCGCGCCGGTCAAGGGCGCCACGCTGATCGGTGACGGGCCCTCGGCCTTGAAACGCATCCGCGGGCTGGGCAACGATATGGCGCTGGACCCCGGCATGGGAACCTGTGGCAAGGACGGGCAATGGGTGCCGGTGGGTGTTGGCCAGCCGACCGTCCTGATGGACGGGCTGACTGTCGGCGGCTCGGCCGCCTGAGTCGGACGCGGCGCAATCCAAGAGGCGCAGGGTTAACCCAGCGCCTCTTTTTTCGCGAAGATCGCCTTTAGTGTTCAAAGCGCTCTTTCTGACTGAAAGTTTTTTATTTTATTTATTATCAACATCTTACATACGAAAACCCTGACAAGATTGCAAAAAAACACTTCTAATTTTCAACGATTCACAAGCTGTTAACTGCCTGTCCCGTAAACCAGTTCTGCAACAAGGCGGAGCAACGGATGACCGAAGAGCAGCTTTCTTCCAATCACCCCCCACTCCCACCCACCACGGAAGAGGACCGGTTTTCGTGGCTTCGTCTGTTGCGTTCTCGCAAGGTCGGTCCGGCGACATTTCGTCGGCTGCTTCGCGAACATGGCTCAGCGCAGAACGCGCTGGCCGCGCTGCCTGAAATGGCACGCGCCGCCGGTATAACAGGGTATGAAACCTGCCCCCCCGGCGTGATCGAGGCGGAACTCAGGGCCGCAAAAGCCGCCAAAGCGCGGCTTTTGTGCCTTGGGTCCGCTGAATTCCCCGCGACCCTGGCTGAACTGAACGAAGCCCCGCCGCTGCTTTGGGCGATCGGGGACCTTTCGCTGCTGCAAAAACCAGCGATTGCGATGGTCGGTGCGCGAAACTGTTCCTCGCTCGGCGCGCGGATGGCCCGTGGCCTGGCCACCGAGCTGGGCAGCAAGGGGCACGTTATAGTCTCTGGCCTGGCGCGTGGCATCGATACAGCCGCGCATATGGCCGCGCTGGAGACCGGCACGGTGGCTGTCATGGCCGGTGGCGTTGATGTGATATATCCCGCCGAAAACACGGAACTGGCCCATGATATCGCGTCCAGCGGCTTGCGGATTTCAGAACAACCGATGGGCGTGACGCCGCAGGCGCGGCACTTCCCGCGTCGTAACCGGATCATATCGGGCCTCGCGCAGGCGGTTGTCGTCGTCGAGGCTGCTGCCAAGTCCGGCAGTCTGATCACGGCACGGGACGCACTGGATCAGGGGCGCGAGGTTCTGGCCGTTCCCGGCCATCCGTTCGATGCGCGGGCCGCCGGTTGCAATCTGCTGATTCGTGATGGCGCCACACTTGTCCGAACCGCTGAAGACGTCATTGAAGCCTTGCCGCGGCAGGACGACCTGTTTTCCCGGCCAACCGAACCGCCCTCGGAACCAATCGCGCGCCCTGCAAGAAACCTGCACGAGCAGATCATCGCGCGGCTTGGCCCCTCGCCCATCGCCGAAGATCAATTGCTGCGGGATATCGCGGCCTCGGCCGGTGAGCTTGGACCGGCGCTGATCGACCTTGAACTTGATGGGCGAATCCAGCGTCAGCCCGGAGGTCTGCTGTCGCTGGCAAGTTGATCGAACCCTCGTTCCGGCGTGCCCGGTTTCTGAAGATCTGTGGTAGCGCACTGAAATCACGGCGCTTTTCCACCGACGAAAGGAACGCATTGACAATTCCTGCTTGCCCCACACATTTTGCACCACCATAGAAGGCGCCAAATTCGTCGAGCGAGGATTCCCCTTAAATGCCCGTAGTTGTTGTAGAATCTCCGGCCAAAGCAAAAACAATCAATAAATACCTGGGCCCCGACTACACAGTTCTGGCCTCTTACGGCCATGTGCGGGACCTGCCGCCAAAGGATGGATCGGTCGATCCTGAGCATGACTTCTCGATGAAATGGGAGGTCGGCAACGACAGCCGCAAGCATGTCAAGGCCATTGCCGACGCGTTGAAAGAAGACAATGCGCTGATCCTCGCCACCGACCCCGACCGCGAGGGCGAGGCGATCAGCTGGCACCTACAGGAGGCGTTGACCAAACGCCGCTCGATCAAGAAGGATACGCCCGTCAGCCGCGTGACCTTCAACGCCATTACCAAGGACGCCGTGACCGAGGCGATGCAGAACCCGCGTCAGGTCGATATGCCTTTGGTCGAGGCCTATCTGGCCCGCCGCGCGCTGGATTATCTGGTGGGGTTCAACCTGTCTCCGGTTTTGTGGCGCAAACTGCCGGGTGCTAAATCGGCGGGTCGCGTGCAATCCGTCTGTCTGCGCCTGATCGTCGAACGCGAGATGGAAATCGAGGCATTCAAGCCGGTGGAATACTGGTCGGTTCGGGCGCTGTTCGAGACACCGCGCGGGCAGACCTATGAGGCGCGTCTGGTCACGCTGGCCGGCAAGAAGCTGGACAAGCACGATCTGGCCAACGCGACGCAGGCCGAGCTGGCGGTTCAGGCCATCACCAGCCGCGCGCTGAGCGTGACCTCGGTCGAGGCCAAACCCGCCGCCCGCAACCCCAGCGCGCCGTTCATGACCTCGACCCTGCAACAAGAAGCCAGCCGCAAGTTCGGCATGGGTGCGCGCCACGCAATGCAGGTGGCGCAGCGACTTTATGAGGCCGGGTACATTACCTATATGCGGACCGACGGCATCGACATGGCGCCCGAGGCCGTGGCCGCGACCCGCGAGGCCATCGCTGATCGCTACGGCGCGGAATACGTACCGGACAGCCCGCGTATCTACAAAAACAAGGCCAAGAACGCGCAGGAAGCGCACGAGTGTATCCGCCCGACGGATATGTCGCGCGACGCCAAGGCGCTGAAAGTGACAGACGAGGATCAGCGCAAGCTTTATGATCTGATCTGGAAACGTACCATCGCCTGTCAGATGGCCGCCGCGCGTCTGGAGCGCACCACCGTCGAGATCGGCAGCGACGACGGTCAGGTCGGCCTTCGCGCCACGGGCCAGGTCGTAATGTTCGATGGGTTCATGCGGGTGTACGAAGAAGGCCGGGATGACGTCGCGGACGAGGATGAAAAGCGTCTGCCACAGATCACGCAGGGCGATCCGGCCCGTTTTGCCAAGACCTCTCTGAAGGATCAGTTTGCCAAGGCGACCAGCGACAGCGGCGACAAGGTCGCGAAAGAAGCGATCCTGTCCGAGAACGAATCCGTTCTGGCCCTTCAACACCACACCCAACCGCCCCCGCGCTATACCGAAGCGACACTGGTCAAAAGGATGGAAGAGCTGGGGATCGGGCGCCCATCAACTTATGCCTCGATCGTAACGACGATCCAGGACCGGGAATATGTCCGCAAGGACAAGAACCGGCTGATCCCCGAGGAAAAGGGGCGGATCGTTACGATCTTCTTGCTGAATTTCTTCCGGCAGTACGTTGGCTATGAGTTCACCGCCAATCTGGAAAAAGAACTGGATGACGTCAGCGCCGGGGAACGCGACTACAAGGACCTGCTGGGCAAGTTTTGGCGTGATTTTTCAGCCGCGATTGGCGAGACGTCCGAACTGCGGATTTCTGAAGTGCTGGACAGGCTCGACGAAGCTCTGGCTCCGCAGCTCTACCCGCCGCGCGAGGATGGGTCCGATCCGCGTATCTGCCCGAAATGCGGTACCGGTCAGTTGCACCTGAAGACCTCGCGGACCGGTGGGTTCGTCGGATGCGGAAACTATCCGGAATGTACCTATACGCGCCCGATTGCCGGTGAAGGCGCGGAAGGTGACGAAAGGCTGCTGGGTGAAGATGCCGGGGATGAGATCTGGTTGAAATCCGGCCGGTTCGGTCCTTACGTTCAGCGGGGCGAACCCACGCCCGAGAACAAAAAGCCCCCGCGTGCATCCCTTCCGCGCGGGTGGAGCAAGGATGACATGGACCTGGAAAAGGCTCTGACGCTTCTGTCCCTGCCCCGTCAGATCGGCGAACACCCCGAAGGCGGCATGATCAGCGCGAATTTCGGGCGGTTCGGTCCTTACCTGATGCATCAGCTGCCGGAGGAGGCAAAGCCGGTCTATGCCAACCTCAAAGACCCCAATGACGTGTTCGAGATCGGCATGAACCGCGCCGTTGAGTTGCTGGCCGAAAAACGGGCAAACCCCGGTCGGGGACGGCGGGCCGCGGCGAAGCCTCTGAAAGAGTTGGGTGAGCATCCGGATGGCGGCGCGATGCAGGTTCTGGACGGGCGCTATGGGCCCTACGTGAAATGGGAAAAGGTCAACGCGACGATCCCCAAGGACATCAAACCCGAGGACGTGACGCAGGAGATGGCCATCGAGCTTGTCAACGAGCGCGCTGCCAAAAAAGGCACCAAGAAAAAGGCCGCGCCCAAAAAGGCCACGTCCAAAAAGAAAGCAACCACCAAGAAAGCAACAACCTAGGCTGACAGGTGGTCGGGGTTGGAAAAGCCCCCCTGCAATCGCCTTTTCGACATTGCGGCGGGCTGTCAGCGAATGACCTGGGCTGAGCGCCGCACCGCACTTTGAGCGTCGTCTGCCGGTCTTCCGAACCGCTTGAGCTCGGAGAGGAACCGGGCGCGGCCTGAGTTCTGGGCAGCGGCGGTCAGGACATAGACGATCAGGGCTGTATTCTTGTCCACCCCCTGACAGCCGGTATCGCTGGCCAGAACGAAGGCCTCTTTGTCCTGCTGCGCACACCGTTCATTGGCGGTTGAAATTGCAGATTCAAATGAAGACTTCTCAGAGTATCCGGCACCAACAGCTTTGATCTTGTTATCATCGAGCTGAAGTACCGCCGCCTGCTCAGGCTCATAGGCTGACATAGCCAAAAGCGCGGCACCAGCGGTTGCTTCGGCACAAATTCGCTTCATGTTATCAACCTCCTATAATGGTGCGGCGGACATGTTGAGCCGCCTGATCAATTGCAACAGCTCTTTCCATTGGTAGAAATACGACCCCGCCTCCGGTTTCATTGACTTCCCCGTGACGCGACGGCACAACCAGCCCATCACCATGTCATTGGGGGAGTTTTCCATGAAGAAAGTCTATGCCAATGCCACCGAGGCGCTCGATGGGCTGCTGTCGGATGGCATGCTGATCGCCGCTGGCGGGTTTGGCCTGTGCGGCATTCCGGAATTGTTGCTTGAGGCCATCAGGGAATCGGGCGTCAAAGACCTGACCTTTGCGTCAAACAACGCAGGCGTGGACGATTTCGGCATCGGCATCCTGTTGCAGACCAAGCAGGTCAAAAAGATGATCAGCTCGTATGTCGGTGAAAACGCCGAGTTCATGCGCCAATATCTGAGTGGTGAGCTGGAACTGGAATTCAACCCCCAAGGAACATTGGCCGAACGGATGCGCGCCGGTGGGGCGGGCATTCCCGGTTTTTACACCAAGACCGGCGTCGGCACCGTGATCGCCGAAGGGAAAGAGCACAAGGACTTCAACGGCGAGACCTACATTCTGGAAGAAGGCATTTTTGCCGATCTGGCCATCGTCAAGGCCTGGAAGGCCGACGACACCGGCAATCTGGTTTTCCGCAAGACCGCCCGCAATTTCAACGTTCCTGCCGCGACCTGCGGCAAGATCTGCGTGGCCGAAGTGGAAGAGATCGTACCGCGCGGTTCGCTGGATCCCGACTGCATCCACCTGCCCGGTATCTATGTGCATCGCATCGTTCAGGGCGAACACGAAAAGCGCATTGAACAGCGCACCACCCGCAAGAAGGAGGAAGCATAATGCCCTGGGACCGCAATCAGATGGCCGCACGCGCGGCAGAGGAACTGGAAGACGGCATGTATGTGAACCTCGGCATCGGCATCCCGACGCTGGTGGCAAACTATGTGGGTGACAAGGACATCACGCTGCAATCGGAAAACGGCATGCTGGGCATGGGCCCCTTCCCCTTTGAGGGCGAAGAAGACCCGGACCTGATCAATGCGGGCAAGCAGACGATCACCGAGTTGTCCCGCACGGCCTATTTCGACAGCGCCACGTCGTTTGCCATGATCCGCGGCGGCAAGATCGCGGCGGCGATCCTGGGCGCGATGGAGGTCGATGAGAAAGGCGATCTGGCCAACTGGATGATCCCCGGCAAGCTGGTGAAAGGCATGGGCGGCGCGATGGACCTGGTTGCAGGCGTCGGACGGGTCATCGTGGTGATGGACCACACCAACAAGCACGGCGACAGCAAAGTGCTGAAGGAATGCACCCTGCCGCTGACCGGCAAGGGCGTGGTTGATCGCATCATCACCAATCTGGGTGTGCTGGATGTGGTCGAAGGCGGTCTGAAAATCGTCGAACTGGCGGAAGGTGTCAGCGAAGACGAGCTGCGCGCCGCGACGGAAGCGACAATCGTTTCCTGATCAATTGCAAAGGCCCGCCAGATCGCGCGGGCCTTTTTAGTTGGAAGTCTGAAAAACACAGCCGTCGGAAATCAGGTCCGGCGGCGTCGTGCACAAGGCCCGCGCGATCTGAAACGCGGCGAGGACTTTTGGCACGTAGTCTCGGGTTTCAGCATAGGGCGGCACGCCGCTGTGTTTGCGTACGGCCCCCTCACCCGCGTTGTATCCAGCCAATACAAGTATTGGATCATTCCCGAACTCTTCCATCAGCCAGTTGAGGTATTTTACACCGCCCGCAATGTTCTCAGAGGGCTGAAGGCTGTCCTTTACCCCGAATCTGGCCGCCGTGGCGGGCATCAACTGCATGAGCCCCTGCGCGCCTGCGGAACTGACCGCGTCTGCACGCCCGGCCGATTCCACCGAGATGACCGCAAGCACCAGCGCCGGTGAAACATTGGTTCCCACAGTGGAACGAAGGATCTCGATCCCGCGTTCCTTTGCGATATCTTGCAGCGATTGCAGTCGCGGTGATCTCACGTTGGTTGCGGCCAGGGCGTTGATGGCCGCGTCAAGCCGCCCGGCCCCGCCTTCATCAATGTGCGGTGAAATCCGGTTCCAGAAAGCCTTGTACGATCCATTGGGGTCTCGTTTGACCTCCGCACCGGGCGCCGGCAGCGGAGCGACTTTGGTGCGCGCGATGATTTCCGGCACCACCAGTTCAGTGCCCGTGCTGGGCGCTGAAGGCTTGGCTGCGTGTTCTTCCGTTGTGATCTGCACGGTCACACGCGGACGTTCACCGGGTTTTGGGGCTTTGACGCGTTTGTATACGCCGCGCGGCTCTGTCTCGGTCGCATTTACGGATGCGGTGCCCGATATCAGAAACGCCAGCACACCGGCGCATTGAAGTGCGTTCCGGAGATTCATTTGCCTGCCTCGTGTTTTCTTTTTAGGCGATTTGAACCCCGAATCTTCCCGCAAGGCCAGAAAAACAAAGCGAAATGGGGCAGTTTCGCCTCATTTGGCGCAATTTTGCATCGCTACAGAGCCTTCGGCTCAATCGTGGTGATTTTTTTACCCTTTATTTTCATATGGTTATCCAATTTATAACCAAAAAGTTAAGCTGCGCGAAAAAAAATCGGTGTTTGGCCCAATTCCTGCCATGCCCAACAGTCAAACATAGTCCCATACCGAGACGGACATGAGCGGACTGAGAGAGAAAGCTCTGAAAGACGCCGAGGTTTGTTAAACTCTTTTTGATCCTTTAGGAGGGACGTAACATGATCAAGTTCATCAAGAACTTCCGCAAAGACGAAGACGGCGCAGTAACAGTTGACTGGGTTGTTCTGACCGCAGCAGTCATCGGCCTGGCCGCCGTTGCATATCAGCAGATCTCGGCTGGCGCCACTGGCCTGGCAACCGGCGTAAACGAAGCGCTGAACGCCGCATCGCTGAGCACCGGCAGCAACACCGCGACAGGTGGTATCACCGGCGAAGGCAAAAGCAACTAAGTTGCTGACCTAGAGAATTTTCAAGGCCGCGCTCAACGGGCGCGGCCTTTTTTTGTGACCTGAAACTGCCCAATCCCAGGCGCACAGGTTCCTGCCTGCGCGCAAGTCATGCAAACCTTCGCGACGCCCGGGGTATTTTGCTGCAACCCCTGTGTTTCTTCTGTCCCGATCAATTCGACACACGCGCGGTCTCTGCCTGAGACCAAAATTTCCTTCGAAATCAATATTTAGCCCAAATTTCGCCATCCGCGCGAACCAGTTATGCGCCAACCTGTCGGTGGCACTGACGCGACGTATTTGGAGATAAGCACATGTTCAGGTTCCTTAATCAGTTTAAATCCGACGAAGCAGGAGCGGTGACAGTTGACTGGGTGGTATTGACCGCCGTGGTCATCGGATTGTCGGGCGCGACCTACCTTGTCATCAGCTCAAGCGTCAACAGCATGGGCGGCAATATCAACGGGGCCATGAACAGCGCCGTCGTCAGCACCGGGTCGAACACTGCACCGTCTGGTATTATCACGGCGGGAACCGCTGGCGGCGGAAACTAAGTCGCGGCAGGTGTAGGCATCAGCTGTTTTCCAAAGACGTTACGTTTAATCGTTTCGACGCAAAGCGCTGCGCCCATGGGGTGCGGCGCTCTTTTGTTGCGCACGATCCGCTGGCAATCGTGAGGAAAGGCAACGCTCACCATGAATAATTGTGCGGAAGATGGCGCAGAATCTGACAATCAGGCATATTTGTCCCACATTTCGACACAATTTGCGGTTAGCAAATAGGCTGTTTCAATGTGGTTCCTTGGCCGCTAAGTATTCGACCAAACAAAAGAATGAGGTACACGCATGCGAGCAGTTTTCGGACTTGTCCTGATTGTCGGCATTGCACTGGCCGGGGGCGCCGTCTACATGGCGCGAAACTATATCGCGGAATACCAAAGCGAGTTGGCACGCCAAAGACTTGCTGCGGAAGAGGCCCTGGCCAATGCCAAAGTTGATGTCGTTCCAACTGTCACTGTCTTTGTGTCGAATCGCGCTCTGAAATACGGCGAGCGGTTGACAGAGGAAGATATCCGCGCTGTTGACTGGCCGGAAAACGCGATCCCCGAAGGTACATTCACCGAGCTCACAGCCCTGTTCCCCGAAAGCGGCGCAAATGAACGTTTCGTTTTGAGGGCAATGGAAAAAGACGAAGCGATCATGGAGGTCAAGATCACTCGTCCGGGCGAAAAAGCCGGGCTGACGTCACGTCTGGAAAAAGGTATGCGCGCCTTCGCAATCAGCGTTGACGTGGCCTCGGGCGTTTCCGGATTCCTGCGGCCCGGAGACACTGTCGACATCTATTGGACCGGTTCCAGTGGAACGATCGAAGGGAGCAGCGGCGGAATCACCCGACTGATCGAAACCAACGTGCAACTCATTGCCGTCGACCAGACCGCTGGTTCGGACGTCACCAACACGACCATTGCACGTACAGTTACGGTTGCGGCCACACCGGAACAGGTCGCCGCGCTGGCACAGGCCCAGAACACGGGGCGTCTTTCCCTGGCTTTGGTTGGCGTACAGGATGAATCCGTTGCGTCCACGATTGAGGTGGACCAAAACAAACTGTTGGGAATTCAGAAAACTGCCCCGGAACCCGAGGCAAAAATCGAAAAGGTATGCACAACACGCATCCGCCGTGGTGGCGAAATCGTAAATGTGCCTATCCCCTGCACAAATTGACGCCAATTCAGAACGTTACAGGTTCAGAGCCGCACCCTTGGTGCGGCTCATTTTTTTGCGATTGTTGCCAATTCCCCACATAAGGAAACTTACGGAAACCATTGATTATTGCAATAAATTCGGATTTCGCGCAGTCTCTCATCCCATAGGGCACAAGACCCAAAAAAACGAGGCGTGATCGGAGAGGCAGGTCACATGACAATACGTTCCTGGATCAGCGCAACCCTGCTGGGGTTGTCGCTTGTTATGGCCCCCATTGGCGACACCGCCTGGGCTGAAACTTTACGCGTGGTGAAAAAAGGGACGGTGGAAACACTTGATGTCCCGATGAACCGCGCAATCGTCGTAGAAAGCGAGCAACCTTTCGCAGAGCTCAGCATTGCCAACGCCGGCATTGCCGATATCTCTTCTTTGTCGGAGCGCACGATCTATGTTCTGGGCAAGGCCCCGGGCCTGACCACGCTGACGCTGTTTGACGGCGCGGGCAATCTTTTGGCCAATGTCCGCGTCCGGGTCGCACCGGATGTTACGGAATTCAAGGAACGTCTGCGTCAGATCCTGCCCAACGAACCCATAGAAGTTCGCACAGCCAATGATGGTATTGTTTTGTCCGGTACGATCTCCAGCTCGGCCAAACTGGCACGCGCGCTGGAACTGGCTGAACGGTATGCCCCCGATCGTGTCTCGAACCTGATGTCGGTCGGTGGTGTCCAGCAGGTCATGCTGAAAGTCCGCTTTGCCGAGATGAACCGCTCGGTCGCCAAAAGCCTGACGGCATCGCTTGGTTTCGGCGGAAGTGACGTTACGGGGGGCATCAATACGCTCAACAACCAGTTCGCGCTGAACAACGCTTTGGCGAACAACATTCCGACTGTTCAGGCCAATACAGGCGCAATCCTGTTTGGGTTCGGCGCGGGTTCGACGCAGGTTCGCCTGTTGCTGGAAGCACTGGAAGCCAAGGGGTTGGCCCGCAGCCTGGCCGAGCCGAATCTGTCCGCTCTGTCCGGCCAGGAGGCATCGTTCCTGGCCGGTGGCGAAGTCCCCATTCCGGTACCGCAGGATGACGGCGTTGTGGCCATCGAATACAAGGCCTTCGGCGTCGAGATGGACTTTATTCCACGCGTCGTGGACGGCGATCTGATCAATCTTGAAATGGGCACGGCCGTTTCAAGTATCGATCAAACCTCGGATTTCACCATCAACGGGGATTCGGTTCCCAGTTTCATCACTCGCCGGGCAAAAACAACGATCGAACTACGCGATGGTGAAAGCTTTGCCATTGCAGGCCTGATCCAGGACAATTTCGCGGATCTGAGCAACCAGATTCCATGGTTGGGAGATGTGCCGGTTCTGGGCGCGTTGTTCCGCAGCGCCAACTACCAGCGCGAGCAAAGTGAACTCGTCGTTATCATCACGGCGCATCTGGTTTCACCGACTCGGGGCGAAACTCTTGCGCTTCCAACCGATCGGGTCAAACCGCCCAGCGAATTTGACTTGTTCTTGAACGGCCGGGTGGCGCGCACACAGCGTACGGGCGCCGGCGGAGCGTCAGAGGTTGCCAAACAGAACTTCGGCAGCTCCTACGGCTACGTCCTAGATTGATCAGGAGGATAGGACCAATGCATAAGTGGATTATCACACTGGGTCTTTCGGTCGCTGTCGCCGCCTGTACCCGCGAGGCCGGGTACGAGATCGACGCAGGCACTTTCGGAAACGCGACGCTCAACAACGTCCAGGTTCAAAGCGGCGAGTTGACCTATGCGCAAATTCTCAGCCGCAGGTTTGCCGCAGATGTACCCAGCCAGGTGAACTTTGCGTTCAACAGCTCGCAACTGGATGCTTCAGCTCAGCGCATTCTTTTGCAACAGGCTGACTGGATCAAACAGTTCCCCGAGGCCCGGTTCCGCGTTTACGGGCATACGGATGCCGTGGGGTCGACCAGCTACAACAAAAGCCTTGGCCTTCGCCGCGCGCAAGCAGTCGTCGCGTTTCTGGGGCAGCAGGGCATCTCGCGCTCGCGGCTTGAGGCGGTGGTATCATTCGGCAAAACGCAACCGCTGATCGCAACGCAGAACCGCGATCGCAGGAATCGCAGAACGGTTACCGAAGTTTCAGGATTCGTTGATCGCAACCCACAGCTTCTGGATGGCAAATATGCCGAGGTCATCTATCGCGAATATGTGGAAAGTGCGACCGCTATAAGCCAGATCCAGGAAGTGACCGCGCAGGACGGCGCCGGCGGCGGTGGATAATACGTTTGAAATGGGCGGCATCGTCGCCCATTTCCCTACAATTGGTTCTTTTGCGCCCAATTCTTGCCCAACTTCAAAGCGACATTGTGAACAATAGGGTGACCTGCGGCCAAATTTGACCGTATTGGGGCGACAGCACATCCATCTGGCGGATTTCGTTCATATGACATGCTGAGCCCTCACGACGAGGATAGTGTTTATGACCAGCGCGACGCCGCAAGACGACAATACTGCAATCTTGGCCTGCACCATCAGTCGGGATGTTCAGAATTTCGACCTTCTGATCGAAGACATGGAAGCCATCTTGGGCGAGCGCTGGGGAGATCTGGGGTTTGCAGAAGCGTTGGCCTTTTTCAGCCAACCCGAAGCTGAAACGCTGGAATTCGTAGCGCTGGCGATCGACGGAGAAGACGAAGACAACCTGTCTCTGCTGGGTGAAATAATCACTCAAGCCAATGAAAAGAAAGTAAAAGTTGTTCTGATCGCCGAGGATGTCACTCCGGCGTCTTTGCACCAACTGCTGCGCAAGGGTGCCGACGAGTTCGTCCCCTATCCTCTTCCCGAAGGCGAATTGCAGGAAGCCATCGAGCGTATGAAGCAGCCCGACCCGGTTGCCGTGGCACAGGCGACCGCCGTTCCCCTGGCCGGTGGCGCGTCCAAGGAAGGCGCGTTGTTTGTCGTTCAGGGCCTTGCAGGTGGAGTCGGCGCAACGACACTGGCCGTTAACCTGGCCTGGGAGCTGGCCTGTGTCTCGGACAAGGACGCGCCGACCGTGTGCCTGATCGATCTGGATCTGCAATACGGGACCGTTTCCACCTATCTGGATCTGCCGCGACGAGAGACAGTGTTTGAAATGCTGTCGGACACGGACGCGATGGACAGCGAAGTATTCTCGCAAGCCCTTCAAACATATGAAGAAAAGCTTCAGGTTTTGACGGCGCCATCCGACATGGTGCCGCTTGACTTGATCACTCCGGAAGACATTCAGCGCGTGATCGACATGGCGCGCGCGCATTTCGACTATGTCATTGTCGACATGCCAAAGACGCTGGTCCTGTGGTCGGAAACAGTTTTGCAGGCCGCCCATGTGTATTTCGCCATGATCGAGCTCGACATGCGGTCCGCCCAGAATGCCCTGCGCCTGAAACGTGCGTTGCAGGCAGAGGAACTGCCATTCAACAAGCTGCGCTTTGCGTTGAACCGTGCGCCGAAATTTACCGATCTGAACGGGAAAAGCCGCGTGAAACGCATGGGGGAAAGCCTTGGAATCTCTATCGACCTGCTGCTGCCTGATGGTGGCAAACCGGTCATGCAAAGTGGGGATCATGGTCTGCCTCTGGCAAATGCGGCCGCCAAGAACCCGTTGCGCCGGGAAATCTCAAAGCTGGCGAAGTCGCTTCACAGCCTCGGCAGCAGTGCCGAAGAAGCTGCGTAAACATCATCCCAAGGGGGGATAAGCCGTGTTTTCAAGATACAAAAAGCAACCCGCAGCGCAGCCCGTCAAATCGCCGGCACAACCGGCTGAAACAGCGGCGCCTTCTGCACAAGCGACACCTGTCGCGACCGCGGTGGCACGCAAACCCGTGAAAAAGAATGCAGGTGAGGTCGCAAGTTCAGACAAAGACCGCAAACGCAAGGAGCGGCTGGGTGAGATCAAGATCGAACTGCACCGCGAACTGCTGGAAAACCTGAACCTGGCCGCGCTTGAAAACGCCGGCGAAGCAGAGTTGCGCGCTGAAATCAGTGCCATCGCCAGTGAAGTTCTGGAAACAAGAAACATTGTTCTGAACCGCGAAGACCGATCCCAGCTGAACAAGGAACTTTATGACGAGGTGACGGGTCTCGGCCCGCTCGAGGCGCTGCTTCAGGACGATACGGTCAACGATATTCTGGTGAACGGTCCACAACAGATCTTTGTGGAACGTGCCGGCAAGCTGGAACTCAGCGACATTACCTTCAAGGATGAAAAGCACCTGATGCGGATCATCGACAAGATCGTGTCCGCCGTGGGCCGCCGTGTCGATGAATCCAACCCGTATGTTGACGCCCGTCTGGCCGATGGCTCGCGTTTCAACGCCATGGTGCCCCCGATTGCGGTGGACGGATCGCTTGTTTCCATTCGTAAGTTCAAGAAAGACAAGCTGGGCATTGACGATCTGGTCAATTTCGGTGCGTTTACCGAAGAAATGGCCGCCTATTTGCAGGCCGCCGTGTCCACCCGGCTGAATATCATCGTTTCCGGGGGTACGGGCTCGGGTAAAACGACCACACTCAACGCCCTGTCCAGTTTCATCGACGACGCCGAGCGTATTCTGACCATCGAGGATACCGCGGAACTTCAGCTGCAACAGACCCATGTGGGTCGGATGGAAAGCCGCCCACCCAACGTGGAAGGCAAAGGTGAAGTCAGCCCGCGCGACTGTCTGAAAAACGCCCTGCGTATGCGTCCTGACCGTATCATCGTGGGTGAGACGCGCGGCGCCGAAGTCATCGACATGTTGCAGGCCATGAACACCGGTCACGACGGATCTATGACCACGATTCACGCCAACTCGGCCCGGGACGGTATTTCACGTCTGGAAAACATGATCGCGATGGCCGGGATCGAAATGCCGATCAAGGCGGTCCGCAGTCAGATCGCCTCGGCTGTGAACCTGATCGTGCAGGCCAGCCGCCTACAGGACGGGTCGCGTCGGATGACCTCGATCACTGAGATCACCGGGATGGAAGGTGACGTGATTTCCATGCAGGAAATCTTTCGTTTTCAACGCGTTGGCCTGACACCCGACAACAAGATCATCGGGCATTTCACCGCCACCGGCGTCCGCAGCCACTATTCGGAACGGTTCCGTCTATGGGGCTTTGACTTGCCAGCGTCCATCTACGACCCAACCACAATGTAGGAGAACCGGGTATGCAATTGCCTATGGAGGCGATCATTTATGTCGCCATCTTTGTGGGGGTTCTTGCCTTGGTCGAGGGCATCTATCTTGTTGCCTTCGGCAAGTCCATCAGCCTGAACAGCCGGGTCAACCGACGCCTGGACATGCTTGAAAAAGGTGCCGGGCGCGAACAGGTGCTGGAACAGCTGCGCAAAGAAATGCAGCAGCATATGAAATCACAGAGCATTCCTCTGTATTCACTTCTCGCTGACAAGGCGCAAAAGGCGGCTATCGCGTTTTCTCCACGTCAATTGATCATGATCATGGGGCTGGTATCAGCTATGGCCTTTGTCGGATTGAGCATCGGAACCGCTACGGACACGGCACTGCGCATCGTTGTTTCCATCGCAATCGGCATTGGCGGCGTTTACGCCTGGGTCAACCACAAGGCCAAGAAACGCATGGGGATGATTGAAGAACAACTGCCCGATGCGGTTGAACTGATGGTGCGCTCGTTGCGTGTCGGCAACCCGTTCGTCTCGACGATTCAGGTGGTTGCAAACGAAGTTCAGGATCCGCTGGGAACCGAATTTGGCGTTATCGCCGATGAATGCGCCTATGGTCGCGATGTGGGCGAGGCGCTAAAGGACATGGCTGAACGTCTGGACATGCAGGATATGCGCTTTCTGGCAGTCGCCGTGGGTATTCAGCAGCAATCCGGCGGTAACCTTGCCGAAATTCTGGCCGGATTGGCAAAGGTGATCCGTGCGCGTTTTCGCCTGTTCCGTCGGGTCAAGGCGATTACGGCCGAGGCACAATGGTCGGGCAAGTTCCTGTCCGGGTTCCCTGTTGCCTGTCTGATTTTCATTCTGGTCAAGGACCCGGGCTATTACGACGAGGTGTTGGATCACCCCTGGTTTATTCCCGCGTGTTTTGTTGTCGCCATCCTGCTGACACTGAACCTGATCGTCATGAAAATCATCACCAACATCAAGGTCTGAGGGCAGCACCATGGAAATCCTGACCGGCATCAATGACCTGTTGACCCAGCACCTGGGCGAATTCGGCCCCCTGATCATTGTCGGCGTACTTGGCCTGCTTATGGTTCTGGTCGCTGTCACATTGATCATGAAGCAGCCCGAAGACCCCTTGAAGAAACTGCAAAGATCGAATGCGGCTCCTCCAAAGCAGAAAAAGGGGAAGAAAGAGCAGCTTCGAAACTCGAACCGAAACGAACAGCTTGAGAAGTTCGCAACTTTCCTTGAGCCCAAGAACGAAGAAGAATACTCGGCCGTCGAGTTGAAGCTGCGTCAGGCGGGCTACAGGTCGAAGGATTCGGTTCGGTTCTTCCACTTTGCGCAGTTTTCTCTGGGTATCCTTGGCATTATCATTGGTGTTCTGCTGGTCACGGTTTTTTCCGGCGGCCAGGAGTTTACCGGAACACAGATGATGATCCGGGTGCTTGTCCCCGGCGCGATCGGCTATTTCGCACCCAAATACTGGATTACGCGCCGGGTTGAAGAACGGAAGGAAGCGATTACCGCCGGCTTTCCCGATACGCTTGATCTGATGCTGGTCTGCGTTGAAGCCGGTCAATCGCTGGATCAGGCCATCGTTCGCGTGGCCAGTGAAATGAGCGCGTCTTATCCGGATATCGCGCAGGAATTCGAAACCGTCGCGTATGAAATGAAGGCTGGCAAGGACAAGGACACCGTCCTGCGTGACTTCGGCGTGCGCTGTGGGGTTCAGGACGTGAACTCTTTTGTCACCGTCATGATCCAATCGGCGACATTTGGTACATCAATTGCCGAGGCATTGCGGGTTTACGCCGGTGAGATGCGCGACAAACGCGTGATGCGCGCCGAAGAGGCCGCGAACAAGTTGCCGACCAAGATGACTCTTGTCACAATGATGCTGACGGTCCCACCGCTGCTGATCATTCTGGTTGGCCCGTCGGCGAATGTTATTTCGAGTTTTGGACGCTAGGTCGGATAGAGCCATATGAAAGCTGAATTCAGGTGCTTCCCTTCCGGGTTTCGCCGAACGCTCTGGGCCACCATGGTTTTTGCCATGGTGGCTTCTTGCACAGAAGGCCTGTCACCCGCCGGTTTGGATGCGCCGGGAATTGACACCAAAGGTCAGGCCGAGGACAGCATCGAGGTCGGAAACAGATTGATGGCAGCCGGAGAATACGAACTGGCGCTTGAAACCTTTACCCGGGCCGCGCTGGACCAGGGTATGACGCCCCAGGTCCTGACGTCTCTGGGTACTGCGAATATTGGGCTACGCCGCTTGGGACAGGCCGAAAAACTGCTGCGCAGAGCCGTCGAAGACGACACGGACTGGCCGGTGGCCTGGAACAATCTGGGTGTCCTGCTGATGGAGAAACAGGAATACCCCGAGGCCGCGCAAGTGTTTCGGCGGGCCTATGCGCTGGACAATGGCGAAAGTGACGCAATCCGGGACAATCTGCGCTTAGCACTCGCAAAAATGGAAAATTCTGTTAATAATACCCCACAAGAACAACAAGAATACACACTGGAGCAGCTTGGCGACGGGCAATTCACGCTACGCAAGATCCAGTAATTGAGGCGAGAGCAGTAAAGGACGCAAAAAATGCGCCAGCAATTCTTGATTCCGACTGTTGTTATCAGTGGTCTGATCCTGTCGGCCTGTGCAAAGGAAACCGAAGAGGAAAAGGTTGAACGAACGTTTCAGGAAGTGAACGTTATCGACGAAACAAACCTGAACGATGTGCTTCTGAGCGCCGCAGATCCAAATGAAGCGGTGACCTATTTCCACGGTGCAGCGCTCAAAAACCCGGACCGGATCGATCTTCAACGCGGACTGGCAATATCCTTGGGCCGCGCCAAACGCACGACCGAGGCCGTAACCGCGTGGAAGCGCGTCACAACGATGAAGGGCTCGAACGCCGCGGACAAGGTTGAATACGCGGACGCATTGGTCCGAAACGGCGACTGGTCGCAGGCCAAAACTGTTCTGGATTCGGTTCCCCCCACCTTTGAAACCTTCAAACGGTATCGCCTGGAGGCAGTCGTTGCGGATTCCCGGAAAGAGTGGAAACGCGCGGATCATTTCTATGAAACCGCTGTCGGGCTGACGACACGTCCGGGCAGCGTGATGAACAACTGGGGATATTCCAAGCTGAGCCGCGGCGAATATGCCGAAGCCGAGCGGTTGTTCTCGGAAGCTATCCGTCAGGACAACTCGCTGTTTACCGCCAAGAACAACCTGGTTTTGGCGCGGTCGGCACAAGGCAACTACAACCTGCCGGTCGTCCCCATGACACAGGTCGAACGGGCGCGTCTGCTCAATACAATGGGTATTTCAGCGGTCAAACAGGGCGACATAACCACCGCCAAAAACCTGTTCCGCGAAGCCATTTCAACCCACCCGCAGCATTTCGACGAGGCGGTCCGCTCGCTTCGGGCGCTTGAAGGGGCCTGACACATGCAGATACCCGCAGTGGCAGCGGCCTGGTTTCTGCCGTTTGTGCTGCCGATCTGCTTTTACGTGGCCTTTACGGATATGCGTGAGATGCGGATCAAGAACCATGCAGTCCTTGCGCTGACGTTGGTTTACATCGTGATAGGTCTGATCGCCATCCCGCCCTGGTCCACAGGCGGCATCAGCGGCAATCTGGGGCCGTTCACCGTGTCCATGCCGGTCTATTTCTGGCAACTGCTGCATATCGTCGTGGTTTTGGTAATCGGTATCTTGCTGAATGCTGCGGGCACCATGGGCGCTGGCGATGCCAAGTTTCTGGCCGCCGCGTCGGCGTTTGTCTGGCTGGGCGATCTGAGAATTGTGCTGATGATCCTGACCGCCTGCGTTCTGGCTGCCGTGCTCACTCATCGTTTGGCCAAAATCACAAAGCTGCGCACCATTGCACCGCATTGGGAAAGCTGGGATCGGGGCAAACAGTTTCCGATGGGGTTCGCCTTGGGCGGATCATTGGCGATGTACCTGATTCTGGGCACTGTTCTCGGATCGTAAACTATCATCAGCGCGCCTTGCCGCTGCCTTTGTCCCGCCACAAAGCTGGTTCATTTTCTTCAAGACGCCCGTTTTCGGGTTCTTGGCGTGACATTTTGATGGACGAGCACCGCGCATGAATATGCAGACTTCCTCAGTTATGGCCCCCCCTGCCCCCAAGGGTCTGGGCGAAATGAAGCTTCCGCTTGTAATGATGCGGGATATTCTGCTTAAGACGATTTTTCGCAAAAACGCGAGCACAGTGTCAGAAGTGGCCGAAGCCATCTGTCTTCCGGGTTCGGTTACTCAGGAACTGATCGACATCGCGCGCGATCAGAAACTGCTTGAAGCGACCGGAACACTGAACGCCAATAGCGGCAATGAGATGGGGTATCAGCTGACCGATGCGGGCAAGGCCCGTTCGCTGGATGCGCTGAGCCAATCCGAGTATTTTGGTGCGATGCCGGTGCCGCTGGATGTCTATCGCGAGCAGGTCAAACGCCAGTCGATCCGCAACATTCAGGTCACGCGAGAACAACTCGTGGGTGCAATGGGCCATCTGGTCCTGCCCGACAGCCTGCTGGATCATCTGGGCCCGGCGGTCAGCGCGGGCCGGTCGATTCTGATGTATGGTCCTCCGGGCAACGGTAAATCCTCGATCTCGAACGGCATACGGGATGCGCTGGGTGATAACGTCTATGTGCCCTACGCCATCGAATATGCGGGTCAGGTGATCACGGTCTATGACCCGATCGTGCACACGGCGATCGAACAAGAGCCGGACGACCCCAACAGCCTGCGTCGTCGCAGGCGGTTCGATTCCCGATATGTCCAATGTGAACGCCCCACCGTCGTAACCGGTGGTGAGCTTTCGCTCAGCATGTTGGATCTGGTCTACAACCCAACCGCACGAACCTATCAGGCCCCGTTGCAACTGAAATCCACCGGTGGCATTTTCATCGTGGATGACCTTGGCCGGCAAGCCGAGCCGCCGCAGGCGCTGGTCAACCGTTGGATCGTCCCGCTGGAGGAAAACAAGGATATCCTCGGCCTGCAATCGGGTGAAAAATTCGAAGTGCCCTTCGACACGCTGGTCATCTTCTCGACCAACTTCCACCCGAACGAGATCTTCGACCAGGCCGCCCTGCGCCGGATCTTCTTCAAGATCAAGATTGACGGCCCGAACCAGGAGAACTTCCTGAAAATCTTTGCCATGGTGGCCCGCAAACGTGGAATGCCGCTGGACGAGGCGGCATTGGTGCACCTGTTGAAGGTCAAATACCCGACCATCAACAATATCTATGCCAACTACCAACCGATCTTCCTGATCGATCAGATGATCTCGATCTGCGAGTTCGAGGGCATTCCTTATCAGATGAACCCGGACCTGATTGACCGCGCCTGGGCCAACATGTTCGTAAAAGACGAGAAAATCGTCAAATAACGCCGTGCCAATCCCTCCTTCGGGCGGGTAATCTGTGACCATGACGCAGATTCCCGCTCGGATTGATACGTGGTTTTCCACCAAAGGCTGGTCCATCCACCCACATCAGCAAGAGATGTTCGATCGGGCGAAGGACCCGGCAACCCTGCTGATCGCCCCGACCGGTGGCGGCAAGACCATGGCCGGTTTTCTGCCTTCCCTGTCCGAGCTGGCCGGTGGAGGCCACAACGGTTTGCATACACTCTATGTCTCGCCGCTCAAGGCGCTGGCTGCGGATATCAAACGTAACCTGCGCACCCCGGTGGACGAGATCGGCCTGCCCATTCGGATCGAGGATCGCACCGGTGACACCTCGGCCACGCAGAGAAAACGCCAAAGGGCCGATCCACCCCATATCCTGCTGACCACACCGGAAAGCCTGGCACTGCTGACCTCGTACGAGGATGCCCCGCGCATGTTCGATGGGGTGCAGCGGATCATCGTCGACGAAATCCACGCACTGGCGGAAAGCAAGCGCGGTGATCAACTGATGCTGGCCCTGGCGCGTCTTCAGCGCCTCAACCCGGATCTGCGTCGCGTCGGCCTGTCGGCCACGGTCGAAGACCCCACTGCGATTGCCCGCTTTCTGGCGCGCCACCCGGACCCCTGCCGGATCGTGCAGGCCGACCCCGGCCCGGACCCGGACATCCAGATGCTGGAAACAACCGAAATGCCGCCATGGTCCGGCGGAGGCGCGGCCTATTCCATTCCGGCTGTGCTGGACCAGATCCGGCGGCACAAGACCACGCTGATCTTTCACAACACCCGCGCGCAGGCCGAGATCTATTTTCACAACCTGTGGCTGGCGAATGACGACGGCCTGCCCATCGGCATCCATCATGGCAGTCTTGACCGACAGCAGCGCGAGCGGGTCGAAGCCGCGATGGTGCGTGGCGAATTGCGCGCCATCGTCTGCACAGGCAGCCTCGATCTGGGCATTGATTGGGGCGATGTCGATCTGGTGATTCAGATCGGTGCGCCCAAGAACGTCAAACGGCTGGTGCAAAGGATTGGTCGGGCCAACCACCGCTATAACGCGCCTTCCAAGGCGCTGCTGGTTCCTGCCAACCGGTTTGAAGTTGTCGAATGCGTCGCTGCGCTCGAGGCCGCCAAAGCCCATGACCTGGACGGGGAACCCCGAGGCCCCGGCCCCCGCGATGTGTTGTGCCAGCACATTCTGATTGCGGCCTGTGCCGGGCCCTTTGACGCCGATGATCTGTATGCCGAGATGACATCCGCCGGACCTTATGCACAGTTGACGCGACCCGAATTTGACGCCTGTCTGGATTTCTGTGCCACCGGGGGCTACGCCTTGCGCGCCTATGATCGCTGGCAAAGGTTGCAGCAGCGTGCCGACGGGCAATGGCAATTGCGCGATCCTCGCGCTGCGTCACGCATTCGCATGAACTTGGGCACGATTCAGGATACCGACACCCTGAAGGTACGCCTGAAGCGCAGCCGTGGTGGAAAACCGTTGGGCGAAGTCGAAGAAGCCTTTGCTGCTTCGCTGACCCCCGGCGATACCTTCCTGATCGGCGGGCAGATCGTGCGCTATGAGGGCCTGCGCGAAATGGTGGTCGAGGTCAGCCGTCGCGCAGATCGCAAACCAAAGATCGCGACCTTCTCGGGCACGAAATTTGCGACTTCCACGCAACTCAGTGACCGCATTCTGCGCATGTTCACCCAAACTGACTGGCCGCACCTGCCTTCTCATACGGCGGATTGGCTGGACTTGCAGCGCCAAGTGTCCCGCCTGCCTCAACGCGATCGTCTGCTGATCGAAAGCTTTCCAAGTGACGGGCGAGAGCATCTGTGCGTTTACGGATTCGCTGGTCGCAATGCGCAACAGACACTGGGCCTGCTGCTGACCAAACGGATGGAGGAAACCGGTTTGGCCCCGCTGGGGTTTGTCGCCACAGACTATGCCACGCTGATTTGGGGTTTGGATGCGGTCACTGACCCGCGCCCTTTGTTTCAACCCGAAGCGCTGCGTGACGGGCTGGACACATGGCTGGCGGGCAACGCAGTCATGAAGCGTACCTTTCGCGCGTCGGCCACGATTGCCGGTCTGATCGAACGCAACATGGCCGGACAGCGTAAAACCGGACGGCAAGCCACGTTTTCGTCGGACATTCTCTATGACACACTGCTGAAATATGATCCCGATCATCTGTTGATGCAGATCACCCGCGAAGAGGCCATGCGCGGGTTGGTTGACTTCGGTCGTATCGAGGCGATGCTGGCGCGCATCGGCGACCGCATAGACCTGCTGCGTCTGGATCGCGTTTCCCCACTGGCCGCGCCGCTTTTTCTTGAGGTCGGAAAGGTGCCTGTCAAAGGGGCAGCCGAAGAAAGGCTGCTTGCCGAAGAAAGCGCGCGCCTGATGGAAGCCGCCGGGTTGGACCAGCTTTGATCCCCCTTGCGCAAGACGTGGAATCGGGTCAAGAACGTATCATGAACGTGTGCAAATTTTCCTTTGCAGGCCAGCAACTCGATGCGGTGCCGTCTGGCGCATTATGGTGGCCGGCGCGGCGACTGCTCTGTGTCTCGGATCTGCATCTGGGGAAATCTGAGCGCATGGCCCGTCGGGGCGGGGCTACGCTGCCCCCCTATGACAGTCGCGAAACGCTAGACCGTCTGGCGCGCGATCTGGAATACACCAGCGCCGAAACCGTCATCTGCCTTGGCGACAGCTTTGACGATCTCGAAGCGGCCCGGGCCTTGCCCGACGCAGAATGGCTAAGAATTGCAGCTTTGCAGGCCGGGCGTCAGTGGATCTGGATCGAAGGAAATCACGATCCCGGCCCGATCGAGATGGGGGGCTCTCATTTGGTCGAATGGCAGTGCGGCCCACTTGTCTTTCGTCATATCGCCCAGGATCGGCGACAAGGCGAGGTTTCAGGCCATTTTCATCCGAAAGCACAGATTCGGACAAAAGGCCGGCACATTTCCCGGCCCGCCTTTCTGCTGGACAGAAATCGGCTTATCCTGCCTGCCTACGGAGCTTATACCGGGGGTTTGCGCAGTTCGGATCGGGCACTTTCCGATCTTTTGGGCGCGGACGCCATGGCCATTCTGACCGGCCCGCATCCGCGGATGATTCCAATGCCACGTTAAATTCAGATCAACCCGTCTTCTTCCAACTTCGGTTTGTACTTGCGGCTCACTGGAACCAGATCGCCGTTCGCCAGGCGCAAAAAGGTTTTGCCCGCCGTTTTTTCAACCCTAACGATGGACGCGTCCACCACCCAATGTGAACGGTGCGAACAGTGCCCGGGAACCGGCTCCATCTCGGCAATTGCGTCCGTAAAGCGTGAGCGGATCGTGAACGTGCCTTCCGAGGTCACAACATCCACATTGTGATCCCTGACCGTCAGACGATGGATTTGGCCGTCGAAATCAGGCGGCAGACGCCTGGTCAGACGCGGCTTCTCGATTTCAGGCGTTGAGGCCATCAATGGATTCTGATCATTGCGCTGCACAAGAACCAGACCCGTTGCAAACAAGACCCCATACACCGCTACGGTCTGGGCGCCTGGTGCCATGTGACCTCCACACGTGAACAGGACCCATGCCAACATCCAAAGGGACGGCGTGAACAGAACCAGGATCAGTGCCGCAAATGCCAGATCACGGGCAGGAACATTCAAAAGAACAGGGTTTTTCTGCATCAGCTTGCGCGCCAGCCCGGTGACCGTCAGGGCAAGAACCATCACCCCGGTCCAGAAAAGAAGACGCAATCCAAAGGTCAGATCAGCAACCAGAAACGGTGGAAACGCGTAGGCAAGCAATGGAAGAAAGACAACGCCCGCCGTCACTCGCTGTGGGGTACAAGCATTCCGGACAACTTTGATCTTGGATGTCATACCGCTTTTGTGCACGATTTATCAGAATTCAACCTTAGCACGACAAGCACTTAGGCACCTTACCTGTAACCAACTGGGAATACGGGGATATCACGATTTTCAAAGCTGTCAAACCCATTCAGGGCAAAATGACCACAGCGTGCAATGATTGTCCCACGAGGTCATGCACAACCGAGGGAGGTGCCGGGCCGACATAATCGACCCGACTAGATTACCTTACGCCGTCAAACCTTCTGGTTCGGGCAGAGCGTTGGCGCGGCAGCACGCAGTCAAAGTGTTGGCCAACAGGCAGGCAATGGTCATCGGACCTACACCGCCCGGAACCGGAGTGATGGCGCCAGCACGCTGGGACGCGCTGGCATAGTCCACGTCACCGACAAGCTTGTTCTTTCCGTCGCGTTCGATGCGGTTGATGCCTACGTCGATCACGGTCGCGCCTTCCTTGATCCAGTCACCCGGTACCATTTCAGGACGACCCACCGCGGCCACGACGATATCTGCACGGCGCACGACATCCGGCAGATCCTTGGTGCGCGAATGCGCGATGGTCACGGTGCAGCTATCGCCCAGCAGCAGCTGCGCCATCGGTTTGCCCACAATGTTCGAGCGGCCGATCACAACCGCGTCCATGCCGGAAAGCGAACCGTGGTGGTCACGCAGCATCATCAGGCAACCCAGCGGGGTGCAGGGCACCATCGATTTCTGACCGGTGCCCAGCAGGCCCACGTTCGAGATATGGAACCCGTCGACGTCTTTGGCCGGATCGATGGAATTGATCACCAGGTCTTCATTCAGGTGCTTGGGCAGCGGCAACTGGACCAGAATGCCATGCACGGCCGGGTCGTTATTCAGCTTGTCGATCAGCGCCAGAAGATCTTCTTCCGAGGTATCGGCATCCAGTTTGTGCTCGTACGAATTCATGCCGACTTCAACAGTCATTTTGCCCTTCGAGCGGACATAGACCTGGCTGGCTGGGTCTTCGCCCACAAGAACCACGGCCAGGCCGGGAGTGATGCCGTTTTCCTCTTTCAGCTTTGCAACCTGATCGGCCACTTGCGCGCGCACTTTTGCGGCAAAGGCCTTACCGTCGATAACCTGAGCTACCATGTTTCGATCCCTTCTTTCAAAAAACGGATCGGGCGCACAAAGCGCCCGGTCAGTCAGTCGGTGCCAATCACGCGCTCTTCGCGTGCAATCGACCAGTCAATCAATATGCGCCATAGCTTCTCGGCCAGATCAGGGTCCATCCCCAGCGCATCCGAGCTTGCACGCACGCGTTGCACCACCTCTTCCACGCGTTCCGGGATACGGGCCGGAAGGCCCTCGCCCGGCTTCAGCTGCGACGCGCGGTCAATGTAACTCGCGCGTGTCACCAACATTTCGATCAGTTGGCGATCCAGCTTGTCGATCTCGGCCCGCAGGTCCTGCATCGTGTTACAGTTCTGGGGCGGTGTCAGAGTGGGCATCGTCATCTCCTCATGGCCCGGGAATGAATCCCCCGGACCACGAGATGTCTTATTCAGCAGCTTAGAACAAGCCCTCGATCTCACCTGCGTCATTGAGGCAGATGGTTTCAGCAGCCGGTTTGCGAGGCAGACCGGGCATGGTCATGATCTCGCCGCAGACGACCACGATGAAACCGGCGCCTGCGGACAGGCGAACTTCACGCACCGGAACCGAATGGCCGGTGGGCGCACCGCGCAGCGATGGGTCGGTCGAGAAGGAATACTGCGTCTTGGCCATGCAGACCGGCAGGTTGCCGTATCCGGCTTCTTCCCATTCACGCAGCTGGTTGCGGATCTTGTTGTCGGCCAGAACTTCGTCAGCGCGGTAGATACGCTTGGCGATGGTTTCGATTTTCTCGAACAGAGGCATTTCGTCGGGGTAGATCGGTGCGAAGTTCGCGGTGCCACCTTCGACGATTTCGACGACTTTCTCGGCCAACGGGGCAGACCCTTCGGAACCCAGCTCCCAGTGACGCGACAGAACCGCCTCGACGCCGTGCTCGCTGCAATAGTCTTTCACCGCCTGAACTTCGGCATCGGTATCGGTGACGAAGTGGTTGATGGCGACGACAACCGGTACACCGAAGGATTTCACGTTCTCGATGTGACGGCCCAGGTTGGCACAGCCTGATTTGACGGCTTCAACGTTTTCCGCACCCAGATCAGCCTTGGCCACGCCACCGTTCATCTTCATCGCGCGCACGGTCGCAACCAGAACAACTGCCGACGGGGCAATGCCCGCCTTGCGACATTTGATGTTCATGAACTTCTCAGCGCCCAAATCGGCACCAAAACCCGCTTCGGTCACGACATAGTCGGCGACTTTCAGAGCGGTTTTGGTCGCGATGACCGAGTTACAGCCATGCGCGATGTTCGCGAACGGGCCACCGTGAACAAATGCCGGGTTGTTTTCCAGCGTCTGCACCAGGTTGGGCTGCATTGCGTCCTTCAGCAGAACGGTCATCGCGCCTTCGGCCTTGATGTCACGGCAATAGACCGGGGTCTTGTCGCGGCGGTAAGCGACGATGATGTCACCCAGACGCTTTTCCAGGTCTTTCAGGTCGTTCGCCAGACAGAGGATCGCCATGACCTCGGACGCCACGGTGATGTCAAAACCTGCCTCACGCGGAAAGCCGTTCGACACACCACCCAGGCTGGCGGTGATCTGACGCAGGGCTCGGTCGTTCATGTCGACCACACGACGCCACGCAACGCGGCGGGTGTCGATCTCCTGCTCGTTGCCCCAATAGATGTGGTTGTCGATCATCGCCGACAGCAGCGAGTGCGCCGAGGTGATGGCGTGGAAGTCACCGGTGAAGTGCAGGTTCATCTCTTCCATCGGAACAACCTGCGCGTAACCGCCACCCGCGGCGCCGCCCTTCATGCCGAAGTTCGGGCCCAGCGAGGCTTCGCGGATACAGATCATCGCGTTCTTGCCGATGCGGTTCAGGCCGTCACCCAGACCCACTGTGGTCGTGGTCTTGCCCTCACCTGCCGGGGTCGGGTTGATTGCAGTCACGAGGATCAGCTTGCCGTCTTCGCGGTCCTGCACCGAGTTGATGAAGTTCTGGCTGACCTTCGCCTTGTCATGGCCGTAAGGCAGCAGATCCGCAGAGTCGATGCCGATCTTGGCACCGATTTCCTGAATCGGCTTTTTGTTCGCTTCGCGGGCGATTTCGATATCGGATTTGTAGCTCATTGGCCGGGGTCCTTGATTGAATACCGTGCAAAACCGACGCGGGGCGTCGGCGCTGTGCATTCCATACCCTTGTGTACAATCCCGATAGCCATGGATTCCGACATTCTGGCGTCGCGAAGCGTCGTAAGTTCGTTTCCGGGGTTTCTAATCGGAAACAAGCCCGTTTTCACAAGCCCAGGCAGGTTGATCGGGAATAAACAGTTTCAACCGATCCCCCAGTTGAATGCGCCCCGGACGTTCGACCCATCCGGTGATGCCCCGACGCCCGGCCGCCGCAGGTTTGAAAGCCGCGCCCTGCCCCGGTTGATCCGCTTCGATCTCGCGCCCCGGCAGAACGCAAGGGGCGTTTTCCATGTCCACTGTTATCGTCGCCCCGCTCGTTGCCTGAAGACGTGAAGACGGGGGGATATGTGAAAAATCCGGGATCCCGCGCAGCACGATGGAAGCCCCAAGATAGGACGGGTCAAGCTGGTCCAACCCCATGTCCCGGGCAATCTGCTGCAACTCCTCTTCGGACAAAACTGAAAGCTGACGCACATTGCGAATTTCGGTGTCTTTTGGATAGAGATTTGAGACCCTGACACAGGACGCCCGATTGTGTCCCTCGTGGCGCTCACCCTTCACGCCGTCAAAGCCCAGATCCAGCGTGTCAACAGCCTTGGCCCGCAAGGAGGTTCCCGCAGGAACATGGCCAAGCCAGACGGCTTCGGCGGCAAACTCGGTTTCGCGCAAAAATGGCATAGCCTTCCCTTTTCGATATTTTTCTTGCGCGCATATTGCCCGGCAAAACACCGATGAAAAGAAAAAAGACCCGGACTATGCGCCGGGTCTATTTTTGACTATGCGGAGGGTTCAGGCTCCATTCCGCCATCGGGCGGAGATTTCTTGGCCTTTGTCTTGGGAATGGCCGTGACACTGGGCGCGCTGCCTTCATCCGGCTTGTCGCCTTCGTCATCCTCGCTGGGTGATTCACCATTCATAACACGCTTGATCTCATCCCCAGTCAGGGTTTCGTATTCAAGCAGACCCTGCGCCAGGCGTTCCCATTCTTCGTGCCGTTCGGTCAGAATCTGGTGCGCGCGCTCATAACCCTGCTGGATCAATCGCTTCACCTCTTCTTCGATCAGCTCTTTCGTATGGGCGGAAACCGAGAACCCTGCGGTGTTGCCCTGATAACCTTCATGAGCCTCGGCATAATCGATGTTGCCGACCTTGTCCGACATGCCCCAGCGCATCACCATGGCACGCGCCAGTTGGCTGGCCTGCATGATGTCCCCGGCCGGGCCGTTCGAAACGTGGTCTTCACCGTATTTGATAACCTCGGCGGCCTTGCCGGCCATGGTCATTGCCAGCTTTTGCTCACACTCATCACGGTGGTAGTTCAGGCGATCCATTTCAGGCAGCGAAACAACCATACCCAGCGCACCACCGCGCGGAATGATCGTGGCTTTGTAGACAGGATCGCACAGTGGCAGGGTCAGACCGACAACGGCATGCCCCGCCTCGTGATAGGCGGTCTTTTCCTTCTGGTCCTGAGTCAACACCATCGAGCGGCGCTCGGCGCCCATCATCACCTTGTCCTTGGCGTTCTCGAAATCTTCCATAGTGACAAAGCGGCGACCCACGCGGGCGGCCATCAACGCGGCCTCGTTCACGAGGTTTGCCAGATCAGCCCCCGAGAAGCCCGGCGTACCGCGCGCAATGATGCGCAGATCGACATCGGGCCCCAAAGGTGTCTTGCGCGCGTGTACGCCCAAAATCTTCTCGCGGCCTTTGATGTCGGGGTTGCCGACGGTCACCTGGCGGTCGAACCGGCCGGGGCGCAGCAGCGCCGGGTCCAGCACGTCCTTGCGGTTGGTCGCGGCCAGGATGATGACGCCTTCGTTGGCCTCAAAGCCGTCCATCTCGACCAGAAGCTGGTTGAGGGTCTGTTCGCGTTCGTCGTTACCACCGCCGTAACCGGCGCCACGATGGCGGCCCACGGCGTCGATCTCGTCGATGAAAACGATACAGGGCGCATTCTTCTTGGCCTGTTCAAACATGTCCCGGACACGGGATGCACCGACGCCGACGAACATCTCGACAAAGTCGGACCCCGAAATGGTGAAGAACGGCACACCCGCCTCACCCGCGATGGCTCGGGCCAGCAAGGTCTTACCGGTGCCCGGAGGGCCGACCAGCAGCGCGCCTTTCGGGATCTTGCCGCCAAGGCGGCTGAACTTCTGCGGATTGCGCAGAAACTCGACGATCTCTTCCAGCTCTTCCTTGGCTTCGTCGATGCCTGCGACGTCGTCAAATGTGACGCGGCCATGCTTTTCGGTCAGCATCTTGGCCTTCGACTTGCCAAAGCCCATCGCACCGCCTTTGCCGCCGCCTTGCATCCGGTTCATGAAATAAACCCAGACACCGATCAGCAGCAGGAAGGGCAAGAGCGTGATCAGGAAAGACTGGAAGCCCGACTGCTGTTGCTTGACCGCCTGAACCGGGATGTTCTCATCGATCAAAAGCTTGGTGACCTCGGCGTCGCCGGGTTTGATCGTGACGTAAGTCGCACCGCTTTCGGTGGTATAGCGGATCTGTTCGCCATCCAGTGTCACGTTCTTGACTTCACCGCTTTGCACGGCGCCGACAAAGTCGGAGTAAGTTCTTTCATTGCTCTGAAGCGTTCCGCCTGGTCCACTGAACAGATTGAACAGTGCAAGGATCAGCAGAAACAGAACGACCCAAAACGCGATATTGCGAGCGTTGCCCAAGGAAATTCTCCCAAAAGTTCCGGCAGGTGAGGAACTGCCAAGTTACCTCTTAAAATAGAGAGGATTGTGGTATGTTCAATGCGATAAAAAAGATGCGTGGAACTCGGGCCATTCCGGCGTCATGTCCGCGCGCCATCCGTTCGCGAATCCCGCAAGCGGAGCGGCCAGCACCGCGCCCCCCTTCCAGACCGCGGGCGTCGCGCTCAAGGCCAGCCTGGGGCGGCCTGTTTCGCGCCATTCGGGCACCTGTCGCAGCCCCTCTTCACCCAAAGCGCGGATCTTGGCACCGGAAATCTCGGGCCCGGCCAAGACCCATTTGCCATCCCAAGCTTCGTCAGGTGCCGAAACCCGAGCCTCCACGGCCTTGAATTCCCTGCAAATCCAAACACTCATCCCTTCTGGCACCAACAGGCAGCCGCTGAGCGAACCCGCCCGCCCGTCGGTTATGGCCTTCATGGCCTGCTCGACCGCCGCCTGACGCGGGGGATATCCCTGCCCTGCGATCCAGGCAATGCATCCTACCAATACGCGGCGCCGGATTTCCTTGGGTAATGCGGTAAAACCGGCCCTGTCCACCTTCACGTCGCCTTGTTCGACCTGGGCGACCTTCCCTGCGGATTCCTGCGCAAAAACACCCAGGGCTGCATGGGCCTGCGCCAGATTGTCGGCCACTCGCGACAGTGAAAGCGCGTCAATTCCCAGAGGTTTGAGGCCGGACACGGCCTCTCGTGCCTTGATCCGGTCGAAACGAGGGTCCTGATTCGACGGATCTTCGACCCATGTTGCGCCGATACCGGTCAGGTAGGTTCGCAGGTCCTTTCGGGTGATCCCCAGCATAGGTCGCAGCAATGTCACACCTTCCCGTTGCCGACTTGCCGACATACCGGACAGTCCCGTGACACCTGATGAACGACCCAGTCGCATCAACAACGTTTCCGCCTGATCATCCGCTGTATGCCCCAACGCGATGGCCTCGATTCCGCGCTGTTGTGCCCAACCGGCAAGCAGGCTGTAACGCGCCTTGCGGGCCTCATCCTGAACATTGCCGGCTCCGTCCCAACCCGCCCAATGCAAAATGTCATGCGGCAACCCCAATGCAGCGGCCTGGCGGGACACTGTCACGGCCTCCTGCGCTGCGCCGGGGCGCAAGCCGTGATCGACCGTGGCCACAAAAAGGGTGATCTCTTCGTTTTGGGCGACTTGATGCAAGAGATGCATCAACGCAACGGAATCCCCACCGCCCGAGACCGCCACGCCCAGTTTACGCGGAAGCCTTTCGGGAAGCCGGGCGCGAAGTTCTGCAAGCAGGTTTTCGCCGTGTCGTTTCAAGAACACCCCAGCGCAGACATCTCTTGCGTCGCAGCCGCAAACGCCGGTGCGGATGGAAAGCGCACGCCAACTTCATTGAGCGTGATGCAGGCCTGATCGGTCTGCCCCAGACGCCCCAGCGCCGCGCCCAACTCGAACAGGGCCTCGGGGGCAAATGCTCCTTCGGAATCTCCGGTAAAGCTTGCCAAGAATGCCCGTGCCGCTTCGCGGGTGTCGCCAAGACCTTCAAGCGCATGACCCCGTTTCAGATTCGCTTCGGGCGCCAGAGGGCTGCCGGGATAGTTCGCGTCAAACTGCGCAAACAAATCAGCCGCAGTCTGGTAATCGCCATCGGCCAGTGCTTGCGATGCCGCGTCGAAATCCGCCCGCTCGCCCACGGCCAGTTCACCCTGATCGGTTTGGGATGGTGTGGCAGGCGTGATGACGGCCGTACCTACATCTGCGTCCTCTCCGCCCAGTGTGCTGGTCGGTTCGCCTGAAATCTCGCAATTTGCCTCCAGCTCGCACAGGCGGAACTCCAGATCTCCGATGCGATTGGTCCCGTCCGAGACAATGTTCTGCACACGCTGGTTCAGCTGCTCGGTCTGACGGGTCAGGCGTTGCAGTTCCGCTTCAATGGCGTCAACCCGTTCGAGAATCGAACTGCCGGACAGGTTTGGCGCGGGCGATCCTGTGGTGGAAAACTCGCGCTTCAGACGCTGAATTTCCACATGCAGCACCGTCAGCTCCTGACGTATGTCGGCCAGGGTCTGTTGATCCTGTGCCTGTGCAACACCGGCCGTCGCCATGACTGCCGCCAATACCCATCCTGCCATACGCATCGTCTTACCCCAGCGTTGATCCGGTCAGCACCGTCACTGCGCGGCGGTTTTTGGAATAGCACTCCTCGGTGCTGCAAATCTCAATCGGGCGCTCCTTGCCGTAGCTGACGGTTTTGAGACGGTTGCCTGCAACACCGCGCGAAATCAGATACTCCCGAGCGGCATTTGCGCGACGCGCACCCAGCGCAAGGTTGTATTCGCGGGTGCCCTGCTCGTCCGCGTGACCTTCGATCGTGGCAACGAAATCCGGATTGGCCAGAAGCCAGTCCGCTTGCCCTTGCAACACGGTCTGCGCCTGTGGTGTCAGGGTCGACTGGTCCACTGCGAACAGAACACGATCCCCGACGGTCTGCTGGAAATACGCAGGCGAACGCGGGTCACTGGGCGAGCCCGGTACGATCGCGCCTGTGCCACCGGCACCGCCCAATGCGGATGGGTCATTGTTCGTACAGGCGGCGATCACACTCAGCGCGCCCAACGCCAGGACTTTGCTCAATACATTCATTTCAAGTGCCTCGTGTTTTGATTATTGCCGCCTGTCTATCACAGCGACGATTCGTTGTGAACTTTGCTGCGATCAATTCTGTAGTGGGCCCCATGACGGATCACTGCCGCCATCCGGGGTACGCACAGGGCGCAGGTTGCGACCCGAGATGTCCACCGAATACAGCGAGGCCCGGCCACTGGCACCCTGCGTTTCACGGGTGAACATGATGACGCGGCCATTGGGCGACCAGGTTGGGCCTTCATCCAGAAACGAGGCGGTCAACAAGCGTTCCTCTGATCCGTCCGTGCGCATCACCCCAATGTGGAAGCGGCCCTGATTTTGCTTGGTAAAGGCAATCAGATCGCCGCGCGGCGACCATACCGGCGTGCCGTAACGACCTGCGCCAAAGCTGATCCGCGTTGCCTCGCCGCCATTCGCGGGCATAACGTAAAGCTGCGGCGTACCAGAACGGTCGCTTTCAAACACGATCCGGCTGCCATCCGGCGAATAGCTGGGTGCGGTTTCAATCGCCGGAGTGTTGGTCAGACGGGTGCTTTTCCCCGAGGCCAGATCCATTTTCCACAGATCCGTGTTTCCGCCTTGAATCAGAGAATACACGATCGACCGGCCATCTGGCGAAAAGCGGGGCGAAAAACTCATGGTTCCGTCCTGCGTCTTCAGCTCCTGCCGTTTTACGCGGCCCACGTCCAGAACATAGATGCGCGGGCTGCCGCTTTCATAGCTGGTGTAAAGCAAACGATCGCCGGTAGGCGAAAAACGCGGCGCCAGAACGATTGCGGCACTGTCAGTCATGTACTGCACATTCGCCCCGTCATAATCCATGATCGCCAGTCTCTTCAGGCGCTGGTTTTTCGGCCCGCTTTCCGAAACGAAGGCCACACGGCTGTCGAAATACCCGCCCTCACCTGTGATCCGGCTATAAACTTGGTCCGCCACCTTATGCGCCATACGCCGCCAACCTTCGGTGGTACCCGCCAGTTGCAACCCATTGCCCAGTTCCTGACCCGAAAACACATCCCAGACCCGGAACCGAACCGTAAGGTTCTTGCCCGAAACATTGACCGCCCCCGTGATCAGCGCATCCGCATTGATCGCTTTCCAATCGGCAAACTGAACCGGAGCTTCGAAACTGCTGACCCGACTGATGAAGGCATCCGAAGAGATCTCGCGGAACAACCCCGTTCCCGTCAGATCAGCCGCCACCACGCGCGAGATGTCCTGTGCATATTGCGACGCTGACGGGCCATCGGGGACAAAGTTCGGTACCGCAAAGGGCAAGGGTTCGATAATGCCCTGGTCCAACTCCAGTCGCAGGGGACCGTTCTGTGCAAGAACCGGCGCAGACATCAGCGTCAGGCCGACAAAGAGGCTGGTCAGAAGTTTCATCATTTGATCCGCATCCTCTCGGGATTGAATGTAATCTCAACATCCTGCCAATGAGCGTATTTGTCAGCAGGCAAGTCATATCCTCTGGCCCCGCAGCGCAAAATCGCGCGCCGGGCGGCCTGATAGGCCTGATTGGCCGCGCCAGCAGACCCACCAGAACTGTCCAGCATCCGAATGCTGCCATCCACAACCGTACCATCACGGTTCAGCGAAAAAGCTACAACGACCACGGTGCTCAGCGCATCCGTAGACAAAGAGCCCACGTTCCAGCATTTGGACACGGCCAATCGCATCGCGTCCTTCTCGCCGCTGGTCAGCGGTGGGCCGGAAGGCTCGGTTCCGCCGCCCAAAGCTTCGGCCAGAGCGTCATTGATCGCGGCCTCGTCGGCTTGCGCGTCAGGTTCAGGTGCCGCCTCGGGCGTCTGCGCCACAACAGGTTCGGGCGGTGGGCTTGGGCGGTTCGGACGCACCCGCGGTCGCGGTGACGTAAGCGGAGACTGCTCTTTGGTTTCCTCTGCCTCGGTCACGATTTCGGGGGCCGCTTCTTCCGGCGCAGTCTGATCCTGTTGTTCCTGCTGAACCTCGGCGCCTTCGTCCAGAGACACCGGCGGCGTTTCGAAATCATCCGGTTTTGCCTCGGGCGGTGGTGGTGCTATGGCCTCGGGGGCGACACGATCCGACGGGCGCGGCTGCGCCTCGGGCCCTGGTGGCACAGGCTGTGCAACAGGTTCGACCTCGGGCTCTGTCAGTACCGGCGGCTCATCCGGCACGTCCGGTTCCGGCGGCGCTTCGACGATAACAGGAGCGGGCTCAGGTTCGGGTTCGGCGGGCGCAACAGGTTCAGGGCGCGGCTGTTCCTCGACCACAGGTTCCGGCGGCTTGGTCTCAGCCTGTGGTTCGGGCGGCTGTTGCAATGCCGTCGGCACCTCCGGGATCTCAGGCGCATCCCGCTGCGCCGTCATGGCCGCGAATTGTTCAGCGGTGATCACGGTCACATCCTGTACGGCCATCGGCAACGGCTCGGACCGGAAGGTGCCGCCGAACAGCGCCGCTCCGATCAGGCTGACATGCGCAATCGCCGAAATCTTGGTGCCGGTATCCACCGTGCGGCCTCACTCTCCACCTTCATCCAGCGTCGGCCCGCCCGTATCGGTAACAAGCCCAACGTTGGAAAACCCGCCTGCGTTCAGCGCACCCATGACCTGCATGACCTGGGCGTAAGGAATTGCGCCATCGGCGCGCAGGAAAACCCGGTCACTGCTCCGCTCTGCGGCGATGGCCCGCAGTTTGCCGATCAGCTCTTCGCGCAACACGTCAGTTGTTTGAATTTGCACCCGTCCATCTGCCGTCAGGGTCACGGTCAACGGTTCTTCATTGTCACCGGGCAAAGCACTGGCAGCGGTCTTGGGCAGATCCACCGGAACACCGACGGTCAGCAATGGCGCGGCCACCATGAAGATAATCAGCAAAACCAGCATGACATCCACAAACGGGGTCACGTTGATCTCGGCCATGGGCTGCGCGCGACCGCGACGTCGACCGCGTCTGCGCCCGTTTTCACCCGAGGATTGCTGAACCGCCGCGCCCATTGTCAGCTGTCCAACTGGCGCGACAGGATGGTGGCGAATTCATCGGCAAAGGCTTCGTACCCGCCCACGATGCGGTCACAGTCTGCACTGAGCTTGTTGTAAAAAATTACTGCCGGGATCGCCGCCAGAAGGCCCAGCCCCGTCGCCATGAGGGCCTCGGCAATACCTGGGGCCACGACCGCCAGGTTGGTATTCTGCTGCTCTGCGATTTCGATAAAGGCATTCATGATGCCCCAGACGGTACCAAACAGGCCGATGAACGGCGCAGTCGATCCAACCGTGGCCAGAATGGGCAGACCTTTCTGCAAAGTCTCTGCCTCTTTCGCAATGGCCACATCCATGGACCGGTCTATCCGCGCGGTCGCTCCGGCAATCAATCCCCCGTCATTTCGGTGCGACCTTCGCCATTCGATCATTCCGGCAGCAAAAATCTTTTCGGAACTGCCATCCGGCTGGGTTCCGATCTGCTCGAACAACTCGTCCAAAGGGTTGCCGGACCAAAAGCTCTCGTCAAATGCCTGCGCCTCGCGGCGGGCCGCGCGGTAATTGATCAGCTTCTGGATGATGATCCCCCAAGACCAGATGGATGCGCCGATCAGCATCAACATCACCAATTTGACGATAAAGGTCGCGCGGGCATACAGCCCCCACATGGAGAAATCGATCTCCTGCGCCAGCGCCAGCGTTTCAGCTTCCATGAACCTGCTCTTTGTTTTGCCTGACGGCCGTTTGTTTGGCCTTGTTTTGCCAAACGCTAACGCAGTTGGGGCTGAAATGCCAACATAACCACCCCTGAGACGCAAATTGTTACATCAATGCGCGAATCTCTGCCGGAAGCCGGATCGGCCTGCCGTCCTTGTTGATGCAAACGGCAGTGACCGAGGCGCGAAAAATCTCGGTCTCGCCACGCCGGACCAGCTGCGCCATGGTCAGCCGCACGCCCGAGATTTCCGTGACTTCGGTTTCAACGATCAACTCGTCATCGAACCTGGCGGGCGCAAGGTAATCGGCCTCGACCCGCCGCACGACCCACACAATGCCCTCTTCCCGCATCGCGTTCTGGTCATTGCCCAGATTGCGTACCCAATCCGAACGCGCACGTTCGATATACCGCAGATAGTTCGCGTGATAGACGACGCCACCCATGTCGGTGTCTTCATAATATACGCGAACCGGATAGGTATGTTTCATTGCAGTGGCTCCAGCCGGGCAAACAACCTGAGCGCATGAGACGCATCCTGCGCAGAACCCGGCAAAACCGGATCATAGGCTGCCCGAATCAACGCAGCAATATCGGGGCGCAGGATCGTCGTTTCACCTGCCACAGCCAGCGGAGATTGCGTCCGAAACGCAGCATCGGACCAAAGCAGGATGGTCTGCACCACCTGGCTCAGCGCCAGCGTTTCCGCCGGTATCTTGGACAACTGCGTGTCCATGCGCAGAAAAACAAAAGCCGCTCGGATCGCGCCATCCTCTTCGAACCGGAAAATGCGGTACTGGTTTGCATCCGCTTCAACCAAGCGCCCGACCAACGGTGCCAGTTCGGGAATCAGACGATCAAGATCCGGCACGTCCAGCAGCTCTTGCCAATCCCGAAAGAAGAAGATCATGCAGTTGGCACCAAGCTCGGGGTCGGTTTCGGCCATTTTGTGACCGGCCAAGGTGACAACCGCCTCGAAGGCACCCTTCACAGTGGACAGCGTTTCATCTTCAACACCAAACACAATCGGCACGATCGGCCGCCCCCAACGCGCAAACAGAAACTCACCGCTTTCGCGCGTGAACAGCGCCTCAATCTCTTCCGGTGTCACGCCCCGCCCTTCATCTTTTCGAAAATACTCTCGCCGAAGGCATAAATTTTCCAAGCGCAAGCTTCAACCAAACAGATCGCTCTGCCGCTTGGGCGCAGCCATTCCCAAATGCGTCCAGGCCTTCTGCGCCAACATCCGCCCACGCGGTGTTCGCTGGATCAACCCCTGTTGCAACAGATAGGGCTCGATCACTTCTTCCAGCGAATCCCGGCTTTCCGATAGCGCCGCCGACAAGGTCTCAATCCCAACCGGCCCGCCGGCATAGTTTTCGGCGATCAGTTTCAGATAACGCCGGTCGGCGCCATCCAGCCCCAGTTTGTCTACACCCAGGCGCGTCAGTGCGCCATCCGCAAGACCGCGCGTGATCCGCCCATCCCCTTCGACAATGGCGAAGTCCACCACCCGGCGCAGCAGACGTCCGGCGATGCGCGGTGTCCCGCGCGACCTGCGCGCAATCTCGCGTGCGCCCTCATCATCCGCCGGAGCGCCGAGTTTCCGCGCGTTTCGGGTTACGATCTCATGCAGCTCGTCCACGGTGTAGAACTGCAACCGGGTTGGAATACCAAACCGGTCGCGCAAAGGTGTGGTCAGCAAACCCATGCGCGTCGTGGCCCCGACAAGCGTGAAGGGTTGCAACTCGATCCGTACGGTTCGCGCAGCGGGCCCCTCGCCGATCACCAGATCAAGCTCGAAATCTTCCATCGCGGGGTAAAGCACCTCTTCCACCGCCGGGTTCAGGCGGTGGATTTCGTCGATGAACAGGACATCACGTGCTTCGAGATTGGTCAGGATCGCAGCCAGATCACCCGCTTTCGCCAGAACCGGCCCGGACGTCATGCGAAAATTCACCCCCAGTTCACGCGCCATGATCTGCGCCAGCGTCGTCTTGCCCAATCCCGGAGGGCCATGGAACAACGTGTGATCCATCGCCTCGCCCCGTTGGCGGGCAGATTGGATGAAGATGCGCAGATTGGCGCGTGCCTCGGCCTGACCGATGAACTCATCCAAGCCCTGCGGGCGCAATGCGCGGTCATTGTCCTCGGGCAATGGGTCCGGGCGCACAGTGGGATCAGCGTCTACCATTCATTCAGCCTTTCGGAGCCAGCAATTGCAGGGCAGCACGGATCAAACCCGCTTCGTCTGCATCCGGGTTGTTGGCGGCCGCCTCGGCAACCGCGGCTGCTGCATCCGACGGCCCATAACCCAGATTGGACAAGGCTGACAGCGCACCCGCTGATGCCGCAGCGGCCCCGGAGGCCGGTTTTGGCGTTCGCTTCGCAACAGGCGCTGCCTCGACAGGCTCGACAACTTCGATCGAAGGGCCATCCATCGCATCGGTCACCGTGCCACCCATGGCCATTACGCCCGGCGCCTTGTCCTTGAGATCCAGAACGATCCGCTGCGCCGTTTTCGGCCCCACGCCTTTCGCCGCCTTGACCGCCGCCCAATCTCCCAGTGCGATTGCGCGGCTGACACCGTCCGGCCCCAGCGCGCTGAGGATCGCCAGAGAGACTTTCGCTCCGACCCCCTGAACCGAGCACAAAAGGCGGTGCCATTCCTTCTCGACTAGCGAGAGAAAGCCATAAAGCTGCATCAGGTCCTCGCGCACGACCATATCCGTATAGATCGAAACCGCCTCGCCCACACCCGGCAGTGCGGCCATGGTCCGATCAGAGCAATAGACGATGTAGCCAACGCCACGCACATCGATCAGCACGTGATCCGCCGCGCGGTAGTCCAAGCGACCTGTCAGTTTGCCAATCATGCCCGCACCTCTTTCACACGCACCTGTTGCGTCTTGCCGTAATAGGCATGGCAGATCGCAATCGCCAGAGCATCTGCCGCATCCGGCCCTTTGGGCTGACATCCGGGCAATTGCAGTTTGACCATGTGCAGCACCTGCTCTTTCTCGGCATGACCCACACCAACCACGGTCTTTTTGACGCGGTTGGGTGCGTATTCCCCCACCGGCAATCCGGCCTGTGCCAGCGTCAGCAGCGCAACACCCCGCGCCTGGCCCAGTTTGAGCGTACCGGCGCCATCCTTGTTCACAAAGGTCTGTTCGATGGCCGCCTGGTCCGGTCGGTGATCGGCGATGACTTCGACAATCTGGTTGTGAAGAGACAGCAGCCGCTCACCCAGATCATCCCCATCCGACTTGCACAAACCGTTGGCCACATGGCTCAGGCGGCTGCCATTTGATTCGATGACGCCCCACCCCAGGGTCCTAAGCCCCGGATCAATGCCCAGAATTCGCATGTTTTGCCTCGGCCTGCTCGGGTTCTGTGATCTTTTTCCAACGCCTAGCACGAAGCGTGAACATTTTCCAAGCGAATTGACCCAAGGCCTGAAAACGACACACCTGTCCCATGGGCGACTCAACGCGCCATTTGCGACTTCAAAAAGTCTGAATTCGACACTTTTGTGAACGCGTTTTCACCAATTTTTTAAGGGGATTTCAGCCTTTTCGAGCATTGCAGGAAACGCATAGGACACATGCAAAAACTGAACTTGTGCAGGTGATTTGGCGGCACTAGATGCCGGGCAGATCGCAAGACTGCAAAGTGAACACCAACCAGAAGGAAACAGGATATGGCTGCACTGGACACCACCCGCTTCGCCTCCACTGGCTCGTTCGGCCTCGTTGGCCGTATCGGCGCATTTTTTGTATCGGCCGTGAACGCCGCCGTCGAATGGAATGACGCCCGCGTTACCCGCAACGCGCTGACCGGTCTGAGCGATCGTGAACTGGAAGATATCGGCCTGTGCCGTGGCGACATCGACGCCATCGCTCAAGGTCGCCGGTAATACCGACCACCACTCGCATTCGCCCCTACTTCCTCCCTTAAGGGGCAAACAGAAACACCGCGCGCCCCAGGCACGCGGTGTTTTTTTCCGAAAACCGAGATTCAGTACATAATCTTGTTGAGTTGGGCGGCAATCGCCTGTGACACCGGGTCGATCTGCATCACCCAGGCACCTGCTTTTTCGACCGATGTGCCTTCGTTCAAACTGTCGATCCGGTATTGGTATCCGGTCGGGCCAAGGCTGGACAAAAGAAACGCTTTGAACGCTATGACACCCAACAGCGTAAGCAACAGCACCCTGGCCGGCACTGCCGAGCTTACCCGCTGCGGTTTCATGACGACCAGACCATCCCTGCGCATCGTCGCGCGATAGCCACGGCTCATCTTTTGATGTTTTTTGTTCAGGCGATTAACGCGCTGAGTGAACTCCAGTTGTTTACCCGTCATGGCAGCCTCCAAAAACCGCCCCCCTCGACTTCAGTCAGAAAACGGTAAAAAGAGATTACGACAAAAACGTGGCAAAATTCCACAAAACTCCTGCAAATGGCCTAGTTTGCGCCCTGTTTCATTAAGATTAGGGTCGTCCATTCACCAATCTCACCCCTATGAGCAAGATTGAATTCGTTTTGAGAATAAACGGACACCACATCATCGGCCTGTTCGTTGAGGATCCCCGACAGGATTGCATACCCTCCGGGACGCAGATTCGCCGCGATTTCCGGCGAGAGGGCGACCAGAGGACCTTTGAGAATATTGGCAAAGATCAGGTCATAGGGCGCGTGCGCCCTGAGATCGGGGTGGTCGAAACCCGCGGCTTCCACGCACCGCACGGCACCGGACATCCCGTTCGCCTTGAGGTTGGCTTCGGCCACGTCAACGGCCACTTCATCAATATCGCTGGCAATGATGTCGCCGTCCCAGACCCGGGCTGCGGCCATGGCCAGAACGGCGGTGCCGCAGCCGATATCCGCCACTTTCGTCGCGGTGAAGCCTTCGTCCAGCAATCTGTCAAAGGCCTTGAGGCAACCCAACGTCGTACCATGGTGGCCGGTGCCAAAGGCCATTGCGGCCTCGATCAGCAATGGAATGCGACCTTCGGGCAGCTTGTCGGCATCATGGCTTCCATAGACAAAGAAACGCCCCGCCTCGACGGGCGCAAGCTCGCGTCGCACATGCGCAACCCAGTCGGTTTCCGGCAGCTCTGAAACAACAAACGGTTTGGCGTCGAACGCGGCGGCCAGAACCGCCAGTGCGGTTTCGTCCGGGGCTTCGGTGAAATATCCGCCGACCTCCCACAGGCCGGATCCGTCTTCGACCTCGAACACACCAACGCCGGTTGGTTCCGGCTCCAGACGTTCCATCGCCTCGCCCAGACCTTCGGCGGCCTTCTTACCTGTCAGCGTCGTCAGTGCGGTGAATGTGGGCATTGGGGCCTCCTGTCTCGATTGACACCGCGCCTAGGACGCCGCGCCGTCAAGGTCAAGCGCCGAGGCCTATTCAGCAGGGGCCGGAGCGTATTTGGTCAGGATGGTCTCGTTGCCGGGCTCGGGATGACGCGGGATCAACAGCGACAGCAGCAGCGAAACGATCGCCATCGCCGTGGCCAGGCCAAACACGGCGCCCGGCGACACGACCCAAAGCAGGCCAAGCAAAGCGGGCAAAAACACCGCCGCAATATGATTGATCGTGAAGGCCACCGCAGCGGTCGGCGCGATATCAGCAGGGTCGGCGATTTTCTGGAAATAGGTTTTCAACGCCAAAGCCAGCGCAAACAGCACGTGGTCGATCACATAAAGGGTCGCCGCAAGCAGAACACCCCAGCCGAACCAATAGATGCCGCCATAGGCTGCGAACACGATGGCCAGACCGGTGTATTCGAATATCAGCGTGCGCCGCTCACCGAACTTTGCAACCGCCTTTCCCAGCAATGGGGCGGCCATCATGTTGATCATCAGGTTGATCAGGTAAAGGCTGGTGAGCTCATGCACTTCAAAGCCGAATTTCTCGACCATCATGAACCCGGCAAAGACGACAAATATCTGCCGCCGCGCGCCTGCCATGAACTGCAATGCATAATACAGCCAATACCGGCGGCGCAGGATCAGCTTCTTGGTCTGCGGCGTGGGCGCATCGAATTGCGGATAGGCGAACAGACAGAACAGGGCCAGCGCAGCCGTAACACCACCCGACGCCATGAATACAAAGTTGTAGGACAGATCAAAGCGATCCCAGGTCAGTACGATCAGCCCATACACCACCATGGTCGCCGCCGATCCCATCGCAACCAGCCATCCCAGCACCTGCGGAGCACGATCCTTGGGCAGCCACTGCAATTGAAGCGACTGGTTCACGGTCTCGTAGTAATGGAACCCGATCGAGCTGAACAAGGTCACGAAAAGCAACCCGCCCAGGCTGGGGAACCACGCGGTCACCGCCGTTGCGACACCAAGCATCATCAGAGAGATCATCGCCAGCACCTGCTCGCGAATGAAAATGATGACGGCAATCACGCCAACCGCCAGAAACCCCGGAATCTCGCGCACCGTATGCAGCAGACCGATATCCGCGCCATCAAAATTCGCCACCTCAATAACGAAGTTGTTCAGCAGCGCGCTCCATGCGTTGAACGCAATGGGCATGGTCAGCGCCATCATGAACAACAGCGTGATGGGGCGGCGCCAGAACGGCAGGCTCTTAGCCTCGGCAAGGGGCATGGGTTTCAGCATGAGCCCCCTCTACGCCCATTTCACCGCTTTGGCGAGAGGGAAGCGGTCTGCGCACAATCACCCTGCACAGATGCAGAGGTCAATAAAAATTCTGTGGGTCAATATCGACGGTCAGACGGATATCACCCTTCAGACGCAATGGGGCGATCCAGCGGGCAATAGCATCCTGAATCGACGCCCCTTTAGGGGCTTTCACCAACAAGCGTACTCTGTGGCGGCCACGTATACGTGCAATGGGTGCCGGCGCCGGGCCAAAGACCTGAGCGCCGATGGCGCGCAGGGGCGCATCATTGCGTGCCATTGCATTGCCGATATCGAAAACCGGCCCGACCTCGGGGCCCGACAACACGATCCCGGCCATGCGACCATAGGGCGGCACGCCTGCCGCCTGCCGACCCGCTGCCTCGGCTTTCCAGAACCCTTCCTCGTCACCCGAGAGGATGGCCCGGATCACCGGGTGTTCCGGTTGAAATGTCTGCAACAACGCCTGCCCCGGCTTGTCCGCCCGTCCCGCGCGCCCGGCCACTTGCCGCATCAATTGAAACGTACGCTCAGCCGCGCGCAGGTCCGCGCCATGCAGGGAAAGGTCAGCGTCGATCACACCGACCAATGTGAGTTTGGGAAAGTTGTGGCCCTTGGCCACCAGCTGCGTACCGATGATAATATCGGCATCCCCGGCGGCGATCTCTTCAATCTTGGCCTTCAAGGCCCGCGCCGAACCGAACAGATCAGAGCTCAGCATCGCGATGTTTGCCTCTGGGAAGGTCGCCTCGGCTTCTTCCGCCAGCCGTTCGATCCCCGGCCCGACCGGGGCCAGCTTGCCTTCCACGCCGCAAGAGGGGCAGGCTTCGGGCATCGGCTTGGTTTCACCGCATTGGTGGCACATCAGCCGCTTGAGAAACCGATGCTCGACCATGCGTGCGTCGCACTGATCACAGGCGATCTGCTCACCGCAGGCCCGGCACAACGTGACCGGCGCATAGCCACGGCGGTTGATGAACAATAGCGATTGTTCGCCTTTTTCAATCCGCTGCTGCACCGCTTGCCGCAAAGACGGAGAAACCCACGTTCCGGGCGTCATCTGTTCGGCCCGCATGTCGATGGGCTTCATCTCGGGCAATACCGCCGCTCCGAAGCGCGAGGTCAGGTCGAGCCGTTCATATTTGCCGGCCTCGGCATTGGCCCAGCTTTCCAGCGAAGGCGTCGCGCTGGCCAGAATCACCCGGGCGCCACAGATCGCCGAGCGCAGAACTGCCATGTCACGGGCGCTGTAATGCACGCCGTCTTCCTGTTTGTAGGACGTGTCGTGTTCTTCGTCGACGACCACCAGCCCCAGATCGCGGAATGGCAGAAACAGCGCCGACCGGGCGCCCACGACCAGTTGCGCATTCCCCTGTCCGACCATCCGCCAGACCCGGCGCCGTTCCGTCATCGTCGCGCCGGAATGCCATTCCGCCGGGCGCGCACCGAACCGCGCCTCGACCCGGGTCAGAAATTCTGCGGTCAGGGCAATCTCGGGAAGCAGAACCAAGGCCTGCCGCCCCATGCGCAACGCCTCGGCCACGGCCTCCAAATAGACCTCGGTCTTGCCGGAACCGGTAACGCCTTTCAGCAGCGTGGTGCCGTAATCGCCGGTCCGCTGCCCGGCCTGAAGCCGTTTGACCGCCGCTGCCTGATCCGCGGTCAGGTTTTTCCCGGGCAGGTCCGGATCAAGATGCGGATAAGGCAGGTCGCGCGGGCTGTCCTCTTCGCGCACGGCGCCTTGTTTGACCAACCCCTTGACAACAGATGACGTTACACCTGCCTGTTCGGCGAGTTCCTTCAAGGTAAAGGCCAGCCCGCCATAATCCCGCAATACCTCCAGAACCCGGGTCCGGGCATCGGTCATTCGGTCAGGTTCAGTATCACCCAGCCGGTAGACCTTGCGCATAGACGGCGGATCACCCAGGCCCGGTGCCCGCGTCGCCAGACGCAGCATCGCAGGCATTGGCGTCAGAGTGTAATCGGCAACCTTCTCCAGAAACACCCGCATCTCTTCGCGCATCGGAGCAACTTCGAGAACCCGGATCACCGACCGCGCCTTGCTCAGATCAAAACCACCCTGCCCCGGCCCCCAGACCACCCCCAGCACCTTGCGCGGGCCCAAAGGAACCTCGACAAACGCTCCCAGAACGCACCCGCCTTCGGGCGCTTTGTAATCCAGCGTCCGGTCAAGCGGCTGCGTTGTCAGCACCGCAACCAGCTCTCCTTGGTCGAAAAATCCGTTAGCGCTCACGGCATGTCCTTCGCAGGGGGTTCCAGCAGGGGTCTCTTTGAGGTAAAGCCATCCGCGACCAAGGCCAACCCATCAAAGGACTGCCCTCATGAAATTCTTCGTAGACACAGCCGAAATCGACGCCATCGCCGAACTGAACGATCTGGGCATGGTGGACGGCGTAACCACCAACCCTTCGCTGATCCTGAAATCGGGTCGCGACATTCTGGAAGTAACCAAAGAAATTTGTGAGCTGGTCGACGGCCCGGTATCGGCAGAGGTTGTCGCTACCGAAGCTGACGACATGATCGCCGAAGGCCGCAAGCTGGCCAAGATCGCGCCGAATATCGCCGTGAAGGTTCCGCTGACATGGGCGGGCCTGAAAACCTGCAAAACGCTCAGCGACGAAGGCCAGATGGTCAACGTGACCCTCTGTTTCTCGACCAATCAGGCGATTCTGGCTGCAAAGGCGGGCGCGACATTCATCTCGCCATTCATCGGACGGCTTGACGATATCAACCTCGACGGCATGGACCTGATCGCAGACATCCGTCAGGTCTATGACAACTACGGGTTCGAGACCGAAATTCTTGCCGCATCGATCCGTACCGTCAACCATGTGACCGACAGCGCCCGCATCGGGGCCGACGTGATCACCGCGCCGCCTGCCGTCATCAAGAAACTGGCCGACCATCCGTTGACGGACAAAGGTCTGGAAACCTTCCTCGCGGACTGGGCCAAAACCGGCCAGAAGATCCTCTGATCCCAGACCCGACCGCGCGGTGCCGAAAGGCGCCGCGCCCGGCCCAACGGCCAAATGCCTGATCTGTGATCAGGCATGGCGGGCGGGAGCCCCTGCGCCACAGCATGCAAGGAATCCCACCCTTGCATGCATTTTTTCCAAGGCAAATCCGGACCGGCATGTTATAAGCCGCGACAACAAAAAAGACCGGACGGAACATGAGCAGCAATCCCAAACTCGAGGACAACCTCCGCGCGGCAATTCTGGCCGAGCCGGATGTCGTGCTGGACGACAAAGACCTGATGCAGGCGCTTGTCGCAGCCAACGAGCAAGCACGCGGCGACAACGTGATTGACCTGCGCGGCATTGCGATGCAACGGCTCGAGGCCCGGCTGGATCGTCTGGAAGACACCCACCGTTCCGTCATCGCCGCGGCCTATGAAAACCTTGCGGGCACCAATCAGGTCCACCGCGCCATTCTGCGATTGCTGGAACCTGTCGAGTTCGAAGATTTCCTGCGCACGCTGGGCGCCGATGTGGCGGACATCCTGCGCGTCGACAGCGTTACGCTGGTTCTGGAAACCACCGTGGTTCAGAACGATCCTGCGATTGACACGCTGGGTGGTGTCCTGACGATCGCGGAACCCGGCTTCATCGACCGGTATCTGACCATTGATCGCGGTGGCCCCGCACGGGACGTGATCTTGCGGGAAATCCATCAGCCAAGCCGCCGCATTTTCGGGTCACAGGCCGATCAGCTTCGTTCCGAGGCCTGCCTGAAGCTTGACCTCGGGGCCGGTCGTCTTCCGGGCATGATCGTCATGGCAGCCCGCGACCCGCGGCATTTCACTCCGCAGCTGGGCACCGATCTTCTGGCCTTTTTTGCCGGCGTATTCGAACGCTCGATGCGCCACTGGCTGTCGTGAGCCTGATCTCACCCGCCTGCCGCGACGCGCTTCAGCATTGGCTGGACAGCCTCGGCGCACTGGCCGGACGATCCGAGAACACGCGAAACGCCTATCGAGGCGATGTCGTCGAGTTTCTGTCGTTCATGACCCTGCATCACGCCGAACGGCATGGCCTGAAAGCGCTGGAACGGATCACGGTGTCGGATATGCGCGCCTGGATGGCGGATCAGCGCGGCGCAGATGTCAGCGCGCGGTCTTTGGCGCGCAAACTGTCGGCGGTCAAAAGCTTCTACCGTTGGCTGGCAGAGCGTGAGGGGTTCGAGCCCACCGCCGTTCTGTCCACCCGCGCGCCAAAATTCACCAAGAAACTGCCCCGTCCACTGGCCGAAGACGCAGCCCGCGCCATGATCGATACAGTGGAACTGCAATCCACGTCGGACTGGGTCGCAGCCCGCGACGTCGCGGTTGTCACGCTGCTTTATGGATGCGGACTGCGCATATCCGAGGCACTGTCCCTGACCGGTTCGGACGCACCTTTGCCCGCCACGCTGCGCATCGTCGGCAAAGGCGACAAAGAGCGGGTCGTACCGGTTCTTCCCGCGGCTCGGGAAGCGGTCGACAGATACCTGAAGCTATGTCCCCATCCACAAGCACAGGACAAAGCCCTGTTTCGCGGCGTCCGAGGAGGGGCACTGAACCCGCGCGCGATCCAAGGGGTCATGGCCAAGGCACGTATGCAATTGGGCCTGCCCTCTACTGCAACGCCCCACGCCATGCGGCACAGCTTTGCCACCCACCTGCTTACAGCCGGAGGCGACCTGCGTGCCATTCAGGAACTTCTGGGTCACGCCTCCTTGTCGACGACGCAGACCTATACGGCAGTGGACACAGCGCGGTTGATGGAGGTCTACAACCGCGCGCATCCCAAAGCCTGACTTACCCATCATTCGAAAACCCGGGCTTTTGGTTTGCATCTCGGACGCGCATCGGTCATGACGCTTGCATGACACTCAGATTTAAAGCTCTTTCCGTTCATCTCTTCACTGCAACAGGCGCTGTTTTTGCCATGCTGGCCATGCTGGCTGCCGTCGAAGAGAAATGGAGCCTTATGTATCTTTGGCTGGTCGTGTCTTTCATCGTGGACGGTATCGATGGCCCGCTGGCGCGACATTATCACGTCAAGCACAACGCGCCCGAGTTCGACGGCGTTCTGCTGGATCTGATCATCGATTACCTGACCTATGTGTTCATCCCGGCCTTTGCCCTGTTCAAGTCGGGGCTGATGGACGGCTGGACCGGATGGTTCGCGATCATCGTCATCATCTTTGCCAGTGCGATGTATTTCGCGGATACACGCATGAAGACCAAGGACAATTCCTTTTCCGGCTTTCCCGGGTGCTGGAACATGTTCGTCATCGTGATCTTCGCGCTGGAGCCGAATTTCTGGATCATCCTGCTGCTGGTCACGCTGCTGTCGCTGGCCATGTTTCTGCCACTGAAATTCGTTCATCCCGTCCGCACCGAGCGCTGGCGCAGCCTGACCTTGCCGATGGCGCTGGCATGGACGTTCTTCGCGGGTTGGGCCGCCTGGGTCGATTTTCACCCCGAAAGCTGGGCCCATTGGGGGCTGGTCATCACCAGCCTGTACCTGACCTTCGCAGGCATCGCCCAACAGGTTGTTCCGCAGCGCCACGCCTGACGCAGCGCTGCCCGTCCCGTTTTACAGAACGTCCTGCACCTCGAATTCGGTGCCGTTATGGGTAAAGACGTCGCCCTTTTGCAGACCTGCCATCGCCAGATAAATCGGGCTTTGGGTTGAAATGCCCATATAGGTCTTGCCGTCCACCTCGAACCGCGTCGTCGAGACACACACGACAAATCTGCGGTTGTTGAACTTGATCACGGCACCCGGATTGACCGTGTCGGTCAGACTGAAATCGGTATTTTCGATGACGTCAATCTTGGCATGATGCGCATGGACCGGGGCGTCAAAGGCAGCCGCCAGATCGGCGTTCTCACGCGATGCGGCAATGTCATCCTTGTCGTGACCTTCCCGGTCGTCCAATTGAGCATCTTTCAAAAACGCGTCGTAATGCGCCTGCGCTGTTGCAAGCTCTTGCGCTTCAAGCGACATCAACCGGTCGATAATGGCCTTCTTGCGGGCTGCACGGTCTTGTTCAGTGGTCATGCAATGCGGTCCTTCAAATTCAGCAACGGTTACAAGTTGTGTCTGCAAAAAGCGGATTGCAACCGAATTTCGACGCTCAGATCAAAAGACCTGCCGCCCGCTCATGCCGCAACAGGGCAACTTTCGTCTCAACACCACCGTCGCCCGAGAAACCACCCAGGCCATTTGCGGCCAGAACCCGGTGGCAGGGAATGATCACGGGAATGGGGTTTGCGCCGCAGGCCTGGCCAACCGGCTGGGCGGGCCGCCCCAGTTCTTTGGCGATATCGCCATAGGTGCGCGTTTCTCCTAGAGGGATGGCATACATCAGGTCACAGACCTGCTTTTGAAACTCTGATCCGTCAATGCGATACGGCAGATCGAAACGGTCAAGCCGCCCTTCATCATAGGCCGTCAACTGGGCGGCGGCTTCGCGCAGCAGCGCGGTCGGCTCTCCTTCGTCCCTGCCGTTCGAGACAAGCCGCGTAAGGGCCCCGTCTGTTTCTTCAACACCAAGTCGCCCGAACCGGGTTTCAACGGAAATCATCGCCATGGACCGACGGTTTCAGATCAAAGCGCCCAGCGCAAGCGCGGGAGCGTGCAAGGCTACGCAAAACGTCATTTTTGGTCATTGGTGCCATTCATGATATGCTTCTGTCGTTACTTAAAGAGATTTTGGAGAACGCAATGGGTCGGCATTTGATCCTCACGGTACATGGAATCGGTGAACAAAAACCCGGCGAAACCGTCGACCAGGTGGTCGGCGCGGCCACAACTTGGCTGGATGGAAACCCCAGACCACCGATCGAAGTCGAACGCGGCATGATCGAACTGGCCGAATCCACCTTCGACGGAAATCCAAGAAATGCAGAGCTGTTCGAAGTCAATCTGCGCACGGTGACCGACCCAGCCGTTCCTCAGGACAAGGCCCTGTTTGCCGAAGTTTATTGGGCTGATCGCTCTCCGGCCCCGAAAGGAGCGATCAAAACCGTGCTGGATCTGATCTGGGTCGTTCTGGCGTTGGGATATCTGGCGATGGACAATGTCGAGCAAACCCACAGCCGCAGGGGCGTTGCCTCGGACCAACCAAATGGCAGGAATACACTGGCGGCACAGTTGGTACATCTTTTCACATGGATCTTCTTCGGTGCGGTTGCGACGCTGAACGTCTTTTTGCTGATCGGTGCCGCAGCGGTCATGACCGACCGGATACCTGTCTCGGTTTTCCAGAACCCTACCCTGTTGTTCTGGCTGCTGTTCGGGCTGTACGCCGGCGGGGCCATCGTCGGGCTGGGGCAAGGCCGATCCGCGCCGACCTATCTCAGGCGGGTTTTCTGGCGCGGAATGCTCGGAATAGGAACAGCACTGACCCTGTGCCTGGTCATTGGACCGCTGGGCCTGAAATTGTGGGCCTGCGTCCCTTCCGACACGGAAAGCTGCCCACCGGCCCTGGAGCAATTCGTGGCTTTTCAGGTTTTTCTGCTGTCCATCTTCTGGGCTGTACTCATCTTCCTGACGATCATCCTTTACGCGCTGTCTCTGGCGAAACTTCAGATCAATGATACGCTAACAGAGCACAGGCGCCTGTACCCCAGCATATGCGCAGGCATGCTGGTTTTCTGGATGTTCTTCATTTCCGGTCTCTGGTTGACCATAGAGCAATTGCTGGAAACTGTTACGGGCCTGTCCGGCGGTCAACTGCAACGTCTTTTTGAAAGCAATTTGAACGAGTCCATCGAAACACTCAGCGTGGCCTTTGTGGCCATCGTTCTGTTGGGGTTTGTTGGCGTCGGGCTTTTTGCAGGCCGCAAGACATACAAGGCCAACCTTCACACCCGCAGCGGTCTGATCAGCCGGGCGATTGTGAACCGGCTGGCACAGTGGGTCTTTCTGTTTGGTACAATCGTGCTGGTTCTGGTCACGATCCGAGAGATCGCGGCCAACCAGAATTTTGAGGCCGCATGCAACTTGGGAATAGGTGAAACCAACCTGATCTCTTGGGCTTTGGACAGGTTGGCCTGTTCGCAGGGCGAAATCGGCCTGGTCGTTCTTGGTGCAACTGCATTGATGTACCGGTTTTCTGATTTTGTTTCCGCCGGGCTGGGCGTGGCACGGGATATCGTCACCTACGCCATTCGCGACAAGTGCTATCTGGGAAAAGACCTGGAAACGCGGCAACGCAACTATCCGGATCGCAAGGCGATAGACGAGCGTTTCTATCGCACCTTGTACTATGTTCTCGATATCTTTCCAGCGGATCATATCACGGTGATATCCCATTCGCAGGGCACCGTGATTGCCACACAGATGCTTACGGACCCACGTGTCCAAAAGCGTATTGGCAACCGACCTCTGACTCTCGTTACGATGGGTTCCCCGGTCACGCATATCTATCAGCGCTATTTTCCCGAAATGTTCACACTTGCGGCCAGTCATCTGAACGCCGCGTGGTTCAACATCTTCCGGCAGGACGATTTTGTTGGAACGGAAATCGAGGGGGGGCTGATTTTTGCGAACCGGAACATCCCGGTCGATCCCGGAGGGCATACCGGCTACTTCACGGATTACCAGGTTTGGAAAGCGCTGACGGACCCTGCCATTGGCTTTGATCTGTTCAATCCTGTCCCGCAGGCAGTGCAGACATAGGCAGGAAAGCCCCCCCGAGTGAACCCGAGGGGGCGAATTGACTTATCCAAGCGCTTCGTCACAGCGCCCGCAGACGCCCGCGTGGGTGTGACGGCCCACATCAGGCAGGATTTTCCAGCAGCGCTGACATTTCTCGCCTTCTGCTTTTTCGAATACGACGGCAACGCCTTCGATTTCCGGCATACGGAACGCCTCGGCCGGGGCGGGATCGCCGGTCACCGTCAGGCCCGAAGTGATGCACATGTCGTCCACGTCGAACGTGGCCAGCAGATCGCGGGTATCGCCATCCTCGACATGCACGATCGGTGCCGCTTCGAGGCTGGAACCGATCACCTTGTCCTGACGCTGAACCTCGAGCGCGGCGGTCACGGCCCGGCGCACACGGCGCACCTTGGCCATGTTGGCCTCAAGCTCGGCATCGCGCCAATCGGCCGGTGTGTCCGGGAAGTCCACCAGATGGACCGAACTGTCATCGCCCGGGAACCGTTCCAGCCAGACCTCTTCCATGGTGAAGACCAGTACAGGGGCCAGCCATGTGGTCAGGCGATGGAACAGAATGTCCAGAACAGTGCGCGCGGCGCGACGGCGTGTGCTGTCCCCGTCGCAGTACAAAACGTCCTTGCGAACGTCGAAATAGAAGGACGACAGGTCTACGGTGGCAAAGTTGAACACCGCGCTGAACACGCCCTGGAAGTCGAACGCGGCATAGCCCTTGCGGACCTGTTCGTCCAACTCGGCCAGACGGCTGAGTACCCAGCGTTCAAGGCGCGGCATGCCTGCGGGATCAACCCGATCTGCCTCGGTGAAGTCGGCCAATGATCCCAGCATGAACCGCATGGTATTGCGCAGGCGGCGATAGCTGTCGGCGGTGCCTTTCAGGATCTCCGGCCCGATCCGCTGGTCTGCGGTATAATCGGTCTGGGCCACCCACAGGCGCAGGATATCGGCGCCATATTGCTTGATGACCTCTTCCGGCACGATGGTGTTGCCCAGCGATTTGGACATCTTGTTGCCTTTGGCATCCAGTGTGAAACCGTGAGTCACCACGTTCCGGTACGGTGCGCGGCCCTTGGTGCCGCAGGCTTGCAGCATGGACGAATGGAACCAGCCGCGGTGCTGGTCGGTGCCCTCCATGTAGACATCGGCAATGCCATCCTCGGTCCCGTCCTCGCGATCCCGCAGAACGAACGCGTGGGTGGAACCCGAGTCAAACCACACATCCAGAACGTCAAAGACCTGATCGTAGTCGTCAGGATTGACGATTCCGTCGAGGATCTTTTCCTTGAAGCCGTCCGTGTACCAGACGTCTGCGCCGTCCTTTTCAAACGCCGCCTTGATGCGGGCGTTGAGTTCGGCGTTGCGCAGCAGGTAATCCGCGTCGGTGGGCAGAGCGCCCTTTTTGGTGAAGCAGGTCAGCGGCACACCCCATGCACGCTGGCGCGACAGAACCCAATCCGGGCGCGCTTCGATCATCGAATACAGGCGGTTGCGGCCGGACTGCGGCGTCCACTTCACCAGCTCGTCAATCGAGCGCAGGGCACGTTCGCGGATGGTGTCGCCCATCTCGCCCATACCGTCATCCAGCTTGCGGTCGACGGATGCGAACCACTGCGGCGTGTTGCGATAGATGATCGGCGCCTTGGAGCGCCACGAATGCGGATAGCTGTGCTTGATCTTGCCGCGCGCCAGCAGCCCGCCGACCTCGGCCAGCTTGTCGATGACCGCCTTGTTGGCGTCACCCTCGCCGCCCTTGCGTGACAGGATGTATTTGCCGCCGAAGAACGGCAGGTCAGCGCGGAACGAGCCGTCATCCATCACGTTATAGGTGATGACCTGCTCCAGCATGCCCAGATCACGGTACAGCTCGAATTCCTCCATCCCGTGGGACGGTGCACAATGGACGAATCCGGTGCCTTCGGTATCGGTCACGAAGTCAGCGGCGCGGAAATCGCGGATGTCGTCCCATTCACCGTTGCCGCCTTCGGCCCCGGCCAACGGGTGAAGCAGTTGAACGCTCTCCAATTCGTCAGCGGTCACGTCGCGCACACGGGTCCACTGATCGTCGTTCAGACGGGCACGGCCCAGTACATCGGCGGCCAGGTTGTCGGCCAACAGGAACCTGTCGCCTACCTTGGCCCAGCATTCCTCGGGCGTGTCAGTAACTTCGTAGAGACCGTAGGAAATGTCCTTGCCATAGACGACGGCCTTGTTCGACGGCATGGTCCATGGGGTCGTCGTCCAGATCACCACATAGGCATCATCAAGATCGCCCGCATTCACGACCTTGAACTTCACCCAGATTGTGAAGCTTTCCTTGTCGTGATACTCGACCTCGGCCTCGGCCAGCGCCGTCTTTTCGATCGGCGACCACATAACGGGTTTCGAGCCCTGATAAAGCGTGCCGTTCATCAGGAACTTCATGAACTCGTCCGCGATCACGGCTTCGGCGTGATAGTCCATTGTGATATAGGGATCGGCCCAGTTGCCGGTGATGCCCAGGCGCTTGAACTCTTCGCGCTGGATGTCGATCCAGCCTTCGGCGAACTTGCGGCATTCCTGACGGAAGTCGACGATGTTCACCTCGTCCTTGTTCTTGCCCTTCTTGCGGTACTGTTCCTCGATCTTCCATTCGATCGGCAGGCCGTGACAGTCCCAGCCGGGGACGTATCGCGCGTCAAAGCCCATCATCTGATGGGAGCGCACGATCATGTCCTTGATGGTCTTGTTCAGGGCGTGGCCGATATGCAGATGACCATTCGCGTAAGGGGGGCCATCGTGCAGGGTAAAGGGTGTGCGGCCCTTTTTCTCGCGCAGGCGGTCATAGACGCCGATGGTCTCCCACCGTTCCAGCCATGCGGGTTCGCGTTTCGGCAGGCCGGCGCGCATGGGGAAATCGGTTTTGGGCAGGTTCAGCGTGTCTTTGTAGTCAGGTGTCTGGATCGTGTCGGCGCACATTTGGGGCGTCCTTTGGATGATCTGGTCGTCTATTGGATCGAAGCGGTCGGTGCGAAGTCTCAAACACCTTTGCCCGGCGTCTCGCGATATCAGAGCGCCGGGGATATAATTCGAATAATGATGGCCATCCGGTCATGCATGGCCGCGCTTATATGACGCCTGCACCTAATGGTCCAGAGGTTCTGCCCGCTGCGGCGAATGGCGCAGTTTCGCCCACCGGTTCAGCCACGCAAGACCGGCCAGCGCAAGGCCCAGCGCCAACAGCGAAAACACCCGGATCAGGCCGCCCAGACCGGCGATGTCGATCAGGAAGACCTTGGCAACCGCCAACCCGATCACCGCCAGCCCGGCCTTGCGCATCAGGTCGGATCGGCGGGCCAGAGATTGATAGAACAGAGCGGCCCCGATCAGCAGTAGAACGATGGTATAGGTGTAGAGCTCGGGCTGCGTGACGCCGTTGCCTTCATACATACCCGCCGCGCCCTGCCAGACGTGACGGATCGCCAAACCCAACCAAACTGCGGCCAACACCCCTGCAACGGCAAAGCTTGCTTGCATGATCGGTTTCGGCATTTCCCGGATCCTCCAGGCCGAACCGCCGATGGCCAATGCGGGCAACAGATAGGCAACGGCCAGCGTATTCAAAACCGGCGCCCCCAGCACCGGATCTGCATTCGGATCAAACAAGGGGTTCTGGTCCGCCAATGCCAGCAACAGATAGAATAGGCCATGAGCCGCAAAGAACAGAGCAAGCAGGTATCGCAAATAGTTCAGCTTGCCACCCAGCCCGAACCTCTGCACCTGCGCGAACGCAAGCAAAAGCCAGATGACGGCCAGCAGACCCAGGCCCCAATGGCTGTTGTCAGCGCCGCCCTCTCCGAAGCCTTCGAGCCAACGCAGCAGCAGCAATGAAAGCAGGATACCCGCTGTCGCCCAGGCCGCGCTTTCCAGCAGCAGCGCCGCCAGAGGGCGCTTCAACGGACGCAAAAGCCACCAGCCCACGACAAATCCCAATGTGGCCGCGCCATAGACCATCGCCATCTCAGACACCGGAGCGGAATTGGCCCAGTCCAGCCCGGGATCAAGCACCAGACGCACCGTGACGGTAAAGACACCCGCCCAGATGAACCAGCTCATCGGCGGCAGGATGAACCTGCGGTCCAACGCTGCGGCAACCACGACACTGGCGACCAGAGCAACCGTGAGCGCCGATGAACTGAGCACGATGACGCAAGCGAACACCAGACACGACAGCGCGGACAGAGTGGCCAGAGCCGCTCGCATCCGGTCATCGCCGTCAACACGGGCAAAACGTTCTGCCAGAACCACCATCAGCACCGCCAGTGCGATCGCATGGAGCGCCCAGGGGTAGGCTCCGATCACCGAAGCCGGATGCCAACCTATTTCCAGCGCGATGGCCAGCACAGGGGCAAAAAGCGCGGCTCCTCCGGCCCAGACGGCGCGATACTGGCTTGTCGTGAATGATCGCCAGGCCATCAGGGCCGACATCAAACCTCCCAAGGCGACCAGAACAGTCACCACCATCGGATAGTCGGCCTCGGGTGTTTCCGCGTAAGTGCCCGCGAACCTGTCCAGAACCGCGCCGTTCTCAAGCCCGTGAGAGGCGACAAAGACCACCAGACCGGCCGCAGGCAGGACAGTCAGGTCCCGGAGGGCCGGTGCATCCTTGGCCCATAGGAGCAACGCCAGAACGAGGGTGGACAACAAGCTGACGCCCAACCAGAATTCGGGCTCCGTATCCGCCCAATGCCAGGACAGGATCACCGTACTTGCCGCGATGGCCCCGGCAGCCAGACGGGTTGGGAATTCGGGCCAGGGGCGGGCCTTTGGGCGGCGGATCATCTCAGACAGCATGGGGCCCGCGTGATTAGGCCAAATGCGCCGCACCGGGATGGCGGTTGCCAAAAGCGCCAGCACCGTTGCGGCGATCAGGTATCCCGATTCCGTACTCGGCGCCCCGGTCACCAGAAGCAGATTCGCCGCATAGGCCCCGAACAGCGTCAGGACCGAGATCCATGCCCAGCGCCGTACCGTGTCGATACCCAGCCCCAAGACGGCAACCAGCAGGAAATACGCATAAAGCCAAGAGGGATCATCAGACGCGCCCCCAACCAGGAAAGGAGCGGCAAAGGCTCCGATCAGACCGACCGCAGCCAGCAGAGGACCGTGGAACCACCCCAAAACAAGGCCCACCAGCGCGACAACGACCATCCCTGCCAGTGCCGTTTCGGCACCGATCAGGTTGTACAGCTGGCGCGCGGACAGGATCGCCCCGAACAAAGTGACAAGCCCGGCACCGGAAAAGACCGAGGGCAAATAGGCAGTGGCCGCCGCTTCGTCATCCCCGAATTTACGGCGCAACACCTCGCCTGCAAGGATCAAAACAGCGCCGAAACCCAGGGCCGCTAAAACACGGGCCGCCGGAGGCAGCAAACCGTTTTCGACGCCGTATTGCACAAGGAAAATACCGGCCAGCGCCAGAGACAGGGCCGAAACCACATAAAACCAGTTCTCGCGCAGCCACGCGCCCAAGGCCGCAAACCTGTCATGGCGAAACACGACAGCCGGAGAAGAAACCTCTGCATCCTGAGCGTCGGCACTGTTGTCTTCCTGCCGTTTCGGAACCGACCAGGGTGCCGGCCTGCGCGGCTTCTCTTCAGCAGCAGGTTGCGGTGCAGGCGTTTCCTGTTCCGGTTGCGGCAGGACGGTCGCATCACCTGAGGCCAAGGCGTCGATTTGCGCTTCCAGCTGCTCTACCCGGCGCCGCAAACGGGAATGCCCGACCAAAAGGGCAATCAATGTCACAGGGATGGCCAGAACAATCAGGCCAACAAGAACAAGCAGCGATTCCAACCGAGTCTCCGATCCTTTTGGAGGTCAGGCTATCTTGAGCCGTTCGAAAGTGACAGTCAGGAAAGCCGTGACCCGATCTGAATTACCGAAATCGTCTGGCGCGCGATCGTTGGCCTGAAAAGGTCCGGGGTCTGCGGTAACGCCTGCCGCAAGAACCGTCATCCCAGCGCTGCAAAACTCATGGGTGGAACAGGGACCCGACGAGATACGCGATCAGCGCGGCCAGCCCGCCGATCAAAAACGTCTCGATCCCCGACCGCCACCAGGGGGCCAGTGACCACCGGCTTTTGAGCGCGCCAATCGCAAAGAAGACAGCCATGGTCATCCAGGCCGAGATCGCAAATGCGTTCGGCACGGACGCCAGGAACGGCAGCAAAGGGATCATCCCCGCCACCAGAAACGCAAAGAAGGTAGCCAATGCGGCTTTCATTGGATGCGGGTCGACACTGCCCAGACCATATTCACCTTCGATCATCAGGTTGATCCAGTTTTCGGTGCTCGAGGTGATCTCTGCCGTGGCCTCATTCAGAATGCCGCCAGACAGCCCTTTTTGCGCAAGGATCTCTCGCACTTCTTCGCGCTCGCCATCCGGGTACAACGCAATGTGGCGTTCCTCGACCGCGCGGATGCGGCGAATGTTGTCCAGTTCGGCCTTGGTGCCCGAATAATTGCCCGCAGCCATCGAAAACCCGTCAGCCAGAACATTCGCCAGGCCAAGCGCCACGATAACGAACGGGGAAAGACCTGCCCCTGCAACGCCTGCCACAATGGCAAATGTGGTGACGGACCCGTCGATGCCGCCATAGACGACATCGCGCAACACACCTCGTCCAGGCGGTGCGTTGATCCGTTCGGCGATTTCCTGCGGGCTGTGACCGTGATCCGTCATGGCTGGCTCCTTTGACACTTTCAGTGTGTCGAAGCGCAGGCCGGGGCGCCTTGCTTTGGATCAACCCTTGGAAAACAGGCCCTGCAAGGCGCGTTTGATGATGCCCCGCGTCGAAGGTTTGTGCCTGTCCGAGAAGGGCAGCGGACGGCACACCTCCATCGCGGCCACACCCACACGGGCGCTGAGCGCCCCGTTGACCAGACCCTCTCCGAACCGGCGGGACAGTTTGCTTAAAACGGAACCGCCCAGGACAGGCTCCAGCAGATCATCGCCGACGGCCACGGCCCCTGTCGCCACCAGATGCACAAATACACTGCGGGTCAGACGCCAGCCGCCCAGTGCACCTGCACGCCCGCCATAGATTTCCGCAACCCGGCGGATCATCCGCAACGACGCGGCCAGCGCGGTTATCACATCCGCAAGCGCCAATGGCACCAATGCGGTCACGGTTGCAACTTGCCGGGCCGCGGCCTCGACCTCGCGGCTGGCGGCTTGATCCAGAGGGGCCAGCAGTTCATCTTCGGCAAGTTCCAGCAGAGCTGACGCATCGAACTGGTCCGCCATCCGCTCGGTCAATCGTTCGCGGCCCCAGCGCGTGTCTTCCCGGCCTTTGTAGAATGCGATGATACGGTTGGTGACCGCACGGGCCTGAGCCAGATCGTCCTCGGCCAATGCGGTGTCTGCGGCCCGACGCAGGCCATCTACGCGGGACAATCGCCCCAGTGCGGCCAGTTCACGGACAGCAATCATAAGCGCCACAAGAACCAGCGCGGCGATCAATCCGGTTACGATCCAACCCAATACAGGTGTCCGCGCCACCAGCGAAGTTGCAAAATCCCACGCGGCCACCGATACGGCCGCCCCGACCACTGCCAGGGCCAGCCCCCAGAACCAGCGTGCCAGAGCCGATGGTTTGCGCGCCGCCAGCCGTGCCGCGCTTTGCATCGCCTGCCCTTGCGGTTGTGCGATGTCCGGCACCGGCGGGGCCTTGGCGACATCGGCAGGGGGCTCATCCGTTTCAAGATCGATCAAAACCGGGCCTTTAGCCATGGATCACACCCTCACTGCGCCAGACAAACAATATGTCCGGCAGGTTTTCGTCATTATCCGCCCCATCGCTGCGGGCCACCTCGGCAAAGCCGTTACGTTCATAAAACCGGCACGCTCGGGCGTTGTCCTGAAACGCGTACAAGCTCAGCTCTGAGCGGGCCGATTTGGCATGATCCAGCAATTGCCGGCCAATCCCGCGGCCCCGAACCGAAACATCCAGATAAAGCGAATGGATTTCACGACCGTCGAGCGCCAAAAAACCTACAACGCCGGCCTCGGTTTCAGCCACGGTCACCCATTCCTGATCAATCATTCGACCGCAGAAGGCGATGGTCTCGGCGCAGCTGTGCAATTCAGGCATCCAGTCGTTTTCCAGGGCGAAGCCATGCAGGATTGCCCCGATGGTACCTGCATCCGTTGGGCGTGCGGGACGCAGAAGTACCGTCACAACCGATCTCCAATCAAAAACTGGGCGGCACGATCCAGTCGGATATGCGGCGGGCCGTCACCGGGTTTCATGGTCAGCCGGGCCGGGGCAAAGGCCATGAAGCCGTAGTCTTCGCCCAACCACCTATCAGCCCCATTTCGGGCCGGGCCCAGCAGATGCGCTGGATCCTCGGGTAATTCACCGGGGTAGAAGGCAGCCTGTTTGCCACTATCCAACAAGGTACCCCGAACGCATGGCAATTCTGTCCCGTTGTGATTGCGCAATTCTTCGGTCGTTGCGCGCAGCGATGCCAGAGACAGGGCCTCGGTCCGGGCCCCTGCGAAACTCGCCCGATCGCGCGCCTCGCGCGTCAATGCTTCGATGATCGCGGTCAGGCGGGGATGCTGGGTGTGGTGCAAATGGTCGGCTTTTGTCGCCGCAAACAAAATGCGTTCGACCCGCTTGCCCAACAGCAATTGGCTGAGCCATGCATTTCGGCCGGGGCGAAAGGCCGACAGGATATCAGCCATGGCGCGGCGCATATCCTCGACCGCCTGCGGTCCCTTGTGAATTGCGCCCAGCGCGTCAACCAGAACCACCTGCCGGTCGATCCGCGAGAAGTGATCCCGAAAAAACGGTTTCACGACCTGCGCTTTGTAAGCTTCAAATCGCCGTTCCATCTCGCGCTGAAGCGTTCTGCGCCGCGACGGGCCAGACACCACCAACGGCGCAAAGGTCAGAACCGGAGAGCCTGCCAGATCGCCCGGCAACAGGAAACGCCCGGGGGTACAGTCGTAGTACCCCGCTTCACGCGCCTGATTGAGATAGGTCGTGAAAGACGATGCCAGCGCTTGCGCGACAGGCTCGTCATGTGCGCCGGACGGGTCTGCGGCATTGACCTGGGCCAGATACCCGGCAGCCTCCGAGCGGGCCTCGATACGTGTCAGTGTTTCCCGAGACCAGTCTGCATACGACTTGTCCAGCAAGGCCAGATCCAAAAGCCATTCGCCGGGGTAATCGACAATGTCCAGATGAACGGTGCGCGGTCCCTGCAAGCCGGCAAGCAAGCCGGCTGGGCGGGCTTTGAAGGACAGGCGCAGTTCTGACACCGCGCGCGTGCTGTCCGGCCAGTGCGGTGTCGGACCGGTCAGGGCGGACAGGTGCGTTTCATAATCGAACCGGGGCACGGTGTCATCGGGCTGCGGTTGCAGATAGGCGGCGTTAATCCGTCCTTCCTGCTGCGCAACCAACCCGGTCATACGCCCCCGATCCAGCAGGTTCGCCACCAGCGAGGTGATGAAAACCGTCTTGCCCGACCGCGCCAACCCGGTGACACCCAGGCGGATGACAGGCTCAAAAAACGTCTCGGAGACGCTGTCGCCGATGGTTTCGACGCCGCGCACAAGACTGTCTGCCAGTGATGAGATGACCAATCCGTCGCCCCGCAATTATCGTTTCACCCAAGATAGGTAGAGGGTACCGCACATACCAGCGCTTTCGCCCCCTTGCCCGTTCCCGCGCCGCGCTGTACCAGCGGCACATGCCCAGATACGCGTTGAAAGTCGAATACCAGGGGGAGCCGTTTGCCGGATGGCAGCGGCAAAAGGATCAACCGTCCGTGCAGGGGGCAATCGAACAGGCCCTGTCCCGCATTCAACCGGGTGCGCATACGATTGCTGCCGCAGGGCGCACCGACGCCGGTGTTCATGCATTGGGACAGGTTGCTCATTGCGACATGGCCAAGGACTGGGATCCTTTCCGCCTGTCCGAAGCGCTGAACTATCACCTCAAACCGCAGCCGGTGGCGATTGTTAAGGCAGCACGGGTCGACGCGGATTGGCACGCCCGGTTTTCGGCGGTCGAACGGCAATACCTGTTCCGCATCCTGATGCGGCGCGCGCCTGCAACCCATGACAAAGGGCAGGTTTGGCAGATCAATCATCCGCTGGATGTCGAGGCCATGCAGGAAGGGGCGAACATGCTGCTGGGTCGCCATGATTTCACGACCTTCAGGTCGTCGATTTGTCAGGCGGCCAGCCCGGTCAAAACTCTGGATGAGTTGCGGGTTGAACAGGTTCAGGGATTCTCCGGCCCCGAGGTCCATTTCCACGTTAGGGCACGGTCATTCCTGCACAATCAGGTGCGCAGTTTCGTCGGAACCCTGGAACGTGTGGGCGCCGGCGCGTGGACCCCGGAAGATGTTCGCGAGGCGTTGGAAGCCGCCAACCGTGCGGCCTGCGGGCCAGTGTGCCCGCCGCAAGGGCTGTATCTGGCGCGGGTTGGTTACCCGGAACCGGTATTCGACTGACCTAAATCGCTCGCAGAAGCAATCCACTTGCGATCACGGCAATGATCAGCCCGGCGACCAGTTCGATGGTTGGGGCCAACACCGATGCGAACCGTGTGGCCGAGGCTGAGGCCAGCAGACCTCCGCGAAGGCCAAAGGACGTCCATCCCACCAAGGTCGTCACCAACGCCGTGCCCAATGCCATGGCAAAGGCCCCGGCGATACCGATCATCGCGATGCCCATCTGCCACGTCAGGATCAGCACGAACAAAGCCCCTGTGCACGGTCGCGCCGCGATGCCCGCAATCAGGATCAGGGCCTCGCGCAGTGAACCCACATTTGCAATTTCCTGCGCGGTGGGGCCATGGCGGTGGCCGCAATCTGAACAGACCTCTCCTTCGTGGTGGTGATGATGCGTGTGATCGTTTTCACGATGATGGTGATCATGGGACGACGCGGTTTTCCGTCTCCTTGCGAAACTGCGCAAGGACCGGACCACCAGCCAAAGACCGATAAGGGCAATTGCACCGTAGCTGATCGGAGCCATGACCTGTTCCGTCGTTCCAACAAGGCTTTCGCGGGACATCTGGAACACCAGCACCCCGGCATAGACCAGTACGACGGCCGTCACCGCCTGCCCGAGGCTGGACAATACACTGATCGCCGATAGCCTCCAGAAAGCAACACGCCGACCCAAACCGTAGCCCCCGATCAGGACCTTTCCGTGGCCGGGGCCGATGGCATGAAAGAACCCGTAGGCGAAACAGACCGTCAGCAGCGTTGCCACCGCCTCGGGCTGCTCGGCGCGCGCGGCACGCAAGGACCGGGCGATCTGGTTCTGGAATTCTCGTTGCTCCCCCGCGGCCCAGGCCGCAAGACTTTCAAAACCTCCGCTGCCCCAGAACCAGAGCAGCAGACCGCAGGCAAGAGCAACCGGAACAATCAGGTAGCGAGACATGAAACACGGATCTCGGTCGCGAAGCTTTCACCGACCAGAGGAATATCGTTTTCCTCGAGGTCATAATCTGCGTCCAGTGTCAGCAGGAACGCCTGCATCTGCGCAAGTTGCCCGTCGATGTCCGGGTCAAACCGATCCATCCGGCACGCAGAAGGGCCTGTGACGGTGACGGGCCGCGTCACCTCGTAGGCGGTGTAAAACGTCTCATCAAATGCCTTTGCGGACAATGCCGTGGCAGGCACGGCACCGGCTTCCACCGCCCTGAGATGCGTGGTGACAACGCGCCCGTCTTCAACTGTCGCGTGCGCCTCCATCGGACCGGAAAGTGCAACCGGGTTTCCGTCTGCGGTAACGACAAGATCGCCGTTGTATCCTTCCACCCACTGCGTATCGAACCCGGTCAGGAACCGTTCTTCGCTTTGTGTCAGAACGCCGTCGGCATCCTGATCCAGCTTCATGTCTTCCAGAACCAGCAACGAGTAGAATTCGTCATACGCCCAGGTCACGCGGACATGGGTCAGTTGACCAGCGTCATCCACGATGAATTCCAGCCCGGTATCAATGAAGACATGCGGGTGGGCGTTGGTCTGCATCGGCCAGCAAAGGATCAAAGTGGTTATAAGGTAACGCATGAGATCAAGATAAGTCTCCCTCCGTTTGGCGGCAACGACATTTTCAATCCCGATGCGAAATCCGGCCCGACATCAGGTCGGCGGAAACAGAACCAGTGTTTGCAGCGCAGTACCCACTGGACCTTGCGTATCAAAGAGCACGGACTGAGACATGCCGATGCCGGAAGGCTGCCAATGCGAAACCGACTCGGATGCCAGCCAGTCCGAAACCGGTTCACGGTGGATATGCACGGTCAGGTCGGTGTTCATGAACCCCATTTCCGAGGTTGGCGCGTTCCACGAGATACCGTTGCCACAATCCGCCAACGGGCACAGGGCCTGTATGGGCGACTGATCCTCGCCCTGCAAAAGCTGCGGAGAGCGCATCCAAATTGTTTTGGGCCCGGCACCCTGTTTTCCCCCTGTCGGATAGCGAATATCGCTGTAATGGGCGAAACCGGGCAATTCGTGGCGAATTTCACCTATCGGAAAAGGGCCCTCGACAACGTCCTCTATCCTCGGCGCATCTATCTCGACATTCGGCACCTGCCCCAGATCGCGCCGCAAAAGATGCATCGTGGTGGCCGTGGCGCAGAGCGTGTCATCAAGATCGTGTACCGTGACCCGCGTGGTGCCCAGCGTCTTGGTATGGCGCGTGGTCTCTGCCGCGACACGGAGCCCGGCCAATGGAAGTGGCCGCAACAAATCGACAGTCAGTCTGGTCAGCATCTTTTCGGGGCCGATTTCGGTTTCTGCGGCCCGTACGATCAAGCCGCTGACCGGCCCCGCGTGGCAATGAGCGGCAGACCACGGCCCGCGCGCGGCATCGTTGCCAATAAAGGCCCCGTCATCGCGCTGATGAAAATAGGTCTTGTCCGTAAAATCGAGCGCTTCCGCCATGTGTTCCTCGGGTCTATTCTTGTGCAAATCGTTTCAATTCATCTGGGCCCGGGTGTTTAACCACTTTCGCCATTCCGACGGCGGGGGGCGGACATGTTGGACACACCGGCCTTGCGATCAGTTTCGCTTTCACCTCCCGGGAAACATGTGTCCTCCAGCCGCATGATCTCGAACCCGGTCATATCGGCAACGTCTTGCAGATGATCATGAATTTGCGCGGCCAGGCTGAATGTCATGTTTTCGGAATTGTCCCTGTCAAGCACCGGGTCCGGGCTATACTTTTACCGCAAGGATGGCTTAACTGCCCGGGCCCTGTCCACCGTAGTGACGGGACGTCACCGCATCAAACCTAAGCAGGAGCCGTACATGGCGTTGTTGATCGAAACCGGGCTGTCCAACTGGATAAGTGATGACGAAATTGCCCGCAGTTTACGGGCGGTGTTGCCGGATGCGGATATTCGCACCGCGGAAACGTTGGGAAACCCGGATGACATAACGATGCTGGCCGTGGTTGATATGCAACGTGACCACCCGACGCGACTGACCAACCTGAAACTGGTTCAAAAGCTGGGCGCAGGGGTTGAAACCATTGTCAGCCATCCCGGTCTGCCCGGTCATGTTCGCATCGCCCGCCTGAAGCCCGACGCGCCGGCGCAAGGCATTGCCGAGTGGTTTCTGGCCTATATCCTGCGCGCTCAGCGACACATGGCATTTCACGAAGCGGCCCAATCCCGCGCCGAGTGGTCCCCGCGCGCACCGGTTTTTACCCCAGACACCGTGGTCGGCGTTCTGGGTCTTGGCCACATCGGTGCCCGCACCGCGCGGATGCTGCGCGCCGTGGGCTTTCAGGTGATGGGCTGGAGCCGTACGCCCAAGGTCATTGACGGCGTAACTTGTTTGCATGGGCAGGACGCGTTGCCCGCGCTTCTAGGACAATGTGACCACGTTTGCGCAATCCTGCCCTCGACCCCTCAAACCGCTGGCCTGTTTGATGCCCGGATGCTGGCGGCGATGAAACCCGGCAGTCAGTTGCTGAACGCGGGGCGCGGAAATCTGATTGATGAGGTCGCCCTGATCGCGGCACTGGACGCAGGTATTCCGGGGCATGCCGTGTTGGACGTCACCTCGCGGGAACCCCTGCCACAAGACAGCCCGCTGTGGCGCCACCCCGGCGTGACGATCACGCCTCATGTTTCAGGCTGGCATCTGGGCGATGCGTTGTCGGATGTGGCTGAAAACTTCCAACGCCTCTGTTCTGGCGCGCCCTTGCTGCATGAAGTCAATCGCGATCAGGGCTACTGAAATCTGACCTGATGATCAGGGCGTAAGGATCCAGTTGCCATTGCCATCGTTGCATCGGCGGGTTCGGATTTCCCTGCTTTGATCACCACCGTCCGGCTGAATCACATGCTGAAGGCCAACGCAATTTCCCTGTACCGATTGCACCCGGATTGTACCCTTGGAACCCGTGTCGTCATTCTTCCATGACCGTTCCTGACCCACGGATGGTGTGCCACTGGTCAAAAGCGCGTTTGAGGCCGCGTTGACCACTTCGAAATCTGCCGGAGACAACCCCATCTCGGCTATGATTCGGGACAGAGGCTTGGCCTCGACCACGGTGTTCATCAATAGAATGCCGCATGCGGCGACGGCGGTAAAAAATGTGGCATTCATGGCGGCCTCGCAGAGCTGAAATCATTTGTGGTCAAGGTTATACCCCTAACCCGGCAGGGCCAAGCCCCTGTGGCGAACCTTCAAAACCTCGCGACCAAACCCGTCTGCGAGACTTCTGTTCGCAAGCCCGCAACGCGGGGATTCGGGGTGGTTCAGGCATTGGCGGCACAACGGCTGCAACCGGTATTTGCCATTGCCCACAGCTTGGCGGGAACACCTGGCCGACGGGGTGGCGCCGCATATTTCTGACCTTGGGGCTTCACAGGCGGGCTGGAATTTGCTGAAATCCAAGTAAATTCTGATTTTGAGCACTGGAGATTGTTCCATGAAACTACGCCCTGCCCTGCTGGCCGTCGCAGCACTCGCTTCATCCGCGGCCCTTTTTGCATCACCCATCTCGGCCAAAGAAGAAACCAAATCCGTGTTCGTCATGAGCCGCACCTGGGCGGTGACACAGGTTTCCGATGCGCCGGTCGTCTATCGCGCCACGCGTGACAACAACAACCTCAACCCCTTCGGCCCGCCGCCGCGCCTGCGCACCGTTCAGGCCATTGCCGCGATTCAGCAGGCAACCGGGTGCAAACCGATCGTGGCCAGCATGTATCAGAACATCTCGGGCCAGTTTTTCTCGCAGGTCAGCTGCAACTGACACGGCGTCAGATCAGGCATTGAGGTCGCTCGACCGGCCTGCCATAGCTTGCGCATGAAACTCGCGATTAACGGATTCGGCCGCATTGGCCGCACGATCCTGCGGCAGGTTCTGGCCCTGCCGGCAGGGGCAGATATCGAGTTGGTGCTGATCAATGACATCGCGCCGCTGGAAACCTGCGCATACCTGTTCAAATACGACAGCACATTCGGCCCCTATCCCGGCGATGTGTCCGGGGGGGACGCTGCGCTGATCGTGGATGGGCACTCAATTCCCATGACCCACAGCGCCGATCTGTCCCGCGTTGATCTGTCGGGCGTTGACGTCATGCTGGATTGTACCGGTATCGCCCGCAGTTCGGACGTTGCGCGTCGCGGGTTGACCGCGGGCGCAGGCAAAGTGCTGATCTCGGGCCCCTCCCCCGCTGCTGATGTCACCATCGTTCTGGGTGCGAACGAAGACCAGCTGGGCAGCGCCCGGATTGTGTCAAACGCATCCTGCACCACCAACGGATTGGTGCCACTGGTCAAGGTCATAGACGAGATCGGCGGTGTTGCATCGGGGCACATGACCACCATCCACTGCTATACCAACAGCCAGCCAATGGTAGATGCCCCGCGCGGCGACCTGGCCCGTTCTCGGGCGGGGGCACTGTCGATGGTGCCTACAACATCGAGCGCGATGCACCTGATCGATGTCGTCCTGCCTCATCTGGCCGGGCGCATTTCGGGCGCGGCTGTCCGCGTTCCCACGGCAAGTGTGTCAGCCGTGGACCTTGTGGTCACATTGCAGCGCGGCATGAGTGCCGAAACCTTCGATCACGCCCTGAAGCAGGCCGTTGCTGCATCGCCTGTGCTTGGCTGGACTGACTTGCCGCTGGTCTCGTCCGACCTGCGGGCCCGCCCTGAATCGCTGGTCATTGCCGGGCCCGAGACCCGTATGGTGGGTGAAAATCAGGTCAGGGTCTTTGGCTGGTACGACAACGAATGGGGGTTTTCGGCGCGAATGCTGGACGTGGCCCGCCTTATGGCAGCCGAATAGCCGGGCGGTGACGTCAACACAATTTGGCCCAAAAAAACGCGTCTCATGCATAATTCCTTTCCCCATCCGCATTCAGATGCTCTAACCTGAATTCAAACGACCGTGCATGACGCGGGCAAGAGAACTGGAATTGGGACAGTTGGGGCAATTCATGCAAAGGAGCAAGCGGCAATGCCGTCTGGGGCGCTGGCTGATGGCCGCAGTTGTGACTTTGGCCCCAACCACATTGGCGGCGCTGGAAACCTCACTTTCCGCCCCCGGCGCATCGAAAGAACTGGTTGAACGCCTCGAAAAGACATCCTCGGTAACCACGGCTGAAGAACGCGGCCTCGACACCCCGCTTGAAATCCTCTCGGGAGCCTTGTCGGATTACCGAACGATTGTGCAAATCCTGTACGACGAAGGGTATTTCAGCCCGGTCGTCAGCATCAAGCTTGATGGACAGGAAGCGGCCGAGCTGAGCTCTCTCACGGTGCCTGCACAAATCAACCGTGCTGCGATTACCGTCGAAACCGGGCCACGCTTCAAATTCGGCACCGCCACAGTTCAGCCCCTGGCCCCTGAAACGGAACTGCCCGAGGACTTTGCCCCAGGGAAACTGGCGACGACCGGTGCCATTCAACAGGCCTCCTCGGCCGGTGTTCAGGGATGGAGGGACGCGGGTCACGCAAAAGCCGGAATTGCGGGTCAGACAATCATCGCGCGCCACGCCCAGGCCCGCCTGGATGCTCAGATCGACCTTGACCCCGGGCGCAGGCTGACATTTGGCAAAATGTTCATCAAGGGCAATTCAGACGTGCGCCACAGATCCATCGAAAAGATCGCCGGCTTCCCCAGTGGCGAGGTCTATTCGCCCGAGAAAATTCAGAAGGTGGGAACACGGTTGCGCCGGACCGGCACGTTCAACGTGGTCTCGTTGCAGGAACGAGAGACGCCGAATCCGGATGGCACACTGGATTTCGATGCCACGTTCGAAGACCTGCCCAAACGTCGGTTGACCTTTGGTGTCGAACTGGCCTCTCGTGATGGTGTGGATGTGACCGCGACGTGGACCCATCGCAACATGTTCAGGCGCGCAGAACGTCTGCGCTTCGAAGCGGCGGTCCGAAATATTGGCGGTGCAGAGGATATTGATGGCCGGATCGGATTGCGTCTGGATCAACCCGACCGGCTTGGCCCTGATGACAACACCTTCTGGAGCGCCCTGCTGGAACGCCGCAACACGGAAAACTACAATGTGACGGTGGCGTCGCTGGCCTATGGTGCGCGCCGAACGTTCTCGGACAGTCTTTACGCCGAGGCATCGGCCGGATTTCAGTGGTCGGATGCAGATGACGCATATGGCAGCGGGCGCAAGTTCAGGTATTTCATCGTGCCGTTCCGATCCGAATGGGATGAGCGTGACAGCAAAGTCAGTGCCACGCGCGGTTTCTATCTGGATTCCCAGATCATGCCTTTTGTCGGCTTTTCCGGCAGCGACACTGGAATTCGTCTGTTTTTCGATGGCCGCGCCTATACCAGCCTTGGCACCGGAGGAAGGATTGTACTGGCGGGGCGGGCGCAATTGGGATCCGTGATTGGCCCACCCGCAGACGGTGTCACACCTGACTTTCTGTTCTTTTCCGGTGGCGCGGGAACCGTGCGCGGGCAGCCGTATGAAAGCCTCGGCATTCCGGTCGGGACCGGCGTCGCAGGCGGCAAGTCATTTATTGGCTTGTCCGGTGAGATCCGAGGCAAGGTTACCGACAGCCTGTCGCTGGTCGGGTTTTATGACTACGGTGTCGTCGATACGTCTTCCTTTGTCGGCAGCGGCGCGGAAGACCACTCGGGCGCCGGTATCGGCGTAAGATATGATCTGGGCGGGTTTGGCCCCCTGCGTCTTGATCTGGCCTATCCTGTCAGCGGCCCCACCGGGGACGGGCTACAGTTCTACATCGGGATCGGACAGGCATTTTGAGACGGTACCTTTCATACCCTCTGCTGATCGGCGCGCTGGCGGTCGTGCCTGTGGCCGGACATCCGCAGGAGGACCAAGGCGGTAGCATGATCGAGCGGTTCCTACAGGATACACTGTCGGGCGACGATCAGAACGTCACCGTCAAAGGCCTGAAAGGTGCGCTGAGTTCACGTGCCACGATTGCCGAGATCACGGTTGCCGATGACGAAGGGGTCTGGCTGACCATAAAGGATGCCGAACTTGACTGGAACCGGCTGGCTTTGATCCGTGGGCGGTTCTCGGTCAATGCCTTGACTGCACAAGAGATCGACGTCGCCCGCGCGCCGGGCACCACCACCAAAGATACGCCGCCGCCAACCGCAGAGGCAAAAGGTTTCCAACTGCCTGAACTGCCCGTTGCCATCGAAATCGGTGAAATTCGTGTCGACGAGCTGGCTTTGGGCGAGCCTCTGATCGGAGTAGCCGCAGAACTGGCGGTCAATGGCAACCTGTCACTTGCCGACGGGACGCTGGACACCGATCTGGATATCACCCGGCTGGACCGGGCGGGCGATGAGATCAAGCTGGCAGCGGGCTTCCAGAATTCAACCAGCCAGATCGATCTTGACCTTCAGGTGACAGAGGCAGCGGGCGGCCTGATCTCGGCCGCTCTGAAAATTCCGGACAGTCCACCGATTGGGTTGACCGCGAAAGGGTCCGGACCGGTGACCGACTTCACCGCAGATATCGGCCTCAGCAGCGATGGTCAACCTCGGGTGACAGGGCAGGTTCGGTTACGCTCGGCCCCGACTGCCGCGGCCAGCGCAGAAGATGGCATTGCGTTTACTGCCGATCTCGGTGGTGATTTGACGCCTTTTGTCGCCGAAGAAATGGATACGTTTTTCGGTGCCAAAACACGGCTCTATGTGGATGGGCGAACCCAGCCTGAAGGTGCGCTGGAAATTGACGAGCTTGAGTTCTCGTCACAAGCACTGAACCTGAAAGGCCAGCTACAATTGGCGGCAGGTGGGCGATTGCAACTCGCGGCCCTGCAAGGACGCATAACGCCACCGGAGGGTGAAAGGGTAACTCTTCCAGCCTCGGGCGGTGACACGTCCGTTGGAGCAGCACAGATTTCGGCGCTGTACGACGAAAAAAACGGCAATCATTGGGACTTGAGTCTGACAGCAGATGCCGTGCAGGCCGAGCAGGTTGATTTGGAGCGCGCGCAAATTACTGCTCACGGGACCCTGGAACAGGGCGCAGCGCTAAAAATCAATGGCAACCTGCAGGCCGCGTTGGACGGTATTAGTCTGGCGGACGAGGCCCTGAATGCAGCAATAGGCGACCTCGTCACTCTGGATGGCACTTTCGAATATGGCAGTGACCAATCCCTGAACCTGACAGGTCTCGAACTGGTCGGTTCGGATTACGAATTGGGCGTCGACGCATTGGTCAGCGGCCTGTCCTCCGGTTTGGCCGTCGACGGCACCGCCACTTTGAAAGCCACGGATCTGTCCCGGTTTTCGGAACTGGCGCAACTGGAGTTGGGAGGCGAGGTCTCGGCCAAGGTGACCGGTCGGGGCTCGCCACTGAAAGGCAGTTTCGACGGCAAGCTGGAGGTCGAAGGAACCGACCTTTCGACCGGGCGTGATGACATCGATCCGGTGATCAAGGGCAATACAACGATAACGCTCGACGCCAGGCGCGGCGCAGATGGCGTAACCATCCGAGATTTCACCCTGATCGGAGATACCATGCGCGCCCAGGCCGACGGCACGGTAACGACCCCTGATGGCAACGTGACGATCGATGGTCAGGCGACGGTCAATTCCCGGGACCTGTCCGTGTTTTCCGGCCTTGCCCAACGCGAACTCGGAGGCGCAGTGCAAGCGAAACTGAACGGAAAAGGAACCGTTCAGACGCTGGAGTTTGACGGCGCGGCCAGCGTATCGGGCCGGGATATCAAAACCGGTCTGACCGAGATCGACCCGCTGTTGGCCGGTCGCAACGAGATTACGTTCGACGGTGCGCTGAACCAGGAACAGATTGTGATCCGCGACGCGACGGTGAACGGTTCTGCCCTGACCGCCAAGGTCTCTGCCACCATAGACGATCCAAAGAATGCTTTGGCTATTGACGGGCAGGCCAATCTGAACATCCCGGACCTTTCACCGTTTTCAAACCTTGCCAAACGCGATCTGGCTGGGGCGATCCGTGCGGATGTTGCCGGCAAGGGCGCGGTCGGCAGCAAGGCGTTCGACGTAAAAGGCAATTTGGCTGCGGACGATATCAAAACCGGGATCGACGCCGTTGACGACCTGATCCAGGGGCGAACGAACCTGACCGTGGACGCGGTGAACAACGACGAAGGCCTGAACATCCGCACGTTCCAACTGATTGGAACCGCCCTGTCGGCAAATGCATCAGGCAAGTTGGACCGAAACGCTGGCGGCTTGGACTTTTCCGCCAAACTGGATGACCTTGCTCGTCTGTCGCAAACCTTGTCCGGCCCGCTTAACCTGAGCGGGAACGTCGCTCCGACCAGTTCTGGGCTGGAAGGCACTGCCCGCCTGGACGGACCTGACAGCTCATACGCCAGCCTTCAGGGAACGGTTGAGCGGGATGGGTCTGCCGACGTCGACTTTGACGCCAATCTGAACCGGATCGAGCGGTTTGTTCCAGAGTTTCCCGGCACCGTTGCAGCAACAGGGACGGCCCAGCGCGACAATGGAGTCTGGACGATCGACGCCAAGGCGCAAGGGCCCGCCGACATAGACACCACCTTGGCCGGCACCTTTGATGAAACCCGCAGTCAGGCGGATCTGACGGCTCAGGGCGGCATAAACCTTGGAATCGCGAATGTCTTCATCACACCAAACAAGATCGACGGGTCGGCGCGCTTCGATCTGGCACTCAAAGGTGCTCCGGCGCTGGCGTCGCTGAGCGGATCGATCACCACTTCGGGCACATCTCTTGCCGTTCCGGGTGCTGGCCAGACCATTACCGGGATCAGTGGTCAGGTGGATCTGGCGCAAAGCCGCGCAACCATCACACTGAATGGCGGGGTTCGGGCGGGCGGCAACTTTACCGTCGACGGACCTGTTGACCTGACCCCTCCGTTCAACGCCCAGATCACCACCACCCTGAACAACCTCGTGCTGACGGATCGGTTGCTGTATGAAACCACCCTGAACGGTCAGATTGCCATGACCGGGGCGTTGGCCGGAGACAGTTCTTTGGCCGGTCAGATCACGTTTGACGAAACCAACATCAACCTTGCAGCCGCGTCCGGCGCCGTGGGCGCGGCACCTATCCCGGACATCCAGCACATCAACGAAAGCCGTGCCGGTTTCATCACGCGAGAGCGTGCCGGATTGGTCGTGACCGAAGGATCCGAGAAAAGCGCGTCCCGTATTGCGCTGGATATCAGCCTGCTTGCACCCAAGGCGGTTTTCGTCAGAGGGCGAGGCGTAAACGCTGAACTGGGCGGTCGGATTCTCATCGGCGGCACCACAGCATCTGTTGTTCCGTCCGGTCAGATCGAACTGATCCGGGGGAATTTCGACATTCTGGGCCGCAGATTGGCACTGACCAAGGGTATCGTCACGTTGCAGGGCGACCTGACCCCGTATATCGAGTTCGAGTCTTCAGCCAGCACGTCTGACGGCACGGCGACAATCGAAATTGCGGGTCCGCTGGATTCACCTGAGGTCAATGTGTTTTCCGACCCCGAACGCCCGGCTGAAGAAGCGCTGGCGATGTTGCTGTTCGGGAATCGGTTTTCAGAAATCTCGCCGTTCCTGATCGCGCAGATGGCGGCATCGCTGGCGCAGCTCAGCGGTGCGGGAGGTGATGCAACCAAAGGCCTGCGGGACTCCACCGGAGTGGATACGGTTGACATAGGTGCTACGGAAAGCGGCGCGGGCCGTTTGGGCGCAGGCGCGTATCTGGGTGAAAACCTTTATACAGACTTCACCGTGAACACCGAAGGTGACACCGAAGTGAACCTGAACCTTGATGTCACGGACAATTTCACGGTGCGCGGTACGGTCGATGGCCGAGGAGAAACCGGCGTGGGTGTGTTCTTCGAGCGTGACTATTGACCAACCGTCAAAAAAGCCGAGGTGAGCCATCCGTTTGTTTCGCACGATCCGGTGACGGGTGTTCAAATTGCCAAATGGACGCCTGGTTCCGATTTCGTTGGTGGTCGCGATGCCATCGCCAGTGCTGAAACTTGCGTGGTGCTGCGGCCAATTGATGACCCAACGAATTGCCGGGGCAAGTCAGATGGGGCAATCGTTTGAACGACGGCGCGGCAAAGAAAAAAGCGGCCCCCTGCCAGAGGCCGCCTTCATTCAGTCTGGCCGCGATCTTATTCCGCTGCCATCGCATCCTCGATCTTTTCGACACGAATGGCCGAGAATTTGAACTCGGGGATCTTGCCGTAAGGGTCGATGGCCGAGTTCGTCAGGATGTTCGCCGCTGCTTCGACATAGGCAAACGGAATGAACACCATGTCTTCGGCAATGGCCCGGTCAGCGCGCACCATGATTTCAATCGAACCGCGACGCGTGGTCAGGCGGATCATTTCGCCCGGATCAATTCCCATCAGCTTCAGAGTGCGCGGGTTCATCGAGCAGTTGGCCTCGGGCTCGACCGCGTCAAGAACCGTTGCCCGGCGGGTCATTGAACCGGTATGCCAATGTTCCAGCTGACGGCCGGTGGTGGCGATCATCGGGTATTCGTCATCGGGCGCCTCATCGGGCGGGATGACGCTGGCCGGTGTGAACCTTGCTTTGCCGCCCGCGCGGGGGAAACCATCACCGAACACGATGGACTGGCCGGGATCGGTTTCGCTGAGCGACGGATAGGTGATCGTCTCGGTTTCCAGTCGTTCCCAGGTGATATTGTCCAGCGACTCCATGGTCAGTTTCATCTCGGCAAAGACCTCAGACACATCGGAATAATCCCAGTTCAGACCGATCCGTTGAGCCAGTTCAACTGTGATCTTCCAATCCTCGCGTGCCTCACCCGGAGGTGCCACGGCCGGACGGACACGCTGAACCTGACGGTTGGTGTTCGACACCGTGCCGTTCTTTTCATACAGCGCCGAGGCCGGCAGGATGATGTCCGCATAGTTCGCGGTTTCGGTCAGGAAGATGTCCTGCACGATCATCAGGTCCAGCTTGGCCAGCGCCTCACGTGCGTGGCCGACATCCGGATCGGACATGGCCGGGTTTTCACCCTGAATGTACATGCCCTTGATGTTGCCCGCATAGGCTTGGTCGATGATCTCGGTGACGGTCAGGCCCTTCTCGTTCGAGAAGTCGTCCGAGTTCCAGACACTGGTGAACTGCGCGCGAATGCTGTCATCGGTAACAGTCTTGTAGTCCGGCAGGAACATCGGGATCAGACCTGCGTCCGACGCGCCCTGCACGTTGTTCTGCCCCCGCAGCGGGTGCAGACCCGCGCCGGGCTTGCCCACATTGCCCGTCATCAGGGCAAGGCTGATCAGGCAGCGCGAATTGTCGGTGCCGTGGATATGCTGGCTGACGCCCATGCCCCAGAAGATCAGACCGGCCTTGGCCTGCGCAAAGGTGCGCGCAACGCGGCGCAGCTGATCCGGTTCGATGCCGCAGATCGGTGCCATCGCCTCGGGCGTGAACTGGCGCAGGTGCTCTTTCTCGGCCTCCCAGTTCTCGGTCCAGCGGTGGATGTACTGGCTGTCATACAGCTCTTCCTCGACGATCACGTTCATGATCGCGTTCAGCATCGAGACATCGGCACCGGGCCGGAATTGCAGCATTTCGTCGGCAAACTTGCGCATACCAACGCCGCGCGGGTCCATCACGATCAACTTGCCGCCGCGCTTGGCGAACTGTTTGAAATAGGTCGCCGCGACGGGATGGTTTTCAATCGGGTTGGCGCCGATGATGATAACCACGTCCGAATTTTCGACCTCATTGAACGTCGCGGTCACAGCACCCGAGCCGACATTCTCGATCAGAGCGGCAACAGACGACGCGTGGCACAGACGGGTGCAGTGGTCGACATTGTTGTGCTTGAAACCCTGACGGATGAACTTCTGGAACAGATAGGCCTCTTCGTTGGTGCATTTGGCTGAACCAAAGCCCGCAACGCTGCGCGGGTCTTCGTCGCGCAGGGCTTTCAGCCTGGTTGCGGCCAGATCCATCGCCTCGTCCCAAGTTGCTTCGCGGAAATGGGTCGACAGGTTGCCGGGATCGACGTTCAGCCCCTTCTCGGGCGCGTCCTCGCGCCGGATCAACGGCTTGGTCAGACGATGCGGGTGGTGGATATAGTCGAACCCGAACCGGCCCTTGACGCACAGACGGCCTTCGTTTGCCGGGCCGTTGATACCCTCGACATACTTGACCTTGCCGTCCTTGACCTTCAGCGAAACCTTGCAGCCCACCCCGCAGAACGGGCAGACGCTTTCGGTCTCAGAGTCGTAATCTTTGCTGTCGCCCTGCTGTTGGTCGTCCAGCACGGTTGCAGGCATCAGGGCGCCGGTCGGGCAGGCCTGAACACATTCACCACAAGCGACACAGGTTGAATCGCCCATCGGGTCGTTCTGGTCGAACACCACCTGAGCGGTGTGCCCGCGACCAGCCATGCCGATCACGTCATTCACCTGCACGTCGCGACAGGCGCGGACACAGAGGTTGCAGTTGATGCAGGCATCCAGATTGACCCGCATTGCCACATGGCTGTCATCCAGCAGCGGAATCTTCTCGGGCTTTTTCGCCGGAAAACGGCTGTCGCTGACATCGTTCAGCTTGGCCATGTCCCAGAAGTGGCTCGATTTGTCATGCGCCACCTCGGGCTGGTCGGCCACCAACAGTTCCATGACCATGGCGCGCGATTTCTCGGCGCGGTCACTGTCGGTCTTGACCACCATCCCGTCAGCAGCCGGGCGGATGCACGAGGCGACCAGCGTGCGCTCGCCTTCCACCTCGACCATACAGGCGCGGCAGTTGCCATCGGGTTTGTAACCCGGCGCCGGTTTGTGACACAGATGCGGTATCACCAGCCCACGGCCATTGGCCGCTTCCCAGATGGTGGTCCCTTCGGGCACGGTGACGTCATCGCCGTTCAGGTTGAAGGTGACGGTTTTGTTTGGGCTTGCATCAAGCATGGCTCTGTCTCCCTCAGATCTCATTGGCGAAATGTTTCATGACCAGGCGGATCGGGTTCGGGGCCGCCTGCCCCAGCCCGCAGATCGAGGCATCGCCCATCACCTGGCACAGATCTTCCAGCAGGTCTGTGTCCCACGTGTCGGCCTGCATCAGCTTCACCGCCTTTTCGCAGCCCGCCCGGCAGGGGGTGCATTGGCCACAGCTTTCGTCCTCGAAGAACCGCAGCATGTTCAGCGCCGCATCGCGGGCGGTGTCCTGATCGGACAGAACCACAACCGCAGCAGACCCGATAAACGTGCCCAGCGGCTGTAGAGTGTCAAAATCGAGCGGGACGTCGTCGATGCTGGAGGGGAGAAGACCTGACGACGGCCCGCCCGGTTGATACGCCTTGAACACATGACCTTCGGCCATGCCTCCGGCTGCATCAATCACGTCAAGAATGGTCGACCCTGCCGGCAGCAGGTAGACGCCGGGCTTCGCCACCCGGCCCGAGACCGAATAGCTGCGCAGCCCCTTGCGGCCATTCTTTTCAACCGAATTGAGGATCTCCGGGCCTTCCCGGCAGATCTTGGATACCCAGTAGAGCGTCTCGACATTGTGCACCAGCGTCGGCCGGCCGAATACACCGACCTGTGCCACGAAAGGCGGGCGGTGACGCGGCAGGCCCTTCTTGCCCTCGATCGACTCGATCATCGCGGATTCTTCACCGCAGATATAGGCGCCTGCACCACGGTGCAGGTCGATATAGCCAGGCTCAACAATTCCGGCATCTTCCAGCGCGGCGATCTCGCGGCGCAGAATTTCCAGAACCGCAGGGTATTCGTCACGCATGTAGATAAAGCAGGTCTCGGCCTCGACCGCCCAGGCGGCGATCAACATGCCTTCAAGGAAGACATGCGGGGTGCGTTCCAGGTAATAGCGGTCCTTGAACGTGCCGGGTTCGCCCTCGTCCCCGTTCACGGCCAGGTAACGCGGGCCGTCATTCATGCGGACAAAGCCCCATTTCTTGCCCGACGGGAAACCTGCGCCACCCAAACCGCGCAGGCCCGAGGCCAGAACCTGTTCCTGAACCTCTTCCCAATCGCCGCCCTCGCGCAATTCATTCAGCTTGGCGTAACCGCCATTCTCGACATAGGCCGAGAAGGTCTCGTAATCAGGCAAATGGGCATGGGTGTCATCCGCAGCAATCGCGGCCTGCACCTTTTCGAGGGTCGCGTGGTCGATATGGTTGTGACCGATTTCCAGCACCGGCGCGGTGTCGCAGCGCCCCATGCAGGGCGCGCGCAGAACGCGCACTTCGGACGGGTCCAGCCCATCCTCCAGCGCTTTTTTCAGCTGTTGCGCGCCGGCCATTTCGCAGGACAGGGAATCACAGACTCGAATGGTCAGCGCGGGCGGCGGTGTTTCACCTTCTTTCACCACGTCGAAATGGGCATAGAAAGTCGCGGTCTCGTAGATCTCGGCCTGCCCGATCCGCATCTCGACGGCCAGCGCTGCGATATGGTCGGCGCTGATATGACCGTGCGTGTCCTGAATCAGGTGCAAATACTCGATCAGCAGGTCGCGGCGGCGTGGGCGGTCGCCCAGCAAGCGTGCAATTTCAGCCTGCGCCTCATCCGTGAACTGACGACCTTTGGGCGTATGCCGCCCCTTGCCTTTACCTGACTTCCAGACGCCCTTGGGTGCGCCTGATGGCTTGGTGTCTAATGGTGCCATGATGCCCTCCGATTCAGGCCCCGTGTCTCATCAGGCTAGCATATCGTCAAATCGCTTTTTGCAATCACACGATAACGACATCTTATCACCGTAAAGACGTCACCACAGCGCGCAGCGCCTGCACCGTTGGCAGTTCTGGATCGCGGCTTCGTGTCGCCAGACAAATCGGTTTGCTGACAATGGGCTCGATCAGCGGCAGCACCTTTGTCCCTTTCAACTCGCCCAATGCCCGCACAAGGACACGGGGCACAACCGTGGCGGCCAGCCCCTCGCGTGCCATCACCATCGAAGCGGTAAATCCGCTGGTTTCGGCAACCACGTCCGGGTACAAACCCTGATCTTCGAATACATGATCCAGAATACGCCGGTTCTGCATCTGGGGCTCGAGCAGACTTAGCGGGAATTCGGCCACGCGCGCCCAAGGTATCGGACCGGTTTCGTCCGTCATGTGCGACGGGACCAGCAAGACATAGGTTTCCTCGTACAAAGGTTGCACCTGTCGCAGGTCGGTCCCGATGCTGTCGCCATATGTTATCCCGGCATCCAGGCTACCTTCATCCAGCCGGTGTTGAATGGCGGTGGCAGACATGGTTTCGATGCGCGTAACGATGCGCGGATGCGCTTGCCGAAAGCGTTTGGTGAGGCGCCCGGTAAAGGCGATGGCCGTCGGAATCACGCCAAGGATCAGCGTACCGGTGATCTCGCCCCTGGTGGCCAGCACCTGCTGCTCGAGTGCCTTGGTGTCGTCGAGGATGCGCCGCGCCCGCTGGACGATCATCTCGCCCTCTTCTGTCAGGCCCTGAAACCGGTTGGCGCGGCGGACGATGGACACGCCCAGCCGATCCTCGAGGTTGCGTATGCGCATGGAAAAGGCGGGCTGCGAAATCCCGCATTCCTCTGCCGCCTTGGCAAAATGCCGATGCCGTGCCAAGGCACTGAGCAATTGCAGGTCGCGAATTTCGATCATCTCAGGGCGTTCCTGTTGGCAGGTCGTTCGTCAGAGTATCGGATATTCGACGGAGGAGAAAAGAGCACAAATTTTGCACCGGCTGCGACTTGTGATTCCCGAACTCAAATCATTTGCCATGCAGGAACAGTTAAACGCATGATGGCCTCAACCAAGCGAAACAAAGCTGACAAAACCCGGAAATTGTCTTAGCTTCCAGAGGCGGAGGTTCAGGATGACGGAACGAATAACAGGTGGGTGCAAATGTGGTCTGGTTCGCTATGCAGGCACCCGACTGAATGTGCCAATGTTTCGTTGTCACTGTCGCGACTGCCAGCAACTCACAGGTTCGGGGCATTCAGAGATGATGCCACTGGTCCTTGGCTCTTTTGAAGTAAGCAATGCTTGCAAAACGTACGAAATGCTGGGCGGGTCGGGCAAACCAACGTTCAGCGGCTTCTGCCCGAACTGTGGAGCGCAGCTTACAAGGCGCAGCAGTCTTATGAATGATCGTATCTATGTTCACGCATCGTCGTTGGATGATCCGCGAAAATACAATCCAGAAAAATCAATCTATCAGGACTCTGCGCAATCCTGGGATGCAACCTCAGTCGTCGGACAGACGTAAAAGCACAGGACAGTTCAATTCCTGATTTGAGTTGGCGGGCCTCGATACACCAATGCGATTGCGGGTTGTGACGCAATCTCAGGTATTGAACAGGAAATGCATCACATCGCCATCCTTGACGATGTAGCTTTTTCCTTCGGCCCGCATTTTTCCTGCCTCTTTCGCCCCTTGCTCGCCGTTGCAGGCGATGAAGTCGTCATAGGCGATGGTCTCGGCGCGGATGAAACCCTTTTCGAAATCACCATGAATGACACCAGCCGCCTGCGGTGCGGCAGTGCCGGTGCGGATGGTCCAGGCGCGGGCTTCTTTCGGACCGACCGTGAAATAGGTTTCCAGCTTGAGCAGGTCGTAACCGGCACGGATCAGACGGTCGAGGCCAGGCTCTTCCAGACCCATTTCCTCAAGGAACATCTGCGCCTCGTCCGCTTCAAGCAGGCTGATCTCTTCTTCGATCTTGGCGCTGATGATGACATGAGAGTTGCCTTGGGCGGCAGCCATCTCGGCGACCTTCGCCGAATATTCGTTGCCTTCAGCGGCTTCTTCCTCGGACACGTTGCAGACATAAAGAACCGGCTTGGTGGTCAGCAGCTGCAACATCTTCCAGGCCTTGGTGTCCTCGTCCGAAACCTCGACCAGACGCGCAGGTTTGCCGCTCTCCAGCATCTTTTGCGCTTCGGCAAGCAGGCGGTCCTGCTGTTGTGCCTCTTTGTCGTTGCCTTTCAGCTTGCGCACCAGGTTGGCACGGCGCTTTTCGATGCTTTCCAGATCGGCCAGCATCAGCTCGGTCTCGATGGTCTCGGCGTCGGCCACTGGATCGATGCGGCCTTCTACATGGGTCACGTCGCCATCTTCGAAACAGCGCAACACATGGGCGATGGCATCGACCTCGCGAATATTTGCCAGAAACTGGTTCCCCAGCCCCTCGCCTTTCGAGGCCCCTTTCACCAGACCGGCGATATCCACGAATGTCATGCGCGTCGGGATGATCTGTTTTGACGATGCGATTGCGGCCAACTTGTCGAGCCGCTCATCCGGCACGGCCACATCGCCTACATTGGGCTCGATCGTGCAGAACGGGAAGTTCGCGGCTTGCGCGGCAGCGGTTTTGGTCAACGCATTGAACAGGGTCGACTTGCCCACGTTCGGCAGACCCACGATTCCCATCTTAAAGCCCATAACGGCCTCCTGCATAGAATACGAACGCAGCTTCTATGCAGGTCCGCATCAATGCGCAAGTGATTGCCGGACTACTTTGTTCGAGTCCCTTCGGCCACATCACGAAATTGTTCTCAAATCGTGTTCTTGTCGGTGCTCAAAAACGAAGGGTAGGATAAACAATTAACATAGCGCGACCAAATAAAATGGCAGAAAGACAATAATGGAAAAGCTCCTTCTTGGGGCCGTATTGACGGTCTCCACATTTGCTGCGGCCCAGGCTCAAACGGTTGTTTTTGGTGCTGGATATGCTGATTATTCCGAAGACACATCCGAGGATCAGGGCCTGATTTCACTTGAATATCAGCACAGCCCGTTTCACCAGGCAGCCCGGTTCAGCGCGGGTTGGGGGGCCGCATTGTCGGTTGATGAAAGCGGGAATACGCATGTCGGCGCAGGCCTGGTCGGCCTGTATTCGCTGAACGAGCGGTGGTTTGTCGAAGGCAGCGTCATGCCAGGCTATTATCACGCCAGCGATGACAAGAACGACCTGGGCGGAGACTTTCAGATCCGCAGCCTTCTGGGCCTTGGATACAGCCTGAACAACGGCAACAGAATGTCGGTTGCGATCACGCATAAATCCAACGCCAGCACCAATGATGAGAACCCCGGTGTAAACGCGGTTCTGCTGCGGTATCATCTGGGCTTCTGACCTATTCCTGCGTTGGCGGGATTGATTTTCGGTCAAAGTTTCTGCACACGGGTCCAAACCCGAGTGCAAGGACATCCGATGACCCGTATCGACGCTAAGTTTGCCGCCCTGAAAGCCGAAGGAAAGAAGGCTTTTGTTGCCTATGTGATGGCAGGGGACCCAGACTATGACACCTCGCTCGACGTGGTCAAAGGCCTGCCCGGTGCCGGTGTGGACATTATCGAACTGGGTTTGCCCTTCACTGATCCGATGGCGGATGGCCCCACCATTCAGGCGGCGGGCCAACGCGCGCTGGATGGCGGGATGACGTTGCAGCGCACATTGGATCTGGCCCGCGCGTTCAGGGAAACAGACGACACAACGCCAATTGTCCTGATGGGGTACTACAACCCGATTTACAGCCGGGGTGTTGAGGCCTTTCTGGCCGATGCCAAAGATGCCGGTATTGACGGGCTGATCATCGTCGATCTGCCGCCCGAGGAAGACGAAGAGCTTTGCCTGCCTGCTCAGGCGGCCGGGCTGAACTTCATTCGTCTTGCAACACCTACCACGGATGACCAGCGCCTGCCGCGCGTTCTGCAAAACACCTCGGGCTTCGTGTACTACGTCTCGATCACCGGCATCACCGGTGCGGCCGAGGCGCAGGCAACGGATGTGGCCCCCGAGGTTGCCCGCATCAAGGCCGCGACCGAACTGCCGGTGATCGTGGGCTTTGGCATCAACACGCCCGAGAAATCCCGCAATATCGCGTCTGTGGCAGATGGTGCCGTAGTCGGATCGGCAATCGTCAGCCAGATCGGTGCAGGCAAACCGGTCGACGAAGTGCTGGGTTTTGTAAAGTCCCTGTCGGATGGCGCCCACAGCGCCTGATCCGGCGGTTAAAACAACACGCTCGAAAGCCTGCCGCAGAGTGCTCTGCGGCAGGCTTTTTTGACCGCCCGACACAAGGCCAGATCATTGCAGCCTTTGACATGCATTGGTAAGGGAAACGAACCAGTAAGTTCGGAGGTCTGAGTCATGCCTGTGATAACCAATATTGAAGACCTCAGGCGCATTTACGAGCGTCGCGTGCCGCGGATGTTCTACGATTACGCTGAAAGCGGCAGCTGGACGGAACAGACATTCCGCGAAAACAGTTCCGACTTTGAAAAGATCCGCCTGCGCCAGCGCGTTGCCGTTGACATGTCCGGACGTTCGACTGCCTCGGAAATGATTGGGCAGCAGGTCTCGATGCCGGTTGCGCTGGCCCCGGTTGGTTTGACGGGGATGCAGCATGCGGACGGAGAGATGAAGGCTGCAAAAGCTGCCGAAGAGTTTGGAGTACCCTTCACCCTTTCAACCATGTCGATCAACTCGATCGAAGACGTGGCCGAGCACACCGAAAAACCATTCTGGTTCCAGCTCTATACGATGAAAGACGCTGACTATGTCAGCCGTCTGATCCAGCGGGCCAAAGACGCCAAGTGTTCGGCGCTGGTGATCACTCTGGATCTGCAGATTCTGGGCCAACGGCACAAAGACCTGAAGAACGGCCTGTCCGCACCACCCAAGCTGACCGCAAAGACCATCGCGAACCTGATGACCAAATGGGCCTGGGGCATTGAAATGCTGGGGGCCAAGCGGCGCGAGTTCGGCAACATCGTGGGACATGTGCAAGGTATCTCGGACGCGTCTTCACTGGGGGCCTGGACCGCTGAACAGTTCGATCCCACCCTCGACTGGAGCAAAGTCGAAAAACTGATGGAACAGTGGGGCGGAAAGGTGATCCTGAAGGGGATACTCGACGCGGAAGATGCCAAAATGGCGGCCAAGCTTGGGGCCGATGCCATTGTCGTGTCGAACCATGGCGGACGTCAGCTGGACGGCACGCTCAGCTCGATCAGGGTATTGCCCGAGATCATGGACGCTGTTGGCGATGATGTCGAAGTGCATCTGGACAGTGGTATCCGCTCGGGTCAGGACGTGCTCAAAGCGTTGGCGCTGGGGGCCAGGGGGACGTATATCGGCCGCGCATTTGTTTATGGGCTGGGCGCCATGGGCCAGAAAGGCGTCACCACCGCGCTGGAAGTGATCCAGAAGGAACTCGACACAACAATGGCGCTGTGCGGTGAAAAAACCGTCGGCGCGCTGGGGGCGCACAATCTTCTGGTACCTGAAGATTTCGGCGGTCGTTGGCAAGGTTGATTCCGCGGGAGTTTTGGGGCTCTGCCCCCGCCGCCCGTTCCGGGCGCCTCCCCCGGGATATTTGTGGCCAGATGAAGCAGCGGACCCTTCACTGATCTGGCAAAGAACACTTCGGAACGCGCGGCTGAGCCCCACAAAACGACAAGCCATGAATTACCCCTTTCCAAACCGGATGAATCGAGATAAGGACGCGGCTTCACGCGGGTATACAGCCTTGGAGGATACCCGCCCTAACATTGGAGAATTATCATGGCTGGAGAGATTCCTGATCTCGTAGCTCTGGAACGGACGGGGACAGGCAAGGGCGCCGCTCGCAAAACACGCCGCGAAGGCATGGTTCCGGGCGTTGTGTTTGGCGGCGACAAAGATCCGCTGCCGATTCAGATTCCGTTCAACGAACTGTTCAAGCGCCTGAAGGCCGGTCGCTTCAAGTCGACCCTGTGGAACCTGAAGGTCGAAGGCCATGAAGACGTTCGCGTCATCTGCCGCGACGTTCAGCGCGATGTCGTCAAAGACCTGCCGACCCACCTGGACCTGATGCGCCTGCGCCGGACCACCAAGATCGCACTGTATATTCCGGTTGAATTCATCAACGAAGATGAAGCCCCCGGCATCAAGAAGGGCGGCGTGCTGACCGTTGTCCGCCCGGAAGTCGAGCTGTTGTGCACCGCAGGTGACATTCCTGAGAAGATCACCGTTGATGTGGCCGGAATGAACATCAACGACGTCGTCACCATTTCGTCGGTTGACCTGCCCGAAGGCACCAAGCCGACCATCGACCGCGACTTCGTAATCGCAAACGTCTCGGCACCGACCGGTCTGTCCACGAGCGACGACGAAGAAGGTGAAGAAGCGGAAGTTGCAGCCGATGAAGTCGAAGTCGTCGGCAAAGAAGAAGAATAAACCCGGATCAAACGTCTGGATTTTGAAACGGGGTTCTGACGAGCCCCGTTTTTTTATGGTCAACACACGCAGCGCTGGCTGGATTTCCATGGCAATTCCGGGCATCACATAGCCTCGAGGCTACAGAGGCGGAGCATGGTCATGAAACTCTTTGTCGGATTGGGAAACCCGGGACAGAAATACGCCCGGAACCGGCACAACATCGGGTTTATGGCCGTGGACCGGATTGCGGAAAACCATGGGTTTGGCCCATGGAAATCCAAGTTTCAGGGCGAAATCTCGGAAGGGCGGTTGGGCTCTGAAAAAATCCTGTTGCTGAAACCGCAGACCTTCATGAACCGGTCCGGTCAATCCGTGGGTGAAGCGATGCGGTTCTACAAGCTCGAGTCCACTGATGTTGTCGTGTTCCACGACGAGTTGGACCTCGCCCCGGGCAAAGTGCGGGTAAAGGCGGGCGGTGGACATGCGGGGCATAATGGCCTGCGTTCGATTCACGACCATATTGGTGCCGCCTATGATCGTGTCCGGCTTGGGATCGGACATCCGGGGCGCAAGGAGATGGTCTCGGCTTATGTCCTGAGCGACTTTGCGAAATCCGAGGCGGACTGGCTGGATGACGTCCTTCGGGGTGTTTCAGACGGAGCGCCCCATCTGGCGCGGGACGATGGTGGAAAATTCATGAACGCGGTGGCCTTGCGCACTGCGCCGCCCCGGTCGTCCAAGACGGCTGCCCCGAAAGCCGAAACCGCGCCTAAGGCACCTCCTGAACCACCGGCCGACGAACGGTCCGCCATGCAAAAGCTGTTGGACAGGTTCAAATAGCGCGTCGCCCTCTTTCCGTTACGTCGGCGTTGCGAAAGCGGGACGTCCACGTTCCAATACCCGCAAACAAGGGAGGCTATGCGATGCGGTCCGTATTGAAGTGGGTTCTGCGCATTGTGCTGGCGTTGGCTCTGGCCGCCGCTGCCGTTGGGCTTTGGAAACGCGAAGAGTTACAGCGCCTGATGGCGGTGAACTCTCTGTTTGCCGAGGACAGGATCGTTCACAACTTTTCCCACATGGATGAAGCATTTCTGACCGTGGATCTGCCACGCGGAAACGCCCCAACATGGGAACTGCCCTACGGCGAAGGTTTCGATCTTCCTGAAGGCACCGACACTTGGATCAATGAACGCTCTGTCACTTCTTTGCTCATCATGCACAACGGCAAGATCCGGTTCGAGGAATACTATCTGGGCACCGGCCCCGATGACCGCCGGATTTCCTGGTCAGTGGCAAAAAGCTATCTGTCGGCGCTTTTCGGCATTCTCCTGCAAGAGGGCGCAATCGAGTCGTTGGATGATCCCGTCGTCAAATACGCCCCCAAACTTGCAGACAGCGCATATGACGCGGCGACAATTCGGAACGTTCTGAACATGGCCAGCGGCGTCACGTTCGACGAGGATTATCTGGACCCGAAGTCTGACATCAACAGGATGGGCCGTGTGATTGCCCTGGGCGGTGAACTGGACGATTTCGCAGCCTCATTGCAGGACAGTTTCGCACCGCCCGGTGAAACCTGGCAATACGTTTCCATAGACACTCATGTTTTGGGCATGGTGATACGCGGGGCGACCGGTCGCAGTGTTGCGGATCTTTTGACGGAAAAAATCCTTCAGCCCCTGGGCCTTGAGCGCGACGGATACTATGTCACCGACGGCGCTGGTGTCGCCTTCGTTCTGGGTGGTTTGAACTTCACGACACGTGACTTTGCGCGGTTTGGACAAATGATCCTGCAAGATGGGGTACTGAACGGTCGGCAAGTGGTGCCCGCCGACTGGATATTCGAGGCAACTCAACCCAGCGCCCCGACCGCTCAGGGGAAGATTGGGTATGGGTATCAGTGGTGGATTCCACGCGGCGCGCACGAGGGAGAGTTTCTGGCCCGGGGCGTGTATGGGCAATACATCTATTTCAATCAACCTCGCGGCGTTCTGATTGTGTCTACCGGCGCTGATCGGAAATTCCGCGACACTGGCGTAAATGACCAGAATATCGAAATGTTCCGCAAGATCGCAGAAAGCCTGTAAGGTGCCTTCATGCAAAAGCAAGACAGTATCAATGTACTTGGCGGTGTTCTGGCGCCCTGCTCACGCGACCCTCTGACCGGGTTCTTTCGGGATGGTGCATGCAATACCTGCCCCGAGGATCAGGGCAGCCATACCGTTTGTGCCGTGATGACGGCCGAGTTTCTGGCATTCTCGAAATACGTCGGCAATGATCTGAGCACGGCTCGGCCCGATTTCGATTTCCCGGGCCTCAAGCCCGGTGACAGCTGGTGTCTGTGTGCCAGCCGGTTCCTACAGGCCCATGACGAAGGATGTGCCCCAAAGGTTCACCTGGAAGCAACACACCAACGCGCGCTTGAGATTGTGCCGCTTGAGATCTTGCTTCAGAACAAGGCGAATGCCTGACAGCCATTGCGCCCGGGCGAGACCTGATCCGCGATCCAGTCTCGCCCCAAGGTCAGAATGCCATTTGCCAGATCAGGCTGATGCTGTAGTTTTCGAAACCGCTTTCACCGATGCCATCGTAGAACACGTTTGCTGCAAGCAAGCTGTTGTTTTCCAGCCGATAGTCCAGGCCCAGATCCGCGCGGGCGCGGGCGGTGTCGCCAATCGGTGTCACGCCCGGAGCGGTGCCGGTACCGGAAGTCGTGCTCCAAATCCCTGAAAGCCCGCCCGTCAGCATCATCTCTCCGCGTGACACTTGCAGCGTGTGGCTGAAATCCATACCCAGCCGTGCCGTCGTCAAACTGAAATCCTGCTGTGGGATCAGATTGCCCAGGCTGTCAGTATAAGCATTCTGGTCGTCACTGGCATAGCTTACATCCAGCAATGGCATCAATGTCAGGGCACCACGCTTTATCTCACCGGTCACGCGCGACTGGACCAGCCAGCGATCACTGTCGAAACTGTCCTCGTAGGTGCCAAACGGTGAGATGTTGTTGTCGGCTTGTCCATAAAGAACACGCCCCTCGAAAAACACCGCATGATTGGGCATTTTTGCCACCACATAGGGACCAACCAGCCAGCCCGTACCATCCACGCTGGCCGGGCCGTTTTCCGTTTCGGCATAGTCGAACTGAAGCATGGCTCCGATCAACAGGTTCGAACTGACCTGACGATGCGCCCCGACAACAGCCAGTGCATAGGAGCTATCAAAATCATCCTGCGAGCTCCAGTTGCCGGTCACACTGAACCAGACGGGACGCGACGGATCACTGGCGAAATTCAGATACCCTGAGCCCTGCGTGACAGACGTGTCCAGAACACCCGACCCGGAACGTTGCAGAAACTGGGTCAGTTTCGGCTGGTTCGTCACAAGGCTGTTGGCCCGGGCGTTCTGAAACGCCTGAATCTGACGTTGAGCATTTGTCACGGCCTGAAGCGTGCTGACCCTGTTTGATTCCAGGTTCAGGTTTCCAGCCGCGTCCGAGAACACCCCTGCGGGAATGAAAAGCTCGATGGTGCCGTTGTTCTGGGGCGTCAAAGTGGCGACATAGCTGGTGCCGGACCCGGTCAGAGTGGCCGTTGCATTGGTGACGGACAGGTCGCCCACGGTGAAATCGGTGCTTGGTTCGCTCAGCGTAATGGTTGCTTGAAACGTTCCGCTGCCGGTCGGCGTCAAGGCTCCGATCGCTGCGGTCGGCTGCGTGGTATCCACCAGAACGCGCGTGTTGACGATTTGGGTGTTTGTTACACCGGACAACGCGATCTCATAGCGATAAAGCGGCCCGCCGACGGATTCGCGTGCGGTGAATGTAATTCCCAGATACCCGTCAGCCGCATAGGTGGAATCCGCGCCATCCTGGCTGAGAATGGTCGCGCCGATATAGCCCAGAGAAGCAAGGCCGGCAGGCGTGATTGCAGTCAGGTTCAGAATGCTGTTGTTGAAATAGAAACTGCCGCCGGGAACCTGCCCCGATCCCCCCAGGGACACAAAGGCAGTGCCTGAAGGCGGGATATTGTTGAAAAAGATACTTCCGCCGTTCGGTGTCGGAATCGAGGTTATGATGAAGCCGCCCCCAAGGGCCGCGCCCTGTTTCGCACTTCCGATCATGAGTGCTGAAATCAGAAAACAGAGGCACAACAGCCTCGAAATAACGGACCTAACCATTTTACCTCCTACAACACCGCGAGGGTGCTAAACACCAGGGTGTCCGGGCAGTTTTACTGCGCCCCGAACCGCGTCATCCCTTGTCCCATCCATTGCAGAGACGCCCCTGAACCGGCCGCAACACCGCCAGTTACCCAATAGTTAATTCAATTTGGAGACGCTGTATAGAATTGGAAACGACTCAACTTTGGCGTGCGGGCCACATGGCCGTGCACAAACCGCAAGGCAAAGGTGAAAAATGCCGTAAAACACTTCGGACCCCGGTGTTTTCAGGGTGTCTTCATCGCGAAAGGCCACGACAAGCCGTGACTGTGCAAGTCACAAGCTCAAAATGTGCCGGTGACAAATTCTCGGCTTCTGCCGGAGTATTCGCAACAATCTCAGGTAGAGATAGCAACTGGCAGCCGTCGGGAAACAAAATGCGCGCACAATGAATGATCCAGGTTTCACGGCAGGCGGCGATTCCTCCGGCTTCTGACTTGTCTTCACATGCATCTTGGCGGCGATCTTTGTTGCAGGGCAACCTGCTTTCGGCGGACATGTCACATGTTTGACTACCCTGCACGTCCTGCTTTGGACATTCAGGACGTTTCGCCTTGAAAAAAATGTTTTCAAGGCTGCTTGAGCCATCAATCCCAAGACAGAGCAACCGGGACACGCCGCCCCGGTTTCCAATCAATCTGCCGAACGGCCTTCGGTATCGGACATGTCGAAGTTCAGATATTTGGCCACGGTCTGAACGTCCTTGTCTCCGCGACCACACATGTTCATGCAGATCAGATGATCTTTGGGCAATTCCGGTGCGATCTTCATCACATGGGCCAATGCGTGGCTTGGCTCGAGCGCCGGGATGATCCCCTCGGTTGCGCAGCACAGCTGGAACGCCTCGAGCGCTTCCTTGTCGGTGATCGAGACGTAATTCGCACGGCCAATTTCGTGCAGCCAGGAATGCTCGGGCCCGATGCCCGGATAGTCCAGCCCGGCCGAGATCGAATAACCTTCGAGAATCTGGCCATCGTCATCCTGCAACAGATAGGTCCGATTGCCATGCAGCACGCCCGGCCGACCGCCGGTCAGGGAAGCGCAGTGTTCCATTTTCTCGTTCACACCTTTTCCGCCCGCCTCGACGCCTATGATATTGACGTCCTTGTCGTCGAGGAACGGGTAGAACAGGCCCATCGCGTTCGAACCGCCGCCGATGGCCGCAATGATCGTATCGGGCAACCGGCCTTCGGCCTTCATCATCTGCTCTTTCGCTTCCTTGCCGATGATTGACTGGAAATCGCGGACCATTGCCGGATAGGGGTGCGGGCCAGCCACGGTGCCGATGCAGTAGAACGTGTCACGCACATTTGTCACCCAATCGCGCAATGCATCGTTCATCGCGTCCTTGAGCGTGCCACGACCCGAGGTCACAGGGATCACCTCGGCCCCCAGAAGACGCATGCGGAATACGTTCGGGGCCTGACGCTGTACGTCATGTGCGCCCATGTAGACGATGCATTTCAAGCCAAACTTGGCACACACGGTAGCGGTGGCCACGCCGTGTTGCCCTGCCCCGGTTTCAGCAATGATCCGGGTCTTGCCCATGCGCCGCGCCAGAATGATCTGGCCCAGCACGTTGTTGATCTTGTGTGCGCCGGTGTGGTTCAACTCGTCGCGTTTCAGATAGATCTTGGCGCCGCCCAGATGCTCGGTCAGGCGCTCGGCATGATACAGGGGCGACGGACGGCCCACATAGTTTGCCCACAAGTCATCCATCTCTGCCCAGAAGGTCGGATCATCCTTGGCCTTGTTGTATTCCTCTTCCAGCGACAGGATCAGCGGCATCAGTGTTTCACTGACAAAACGCCCGCCGAAGATGCCGAAACGTCCCTGTTCGTCAGGGCCGGACATGAAGGAATTGAAAAGATCGTTGGCCATGGGTGTCTCCCTCGTCGTATCTGTTGTTCATAGGTGGTGGCAGCGGGATTTGCCATGGGCAAAACGCATCATTCTGCCGCCTGCGTGGATTGACGCCAGACCTGTATCGCCTGCTCAGAGCTGGCGATATCGTTCCATGGGTAGTAGTGAAAACTGTGCATATCGGCCAAGCGGTCTGTTGCCAGCATACGCCATCCCTCCGTTTCGAGAGATACGCAGCAAGTTGTGTATCAGATCACCCAAGAGCGGTTGCAAAGTTGCGGATCAAGTCCGCATCTTTCACACCCGGCGCACTTTCAACACCGGACGAGACATCCACCTGACGGGCACCTGTCATCCGGACAGCTTCGGCAACATTCAGGGGTGTCAGGCCACCGGCCAGCATCCAAGGGCGCCGCCAGTATTTCCGCCCGGCCAGCAGCCGCCAATCAAAGGCCAACCCATTGCCGCCCGGCAATTCGGATTCTCTGGGCGGTTTTGCATCGATCAGCAGTTGATCGGCCACTTCCGAGTAAAGATCTATGGCCGCCAGATCCTCGGCCTCGGCCACACCGATGGCTTTCATCACCGGCAAACCAAATCGCTCGCGAATTTCGGAAACCCGTTCGGGCGATTCCCTGCCATGCAGTTGAAGCATATCAAGCGGTACAGTCGAAACGATCCCGTCCAATTCTTCGTCAGTGGCATTCACGACCAAAGCCACCTTGGCAACGCCAACTGGGACCAGATGCGCCAGCTCTACGGCACGGGAAACATCCAGATTGCGCGGCGATTTCGGGAAGAAAACAAACCCGACATAGCCTGCCCCGGCTTCCGCCGCTGCGCGCACGTGATCAGGTGCGGTCAGGCCGCAGATTTTGAACCGAACATCAGGCATAGCGATCAGGCTCAGCTCGCCTCATCCAGAAGGGCAAGAACGTCGTCCTTGCCTTCGTTTTGCTTTTTCTTGAGTTTCTTGACTTCGCGCTCAAGCTTGCGCACTTCGGTCTTCTTCACGGTCGCATCGCGGCGGTGCTTGTGTTCCCGCAGCCATTCCCACAGGAAGCCAATAACCAATCCTGCTGCCACACCGCCCAAAACCACCAGAAACAGCGGCAGTGACGCGCTGAGGTTAAAACCCAGAAGCTCGGCCAGAGCATCCGGCATCAGTTTCAGTTCAACAGACTGAACATTGGCAAGAGACACGGAAATCAGAACGATCCCGAGGGCCGCCAGAAAAGCATATCGAAGGTAACGCATCATGGTGTCAGGCTTTACCGTTCAATCGATCCCTGAGCAACTTCCCAGTTTTGAAAAACGGTACACATTTTTCTTCGACCTGCACCGTTTCGCCCGTGCGCGGGTTGCGCCCAACGCGTGCGTCGCGTTTTTTCACGGAAAAGGCACCAAAGCCCCGCAGTTCGACACGGTCACCGCGCGCCATGGCGTCCGTGACTTCTTCGAATACGGTGTTCACGATCCGCTCCACATCACGCTGATAGAGATGCGGGTTTTCGTCAGCGATTTTCTGAATCAATTCTGAACGGATCATGCGTGATACCCTCCCAGGCAGCCGGTGTGACAGGTCTACTGTTTTGACAGTATAGGAAAAAACCCGGAAGGGGGGAACGGATACTCTGAGTTTTGAGGCTTTATTTTGCCACATTCTCGCGCGAAATTTTACCTGTCAGGCCAATTTCCACACTTAATGCGCGAGCAATACCACGAACAAGCCGATGAATCGGAACATATTGATTCGCAACAAAAACGGCCCCGCGCGGGTGCGCGAGGCCGTAATTCTTGTTCGGGATTGCACCCGAGCTTAGTCGCCGGATTTCAGCGCTGCACCCAGGATATCGCCCAGCGATGCGCCCGAATCGGAGGAACCGTACTGCTCCACGGCCTCTTTCTCTTCGGCGATCTCGCGCGCCTTGATCGACAGGCCCAGACGACGGGTCTTGCTGTCGACGTTGGTGACGCGGACGTCGACCTTGTCACCGACCGAGAAACGCTCGGGGCGCTGTTCGGCACGGTCACGCGACAGGTCCGAACGACGGATGAACGACTTCATGCCTTCGTATTCGACCTCGATGCCGCCATCTTCGATCGCGGTGACTTCGACGGTGATGACCGAGCCACGCTTCACGCCGCCCACGGCTTCGGCGAACTTGTCACCGCCCAGGGCTTTGATCGACAGCGAGATACGCTCTTTTTCAACGTCAACTTCCGAGACGACCGCCTGAACGACGTCGCCCTTGCGGTAGTTCTGGATGGCATCCTCGCCACGCTCGTCCCAGGACAGGTCGGACAGGTGAACCATGCCGTCGATGTCGCCTTCGAGGCCGATGAACAGACCGAATTCGGTGATGTTCTTGACTTCGCCTTCGACCTCGGTGCCCTCGGGGTGTGTTTCTGCAAACACTTCCCATGGGTTGCGCTGAGTCTGCTTCAGGCCCAGAGACACACGACGCTTGGCGCCGTCGATTTCCAGAACCATGACGTCGACTTCCTGGCTGGTCGAAACGATCTTGCCGGGGTGGACGTTTTTCTTGGTCCAGGACATCTCGGACACGTGCACCAGACCTTCGACACCGGCTTCCAGCTCGACGAACGCGCCGTAGTCGGTGATGTTGGTGACGCGACCCTGATGGACCGAGCCCAGCGGGTACTTGGCCGCAACCAGATCCCACGGATCTTCCTGCAACTGCTTCATGCCCAGGCTGATGCGGTGGGTCTCTTTGTTGATCTTGATGACCTGAACCTTGATGGTTTCGCCGATCGACAGGATCTCGGATGGGTGGTTCACACGGCGCCATGCCATGTCGGTGACGTGCAGCAGGCCGTCAACGCCGCCCAGGTCAACAAATGCGCCGTATTCGGTGATGTTCTTGACGACACCCTCGACGGTCTGACCTTCGGACAGGTTGCCGATGACTTCCGCACGCTGTTCGGCACGCGATTCTTCCAGGATTGCGCGACGCGACACAACGATGTTGCCACGGCGACGGTCCATTTTCAGAATCTGGAACGGCTGCTTCAGACCCATCAGCGGGCCGGCGTCGCGCACGGGGCGCACGTCAACCTGGCTGCCGGGCAGGAATGCAACTGCGCCACCCAGATCAACGGTGAAACCACCTTTGACGCGACCAAAGATTGCACCTTCGACGCGCTGGTCGTCGGCATATGCTTTTTCCAGACGGTCCCATGCCTCTTCACGGCGGGCCATCTCGCGCGAGATGACGGCTTCGCCACGGGCGTTTTCTGCGGCGCGCAGGTATACTTCGACCTCGTCGCCAACAGCGATTTCAGGGGCTTCGCCGGGATTTGCGAATTCTTTCAGATCAACGCGGCCTTCCATTTTGTAGCCGACGTCGATGATGGCCTGGCCGGCTTCGATCGCCAGAACCTTGCCTTTGACAACAGAACCCTCTTCGGGCGTGTCCATTTCGAAGCTTTCATTCAGGAGGGCTTCGAATTCCTCCATGGATGCGTTAGCCATGTGGCGTTGTTTTCCTTTACAATACGTTTTTGCTGGCCGAGCGGTTGTCTCCGCCGGTCTTGTTTCATGATGTCTTCAGGCGTGATCCGGTGCGCCCCTGAGCAAACAAACACAAAGGGCCGAGGTAACCCGGCCCTGCTCAGAAACGTCATCCGGACGTTGACCGCCCGTGTATCGACAGCGCGTCGTATAGGCGGATTTCCCGGTATGTGCAAGGGCAAAGCCCATATTTTCAAGGTTTGGCGGCCCTGCGCCCAGGCGCGTTGCCGGTTTTGAAACTCCAAACCCCGGCATCGCGCCGCAGCATGGCCTGTTCGATTGCGTCCAATCGCATCAACGCTGCGGAAGGGTTGCGCGCGCACCCAGCCCGGTTCCAGATTTTCTGCGCAGAAACGGGGCTCCACGGCAAGCTTGCCGAGGCCAACCACTGGCGCAGCCCTGACGGCAGAGAGTCGTAAGCCTGCATAGGCGATGCCTTTCGTCTCCGACGTTTGAGGGTGCTCCGCAAGTTCCGCCCCCTTGTTTGCCCTTGTTTCTTCTGTTGTCGCAATACGGCCGCCTTTCGCAGTTTATATGTAATTACATTACACATCGACAAAGCAGGCGGAAGCAAAAAAGACGGGGAGTTTACGCCCCGCCTTTCCTGCAAACACTCTCTGCGCAACGGGCAGGAAGCATTCAGAACAGTTGCAGATCCTTTTTGCCGCTTTGAATTTCAGCAAAGTTCGGCATGTTCTCGATGACAACAGGGGCTGGCGCCGTGCCCGGCATCGCCACTGTCGGTTTCATTGCCGCGGCCATTCCAAAAGCAGGTTGCTCAAGCTCCCCCCGGATATCGCGCAACAGTGTTTTGTGATCCGGCATCGACTTGATGATTTTCGCCAGATCCATTTTCGCGTTCTTCATGCCCTGGAACCAGATCGGTTTCTTCAACGGTCGAAGTCGATCACGGATGCCTGAACCATAGCCGGTATCATAGACCTGTTTGCCCAACAGAACGGTTTGATAAACGCGGCTGTCAAACAATGTGGCGAACTCGATATCGTGGTCCATCGGCAGGCGATACTGCCACAATTCAAGATTTTCGGCCAACCGATCCGGTATCTTCATCTCGGTGCGCGCATCGATCCAGTATTGGTCATCGGTACGGTTGCCCAACCGATAGTGCAAACAGATGAATTCCAGAACCTCGTTATAGAGCTTGTCCATCTGCCGATTGTATCTGTCCCTCAGCGAAGGCTCGATGTCTCGCGTAGGCAAATGCTCGGCGAACCAGCGTATCGCATGGTCAATCATATGGATCGCCGTGCTTTCCAGCGGTTCAATGAACCCGCCGGACAGGCCTATGGCCACGCAATTCTTGACCCAGGCATTGCGCACGCGACCGACCCGCATCGGGATCACGCGCGGTGTCAAACCTTTGCCGCTGTCACCCAGCCATTCAAGGTATTCGTCCGCGGCCTGATCATCCGTGCGGTGTGCCGACGAATAGACATATCCTGTGCCCACGCGGTTAAAAAGCGGTACGCGCCATGTCCAACCTGCGCCCAAAGCAGTGGATCTTGTGGCGCTTTCGATCTTGTCAGGATCCGGATGTTCGATCTGCAACGCCATGGCTCGATCATTGGGCAAGTAGTCAGAGTAATCCAAAAATGGCTCACCGAGTGCCTTGTTGATGATCAGCCCGCGAAACCCGGTGCAATCCACGACCATCTCAATGTCATGGCGGCCTTTTGCCTCGAGCATGAGATGACTGACATTGCCCTGTTCATCCAACTCAACCGTTTGCACCTCATCCCGGATATGCTCCACTCCGCGCTTCGTGCAGACCCTGGTCAGCATGCCTGCAAACTTTACGGCATCCAGGTGATAGGCATACCCAAACCGTTGCTCGAATTCCGGCTGGCCCAACGGACGCGCGCCTTTGCACAAACGGGCCAGATCATCATGCGGTGATATGGACTGCGTGAAATCCCTGTCGCCATTGCCGAAGCGCAGGTAATACTCGGCGGCCTCCAGCCCCTCAAGCATCTGGCCGTGCGCAAAGGGATTCATGTAATCGATGCGATTGCCCTTGGCGTCATTGTTCCAGTTGCAGAATTTCACGCCCAGCTTGAAGGACGCGTTGGTCTCGCGGAAGAAACTCCGCTCTGAAATGCCCGCCTGACGCAGCGTGACAGGCATGCGCGGAACCGTAGCTTCACCCACCCCCACGGTCGAGATGTTCGGGCTTTCGATCAGGCATATTTTCGGTCGATCCTTGGGCGCTGACGTGCGGGAAAATACCATGTCCAGGATCAGCGCGGTCATCCATCCAGCCGTACCGCCACCCACGATGGTGATTTTGTTCAAACGATTGTTCATGTAGTTTTGTCCCTGTTGGCTTGGGAGTTTTTTGCTGCGCCCCCGTTTTATGTGCGGGTTGTGTCGCAGCTTTCCCTTTTCGCTGGGAAGAAACTATAACAGCTTTCCCGAATCCATCTAGGGCCTATGACGAACCGGACTGAAGACCCGGCCGTGCAACGACGGCCAGTCCGCTGGCGTCACGCCAATCCCAGATTCACGGTGCCGCTCAGATCTCTTCGCCTTTCTTCAGCAGCTCTTCAATCAGCTCTCGTTGCAGATCGGTGCTGTCGCCGCCTCCGAACTCTGCCGCGCCGCCGGAATACAGGGTGCCATATGTCCTGGCGATGTTCACAGTCTGGGCCAGCCCCGAGATCAACTGGTCTTTTTCCAACAGGGACAACGGGTGGATAAACGCAGCCCACAAGGTGCCATTGGCGATCGCGTATCGGGCATCCAGCGTGCTGTCGAAATTGGCCTGCATCATTCGGATCAAGTCTTCCTCCGACAGCGCCTCGGCGCTGCGGATCGGGACCATGGCCCGCATCCGATCCGCATTGGTGTCGGTGATGACCAAGACCTGCACCCCTGCAATCGTCAATTGAAACCCGGGGCCGCTCGGCTCTGCTTCGGGGTCAAGCGCAAAAAGAATGTTGCCCAGCCGTTCGTAGGTCATCGGCGGCTCAGCTTCGGGTGGGCTTTGCACGGGCTCTTGCGCGGCAAGGCTTCGGGCAATGAAAACAAGAATGAGGGCTAATCGGATCATGATGACACTCCTGCGGGCATTCTTTCAGCATAGGTGTGAAAACCCGCACTGACCAAACAAAGCTTGGTGAATGCGCCTTCCCTCAATTCAGATACTTGTACGATCTGCAATATCTGATGGCCTATCTGCGATTACACGTCCAACTTTCATCCCCTAACTATGTTTCACCGGTCGACGATCCGATCGACCCGAACCCAGAACCAAAAGGAAACGTGTAATGAAAACCATCGTCTTCACCGCCCTGGCAGCTGCTATCGCCCTGTCCACTCCGGCTTTTGCCGCCGACGAAATCAACGTGTCGAACGGCATCTCGGCCGCAGGCGCCCCGCTTGCCGCACATGGGGTCGATCTGGTTGCATTGGTCAATGATGGCAACCCGGTCGAAGGCTTCGCCACCCACTCGGCGACCTATGATGGCGCATCCTATTACTTCACCACCGCCGCCAACCTCGAAGCGTTCGAGGCGAACCCGGCGGCCTACCTGCCGCAGCATGGTGGGTTCTGCTCGTTCGGGGTGTCAGTCGGCAAGAAGTTCGACGGAGACCCGGATCAGTACCTGGTAGCAGATGGAAAACTGTACCTGTTCCTGAACGCCGAAACCCGCGCGGCCTTCCTGAAGGACGTTCCCGCCACCGCAAAAACGGCGGATGAACAGTGGGCAAACATCAAAAGCATCGCCGTAGGCGAGCTGTAAACTCCGCCCCCCTGCCTGCGACGTCAGCGCGTCGCGGGCAGTTTCGCGCTTATGATTTCAAGCGCTTTGGCCAATGCAGCCTCGATGCTGAGGTCTGTTGTATCCAGTTGCACTGCATCCTCAGCTGGCTTCATCGGCGCAGCGCTGCGCTCTGCGTCCCGCGCATCCCGCTCTTTGACATCTGCCAGAACCTGTTCGCGCGTCACGTCAGCCCCTTTTGCGCTAAGCTCCAGAAACCGGCGTTCGGCTCTTACCTCCGGGCTGGCCGTTACAAACAGCTTCACCTCGGCATTGGGACAAATCACCGTCCCGATGTCGCGCCCATCCAAGACCGCCCCGCCTGACCTTCGGGCAAAGGCGCGCTGAAAATCCACCAAGGCAGCGCGAACCTCGGGGATCACCGCCACTTTGGAGGCGGCCTGCGCGATTTCAGCCGTGCGCAAATCACCCTGCTCAAGCTCTTCGGCGGTCAGGGCCTGCGCAGCTTCAAGCGCACCAAACCCTTCGAGGGTACGCCGCCCGACGGCGCGATACAGCAAGCCGGTGTCCAGATGCGCAAACCCGAAATACGCCGCCACGGCTTTGGAGATCGTGCCCTTGCCCGCAGCCGCAGGTCCGTCAATCGCGACAGTGAAGCTCACCTGCGCTCTACCTTTGCGCCCAGCGACGCCATCAACGGCTCAAAAATCGGGAAGGAGGTCGCGATCGGGCCACCATCATCCACGCTTACCGGGTTCATCGCGCCCATGCCCATCACCATGAAGGACATGGCAATGCGGTGATCCAGGAAGCTTTCGCACGTTCCGCCGCCCGGAACCTTGCCGATGCCCAACCCTTCGACCGACCACCAGTCGTCACCCTCGTTGACCGTGACGCCGTTGGCGCGCAGACCGCGTGCCATGGCGTCGATGCGGTCGCTTTCCTTCACTCGGAGTTCCTTCACTCCGCCCATCATCGTCGTGCCCATGGCGTTTGCGGCAACCACTGACAAAACGGGATATTCGTCGATCATCGAGGCCGCGCGTTCAGGCGGCACGTCAATGCCCTTCATGTTTGGCGAGTACTTCGCGCGCAGATCGGCAACCGGCTCGCCGCCCTCTTCGCGTTCGTTTTCATAGGTCAGGTCGGCACCCATCTCGCGCAGCGTCGTGAACAGGCCCGCGCGCGTGGGGTTCAGGCCGATACCCGGCACCAGAACGTCCGAACCGGGCGTGATCAGCGCCGCACAAACCGGGAAGGCCGCGCTGGACGGGTCGCGTGGAACGGCGATGACCTGCGGCTTCAATTCGGGGCGCCCCGTCAAAGTGATGACCCGGCCTTCATCGGTGTCTTCCACCGTGATTTCGGCACCGAACCCGGACAACATCCGCTCGGAATGATCGCGGGTCGCCTCTTTCTCGATAACCACGGTTTTACCGGGGGCATTCAGCCCCGCCAGCAGGACGGCGGATTTCACCTGGGCCGAGGGCACCGGAACTTCGTACCGGACCGGAGTCGGGTCTGCCGCACCGACGATCGTCATGGGCAAACGCCCCCCCGAGCGGCCCACGGCCCGCGCACCAAACAACGCAAGCGGATCCGTTACCCGCGCCATGGGACGCTTGTTCAGGCTGGCATCCCCAGTAAACGTTGCCACAATCGGCGAGGTCGCCATGGCACCCATGATCAGTCGCACCCCGGTGCCGGAATTGCCGCAGTCAATCACCTGATCCGGTTCGGCGAACCCGCCGACACCCACGCCGTGCACGGTCCATTCGCCGCCGCCATGATCTGTGACTTCTGCCCCGAATGCCCGCATTGCCTTTGCGGTGTCCAAGACGTCCTCACCTTCGAGCAATCCCGAGATCCTGGTCTCGCCCACGGCCATCGCACCAAGGATCAACGACCGGTGCGAAATCGACTTGTCGCCCGGCACCTCTGCCGTGCCGGTCAGCGGGCCGCAGGGATGCGAGGTCATCGGGATGGGCGTTCCGTGTCCGGACATGGGGGCTCCTTTTGCGCTATCAGTGCTCAAGCCGATTAGCGAATTGGCACCGGTTGGTCCAGCGGCAATCAGTCTTTGCGGCGGAAGGTCAGGTAATGGGGCGTGCGCCCTTCACGCAAGGCCTTCTGCTCGTAGCGTGTGGAAATCCAGTCTTCCCACGGCTCGCGCCAATCTGCGGGGCGTTCGGCCAGCCACTCGAACCCGGCGCGGGGGACTTCCTCCAGCGTCTGCCGCACATAGTCGGGGATGTCCGTGGCGACCCGGAAGATCGATCCGGGCTTCAGGACCTTCGCCAACGGTTCAAGATGTTCCGGTGTCACGAAACGGCGACGGTGATGCCGGGTTTTGGGCCACGGGTCAGGATACAGAAGGAAGGCGCGCGATATACTGGCCTCTGGCAGCACGTCGAACAGGTCACGGGCATCGCCGGGATGTACAGCAAGATTCTCAACCCCCGCCTGCCGGATTTTGCCCAGCAGCATGGCAACGCCGTTGATATAGGGCTCGGCCCCGATGATGCCGATGTCGGGGTTGCTTTGCGCCTGATGAACCAGATGTTCGCCACCGCCAAAGCCGACTTCCAGCCAGACCGGCTTGCTGCCGAACAACTTGTTCAGGTCCAACGGTCTGCGTTCAGGGTTTGTTTCCCAATCCACCGCGCCGGGCGACAAAGCCGCCAGATCTTCGTTCAGATAGGTCTTTTGGCTGGGCTTCAGGGTCTTGCCCTTAAAGCGGCCATAGAAGTTTCTGCGCGGGCGTTGTGGGGTCTCGGTGCTCATGGCGGTCGCCATACTGCGGGCCAGAGAACGTTGCAAGGGCGCGTGGTACACACGAGGAAAAAGCGCGCCCTGAAAGGCGCGCTTTGTGTTGTTCAGATCAGACTGCGGATTTCAACGCATCGACCAGATCGGTGCGTTCCCAGCTGAACCCACCATCATCGCTCGGCTGGCGACCAAAGTGGCCGTAAGCAGCAGTGCGCTGATAGATTGGCTTGTTCAGTTGCAGATGCTGGCGAATGCCGCGCGGCGTCAGATCCATGACCTCACCCACGGCTTTCTCGATAGCCGCATCCGCCAGTTGGCCGGTACCATGCGTGTCGGCATAGATCGACAGCGGCTTGGACACACCAATCGCATAGCTCAGCTGAATCGTGCAGCGCTCGGCCATGCCGGCCGCCACGACGTTTTTGGCCAGGTATCGTGCTGCGTAAGCTGCCGAACGGTCAACCTTGGTCGGGTCTTTGCCCGAGAACGCGCCGCCGCCATGCGGGGCCGCGCCGCCATAGGTGTCCACGATGATCTTGCGCCCGGTCAGGCCCGCGTCACCATCCGGTCCGCCAATAACGAACTTGCCGGTCGGGTTGACGTGCCATTCGGTTTCTGCCGACAGCCAGCCGTCGGGCAGGGTTTCACGGATGTAAGGTTCTACGATGGCGCGGATATCATCAGAAGACAGCGCTTCATCCAGATGCTGCGTAGACAGAACGATCGAGCTGACACCAACCGGTTTGCCATCCTGATAAACAACCGACAACTGCGACTTTGCATCGGGGCCCAAAGCAGGTTCGGTGCCGTTCTTGCGTACTTCCGCCAGACGCCGCAGGATCGCGTGCGAATACTGGATCGGTGCAGGCATCAGCGCCGGAGTTTCAGTCGTGGCATAACCAAACATGATGCCTTGGTCGCCGGCGCCTTCGTCCTTGTCATCCGCCGCATCAACGCCCTGGGCGATATGGGCGGATTGTTCGTGCAGCAGGTTGGTTACTTCGACGGTTTCGTGGTGAAACTTGTCCTGCTCGTAACCGATGTCTTTCACACAATCACGAGCGATCTGTTCGATGCGCCCCATGTAATCGTGCAGCTTGTCTTGATCAGACAGGCCTACTTCGCCACCGATCACAATCCGGTTGGTTGTTGCAAAGGTTTCGCAGGCCACACGGGCTTCTGGTTCTTCGTTGAGAAATGCATCAAGGACAGCATCCGAGATACGGTCGCAGACCTTGTCAGGATGCCCTTCGGAAACGGATTCCGAAGTAAATGTATAGTTCTGTCGGGACATAAATGCGCTCCATTAGGGGTTTCTCCGCCACGCCAGGAAGCCGTTGTGACAGGTCACAGACGCATACGCGCGCTTCAAGATGGGGTCAATCTCTAATTATTTGGTCAGGCGGCGGATGTTGAACCACGCCAGTGCAGCAAGAAACAATAGCGCAGCAAGAACGGGGCTGTCCCCGATGCGGGAATAAACTGTTGGCCGTTGTGGCTGCGGCAGGATCGCATCCACGTATCCCGCCTTGCCCAAAGCCAATGAGGCCGTGATCTGACCCAGCGGGTCAATCATGGCCGATATGCCGGTATTGGCCGAACGGATCATCGGCAGACCCTGCTCAATCGCCCTCATCCGGGCCTGCGCCAGATGCTGAAACGGTCCGGAACGCGTTCCGAACCATGCGTCATTGGTGATCTGCAGCAGAAAGTCTGCCCGGCCCGGCGCACCGTTCACATCCTGCGGGAACACGGCTTCGTAACAGATCAGAGGCAACGCCTTTCCCAATTCGCCAAGGTCCAAAAGATCAGGCCCCGGCCCCGCGCTGAATCCATGCCCCGTCGTGGCCGCCATCCCATAAATCCCAAAACGGCCCATCAACTCGCCAAAAGGCACGTATTCCCCAAAAGGGGCCAGATGGTGTTTGTCATACAGACCGCCCTGCTGCCCGGCTTCATCCAGATAGACCATCGAGTTGAAGATCCTCGGGCCGTCTCCGCGCTGGATCCCCAAAACCACGGGCGTCCCCTGAGCGGCATCCGCGATGGCCGTCAAATACGGTTGTGCGCTGCCCAGCCAGGCTGGAACTGAGGTCTCGGGCCAGACGATCAGGTCCGGTCCGGGCAAAGCGGCTGAATACTCAATCTGGCGGGCGAAAAACAAGGGCGCAAAAGCCGGGTCCCACTTTTGATGCTGCGGCGCGTTGGGCTGAACAACACGAACTGTGTGCGGGCTGTCCTGAACCGTTGGCCGCATCGACCCATAGCCAATCGCCAGCACCGCCGCCGCAACCGCAAATCCCAGCGGCCGGACCAATGCACGCACGCGTCTTTCCTGAACCAGTGCCGCCCCTATCGGAAACGCCACGGCAAATGTCAGCGCATTCAAGCCATATGGCCCCACCAGAGACAGCACTTGCGCCACGGGCGTATTCACCCAGATTTGCGCCACTCCGCCCCAGGGGAATCCGGTCAGCACATATCCCCGTGCCAGTTCGGCCAGCGACAGCGTTGCGATCAGCAAAACGCCTTGCTGCATGGCGGTCGCGCCAACATGCCGCGCCAGTCGAAACGCAACCGCCCAGAACAGGGCGAGCCCGCCGGCCATGAACACCAGCGCGAACGGTGCCATCCAGGCGTGGCGCTCTGCGTCCACCTGAAAGGGCTCGATGATCCAGCTGAGTGCATGTGCAAAATAGCCGGTGGCGAAGAACCAGCCGATCAACCCCGCGCGAGCGCGGGTTTCACTGGCAAGGAAAACCGGAACGATCAAAATCAGCGCAAGAACCGTAGCGCCCCAATACCCATGCGGCGCCTGGCCAAAAGCGCCGACGGCGCCCAGTGCGGTGGCGGCAAAAAATCTCAACGATGACGGCCAGCCCCGGACAGGCGTCATGCAGCCACGTCCGGCAGCATGACGCGCAACCGTTTGATGCGCCGCGGGTCGGCTTCGATCACTTCGAATTCCGGTCCTTCCGGATGGATCACGACCTCACCCCGCGCCGGAACACGCCCGGACAGCATGAACACAAGCCCCCCCAGCGTGTCGATGTCTTCTTCATCCACATCCTCGTGGCTGGTCAGGGATCTGCCGATCTCGGCCTCGAAGTCCTCAAGCGGCACACGTGCCTGCACAACGTAACAGCCCGGCTTTTCCTGCACCCAGAGCTGATCTTCGTCTGCATCGTGTTCGTCCGCGATTTCACCCACGACCTGTTCTATCAGGTCTTCGATCGTCAGCAGCCCGTCGACTCCGCCATACTCATCAATCACCAACGCCATATGGCGACGTTCGGTCTGCATCTTGGTCAGCAGGACCCCGATCGGCATTGAAGGCGGCACGAACAAAAGCGTGCGCAACATGGATTTCAGGTCAAACTTGTCCGCACCGCCATTGAAACCATGGGTCAGTGCGAAATCCTTGAGGTGAACGAAGCCCAACGGCGTATCCAGCGTTCCTTCATAGACCGGGATTCTGGACAACCCACTGTCCCGGAACACGTCGGCCAGTTCATCCTTGGTGATGGTAGAAGGAACCGCGATGATCTCGGCCGTGGGAATGGCCACGTCTTCGACGCGCATCCGGCGCAAGTTCATCATCCCATGAGGCCGAGCGGCCGCTGCGCTCTGCCCATTCATCACCGGGTTTTGAGGAGTCTCCTGACCCGAAAACGCATCGAAAATTCGGGAAATAAACCCGCTTTTCTCTTCTGTATCATTGCCGCTGTCCTGAGGTTGCGCGCTTTGCGCTGCCCCAGAACTGCCGTCTGTTTCGCCCATTACCTTTTTCCAACTGATCGGGTCACATGACCCACTTTATACCTTATATGGGTCATCTATACCCAACTTGCCAAGTATCTCGACCTCAATCCCTTCCATCAAAGCGGCATCGGGGTCACGAATGTGATCATATCCCAGCAAATGCAACGTTCCGTGAACAAGCAAATGAATGACGTGATCGTCAATGTCCTTGCCTGCCTCATCGGCCTCTCGCGCACATGTGTCGAAGGAAATCGCAATATCGCCCAAAGGAATTTCACCGGTGAAATCCGGCTTTGGCGGATGCGGCGCTTGCCCGGCTTCGTCCGGGGCCAAATCTTCTGCCGGCCAGCTCAGAACGTTGGTGGCGGTAGGTTTGCCGCGAAACTCGGCGTTCAGTTCCGAAATGCGCGCGTCATCGCATCCCAGAACGCTGACCTCGCAACACTCCGGGTCCAGTTCCGCATGGGACAGGACGGCGGATATCGCCTGCCGCGACAAAGCTTCAAGCCCTTGCCACCGGTCGTCTTCGACAGTGAGTTCCAGATTCATCTTATCGCACAACAGCCCTGTGAATGAGCCTTGCAATCAACTGGTTTCGCGGCCCGCATCCGCCTCATACGCCTCGATGATCGCGGCCACAAGCGGGTGGCGAACCACGTCTTTGGACGTGAAATAGTTGAAGCTGATATTGGGAATCGTTTTCAACAGTCTTTCCGCATCCTGAAGCCCGGACTGAACGCCGCGTGGCAAATCGACCTGAGACCTGTCGCCGGTGATTACCATGCGGCTGCCCTCGCCCAGACGAGTCAGGAACATCTTCATCTGCATGGTCGTGGCGTTCTGTGCTTCGTCCAGCACCACGAACGCATTGGCCAACGTGCGTCCACGCATGAACGCCAGCGGCGCTATTTCGATTCGCTTTTCCTCGATCAGCTTGGCCAGTTGCTTGCCGGGCAGAAAATCATTCAGCGCGTCGTACAGCGGCTGCATGTAGGGATCGACCTTGTCTTTCATGTCACCGGGCAGATAGCCCAGTTTTTCCCCCGCCTCGACCGCCGGGCGGCTGAGGATGATTCGATCCACATGTCCGCCAATGAACATCGACACGCCCACGGCGACAGCCAGATAGGTTTTCCCCGTGCCGGCAGGTCCGATGCCAAATGCAAGCTCGTTTTGAAACAGTGACTGCACATAAGCCTTCTGGGCGTCCGTGCGCGGTTCGACCAGTTTCTTGCGGGTTTTGATCTCGACTGAACCGCCCTTGAACATTTCCAGCTGATCGCCGTCTCGGCTGCCGGTCCCCTGTTCCGAACCACCCATCCGCAGTTCCCGGTCCACGTCCGCGGCCTCGACCTCACGCCCGCCTTCCAGCCGCGTGTAAAGCGATTGCAGCACCTCGATAGCCTGCTTCTGAGCGTCCTCATCGCCCATCACGACAAGCTGATTGCCGCGGCGTACGATCTGGACGGAAAGCTTGCTTTCGATGTCGGTCAGATTGCGGTCGTATTCGCCACACAGGTCAATCAACAATCGGTTGTCGGGAAACTCTACAAACGCCTCGCGTTGGGGCATTTCATCTTGCGGTGGGGTCAGGGCACCGATGGCCAATCCGTTCTCCTGTCTTGGCGGTTCACCCCGAGCGTAGCCAACAAATCTCGGTGGGCGCAAGCCACAGTTTCAAAAATAAGCCCACGGATGACAAAAGCGCCGATCACAGTAAAGAAAAATGCATGTCAGACGGACATCAGAAAGTATAGTTCAGCCCGAATCTCAAACCGCCGTATTTCGGTGTCGACTTCGTGGAAAAGCCCGAACCGAATTGAATGTCTTCGGATTTGAACTGGACGTATTCGTATTCGCCGGTGACTGACCAATTGTCGGTCAGCTTGTGTTCGGCACCGATGCTTGCGGTGTATCCGCCCCGCCTGTCCGACGCCGAAAAGCTCTGTACCGAAGTTCCCGATGTGATGCTGTTGGTCGTTTCAACATCGCCCCACAGGTACCCGACGCTGAAAAAGTAGAGAACCCGACCGTTTCGGCTTGTCAGGCCGCTTCGATATTTGAGGGACAAAACGTCAGATATCTCGGCCCCACCCTCGACGTTAGACCCGCCGATCTGCGCCCGTACACTGTCATCCAAGGATCCGAAATCATAACTGACTTCAAAACCATAGACGAAATCACGCCCCCACCTGGAAGGCAGAACACCGCGCCAACCACCGCGAAAGCCACCATAAGTTCCGGACACTTTGAGGTCGCCGACATCAAACAGCCCGGCGGGCGTTCTCAGACCAAATCGATCGTCCCTGCCCGAACCGTAGCCACCAGAAATCCCCAGGTAAAATGCACTGACGTCACTGCTGAATTTCTTGGGGCTAATTACAACTGGATCGGTTGTTTTGCCTTTCAAATCCCCGGCAATCGTCGCGCTGGCAAGTAGAGTGACCGCGGAAGCCAGGGGCAAGGTTTTCACCAGGCTCAAGGCCCTGAAGCTCTTCAAGATTGACACTCGTACCTCCATCACTCCGACCTTCGGATCGGCGTATAATCGTTTTTTAGACGCAAAAACTGGCGCCCCAAAAAACATGGCTCCTCTCGGAACATAGTTCCAAGCAATAAATCAAGGGTAAATTTTGGAAACAAACACCAACTATGGTGCCTGAACGGCGGAATCTCACCGTCTCAGAGCAGTTCGCCCGCCAAAGAGTTGGCGCCTGACTCGGTGATCCGGACCTCTTTCAGATCACCAACGGCAATCTCGGGGCCTTTTACGTGAACCGAGTGAAGATACTCGGATTTTCCGACCATTTGACCAGGCAGACGGCCCGGTTTTTCGAACAAGACGCGGACTGTACGGCCAACCATACCGTCCTGAATTTCCCTTTGATGACGGGTGATAAGGGCCTGAAGACGCTGCAACCGATCATCCGCCTCAGCCGGATCAACCTGAGCCCGCTCGGCCGCAGGTGTTCCCGGGCGTGTGGAGTATTTGAAGGAATAGGCGTAGCCGTATTTGACCTCTTCAACCAAATCCATCGTTGCCTGAAAATCCTCTTCGGTTTCTTCGGGGAAGCCGACGATGAAATCCCCCGACATCACGATATCCGGGCGTGCCGCACGAATGCGCTCGATCAGGCGCAGATAGCTTTCTGCCGTGTGGCTGCGATTCATTCGCTTGAGGATACGGTCCGAGCCCGACTGAACCGGCAGGTGCAGATACGGCATCAGCTTGTCACAGGTGCCATGCGCCTCGATCAGGTCATCGGCCATGTCATTGGGGTGGGACGTGGTGAAACGGATACGTTCCAGCCCGTCAACCTTGTTCAGTTCCCAGATCAACCCGGCCAGGGTCATATCTCCGTCGGGTCCGGCCCCGTGGTAGGCGTTGACGTTCTGACCCAACAGCGTGATCTCGCGCACGCCGCGTTCAACCAGATCATGGGCTTCGCGGATGATGCGATCCGCCGGACGGCTGACTTCGGCCCCACGTGTATAAGGCACGACGCAGAAGGCGCAGAACTTGTCGCAGCCTTCCTGAACCGTCAGAAACGCCGTCGGGCCGCGTTTGGCCTTGGGACGGTTCTTCAGCTTTTCGAACTTGTCTTCTTCTGGGAAATCAGTGTCCAGCGCCTTTTCGCCCGCTCGGGTCTTGGCCTCCATCTCGGGCAGACGGTGATAGCTTTGCGGGCCAACGACCAGATCGACCAGCGGCTGGCGGCGCATGATTTCTTCACCTTCGGCCTGCGCAACACATCCCGCCACACCGATTTTCAGGTCAGGCTTTTCGGCCTTCAGCCCCTTGAAGCGACCGAGTTCCGAATACACTTTCTCAGCCGCTTTTTCGCGGATGTGACAGGTGTTCAGCAGAATCATGTCGGCATCGTCAGGCGTTTTGGTTTCGACATAGCCCTGCCCGCCCAGCGCCTCGGACATGCGTTCGCTGTCATAGACATTCATCTGACAGCCATAAGTCTTGATAAACAGCTTTTTCGGTTCGGACATGGGACGGGCCTTTGCATTCGCTGGATCGGCGTCATCTATACACTTCGAACGCCGCTTGCAATGCGGGCGCAATTACCCGAATTTGGCAGGACTTTCCAGAAAGGCCGGACCAAAAAGCACCCGATGACGTACGATTCCCTCGACCATTTCCTGAAATCGGGACAGGCCGCACTGGCCAAAGGCCCCGTAGCATTGATTTTTGCCGAGGACGAAGTGGAGCTGGCCAGCACGCTGCACCATCATCTGAGGCTGGGCTTCAAATCCGTCATCGTCTTTGCACCGGACGAGTTTCACCTGACAGAAGACCTGTCCGCCAAGGTGCATCGGGTCAATTTGAAGTGTTTTCCCCGGCTGGTCGTCTTCGAAACCATAAACAGGATCATTCAGGCCGCACCCGGTATCTGGATGTATTATTGCTACAACGCCGAATACCTGTTTTTTCCCTACTGCGAAACGCGCAGCGTGGGCGAGATGCTTGTCTTTCACAGTGAAGAGCGTCGCAATGCGATGCTCAGCTATGTCATCGACCTGTACGCACAGGATCTGATCGCACATCCCAACGGCGTGGCCCCCGATCAGGCCATGTTCGACAGCGCTGGGTATTATGCCCATACCCGCCACGACCCAAGCGGCCAACCGCTGGACCGTCAGGTGGATCTTTCAGGCGGGTTGCGGTGGCGGTTCGAGGACCACATTCCCTACGAACGTCGCAGGATCGACCGTATCGCAGTGTTCAAGGCGCAAAAGCACCTGGTGCTGAGGCCCGACCACACCTTCAACGAACCGGAATACAATACCTATTCCTGTCCCTGGCATCACAACCTGACGGCCGCCATTTGTTCCTTCCGGGCCGCGAAAGCGCTGAAATCCAATGCAGGGTCAACATTTGACATCCGAAGCTTTCGCTGGCGCAACTCGGTACCGTTTGAATGGCAGTCCCGCCAGTTGCTGGATCTCGGACTGATCGAATCAGGACAGTGGTTCTGAGCCGGCCTGGCGCTGCAACAAAATCGGAAACCAATCCTCGCGCAGGCGCTGCCCCGGCGTCATGTCATGACCGGGAAACGGGGGCGAGGTTCGGCCGGGGCGCTCTACATACCGGGCATCGTCGCCAACCAGCCGCAAGGAAAAGGCGCGGCGACGGCTGTCTGACTGGTTTCCGCGCGCGCCGTGCAGCGTGCGATAGTTGAATGCAACGGCATCGCCGGGCTCCATCTCGAATTCGATGACCTTCATACCTTCGGCATCCGGATCCGGCACGGGGATGTACTGACCTTCATCCGGGAAAAAGCCGTCCTCGGAAACCCAGCGGGTCGGCAGAACCTCTTTCTTCCAACGGTGTGACCCGGCAACACAACGCAGCGTGGCCTGCCTGACCGGATCAAGCGGAGACCAGAAGCTGATCGTCTGCTGACCCTCGACGAAATAATAGGGACCGTCCTGATGCCATGGTGTCGCCATCGACGTACCGGGTTCCTTGACCAGCACGTGATCGTGAAACATCTGAACGCGTTTCGATTGCATCAGATCCGCGGCGACCTCGGCTGCGGGAGATGTCTCAATCACTTCGCGGAACTGTGGAATCCGGGTCCAGTTGCAATAATCATCAAAGAAACGACCTGTTTCACCGGCCTTCTTGTTTTCGGACGCATACGGACCGGGATCGGCCATATTCGCAGCCACCCCGTCCCGCAACTGATCCACGTGATCGGCAAACAGCCCTTTGACCAGTACGACGCCATCCGCCTGATAAGTGTCGATCATCTGCTGAGAAACAAGAGGGTGTGGCATCGGAAGCTCCTGAAGTTTTTTTTGTTTTTGCCCGCAACAGTGTATTCTGTTCAAATCATATCTTTCGAAGTTATTATTAATCTCATGTTATATATTTCGCTGCGCCAATATGAATATGTCTGTGCAGTCGGGCGTCACGGCAGTTTGTCGGCGGCGGCCCAACATCTCAACGTTTCACAACCGGCCTTGTCTACTGCGCTGACGCGCGTTGAAGCCCATTTGGGGTATCCGCTGTTCGTCCGCCGGCGTGGGGCGGCCATGGCACTGACACCTCAGGGGCGTACGTTCATAGATCATGCCGAGGTCCTGCTGAAAAATGCCGCCCGAATCGAGGCGTCCGATACCTCCGTACCGGAAACAACCAAACTGAGATTGGGCTGCTTTACGGACCTGGCCCCCTTCCTGTTGGCTCCGGCCCTGCAACTTCTTCGCGACACATTCGCCGATATCAACCTTACGTATGTGGCCGGGTCCTTCGAAGGGCTGCTGAATGGATTGATGGATGGCCAGATTGACATCGCAATCACATACGACCTGACCATGGATGCGGGGTTCGCCCGTACAAAGCTGTTCGACAGCAGACCAAAGGCCTTGATGTCCCCGGATCATCCGTTGGCGGCAACCACAGAAGTCACCCTTGCAGCGCTGGAAGGTTATCCGCTGATTCTGTCTTCGGAAGGATTGTCCGCTCAACACATTCTCGGCCTGTTCCGCCAACACGGGCTGCGCCCTACCGTCGCGCACCGGGCCGCATCCCTTGAGATTCAACGCAGCCTTGCGGCTCATGGTGAGGGAATCGGGATCAGCTATGCCAGCCCACCCAGCAGCTTCAGTTATGACAACAAGCATCTGGTCAGCGTGCCGATTGCCAATCCGGACACAGCAGAATCCGTCGTTCTGGCACGGCACGGAACGGGACCCTCTGACACGGTCATAGAAAAGACAGAACGCGTTTTGGTGGCCGGGCTGACAGGCGTTTAAGGTCTTTTACTTCTTGCGCAAGCGAATGACGACATCGACAGACGCGATTTCGACACCTTCCGGCGCCTCGGGAAGACGCTGAATGACCAACTGATCCGATGGCGCATCACTTAGCCTTGCGTCGTCTTCCCAATAAAAATGGGGATGATCATGCGTGTTCGTGTCGAAATAGCTTTTGGATCCGTCCACTGTGATTTCTTGCAGCACACCTGCATCGCAAAAAGCACGCAGAGTGTTGTAGACCGTTGCCAGAGACACGGCATCACCATTCGCCTTTGCCGATTCAAAAAGGCTTTCTGCGGTGACATGGCGATGGCGGCCGTCGCCCACCAGAAGCTCGGCCAGCGCCACGCGCTGACGCGTCGGTCGCAAGCCGGCATTCACCAGCCAACCCGTTGCGATTTCGCGGCTCTGAGGTGTCATCGATCCGATACCCATTATTGCTGCCTTTATATATAGGGGCGCATCACCGGCAATTACAAATGAAATTCATTCGCAGGATAAGAACCAACACAACATGATGTGGCGCACCGCTCTTGCAGGACCTTGCAAACGGGTGCTAGACGAGGCCAGATATAAAGACAGACCCCCGGCAGGAAAGGCGGCAGAATGGCCCAGTTCCCAAGCAGTTTTGACAAAGATGATCTGCTGAAATGCGCTCGCGGCGAGTTATTTGGCCCCGGCAACGCACAATTGCCCGCCCCACCGATGCTGATGATGGACCGGATCACCGACATCTCTGCCGATGGCGGCCTGCACGGCAAAGGCCATGTGCTGGCCGAATTCGACATCACACCCGACCTTTGGTTCTTTGAATGCCACTTCCCGGGCAACCCGATCATGCCGGGCTGTCTGGGGCTGGACGGGCTTTGGCAGCTGACCGGTTTCAACCTTGGCTGGCGTGGATGGCAGGGGCGCGGCATGGCCGTCGGCGTCGGCGAAGTAAAGCTGACCGGCATGGTGCGCCCGGACCGCAAGATGCTGACGTACAAAATCGATTTCAAAAAAGCGATTCAAACGCGTCGCCTGACAATGGGTGTGGCAGATGGCATTGTCGAAGCCGATGGCGAGATGATTTATGATGTCAAGGACATGAAGGTCGTTCTTTCCGAGGCCTGAGCCCGAACGGTCTGAAACAAGGAGTGCGCACATGCGTCGAGTAGTCGTCACCGGTCTGGGGGTTGTATCCTCGATCGGGAACAATGCCGAAGAAGTTCTGACCTCGCTCAAAGCAGGTAAATCCGGGATCGTGGCAAGCGAGCAGATGGCGGAACATGGTTTTCGCAGCCAGATCGCGGGTACGCTCAAGATCGACGTGGCCCAGCATGTGGACAAGCGTACACTGCGCTTCATGGGTCCCGGGGCCGCCTATGCACATATCGCCATGAGCCAGGCGATTGCCGATTCCGGGCTGACCGAAGACCAGATCGTCAATCCCCGCACCGGACTGGTTGCGGGCTCTGGCGGACCATCGACCAGCGCCATGCTGACGGCGCATCAGACCGTTCTGAAGACGGGCGCGACCAAACGGATCGGGCCATTTGCCGTGCCGAAATGCATGTGCTCGACGATCTCGGCCAATCTGGCGACCGCGTTCAAGATCAAGGGCATCAATTATTCGATCACGTCCGCCTGCTCGACTTCGCTGCATTGCATCGGCAACGCGGCCGAACAGATCATGCTGGGCAAGCAGGATGTGATGTTCGCCGGCGGCGGCGAGGAACTGGACTGGACCCTGTCCTGCCTGTTCGACGCAATGGGCGCGATGTCGTCGAAATACAATGACACACCCGACAAAGCCTCGCGCGCGTTCGACGAAAACCGCGACGGTTTCGTGATCTCGGGCGGCGGCGGAATCGTTGTTCTGGAAGAGCTGGACCACGCCCTGGCCCGCGGCGCCAAAATTTATGCTGAAGTTACGGGTTATGCCGCAACTTCAGACGGCCACGACATGGTTGCCCCTTCAGGTGAGGGCGGCGAGCGCGCGATGCGTCTTGCGCTGGATACCGTGCCCGAGGGGCGCAAGGTTGGCTATATCAATGCCCACGGCACCTCGACCCCCGTCGGCGATGTGGGTGAGGTCGAGGCCGTGCGCCGCATCTTTGGCGAAGGCAATGTGCCCCCCATCTCGTCGACCAAGTCTATGACAGGCCACGCTCAGGGCGCGGCTGGCGCGCTCGAGACGATTTTCTGCCTGCTGATGCTGGACAATGATTTCATTGCGCCATCCATCAATGTCGAAACGCTTGCCGAAGGCATTCAGCCCGGTGAAATTGCAACTCAAGTGGTTGAAAATGCAGGACTGGACAGTGTCATGACCAACAGCTTCGGCTTTGGCGGCACGAACGGATCCATGGTTCTGTCAAGGTATAACGGGTGAAAGTAATGTCGGATCTTCTCAAAGGTAAACGCGGCCTGATCATGGGCGTGGCCAATGACCGCTCGATTGCGTGGGGCATTGCCAAGGCCATGCACGAGGCTGGCGCCGAACTGGCATTCACCTATCAGGGCGAGGCATTCGGAAAGCGGCTGGAGCCGCTGGCTCAGAGCCTGGGCAGCGATTTCATGGTCGATGCGGATGTCACCGACGACGAGTCGCTGGATCGCGCTTTTGGCGAGCTGGCCGAACGCTGGCCAACCATAGACTTCCTGGTCCATGCGATCGCCTATTCGGACAAGTCCGAGCTGACAGGTCGGTTCCTGAATACCACACGAGCAAATTTCAAACATTCGATGGATGTCTCGGCCTATTCCTTCATCGAGGTCGCGCGCCGCGCCTATCCGTTGATGAAAGACAATGGCGGGTCTCTGCTGACCCTGACTTATCAGGGCTCCAACCGGGTTGTACCCAACTACAACGTGATGGGTGTCGCAAAGGCTGCGCTGGAATCAGCAACGCGCTATCTGGCCAACGATCTTGGCCCCGATGGCATCCGCGTGAACGCGATTTCCCCAGGGCCGATGAGAACCCTTGCCGGTGCAGCCATCGGCGGCGCCCGCAAGACCTACAAATTCTGCGATCAGAATGCACCGATGCGCTCTAACGCCACACTTGAAGCTGTCGGCGGTACGGCTGTGTACCTGACGTCAGATGCAGGTGCCTGCACGTCGGGTGAGATCATCCGCGTTGACGGTGGTTTCCACGTACTGGGCATGCCACAGCCCGAAGCCATGTGACCATATCTTTCCCTGCCGCTGCCCAGATTTTACCATCATTGCGCGGCAGGTAATCGATATGAGCAAACTTGACCAAATCATTGCAAACAATGCACGCGCGACGCAAAGCCGGCGAAAGCCCGGCTTTCTCAGCCAACGGGCCAGGGTGCTATTGCTTACGTTGACTTCACTGTTGCTGGTGTTTGTCTTCTTTACGCAGCCACAGGTGCGGGCCGCGATTCACGCTCTGATAGGGTGAGATCCGGGCCGGACGTCCGGCCCGAAACATGTCTCAGTTGACTGAAACGACTTCGATCTCGAAAATCAGATCCTGCCCTGCCAGCGGGTGATTTGCATCCAGGGTAACGGTGTCTTCGTTTGCATCCACGACCGTTACAGGCACGGCCTGACCTTCTGGCGTTTGCATCTGCAACTGTGTCCCGGGATCCAGGGGGATGTCGTCTGGAATGCCTTCGCGGGGAATTTCCTGACGCATCGCAGGGTTGATCGGGCCGTAGGCGTCCGTGCAGGCAATCTCGACCCGCGTCTTGTCCCCGGTGGACAGACCCGGCATGGCACTGTCCAAACCTGGGATGATCTGGCCCGACCCGACCACGAATTCCAGCGGATCACGCCCGTCCGAGCTGTCAAAGACTTTGCCGTCCAGCAACGTCCCGGTGTAGTGGATGCGAACCGTGTCGCCCTGTTTTATTTCAGTCATCGTGGCCTCCGGCCGTTCTAAGGGGTTAAGCAGCCAACCCTAGAGGTTGCCACAATGTTGTAAAGCCTCGGCCCTTTCACCCCATTCCCCGATGTGCCAACCTGCGCGCAATCAGAGGAGGATCATATGGCGATCACGACCTGTGTGTTCGACGCCTACGGAACACTGTTCGACGTTGCTGCCGCTGCCCGACAGGCGGCAGACGAGCCGGGTTTCGAAGCCCTGAAAGACAAGTGGACCACAGTTGCGGCGCATTGGCGTCTGAAACAACTGCAATACACATGGCTGCGCGCCGTGGCGGATGCACATGCGGATTTCTGGGACGTTACCCAGGACGGGCTAGATTGGGCTCTGGAGGCCGCAGGCCTGCAAGGCGACCCGGACCTGCGCCAACGTCTGCTTGATCTCTATTGGGAATTGCAGGCCTATCCCGAAGTTCCGGCCATGTTGAAAGCCCTCAAGGAAGCCGGGCTGCAAACGGCGATCCTGTCCAACGGGTCACCCCCCATGCTGGATGGAGCCGTGAAATCCGCCGGAATCGGGGATGTATTGGATGATGTGCTGTCGGTCGAAAGCGTCGGCGTCTTCAAACCCCATGCACGCGTCTATGATCTGGTGCAAGACAGGTTTGGCTGCGCACGCGGTGACGTGTTGTTCGTCAGTTCGAATGGCTGGGATGCTGCCGGGGCCAGCGGGTACGGTTTTGTGACCGCATGGGTCAATCGAATTGGTGAACCCATGGACCGCCTTCCCTGGACACCTGCGCATGTGCTGTCTGATCTGACCTCGATTCCCAAGCTGGCCGGTCTCTGATGTCAGAGTTCATGACAACGGACGGCAGGCGCATCTATTTCGAAGAGACCGGCACCGGCACGCCGCTTTTGTGTCTGGCTGGTCTGACCCGAAACAGCCGCGACTTTTCGTTTTTTGCGCCACATGCCTCGGGCCTGCGCATGATCGCCATGGATTACAGGGGGCGCGGGCGTTCGGAATACGACCCCGAATACATGAACTACAATATCTTTCGCGAGTCCCATGACGCGATTGAACTGCTCGATCATCTGGGGATCGCGAAAGCAGTCATTCTGGGAACATCGCGCGGCGGGCTGATCGCCATGGCGCTGGCCGCAAGCCATCCTGAACGTCTGGCCGCCGTAATTCTGAATGACGTGGGGCCGGTAATCGAGCCGTCAGGTATCGCCAAGATCATGGCCTACGTGGGGGCGCAACCCACGGCCAAAACCTATGATGAAGCCGCCGCCGCATTGAAACACGTAATGGAGCCGCAATTTCCCGGTGTTCCACTGGAAACCTGGCGCAAACAGGCAGAATTTCAGTATGAAATGCGCAAAGATGGGCTGAAGCTGCGATACGATCCAGCCCTGCGCAAGGCGCTTCTTGAACAAGCTGCAAGCGGGGCAGCCCCTGATCTATGGATGTTCTTCGAAGCCTTGCGCGACATTCCCACCGGTGTGATCCGGGGCGCGAATTCCGATGTTCTGGGCGTGGCCACTCTGGCCGAGATGCACAGTCGCCATCCTGGCCTGATCTCGGTCGAGGTACCGGATCGCGGGCATGTTCCGTTCCTGAACGAACCCCAATCACTGGACCTGATACAGAAGGTATTGAAGAACGCCGCATGAGCACACTTGAGATGATCGAAGCCGCCGCAGATCGGCTGAAAGGACACGTCCGCGAAACACCGATCCTGTCGTCGCCCTTTCTCGACACCCTCGCGGGCCGCCGGATCTGGGTCAAACCGGAATGTCTGCAACATACCGGCAGTTTCAAGTTTCGCGGCGCGTGGTCGGCCATTTCGGCGCTGGATGAGGGCATACGCAAGCGCGGCGTGATCGCATATTCATCGGGCAACCACGCGCAGGGCGTTGCGATGGCCGCTTCGAAGCACAGGATTGCCTCGGTCATCGTCATGCCGTCGGACGCGCCGCAACTCAAGATCGACAATACCCGCGCGCTGGGCGGAGAAGTCGTTTTGTACGATCGCGCGAATGAAAGCCGGGAGGAGATTGGCGAAGCCATCGCGGCAGAACGTGGTCTGACCCTGATCCGCCCCTATGACGAACCGCAAGTCATCGCGGGGCAAGGCACAACCGGGCTGGAAATCGCCAGGCAGGCAGCGGAAATTGGGGTTTCGCAGGCGGATGTTCTGATCTGTTGCGGCGGCGGAGGTTTGACCTCGGGCATTGCGCTGGCGCTGGAGAAACACGCGCCGAATTTGCGGGCGCGCCCCTGTGAGCCGGAAGGGTTCGATGACGTCAAACGATCATTGGCGTCAGGTCGCATTCAAAACAACACTGCGGCGTCGGGTAACATATGCGATGCGATCCTGACACCGCAGCCTGGCGATATCACCTTTCCGATCCTCCATCGTCTTTGTGGGCCCGGACTCTCTGTCACCGAAGACGAGGCGTTGCAGGCCATGGCCCATGCCTTTCTGCGCCTTAAAATCGTGTTGGAACCCGGCGGCGCCGTAGCCCTGGCCGCGGCCCTTTTCCGGGGTGACGAGATCGAGGGTGACGATGTGATCGTCGTCACATCGGGTGGGAATGTCGATCCGGGAATATTTGCTAAGGCGTTGGAATTCCTGACCTGACATGGGTGCGAAAGCTGTGCAAATTGCATCAGGACCGCCGTGACGACAAGGACCTTTGTCATGATGATCGCTGATCTGGGCGACGTGAAACTGAACTATCGCATCGACGGCCCCCCGGACGGTGCACCCATTGTGTTTGCCAATTCCCTGGGAACCGACCTGCGTCTTTGGGATGCGGTGCTGCCATACATGCCCGACGGGCTGCGCATCATCCGGTATGACAAACGTGGGCACGGGCAATCCTCGGTGCCCCATGCACCCTATTCGATGGGCGCTTTGGTGCGGGATGCCGAAGCGCTGCTGGATCATCTTCAGGTTCGCGATTGCGTCTTTGTCGGCCTCTCGATTGGCGGGATGATCGCACAAGGGCTGGCAGTCAAACGCATGGACCAGATACGTGCGCTGGTGCTGTCGAACACCGCTGCCAAGATCGCCACGCCTTCGATCTGGCAAGAGCGCATTCAGGCGGTGCGAGAGGGCGGGATCGAGGCTCTGGCCGATGCCACGATGGAGCGCTGGTTCTCGCGCGAATTCCGCCGCGCGCAAAACCACCTGCCCTGGCGCGATATGATGGTCAGCCAACCAGTCGAAGGGTATCTGGGCTGCAGTGCCGCCATTGCCGGTACCGATTTTTATACCCCCACAAGCGGCCTGCGCCTGCCCACGCTTGGGATTGCGGGCAGCGAAGACGGATCGACCCCACCCGATCTGGTGCGGGAAACGATTGATCTGGTTCCCGGATCCCGGTTCCAGCTGATGCGCCGCGCAGGGCATTTGCCTTGTGTTGAGAAACCCACGGAATACGAAGAAATCCTGACCGGATTTCTGACCGAAATCGGACATGTCTGAAGGAGAATGACAATGGCATCCTTCCTGTTGGTCCATGGCTCGTGTCACGGCGCCTGGTGCTGGCGCGACCTGATCCCCGCTTTGGAAGCCCTGGGCCATACCGCCCGCGCCATCGACATGCCCAGCCATGGTGCAGATCCCACACCGGTGGCCGACGTCACGCTGGACAGTTGCCGCGATGCCATATTGAACGGCTGTACACCCGATACGATTGTCGTGGGCCATTCGTGGGCCGGCTTTCCGATCAGCGCCGCGGCCGAGGCGCGCCCAAATGCAATGCGCGCCTTGGTTTACCTGTGTGCCTATGTCCCTCGGGATGGTCTTTCGATGGCAGAAATGCGCAGGCGCGGGCCACGGCAAACCATTGCGCACGCAGTGGAAAAATCTGCGGACGGGCTTTCCTACACCGTATCCGTGGATGCCATCCCACAGCTGTTTTATCACGATTGCCCGGACGACATCCTGCCATACGCATACGCGCGCTTGTGTCCGCAAGCCATCCATCCACAAGAAACACCGCTGCCGGTTGGTCCGCGCTTTGCCAAAGTCCCCAAGGCCTATATCCGAACAACCGATGACCGCACGATTCCAACCGAGTACCAGGCAGACATGAGTGCCTGCGTTCCCGAAGATCTTCGGCGCGCAATCGACAGCTCACATTCACCTTTTTTTCACATCCTCAGGAATTGGCCAAGCTTTTGACCGAACTGGCAAACGAACTTTAGTAACCTGTCGCGACGACATGGGGCATGAGGGCGAACTCTCTCTTCCCTCATTCGTCGGGCGCGCCTAGGGTGCCGCACACAACTCACTTGTTCAGGTCCTATGCGTCTGCCGTTTTTCTTCATCCTCAGCATCGTCATGATCGATGCCATGGGCATTGGCCTTGTGATGCCGATCATGCCGCAACTGATTGTCGAGGTTCAGGGCGGCACCCTGGCCAATGCCGCAATCTGGGGCGGTGTGCTGAGTACTGCGTTTGCGGCAATGCAATTCATCTTCGGGCCCATTCTGGGAAACCTGTCCGATGCTTACGGACGCAGAACGGTATTGCTGGTGTCCCTGTTCGTCATGGCGCTGGACTACATGGTCATGGCCGTGGCGGGCAGCATCTGGCTTTTGCTGGTCGGACGCATCATTGGAGGCATCACGGCGGCCACCCATTCTACAGCGGCGGCTTTCATGGCGGATGTGTCCGACCCAAAAGACAAGGCCGCAAATTTCGGCCTTCTGGGTGCCGCTTTTGGCGTAGGTTTTGTCCTGGGTCCGGTGATCGGCGGATTGCTTGGCGAATTTGGAACCCGGGCGCCATTCTGGGCTGCGGCAGGGTTGGCGGCGCTGACCTTTTGCATCGGCTGTTTCGTGATGCCCGAAACAGTGACCGCCGAGAACCGGCGTGAATTCAACCTGCGGCGTGCAAATCCGGTGAACTCGCTTCGCGCCATTGCAGCATTGCCGGGAATCCGGCCGATGCTGTGGGTCTATTTCCTGTATTCGGTTTCAATCTACGTCTATCCCGCCATCTGGTCTTACTTCACGACCGAGCGCTTCGGTTGGTCCGCGCAGATGATCGGCCTGTCGCTTGGTGTCTATGGTATCGGCATGGCCGTCGTGCAAGGCGGCCTGATCCGCCCGGCCATCCGGCTTTTGGGCGAGCGGGGTACAATCATCTATGGCATGGTTTTCGAAATCATAAGCTTCGCCATTCTGGCCTTTCTGACCAACGGCCTGATCGCACTGCTTCTCATCCCAATCACCGCCATTGGGGCGGTCATCACGCCCGCTCTTCAGGCCATGATGTCAAGGGCCACTCCAGATTCGCAGCAAGGCGAATTGCAAGGTGTCCTGACTGCGTTGCATGCGCTTTCCATGGTGATCTCACCGTTGGTGATGACCAGCGTATTCGCGCAGTTCATTCGACCCGACACCCCGCTCTACCTGCCCGGCGCCCCTTTTCTGTTGGCACTCTTGTTGATGCTGGCAGGATTTCTTCTGTTTAGACGGTCCCGGCCTGTCGTAGCGTAACAACGACATGCAAATGGCGGTTTCTGCCTTGCGAGCCGCCTTTTCCCGCGCCACCGTGAACCCAACGGGAATGAGGGAAAACATGCAAAAAATCAAAGCCGCAGTCTGCCGGGCATTTGGCGAACCACTGGTGATCGAAGACGTTCATCTGGCCCCCCCCGGCACGGGCGAGGTCGAGGTGACACTGGAGGCCGTGGCCATCTGCCATTCGGACATTTCCTATGCCGACGGCGCATGGGGAGGGTTCCTGCCAGCCGTTTACGGGCACGAAGCCGCAGGCGTGATCAGCGCGGTCGGAGAGGCGGCCGGGGACTTCAAGGTCGGCGACCCAGTGGTGGTGACCCTGATCCGCGCCTGCGGGTCTTGCCCTGCCTGCGCAGGCGGGAAACCGACTATTTGCGAAACGCCCTACGATACTGTCAAAGGTCCGTTGAAAACAGGCGATGGCGGCCCGCTCGAACAGGCGATGGCATGCGGGGCCTTTGCCGAAAAGGTCGTGGTAAGCCACCGCCAGATCGTCAAAATCCCGGATGACCTGCCCAAGGAACTGGCCAGCCTGCTGTCCTGCGGTGTGATCACCGGGGTCGGCGCTGCGGTGAATGCGGCGGGCGTGCGCCCCGGTCAGGACGTGGTGGTCATTGGGGCGGGTGGTGTCGGCCTGAACGCAATTCAAGGCGCGCGGATTGCAGGCGCGCGGCGGATCGTGGCCGTGGACATGACCGAAGAAAAGCTTGAGATCGCCAAGGAGTTCGGCGCAACCCACGGCGTCCTCGCCAGCTTGGATCAACCATGGAAAGCCGCATACAGGGCGCTGGGGGGACGCGGCGCCGATGCCGTTCTGATCACTGTCGGCGCGATTCCCGCCTATGATCAGGCCCCGCGCTATCTTGGGCGCGGCGGCAAGGCGATCATGATCGGGATGCCACATTCCGGTGACATGGCCAGCTATGAACCCGTTGTATTGGCAGCCCTGGGTCAGGGCGTTGTCGGGTCGAAAATGGGCGACGTGGTCATTCAGCGCGACATACCCTGGATGGTGGACCTGTATAAACAGGGGCGGCTGAAACTGGATGAGCTGATCTCGGGCCGCTGGTCACTGGATCAGATCAACGAGGCCATCGCCGACACAAAAACCGGATCGGCCAAGCGAAATGTGATCCTGTTCGACAGGACCTGACCCACCGAAAGGATTTGGGATGAAACTTCGGGATCTCGACGTCATCGTCACCGCCCCGCCCGCCCCGGGCTGGGGCGGGCGCTACTGGATACTTGTCAAAGTGACGACCGATACCGGCATCACGGGCTGGGGTGAGTGTTATGCCTCGTCCGTGGGGCCCGAGGCGATGCGTCATGTCATTCAGGACGTGTTCGACCGGCATATGTTGGGCGAGAACCCCGAAAACATCGAGCTCATGTTCCGTCGCGCCTATTCCAGCGGCTTTACGCAGCGCCCGGACCTGACGGTGATGGGCGCATTCTCGGGGTTGGAAATCGCCTGCTGGGATATTCTGGGCAAAGATCGCGACAGACCGGTCCATGCGCTGCTGGGTGGCAGGATGAATGATCGGATCCGGGCCTATACTTACCTGTATCCCCTGCCTCAGCACAACCTGAACGATTTCTGGACCTCGCCCGAACAGGCGGGCGAAACGGCGGCGGAAATGGTGCGCCGCGGCTACACCGCCGTGAAATTCGACCCGGCCGGTCCCTATACGATCCGCGGCGGCCATATGCCCGCGATGAGTGACATTTCCATGTCTGTCGCCTTCTGCAAAGCGATCCGCGAGGCCGTGGGGGACAGGGCGGATCTTCTGTTCGGCACACATGGCCAGTTCAACACGGCCGGGGCTATTCGGCTGGGACAGGCGTTGGAACCATATCAGCCCCTTTGGTTCGAGGAACCTACACCGCCTGACAATATCGAAGACATGGCCCGCGTCGCCCGCAACGTACGCATTCCGGTTGCAACCGGAGAACGGATGACCACAAAGGCCGAATTCGGAGCCGTCCTGCGCGCCGGAGCCGCCGAGATTCTGCAACCGGCGCTGGGACGTGCAGGCGGAATCTGGGAGATGAAGAAAGTCGCAGCCATGGCCGAGGTCTTCAACGCGCAGATGGCACCGCATCTGTATGCCGGTCCGGTCGAATGGGCCGCCAACATCCATCTGGCAGCTTCCATTCCCAATCTGCTGCTTTTAGAAACCATCGAAACACCGTTCCACGATCAACTGATCAAGGGCTCGATCCGGGTCGAGAATGGGTTCGTCGCCGCCCCGGATGCTCCGGGCCTTGGGATCGATGTCGACGAAGACCTGGCCCGCGCGCACCCATATGACGGCGACGGGTTGCATCTGCAAATGCAGGAGGACCCATGCAATTACGTTGAAGGCAACGCTTTTCAGGGGGGTGCGCCGGCAACCGAGGGGTGACAATACCAGTCGCCTTGATGCATATTGCCATCACAAATCGCGATATGACGGTCAGAAAGTGGCACTTAACGAAACCGAAGCTCAGGCACGCCCAACGGACGCTCTGCCGGACATGAAAGACAATGCTGCACGCGCGGCTGCATTTCTCAAAACACTGGCGCATGAGGGGCGCCTGATGATCTTGTGCCATCTTGGCGGTGGTGAAAAATCCGTCGGCCAGCTTGAGGAGCTGCTTCAGTTGCGGCAGGCCGCAGTCAGCCAGATGCTGGCGCGCCTGCGCGAGGAAGAGTTGGTCTCGACGCGTCGGGAAGGCAAAACGATCTATTATTCATTGCGCGACGGAGCCACGGAAAAAGTGATCCGTCTGCTTTACGATTTGTTCTGCGGCACGGACTGCTGATCGCTAATTGGACACATAACCGGCGATAACCTGCAACAGCTTGAATGCGGTCGCTGCATCGTTTTCCACAACGGCAAGGAATTCTTCTTCACCGATCCGCAAGCAGGAAAGCTGGGTTTCCGCCACCATGCTCAGCGCACGTGGTTCTTTTCTGATCAGGCCCAGCTCTCCGACCAATGCGCCGGGCCCGACTTTGGTGATCAGTTGGTCAGGCCCCTGTTCTTGTGGCAGGTACAGACCTGCTTCGCCCTCCAGCACCACATAGGCACCGTCGGTGGGCTGGTCATCTTTCAAGAACACCACCTGCCCCGGCTCGGCATCAAACCAGCGCGCGCCAAAGGCCAGCAGGCGCAGCTGACGCCGATCCAGACCCGAAAACAAGGGGGTTTGCTCCAAGGCGCGTAGTTTCCGCGTCAAATCCGCCGATGCCGCACTGTCTTCCTCCACCTCCACAGGCCCTCCGTCCGAGACCACACGACCTTGCCGGATTTCCACATACATGTCGAATGCACCGGGGTTTTCGAACTGATCATTCAGATAGACAACAGTGGTGTCCGGCAGCAGTTCACGGAGCCGTTTATAGACCGCCACCTGCGTTTTCATGTCGTAGCTGGCCAGCGCATTTTCCAGAATCAGGATGTCAGGTTTCTTGATCGTCGCACGGGTAAAGGCCAAGGGCTCGGCAAATACCGCCGGAAGATTCTGACCGCCCAAAGCAACCTGGACATCATATATCAACTCTGTGACCAATGGGCGCGCGCCGTTTTCAGCCAACACATCGACAATCAGCTTGCGGGCTTCGTCTGAACGGGAACCGCCAATCTGGCTGACTTTTCCGAATAGCGCATTTTCCATGACCGTCAGTCCGGGCGCAAAGACATTTGGATCCAATGGAACGAAGACGTCTTGCAAACGCTCCATCAGTTTCTCGGAATGGCTGTGCCGCAGTTCGAGGATGCGATCCTTGAGTTCATCGGTGAACGCAGGTCCGATCTGTTCGGCAGAGATCACAAATGGCACCGCCAACATGTTTGCAAGCTGCTCGTCATCCAGCCCGTCCGAACCATCTTTGCGAGTCTGGTCCACCAGATCCACGGCAATTTCATAGGTTTTTGCATCAAGACCAAGTTTTTGAAACAGCGGGTGGTCCGTTCCATCGATCCCGAAGATCTGGCGCAGCATTTCGATCACGTCGCGAGTCAACGCGATCAGTGTCTCGTCCAGCCCCAATTCGCGCAACTGTCCCAGAAAAACCTTCTGTTGCGCAAGCAAAGCTTGTGTCACGGGAACACGTGGCGTTGCGAAAAGCAGGTTTTCAGCCACAGGCAGGGCCGCGTTATACGCGTTCCGGTCAAAGACAAGCGCCTGTTGTTCCAGCCCGGCATCACGAACAGCCTGCTGAACAACCGGGCGCAGCTCGATCAGTTTCTTTGCCAGTTCACAATGCTCGGCCGCATCGAAAATCTGTTCGGCGCCCCGTTGGAACAGCGCTGCGCCAAAACCCATTCCGTCAATCAGCTGCAACCACCAGGCACGCAGTTCTGCGGCGTCCTGAAAACCGGCCAAAGTTGGGTCCAGCCATTCCGCTCTGAACGGATCGGCACTGTTTCCCGCCCTCAGGGTTTCGAGAAAGTCCGGATCGTCCGGCGGGTCAGTCAGCGGTTTGAACCGCATCGGCATCATCACGTTGTCGCCCAGCGTACCCTGAAACATGACAGGGCGTGATGTGACATACCCGATACGCGCGGCGACAACCGCCTGATGCAGCTCGGCCAGTTTCAGGTCCCCGATCCGCACCTGGCCAGCACTGGGGCGTATTTCCCGTGTCAGCAATTCGCCGATGGCGCGTCGATCTTCCTCGCTGGGGGCGGCGATCCCGATTGTCTTTCCAGCAGGAAAGCTGAGGTCCAGATCATCGAGCACCTGATTGCCATCCATGTCACGCACCGAAACGTGGTCCAGCACGATGTTGCCGTTCAGGTGCGGCCACTCGGCAGGTTCACCTTCAAACAAGGCTTCATCGAGCATTCCGGCCGGAGCAAACCGGTCAATGACCACATCCCAACGCAGCGACATGTCCTGGGTCTGGTTGTAATAGGTCAGCAGCTCTTTCCATGGTGAGCTGAGATCCTTGTACGCGGCCAATGCGGCAACCAGCGCCCCCAGCGAAACCGAACCCTGAAGCACCAACAGACCGCCAACCAGATAGAACATGAACGGTGTAAGTTGCGAGATGAAGTTGTTCAGGAACTTCATGAAGAACTTCTTTTGATAGATCTGGAAACGGATGCCGAACAGGCGGCCCAATTGCTCCGAGACCATCGACCGGCGATAACGCCAGCCGCCATTGGTCCGCAGGGTGGACGCGCCCACCGCGTTCTCGCCGATCTGCGCCGCCAGAACGCGAACCTCCTGAATGCGTTTTTTGTTCAGCAGGTTGATCTGGCGTTGCAGCTTGGGGATCAACCAGGCCTGCAAGGGTATCAGCGCCACGGCGGCCAGCCCGAACCAGACGCTTTGCAGGAACAGGAAGGAAAGTATGGTGATCATTTGGCCGGCCTGAAGAACCGGCTGGCTGATCGCGTCGCCCATCAGGCCGCCCATCGGCTCGCTTTCGGCGGTGATCATTGACACCATTTCACCCTGGCTGACACGCTCGAAATAGGGTTGAGGAAAGCGCAGCGCCCGGCTGATCAACTGATACCGAAAGCGCCGCAGCATCCGTTCGCTCAGCACGCCTTTCATGGTGTTGATGCGCATTTTCATCAGGCCGTGGCACAGCACAGCCGCCAGAAAGGCAAAGCACAGAACAATCAGAAAATTGGTCTGCGACATGGAATAGCCCCAGACCGTTACCTCAGTGGTGGACGACCCGATCGCGTCATTGATTATTCGTTTTGGCAGCTCAAGTGTGAGGTACAGCAAAGGAAACAACGTCGCTGTCACGGCCAGCAGGATCAGCTGTTCGCGTTTGGAGTATTTCCAGATAAAGCGGAAAATCGTGCGTTCTATGGAACCTGCCCCTGCTGCTGACCGACGACGCGGATTGAACGTAATGCATGCAATTTCAACAGCATGAATCAAATACCATCCAGACAGGATAAGCAAATTTTTCCCTTTTGGAAAATTTCTTGACCGTATGTGAACTAGTTCATTTACGCGCGCCCGTTTTATTGCCTAATGTTGGCGTGAGAACGATATCGGGAGGGTTCTTTTGACTGCCAGTATTGGCGCAGTGTTTCTTATGCTTTGTCTTTTGCTGATCAAGCATATGTTCGCTGACTATTACCTCCAGACACCGAAGATGCTTTCCGGCCGGGGTGAGTATTTTCATTTGGGACGCGCGCAACATGCCGCTGTGCATGTTGTGGGTTCTGTCGTCGTTTTTTTGGTGTTCGGCGCGCCGCTGCTTTTTATTCTGATCGTCGCGGCGCTGGAATGGTTCATCCATTTCAATATCGATTTCGTCAAGGCCAGCTATTCAGACAAAAAGCGGCTTGAGCCAACGCAACCCGCGTTTTGGCGCGCCGCCGGTTTGGATCAGTTGATGCACAACCTGACTTATGTGGCGATGGTTTGGGCCTGGGTTACCTTCGCCGCCGCCTGACCCTGCCAGGCCGCGTTTTCCGATTCGGCTAGCTGATAGGCCCTTAGCCACATCCGATCCAATACATCAATCTCATCAGGATCGAACCGGTGTTCAACTTCCCAATACCGGCCCGAAGCAACATAGTATCCAAGTTCATCTTCAATTTGCCGCACATTGTGCATGGCAGTTACATCGGGAAGCGGTACGGTCGTCAGGTCAGATATGTTGACGGACGGAAATACAAGCCGGCTTGGCGCGCTGGACAACCGCACGGTTCTGCACCCCTGTGCGGCTGCGTAGAGCCCCAGGCGGGCGGATTTCGCTTCAAGCGAACGCAGTGTCACGTCCTCTCGCAAAGGGTCCGCAGTGCCATTTCCGTAAAAATGTGTTCGTCCCGATCCTGAATACATCATGTCGCAGCCGGAAAAAGCCAGAACATCCGGCTTCAGGGCTGACAAAGCCCAATAGCCTGCCGTGAAAGCCATCGTTCCGCCGGCATAGACGAACCCACCATAGTCATTCTGTCTTGGGACGTATTCGTCGGCAGTGACTATGTGTTGAGTACCAAGAACTTTATCAGGGCGGCGCTCTGCCGGGAAGTCTTCGGGATGGATCAGGTAATCCCAGTCTTCTCGGATGCGCCATGCGTTGTTGATGGCGACGATATGTGTGAAAGGCGCGCGCGACCATGCCCGCGCCGCCAGCGCCGATGGGGCGCTGCCAAGGATCAATACGGTGGTCTTTGGGTCGGTCATAGTGGGGCCACGCTTGTTGACAGCCCCACATGACATAGACCTATTGCGAACCGCGGCTAGCCCAGAACCGAGAAACTGCTTTCCTCATTGATCGGGCGTTTGCGTGAGTAGAAACCCACGTCGATTGTCCGCTTGATGTATGGCAATTCAAACTGCAAAGGGTTCGCGTCGTGATCGGCGCCGTTTTCACAGTAATCGATCAGTGCCGCCATCATCTTGCCCGCAATCGGCGCATTCTTGTACTGGTTTCCGCTGGAACCACAGGCCATGTAGAACCCCGGCAGGCTGGATTTGTCATAGATCGGAATCCAATCGGTAGACGCATCATACAGGTCAACCACGCCCCGCGTTTTTGAAGGAATGCCAAGGCTGGGCACACGCTGCGCGTACCGCATGGCCTGTGTGGTCCATTGGTCGGTGAATTCCCGATTGTAGTTCACATCGTCCTCGCACCACTGATGCGGATCACATTCCGGGTCTTCCGATCCGACAAGGATGTGATTGCCGTGTTCCGGGCGGCAATAGCAGGCGATGTCACTGTCCGAAACGATGGTTCCGTCGTGTTCAAAATCGAACCCATCGGGGGCGGGAACATGCACGACCTCCTGCCGCAAGGGCCGGGTTTTGATGGTCATATCGTCCAGAACGCCGGCCATCTTGTTGATGATCGACGAACCAGGTCCCGCAACATTGACAACGACCTTGGCGTGGATTTCCTCGCCCGAAGCCAGCTTGACGCCGGAAACGCGCCCGCCCTCGGTCAGAATCTCCGTGACTTCAGCGCCGGTTCGCACCTCGGCCCCGTGCAGCTTCGCAGCATCCATCAGGTTCTGCGCCGACAGGGCCGGGTCGGTGACATAGCCCGCCTGCGGCCAGTACACCCCGCCCGTCATTTTGCGCCCGTTGGGCTGGCCGAATTCCGGATCGTCCATGCGCCGCGCCGGGGCAAAGCTGTCCAGCGAATAGACCGGCAAGCGGTCCAGCACTTTTTCACCTGACCATTCCTCGAACGGGCAATCCAGCTCGGACGAATTGCGCATGTGCTTCTCCAGCATCCCGTTCGCCTCGGTCTTCATGACCAGACAGCCGGTTTCGCGGAACTGCGCAAGGTTGGCGTCTTGCGGCAAGCCAAGATACTCGGCCCAGTCGCGCCAGTAGTGGTAGCCTTCCCAGGCAAACGCGGTTCCATCGAATGTGGAATAATGCATCCGGATAATTGCGCAGGACCCCGCGGTAGAACCGTGCCCGACCTGAGAATTCCGGTCCAATGACAGGGTTTTCCAACCTGCCTTGGACATCTCGAACGCAATGGCCGCGCCGATCACGCCAGTACCGATGATGATTGCGTCTGGTTGGCTCATGTCTGGTTTCCTTTCCAAAAGCGCAGAGAATACGCGCTGAATTCTTCAACTTCTTCAGGCTTCGGCTCGACACCTGTGAAGGCGTAAAGGTAATGCGGCACCATCGACAGCCGCATCTCGATAGGTTCGTTCAATTGCGCCAGATCATAACCGATCTGCATGTAATACAGCACGCGTGCCCGGGTTTCGGCTTCGATCTCGGAATAGCCGTAGCGGGCGAACATGGCGTGCAGGGCTTCCAGCCTGCGGGCGTCCGACTGGTCCAGCATACGCCGCACCTTGCCTGACTTTCGCGCCCAGTCACGTACGGCAAAATCCAGCGCAGTATCGAACAGATCGGTGTTCACCACGCACCGATGAACGTTGCAGACGGCCGCTGTGATCGTCTTGGCCGGAGCTTCGGCCTGCGCGATCAAAGCGGCTGTGTTGGTGGCCTGCCAGCGGGCCAGCAGCGCATCCAGCAACTCTTGTCGGGATTTGAAGTACCAATAGAACGACGACCGCGATACTGCCATCCGTTCGGCCAGGTTCAGAACCTTGATCTGATCCACCCCGTCCGAAATCAGCACATCCATCGCCACGTTCAGCCAGTCGTCACGCGTGACCTTGATGTTGCCGATCAAGGGTTCGGCCTCGGGGTCATCGCGATGAAGGATCGGTTTCGGGCTCATTCAACTCTCCGGCGGTGCCCCGCCATCGGCGGTACGACGGGCAATGAAGTCATGTAAATCACCTATCCGATCATTGTCGACAGCGGGCGCCTGAAAGTCATTCAGAATGCCCTTCCAAACGTCCGTTGCCCGATGGTTTGCGTCCACGGACCCGCGCTCGGCCCATGTGCCGAAATTGGCGTAGTCATGGACATGCGGTTGATAGAATTCAGTGTTGTAGCGCTCCATCGTCTGGCTTGATGCAAAGAAATGGCCACTGGGTTCAACCTCACTCAATGCAGATTCAAACCCAATCTCGGACGGCCCCGCCTGCGCACCTGCGCACAGTTCGGCGACCATGTTCAGCACATCCGCATCGCAGACCAGCTTTTCGAAGGAAACCGTCAACCCTCCTTCCAACCAGCCTGCGGAGTGGATGATCACCGTTGCCCCGGCCATCAGGCATCCCCAAAGGCCAAACTGGTTCTCGTTCGCGGCCTGCACGTCGTTGATGTTTGACGCCGATCCGGCAGCCGAACGCCAGGGCAAACCAAGATGCCGCGCCAGTTGACCGGCAGCCAGCGATGCCTGAAAGTGCGACGGCGTCCCAAAGGCGGGCGCGCCGGACTTCATGTCCACGTTACTGGTGAACGTGCCATAGCAGACCGGAGCACCAGGATTGGCAAGTTGGGTCAAAGTCAGCGCGGCAAGGGCCTCGGCATGAGACAAGGTGATCGCCCCGGCCACGGTGATCGGTGCCATCGCGCCCATCAGGGTAAAGGGTGTGATGATCGACATCTGACCGTGGCGGGCAAAGTCGATCAGACCTTGCGCCATGGGGATATCCAACGTGCGCGGGCTGTTGGTGTTGATGATGGTGTAGCAGTGGGCATGGCCCCGGAACGCATCATCCGAAAGACCGCGGGCCGTGGTCAGCATCTCAAAGCAGTCCATCACCTGCGGGGTTCCACGCGAAAAGAAGAACGGAAACTTGTCCGTCAGTTCCATCTGCGCCCGAGTCGTGAAGTAATGACGCAGATGGGTCGGCACATCCTGCGGCTCGACCTGTGGCGAGATCATCTGGAACACGTCGAAATGATGGGTGAGCTTGAGGAACTCCAGATAATCCTGACCCGTCGCCGGGCGCCGACCGCGTTCAAGATCGGTGGCATTCGGGGCGCCGGCTCCGGGCTGGAAAACCAAAGAACCCAATTCCAGCGTGAAATTGCGACGCCGGGCACCGGCGCGACAGGCGATGGATTTGGGCGCTGACGCGACTGCGGCTTCAACCATCTCGCGCCCGATAAACACCATCTCACTGTCTTCATCCACCCGCGCGCCGCCCTGTTTGAACAGTTTCCGCGCCTCGGGAAGCAGGGTCTTTACCCCCAACTCTTCCAGTGTCCGCAACGCGGTGTCATGCATGTCCGCGATTTGGTCGGCCGGGAACACTTCCATCAATGGAAAAGGATTCCTGAGCTGGCGATAGTTCACATCGCGACCGGGCTGCGGGGCGGCTTCAGCCCCCCGCCCCCGCCGTCGGCGTCCGCGCTCCGCAGCAGTCATGATCAGCCTCGCATCGCTTTGCCCTGAGGATCATAAGGCGACGGCGCAATCACGCGCGCCGGACGTTCAACGCCCACCACATGGACGGACAGTTCCGTGCCCGGTTCCGCCTTGTCCCGATCGATCAGGGCCATCGCCAAAGACTTGCCGGTATAATGCCCGTAGCCGCCCGAGGTTACGAAGCCAACGCGCTCGCCATTGGCCCAGACCGGTTCGTATCCGCTGGCATCTGCATCCAGTGCATCAATTTCCAGTGTCGCCTGAATTTGCGCGGGGCCGTTGCCGTCACGTTCGGCAAGCGCGCCCGCCTTTCCAACAAAGTCCTTGTCCCAGTCGATCCAGCGATCCATTCCTGTCATGCCCGGTGTATAGGCCTGCGTGAACTCTGCCGACCAGATGCCAAAGCTCTTCTCGAGCCGTGTTGACAGCATCGCGTTGAAGCCGCATTCGCGGATACCTTCCCCGGCCCCCGCTTCCAGCAGGATGCGGCGCAGCTTGATGTGGTCGCCATAGCGGCAGTTGATCTCGTACCCTTTTTCTCCGGTCACCGACATGCGGGCAACGCGGGCGCGCACGAGGCCGATATCGAAATCGCCGCAGCCCATGAATTTCAAGCCCGAAATATCCTGTTCCGCCAGTTTTTCTACAACCGCCTGTGACTTCGGCCCGACCACAGCAAAGCCACAGTATTCCTCGCCCAGATCACGGATATTGACCCCATCCATCATGTGATCGTCGAACCAGCGCATATGCCAGGCCCGCAGGTAATAGCTGCCCATGATCCACCAGGTCCCGTCGCCCCAGTTGAGCACCGTCAGATCGCCCTTCAGGCGCCCATCCTCACCCAGCATCGGAGCCAATTTGGCGCGCCCCGGTGCGGGCAGTTTCGACGCCATGACATTGTCGAGCCAGGCTTCCGCATTCGGACCGGAAACCTCGAACCGCGAAAAGCCCGAAATATCCAGCAAACCCGCACCTTCGCGGATCACTTTGCATTCCTCGGCCACGATGTCATGCGCGTTCGAACGCTTGAGCGTCGGCGTTTCCTCGAACCCTTTCGGCGCGAAATAAAGCGGTACTTCAAGGTCCCAGCTCACGCCCCATTTGCACCCTGCTTCGGTCATCGCATCATGCGCCGGTGCCATTTTCAGCGGCCGCCCGGCGGGCAGTTGCTCGTTCGGATAGGTCATCACGAAGCGGCGGGAATAGAACTGCCCCGTCGTCTCGCGGATGTAGCGCTTGTTCTGGGCAAAGTCGCCATAGCGCGCCACATCCATAGGCCAGGCGTCGGCCTCGGGCTCGCCATGGATCATCCATTCGGCCAGCGTCTTGCCGACGCCGCCGCCTTGCAGGAACCCGGCCATCACCGCGCAGGCGGTCCAATAGCCGCGCTTGCCCGGCACCGGACCGACCAGAGGGTTGCCGTCGGGCGAGAAGGTGAACGCACCGTTCACCCATGTCTTGATACCCACGTTCTGGATCGCCGGGTAGCGCTGGAACCCCAGCATCAGCTCGTTCTCGATGCGGTCCAGCTGTTCCTGGAACAGCTCCTCGCCATAGTTCCATGGCGCGCCGTCCATGGCCCAGTGCTCGTGATCGACCTCGTAGATGCCGACCAGCACGCCCTTCTGATCCTGCCGCATGTAGGTGAAGCCCTCAAGATCCACGGTCATCGGCATCTCGAAATCGGCCGCTGCGACCTCGGGCACAGTGTCGGTGATCAGGTAATGGTGCTTCAGCGGAGAGACCGGCAGTTCGACCCCCGCCATGCGCCCCACCTGCTTGGCCCACAGGCCGGCAGCGTTGACCACATGTTCGCAGGTGATCGTGCCCCGGTCGGTCACCACCTGCCAGCCATCCGCCGTCTGGATCAGTTCCTCAACCTTGGTTTCCTCATAATACTCGGCACCGCGCTTCTTGGCGGCAGTGGCATAGGCCTGCACGGTGCCTGTGGTGTCGATATACCCTTCGCGGTCGGCCCACATCGCGCCCAGAATGCCGTCGGTGGACATGATCGGGCAGCGTTTCTGCGCCTCTTCGGGGCTCAGCAATTCGCAATCGTCTATGCCGATGGACTGGAAGATGCGGTAATTGGCCTGCAACCACTCCCACCGTTCGGGGGTTCCGGCCAGCGTCAGACCGCCGGTCATGTGCAGGCCGATATTCTGGCCCGATTCCTTTTCGATCTCGCTGAGCAGATCAATGGTATAGGCCTGCAAAGACGCCATGTTCGGATCGGCATTCAAAGCATGAATGCCCCCCGCCGCGTGCCAGGACGACCCAGACGCGAGCCGCCGGCGTTCCAACATGACCACATCCGACCAGCCGAACTTGGCCAGGTGATACAGAACCGAGGCCCCGACAACGCCTCCTCCGATGACCACGACGCGATATTGGGACTTCATCCCGACCTCCCCTGAACAGAATCTGAGGAGACGCTAGTGGCACTGTTCACATCTGTCTAGACATTTCTGTACAGTACAAACCACAACGCAACCCGGCTCGGCTTGGCAGGTTTACAGGCTTGCGCTTGGTCGAGATTGAATGGCTTGAAACCACGCCAGGGTGGCCGCGTTGTCTTCCGGGATACGCATCTTGATGACGCGGGCGAAATCGACAAAAACGAAGGCCGAGATATCCGCCAAGGAAAATACATCACCGGCCACAAACCGGCTTTCCGACAGACGTGACTCCAGCATTTCAAAGAAGGATGCCACACGCTCGCGCCCGCGCTGCGCAAGTTCGGGGATCTGCGCATGATTGGAGGGGCCCGGAATGGCGCGATCCTTGAAGGCGGGATGGCCGTTGCGCAAAGCCTCGGCAATCGGCGCCCCGCCCTGCTGTTCGACAATCGCGTTCCACATCAGGACCAGACCCTTTTCCTCGGGGGTTCGGCCCATCAAAGGCGGTTCGGGAAACTGCGCCTCAAGAAAAGCGGCAATGCCCAGGTTTTCCGTCAGAACGGTTCCGTCATCCGTTACCAGAACCGGTATCGTGGCCCGTGGGTTCACGGCGCGAAAGGCTTCGCTCAATTGTTCACCTTTCGCAATCGAGACCTCACGGGTTTCGATATCCAACCCTTTTTCGGCAATGAACATCCGCGCGCGGCGCGGACTCGGAGCAGTGGAGCAGTCGTAAAAAATCATGCCGTTACCCCTTTTCGGTCAGCGGCGATAGATGAAACAGCGCCCTTCAACGGCGCCTTCGGGCAACGGCATCTCGGTCAGCCCCTCGAAATACATCCGATCACTCGAGACCATCAGCCCGCCCGGAGCAAGCAAAGGCTCGATGAGCGGAGATACAAACCGCGCGAATTTGTCATTCTTTTCGCGATTGTGCCCACCAAGATCCGCGTGGATCAGGCTGGCTGACGCGCCGAACCGTTCAACCGATGCAGGCAGGGTGTCCCGCACATCGCCCAGAATCACGCGATCTTCGGGCGGGGTCGAGTCGGGGTGCGAGGCCACCGCGCGTTCGAACACATAGACCGGGCGGCCATCCATGTGCTGCACAAGATGGTGATATGTACGCCCGTTGCCCAAACCCAATTCGAACACCGGACCCGCCATGCCCGCAGTGAGCCGGATTGCGTGATCCAGACAAGCGCGCTGTGACACCATGCGATCGATGAACAGATCCAGACGGCTTTGATTCTCGGACACCGGAAAATATCTCCTTGATACCAATCGAGAGCATAAATGCGCCCGATGCCGCCCTTGATGACAAAATCTCAAGACTTTGTGTAGCGACGAAGCCCATAGTTTCACGATTTCGCGACATTTCGGCCCAAGAACGGGTTTGACTAGACGGGCGGAACCGCGCGACACTGAACAAAAAATCACGGGGAGTTGAAGTAACCGATGTCATCGAACGGTCAAACGGGTGGAAAACCCGCATGAGCGCGTTGTTGTCCGTAAGAGACCTCAGTATCGGCTTTGGTACGGGCAATTCCGTGGTCACGAATGTGAACTTCGATGTCGAAGCGGGACAGACGCTGGCCCTGGTCGGTGAATCGGGATCGGGGAAAACAATCACCTGCCGCGCCGTCTTGCGCATTCTGCCCCGCACGGCGCAGATTCGAAGCGGTACGATTACCCTGAACGATTCCAAGGGCATGTGCGAGCTCACCACAGTGTCCGAACGTGAGTTGCGCGACATCCGCGGCAATCGGGTTTCAATGATCTTTCAGGAGCCCATGAGATCGCTGTCCCCGCTGCACAAGATCGGCAATCAGGTCAGCGAGGTTTTGTGGCTGCATCGCGGGCTGTCCGAGTCCGCGGCACGCAAAAAGGTCCTGACGCAGTTCGAACGCGTCGGTTTCCCAGATCCGCAACGGGCCTATGACTCGTACCCTTTCGAGTTGTCCGGCGGTATGCGCCAACGTGCCATGATCGCCATGGCCATGGTGTCCAAACCCGAATTGCTGATCGCGGATGAGCCAACCACCGCTCTGGACGTGACCACGCAGGCGCAGGTTCTTGGCCTGATCAAGGAATTGCAGCGCGAAACCGGCATGGCGCTCATTCTGGTGACTCATGATCTGGGTGTCGTCGCCAACATGGCCGAGCAGGTCGTCGTCATGCACAAGGGACGTATCATGGAGGCTGGCCCCGCCGCCCCGATCCTGACCGCGCCCGCACACCCGTATACCAAGCAGCTGTTTGATGCCGCGCCGGAAATACCGGATCAGGATGCGGTGGGCATACCGATGCCCGACACGGATCTGATCCTTCAGATGAAGGATGTGTCCAAGACCTACACCATGCGATCCAGCAAAGGCTGGCAGTCCGACAAAGCAATCTATGCCTGCCGTGGAGTCGACCTGAATCTGGCGCGCGGCAAGACTTTGGCAATTGTCGGTGAAAGCGGATCGGGAAAGACGACGGCGGCCCGCATCGCGTTGGGGGCTGAATTGCCCGACCCCGGTGGTGAAGTCCTGTTTCGCACCGCCCCCGATGCCGACCCGATCACGGTGCACAACATGACCCGAGCCCAGCGCACGGCGTTTCAGCGCAAGGCGCAGATGGTGTTTCAGGACCCCTATAGTTCGCTCAGCCCCCGGATGCGCATCCAGGACGCCATGACCGAACCACTGGAAATCCACCGCATCGGCACAACAGCCGAACAGCGCGACAAAGCCGCCGAGATGTTGCAGCGCGTCGGCCTGACGGGTGATATGCTCAAACGCTATCCGCACGCGTTTTCCGGCGGGCAACGACAGCGCCTTTCCGTGGCCCGCGCCATGATGCTGGACCCGCAGTTGATCGTGTGCGACGAACCCACCTCGGCATTGGATGTATCTGTTCAGGAACAAATCCTGACCTTGCTGGAAAACCTGCAGGACAGCCTGAATCTGTCCTACCTGTTCATCTCACATGATCTGGCCGTTGTCGCACGGATCGCTGACGAAGTTGCCGTCATGCGGCGGGGTCTGATCGTCGAACAGGCACCGCCTGAAACTCTTTTCTACAATCCGCGCCACCCATACACCAAGGCGCTGATTGCCGCTCAACCCGAACCCGACATCAATCGCCCGATTGACCTGCAATTGGTTTCTCAGGGTGCCGGCGCGCCGGACAGTTGGGATGAAGCCTTTCGTTTCTCGGACACCGTGATACCCTCATTGGTGGAATTGGAACCGGGCCATAAGGTACGTTGCCATGTTTGATACCATTCGCCCTCTGCTGCTGGCTGCAATGCTGGCGTTTTCCGGGACCCTGTCCGCGGCGGCAGAGACAATCCCGACACCTCAGGAAAGCGCCTTCTGGAGCGCCGAGGTTGAAAGCGGCAATCTTCCGCCGGTGCAGGAGCGTTTGCCCAAGGACCCTCTGATCGTGGATCTGGCCGCAAAAGGAAGAGAATTCGGGAAACCGGGCGGTACTCTGCGTACCATGGTCACGCGATCCAAAGATATCCGGCAGATGGTTGTCTATGGTTATGCAAGGCTGGTCGGGTTCAACCAGGATTACGAACTGGTACCCGACCTGCTGGCCTCGTATGAAAACGAGGGCAATCGCAAATTCACCCTGAAACTGCGTGAAGGGCACAAGTGGTCGGACGGCTCACCCTTTACCTCGGAAGACTTCCGCTATTGGTGGGAGGACGTCGCCAACAACGAGTTGCTCAGCCCGTCTGGCCCACCTGATTTTCTGATCGTCGAAGGCAAAGCCCCCAAGGTCACGTTTCCTGATGAGACCACAGTGATCTTCGAATGGGATGACCCCAACCCGGACTTCCTGCAATCTCTGGCACAAGCACGACCACCGTTTATTTACCGGCCGGCCGCGTTTCTGAAACAGTATCACGAGAAATACGCGGACGCGGAAGAGCTTGCCTTTCAGGTTGAAGATGCCCGGGTCAAAAGTTGGGCGGCGCTGCACAACAAGCTGGATAATCTTTACAAATTCGACAACCACGAACTTCCCACGTTGCAGCCGTGGCTGAACGCCAGCTCGGGCAAGAAAATCCGTCACAACTTTGTGCGCAACCCCTATTATCACCGCATCGACAGCAAGGGGGTGCAGCTTCCCTATATTGACGTGGTCGAGATGGAGATCGTCGCCCCCGGTCTTGTTGCCGCCAAGACCAACGCCGGTGAAAGCGATCTGCAAGGCCGTGGCCTTGCCTTCCGAGACGCGTCGATCCTGAAGAAAGGCGAAGCACAAGGCGGATACAAAACGCTGCTGTGGAAAACCGGCGTGGCCTCGCAGATCGCGATCTACCCGAACCTGAACTTCTCTGATGACGTCTGGCGCGATGTACTGAGGGACGTTCGCGTGCGGCGCGCCTTGTCGCTGGCCATCGACCGGCAGACCATCAATCAGGCCCTATATTTCAAACTCGCACACCCTGCCGCGAACTCAGTTCTTCCCGCCTCGCCCTTCTACAGTGAAGAAAACGCCGCGGCCTGGGCGCAATACGATATCGATCAGGCCAATGCGCTTTTGGATGAAGCTGGTCTGGATCAGCGCGACAAAAACGGCATTCGCCTGTTGCCTGACGGCCGTCCGATGGAGCTGGTGATCGAAACCGCAGGCGAGCGGCAGGAGGTCGAAAACGCCCTTCAGATCGTAACCGACACCTGGCGCGATATTGGGGTCAAACTGGTCATGCGCCCGCTGGACAGGGACATCCTGCGCAACCGCGTGTTCGCGGGCAACTCAATGGCATCCGTCTGGTACGGTTGGGATGACGGCATTCCGCAGGCGCACACCTCCCCGGCTTATCTGGCCCCGACTGACCAGGTGTTCCTGGCCTGGCCAAAATGGGGGCAATACTACCAGACCGGTGGCGAAGCGGGTGAGGCCCCCGACATGCCAGAGGCGCAGCGCCTGATGGAATTGGCGCATGAATGGCAAATCGCCACGACCGATGAAGAACGCACAGCTGTCTGGAGCGAAATGTTGAACATCCACGCCGATCAGGTCTATGCCATAGGCATCCTGAACGGTGCTCCCCAACCCATTGTGGTGTCAAACCGTCTGCGCAATGTTCCGGAACAAGCTATGTGGGCCTGGGAACCCGGTGCACATTTCGGCATTCACCGGCCGGACGAATTCTTTTTCGCCGACTGAGCAGGAGCAGCTAAATGATCATGCTGCGCTACGTGGTGTATCGCTTTTTCACGATGCTGCTGACTTTGTTGGTGGTCTCGGTTCTGGTTTTCGTAATCATCAACCTTCCGCCCGGCGACTATCTGAGCAACCAGATCGCCGAACTTCAGGCCTCGGGCCAGTCGGCGGGTGTCGCAAAGGCAGAGTTTCTGCGCGCTGAATATGCGCTGGATCGCCCCATGTGGGAACAATACCTGATCTGGATGGGTTTCTGGCCCGGACCACACGGATTTTCAGGGTTGATCCAGGGCAATTATGGCTGGTCTTTTGAATTCGACCGCCCCGTTTCCGAAATCGTCGGTGACACGCTTTGGTTGACGGTTGTGGTCAATCTGGCTGCGATCCTGTTTGTCTATGCCGTGGCACTACCATTGGGCGTTATCGCCGCCGCGCGGTCCCGGACATGGATCGATTATACCTCGGCCTTCGTGGGGTATCTGGGGCTGGCAACGCCGAACTTTTTGCTGGCGCTGATCCTGTTCTACTACGGCCACCAGTATTTCAACCTGCCGATCGGGGGCTTGATGGATCCAAGTTTCGAAGGCCAGCCGATGAGTTGGGAGAAATTGAAATCCATCCTCATCCACCTGATCGTACCGACCTTCGTCATCGGCACTTCAGGCGCGTCGGCGATGATGCAGCGTCTGCGCGCGAACATGCTGGACGAGTTGGGCAAGCCCTATGTGGAAACCGCCATCGCGAAGGGCATGGCCCCGTCACGGATGCTGACCAAGTATCCGCTGCGGGTGGCCTTCAACCCCTTTGTCGCCGATATCGGCAACCTGCTGCCATCAATGGTGTCCGGCTCGGTTCTGGTATCGGTCGTTCTGGGGTTGCAAACCATCGGCCCTACATTGCTGACTGCTTTGAAGACGCAGGATCAGTTCCTGTCAGCGTTCATCCTGATGTTCGTCGCCCTGCTGACGCTGATCGGCACGATGATTTCGGATATCCTGCTGGTGATGCTGGATCCGCGCATTCGGTATGAGGGGCGCGAAGCATGACTGACCGTCCTGACAACCGCTACGTCGATGATGCGCCGTTTGATCCGCAGGCCTCGATTCAGCAACTGGAACGCGCCGATCTGGATGCCCCCAACTGGGTTCTGGTCTGGCGCAAGTTCAAAACCCACAAGCTGGGCCTGATCTCGGGTATCTTCCTGCTGTTTTGTTATCTTATGCTGCCCTTTGCGGGGTTTGTTGCGCCTTACGGGCCAAATGACCGAAACGGAGAGCACCTGTACGCGCCGCCACAATCGGTAAACTGGTTTCACGAGGGTGAGTTCATCGGCCCCCACGTTTACCCGATCGTCGCCGAGGCGGACCTTGAAACCTTCCAATGGAAGTTCGTCCCCGACACGGAAGACCCGCGCCCGATCCGGTTCTTCTGCGAAGGCTCTGAATACAAGCTGGCCGGTCTCATACCGTCGGACACACACCTGTTCTGCCCGCCGGAAGGAACCACGCTGTTCCTGTGGGGATCCGACCGGCTGGGCCGAGACATTTTCAGCCGTATTCTCTATGGCGCGCAGTTGTCTCTGACGGTGGGTCTGATCGGTATCTCGGTGTCCTTCTTTCTTGGCATCCTGTTCGGTTCGATGGCCGGCTATTTCGGCGGACGTATCGACTGGACCATCAACCGTGTCATCGAAATCCTGCGTTCGTTGCCGGAACTGCCGCTGTGGCTGGCGCTTTCTGCCGCCGTGCCTTCGAACTGGAGCCCGGTCGCGGTGTTCTTCATCATTTCGATCATTCTGGGTATCCTTGACTGGCCGGGCCTGGCGCGCTCGGTTCGCGCGAAATTCCTGTCTTTGCGGGAAGAGGAATACGTCAGAGCCGCCGAGATGATGGGCGCAAGTTCGGGCCGTGTGATCCGCAAGCACCTGCTGCCCAACTTCATGTCGCACCTGATTGCATCGGCCACATTGTCGATCCCAGCCATGATCCTGGGGGAAACGGCGCTCAGCTTTCTTGGCCTCGGCCTGCGCGCACCCGCAGTCAGTTGGGGCGTGATGCTGAATGACGCGCAGAACCTCGCTTCGATCGAGATCTATCCCTGGACGGCAATCCCGATGCTGCCGATCATTGTCGTGGTGTTGGCGTTCAACTTCCTTGGTGACGGGCTGCGCGACAGTCTCGACCCCTATCAGCAATGAGTCTTCTGGCCACTCTTCCCGCTGCTGACAGCTATCACAGGGTCGCTGCCGGTGTTCTGCCAAGCGCCTTCGCCGTTTCCGAACTGGCCACCGCCAGTTTCGCAGCCGTGGGGCGGGAAATGGCCCGGTTGATCCAGGCTCTCAACCTGTCTCCGAAGACACCTGAGGTCACAATCGATCACCGGCTGGCATCTCTGTGGTTCGGCTATTCCTTCAAGCCGGATGGTTGGGACATGCCCAGTTTGTGGGACCCGGTCGCGGGCGATTACAAAGCCGCGGATGGCTGGATCAGGCTGCACACAAACCTGCCCCGCCATCGCTCTGCCGCGTTGAAAGTCCTTGGTACCCGGCCAGAGCGTGAAGCCGTGGCAAAAGCCGTCAAGTCTTGGGCAATATCGGATCTGGAAACGGCGGTTGTTGCCGAAGGTGGGGTGGCCGCTGCCATGCGCAGCCGAGTGGAATGGCTTGATCATCCGCAAGGCCGCGCCGTGTCGCGCGACCCATTGATCGGATGGCAGGGACCGCGCTATGTCAATTTGCGCGACAGACCTCGGGCTACCGCTGATCGGCCTCTGGCAGGGTTGCGGGTGCTGGATCTGACGCGCGTTCTGGCTGGTCCGGTTTCCACGCGAACACTTGCAGGGTTCGGAGCCGAGGTTTTGCGCATCGACCCACCTGGCTGGGATGAACCTGGGGTGATCCCTGACATCTCGCTGGGGAAACACTGCGCCTATCTTGACCTGAAATCCGAAACCGGCCTTGAACGTCTGCACGGGCTGTTGTCTCAGGCCGATGTGTTCGTACACGGGTATCGGCCCGGCGCGCTGGATGCACTGGGATTGACACGGGCCAAACGTGACGAGCTGGCTCCGAACCGGATCGAAGTCACGCTGGATGCCTATGGTTGGCAAGGTCCATGGTCGACCCGGCGCGGGTTTGACAGCCTTGTCCAGATGAGCGCGGGTATCGCCCATGCCGGGATGGGTTGGGCGAACGCGGACAAGCCGACCCCGTTGCCGGTTCAGGCTCTGGACCACGCAACGGGCTATCTGATGGCTGCGGCCGTCCTGTCCGCACTGGCCGAGGCCGCATCGGGCAATTCCATCATGCACGCACATCTCTCTCTGGCGCGTACCGCCGAACTTCTGGCCGTGCTCGGCAAGGACGACGCAGAATCCGCGCCCATCAGCCCGGCAACAACAGATTACGGCACGGCGACAGAGACTTCCGGCTGGGGGCCGGGCCATCGCCTCAACCCTGCGCTGAGGGTCGGCAAAGCGACGATGCGTTGGGATTTGCCTGCGTCGAAACTGGGCGCTTCGGACCCTGTCTGGCCCTTCACCGCCAACTGACCATCCGCCGCGCGGGACGCGCGGCCGGGCCCAACGCTTTGGGTGGCGTCTCGTCAGAGACGCAGTCCAAAGCGACGGGAGCGCCCCTAACGATCATCGCCGCCTGGCCCGATATCGTCCAGATAATCCTCATCAATCGCCGCCTGCACCGCACCTGTCACGGCCTCACGTTGTTTGGGCGTCAGGTCATCGGCCTCTTTGCCATCCGCCAACCTCACGGTGACTTCGCGATGCGCGAATTTTATGCCTTCCCGCGCGAACAGCTCGCGAATTTCCTGATAGACCCTCTTGCGTACCAGCCACTGATCGCCCGGTTTGGTCATGAACTTGACCCGGATGATCATCGCTGAATCCTGCATTTCGATAACACCCTGGGACTTCAGCGGCTGTATGAAGTTTTCGCCGATCACAGGATCGCTCAGCAATTCCTGCCCCAGTTTTTTGATCAGCTTTCGCACCTTTTCCACGTCGGTGTCATAGGTCACGCGCAGCGGCAGTTTCATGATCACCCAGTCACGGGAATAGTTCGTCAGAACCTTGATTTCGCCAAAAGGAATCGTGTTCAGCGCGCCAAGATGGTGACGCAGCTGGAAGGACCGGACCGAGATTTTCTCGACCGTTCCCTTGACGTCTCCGATATCAATGTACTCACCCTTCCGAAAGGCATCATCCATCAGGAAAAACGCCCCTGAAAAGATGTCTCGCACCAGTGTTTGAGACCCGAAGCCAACGGCCAGACCAACCACACCGGCACCTGCAAACAACGGGCTGACATTGATACCAAGTTCCATGAGAACGATCAGCATGATCGTCACGACCACAACGGCCAGAATAGCGCCGCGGAACAATGGCAGCAGTGTCGCCAGACGGCTTTGGCCGCCTTCTCCGCCCTCATCGCCCAGTTCGGCCTCGGTGCCATCATCGACTTCTTCCGCTATTTTGCTGTCGATCCAGATCCGAAAGAAATGAAACAGAATATAGCCGATGAAGATGATGACCATCACGTCCAGCATGCGTGCAATCGGCAGGTCCTCGCTCCAGTCCGCATCGGGATACCAAATCACCACAAGGGCATAGGCACCGATCACAAAGGCCAGAATTCCAGCCACCCGGCGGGCCAGATCTTCATAGGTCAGAAGATACTGTTTGCGCTGTTCTGCCTCGGGCGTTTCCACGGGCTCTGCATCCGCTTCGGCAGCGGCGGTTTCTTCGTTTATCTCGTTGATCTTGCGTGAACGGTCAAAATACCGCTCCAGCACGTAGTTCATCGCACCATAGGCAACGACGACGGACATGAAGATCATATAGCTGCTTGCGATCAGCGGCAGCGGCGTGGGGTTCTCCAGTGCAAGATCAACCGCCAGACGGAACCAGCTGAACACGACATAGACGATCAGTGCAGGCGCCCAGCCGAAGGATACGAACCGCAACAACCAGGACACCTGATCCGGCGCTCGTCCGCCACGGATTGCATTTGAAATGGCCCGGGCATTGAACAGGATCATCAGAATATTGCCGAAAGCGCCCACCATTGTCAGGCAGCCATAGACCATGGCGTAGACGTTATAATTCAGCCCGAAATCCGCAACCCAGGTCGAAAACAGAACAACTGTGATGTCATAGGTCGCGAGGGCAGAAGCCCAGAGATACAGCCGCTTGGCGTCCCGGTCCGAGAACGGTGGCAGCCGGTATTGACTCAGGTAGGGTGACAAAACCATCCGCCACAGATCGGACACCGTGCGCGACAGGAAGAACGCCGTGAAGATCGCCGTGACCGTGAACTGAATCGAGATATCGTCTGCTTCGCCAAAAAACAGATATCCGACGATCAGGGCCATGAGCATGGCAAATATCGTCGCTCCGATACCCATCAGGAACCGGAACAGAAGGAAGGGCATCTTTTCACGGTAGCCCTGCGGTTCATCCTTGATCCGCGCAACAACCCAGCGGCGCGCGATGCGTTTTCCGTAAATCTCGATAGACAGCCAGCGCCCCAACAGCAGGAACAGGATGTTCCAGCCCAGAACTTCTACATAGGTCTGAATACGACCGTCCGGGCTGGTCTGACGCAGGACATACTTCACTTCGAACACCGAATACGGCAACGCCTCGAGCCGGGACTGCATGGACTCACGGAATTTCGAGAACCGCTCCTGCGCCTTCATCAGCTGCGATCCCTCACCCATGGGATTGTTCGAATCGCCCGCCGCATCACCCGTGCCCGCATCCGTGCCGCCGGCTGTTGTCACAACCTGCCCGGCGCTGTCGATGACGATCACACTTGCCCCGGCTTCACTGGCCGCGCGAATTGCCGCCGCCAAATCACTTTCTTGCGTGGTTTCAGACGAACTGCCCGAGCTATACCCCGGAATCAAGGAAGACTGCGCTGAGACGCTGACCGGAAGTGCCAGAACAAAAGCCCAAAAAGCCAGAAATATTGCGGCCGGAAAGGTGTGTTTCATAGGGTTTTGCATCCAGTTTTTCCGATAACGGCCAGACTACAGAAGGGTTTCAGGCAGTTCAAACATTCGGGCGCGCCCTGCTCAATATCGTGTTCCGGCGTGTTCTTGGCGCACCGCCTGATTCCGGATGTTTTCAATCTGGCCAAAATTGAATATGAACGGAGTTTGAAGGCCCTGCCCCTTTGCCAGTTCACCGGTTCTTTTGCGATCCCTCTCAAGCCTTGGTGCGACATGACGCGAAACCGTCAATATGCTGTTGCCAAATCGCAATGCTTGGAACATTTGCGGAAGAGCATTTCCTCCTTTGGCAAGCGTGACGGGGATATATACAGTAACGCTTGCAAACGCGCGGATTTCGAACCGGGATCAAGAAGACAGGCAACACGATGAGCCTAGGCAAAACCAATTCCAAACCGGGCCGCGCGCCGCGTATCCTGTTTTACAGTCACGACACGTTCGGGCTGGGCCATCTTCGTCGGTCTCGGGCCTTGGCGGCCGCGATCACGCAGGCGGACCAAAGCGCGTCGGCGCTGATCCTGACGGGATCACCCGTGGCCGGACGGTTTACCTTTCCCCGTCGCGTTGATCACGTGCGCCTGCCCGGTGTCACCAAACGCGCAGACGGGTCTTATGCTGCACGCACGATCGGAATGGGTATCGAAGAAGTGACCGAATTGCGGTCGGGTCTGATTCAAACCGCTGTTCAGCAGTTCGACCCCGATGTTCTGATCGTCGACAAGGAACCGACGGGGTTCCGGGGTGAGCTGCTGCCGACACTGAAATACCTGCAAAAGAACTGCGGCACAAAAATGGTGCTTGGCCTGCGCGATGTTCTGGATGAACCCGAAGTCCTGGCCGCCGAGTGGGCGCGCAAGGAAGCCGTTGAAGCCACCGAACGGTTTTATCACGAAATCTGGGTTTACGGCTTGCAGTCGATTCATGACCCCACACAGGGGTTGCCGCTGAGCGCTGCGGCGCAGTCCCGCATCCACTGGACAGGATACCTGCGCCGCGATCTTGGTCCGGTCGGCGAGCCTCCGCAACAACCCTATATCCTGATCACGCCCGGCGGTGGCGGCGACGGCAAGGCGATGGTCAACCTTGTCCTGTCTGCATATGAAAAAGATCCGGATCTGTCGCCGCGCGCGGTTTTGGTCTACGGCCCCTTCCTGTCTGGCGAGTTGCGCGAAGATTTCGAAACCCGCGTTGCCGCATTGAACGGTCGCGTCACCGCCGTTGGTTTCGAATCCCAGATCGAAACACTGTTTGCAGGCGCCGAAGGCGTCGTCTGCATGGGCGGCTACAACACGTTCTGCGAGGTTCTGTCCTTTGACAAACGCGCCGTCATCGTCCCGCGCACCACGCCCCGTCTGGAACAGTGGATACGGGCCTCGCGTGCAGAAGGGCTGGGCCTTGTCCGAATGCTGGATGAAAACCGGGATGGCCTGACGCCCGAGGCGATGATCCGCGCCATTCGGGAACTGCCGCACCAGTCCCTGCCGTCCCAAGCCATCCAGAGCGGATTGCTGGACGGGCTGGACTATGTCACCGACCGCATCGAGAGCCTGCTGACCAGGGAACAGGAACGAGCCACCGGATGACCTCAGATTTTCCTAGATTGGCGGTTGTGGTCAAAGGCTGGCCACGACTGTCTGAAACGTTCATTGCGCAGGAACTTGTCGCCTTGCAGGATGTCGGGCATCATTTTGACATCTGGTCTTTGCGGCACCCGACCGACACGAAACGCCATCCTTTGCATGACCGTTTCACAGGGCAGGTCCGATACCTTCCCGAGTATCTTCATGACGAACCCAAACGGGTCTGGGCGGCACGGGCTTTGGCCCAAACGCTTCCCGGTTACGACAGGGCCTATCGGATCTGGCGTCAGGACTTGAAGCGCGACCCGACACCCAATCGCATCCGCCGGTTTGGGCAAGCCTGTGTTCTGGCCGCTGAATTGCCAGCCCAGACGCAAGGGTTGTACGCTCATTTCATGCACACGCCGTCTTCCGTTGCCCGTTACGCCGCCATCATGCGCGGATTGCCGTGGAGTTTTTCGGCTCATGCCAAGGATATCTGGACGTCGCCGGATTGGGAAAAACGTGAAAAGCTGCAAGCCGCATCCTGCGGGGCCACGTTCGGCGCCACCTGCACGGCCATCGGAGCCGAGCATCTGCGCAGCCTTGCTGATGACCCCAAGCGCGTGGACCTGATCTATCACGGTTTGGACCTGTCTCGCTTTCCCAAGCCCCCAACGCGAAACCTGCGGGCTGCGGGCAGTCCTTTTCACATGATTTCCGTCGGGCGGCTGGTCGAGAAGAAAGGCTTCGATCGTCTGATCGCGGCCTTTGCATTGCTGCCCGATGACCTGAACTGGCACTGGACCCATATCGGCGGTGGCGCGTTGGGTGACGCTTTGCGGGCACAGGCGAACGCAGCCGGCATCGCGAACCGGATCACCTGGAAAGGGGCCTGCGACCAGCCCGAAGTCATCGAAGCGATGCGTGATGCCGACCTGTTCGTTCTGCCCAGCCGCATCGCGAAGGACGGAGACCGCGACGGGTTGCCGAATGTGTTGATGGAGGCCGCGTCTCAGCTGTTGCCAATCCTGTCGACTCCGGTCTCGGCGATCCCCGAGTTTATTGAAACCGGAACGCATGGGGTTTTGTCCGATGACGACCCCTCTGCACTTGCAGAAGCCATGGAACGTTTGTCAGCCAATCCGCAGCAAGCGTCAAAGATGGCGCATGCGGCCTATGATCGCCTGATCGCCGAGTTCCGGATGGCCCCCGGCATCGCACGGCTGTCTGAACGCCTCAATTCCATGTGCATGGAAAACGCGTAATGGCGCGGTTCGCGTTTTATGCCCCGATGAAATCTCCTGACAGCCCGAAACCTTCGGGCGACCGTGAAATGGCCCGGAATCTGATGCAGGCGCTGACCGCCGAGGGTGATACGATCGATCTGGCGTCCGACTTGCGCATCTATGACAAAAGCGGCGACGAAGACCTGCAACATGCCCTGAGGCGCGCAGCAGAAGAAGAAGCGAAACGACTTGTCGCTGACATGCCATCAGATACCGGTCTGTGGGTGACCTACCACAACTATTACAAGGCACCTGACCTGCTGGGCCCTCGGGTTTGCAAGGCGCGTGGCATTCCCTATGTGCAGCTGGAAAGCACCCGCGCATCAAGCCGGTTAAGCGGGCCGTGGGCTGAGTTTGCCAGGGCTGCGCATCAGGCCTGCGATGCAGCGGATGTGATCTTTTATCACACGGCCAACGACCTGATCACTTTGGAGCGGGATCGTTTTGGCGATCAGGCTTTGGTCGAATTGCCTCCGTTCCTGCCAATGGCCGAATTGCCCCCCGCCGCCATCGGGGGCAAACCCATGCTGACCGTCGGCATGATGCGGCATGGGGACAAGCTGGCATCCTATCAGATATTGTCCGAAGCCCTGGCGCATTTGACCGGGGACTGGCACCTGAACATCGCAGGAGACGGCCCGGCGCGCAGGCAGGTTGAAGCACTGATGGCACCATTCGGACATCGGGTGCGTTTTCTGGGTCAGCTTGACCGGGAAGAACTGCAACGCGCCTATCAACAGTCATCTCTGCTTGCATGGCCCGGAGTGAATGAGGCTTACGGGATGATTTACCTTGAGGCGCAGGCCGCGGGATTGCCTGTCGTCGCGCAGGATCGGCCCGGTGTACGCGATGTTCTGTCCCCTGCGGCCTATCCGTCTGTCGAAAGCGGTGCCAGGGGATTTGCGGAAGGCATGCAGGCCCTTCTTTCGGATTCCATGCTGCGCCACTCTCTCGGCGCTGCGGCACGCAACTACGTGGCAGAGCGCCACCTGATGCCACAGGCGACCGAGCGCTTGTGGGCAACCCTCCGACCCCTGCTGAAGGACGCATCATGACCCGGCTTGCTCTGCTCCGCCACGGGCACACCCATTGGAACCGCGCGGGACGGATCCAGGGGCGCAGCGACATACCGCTGGACGATGACGCCCGAGCCGAATTGGCGGGCTTTGGATTGCCGCAGGACTGGACCAGGGCTGACATCTGGTCCAGCCCCCTGCACCGCGCCAGTGAGACGGCGCGGATTGTGACAGGTCGCGACCCGAACACCTCGGACGCGTTGACCGAGATGAACTGGGGCGATTGGGAAGGTCAGCGCGGGGTTGACCTGATCGCGGACACATCCAGCGGATATCGTCACATCGAGAGTTGGAGCTGGGACTTCCGCCCACCAAACGGGGAAAGCCCGGCCGAGGTTCGGGACAGGCTTGACCCGTGGCTGTCCGAGTTGCGGCAAGATACGGTTGCGGTCTGCCATATCGGTATCATGCGGGTCATTCTGGCTCAGGCCTGGGGTTGGAATTTTGAAGGGCCTGCCCCCTTTAAGATCAAACGCAATCGGCTGTATATCGTCGACATGAAAACCATGACCGCCGCCGCCGACCCCGTTCGCCTGATCAAACGCGAGGCCCCGCAATGAAGGTGATGATCATCGTCACGCACCTGTTGGGCACCGGGCACCTCAGCCGGGCGCTGACATTGGGGCGGGCCTTTCGGGATGATGGTCACGACGTCATGGTCGTGACCGGTGGCATGCCCGCGCCGCAATTGGACAACACGGGCATGACCCTGTTCGGCTTGCCGCCGCTCAGGTCAGACGGAACCAACTTCACCCGTTTGCTGACCGAAAGCGGCGACGAGGCTGACGCGGCCTATCACGCCGCGCGTGAGGCCGCCCTGGTGCAGGCGGTGAACAGCTTCCAGCCTCAGATCCTGATCACCGAGCTTTACCCCTTTGGTCGACGATCACTGTCGGCCGAGTTCGATGCGGCCCTGAATGCGGCGATCGCGTTGCCTGAGCGTCCCGTCATTCTCGGATCGATCCGGGACATTCTGGCTCCGCCCTCCAAACCTGCCAAAGTCGAGCGCGCGGATGAAATCGTGTCCCGGTATTATGACGGCATTCTGGTTCATTCCACCGAAAGCGTTACGCCCCTGTCGGTCAGCTGGCCGGTGTCGGAGCGACTGGGCAAGCGACTTCACTACACTGGCTTTGTGGCGCCTGCATTGCCCCGACCGCACCCCGACGCGGCGGGTCAGAATGAAATCCTGGTCAGCGCTGGCGGCGGATCCGTCGGGCAACCGATCTTTCGCGCGGCCATCGAGGCCGCCCGAAAGATGCCCAACAGGCGCTGGCGCCTGCTGGTCGGTGGAACGGATGCGAAGGCGCGGATCGCGGAATTGTCCCGGATGGCCGAAGGAGCTTCGGTTGTTCTGGAACCTGTGCGGCCGGATTTCCGCCAGATGCTGCCCCTTGCAGCGGCATCGGTCAGCATGTGCGGCTACAACACTGCCATGGATATCCTTCAAAGTGGTACCGCCGCCGTGTTTGTGCCTTTCGACGACGGCAAAGAAGTGGAACAGGGGCTGCGCGGGCAGAGCCTGTCCGATCTGCCCGCAATCGAAGTTCTGGAAAGCAGAGCGTTGAGCGGGGCGGCATTGGCGCAGGCGGTGGAGCGTGTCGTGGCCGACGGCCCCCGTGTACAACAGGATTTCGGTTTTGACGGGGCCATCCAATCCGTTCACATCGCCAAGCGCCTGCTGGAGCAGCGTACATGAACCCCGACTGGCGCCCACTTGATGTCGAGTTGAACCATTGGCGTGCCGAAAGCTTGCCCTTGCCTCTGTGGTGGCGCGATGATGATGCCATTGCGCCAACACCGCAATTGGACCGCCTTTCCGGGCTGGCCGACAAACTGGGCCTGCCCGTGCATCTGGCCGTCATCCCACGCGACGCGACGCCCGCGCTGGCGGAATACGTCGCCGCGCGCACGTCACTTGTTCCGGTCGTGCACGGGTGGGCGCATACAAACCATGCGCCCCGTGGTGAGAAGAAGGCCGAGTTTCGGCTCGACCGTCCGCTGGACGTGATGGTGACGGATGCGCAGGCCGGTATGGCGCGTCTTCGGTCTCTGTTTGGTGACAATGTGCGACAGATGTTCGTGCCCCCTTGGAATCGCATTGCGCCCGAGATGGCCAAACAGTTGCCAAAGCTGGGATACCGTATCCTGTCCACCGCAACGCCCCGCAAATCGCGTCTGGCCGCACCGGGGCTTGAGCAGATCAACACCCACCTTGACCCGATCGACTGGCGTGGGTCGCGTGGCTTGATCTCACCCGACGCCCTGATCGCACAGACTGTTGGTCTTCTGCGAGACCGACGCGAAGGCCGTTCAGACAACACCGAGCCCTTTGGCATATTGACCCATCATCTGGTCCATGACCGGGGTATCTGGGCCTTTACCGAGGCCCTGCTGAACAAATTGCTGAGCGGGCCTGCCACTGCTTGGATCGCGCCAAAGAACGAATGAGGACATCACCATGAGCCGATTGGATTCCATGCTGCGCCGACTGACGGCCCAACGTGACGGACTGAACTGGGCAGCCGAGCGGATCAGCGGTCAGCCGGGCGATGTACTGGACATGGGGTTGGGCAATGGCCGCACCTATGATCACCTGCGTGAAATCCTGCCAGAACGCCGGATCTGGGTGATGGACCGGGTCCTGCAATGCCATCCGGACAGCACCCCCCCGGCCGAGGATTTCCTGATGGGTGAAGCCGAACCAATGCTGCACAGACTGGTAGCCGGCGGGCATCGGATCGCGCTGGCGCATTACGATTTCGGACGCGGCATCAAGCACGAGGACGTTGCCGAAGCAGAGCGGCTCAGCCCGCTGATCGCGAAAGTCATGCAGCCCGGAGGGTTGTTGATATCAGGTCAGCCCCTGGTCGGCTTTACCCAGATCCAGGGGCCCAGGACAATCGCCCCGGACCGTTACCTGTTCTACACGGCCTGATTACGCCACGCGTCGACCGCGCACCCAGACCGAACTCGGGACGGGTACACCCGCGCGTATCCGGAAGCGGATGACATCAGCGCGGGCGCCGGCGCGCAATTCACCCCGTTCCTCCAACCCTGCCGCCCGAGCCGGAGCCAGCGTTACCGTCTTCATCCCGCGTGCCATGTCGCCCCAGATTTCGCCCAGCCTAACCGCCGACAGCAACAAGGCCGACGGCACATAATCCGAAGACAGGATGTCCAGATACCCAAGCTGGGCCAGCTCACAGGCCGCAACATTGCCAGAATGCGATCCCCCACGGATTATGTTCGGCGCACCCATCATGATCTGAATGTCGTTTTCGTGGCAGGCGCGTGCCGCCTCGACGGTCGTGGGGAACTCGGCCAGACGGATGCCGTGACCTGCGGACACTTTCACCTGATCTTCCGTCGTGTCGTCATGGCTGGCCAATACTGCTCCGAAACGGCAGGCCGCCTTGACAGCTTCGGCCTCGTGCAGATCGCCATTACGATCTCGAAGCCCTTTCAGTTGCGTCACGTGCTGAAAGTACATGTCATCGTCCATGGCATATTTGGCTTTCAGATAGGTTTCCAGCTTGTTCATATCTCGAAACTGACGCTGTCCGGGTGTGTGATCCATTATGGACACAAGCCCAACCCTGTCTTCCGGTCCAAATTCGTTCAGCTCTTCAACCAGAGTTTCCGAACACACCTCGGCCCGCAAGTGCAGAAAGTGGCTGATCCTGAGCGCGTCCTGTTCGCGCAGGTCCCACAACTCCTGCGACAGGCCACGGGCGTACTTCCCGTACCGCCGCGCGCCCGACGGGATCGATCCAACCCGCATGGCATCGAACACTGTCGTGATACCGGTGCTGGCCAATTCCGCATCATGCGCAAGAATGGCGGCGGCATGGGGCCAGTTCACCTGTGGACGCGGTTGAATGTGACGTTCAAGGTTGTCCGTGTGCAACTCGACAAGCCCGGGGCTGACATAGTCGCCCTCGCAGTCTATCGCACCCGCGGGAACCCCGTTTCCGGTGTCGATTTCAGCGATGGTCCCACCCACAATCCGGACACTGCCGGTTACGGTTTCATGCGGCAATACAAGCGTGGCATTGGCAAGGATCAAGTCTTCTGTCATCTGAGCTTCACGCATGTTGAGACCGAGGCAGGCCACGCAAACGGAGGCCGATATGACATTCACGCGATACGCGATCTATTTTGCGCCACCGGCGGGCGCGGAATGGGCGAAATTTGCAACCAGCTGGCTGGGTTGGGACATGGAGGCGGGAAAGCTGGTTGCCCATCCGATTGTCGAAGGCATCGACGTTGCCGCTGTCACGGAGGTGCCGCGCAAGTACGGGCTGCACGCGACGCTGAAGCCACCGTTCAGACTGCGCGACGGCAAAACGTTCGAAGCCCTGCAAGAGGCGTGCATCTCGCTCGCCTCCCGCCAACCGACTGTGTCGCTGGGTGGCCTCGAGATCGCTCGGTTTGGCCGTTTTCTGGCCTTGCGCCCGCTGGGTGAGACGCGGGCGCTGAATGCGCTTGCCGCGGCCTGTGTTCGGGAACTGGACAGTTTTCGTGCGCCCACCTCCGAGGCCGAACTGGCCCGCCGCCGCGCCGCCGGGTTGACCCCAGAGCAAGACGCCAACCTGGTTCAGTGGGGCTATCCTTACGTACTGGACGCGTTCCGCTTTCACATCACGCTGAGCGGCAAGCTGGACAAACCAACCCTGAGAGCAACTCGAAACGCGCTGCAAACCCATCTGGCCCCATTGCTGCCGCAGCCCTTCCAGATCACGGATCTGGCCCTTGCGGGCGAGGCTGAGGACGGGCGGTTTCACCTGATCCATCGCTACGCGCTCTCCGGTTGAAGCTGCGAAAGGATTTCGGCAACCGTATCTTCCATCGCACCAGAGTTGTCGATTTCCAAGACCCGGTTCAAACCGTTGGGCAAAGACGTTTGGGCCCGGTCCAGACGCCGCGTCTGTTCCGCCTTGCTTTCCCGTCCTCTTAAGGACAGGCGTTCGGACAGAACCTCGGGCTTTGCCGTCAGGGAAATCACGATCAGATCACCAAACACTTCCTGCGCCTGAAGCAACACCGTTCGTGACAGGTTGACCAGAACGGCCGCGGCCACCTGCCGCTGCCGCGTGATCGTCTTCGGTACGCCGTAACAAAGCCCATGCGCATGCCAACTCAGCGCAAACGCACCATCCCGTTCCATCCGCTGAAATGTTTGGACCGAGACCCGGTCGAAATCTTCGCCGTCTTCGCCTTCGGGGCGGGTAATCACCCGCCGCAGTTGCTGAACACCCGACGCCCGGGCCACCAACGCGTTCATTACACTGTCCTTTCCGACACCCGAAGGGCCGACGACCGCTATGACCTTAGCAAGCGTCATGCAGCCTTCCCCGGCGTGAAGTCCGAGACATCGACCTCGCGGTCACAGACCCGTTCGCGTGCGTCGAGATCATGAAAAATCCCGACAATCGTCACGCCCTTGTTCTTGGCCTCTTCGATCAGGGACAAAACGGTTTCCCGGTTCTGTGCATCCAGGCTTGCCGTCGGTTCATCCAACAGCATTGCCGGATATTCAGGCGCAAAGCCCCGCGCGATGTTCACTCTTTGCTTTTCGCCGCCCGAGAAGGTCGTTGGGCTGAGGGTCCACAGGCGTTCGGGAATATTCAGCCGTTTCAGCAACCCGGCTGCCCTGTCCATTGCCACTTGTCTGTCACAGCCCACGGCCAGCAGCGGCTCGGCCACAACGTCCAGCGTCGACACCCGGGGCACGACCCGCAGGAACTGGCTGACATAGCCCAGAGTGTCACGACGCAGCAACAGGATCTGTCGCGGTTCAGCCCGGGCCACGTCCAACCCGGCAACCAGCACCTGACCAGAGGCCGCCAGATAGTTGCCGTAGATCACCCGCATCAGCGTGGATTTGCCTGCACCCGACGGCCCGGTCAGGGCGACGCACTCACCCGGCTCCGCTTTCAGAGACGCGCCTTTCACCACCGGGATCGTGGCGCTGCCCTGATTGTGCAGGGTGAAGCTTTTGCTGACATCAACAAGTTCAATCATCGCTTCATCTTTCCCCAAAGCCTCAAACCTGCAAAACGCTGGATACCAGCAACTGCGTATAGGCATGTTGCGGGTCGTCCAGTACCTGATCCGTCAGCCCGGCCTCGACCACGCGGCCGCTTTTCATCACCATCAACCGGTCCGCCAGCAGACGCACCACGGCAAGATCATGGGTGACGATGATCGCACTCAACCTCATCTCACGCACAAGTCCGCGCAACAAATCCAGTAAACGCGCCTGCACCGACACATCCAGACCACCAGTCGGTTCGTCCATGAACACCAGCCGAGGACCTGTCACCAGATTGCGCGCGATCTGCAAACGTTGCTGCATCCCGCCCGAAAACGCGCTGGGGCGGTCATCGACGCGGCTCTCGTCAATTTCGACCCGGCTCAGCCAGTCAATGGCCTTGCCCCGAATGCTGCCATAGTGGCGTTCGCCGACGGCCATCAGCCGCTCGCCTATGTTGCCTCCTGCGCTGACAGACATCCGCAACCCGTCGCGCGCGTGTTGATGGACAAAGGCCCAGTCGGTGCGGCTCAGCATCCGGCGCTCTGGCTCGGACATTGTGACCGTATCGACCGGGCCGTCTGCACGAGTATCAAAAATCACCTGCCCGGCGTCAGGCTTCAGAAGACCGGCCATACAGTTGAGCAAGGTCGACTTGCCGGACCCACTTTCACCAACGATTCCCATCACTTCTCCGGGGAAGAGATCAAAATTCACATCCGCGCATCCGATCCGGCGGCCATAGCGTTTTTCAACGCCCTTGACTTGCAACAAAGGAGTCATTGCGCGTTCTTTCCGGCCAATCGGCCTGCATGCCCCGCCTCACGGAGTGACCGGCAGTAATCCGTGTCGGAACAGACAAACATCCGGTTGCCCGCGTCATCCATGATGACCTCATCCAGATAGCTGTCTTCGGCCCCGCACAGGTCGCAGGGATGATCGGCCTTGGTGGCCTCGAACGGATAGTCCTCGAAATCGAGGCTCACGACCCTGGTATGCGGTGGCACCGCATAAATGCGCTGCTCGCGCCCGGCGCCAAACAGCTGGATCGCGTCCATCTCAAGCTTTGGATTGTCGAATTTCGGAATTGGGGACGGGTCCATCACATAGCGCCCCGACACCTTCACCGGATAGGCATAAGCGGTCGAAATCGCCCCGTGCTGGCTGATATCCTCGTACAGTTTCACATGCATCAGCCCGTATTCCTCAAGACTGTGCATCTTGCGCGTCTCGGTCTCGCGCGGTTCAAGAAAGCGCAGAGGTTCCGGAATCGGCACCTGATAAACGATGATCTGGTCTTCGCGCAACTTCGCCTCGGGGATGCGGTGGCGGGTCTGAATGATTGTGGCCTTTTCCGTCTTTTCCGTGGTGGCGACCCCTGCGGTGTTTTCAAAGAACTTGCGGATGGATACGGCGTTGGTCGTGTCGTCTGCGCCCTGATCGATCACCTTGAACGTATCCTCGGGCGTCAACACAGCGGCTGAAACCTGTACGCCCCCGGTACCCCAGCCATAGGGCATCGGCATCTCGCGACTGGCAAACGGCACCTGGTACCCCGGGATGGCCAAGCCTTTGAGGATCGCCCGGCGGATCATCCGCTTGGTTTGCTCGTCCAGATAGGCGAAATTGTATGCGCTCATAAGCAGCCTCTTTCTGCAAGAGCACGTTCCAGCGCGTGCGGCGCGGAGAAGTGGATCCCATCCATGCCCACAGCACGCGCGCCTTCGACATTGTGCAGCCCGTCATCGATGAAAATGCAGTTCTCAGGTGAAAGCCCGGCCCGCTTGCACAACAGATGGAAAATCTCTGGCTGAGGCTTCAAAAGCTTTTCCTGCCCCGACACGACGGTGACACCAAACACTTCGCCCAATTCAGGATGTGCCCCCACCCCGACAGGCCAGGTTTCCGCTGACCAATTGGTGATCGCGTGAACCGGAGTGCCCTTTTCTTTCAACCGATAGAGCACCTGCCAGGTCCCCTCGATCTTTTGCGGAACGGTTCTGGCATAACGTTCAACGTAAACACTGAGGCGCTGCCGATCTTCCGCATTATCCAGTTCAGCGGCCAGATCGGCGAACATCTCTCCTCCATCGGCCCTCAGGTTGCGCTCGGGGAAATTGATGCGCGTCAGGAACTCTGTCACCGCCTCGCGGCTGCCCATCTCCTCCAGCCATGCCAGATGCGGATCCCACTGGACCAGCACGTTTCCGATATCAAAAACGACGGCTTTCATTCCACGGCCTCCTCTGATATGCGCTCTTGGGCCTTTCGGCGCAGTTTGCGGAGCAGTTCCAGCTCGGACTGGAAATCGACGTAATGCGGCAGTTTGATATGTTCGAGAAAGCCGGTAGCCTGAATGTTGTCCGCATGGCTCAGGACAAATTCTTCATCCTGCGCGGGCGCGCCCACGTTGTCTTCACCCAACTCTTCCCACCGCAAGGCCCGATCGACCAGTGCCATCGCGATGGATTTTCGTTCAGACTGGCCAAAGACCAGCCCATAGCCGCGCGTGAACTGCGGCGGTTCCGTTTTCGAACCGGTGAACTGGTTCACCGTTTCACATTCGGTCAGCTCGACCTCGCCGATATCGATGGCAAAGCCCAGCTCGGGGATGTCCAGCTCAACCACGACCTTGCCGATACGCAATTCTCCGACAAAGGCGTGGTTGCGGGCGTAACCGCGCTGGGTCGAATAAGCCATGCCCAGCACAAAACCCTCGTCCCCACGGGTCAACGACTGAAGGCGCACCGGGCGGGTGGACGGGAACTCCATCGGTTCACGGGTCAGATCGCCCGGAACGTCATCGCGGGCCGGTTCATCCTGAATGATACCCTCATCCTTCAGGAATGCGGTAATATGTGGCGTCGGTTCCAGCCGCACGGGGCCTTCAGGCGCCTTTGGAATTTCGCCCTCGGCCGCCAGCTTGAAATCCAGCAGTCGGTGGGTGTAGTCGAAGGTTGGCCCCAGAACCTGACCACCGGGAACATCTTTGAACGTGGCCGAGACCCGGCGATCACAGGCCATGTCGCCGGTTTTGACGGGATTGGAACAGCCGAAACGAGGCAGGGTCGTGCGGTAAGCGCGGACGAGGAAAATCGCTTCGATCAGATCGCCGCGTGCCTGTTTGATCGCCAGCGCAGCAAGGTCGGGATCGTACAGCGACCCCTCGGCCATGACCCGGTTCACCGCAAGGCTCAACTGTTCACGGATCTGCGCAAGGCTCAGTTCCGCGACATCTGTTGCACCGCGGCGTTCTTCGGCAAGCCACGCATGGGCATTCTCGATGGCTTTTTCGCCTCCTTTGACAGCGACATACATGGCTTACCCCCTGGACCTGATTTGCGTGCTACGCGGCAGAGCCGCGACCGCCTCACCGCAGGTAAAGAAAAAATCACACCCCAAAGGGTAAAGCAGCGCATTGTTCTGAAGAGCCTGAACATCCGGCAGAGAAAGCCGCGCCGTGTCCCGGATGCCAGGGCCGCTCAGAACCGCACCATTCTGCTCCAGCCGCCTGCATTCCACAACAAGCGTCGCGGACCGGTCCGGGTATTCCGGCGTCCCGATACGATAGGTTTTGAGCGGCGCCAATGCATCCCACGTGCCAAGGACAAAATCAGCCTCTTCCGCCGCCACTATCGGTGCACCCGTGTGAAAGGTCAGCCATTCGCGCACCGAACCGGTATCGGCTTCACCCGCCAGGTGAACATTTGTCTCGGCGTCGCAAAGCGTCACGAGCAGCGTGCCAGCCGCGACGGACAAGGGCGCAGGTGGTCCACAGCCAGCCAGCGCGCGGATTTCACCCGGACGCGCCATGACGGTCATGGCCGCCCGGAATGCATGTGCCGCGTCGACAGCTGCGTCTTGAAAGCCCCCCGAGAACCGCATTTGATCAGGCATCAGTCTTCCCCCCGAACCAGCGTGAAAAACTCGACCTTGGTGGCCGCTGCCTTTGCGGCGCGCGCTGTCTTGATCGACTGCATTTGCAGCCTCAGCGGATCAAGCAGCCGTGTCTGCAAATCATCAGCAGCGGCCGTCTGCATCATCGCATCAATCAATGCCGCGGCTTCTGCCTTGGATTTCGACCTGCCCTGAACATAGCCGTGACCGACCGTACCATCCTGCAACACGACCGAGCAGCGCGTAACGGTCATTTCACCCAGGTTGAACAAAGCGCCGGTTCCTCCGATGCGGCCACGCACCATGACACCACCCACTTCGGGCCTGCGCAGCCATTCGAAACTCGGGCAGTCCTGAATGCCGTCCCACAGCGTCATCAGGGCGACGTCCGGCGCGCGCGCCAGCAGACCCATCCAATCCTTCCGTGCCTTGATCCCGATTTCCGCCTGATTTGCCATCAAAGCCTCTTGGACAGGTTGTCTAGTTGAACTATACAACTAGACAAATACTAACTGACAGGTTGTCAAAACGCAATCTGCGACCGTTTGAAGGTTTGGTGAAATGAGCAAAACGCCGATCTGGAAAAGTATTGCCCTGCGCCTGACGTCGGACATCGCCGAGGGACGATATCAAACCGGAGATCGCCTGCCGACCGAAGCCCAGCTGGCCGCCACCTATGGCGTCAACCGCCACACTGTGCGGCGCGCTTTGGCTGACATGTCTGATCAGGGTCTGGTACACGCTCGGCGCGGTGCAGGCGTTTTTGTTGCGGCACGGCCAACGGATTATCCGATCGGCAAAAGGGTGCGCTATCACAAGAACATCTCGGCCAGCGGCAAGATACCGGGCAAGAAAATCCTGGCTTTGACCACACGCGTCGCCGATGAAGCCGAAGCCAAAGCCCTGGGCCTGAACAAGGGCGATCCAGTGCACGTCTATGACGGATTGTCCCTGGCGGACGGGCAACCCATAGCCCTGTTTCAGAGCGTTTTCCCCGCGGAACGGTTTCCGGATATCTTGCAGACTTTGACCGAAACCCAGTCGGTGACCAAAGCGCTGCACGCCTGCGGCGTCAGGGATTACGTCCGCGTGTCGACTCGCCTGACCGCGCGCGGGGCGACCGCCACGCAGGCTCTGCAACTTCGATTGTCTGAAGGTGCTCCTGTTCTCTTCTCGATCGGCGTCAATGCCGACCCGGATGGACGACCAGTCGAGTACGGCCGTACAATTTTCGCGGGTGAGCGTGTAACGCTGACCCTGAGCGAGGCATAAGCCAACAAGGCTTCTAAGCCGCTTCCGACCGCCGGTCCGAGGCCTTACTCCATTGGGTCAGATGCCGCGCGGTGAGAGTTTTGTGGCAACACAGCGTTTGCGGGGGCTATCCATCCCACCGGCTCACAGGTATACGCATCCGCGACTCTTCAGCTGATACGAGGCCACCATGAGCTTTGACCGCACCATCAAGATCGCGCCGTCTATCCTGTCCGCCGATTTCGCCAATTTCGGGCAGGAAATTCAGGCCATCGAAGCACAGGGCGCAGACTGGGTTCATGTGGACGTGATGGACGGCCATTTCGTTCCTAACCTGACCTTTGGCCCTCCAGCCGTGAAAGCCTTTCGCCCGCATGTCAAAACCGTCATGGATGTGCATCTGATGATCACGCCGGTCGATCCCTACATCCAGGCCTATGCCGATGCCGGAGCGGACATTCTGACCGCACATGTCGAAGCTGGCCCCCACACCCATCGCACCTTGCAGGCCATTCGCGGTGCCGGAATGAAAGCCGGCGTTGCCCTGAACCCCGGCACCCCCGCCGAAGCGGTCGAGCATCTGCTGGACCTCACGGATCTGGTTTGCGTGATGACCGTGAACCCCGGCTTTGGGGGCCAGAAATTCATCGACATGACCGGCAAGGTCAAAAAACTGCGTCAGATGATCGGTGATCGTCCGGTGCATATCGAGATTGACGGTGGCGTCGACCCGAATACCGCCCCGCTGGTGGCCGCGGCGGGTGCGGATGTGCTGGTGGCCGGTTCCGCGGTGTTCAAGGGCGGATCGGTAGACACGCCTGATGTCTACGGTGAAAACATCCGTGCCGTTCGGGCGGCGGCTGAATCAGCACTGTCCTGATTTGCAATCACCAGCGGCTGTCGGCAAGACCGTCAGCCGCCGGTATGGATCACAGCCCTTGCCAAATAGGGGCTTCAATCCGCGCGGACCGCGCCCACATGAGACGCTCTGCCCGTTTCCTTGACGTTGCGGTAAGAGGGGGACAGGCGCGCATCGCCATCCCACGTCGCGCCCAAAAAGCGGATATCACCCCGCCTTGATGTTCTTGTTTGAGAACGCGCGCGTGTTGGTGGGGTTTTGGCGAGGGGGTTTTCTTTAGGAATGCTCCGCCACCGCCAGCCGTTACGATTGTTACAATTATTGATTGAATATCGATTGCCATCACTGTCTCTAAATCACTGTCTCTAAATAGCGTTTGAGATTCCTACAAAATGCAAAACTCGGTCTACTTTAAGACTTTTTCTCAAATCGTTTTCAATGTGCTAACGCGGACGGGCTTGAAGCCTTAGGCGAACTTCAAAGCTTTCAAACGAAAAAGGGCGCCCCGCGGGACGCCCTTTCCGTCTGATCATTCGCTTGCGCGAATTATTCAATAATTTTGGAAACGACGCCGGCGCCGACGGTGCGGCCGCCTTCGCGGATGGCGAAACGCAGACCGTTTTCCATCGCGATGGGCGCGATCAGTTCAACGCCGAACGACACGTTGTCGCCGGGCATGACCATCTCGGTGCCTTCGGCCAGGGTCACGGTGCCGGTCACGTCCGTCGTACGGAAGTAGAACTGCGGACGGTAGTTCGCGAAGAACGGAGTGTGACGGCCGCCCTCTTCCTTGGTCAGGATATAGGCTTCGGCTTCGAACTTGGTGTGCGGAGTCACCGAACCCGGCTTGCACAGAACCTGGCCACGCTCAACGCCGTCACGGTCAACACCACGCAGCAGCGCGCCGAT
>NZ_JBXWNA010000007.1:0-247747 GCF_059610125.1 Ruegeria sp. YTSA144
CACCCAGCAAAATCAACCATCTTGCCGCCAAGTGCGACGTGAAGGTCATACAAAGGCGTGCGCTTCGGTGTGGTCATGATCCGGTCCAACTTCCGATTATCCAAAGGTCAAAATGCATAACCGTCAGTCTGCCCCAAGCCGCATAGAATGCAATGATTCCACCCGGTTTTTAGTGAAACACCGATCCGAAGAAGAGGCGGTATACAGACGCATGCATCATGAATGTTCCTATAGGAAACTTTTTTCCGTTGGGCAACAACCCTCGTTTCCATCGCGTAAAATTCCCGGCGTCCTGCCGGATGCCGGGGGGGGATTTCACCGTCCATGCAACACCTTCCTCGCGATTTTTTGTTGCAAAGTGGCGTTTAGACAGAGAGGGACCGTACGGCACGCACCAGAACTTCGAGCCCCGCAATCAAATCGGCCTCTGCCGTATCTTCTGCAAAATCATGGCTGATTCCGTCGATCGAGGGCGTGAACAGCATCGCGACCGGCATCAGGCGCGACACGTTGGTGGCATCGTGCAAGGCCCCCGAAGGCATTCTGCGCCACCGACCCGGTGCAACCTGTTCCGCACCGCGTTCAAGAGCGCGGCGCAAGGTTTGATCCATGGCGACGGGATCCAGCCCCAGCATGGGACCGTAATCCAGGCTCAGCCCCATTTGCTCAGCGGTTTCTTGTGCCGTCGCCCGAATGATTTCCTCCATCCGGGCCAAACGGTCTGCGTCAGCATCGCGCCATTGCATCGAGAATCGAACCCGTCCCGGTACGATGGACGATGCGTTTGGATGCAGGTCGACCCGCCCGATGGTCCAGACCGTCTGCGGGGTGACAACATTGCGAAACCGCTCATTGAGCCGGGTGTTGAACAGGGACAGGGCCTGAAATGCGTCGCGGCGCAGGTGCATGGGGGTGGTGCCGGCGTGGTTCTGCTGACCTTCGAAGGTGATCGGCATATCGCGGATGCCAACGATATCGGTGACGACTCCGATCTGGTCTCCGGACGCGTCCAGAGAGGGTCCCTGTTCGATATGCATCTCTATGAAGCCGTTGAAACGGGACGGGTCCACGAAGCCCCGGGACAAGTCTGCCATGGAGGATCGGGCCTGGCCAAAGCTGACACCGGCCCCATCCATCAACACATCGGCTTTTTCCAGAGACACCCCGCCCGACCAGACAGCAGAACCGGTGGTCACACCAAACCGCCCCTCTTCGTCCTGAAAGCTGACGACCGAAACGGGCCGTTCGCTGGAACGTGCGATTTCCAGCGCGGCAATGACGCCAAGGGCGCCGTCCAGCCAACCGCCTTCGGGCTGACTGTCGGAATGTGATCCCATCAGCAGCGAAGGACCGGACGCCAATCCGAACAGGTTTCCCACCGGGTCAAACTGCGGGGTCAGGCCTGCTTCGCGCATACGTCCGGCAAGCCACTGGCGCGCGGCGATATCCGCGTCGGAATAGGCGGGGCGGACAACCCCCTTGCCCACACCCGAAGCACCGAATTCACGCAACTTATGCAGGTCGGTCAGAAAACGCGTGTGATCGACGGTCATAAACCCCTCCGAAGGCTTGTACGGGGCGAACCATAGCCAGAAACAGAAAAGGGGCGAGGTTTTTTTCGACAGGCGTGAAACCCCTCTGGCACAGGAGGGGAACCTGCCCTAAGACTTCGGCGCAAGAGGGACCGACATGTCACATATCACATTGGTGCGTCACGGGCAGGCGAACACAACGGCGCGAGACGAGGCAAGTTACGACAGGCTCAGCGACTTGGGGCATCAGCAGGCGCGCTGGCTGGGGGCGCATCTGCGTGATACCCGCAGCCACTATACCCGGGTCTATTGCGGGACCCTGACCCGCCACGCCGAGACGGCGGCCAGTATGGACTTGCCCAATCCAATCCGTGACGCGCGACTGAACGAGATCGAGTATTTCACGCTGGCGCAACTGCTCGAGGACCAACACGGTGTTGCGATCCCCACGGACCGCGAAGGTTTCGTCGAACATCTGCCCAAAACCTTTGCGGCCTGGGCCAACGGCGAAATCGAGAACCCGCCGGAAACCTTCGAAGAATTCGAGACGCGCGTGCGCGACGCGCTGCACGAGATCGGAACCGAGGGCGGACCGGCCATTGTCGTGACCTCGGGCGGGTTGATTTCGATGGTGGTGCGTCAGGCGATGGGGTTGGATATACCGTCAATGGCACGGGTGGCCCTTGCGATCATGAACACGTCGATGCATCGTCTGCATCCGATTGGTGCTCAGCTGAGCCCGGTTCTTTTCAACGCCGTTCCGCATCTGGAAGCCCCTGATCGGCAGTTCGCGCAGACCCACCTGTAACCAGACCGGAGACGCCTGATGCAGCTTTACTATGCACCCCGAACCATCTCGGTCGCTGTTGCGATCGCACTGGAAGAGGCCGGGCTGGAATACGAAGCGGTCAAGCTCGACTTTGCCGGGGGTGAACAGACGAAACCGGCCTACAAACAGATCAACCCCAAAGGCCGCGTTCCGGCGCTGGTGGTGGATGGCGGCACCCTGACCGAGACCGGGGCATTGCTGGAATTTGTCGCCGCCAAGGCCCCCGAGGCCGGGCTGGTGCCGACCGACCCGGTGATGGCGGCCCGGATGCGTGAAGTGATGTTCTACCTTGCGTCGACCATGCATGTGAACCACGCGCACAAATTGCGCGGGCACCGCTGGGCCGACAGGAAATCCAGCTGGAAAGACATGAAAGACAAGGTCGCGCAGACGATGACCGCATCCTGCACTTACATCTCGTCGAACGGGCTGCGTGGACCATTCGTGCTGGGCGAGGCGTTCTCGCTGGCCGATGCTTACCTGTTCGTGGTGTGCAGCTGGCTGGAAGGCGATGGCGTGGACGTTTCGGCCTTTCCCAAAATCGTCGCCTTCCGTGAGGCGATGGAGGCACGTCCCTCGGTTCAGGCGGTGCGGGCCGCCGGAATGCTCTGACAAAAGGAAGTAAGATGACACATCTCTGGGTCCGGGCAGAACAGCGCCCGAACGAAGAACGGGTTGGGCTGACGCCGGAAGGCGCCGCCGCACTGATCGCGGCCGGCATCCGCGTGACGGTCGAGGAAAGCCATGCCCGCGCCATTCCACTGGACGGCTACAAGGACGCAGGCTGCGAGATCGCGCCCGAGAATTCCTGGCCCGAGGCGCCGCTGGACGCGATCATCTTCGGCCTCAAGGAACTGCCCGACGACGGCACGCCCCTGCCCCACCGCCACATCATGTTCGGCCATGCCTTCAAGGGCCAGCATTCGGGCCGGGCTCTGCTGGAACGGTTCAAGGCCGGCGGCGGCACGCTTTATGATCTGGAATACCTCGTGGATGAGGATGGTCGCCGGGTCGCGGCATTCGGCTATTGGGCAGGCTACGCGGGCGCGGCGGTGACGCTCAAGACCTGGGCGGCGCAGCAACGCGGCGAGATCTGCGGCCCCGTCGGCGTCTATCCCGGCAAGGACGCGCTAAACGCCGAACTTCTGGCAGAATTGGACGCCACCGGCGCGCCCCGCCCCCGCGCCATCGTCATCGGAGCTTTGGGCCGTGTGGGCACCGGTGCCGCAGACCTGTGTGAGGCAATGGGCGTCGCAGTCACCAAATGGGACATGGCCGAGACAGCCAGCGGCGGACCGTTCCCCGAAATCCTTGACCATGATCTGTTCCTGAACTGCATCTTCGCGCGCCCCGGAACGCCTGTCTTTGTCCCGCGCGAGGCGTTGACCGCCCCGCGCAAGCTGACCGCCATCGGCGATGTGGCCTGCGACCCCGACAGCGACTACAACCCGGTGCCCGTCTATGACCGCGCCACCACATGGGAAGAACCCGCCCTGCGCGTGGCCACCGACCCGGTGATGGACGTGATGGCGATCGACAACCTGCCGTCGATGCTGCCGGTCGAAAGCTCGGAAGACTACGCGGCGCAACTTCTGCCGTCCTTGCTGACCCTGACCGATCTGGACAGCGGTGTCTGGGGTCGGGCAGAAGCAACTTACAAAACGCATATTGAAGGACTCTGAACGATGACCATTCATTGGTGTGGCACCGGCCTCTCGGCCATTCCCGGCCTGCGTCGCCTGATCGAAGGTGGCCATAAGGTCACCGTCTGGAACCGGACAATCGAAAAGGCCAGGGCCGAGGTCGGAGACCTGACCGACGACATCCGCGCCTTCGACATCGACGCGCTTGGCGCCGTATTGGAGAAGGGCGATGTGATCGTCTCGATGCTGCCGGGCGACTGGCATGTGCCGCTGGCGGAACTGGCGATCGAGAAGGGCGCGCATTTCGTCTCGTCCTCGTATATCGCGCCCGAGATGCGCGCGCTGGATGACAAGGCGCGCGAGGCCGGTGTCGCACTGGTCAATGAGGTCGGGCTGGACCCGGGCATCGATCACCTGATGGCACATGCCCTGATCGACGACTACCGCGGCTCGGATGCGTTCGACCCGGAGAACCACCTGAGCTTCATTTCCTATTGCGGCGGCATTCCCAAGAACCCCAACCCGTTCCGCTATAAATTCAGCTGGTCGCCGCTGGGCGTTTTGAAAGCGCTGAGGTCGCCGTCGAAATCGATCCGCGATTACGCGCCGCTGGACGTTGCCCGCCCCTGGGATGCGATCAGCAGCTACATCGCCCCGCTGCCGACACCGGAAAGCTTCGAGGTCTACCCGAACCGCGACTCGATTCCCTTCATGGCGCAGTACCATTTCGAGGATCACTGGCCGGTCAAGGAATTCGTCCGCGGCACCCTGCGCTTGAACGGCTGGGCCGACGCATGGTCGGATGTGTTCACCGAGATCGAAACCCTGTCCGGCCCGGAAGGGGATGCGCGTCTGAAAGAGATGTCGGATCAGTTCTGGGAGGAAAACGCCTATGACGAAGGCGAGCCTGATCGCGTTGTGTTGTGCGTGGGGTTGAAGGCCGAGAAAGACGGTATCCCCGTCTGGCACAAGACCTATGTCATGGATGCCTGGGGCGACGAGCGTGGCACGGCAATGGCGCGTCTGGTGTCGATTCCGGTCTCACTTGCCGTCGAGGCCGTATTGAACCGCGCCATCCCGGCCGGGGTTCACGCGGCCCCGAGCGATCCAAAGCTGGTGCAGGGATGGATGGCTGAAATCGACAAGCTGGCCCAGCATCTGCAAATCGTCGATCATACGGCCTGAATGCAAAAAAGCCATTCCAGACTGTCTGGAACGGCTTTCATTGTTCTACATTACGCATGTTGTCCTCGTTCGGGTTTCCCTCACCCGGCCTTCAGATATACCGCTGGATGGTATCTTCGATATCACTGCGGTTGATACCCAGCTCGGACAACTGATGATCGGTCAAAGCATTCAGATGCTGGGCTGCGCGGACAATATCAGGGCTGATCGAACGGATTCGCATGGCACGGTCGAACAGCAAAAGCGCGCTGACAGCCGGAGCCGGTTCATTGGTGGGCGGTATGGCGTCGAACATTCTGGTAACCTCGCTGACAGGCTTTTGGGGGATTGTTTTCAGTTCACGCTGAATGTTTGATCACTGCCGGTATGGCTTGTTGTGATACACACTTTCATATGCGCGTCTTTTGATCTGATCCCGCTGGATGCCGATGTCGGCCAGTTGCAGGTCATCAAGCTTTTCCAGATCCCGCACGGTTTTCGAAAAAATCCGACGGCGGAAATGTTCGACCTTTGCTTCCGCATAGTTTGAAAACAGACCGTCAAGCAGGCCACCCCGGCCTTCGAATGTTTGTGTATGTGACATGTCTTTCTCCTCCTGAACTCAATGTCTTTGTCTTCCTGACATCAAATTTGGGAAGCCTGCCTTAACGTTGCAAAACCGGATCATTAAGGTTTGTTAAGACTGTATTGGCGGGAAAGTTCGGGCTGGACCGGCACGTTGATTACAGTCTTCGATCCAGGCCCGCGACATGTCCTTTCAAGGGCGGATCAAGATAACGCGAATGTCGATCCGTCGCAGAAAACGCCCCTATGCAGGCAGGTCACATCAGATCGTTTTCGACGTCCTCGGCCGAAATCCCCAGCGCATCCAGGCCATTTTCAAGGTGGTCTGACATGTGCGGAGTGCCGATCAGATAGTCGGCGCAGGGGGTCGAGGCCTCGGCCTTGGCAGTGGCAATCGCTTCGGCCAGATCCTCGGGGAAAAAGCTTTCGCGGCCGATCCACATGATGGCAACCAGTTCGGCTTGCTCGTCTTCGCTCATACGTTCGATGAAGGCGCGCATTTCACCTTCTGCCCGGTTCAGCTCGCGCCCCATCATGGCAATCTGAGCGACCTTTCTTGCCGATATTTCCAACATGGATCATGTTCCTCGTGTTCGCGGTTGTCGTGCCATCACAATCACCGAACACCAGCCGAGTCTTTGATCTTACGCAAACAACGGCCCTCGTGCCGCGCCCGTGAAACAGGTTCGTCCGGTACCGGTTGCCTGCGAAACGGGCGAAAGGTTGCTTTTTTCAACCACAGCCTGAAAGCCTGCCAGACGATCAGTGCAAAGGTTCTCCGGGCGCCGAATGGTCGCCGCAGCAAGGACCACAGGATCACCCGGTTGGTCAGGGGTTGCCGCGGTCCGGTCAGCGTCGCGATCAGCCCACCATCAGCGCGGCCGTAATCAATCCAGACACCGACCCGATCCGGGCGATAGTCGAAGCGGAACGTATAGCTGCCTTCGATTTTCTGAAACGGTGAGACATGCATCAGCTTGTCCGCCACCACCCTGTCAGTCGGTTCGATGACCGAGAAATCAGGTTTGTGACACAGGTAACTGTGACGGGTGCCATAGGTATTGGTGACCTCGGCCACCACGGCATACAGGTGATCGCTGTCATTAAAACAGAACCAAAAACTGACTGGATTGAAAACGTGCCCCAAAACACGGGGTTGCGTCAGCAACTTGAAACGCGCCGGTTGTTGCACCGACATTTCATCAAATCGCGCACGTAGCCAAAGCGCGCCTTCGCCCCGACCTGGCTCTCCCCCATGATCTCTGGTACGCCAGTTCGTGACGTTCGCGCGATCAACCGAAAACAGCAAAGGGGTGTTCAGCTCTGCTTCGGGATCCAGCAGGATGTAATCTACCGAGTATCGGAATGCATTTTCAATCGCACCCTTGCGCCCGTGATAGGTATGACCCGCGATATGGTCCATTTCCTGCGTCATCCGCTGCTTTCTAGCCTTCCCGTAAACGCCTTGAACTGCACTGATTTCCTTCAGATGCTGGTAATTCTGATACGGCAATTTGCACAATTTGGATCATAATGTCCCGATAAAGTGATCCGGCTTGGGGAACGCGCCGTAATGAGGTTATGTTTACCGAGATTGATACCGTGACCTTGGACGAACCTGCGGCTGAACCGGCCGTCCTTCAGCCTCGGCGCGAAAAGAAACGCATCAAGGGTAGACGGGTGAACGGAAGAAACGGCAGGCGCGAGACCAGAACCGAATGGGTGGATCACGTCAGGCGCATCCGCGACGCGCAGGATCAGGCGGCTTTTGCCGAACTGTTCCAGCATTTCGCGCCACGAATCAAGGCGTTCCTGATGAAGTCAGGATCAGACGCCACGATGGCTGAGGAGTGCGCCCAGGAGGTGATGGCGACCTTGTGGCACAAAGCCCATCTGTTCGACCCGACGCGGGCAACGGTGGCCACCTGGGTGTTCACCATCGCTCGGAACAAGCGCATTGACGTTCTGCGAAAGCAACGCCGCCCCGAACCCGAAGAACTGTGGTGGGGTCCCGAGGCCGAGCCTGAACAGGACGATGTCATCATGCTGCAACAGGAAACCGCGCAGCTGCGCACCGCTTTGACAGCGTTGCCGGACGCGCAGAGAGAGCTGATCGAAAAGGCGTATTTCGGTGATCTGAGTCATCGGGAAATTGCGTCTCAGACCGGGTTGCCCCTGGGAACGATCAAATCACGAATCAGGCTGGCGCTGGACCGCTTGCGCCATGCGATGAACTGAGATGAGTACGATGAGTAAATCGATCAAACATCACCTGACAGATGACCTGCTGATGGCATATGCCGCAGGCAATCTGCCCGAAGCCTTCGACCTGATGGTCGCGACGCACCTGTCGCTGTGCGACCATTGCCGTGCGCGGGCGGAAAGTTACGATGCCGTGGGTGGGCATGTTCTGGAGGAACAGACGGACTCCATCGCCATGAGTGATACATCTCTGGCCGCGACTATGGCGTTGATCTCCAAAGGCGCGCCAGCGGCCAAGCCGGCGCGTCCGAACTGCCCGGTATTGCCGGCCCCGTTGCAGGATTATGTCGGCGGTACGGTTTCAGATATCCGATGGAAACCGATCGGCATGGGTGTGAAACAGGCCATCCTGCCAACCACAAGCGAGGCCTCGGCCCGGTTGCTGTTCATTCCCGCCGGAACGGCTGTACCAGATCATGGCCACAACGGGATAGAATTGACGATGGTGCTTCAGGGCGCATTCTCGGACGAAGTGGATCGCTTCGCCCGTGGCGACGTCGAGATCGCGGATGAGGATCTGGAACACACGCCCGTGGCGGACATTTCGGAAGACTGCATTTGCCTGGCGGTTACCGATGCACCGTTGAAATTCACCAAGTTGATGCCGCGCCTGTTCCAACCCTTCCTGCGCATCTGAGTTTGCCTACGAGGCCCGCGTATGGCGTGTTTTGAAAGGAATGATCATGTTCGGAAGACTTCTTGTATCCGTCCTTCTCGTTGCAGTCGCGCCCGTCGTCTCGGCCCAAATGTCGGCCGAGGTTCAGTTTCAGCCCGGCAATTATGGAACGATGGTCAGTGGGACCATCTCAAGGAGATGCGTACTTCGACTATACGCTTGGCGCCAAAGCCGGACAGGAGATGTTTGCCGATCTTCAGGTCAGCGACACCAATGGTAATGGCGTGATCTATTTCAACATCCTGCCGCCGGGCAGCGATGGTGTGGCGATCTACAACGGGTCGATTGACGGCAATACGGCCCGGATCACCCTGCCCGACGATGGAGACTATACGATCCGCGTCTATCTGATGGGCAATGACAGGGATACCGGTAAAACCGTGGGGTACAATCTGGACCTGTCCATCCAATAGATTTCAACCTTCGTGTCGAGCAAGGGGCACAACGCCGGTTTCGGCCTTGGTCTCGATTTCTTCAAAGTCGAAATTGTCCAGACGCTGCGCACGTCGGCCAGCCTTTTCGGCGCTGATCTTGATTTCCGAGATATCCTTGGCCGCCTGCCCGAAATGACGATCCAGGTTCGAGACGCGATCACCCAGGCGGTCCACATCCTTGTGCAGCAGCCCCAACTCTTTGCGGATTGCACCGGCCTGTTCGCGCATACGCGCATCTTTCAGGATCGCCCGCATGGTATTCAACGTGGCCATGCATGTCGTCGGGGACACGATCCAGACCCGCGCGGCGAACCCTTCACGCACGACATCGGGCAGACGCGCGTGCAGTTCGGCATAAATCGCCTCGGAAGGCACGAACATCAAGGCACCGTCTGCGGTTTCCCCGTCCAGTATGTATTTTTCGGAAATCGCCTTGATATGCACTTTCACCGCAGCACCGAAGGCCCGCAGGCATCTATCCACATCCGCCTTTGTCTGCGCAGCGGCCAGCGCCTCGAAATCCTCCAACGGGAATTTCGCGTCGATCACGATCGGTCCGGGCGGGTTCGGCAGGTGAATCAGGCAATCCGCCCGCCTGCCGTTCGACAGAGTGGCCTGCAACGAATAACTGTCAGCGGGCAGCGCCTTGGACACGATATCGTTCAGCTGGATTTCCCCGAACATCCCGCGCCTTTGCTTGTTTGACAGGATATCCTGCAAAGACAGCACATCGCCCGACAGTTTGGTGATATTGTCCTGTGCCTTGTCGATGGCGGCCAGACGTTCCTGCAACTGGGTCAGCGAGGTCGCCGTCTGTTTCGACGATCCATGCAACGTCTCTTTCATCCGTTCCTGCATCTCGGCAAGCGCACGCGCCGATTTCATCGCATTATCCGCCAGCCGGTCATTCATCTGTTGCTGGACCGAAGCCAACCGCGCCTCGACCGTCTGAATCACCTGCATCTGCGCGTTGGCCTGAGTGTCCGAGACATGCTGAAGGCCGCCGCGCAACTGTTCCTGGCCCTGGCCCAGTTGCTGGACGTGCTGACCCAGATGCGCCATCTGCCGCGCCAGAGGTTCCGCCATCCGGGCCGAGCGGTTGGCCGCCCGCAACGACAGGAACAGCAGCAGCAGAATCAACGCCACCACACCACCCACGGTCAGAATCACGGGATCATTCAACGCCATTTCAGTGCCTGCAATCTGGATCATGGGGGTCAGTTTGTTCTCGTTTTGTTTCTATCTTGTTAAACCGTGTTTGAAACCAGATCAACTGCGTCCGAACAGGCGTTCGATATCGCTCAGCTTCAGTTCCACGTAAGTGGGCCGCCCATGGTTGCACTGGCCGGAATGCGGCGTCGCCTCCATCTCGCGCAGCAGGGCATTCATCTCTTCGGCCCGCATCCGACGGCCGGATCGGATCGACCCATGACAGGCCACCCGGCTGAGGATCGCCTCGATCCTTGACTGCACCATCTGGCTTTCGCCCTGATCAGCAAGTTCATCCAGGATATCGAGGATCATCGCGCGCGCATCGACTTCGCCCAGAATGGCGGGGGTTTCGCGTACGGCAATGGCGCTTCCGCCGAAAGGTTCGATGGTCAGGCCAAGGCGCGTCAAGTCATCTGTGACGGCCATCAGGCGGGCGCAATCCCCTTCCGACAATTCCACGATTTCCGGAATCAGCAGGGCCTGCGCCGCGACGCCATTCTCGGCCATCTGCGTTTTCAGCTTTTCATAAACCAGCCGTTCATGTGCAGCATGCTGATCTACGATCACCATGCCATCGGCGGTCTGGGCTATGATGTAATTCTCGTGCACCTGCCCGCGAGCAGAACCAAGCGGCAGATCCTGCGCCTGAGGCTCGTGCAACTCGGCGACCTGTGCAACCGGGGTCGGCTCGACGAAGCTGCCGCTGTAGTCATTGGCCAGTTCCGCAAATCCCGGTGCCTGTGCGCGATACGCCGCCGTGCGCGCGGCAGAGGACGGGCGATCCATCTGATAAACCCGCGCCGGAGCAGGCTGTGCGGGTTCCGGTCGCATTGCGCCCAGTGTCGCATTGGCAACGGTCGAGGACGCCCTGTGCCCGGCCTCGGCCAAAGCATGGCGCAGGCTGGACACGATCAGCCCCCGCGCGACACCGGGATCCCGGAACCGAACCTCGGATTTCGCAGGGTGGACGTTCACGTCAACCAGCGTGGGGTCGCAGTCGATGAACAGAGCTGCCGCCGGGTGGCGATCCCGGCTCAGGAAGTCGAAATAGGTCGCCCGCAGCGCGCCAGTCAGCATCTTGTCGCGCACAGGACGTCCGTTGACGAAAAGGTACTGTGCCACCGCAGCGCCCCGGGAATAGGTCGGCAGGGCAGCATAGCCATAGAGTCGGATGCCCTCACGCGTGGCATCAATCTGCAAGGAGTTTTCCGCAAATTCGCGCCCGATCACGCGGGCCAGTCGGGCGTGGAGCGCATCAAACAGATCCCCGTTTTCGCGATCCGCGCGAAAGGTCACGCGACCCTCGCCGCCACCGGACACATCGCGCAGGGTGAAGGTCAGGGAAGGTTCGGCCATGGCCAGCCGTTTCACTATGTCGGTGATCGCTTGCGCCTCGGCCCGGTCCGTGCGCATGAATTTCAGGCGGGCTGGCGTGGCGTAGAACAGATCGCGCAGTTCGACCACAGTCCCCGCGCGCAGGGCGGCGGGTTTGACCGCATCCATCTTGCCACCCGCGACGTGCACCTGCGCCGCATCCGCACCGGGAACGCGGCTGGTTATGGTCAGACGCCCAACGGCGCCCAAGGATGGCAGCGCCTCACCCCTGAACCCGAAAGTGTGGATGTTCAGCAGGTCCGAACCGTCAATCTTTGACGTGGCATGGCGGGACAAGGCCAGCGGCAGATCTTCCGCCGCGATACCGCAGCCATCATCCGTGACCCGGATCAGGGTCTTGCCGCCATCTGCGACATCGATTGCGATCCGCGTGGCCCCGGCATCGATTGCATTCTCGACCAGTTCCTTGACCGCCGAGGCCGGTCGTTCCACCACCTCACCAGCCGCGATGCGGTTGATTGCGGCATCGTCGAGCTGCTTAATCACGGGGCGTTTTTCGCCGATATTGGGGTTTACCTGCGCCATACCCCTATACCTAGCACAACCGCGCACCATTCTGCCACCGGTTTGAACCGCACTTTTTGGAAGAGACGGGGCGCCCGGGTGTCCGCGAACGAGAATTCATTCCGGATCACCCGGACGTGCCAAGTGAGTGGTGTGTTTCAGCTAATCAATGAGGCAGGATGTATCATGCACGTGTCGGAAAATCTGCTTAAGATTCTCCCGCTCAGTTTCTTGGCAGAGATTGGCCGATGACGTGCGGGCAAGTGTGGCGGGAAAATGCCTGATCAGCCAGATGTGCGTACGCCGATCCTGGCCCGGCAGGGTCCGAGCATCGCTGCCGCAGCGAGAATCAAGCCTGACATCGTGGCGATCATGCCCGCCGCGCTGACGGCATCCGCGCCGCCCAGCCACAGCGGGCCATAACCTGCCAGCACATAGCCCGACACTGCCGCGGCTATGGCGAACACAACGCTCCAGGCAATCTGCGCTTCCAGTCGGTTGGTCAACATCCGCGCCGCAGCGGGCGGGCAGATGAACATGGCGATCACGATGATCGAGCCCACCGCGTCAAAAGCCGCCACCGCCGCAATTGCCGCGGTGATGACCAGTGCCATGCCCAGAACGCCGGTGCGAATGCCAACGGTCCGGGCAAAGCCCTCGTCGAAGGTAGAGATCTTCAGCGGCCGCCAGAACAGCCATGTAAACAATGACACACCGACCAGTGTCAGCGCAATGCGGGGTAATTCCGGGGGCAATCCGGACAGCGCCTCTGTGTCCAGCAAGGACGACCATCCGGTGGCGTCCAGCCAGATCAGGCTTTCGAGATTGCCGTAAAGCGCATGTTCCACATCCAGATGCACCGTCGACGTATCCGTCTGCTCAAGCAGCAGGACGCCCACAGCGAACATGGTGGTAAAGACCACGCCCATGGCGGCCCCGGGTTCGATCTGACCCAATCGGCGAATGGCTTCGATCAGCACCACGGCCACAACGGCAGCGCCTGCCGCGCCCAGCATCATCGGCCAGGTCGATATCGTCCCTGTGATCAGAAACGCCACGACGATTCCCGGCAGCACCACATGGCTGATCGCGTCTCCGATCAATGCCTGTTTGCGCAACACCAGAAAATTGCCGGGCAACGCGCAGGCAATGGCCGCGAATGTACCGATCAACAACGGCGTCAGAGACAGCGGGACAAATTCTTCACCACTCATACCGGCACCCCCATTGGCCCGCCGATGCGGCGGTCTATCTCGGCGATCTGATCGCGGGTCAGGACGGTTTCGATATCCCGCAACCCATCATATAGCGCGGCTGTTGCCTCATGTGCCTGATCTGCGCGCACGATTTCCCAGCGCTTTTCATCCCGCAGCGCCTTGGCCGCACGGGCTTTGCCAATGTCGGTCGCAACGCCGTCCGCGCGCACCAGCCCAGCGCGGCGCAGCAAGCGCAGGGTCAGGGGTTCGTAGATCTTTTGCCCCTGCGCCAAGGCCAAAAGACCCTGACGAATATGCACCCGACGTTGAAAGCGCAGATGGCGCAACACCGCCGCCAGAACGCCACGTATCGGCGCCAGAAACAAAGACACGACAAAGAAGGCAAAGCTGACCAGAACGATAATCGGCCCCGTCGGAAGGTTTGGTGCCGAGGCCGAAATGGCCGCGCCAATGTACCCCGCCAACCCGCCGGCCAATCCCGCAAGCAGAACGACATGGTCCGAGCGCTCGGACCAGAACCGCGCGGTCACGGCAGGAATGATCAGCAAAGCCACGATCAGAATCAAACCCACGATTTTCAGGCCAACCACGGTCACGGCCATGACCAACCCCATCATGGCCAGATCGATCCTGTGCACCGGCAACCCGCGGGCTGCGGCATATTCAGGATCGAAGGCCACAAGAATCATCGGGCGACGAATGATCATGACCAGCAGCAGCGTCGCAGCGCCGCCGACCGCAATGATCATCGCATCAGCCCAGAGCATCCCGGCAGTGGACCCCAAAAGGAATCCTTCCAGCCCGGCCTGACGGCCTACACCCATCGTCTGTATGACCGTCAGCAAAACGATGCCAAAGCCGAAGAAGACCGACAGGACCGCTCCGATGGCGGCATCTTCGGCCAAACGCGTGTGACGCGTCAGCCAGTTCATGCAGAGAAGACCGATCCAGGCCGAGATGGCCGATCCCGCCAACAGGCCCAGCAGGTTGCGCCCGTCCCCTCCGAGTGCGACCAATACCATGAAAGCCAGACAAACGCCTGGCAGGGTTGCGTGGCTGATTGCATCACTGACCAAAGCGCGTTTGCGCAGGAACAGAAACGTCCCCGTCACACCGGCTGAAACACCCAGCAAGGTTGCACCGATGGCAACCAGCGTGGCGTTGTAACCAAGTTGCAGGGTCAGAGCATCCCAAAGCATGCGTTACCCCAGCGCGCGCGATATCTGATCGATCTGCGCGGTTGCCAGTCGACCGCCATATGCTGATTGCAACGTTTCCGCCGTGAAGGCCTCGGCCACTGGTCCCTCGGCGACCTTGCGGGTGTTGATCAGGAAGACATGGTCGAAATAATCGGTCACGGTCGCAAGGTCGTGATGCACCACGACGACCGTCTTGCCCGCCTCTTTCAGGGATTTCAGCACCGAGATGATGGCTTTCTCGGTGGCGGCATCCACGCCTGCGAAAGGTTCATCCAGAAGGTACAGATCAGCGCCCTGAGCCAGCGCGCGCGCCAGAAAGACACGTTGCTGCTGCCCGCCGGATAGCTGCCCGATCTGGCGATTCGCGAAATCCCGCATTCCCACGCGGTGCAAACAATCCATCGCGCACGCCTTGTGGCGGGCACGCACACGGCCCAGCAAGCCAAGTTCGCGCGACAGGCCCATCAGAACCACGTCGATGACGCGCGTTGGAAAATCCCAATCCACGCTGGCGCGCTGAGGTACATAAGCAATGCGTGCGCGCTGCGTGTCCAATGGCTGGCCAAACACGGTCACCTGACCTGACAGGGGGGAAACGATACCAAGCGCCGCCTTGAGCAATGTGGATTTCCCGGCCCCGTTCGGTCCGATGATCGCGGTCATCGCCCCGGGCTGTACGGTCATGTCGACTGAAAACACCGCAGGTTTCTGCCCGTAAGAGACCGTAAGGCCGCGCAGGGCAAGGGGGCTGTCGACCAACCCCCTGTCACCAACGGTCATACCTTCATTGCTGACCAGACCCAGCATCGATCAAAACCCCGCCGACAGTTTTCCGTCCATTCCACGATCCGGCACATCACCACCCAAAGCACTGGCAATGACCGTAATGTTATGATCCAGCATACCAACATAAGTGCCTTCATAGGTTCCTTCTTCACCCATGGCATCCGAGAACAGTTCGCCCCCCACGTGCACCTCATGTCCCTTTGCAGCCGCGCCCTCGATCAGCGCGCGGATTGACCGATCCGAGACCGAGCTTTCGACGAAAACAGCCGTGATCTTGCGGTCAACCAGCAGATCGACCAATTCGCCTATCCGGTTCAGGCCCGCCTCGGACTGGGTCGAGATGCCCTGAATTCCCAGAACCTCGAACCCGAAGCTTTCACCAAAATACCCAAAGGCATCATGGGCTGTGACAAGAACCTTGTTGTTGTCCGGAACGGACGCCAGAGCTTTGTCTGCATAGTCTGTCAGACGATCGATATCCGCCAGGTGTGCCTGCGCATTCGCTGCAAAAACCTCGGCCGCTTCAGGACGTACCTCGGTGAGGGCTGCCTGCACTTCAAGCACCACGTCCCGCCACAACTCGGGCGTCATCCAAACATGAGGATCATATTTGTCGGCGTAATCGTCATGCGCGCGCAGCTTCGACTTGTCGATACCTTCGGCAACTGCAACCACGGTCCGCTTGCGTTCAAGGTCATGGAAGAAATCCTCCATCTGCGCTTCGAGGTACAGGCCATGCCACAGGATCAGATCCGCACGAGTCATCGCCACGATATCGCTGCGGGTCTGGCGATAGGCATGCGGGTCGATGCCCGGCCCCATCAGCCCCCTGACGTCAACATGATCTCCACCGACCTGACGTGCCGCGTCGGCAATCATGCCCGTCGTGGCCACCACCTTAAGGGGTGCATCGGCCCAGGCCGTGACTGGCAGGGATACCGCCAGCGCCAATACTGCAAGAAAATTCCGGCGAATCATCTTCGACCTCAGCTTTTGCTTCCTGTGTGAGCTGAATATGAGAACCATTCGCAAGTAAGTCAACGCTAATGCGAATTATTCGCAAGAAAGCCGTCGCATTTTGTCCATTTGGTCAAAAATTATCCAAACATTGCATGCCTGCATCTTCCATTCCCCGGTCTCCCGTGCGATTTTGTCGCAAACCTCCCAAAGGACGTGACAATGGATACGCAGAGCTCAGAAAGCCCCGTGCGCACCGCGCATCTGCCGCAAGTGACCGAAGCCCGGAATCCCGGCATGGATCTGGATCTGGACTGGGTGCGCGCCGTTCAGGCCAATACCTCGGCTATCGAGCGCCGCGCCGCGACCCTGCCGGGCCGCCGGTCGGTCAAAAAGGAATATCAGGCAGCCTGGCTGCTGAAGGCAATCACCATGATCGACCTGACCACCCTGTCGGGCGATGAAACCGAAGGCCGCGTGCGCCGCCTGTGCGCCAAGGCCCGCCAGCCGGTGTCGCCCGCCCTGCTGAAGGCGCTGGACATGCCGCCGATCACCACCGGGGCGGTCTGTGTCTATCACGACATGATCGAAACGGCGGTGGAGGCGCTGAAAGGCACCGGGATTCCGGTCGCGGCCGTATCCACCGGCTTTCCGGCGGGCCTGTCGCCCTTTCACCTGCGCGTGGCCGAGATCGAGGAAAGCGTGAAGGCCGGGGCCGAGGAGATCGACATCGTGATCTCGCGCCGCCATGTGCTGACGGGCGACTGGCAGGCGCTCTATGACGAGATGAAGGCGTTCCGTGCGGCCTGCGGCGAGGCGCATGTGAAGGCGATCCTGGCCACCGGCGAACTGGGCAGCCTGCGTAATGTCGCGCGCGCCTCGCTGGTCTGCATGATGGCGGGGGCGGATTTCATCAAGACCTCGACCGGCAAGGAAAGCGTCAACGCCACCCTGCCGGTGTCGCTGGTGATGATCCGCGCCATCCGCGACTATTACGAGCGCACCGGCCATCGCGTGGGCTACAAGCCCGCGGGCGGGATTTCCAAGGCCAAGGATGCGCTGGTCTACCTGTCGCTGATCAAGGACGAGCTGGGCGACCGCTGGCTGCAACCCGACCTGTTCCGGTTCGGCGCCTCGTCCCTGCTGGGCGATATCGAGCGGCAGTTGGAACATTTCGTCACCGGGGCATACTCGGCCGGATACCGGCACCCGATGGGCTGAGGACAGGAACAATGACAGTCAAAGAGATTTTCGAGACCATGGAATACGGACCCGCCCCGGAAAGTGCCGCCGAGGCCCTGGCATGGCTGGTCGATCAGGGCGACAAGTTCGGCCATTTCATCGACGGCGCCTTCACCAAGCCCGGCAGAGGGTTTGAAAGCCGCAACCCGGCCACGGGCGAGGTTCTGGCCAAGCTGACCCAGGCCACGCAGGCCGATGTGGACGCCGCCGTTGCCGCCGCCCGCAAGGCGCAACCTAAGTGGGAAAAACTGGGTGGCGCTGGCCGCGCCCGTTACCTTTATGCCATCGCGCGGCTGATCCAGAAACACGCCCGCCTGTTCGCGGTGCTGGAAACGCTGGACAACGGCAAGCCGATCCGGGAATCGCGCGACATCGACATTCCGCTGGTGCAGCGGCATTTCTACTATCACGCGGGCATGGCCCAGCTGATGGAAACCGAGCTGCCCGACGCTGAGGCGCTGGGGGTTTGCGGCCAGATCATCCCGTGGAACTTCCCGCTGCTGATGCTGGCGTGGAAGGTGGCCCCGGCGCTGGCCATGGGCAACACGGTGGTTCTGAAACCGGCCGAATACACCTCGCTGACGGCGCTGCTGTTTGCCGATATCTGCATGCAGGCCGGCCTGCCCAAGGGCGTGGTCAACATCGTCACCGGCGACGGCGCGGTAGGCGAGATGATCGTGAATGCAGACGTGGACAAGATCGCCTTTACCGGTTCGACGATCGTGGGCCGCCGCATCCGCGAGGCCACCGCCGGGTCTGGCAAGGCCCTGACGCTCGAGCTGGGCGGCAAGTCGCCCTATATCGTCTTTGACGATGCCGATATTGACAGTGCCATCGAAGGTCTGGTCGATGCGATCTGGTTCAACCAGGGTCAGGTCTGCTGTGCGGGCTCGCGCCTGCTGGTGCAGGAAGGCATCGCCGACCGTTTCCATGACAAGCTGCGTGCCCGGATGGACAAGCTGCGCGTCGGCAATCCTCTGGACAAATGCATCGACGTGGGCGCCGTGGTCGACCCGGTTCAGTTGCAGACCATAAAAGGCATGGTCGAAAGCAACACCGCTGGTCACGTTCACCAAACCGCGTGTGATTTACCTGCGAACGGTTGCTACTATCCGCCGACTTTGATCTCGGGCCTGGAGACCTCGGACCCTCTGATGCAGGAGGAGATCTTTGGCCCGGTTCTGGTCTCGTCCACCTTCCGCACCCCGGCCGAGGCGGTCGAGCTGGCCAACAACACCCGCTACGGGCTGGCCGCGACGGTCTGGACCGAGAACGTGAACCTTGCGCTGGACATCGCGCCCAAGCTGGTCGCGGGCGTAGTCTGGGTAAACGCCACCAACCTGTTCGACGCAGCCGCCGGGTTTGGCGGTGTACGCGAAAGCGGCTTTGGCCGGGAAGGAGGCTGGGAAGGGCTGAGCGCCTATACCAAGCCCAAAGGCAAGGCAAAACCGCTGGCGAAGGTCGAAGCAGTCACTGGCGAAGGTGCGCCGGTAGATCCTATCGACCGCACCGCAAAGCTGTACATCGGCGGCAAGCAGGCGCGGCCTGACAGCGGCTATTCCCGCGCGGTCTGGGGTAAGGCGGGGCTGCTGGGCCACGTGGGCCTTGCCAACCGCAAGGACGTGCGCAACGCGGTCGAGGCCGCGGCGGGGGCCAAGGGCTGGTCAAAGACCACGGGCCATCTGCGGGCGCAGATCCTGTACTATATCGGCGAGAACCTCTCGGCCCGCGCGGATGAATTCGCCGGGCGCATCGACGCGATGACCGGCCGCAAGGACGGCGCGAAAGAGGTCGACGCCGCGATCCAGCGCCTGTTCACCGCCGCCGCCTGGGCCGACAAGTATGACGGCCAGGTGCATGGCGTTCCGATCCGGGGCGTGGCGATTGCGATGAAGGAACCGGTGGGCGTGATCGGCGCGCTGTGCGCGGATGAGGCGCCGCTGCTGGGTCTGGTCTCGGCCATGGCGCCGGCGATCGCCATGGGCAACCGGATGGTTCTGGTGGCGTCCGAGCCCTATCCGCTGGCGGCCACCGATTTCTATCAGGTGCTGGACACCTCGGACGTGCCCGCCGGCGTGGTCAACATCCTGACCGGCAGCCATGCAGAACTGGCGAAACCGCTGGCCTCACACCTGAATGTGGATGCGGTCTGGTCGTTCTCGTCCACCGACCTGTCGAAGGAGATCGAGGTCGTCTCGGCCGGGAACCTGAAACGGACATGGGTCAATAACGCGACGGCATTTGATTGGGGCATGGACCATTCCCGCCGCTTCCTTCAGGCTTCGACCGAAGTGAAAAACATCTGGGTGCCCTACGGCGAGTAGGGCTCCCCGCCAAGGGAGGCCTACATGGATTTTTCAGGAAAAACCGTCATCGTCATCGGCGGAACCAGCGGTATCAACCGCGGCATTGCCGAGGCTTTCGCGGCGGCAGGTGCCAAACTGGCCGTTGCCAGCCGGTCGCAGGACAAGGTGGATGACACCGTCGCCGCGCTGAAAGCCGCAGGTGCACAGGATGCGATCGGGGCAGCGTTCGATGTGCGTGACCCTGATGGGGTGGCGGCGGGCCTCAAGCAGTTCCACGACGCATTTGGTGATTTCGATGTGCTGATCTCGGGTGCGGCGGGCAATTTTCCGGCGCTGATGGCGGAGATGTCGGCCAACGCCTTCCGCACCGTGGTCGAGATCGACCTGATGGGCACCGTGCATGTGATGAAAGGGGCCTATCCCTATCTGAAACGCCCCGGCGGCAACATCATCAACATCTCGGCCCCGCAATCCTATCTGCCCTACGAGGGCCAGGCCCATGTCTGCGCCGCCAAGGCGGGGGTTGACCAGATTACCCGCACCCTGTCGATGGAATGGGGCGTCGAGGGCATTCGCGTGAACTCGGTCGTGCCGGGCTTCATCGAAGGCACGGAAGGCGCCAAGCGCCTTGCCCCCACACCCGATGCCGGTGAGGCCTTGCGCCGCGACGTGCCGCTGGGCCGTTGGGGTCAGCCGCAGGACGTGGCCAACGCTTGCCTGTTTCTGGCCTCGGACATGGCCAGCTATATCAGCGGTACGGTTCTGGCTGTGGACGGGGCGCTGTATCAGCGTGGCTCGGGCAAGTTCGGCCAGATGATGGGAGACATGCTGCGCAGCATGAAAAAGGGGTAAGCCGCAGCTTACCCCCACAGGTTCAGTTCGTTGTTTCCAGGCCAACCGGTTTGCCAACGACGACAAAGTGCAAACCGTCCGGGTCAAGCAGTCCGGCAGCAACGCGGTTTACGTCTTCCAATGTCACCGCGTTCACCTTGTCATTCCGGGTGGCGATATAGTCGATCGGCAGGCCTTCCATCTGCATCCCAACCATAATCCCGGCAATCTGACCATTGCCGTCAAACCGTAGCGGATAGGCGCCGGTCAGATAGGTCTTGGCGTCGTCAAGTTCCTCTTGCGTCACGCCTTCAGTGGCCGCGCGCGCCCATTCATCGCGAATTACGTCGATGGCTTCGGCGATACGGTCATTGGCCGAGGACACGGACCCAAGATAGACCGAGGCCAGATCCTTGGGCACCAGATAGGTCCCGACCCCATAGGTCAGGCCGCGCTTTTCGCGCACCTCCTGCATCAGCCGGCTTTCAAACCCGCCGCCGCCAAGAATGTGGTTCAGAACGAAGGCCGCAAAGAAATCCGGGTCATCCCGATCAATCCCGGCCTGACCGAACAAGGCCACGGACTGAGGCGTGTCGAATTCGACAACACTGACGCCACCGGGAATGTTCACCTCGGCCTTGCCGGGGATGGGCTTGCCGGTGTCCGGCAAGTCGCCGAGCAGTGTATCTAGCAGGATCCCCAGTTCCTCTGCCGTTATATCGCCAACGGCCCCCACGTACAGGCGATCCTTGGCAAAGACGCCTTCATAAGCCGCGACCACGTCGTCACGGGTCAGGGCCGAGACGCTTTCGATGGTGCCTTTCCCTTCGGATCCATAGGGGTGATCCCCGTAGGCCATCTGCGCAAAGGTGAGGCTTGCGATTTCGTTCGGGTCAGTCTGATCCGAGCGCAGGCCCGACAGAATCTGGGCGCGCACCCGATAAACCGCATCCTGATCAAAACGCGGCTCGTGGATCGTCGTGCGCAGCAAATCGACCACTTCATCCCGGTTCTCGGACAGAAAACGCGTGGAAATCGAAACTGCATCGTCGCCGGCATTGTATCGGAACGAAGCCGCCAGAGCCTCCAGTTCACGCGCATAGGCCCGCGCATCCATATCGCCCGCGCCTTCTTCGATCAGCCCGCTCATCAGGTTGACCGCGCCGCGTTTGTCAGGGTCGTCCAGCGACGTGCCGCCACGGAACCGCAGTTCCAGCGCGGTGAATGGGATGGAATGGTCCTCGACCAGCCAGGCTTTGATGCCACCGGGCGAGGTCACTTCTTCGATCTCGATCTCGGCCAAAGCCGGCAGGGCGACCAGGCAGGCAACCAGCGTTGCAATAAACCGTTTCATTGCGTCACCTCGTCATCGCGCATCAGCCAGCCGGTAACAGACGCCTCGGGTTGCAGAACTTCGCGGGCTGCGGCGATGATCTCATCACCGGTCACGGCCTGAAGGATCTCGGGCCAGGCCTGCACGTCTTCGACCGTCAGACCGCTGGTCAGGGCCCGGCCATAGCGGTTGCCGATGCCGTCCACATTGTCGCGCGCATAGGTCTGGGCGGCGCGTAGCTGCATCTTGATGCGCTCAAGATCGTCTTCGTTCACACCTTCGGCGATGAAGTCGGCCACGGCCTGGTCCATGGCGTCTTCGGCTTCTTGCAGGGAAACACCCTCGGCCGGAACGACGATAAGATCGAAGGTCGTGTCATCCAGCGAAACACCACGATAGAACGCCCCGGCATAGACGACCTTCTGCTGATCAAACTGCAACTTTTCGTTCAGATAAGAGGTGGTGCTTCCACCCAGCAATTCAGCCAGCAGAAACAGAGCCGCCGCTTTTTCCTGTTCGCCCGGATCGCGTTCCGGGGCCAGATAGCTGCGCTGAACGTAAGGCTGGGCGACGCGCGGGTCCTTGAAGGTCAGGCGACGCTCGGCTGTTTGCGGCGGCTCTTGTGACCGCACCCGCTCGGGCAGGTCCGGATTGGCGGGAATCACACCGTAATACTGATCGGCAAGCGCGCGGACTTCGTCGGGATCAACGTCACCCGTGACCACCAGAATGGCGTTGTTGGGCGAATAATGGGTCTGGTAGAACGACAGCGCGTCCTCCATGTCCAGTTCTTCCATCTCGTGCATCCAACCGATGATCGGAACGCCGTAGCGGTGGTTCAGATACTGAGCCGCACTCATCTGTTCGCCGAACAGGGCGCGCGGGTTGTTTTCGGTACGTTGGTTGCGTTCCTCAAGAATCACGTCCCGTTCGGTCAGAATATCCTCTTCGCTCAGCCGAAGGTTTCGCATCCGGTCGGATTCCATCCGCATCATCAACTCTAGCCTGTCGGCCGCGACACGCTGAAAATATGCGGTGTAGTCATACGAGGTAAAGGCGTTGTCGTTGCCGCCATTGGCTGCGACGGTGGCCGAAAACTCACCCGGGGCCAGCGTGTCGGTGCCTTTGAACAGAAGGTGTTCCAGAAAATGCGCCACACCCGAGGATCCGATCGGCTCATCTGCGGATCCGGCACGGTACCAGACCATGTGTTGTACGACCGGTGCGCGGTGGTCTTCGACCACGACGACATCCATTCCGTTGTCCAATGTGAATGTGGTGACCGCTTCTTTCCCGTCCTCGGCAAAAACCGGGGTGGCAGCGATCAGGGCAGCCGACAAGGCCAGGGCCCGAACCATGGGGCATCCTCCGTTTCGTTTCTGGTATTCAAACTACGGTGACGCGGCCCGGGTTCAAGCCCGATGACGGAAAGTTAAGAATTATTCACCCGGCGGCGAAGAAGGGGTTTCGATCCCGGCCCGACGGGCAGCTTCTGTTTCCGCGAACGGATCGATCGATTGTTTTTCGTAAACCTGACCATAGCGGTCGACCGGGAACAGGCGCAGACCTGTCCAACGCCCCCGCCGTTTGCGGAACGCGGCGTCATCAGCCTCGACCACCTGCCGCGCATCGGGGGAAACACCATAGCGGCTGGAGGCCGTGACAAGCGCTGCATCCGAGGATGGCACAGCTGTATTCGGGTTCAGCGCAGATGCATTTCCGCCCAGCGCAGCCACCGCATCGGCATTTGGGTTCGGATCCGTCAGATTCGCGCCACCCGGCGTGGGTGCAGGCAAGAACGCATAGTCCTGAGGTTGGGTCAGCGGCTTGACCGGCAGCACGGAAAACTCATCCGGCCCCGGACCCGGAGGCTCCAGATCCCGAAGACCCGGATTCGAACACGCCGCAACCGCAGCGGCAACAGTCAAAACAAATAGGGCGCGCGGCATCCGCATTGGTGTCTCCAGCCTGTTTCAGGCGCTTTTATCGCATATCATTCCGCGCGTCACGAGGCCTTTTTGCCGTCAAACAGCACCAGCCCGATGGCTCCTGCAAATATGAAGACATCTGCGAGGTTGAAAACAAACGGATTGTTGATGCCGCAACAGGACATGTTCAGGAAATCCAGAACAAAGCCGTAAAGAACCCGATCCACCACATTCGCCAGCGCACCGCCAATCAGCAGGCCGCCACAAAACAGCATCAGCCTTGAATGGGCTGCACGGCTGAGCCAGACAAGCACGCCAACACAGATCGCCACGGAAACGCCGATCAGAATCCAGCGCGCGGCCTCCGAGTTTCCTTGGAAAAGGCCGAAATTGATGCCCCGGTTCTCGCCGTATTTGAACACCAGCAGCGGCGGCACAACATCGATGCCGCCGGGCTGATCGGCCACGCGCATGACGTGAACGACCAGGTATTTGCTGATCTGGTCGATCGCAAAGGCGGCCAGCGCCGCCCAGAGAAGCAGGCGTGACCGCATCAGTGACGGAAATGGCGCATGCCGGTAAAGACCATGGCAAGGCCCGCCTCATCCGCGGCGGCGATGACTTCATCGTCACGCATGGACCCACCCGGTTGGATCACACAGGTTGCGCCCGCCTCGGCCGCTTCCATCAGGCCGTCAGGGAAGGGGAAAAACGCGTCCGACGCAACGGCCGAGCCGATGGTCAGCGGTTGGGCCAAGCCCAGCACGTCAGCCATACGTTCGGCTTTCTTGGCGGCAATCAGGGCCGAGTCCACACGGCTCATCTGGCCCGCGCCGACGCCCACGGTGGCGCCGTCTTTGACATAGACGATGGCGTTGGACTTGACGTGCTTGGCCACTTTCCAGGCAAACAAAAGGTCACGCATCTGTTCGTCGGTCGGGGCCTTCTTGGTCACAACTTTCAGATCATCCATGCCGACAAAGCCGTTATCCTTGTCCTGCACCAGCAACCCGCCGGCCACCTGACGCACGGTTTTCCCACCGGCGGTCACATCCGGCAGCGCTTCGGTCGTCAGCAGGCGCAGGTTTTTCTTGGCGGCAAAGATTGCCTTGGCCTCATCCGATGCGCCCGGAGCGATCACGACTTCGGTGAAAATCCCGGTGATCTCCTGCGCGGTCTCGGCGTCCAGAGGCTGATTCAACGCCACGATACCGCCGAAGGCAGAGGTGCGGTCGCAGTCGAAGGCAGCCTTGTAGGCCTCAAGCAGGGTTGCACCCCTGGCCACGCCACAGGGGTTGGCATGTTTGATGATGGCGCAGGCGGCGCCCTGCTGGGGGTCAAACTCGGCCACCAGCTCAAAGGCCGCATCGGTGTCGTTGATGTTGTTGTAACTCAGTTCCTTGCCCTGATGCTGCACGGCGGTCGCAACGCCCGGACGGTTTGTGCCGTCGGTGTAGAACGCCGCCTGCTGATGGCTGTTCTCGCCATAGCGCAGGGTCTGTTTCAATTCACCGGCAAAGGCGCGACGTTTCGGGGCTTCAAGCTCCAGCGCGTCGGCCATCCAGTTGGACACAGCCGTGTCATAGGCCGCGGTACGCGCATACGCTTTTTGCGCAAGCCACTGACGGAAACCATAGGAAGTCTTGCCGTAGTTTTCTTCCAGTTGATCCAGCAGCGAGGAATAGTCCTCGACATCCACAACCACATTCACGAAGGCATGGTTTTTGGAGGCCGCGCGGATCATTGCCGGACCGCCGATATCAATGTTCTCGATGCATTCGTCATAACCCGCGCCTTTGGCCACGGTTGCCTCGAACGGATAGAGGTTCACAACCAGCAGATCGATCGCACCGATGCCGTGTTCTTCCATCGCAGCAACATGGGTGTCGTTGTCCCGCAGCGCCAGCAGGCCACCATGCACCATCGGGTGCAGGGTCTTGACCCGACCATCCATCATCTCGGGGAAGCCGGTGATCTCGCTGACATCCTTCACCGCAAGCCCTGCATCACGCAACGCCCTGGCCGTGCCGCCGGTCGACAGCAGTTCGATCCCGCGCTCGGCCAGCGCCTTGCCCAGCTCGATCAGCCCGGTTTTGTCGGATACGGAAAGCAACGCGCGGCGCACGGGGTGAAGATCGGTCATGGGTCCAAAGGTCCTTTTGGCGTCAGTCTAACTCGGGCTCGTCCCGGTGCGTATCGCGCACGGCATAGGCTGTGTCCTGTGCCTTGCTCAGAGTCCACCGGGTGCGCGTCGCATACTCCATTGCGCGCCCGGATAGAACGATCTGTTTTGTCGCGCGTGGCTTTAAACGCCCTTTTTCAAGGTAAACGCTTGGCTCGACGGACAATTTTCCAACGCCATCATGGCGGAAAACCCAGATTTCACCGCTTTTGAGCGCCATCGACACCGCCGCCCCGCCCAAATCCAGCGCCGCATCGACATCCGGATGCAGGTGAAACCGGATGTCATAGCCGATGCCCCTGAGGCCCGAAGCATCCATCGCCTTGTCAAACTGTCGCTTCGCCTTGTCGGTCGCGGTCAGCAGAATATCCTCAACGGTCAGTTCCCGACCGTCAAATCGCAATTCGAATGTACGCGCATGGGTCAGGCCAAAGACCTTTGCGTATCCATCATGCCCGGCCATGAAGCGGATGCCCTCGAACGCATCCTCGAAATCAACGGGCACCTCTTGCGGTGCGTCAACCAGCGCCTGAGCTTCACGCCCCGGCACCGGGCTGGCCAGCCGGGCGCTTGAGAACCCATCCAGGCAAAGCGTCGAGTGCGACGGCGTCGCCCGTCCGGCGCGGCGCCATTCCAGCCCGAAACTGGCCCCCGACCCGCAGTTCACGATCAGCGGCCGCCGCCCCGAGGTCAACTCGAACGCCAGAGTAGAGGCATGCGCATTGTACGAGGCCGCTCCGGAAGGCGGCACACTGGCATCCACGATCACCGAGGTGCGTGCGGCTGCCAGCCGGGCATAGCCCATCGGCAATTCGGTTGCCGCCTTATGTTTGACGCCGCTTTGCGCAAGAGCCTGTTCCAGACGTCCCTCGACACCGCGCCCGCCACCATGGAACCGTGCCAAGGCCCCGTCCGCGTGGCGCAGGCTGCGCAGGGTCGGCGCGATCCGTTTGATCGCATTGGCCTGAGCGGCAGGCGTGCCGCGCCCAAGATCGCTCAGCGCCGCCGATGTCCAGCTGAGCAATGTGAAGACCTCGAGCAGTTCTTCCGGATTGCGTGTTGGAATGCCGCCTTGCGCGTCGACCTGACGGTCACATTCTCCGGCCAGGGCGCGCAGGGCCGGGTCGGCCATGTGCTCCAGCCCCTCCAGCGCCAGCCCGGCCTGTACCAGCCCAGCCAGCGCTTCGAACCGGGGCAGACCCGGGGTCGCGGCATGCCAGCGTTTGGACAGAAACCATGTCTGTTGGGCAAGCGAGCGGAAAAACAGCTTGCTTTGTTTTTCATCCGCCCCTCGCAGCAGAAAAAGCGCGTGGTTGATCCAGCGCATCACCCGTCGTCCGGTCAGATCAGGCACCCAGCCGGGCCCTTGCCCGCGCCCGTGCGCCTCGATCCATCCCCAGACCCAGCGCTGCGCCTTTTCCCGCGCACGCATGTCTCCGACCGCAGCCAGATCATCCAGCCAGGCAAAACCGTGACGTTCTTCGTCAAAGCCGGCACTGGGGGCGGTGACGTCCCAAAGCCCTGTATCTTCGGCCTCGACCAGATAGCCTGCGAACAACAGGTTTCCGGCAACCAGTTGCCGCCCACGTGCAAACGAACCCACCGAGCGCGGATCCGGTTGCGCAACAAACCCTGTGACCGCCTTCTGCCGCTGGCTCAGGCGCGCATAGAAACGGTTCTGAAACCGCATCCACCGGCTGGTCATGGTGTCTGATTTCGACATGACGCGTGTTACTCTGCCCCTTGCGCTCTGCTGGCGCTTGAGACCCAACGATAGACCGCGCCGGTCGTCAAGTCATCGAAAAGCGTGCGTTCAGACGGATTTGGTCAGGCACGCGATATAGAACCCATCCATACCGCCCCGATCCGGCCAATAATCAGGGCGCAATCGCATGCCGCCTTCTTCAGTGATCCAATCCGTTTCAACACCGGGTACGTTCAGCGCGTCGCGATCCGCGCTCATGTCCGAATACATGTCCAGCGCCTCTTCAACCTGAACTTCGCCCTCGTCCGGCAGCAGGGAACACGTGCAATAGACCAGACGCCCACCGGGTTTGAGCAAGCCCCACGCGTGGGCCAACATGCGCGACTGGAGTTCGATCAGACCGCCGAATTCCGAACCGTCCTTGGCAAACGGCAAGTCAGGATGCCTGCGGATCGTACCTGTGGCCGAGCACGGCGCGTCCAGCAGGATCGCGTCGTACTGGCCCTCGTGTTCCAGCGCATCGCCAACAACGACCTTCGCCTTCAGGCCGGTCCTTGCAAGGTTTTCGCGCACCCGTTCCATCCGTGATTCCGACACATCCAATGCCGTGACATCAGCCCCTGCGGCCGCAAGTTGCATCGTTTTTCCACCTGGGGCCGCGCAGAGATCCAGCACTTTTTCGCCCGCCTTCGGGGCCAGAACGCGAACCGGCAAAGCCGCAGCGGCGTCCTGCACCCACCAGTCTCCGGCCTTGTACCCCGGCAGGGTCGAGACCTGACCCGCATCGTGCAACCGCACCGACCCGGTCGGAAGGATCTCGCCTGAAGGGCCTTCCGCCCCGGGTTTCAAGGTAAGGTCCAGTGGCGCACCCGCGAAATGTGCCTGCTCCATTCCGGTAACGGCATCCGTGCCCCACGCTGCGATCATCGGTTCACGCAACCAGTCCGGCAAACGCGGAACGCGCATCTTCGGCCACGCCTCGGGGCCTTCTGCCGCAACCTTGCGCAGAACGGCATTCACCAACCCCTTGAGGCGACCATGCTTGCGCGAACGGCTGACGATCTCGACCATGGAATTGACGACGCCATGGGCGGCTTCGCCGTTGCAAAGTTCGACCGCACCCAGTCTCAGCGCGTTGTGGACCGTCAGAGCGGGTGTTCGGTTCAGGTGGTTGGCCAGCAGGCGGTCGGCCCGTTCCAGCCCACGCAGTGTTTCCAACGCCAGTCGCTGAGCGCGCGCGCGATCCTCGGGTTCCAAGCGATCCACTGCACCCGCCGCCAGACACTCGGCCAGCAGGCGACCTTCGCCCAGAACCTGATCCAGAAGATAGATTGCGCTGCGCCGTGCTGCTGTTGCGCTGTTAGACATTGTACCGCCTTCATGTGACCTGCGTCCGCATTGCCAATGGCGGACGCGGGCGTATATCAAGACTGCGCACGGAAAGGAACCCGATGTCATGACTGACGACCGCAAAGACTTGCCCCCCGCCGCGCAGCGCGCCCTGGCCGAAGCGGAAGAACGCCGCCGCAAAGCCGCGGCCCAGGCCCAGGAATTGCCGAAAGAGCTGGGTGGCCGAGACGGGCCGGACCCGGCCCGTTACGGTGACTGGGAAAAGAAGGGCATCGCCATCGACTTCTGAACGGTCAACCACGCAGCGCATTCAGGAAATCCTCGATCAGGGCACGCTGTTTTCTGGACTTCGCCCGGTCTTCAGGCCAGGTCAGCCAGTACCCGTCTTTGGTGTGCAATTCGGGTAAATCCAGCCGCCGCAACCGCCCCTCTTGCAGGTCGGCAAAGGCCAACGGAACCGATCCCAACACCACACCCATGCCGCGCCGCGCAGCCGAGATCGCATGTTCCATCGAATCAAAGCTGGTTTTTGAAGGCGGCAGGTCCTGCTGGCCGTTTTTCTGGCTCCACTCTCTCCAGCCGGGGCGTTCTCCGCGCAGATCGATCAATGGGGCGCCCCAGTCGACACCCGGCGGCGCCATCGGTGCAAGGACCTCGGGCGCGATCAGGGCGGCATCACGCCCGGCCCAGATGCCCCGACCATATCGGATTTGCAGCCAGGTTCGTTCTTCGTCCAAAGACGACCGGCGCGCGACCGAGTCGGTCATCACTCGAACCCCGGGCTGCATCTCGTGAAACCGGGTCAGCGCCGGTAGAACCAATGCGTGGATGTTCGACGACAACCCGGCCACGCGCAACTCACGCGGGGATTTGCCAAACAGATCCTCGGTATTGCGCTCCAGCGCACGAAGGCTGTCCTGCACCAAGGGCAGATAGCTTTCACCTTCAACCGTCAGTGACACGCCCCGCGCCTCGCGCACGAACAGGGATCGGCCCAGCCAGGCTTCCAGATTGCCGATCCGCTGGCTGACAGCGGCCTGCGTCAGCCCGAACTCCTTGGCTGCTGCCGAGAACCCACCAAGACGTCCGGCTGCCTCGAACACGCGCAACCAGTCCAACGGCGGCAGACCGATCTTTTTCTTAGCCATTAGATTTTCCAAGCCTCAGCCGAAATAAGGATTAATTGTCGTAATGCCATGAACAGCGTATCTGCTCAACCAAAGCTCGCGCCGAACAGGAGACCCCAATGCTGCGCACCGCCACCCATGACAGTTCGGTCGTCACCGTCGCGTTCGACACAGGACCGCAAGCCCGCTTTCACGCCGTCTGGTTGCGCGACAACGCGCTGGACCCGGAAACCCGTGCCCCGGGCAACGGCCAGCGGCTGATCACCATCGGCGATATCCCTGCTGACATCTCGGTCAGTTCAGCCGAGGTTGTCGCGGGCGGCCTTCAGGTCACGTTCCAGCCCGAAGACAAAACCGTTACCTTCCCGGCTGAATGGCTGGCCGAACACAACTATGATTGCGAACGGGACGATACGCTGGGCCGCACCGGCCCCGGCATCATCACCTGGGAAGGCGGGATCGCCGCACCCTCTGGCGACTGGAACGAGGTTCATGCCAGCCCTGCGGCCAAACGCAACTGGCTGGCGTCTGTGGCGCGTTACGGCTTTGCCAGGCTGACGGGCGGGCCAACCGAACCAGAGTCGCTTTTGAAAGTGGCCGACCTGTTCGGCTATGTCCGCGAAACCAATTATGGCCCTTATTTCGAGGTTCGGACGGAAGTGAACCCGACCAACCTCGCCTATACCGGGCTTGGCTTGCAGGCCCACACCGACAACCCCTATCGCGACCCTGTGCCGACGCTGCAAATCCTTTATTGTCTGGAAAACAGCGCCGAAGGGGGCGACTCGATCGTTGTCGACGGCTTTCGCGCTGCCGAAAAGCTGCGTGCGCAGAACCCCGAAGGTTTTGCGCTGCTGGCAGGCTACCCGGCGCGGTTCGAATACAAGGGGTCTGACGGTGTCTGCCTGCGGTCTCGCCGTCCGATGATCGAATTGTCGCCGGATGGCGAACTGGTCGGGATCCGGTTCAACAACCGCTCCTCCGCGCCTTTCGTGGACGTGCCTTTCGACAGGATGGAAGCCTACTATGCGGCTTATCGCCAACTGGGCGAGATCATCGACGACCCGGCCATGGGCGTGTCGTTCAAACTGGAGCCGGGCGAGAGTTTCATCGTCGACAACACCCGTGTCCTGCATGCAAGGCTGGGCTATTCCGGTGCGGGGTCGCGCTGGTTGCAGGGGTGCTACGCCGACAAGGACGGGTTGCTGTCGACTTTGGCGGCGATGGAGATGACACAACCGGAGGCAGCGGAATGAAGCCCGATTTCTCGACCCTGAACCGGGACAATATCGTCGCCTTCATCGGGGATATCTTCGACCGCCGCGGCGGTGAGGAATATCTTGGCGAACCCGTCACCATGGCCCAGCACATGCTGCAAGGCGCCACCATCGCCGAACAGAACGGCCAGCCTGAAGAGATCATCGTCGGTGCCTTGTTGCATGATATCGGCCATTTCACGTCCGAATTCGGAACCTACCACCCCGATGATACCGAAGACCGCCACCACGAGGATGCGGGTGCTGAGGTGCTGGAGCAGTTCTTCCCTTCGGTCATCACCGATTGCTGTCGATATCACGTGGCCGCCAAGCGGTATCTCTGCGCCACCAAGCCCGAATATTTCAACCGCCTCTCCGCCGCCTCGGTCCATACCCTGGAGCTGCAAGGCGGCCCGATGAGCGCCGAAGAAGTCGCCGCGTTCGAATCCAATCCGAACCTGAAAGAGATCATTCAGGTCCGGTATCTGGATGAGGCCGGCAAACGCGCGGATATGGAGACACCGGATTTCGCCCATTTCGCACCGATGGTTCAGCGCATGGTCGACAGGCATCTGGGTGCATCATGACCGCACCCGAGTACATCTTCGAGGCCAGTTCGAAACCCTCGCTGCCGTGGCACGAAGTTCCCCTGATCCGTGCGACGGACACATCGGTCAAGGGGTACGGCTGTTTGGTCGACGACCCCGAAACCTTTGAAATCGAGATCGTACGCTGGCCGCAGCAGGGCTGGCGACCGATTGACGACGGCACGGGTGACGAAGGCGGCTGGGTTGAAGGCACGTTCAAATGCGACTGGCAGGGTGACGTGCTTTACGGTGAGAACGAGGCGGTCAAAGGCCATTACGTGCTGGGTTGGTCCGCCGACCCCCAACAGGCACAAACCGACCGGAAAACAGCACCGCGGGATCAAGTGTTGCTGTGGCATATGAACTATCACCCCGACGGCGGGCAGATGTTCTGGCCGCTGGACAACAAGCCCTTCATCGTGCCTGTGGCCCTGGCCGGCGACAATCTGACGCCGGACAAGGTGGTGGCATTCTGGTGTGACGGATCAAGGGGGCTCTATATCCATCCCGGCATATGGCACGAAGGGATTTTTCCGGTTGAGGACAACCAGCGCTTCCTTGACCGACAAGGAGCCGTTCACGCGCGGGTCAGCGCGGATATCGGCACAGAATTCGGCGTCTACCTCGCGTGTCCCCTGCGGGCCGACAAGATCAGGAACCTGTGACCAGGGCATTTTGATGAGTGGCACGGTTGCGGGCGATCCAGATTTGTACGACCAGCAGATACGGTACAAAGAACGCGAAATTCTGAATCAGATCGAACAGGCCCGAGAAATCGGGCTCTGACCCCCACCCGCCGGTCAGCAGATACCACAATGTGTAATGCACGCGGTAAAGCCAGGATCCAAGCGCCAGCCAGAACAGCCGCAATCCCCATGCCCAATGTCCTGCGCGATCCCCTTCCAAAGCCCTGCGCGCCACCATCAGCGCGGCCGTGAAAAGACACAGCCCGTACAGAAAGAAGGCGGCAGACATCAGCGGCCCGCCGATGGTTCCGCGCAGGGGAATATAACTCATGCCTGCCAGCCCGGTGATCAATGCCAGCGCCACCAGACAGGCTCCCATCACGCGGTGAAACCGATTGTACCTGAGCCGCAGCCCCTTCAGCAGTTGAAGCGGGACGAGTACGACCAGAAAACTACCTGCCAGAATGTGCACCAACATCGCGGCATTGCCGACATTCTCGCCATCAGCGAACAGATAGCTGCGCCGGGCGGCGTCCTGCGACAGGCCATCGCCGATCATTCCAACGCCATGCGCAACGAAAGGCAGCAGTGTCAGGTAGAACACCGCAAGCAAAATGCCGGTTGCCAGTCCAGAGCGCCGAATCCTCATGAATCAAAGCTTAGCGTCGGCGACCGCTTCGTCTATGGCTCACAGCCCCAGCACATCCACCATGTCATATTGGCCCGGCGCCTTCCCCTGCCCCCACAGCGCCGCCTTCAGCGCACCACGGGCAAAAATCGCGCGGTCGCTGGCCAGATGGCGCAGAACGATGCGTTCACCGGGGGCGGCGAACAACACGTCATGCTCGCCCACGATGTCGCCGCCACGTATGGCATGAAAACCGATATCTCCGCGTTTGCGGGGACCGGTGATGCCGTCGCGACCCCGGTCGGACACCTCCGACAGTTTGACGCCGCGTCCCTCGGCAGCGGCCTCGCCCAACATCAGAGCGGTGCCGGATGGTGCGTCCACCTTGTGATGGTGATGCCCTTCGATGATTTCGATATCAAAATCCTCATCCAGTGCAGCCGCGACTTTCTTGGTCAGTTGCACCAGCAGGTTGACGCCAAGGCTCATGTTCCCTGCCCGCACGATCACCGCGTGGCGCGAGGCCGGTTCCAGCGCGGCGATCTGCTCATCCGTCATGCCGGTTGTCCCGATTACATGCACACAGCGCGCCTGCGCGGCCAAAGCGGCAAAGTCCAGCGTCGCCTCGGGTGCGGTGAAATCGATCACCGCCTGTGCCTGCGCGAAGGCTTCCAGCGGGTCATCGGTAACTTTGACGCCCAGCGCCTGGCCACCCATGGCTTCGCCCACATCCTGACCGACCCAGTCATGCCCCGTGCGCTCGACCACGCCGACCAGACGCGCCTGATCACTGTCGTTTACGGTGTTGATCAGCATCTGCCCCATACGGCCCGAAGCCCCTGTGATGACGATACCCGGAATATGGGTCATGGCGGTATTCCCTTGCTGCAAACTGCTCAAAGCCTCCTACCCCGTTCGCGCCCGCTTGGCAAAGCCCCGGTTTGCGCTTAGATCGGGGATTATGGCAAAGAATAAATTCCACGATGGCCCCGGCCCGTCCCAACGACAGCTGCGCGTCGGCGAACTGATCCGCCGCACCCTGTCCGAGGTTCTGGCGCGCGGAGATGTCCACGACCCCGACCTGAACCGCATGTCGATCACAGTGGGTGAGGTACGCACCTCGCCCGATCTGAAGATCGCCACCGCCTATGTGCTGCCCTTGGGCGGCAAGGGGCAGGAGGACGTGATCGATCTGCTCGCCCGCAACAAAAGTGAACTTCGGCGCATGGTTGGCAAGAAGGTCGGCCTGAAATTCTCGCCCGATCTGCGGTTCCGCCTTGATGACACGTTCGACCGTCTGGACGACACCCGCCGCATGTTCGAACAGGACGCGGTGCGCCGCGATCTGGACGAGTGATCCGGGCACTTGTCACATTGGGCGCGGTTGTCTGGGCCGCGCAAGCCTCTGCGGTCACTTGCGAAAAGCTGACCTATGATGACAAGCGCTATACCGTCTGCGAAGTCGACGCGGCAAACGAAGACCTGCGCCTGTTTCTCAACGACGAAAACGGGGATCTGCTGGGGCATTTCTCGTCGGTGAACGAGGCGCTGGCCCCCGGCGGCAAGCGTCTGGCCTTTGCCATGAACGCGGGCATGTATCACGATGACCGGTCGCCCGTCGGCCATTATGTCGAGAACGGCAAAGAGGTCATGCGGGTGATCTCCAACCCCGGCCCCGGCAATTTCGGCCTGCTGCCCAACGGCGTGTTCTGCATCCGCGAGGGCCGGGCTGATGTGTTCGAGACGCTGGATTTCCTCGATCAGGCCCCCGACTGCCGGTTCGCCAGCCAATCCGGCCCGATGCTGGTGATCGATGGCGAGTTGCATCCCCGGTTCCTGCCCGATTCGACCTCGCACTATGTGCGCAACGGGGTGGGCACCAGCGCCGATGGCACCCGGGCGGTGTTTGCGATTTCCGAAGATTACGTCACATTCCACGAATTCGGCCGCCTGTTCCGGGACGTGCTGGAAACTCCGAATGCGCTGTTCTTCGACGGCAATATCTCTCGCATGTATGACCGCGCGAACAATCGGTCCGATGTCGGGTTTTCGCTGGGACCGATCGTGGGTGTGGTCGAAGACGCACCTTGAAATTGACAGGGCGATGGCGATCCGCTAGGTCGCGCGCCTCAGCAAGATTGAAGGTGCTTTATGGGACGCAAACGCAAGGGTCGCGACATTTCCGGCTGGCTGGTGGTGGACAAGCCCGCGGGCATGACGTCGACCGCCGTGGTCAACAAGGTGCGCTGGGCGATGGATGCCAAGAAGGCAGGCCATGCGGGCACGCTGGACCCCGAGGCCACCGGCGTTCTGGCCGTGGCCCTGGGTGAGGCGACCAAGACCGTTCCCTACATCACGGATGCTTTGAAGGCTTACACCTTCACTGTCCGTCTGGGTCAGGCCACCAACACTGACGATGCCGAGGGCGAAGTGATTGCCGAAAGCGATGCGCGTCCGTCAGATGAAGACATCAAGCAGGCGTTGACCCCGTTTCTGGGCGACATCATGCAGGTCCCGCCCAAGTTTTCCGCCGTGAAAATCGACGGCCAGCGCGCCTATAAACTGGCCCGCGATGGCGAAGACGTTGAACTGACAGCACGGCCCCTTTGGGTCGAGGAACTGATCCTTGTCGACCGCCCCGACGCAGATCACGTGGTGCTGGAGATGACCTGCGGCAAGGGCGGATATGTCCGCTCGATCGCCCGCGATCTGGGTGAAGCGCTGGGATGCCACGGCCACGTCCGGGAACTGCGCCGGATCTGGTCCGGACCGTTCGAGGCCGAAGACGGGTTGAGCATCGAACAGATCGACGAAATGGCAAAGACCACGGCGCTGGACGACTATCTGCACCCGCTGGAAGCCGGCCTGTCGGACCTGCCCGAGCTCAAATGCACCCCCGAAGGTGCAACCCGCCTGCGCAATGGCAACCCGGGTATGGTGTTGGCCTCGGATGTTGAATACGGCGACGAGGCATGGGCCTCGCTGGATGGCAAGGCCGTGGCCGTGGGGGTTTACAAATCGGGCGAATTGCATCCCAGCCGGGTGTTCGCCGCCTGAACCACGTGTTAGGCGAAAAGCATGATCACCCGAACGCACACCAAGGGCGATGCGCCCTCGACCGCCATCTATTCCGACTGCGAGAAATACCGCTATAGCCTGACCCGTGTGTGGGACCCGGCAGGGCGCAAGGCGCTGTTTGTCATGTTGAACCCGTCTACCGCGACCGAAGTGCAGAACGACCCGACGGTGGAACGCTGCGAACGCCGTGCCCGGGCGCTGGGGTTCGGCGCGTTTCAGGTGACCAACATCTTTGCCTGGCGCGACACCGATCCGCGCAAGATGCGTGCCGCTGCCGATCCGGTAGGCCCGGAAAATGACGCCGCCATTCTGGAAGGTGTTCGGTGGGCCGATCAGGTCATCGCCGCCTGGGGCACCCATGGTGCGCATCTGGACCGGGGCCCGGCGGTGGAAACCCTGCTGCGCCGGACCGGCCAGCCGCTGTTCCATCTGGGCTTGACCAAAGACGGCCACCCCAAGCACCCGCTTTATATCGCCTACAGCCAACAGCCCGAGCAATGGTGATAAAGTATTAACCATTTCAATAACTTGACTTTGACCCGACCGCCGATTGCGTGGGATGTTCACCCTCGGAGCATTCTGCGATCGGAGAGGTGTCATGTTTCTGGCCGGATTGATCGGACTCGCCGCCATCGGCGGTGCCGCGTACGCGATGAGCGACATGCTGATCGAAGACGAGGACGTATCAGAGGACGACCCCAATGATGACGCAGAAACTGAACCCGACACCGGAGAGTTTCTTGAGATTGGCGAAAACGTCGAAGACCCGGTAAACCCCGACATCGAAACCCCATCCACTGGAACCGTAATCTCTGAATTCGAAGGAGATCTCGTGATTGCCGGCAGCGATGGCCCGGACCAGATCACCGGTCAGGACGGTGTTGACCAGATCAACGGGTTTGGCGGCGATGACACCATCGACGGCGGCCAGGGCGACGACGTTCTGCACGGGGGCGACGGTACGGATACGATTGCGGGCGGTCAGGGTGATGATGTTCTGCACGGAGAGGCGGATGACGACTTTCTGTTCGGCAATCAGGGGGACGACGCCCTGTTCGGCCATTTCGGGGACGACACCCTGGATGGCGGCGAAGGCGAAGACGAGCTTTACGGCGGTCAGGGTGACGATACTCTGACGGGCGGGGCCGATGATGACGCGTTGCAGGGCGGGTTCGGAGACGATGCGCTGAACGGTGGCGCAGGTGAAGATACTGTCTTTGGCGGCGACGGCGACGACTTTGTCTTTGGCATCGAAGAGGGCGCAGCCGAAAAGGATTTCCTGAACGGCGGCGACGGTGACGACACCATTGTGGCAGGCGGCGGGGATGTGGTGACCGGTGGGCAGGGCGCCGATGACATCGTGCTGAGCCCGGGTGACGAAGACGTCACCGTCATGGGCTTCCAACCCGGCGAGGACAAGCTGCTTGTCACCTGGGAGGATGAGGCCGACCCGGAGATTGAGGTGGAACCCGACGCGGAAAATGCCAACCTGACGCGGGTCATGATCAACGGTCAGGAAGTGGCGCAGGTATACGGGGCCGAAGGTATGTCGGTGGCCGACATTCAATTGATCACCGAAGCGCAACTGGCCCAGTACGGGCAGATGGTCTGATCCCGCAAATTCCCTTTGCCATTTGGTGAAAATGCGCCTATACGCGCCCATCCGCATCGGAATCGGTGCGGTTTTCTCCATGGGCCTGTGCTGGACGACATCCCGGCCTGCGCCATCAACTCTAACCTTTGAAGGAGACCCCGATGTCGATCACTGCTGAAGAAAAAGCACGCGTCATGAAAGAATTCGCAACCAAAGAGGGCGACACCGGTTCGCCTGAAGTACAGGTTGCCATCCTGACCTCGCGCATCACCACTTTGACCGAGCACTTCAAGACCCACAAGAAAGACAACCACGGTCGTCGCGGTCTGCTGAAGATGGTTGCCCAGCGCCGTAAGCTGCTGGACTATCTGAAAGGCAAAGAAGAAGCACGTTACCAGGACCTGATCAAAAAGCTGGGCATCCGCCGCTAAACGCTTTTTTGCAGATGACCTGAAACCGGGTATTCCGGTTCGACGCCCGCCAACCGGCGGGCGTTTTCCGTCGGATCCACCGCAAGCGATACCCCCCCCCTTAACTTGCCAGAGCAACTGGACATTCCCCGACGGTCAGGGAATGTCCGTTGCGGCACTTGGTTTTAGGCTTTCTGCGTGTTTTCCCAACGCGTGGCATAGTCACTTTGCGACACATTTGCACTTGTCTTGGTGCCGGCAACAGGTTTTCGAACCACATAATCCAGAAGAACAGGCAATCCCGGACCAAAAGTTCCCAGCGGTCGCGGACGTTTCTTTGTCTTGTTGGGGTCCGTCATTTTCACCACGTCACGAGCAGCGTATGGCCTCAATGGCTGCCACACGCATTTCAGAGCCTCATAGTTCATGGCGTTTACCCAAAAGCCGTACACGATCTCTGGGCAAATCTGATAGAAGCCGTGATTGATCCAGTTGTTCGATGGCGAATGTGCGATAAACACACCCCCGGGCTTCAGCATCTTGTCAATGTTCCGGTAGGCGGTCGGCAAATCGAACACGTGCTCGCAGGTTCCACCGTCATAGATAACGTCAAACCGACCAACCAGATTTTCAGGCAAATCCCCCGCGAGATCCTGAACGATGCTCGCACCTTCGAAGTCCGAAAAATCCAGCGAATCCACTTCCGAGAATCCAAGTTTTCGAAAGAATGTTTCCGAGTATCCATCATCCGGGTTGCGAAGGTCAGCTTCGGCCACTCCGGGCAGGTATTTCTGCAAGGTTTCCCTGAACAATGCGGCGGACGTAGACCGGCGCGCACCGATCCAATCCTGCCGCCCCAGCATCAGAAAGCGTCCTGACAGGTCATTGGATTTGACATCTTCGATCAGGCGCGCAGCCAGGACATCAACAATTGACACTTGTTCCTCCGAAGGGTGGCTGAAAGCGGTTTTCTTCGCGTGAACGTCCTATTCTGAGTATTCAATGTCAACGCGATAGCAGCGTCCCGGAACACGCGGCAAAGCGGGCATTTTCCCGGTCAACGCAAAGTTGGCAGCTTCCCGGCTTCAATGACAACCTGCGCCCGGGTGTTCGGCATCCGGCATCCAACGCTGCGCCCGACCCTTGCGGTTTTGTTCGCGCTGGCGGGTGTATGATTGCGGTCAAGACACCGCGCAGATCATTTCACCTTACGCTGGCTTCACAAAACCGAAGGCGCCCACCAATCGGTGGGCGCCTCGATCCTGGAAGAATGCGCGCCTTCACATTTTCGCTTTTTCTGATTTCAACGCCAGCCACAGGCAGTAGCACATCATCAGAACCACCAGCGTAAAGGGAATGCCGGTTGAAACCGCCGCGCCTTGCAGCGCGGAAAGACCACCTCCCAACAGCAATGCGATGGCAACCAGGCCTTCCAATGTGCACCAGAACACACGCTGAACCACGGGCGCGTCCATCTTGCCGCCTGCCGTGATCGTGTCGATCACCAACGACCCTGAATCGGACGAAGTGACGAAGAAGATGACGATCAGGACAAGCGCGATCGGGGCTACGATGCTGTACAGCGGCAGTTCCTTCAGGAAGCCGAACAACGCTCCCTCGGGGGCGTAGCTGTCAATCACGGTCGCGCGGACGCCTTCCGCTCCGCCTGCGTTCAACATGTCGATGGCGGCGCCGCCGAAGGTTGACATCCACAGGGCGCAGACGGCTGTCGGCGCCAGCAGCGCGCAGATTATGAACTCGCGCACCGTTCGACCCTTCGAGATCCGGGCTATGAACATGCCAACAAAGGGTGACCATGCGATCCACCACGCCCAGTAGAAGGTCGTCCAACCGTGGAAATAGCTGGTGTCTTCTCGTCCGAACGGGTTCGACAGCGCGGGCAGGTGCAGCACGTAGTCGGTCATCACGCTGAAATACCGCGCGATTGCCGTGCCGATGCCCGTTACAGCGATGACGAAGAGGAACAGCCCCACGGCCATGACCATATTGATCTCACTCAGCCGTTTGACGCCCGCATCCATGCCCAGCAGAACCGAGCCCAGCGCAATCAACGTAATGCCGATGATTAGCAGAACCACGACGGTGGGGCTGGGTTCGATGCCGAAGACCTCGTATAGGCCAGCGGCAACCTGCTGAGCACCCAGACCGAGCGATGTGGTCAATCCGAACAACGTGGCAAAAACCGCCAACGTGTCGATGATATGGCCCCACCATCCCCAGACCCGTTCTCCAAGGATCGGATAGAAGGCCGAACGCAAGGTCAGGGGCAGGTTCAGGTTGTAGCTGAAGATTGCCAGGCTCAGGCCGACTGCGGCGTAAACCGCCCAGCCTTCCAGCCCCCAATGGTGAATGGTTCCGACGACACCGGCATATTCATTTCCAGGCACCGCGATATCAATGCCCAGCGGTGCCGCGTTTCCGCCCTCGGCAAAATTGTAATAGACCGGCTCCATCACTCCGAAAAACAAAAGACCGATACCAATACCGGCGGCGAACATCATTGCGATCCATCCGGCGTAGGAATAATCAGGCTTGGCGTCCTTGCCGCCGATCCGGACACTGCCGACGGGCAGGATGATCAGAACCAGGCAAAACAGGGTGATTGCATCAACCGAAAGGACCAGAAACCAATCGAACGTGCTGGTCAGCCAGGGCCGGAGCCATCCGAAGAACGAGGCCGCCGCCTCTTGGTTGGCCAATGCGATCAGAACGAACGCAAAGATCATGATACTCGAGATCAGAAAGACCGGGTTGTGGATGTCCAAGCCAAACGGCCGGACATTGTCCTGCCCTAGTTCATATTCCGTTTCGAAGTCGTAAATCCGGGGATCCGGATCCAGCATCTTCTTTGTCTGTGCCATTCGATTGCCCTTCTGTTCGCTGACTGCAAACGCCAAGGTACTCGGTCGGCGGACGGGAATGAGTTTGTTAACCCCCTTGGCGCGTTTCCGTCATTTCGACCGCGGGCTTCATGATAAAAGCTTATACTGCCTTCATATTTTTACAAAATGCATTCGATTGCCAATATGTTAGCGCTACAGTCAATTCCGGATGTCCGTGGCCCCGTATCCGAAAAAGAACAGCGACTTTACAGGTTGATCGTTGTTCAGGCTTGAATCTTTTGCACCGGACACAGCAGAAGCCAGCCCCGGCATGAACCAGCCATCCGATGCAGTTTCGCTTTCCTTCCAACGCATTCTCATGTATGCGCGCGGTATCTGAGACGTTGTGCCCTGACCCCGGCACTCGAATGGAAGATAAATTGGGGTCGGCGGCAATGGGGCCGCCACGCAAAACGGGAGACCCGCAGGGGCGGGAGTGCTCCCATCTAGGATACGCATATGTTTGATGTAACGAAAAAATCAATTCAGTGGGGCGAAGAGACGCTGACACTGGAAACCGGCAAGGTTGCCCGTCAGGCCGACGGCAGCGTGATTGCCACACTGGGCGAAACCAGCGTCATGGCCAACGTGACCTTCGCCAGGGAACAGAAGCCCGGTCAGGACTTTTTCCCGCTGACCGTGCACTATCAGGAAAAATACTATGCCGCCGGCAAGGTGCCGGGTGGCTTCTTCAAGCGCGAAGCACGCCCGACCGAGAAAGAGACGCTGACCGCGCGTCTGATCGACCGTCCGATCCGCCCGTTGTTCGTTGACGGCTTCAAAAACGAAGTTCTGGTGATGTGTACCGTGCTGAGCCACGATCTGGTCAACGATCCCGACATCGTTGCGATGATTGCTGCTTCGGCTGCTCTGACCATTTCCGGCGCGCCGTTCATGGGCCCGATTGCCGGTGCCCGTGTTGGTTTCGTGGATGGCGAATACGTCCTGAACCCGACCGTGGACGACATGCAGGACCTGCGCCTGAACCCCGAACAGCGTCTGGACCTGGTTGTGGCCGGCACCAAAGACGCCGTGATGATGGTGGAATCGGAAGCGTACGAACTGTCCGAAGCGGAAATGCTGGGTGCGGTGAACTTTGCGCATGAGCAGATCCAACCGGTCATCGACCTGATCATCTCGCTGGCGGAAGAAGCCGCGAAAGAACCGTTTGACTTCCAGGCGCCGGATTATTCCGAGCTTTATGCCGCCGTCAAGGCTGCCGGTGAAGAGCAGATGCGCGCCGCCTTCGCGATCACCGACAAGCAAGAACGCACCGCCGCTGTTGCCGCTGCCCGCGAAGCGATCAAAGAGGCGCTGACCGAAGAGCAACTGGAAGACGGCAATCTCGGTTCCGCGATGAAAAAGCTGGAAGCCGGCATTCTGCGCGGCGACGTCGTCAGGGGCGGCAAGCGGATCGACGGTCGCTCGACCACCGATATCCGTCCGATCGTTGCAGAAACCTCGATTCTGCCCCGGACCCACGGTTCTGCCCTGTTCACCCGCGGTGAAACACAGGCGCTGGCCGTGACCACGCTGGGCACCGGCGACGACGAGCAGTTCGTCGACGCACTGCACGGCAACTTCAAATCGAACTTCCTGCTGCACTACAACTTCCCCCCGTATTCGGTGGGTGAAGTTGGCCGTGTTGGCCCTCCGGGCCGTCGCGAAGTGGGCCACGGCAAACTGGCCTGGCGCGCGCTTCAGGCGGTTCTGCCTGCGCCGACCGATTTCCCCTACACCATCCGCGTGGTGTCGGAGATCACTGAATCCAACGGATCAAGCTCGATGGCCTCTGTCTGCGGCGGTTCGCTGTCGATGATGGATGCGGGTGTTCCGCTGAAAGCGCCGGTGGCCGGTGTTGCCATGGGTCTGATCCTGGAAGATGACGGTGAGTACGCTGTTCTGACCGACATCCTGGGTGACGAAGACCACCTGGGCGACATGGACTTCAAGGTTGCGGGCACCGAGAACGGCATCACCTCGCTCCAGATGGACATCAAGGTTGCCGGCATCACACCGCAGATCATGGAAACCGCCCTGGCACAGGCCAAGGAAGGCCGGATGCACATTCTGGGCGAGATGGGCAAAGCCCTGTCCGAGACCAACGATTTCTCGGTCCACGCCCCGCGCATCGAAACCATGAACATTCCGACCGACAAGATCCGTGAAGTGATCGGTTCGGGCGGCAAGGTCATCCGCGAGATCGTCGAGGTTTCGGGCGCCAAGGTCGACATCAACGACGATGGCGTCATCAAGATCGCCTCGCCCGATGGTGAGTCGATCCAGAAGGCCTATGACATGATCCATTCGATTGTGGCAGAACCTGAAGAAGGTCAGATCTATACCGGCAAAGTGGTCAAGATCGTCGATTTCGGCGCCTTCGTGAACTTCTTCGGCAAGCGTGACGGTCTGGTCCACGTGTCGCAGATCGAAAACCGCCGCCTGAACCATCCGTCGGATGTTCTGAAAGAAGGTCAGGAAGTCAAAGTCAAACTGCTGGGCTTTGACGATCGCGGCAAGGTGCGCCTGTCGATGAAATGCGTCGATCAGGAAACCGGCGAAGAGATCGTGCCTGAGAAGAAAGAAAAGAAAGAGGAAAACGCAGAGTAATCTGCCCCTCTGACAGACAGCGGAAGGCCCCGGTTTCAACCGGGGCCTTTTTTTGTTTGCGCGGCACCGGGACGGTTAACTGCGGCGCAATTTTGGTAAATCAATTATTAACACTTATTGCGTGTATTAGCTCAACCTTAAGGGGGATATTGCCGTTTTCAAGGAAGCTGTTCGACCGTGGCATCGATTACTGTTTACGAAATCAGCGCAGACCCGTTCAGCAACCGCAGTGTTGATGTTACTGCTGCGTATTCTGTCGAAGTCACGGATAATGACGCCCTGCTGCAAGATCCCGACCCGGATGGCAGCTCGCAACTCGACCTTGGGTCTCTGCCCGGCTTTTCCGGCTCGACCCAGAATTTCAGTACTTTCGAAAACTATACGGGCACGGTCGATGGCGCGCCGGTCACGTTTATCCTGATCCAGTTTTCAAACCCGCGTTACATCATAGTCACTTCGGGTCAGGCTGAACTGAATGACACGATTTCAGACACCAGTTTTTCCGGCATCGCGCCGCCCTCTACCTATAGCACTTTGCCTTCTTTCGTGTGTTTTACCACAGGATCTCTGATCCAGACACCGACTGGGCTGCGCCGGGTCGAGGCACTGGAGCCCGGCGACCCGGTCATCACCGCCGGCGGCCATGCCCGCCCGGTCCGCTGGATCGGCAAGCGCCGGTTGTCCGCGTCCGAATTGCGGCGAAACACGCACCTGTCCCCTGTACGGATCAAGGCGGGCTGTTTCGGGCCGAACGGCCCAAGCCGCGATCTTGTCATTTCCCCACAGCACCGGATTGCCGTGACCTCGGCCATGATGGAGCTGATGCATGGCGAAGCGGCCATGCTGGCCCCCGCAAAAGGGCTGATCAATGGGCACTCCATCGTTCAGGAAACGCCCGCACATGGGGTGGAGTACATTCATATCCTCTTTGATCAGCATGAGTTGGTGAATGTCGAAGGACTCTGGTCCGAGTCCTTTTACCCCGGTGACACAAGTCTTGAGGCAATGGCACCCGCCACCCGAAGCGAACTGTTCGAACTGTTCCCGGAACTGGCCAATGGTGAAGGCGGTTATGGTTCAACCGTATTGCCGGTCCTCAAACCCTTCGAAGTCCGGGTGCTGTCGGCGGATCTGGCGGTTCCGGGCTGGAAGGTCCGCCCCAATGAATCCGCGAAAGCCGCCTGACCGCAGGTCAGTGCGCGACACCACCGGGGCCATGTTTCAAAACATGCCACTGGCCGTAGCTGTCTTTCAGATCCAGTTTGATCGCCGCATCGGCTCGGGTCGAGGCGCTGCCGATCTCGGCAATGGTGAATTCGATCCCGCCGGGAATATCGATGCGTACGCGATGTTCCCCGCCGCCATGCGGGGCCTGAATCGGGCGCCCGGTCGACTTTAGAACGTCACCAACGGCGACGCTGGCCGTTCGCCCTTCGATATCCATCGCAAGCTCAATCGGCAGGTACAGCGTGTCATGTACCGTCTCACACATGGCCCGGAACACGTACCAATGGGTTGCCATCTCTTCGGTTTCTTCGCCGTGAAAGACTTTTTCCAGCGCATTGCGCTGCGCCGCTGTGGCCCCGGGGTCGACGATCACCTGCATTTCGCCGCCACCCTCGAATATTGGCCCGGGCCATGCATAGATCAGGGCGGCCCTGGTTCCACTCAGATCCGTTTCGCCAAAATATCCGTTGGATATTTCAAGCACCTCGAAACCGCGGCAATCGCCATGCGTCGGCAATTCCTCGAACTGGCAGGGGCAGGCATAACCGCAATTGCAGTTTCCGAAGCTTTCCCCTTCGACGTACCAATCTGTAAAAGCCATGGTCTTCTCCTGTTCAAGACAGTCAGAAAGCCCGACATCGTTGGTCACATGCCCGTATGTATCCGCAACACAAACTATCACAATTTGATTGCAACCTGAACCTGACGGGCGGAAACGGCCGCAAATGGCATAAACCTTGGTTCAATTCGCCCCGTTTCAACCAAAAGCCAATCGCAGGTCTCCTCTGCCATCCCCAGTTCGACCGCATCGCCACAACGCAAAAAGGAGATGCGATATGGAAACCTTGAAACTGCTGACACTGACGGGATTGATCGCAACCGCACCGGTTCTTGCTTTGGCCAATGTCGGACTGGGTGACAAACTGGGCACAAGCGAAGCCGATATCCGCGCGGCGCTGGAAGCCCAAGGGTACCAGATCGAAGAGATCGAATTCGAAGGTGGGAAGATCGAGGTTGAACTCACCAAGGATGGCGTGGAAACTGAACTGGTTCTGTCTGACACGGACGGGGTGGTGACAGCCATCGAGCTCGAAGAAGACGACGACTGAACCTGCAACGTCCAAGGGGCCGCATGAAAGTACCTCAAACGTCTTTGCTCTGGCTCCTTCTGGTGGTGCAGGCCCTCTGCGCCGCCTTTTTCATGACGGATGCGCTGCTGGATTGGACTGGCGGCGACGGCGCGGGCTTTCGTCACCTTCATTCGTTCGAGCTGTTTCTGTCTCTGGCGCTTGTCGGCGGCCTGAGCGCCACGATCGCCCTGATCCGTACCCAGTCCAGACGGGTGCGCGGCATGCAGCGGCAACTGCAAGTGGCACAAGGGGCCTTTGCCCAAGTCATCGAAACCCAGTTCAGCGCGTGGCAGCTCAGTGATGCTGAGCGTGACGTTGCCATGCTGACGATCAAGGGTCTGTCCATCGCGGAAATCGCCGGAATGCGACAGACGAAAGAAGGGACGATCAAGGCCCAAAGCGCTGCGGTCTATCGAAAGGCGGGCGTTTCCAGCAGGGTTCAGTTGCTCAGTTTTTTTGTCGACGAACTCCTGTCAGAACCGTTGGTCAGAGAAGTGCCAAACCCACCAGCCAGTCTGCCCTGAAACAGTGGCATACCCTCGTGCCTATTCACTCACACATTCCCAAAGACACGTGAAGTGAAGCCCCGGCGCCTTTCACTTTTGGCCAGCCGCGCCCACACCCGCGGCATGCGGATTTCGGAACACTGGAGATGGTTATGTTCACGCGCCTCATTCTCGCGTCTACGGCTCCGGTGATCAGCGCAACGGCGCTTGCCGCGCCGAGCCTGGGCGACGGCACCTATGTTCACGGCTTCATCGGCCACAGCCTGCTACAGGACAGCGATTTCACCGGAACGATCGGTGGCGCGACGCAATCGGTCGATACCGATTTCGACGCAGGTTTCGGACCGGGCCTCGCGACAGGCAAGGAAATCCCGCAATGGTCCAATGACATCATCGGAACGCGGATCGAGTTGGAAGGGTCTTATCGCGACAGTGACGTGGATGGTGTGAGCTTTACCTGCAATGGTCCGGGGCCCGGGGGCAATAGCTCGGGCGACGTCACGCAGACCTCGTTATTTGCCAATCTGCTGTTCGATTTCAGACAGGCCGGCGTGCTGACACCGTTTGCCGGGTTCGGTCTGGGTGCCACCTAGTCGGATCTGGGTTTTTCTTATGGGCCGGGTGTGGCGCTGGGCGATACCGACACCACTTTGGCCGCCCAGCTGATCGCCGGTGTGGCATATAACATCAACGCGTCGACAGCGCTCACCGTTGACGCCCGTTACGCCCGTGCCTTTGATGTACCGTCGCAGCGCCTGGCCCCCAACGGAGCTTTGACCGGCAACGTAGAGGACGATCTGGATACATTCAGCGTCAATTTCGGACTTCGCTATCATTTCTGATTGCTTCAGGTGTCAGGTTTCTCTCCGGCTTCCTGCCCCTTTTTGCCCTCGCGCCTCAGGTGCGGGGGCACCCGGAAAACCCGAAAAACGCAGCACGCGCTGGACATGCCGGCAGTCGCCCGGCCTGCAACAACCGCCCGCTTCATCTGGCTAAAAATATCCTCGGGGGGAATCGTGCCGGCAGGCACGATGGGGGGCAGACAGCCCCCCTGACCCGGCAACCGGCTTACGACGGCGCTTTGGTCTTGCGCAGATAGGGGAAGATCGTTTCAAACTCGCCAAACTTGGCCTTGGCGTCTTCGTTCGACACGGTCGGCGGAATGATCACGTCTTCGCCCGGCACCCAATTGGCAGGTGTCGCGACCCCCTTGGCCGACATCTGCAACCCGTCAAGCGCGCGCAGGATTTCGGCAAAGTTCCGGCCCACGGTCATCGGGTACGTCATCGACAGCTTCAGCTGCTTGTCCGGGCCGATGATGAAGACCGAACGCACCGTGGCACTGTCAGCCGGTGTACGGCCATCAGGCAGATATGCTTCGGCGGGCAGCATGTCGAAAGCCTTGGACACGGCGAGACCTTCATCGGCGATGATCGGAAAACCGGGGTTGGCCTTGCCGTATTCCTCGATGTCCTTCTTCCACTTCTTGTGGTCTTCGACACCATCGACTGAAACGCCGATCACCTTGGTGTTGCGCGCGGCCCATTCGTCATTCAACTGCGCAACGGCCGAAAACTCGGTGGTGCAAACAGGTGTGAAATCCTTTGGGTGCGAGAACAGAATGGCCCAGCTGTCGCCAATCCAGTCGTGGAACTGAATGGTGCCCTGATCCGTTTCTGCCGTGAAATTCGGAACGGTGTCGTTGATACGCAAACCCATGGGGCATCTCCTTTTCTGTGAAAAACCTGAGTCGGTCGTCTGGAACCTAATCACTTTGCGCGCAGGTTAAACCAGCCATCGTATCCAGAGATACGGATTTCGTGAGCCTGACCGAAAAAAAATTTGATCAAATTCACTATTGCTCAGCCTGTGCATGGGTGACAGAGTGGCCCCGAACAGCCGGCTTCAGGCGAACCTTCAGGAGGGCTCAGGATGATCGAAAAGCGGGATTTCTACATTAACGGTCAGTGGGTCGCCCCGTCGCAGCCCAATGACTTCGAGGTCATCAACCCCTCGACCGAAGAGCCCTGCGCAGTAATCTCGCTTGGGGCCGAAGCCGACACGAATGCAGCCGTTGCCGCAGCCAAGGCCGCCTTGCCAGGCTGGATGGCCACGCCAGTGGAAACCCGCATCGCGCTGGTGGAAAAACTGGTCGAACTCTATGCAAGCCGGTCAGAGGATCTGGCGCAGGCGATGTCACTTGAAATGGGCGCCCCGATCGATCTGGCGCGCTCGGCGCAGGCTGGTGCCGGCATCTATCATCTGAAGAACTTCATCCGCGCCGCCAGGGGGTTTGAGTTCGAGCGCCCGCTGGGGGATCATGCACCGAATGATCGCATCATTTACGAGGCGGTTGGCGTTGCCGCTCTGATCACGCCGTGGAACTGGCCGATGAACCAGATCACGCTCAAGGTGGGTGCTGCCTCGATTGCGGGTTGCACGATGGTTCTGAAACCGTCGGAACAAAGCCCGCTGAACGCGATGATCTTTGCCGAGATGATGGACGAGGCAGGCTTCCCGCCCGGTGTGTTCAATCTGGTCAACGGCGACGGAGCGGGTGTTGGTTCGCAGCTTTCGGGTCATCCGGATGTGGACATGGTCAGCTTCACCGGTTCGACCCGCGCAGGCACCGCGATTTCCAAAAACGCGGCTGATACCCTCAAGAAAGTACATCTTGAGCTTGGAGGCAAAGGGGCCAACGTCATCTTTGAGGATGCGGATGAAAAAGCGGTCAAGCGCGGGGTGCTGCACATGATGCAAAACACCGGCCAGAGCTGCAATGCCCCCAGCCGGATGCTGGTGCAGCGCCCGATCTATGACAAGGCTGTGGAAACAGCGGCCGAAGTTGCAAACATGGTCAAGGTTGGCCCTGCCTCAGAGGAAGGCCGCCACATCGGTCCGGTTGTGAATGACGTTCAGTGGAGCAAAATTCAGGACCTGATCCAGAAGGGCATCGATGAAGGGGCGCGGCTAGTTGCAGGCGGCACCGGACGACCTGAGGGGCTGAACAAGGGTTACTATGTCCGCCCCACGGTCTTTGCCGATGCAAACAACCAGATGACCATCGCCCGCGAAGAAATCTTTGGCCCCGTTCTGACCATGATCCCCTTCGACACCGAAGAGGAAGCTGTCGAAATCGCCAATGATACGCCCTATGGCCTGACGAATTATGTTCAGACACAGGATGGTGCGCGCGCCAACCGCATGGCGCGGGCTCTGCGGTCGGGCATGGTCGAAATGAACGGACAATCGCGCAGCGCGGGCTCACCGTTCGGCGGCATGAAGCAATCCGGCAACGGGCGGGAAGGCGGCGTCTTCGGTCTCGAGGACTTCCTTGAAGTCAAAGCCGTCAGCGGCTGGGCCGCAGAGTAACTTCACCTGCGAAGCAGACAGATTGGGCGGGGCAACGCGGTTGCCTCGCCCATAACGCTTTATACGGGCCGCACCACAAGCTGGGGTTCGCCATCGGACGTGTGGCGTCGGGACCGACCGTCCCACCCGATCTCTCCGGTGACGCGTTGCCGAAATGCAGAGAAACTGTCAAAGCGCACCACATCTACCGGCGTGTCGAAATGCAGGGTCACTCGGCGGCGCGCGCCATCGCCCAGCATGGTCATACCGCGAATTTCGGCCGTGAACGCCTGACCCAGATAGCGCCCTTCGACCCGATCACCCACGCGCAGATGCATCCGGTTTCCGGCCATTGCATGCAAGGTGTTCCAGTCTCGAACACCATGCTGATGGGCCAGCAGTTCCAATGCCGCGCTGTGCGACAGCAAAACGCCCTTCGTCTTCAATTCTTCCCGCAGGCGTTTCGCCTGCGCTTTCAGCTCTTCAACCGGAGCAACGGTTCGGGATCGTGTCATCATGTGCCTCGTTTCCTTGAACGGGCGCGAAATCAGGACGGGGCTCGCATTTCCATCCGCGCGCCGGGAAAGGGCAACAGATGCTTTTCAAACCGGGTTTCACCAAAGCCTATGGCCGCGAACGGCAGGGGACCCGAACCTGAGGTGCCTTTTGGCAGCGGTCAGGCCGTCTGTCAATCAGGCGTCTGCCTGCGCCGCCTCGTAGGCCAGCATGGCACGCTTGACCGGCAAGCCCCAGTGATAGCCTCCCAGGCCACCTGATTTGCGCAAGGCACGGTGACAGGGGATCAGCCAACTGACCGGGTTGCGGCCAACTGCCGTTCCCACGGCGCGAACGGCTTGCGGAGAGCCGACCCGCTGGGCGATCTCGGAATAGGTCGTGACCTGCCCGGACGGGATATGCATCAGCGCTTCCCACACCTTGATTTGCAAAGGTGATCCGATCAGGAAAACCGGTGTTGGCTCCAACCGGTCGCTGGCAGCGCCAAAAGCACTCAGCGCCCAAGGACGCAGGCGCATCGGATCTTCGACGAACGTCGCCTTGGGCCAGCGCGAGATCATATCTTCCATCGCGGCCTCTTCGCCGGTCTCGGCCCCGAAGGCCATGCCGCAGATGCCCTTGTCGGTACCCATGACCAGCGCGGGGCCAAAGGGGCATTCGAACCACCCCCAATAGATCGTCAGACCTTCGCCCTTGCGGGCATATTCGCCGGGGCTCATGGATTCCCACTTCAGGAACAGATCATGCAGACGTCCGCTGCCGGACAGCCCCACATTGTGTGCCGTTTCCAGTGTCGTGAACCGTTCGCGCAGCAATGCCTTCGCATGGCCCAGTGTCAGGTATTGTTGGTACCGTTTCGGCGACACTCCGGTCCAACGTGAGAACAGGCGCTGGAAATGGGCCGGGCTCATATCCATCTGGCGTGCCAGCTCATCAAGGCTCAGGCCCTCGCCGCCCTGATCGATCAACTCGATTGCGCGGCGCATGACGTTGTAATGGTATCCGCTTTCCGGGGTCTGGACGTTCATGGTTCCACCTCATCTTCTGACAAAACCATAGCGCGCAGGCCACGCTGCCGCGACCCGGAACTTGCGCATTGGCTTTGGGCTTGTGTCAGAGCCCGGTGGACGGCATTAAGACCCGGATGGCAAAGCAACTCGACTATCATACGATCCGCGAGATTTTCACGCGCTTTCAGGAGGCCGACCCGGAACCCAAGGGCGAGCTGGAGCATGTGAACGTCTATACTCTGGTCGTCGCCGTGGCCCTTTCGGCGCAAGCCACGGATGCGGGCGTCAACAAGGCGACGCGCGACCTGTTCAAGATCGCCGACACGCCGCAAAAGATGCTGGATCTGGGCGAGGAAGGCCTGATCGAGCACATAAAAACCATTGGCTTGTTCCGCCAGAAGGCCAAGAACGTCATCAAGCTCAGCCGTATCCTGGTTGACGAATATGGCGGCGAGGTTCCCAATTCCCGGGCTGCCCTGCAATCCCTTCCGGGTGTGGGCCGCAAGACGGCCAACGTGGTTCTGAACATGTGGTGGCGACAACCGGCGCAGGCGGTGGACACCCATATCTTTCGCGTCGGCAACCGCACCGGCATTTGCCCGGGCAAGGATGTGGACACGGTCGAACGCGCCATCGAAGACAATATTCCTGCTGACTTTCAACTTCATGCGCATCACTGGCTGATCCTGCATGGCCGGTACCACTGCAAGGCGCGCAAGCCGCAATGCCCGACCTGCATCATCCGTGATCTCTGCCAATTCGAGGACAAAACCCTATGAAGACTTATCAACTGACCGGCATCGGAAATGCCGTTGTGGACGTGATTTCCCAGGCCGATGACAGCTTTCTGGAGCTGATGGGCATCGAAAAAGGCATCATGCAGTTGATCGAACAGGAACGCGGCGAGGTGCTGTACGCCTCGATGGAAAGCCGTGTCCAAACGCCGGGCGGTTCGGTGGCCAATACCATTGCGGGCGCAGGCGCGCTTGGGCTGGATGCGGCCTTCATCGGCCGGGTTCACGATGACGCACTGGGCCGGTTCTATGCAGATGCGATGAACGAGGATGGCGTCGATTTCGTGAACCCACCAGTTCCGGGTGGTGAATTGCCGACGTCACGCTCGATGATCTTTGTCTCGCCCGATGGTGAGCGGTCGATGAACACCTATCTGGGCATTTCCTCGGAACTGTCGTCTCAGGACGTCTCGGAAGAGGTCGCTGGAAACAGCCAGATCATGTTCCTCGAGGGGTATCTGTTCGACAAGGAAAAAGGTAAGGCGGCATTCCTTGAGGCCGCGCGCGCCTGCCACAAGGGTGGCGGCAAGGCCGGCATCGCCATTTCCGACCCGTTCTGCGTGGAACGTCACCGGGTCGATTTCCTGCTGCTGATCGAAAATGAGCTGGATTTCGTGATCGGCAATGAGGCCGAGATCAAATCCCTGTTCGAAACTGACGATCTGGAAGACGCATTGGCCAAGACGGCCGCGATCTGTCCGCTGGTGGTCTGCACCCGCTCGGGCGACGGTGTGACCGTTCTGAACGGCGACACCCGCATTGACGTACCGGTTGAAAAGGTTGTCCCCGTTGATGCAACAGGCGCAGGCGACCAGTTTGCCGCCGGCTTCCTGTTCGGCATGGCGACGGGCCGCGATTACGAGACCTGCGCCAAGATTGGCAATGCCTGCGCTCGCGAAGTGATCAGCCATATCGGCCCCCGCCCTGAAGCGAACATGCTGGAATTGCTGCGGGAAGAGGGGTTGGTTTGAGCCATGATCGGCCCCAGCACGCCAACCTGAGGCTGCCGTAATCATGCATCGTGCCATGCCGAGCAGAGCAAACACTCCGCCCTGTCCGTCTGATGGCCCGTTCCGGATGGGGCCGGGTTCAGGGTGATCTCGGCCAACCGGTCGGCCCCGACCTGTTCAGAGTGACGTAGGGTAAAACACGAATAAGGATGGTCAGGGCGTCTGCGATCGGTCAGAAGGGGCGGGCTACGTTACTGCTTTCGATCCCCTGCGTTCCCTACCGGACTTCAGCGAACTCGATATAGGCCGACTGCGCCACGCTGTTGCAATTCCGCGAACAGGTTGAAAAATACAGGAGATCTCACGATGGCCAATGGCACCGTGAAATGGTTCAACACCACCAAAGGCTTCGGCTTCATTGCACCCGAAACAGGCGGCAAGGACGTTTTCGTCCATATTTCCGCCGTTGAGCGTTCCGGCTTGACCGGTCTGGCCGACAACCAGAAGGTTACCTACGACGTCCAGTCCGGCCGCGACGGCCGCGAGTCGGCGGAAAACCTACAACTCGCCTGAGGGGACGATCCAAGTTAGGAACGGGGCGCCTTTGGGCGCCCTATTTCGTTGTGGCACGATGTTTTCGGTCGCGCGCCTGTCGTTCCTGACGGGGGAGGTTCAAGCGCACTGTCGGCATTCCTCACCCCTGCGATGCGCTAGCCGCGATGATCGGCAGCTCGGTTTGGCGCCGCGTCGTGACCCAAGGCGAACATGCTGGAAGTGTTGCGGAAAGAGGGGTTGGCCTGAGGGGACTCGAGGTGTTTCAGAGCGATCCTCAAACACAACACATTACACCTCTGCCGTAGTCAAGCACTTGGCATAGATATCCAGATTTTATCGCCCCCCTTTTGCCACCTTGGGTTGCAAGAAAGTCGAGCTTTCGTGTAGAAGTTTGATGATCGCAAGGTGCCAACCAGATAGGGAGATCGGCGTTGAAGAAGCTTACATTGGCCTTGGTTCTGCTGCTGTCACCCGGAGCCGGTATTGCAGGAATGAAAGACGGGCCCTGCCAAATGTGGGATCAAGAAGAGGCGGACCCATATTGCGCGTCCTTTGTGGGTTATCTTCCGCAATACGATGAGGACTTCGACATTGAAGACGTCGAAGGCAGGTATGCGCTGGATTGCTCCAAAAGCGGCGGCATCGAAGTGGCCGGCTTGGGTTCCAACGAAAAGCTGGAGTTGATCTACGCGGGTCAGCAAATTTCAGATCCCGAATTGGTTTACAGCTTCTACGGAAATAACAATCCTCCTGTGACATTCATCGCCAGCGTGATGTTCGACAAATATGGCGAAGCAATCACCGTAAATGGTGATCAATATGGCTTCTACATTGTAGAAGACATGGGAAAGGTGGCAGAATCGGGGAACGGTCGCCGCCTTTCTCAGTGCTTGGACGACTAACTATTCTAAATACCCCCCAAACGCCTCCATCACCCGCTCGTACACCTCCCGCTTGAACGGCACGATCTCGGCGATCAACCGCTCGGGGTCCTGCCATTTCCAGCGGGTGAACTCGGGGTGATCCGTCTGGATGTCGATCTGGTCGTCGGTTCCCAGAAAGCGCATCAGGAACCATTTCTGCTCCTGCCCGCGAAAGCGGCCCTTCCAGATGTGGGGCACGATGTCATGCGGCAGGTCATAGGGCAGCCAGCCCTCGGTCTCGGCCACGATTTCCGCAAGATCGCCGGTTACACCGGTTTCCTCCCACAGCTCACGCAAGGCCGCGTCACGAGGGTCTTCGCCCTTGTCCACACCGCCCTGGGGCATCTGCCAGGCGTCCTCGAACCGGTCGTTGCGCTGGCCGACGAAGATCTGGCCCTGATCGTTCATCAGCATCAGCCCGACGCAGGGGCGATAGGGCAGTTTGGCGATTTCTTCGGGGGTCATGCGCGGCCTCATCGTGTTGTTTCGCCCACCTCTAGCAATCACCGGCGCAACAGCAAAGAGGGTGACGTGGGGTTTCGCGTGACAAAGTTTACGCGAACGTCAATCTATCACGCAAATTCAGGAGGGAGAGTTTTGCCATGACTGTGTACCCAAACATGCTGGCACCACTGGATCTGGGCTTTACCACGTTGAAGAACCGGGTCCTGATGGGCTCGATGCATACCGGGCTGGAAGAAACCGGCGACTGGAACCGGGTGGCCGAGTTCTATGCCGCCCGCGCCCGCGGCGGCGTGGCGCTGATGGTCACGGGCGGCATCGGGCCGAACCTCGAAGGCTCGGTCCTGCCCGGAGCCGCGATGATGACCAGCGACAAGGATGTGACCAACCATTCCATCGTCACCGACCGGGTGCATCAGGCGGGCGGCAAGATCGCCATGCAGATCCTGCATGCGGGCCGCTATGCCTATGGGCCGAAATGCGTGGCGCCCAGCCCGATCAAGTCTCCGATCTCGCCCTTTCCGCCGACCGAGCTGGACGAGGACGGCATCGAGAAGCAGATCAGCGACATCGTCAACGCCGCCGTGCTGGCGCAGAAGGCGGGCTATGACGGGGTCGAGATCATGGGGTCCGAGGGGTATTTCCTGAACCAGTTTCTGGTGAACCACACCAACAAGCGCACCGACCGCTGGGGCGGGTCCTATGAGAACCGGATGCGCCTGCCTCTGGAAGTGGTGCGCCGCACCCGCGAGGCGGTGGGGACCGATTTCATCATCATCTACCGGCTGTCGATGATCGACCTGGTGCCCAACGGCTCGACCTTTGACGAGGTGGTGCAGCTGGCGCAGCGGATCGAACAGGCCGGGGCGACGATCATCAACACCGGCATCGGCTGGCACGAGGCGCGGATTCCGACCATCGCCACATCGGTGCCGCGCGCGGCCTTTGCCTGGGTGACGAAGAAACTGATGGGCAAGGTGGGGATTCCGGTCATCACCTCGAACCGGATCAATACGCCCGAAGTGGCCGAGCAGGTGCTGGCCGAGGGCTGCGCCGACATGGTGTCGCTGGCGCGGCCGATGCTGGCGGATGCGGATTTCGTCGCCAAGGCGATGGCCGGTGAATCGGCCAGGATCGCGCCCTGCATCGCCTGCAACCAGGCCTGTCTGGATCACACGTTCAGCGGCAAGCTGACATCCTGCCTGGTGAACCCGCGCGCCTGCCACGAGACCGAGCTGGTGATCGAAAAGGCCGCAACGCCCAAGCGCGTGGCCATCGTGGGCGCGGGCCCGGCGGGCCTGTCCACGGCGATGACCGCCGCCCAGCGGGGCCATGACGTGACCGTGTTCGACAAGGCCGACGAGATCGGCGGGCAGCTGAACATGGCCAAGCAGGTGCCGGGCAAGGAAGAGTTCTGGGGGCTGGTGGACTGGTACCGCACCATGCTCGACACGCTGGGCGTCAAGGTGGAACTGGGCCGCGCGGTCGGCGCCGATGATCTGACCGGGTTCGACGAGGTGGTGATCGCCACCGGCGTCAATCCGCGCGACCCGCAGATCCCCGGCGAGGACCGTGACAATGTCGTGAACTATATCGACGTGCTGCGCGACAAGGCCCCGGTGGGCAAATCGGTGGCTGTGATCGGCGCGGGCGGCATCGGGTTCGACGTGTCGGAATACCTGCTCGAGGAAGGCCACTCGCCCACCACCGACCTGCCCCTGTGGATGAAGGAATGGGGCGTCGCCGACCCCGAGCAGCACCGCGCGGGCCTGGCGCCCGAAGGCCCGCAGCCCGAGGCGCCCAAGCGTCAGGTCACGCTGCTCCAGCGCAAGAAACAGGCGCATGGCAAGGGGCTGGGCAAGACCACCGGCTGGATCCACCGCGCCACGCTGAAGATGAAGAACGTGAACTTCGTGGGCGGCGTGAACTATGAACGCATCGACGACGAGGGGCTGCATGTCTCGTTCGGCGAAGAGCGCGCCGACCCGACCGTGATCAAGGCCGATACGATCGTGCTGTGTGCCGGTCAGGTGCCCGAGCGGTCGCTGGCCGACGCGCTGATCGAACGCGGCATCACCCCGCATGTGATCGGCGGCGCGGATGTGGCGGCGGAACTGGACGCCAAACGCGCGATCAATCAGGGCACACGCCTTGCCGCAGAGTTCTGAAGCCACTCGTTCAGAGTGTCTTCACTCCGACAGCGCGAGTTTTGCACCCAAGGCACCAAAAGCGGTTGCGAAACACCGCTTTATCCACGCCATCACAGCAGGGCGCCGGATTACATAGTCCCGCGCCAGTGCGGCGCATGCGCCATACCCGACAAAAACAACAAGTGTCATGGCCATGAAGGCCAGCGCCAGTTTGGTCAGTTCCATTCCTGCATTTGCTGAATTCGCTGGCAGGAATTGAGGCAGAAAGGCCAGGAAGAATAACGACAACTTTGGGTTCAAAACGTTGATCAGCGTTCCTGTAACGGCAACTCCAAAGTCGCTTCTTGCGGATTTCTCCGCCGCGACGTCCATGGCACCGCCGTCCTTCAGGATACCCCATGCCATGTAGAACAAGTACAAGACGCCAAGGTATTTGATGAGTTGAAACGCGACGGCACTGGTGTGCAGCAATGCTGCAAGTCCGATGATGCTGGCCAAGGCCGCCGGAACGATCCCAAGTGTGCATCCGACGGCTGCGGCAAGACTTGCGCGAAACCCGCGCCCAAGACCGACAGCCAAAGTATAGATGACGCCGGTACCCGGCAGCAAAACAACAATCAATGATGTAATGAAGAATTCCAGCGACATTAGTACCCCCTGCAAATGCAGGCAGATTCACTAAGTGCGCCGAAAATGTAAATGCCTCTCCATCACATGAACCGAACGGACGGTTTCAACGACCTGCGGCTATTCCACGGTGATCGTAATCACCTCGGATACAATCGGCGGGGAATGCGGCACATGCCCGGCGTCGCCCAGAACCAATTGCAGAGTGTGTTGGCCCGGCGACAGATCCAGTGTTACTTCGGTCTGACCGCCCCCGAAGTGCATGTGATGTTCGTCGGCGGGCAGACCATTGGCCAACTCATCCGCGCCATCCTCGCCCTCACCCAGCGGGGGACGGTCAAGCAACAGGTGGTGGTGCCCGGTGTTTTCTTTCTCGGTTCCGGCGGGTGCGACGCCCATGCCGCTGAGACCAAAGACAACCGTGACCGGTGATTGAACGGTATCGCCATCCGACAGGTTGACGAAATAGACCTTTGCATCGGGATTCGATGGGGTCTCTCCTCCGGCGTGTGCAATGCCCACCGAAAGGCAAAGCGCAGCAATGGCGAAAAAGGGTTTCATGATCTCCTCCCTGGTCACAAAAATGCCATTCTCAATGTGAGATCTTAGCGCGATTGCCTGAAAAACACAGCATCACAATGCCTGAGGCGAGATTGGAAACCACTGTTTCTGCGTTTCCCATACGCAAACGATCCGATTCAAATCCCTGATATTATCCCATGTCTGCCCCGTTTCCGCCCAGATTCAGCGCCATAGTCAGGACGGAAATCAAGATCTGGGGAACGAGTATGGACCGACTGACCGAAATGGAAGCCTTCGCCAATGTGGTGGACCAGGGTGGCTTCACCGATGCGGCCAAAAAGATGGGCATCTCCAAATCAGCCGTGTCCAAACACGTATCAAGCCTTGAGGCGCGTCTGGGAGCGCGACTGTTGAACCGCACCACGCGCCGGGTCTCACCAACGGAAATCGGGCTGGCCTATTATGATCGCGCGCGGCGCGTGCTGAATGATGCCGGAGAAGCGGATTCACTGGTCACGTCTATGCAATCGGCCCCGTCCGGTCTTTTGCGCATCAGCGTTGCCACGGATTTCGGCGTCAATCACCTGTCGCCCGTGCTGTCCGAGTTCCTTGCAGCCTACCCCGACATCACCGTGAACATGGTTTTGAACAACCGCTATGTCGAACTGATTTCCGAAGGATTTGACGTGGCCGTCCGCATTGGTGAGCTGGAAGACAGCACGCTGCGCGCCCGCAAACTGACCGAAACCGTCAAACGCATGGTCGCCGCGCCCAGCTATGTCGAAAGATTCGGCCGGCCACAGAAAATCGACGATCTGAACGAACACAAGCTGCTGCATTATTCCAGCCAGTCGTCGGGCAATGTCTGGAAACTGACCGCGCCATCCGGCGAAAAGCGTCAGGTTCGAACGGCCGGATGGTTGAGCGTGAACGATGGCCAATCCCTGTTGAACGCGGCGGTTTCCGGCCTGGGTATCGCGTATCTGCCCAGCTATCTTTATGCAGAAGCCCTGAAGGCTGGGCTAGTCGTCGATGCCATGCCGTCCCTGCCCGACGAAGTTCAAGGCGTTTACGCGGTCTACCCGCCGGGCCGCTTTACGCAACCCAAAGTACGGGCCTTCATCGATTTCCTCGTCGACTCTTTTCACGAGAAGGGTCCGATGGACTGGTAATTTCTCCCTGAAGACCAACTTTTGGCCCGCATGTGAAAGTGCGGGCCATTTTTTATGGGTCGATCACCGACAGCCCCATGGACCGGGCGAAAGAGCGCAGGCTGTCCGTCAGCACATTCTGACCCGGCGGCGGGGTCTCGGAACGGCGTGCCAACAGGGCGATATCGCGATTTGCATTGGCGATGGACAGCGGTCGCAAGCGCACTTCGTCGCGGTAGATCCCCTGTCTGCGAGCATAAAGATCAGGCAATACCGCAACACCAACACCCGAAGCCGCCATCAGGACAATGGAATCAAGTGTCGTGCCTTCATACTCATCCGAAACCACCCCACCGCATTCTGCCGCCAATGCATAGACGATGCGCGACAGGCGGTGGCTTTGATCGAGGGTCAGGAAAATCCGGTTCTGAAGGTCTGCGGCACTGACACCCTGCAAATCCCGCGCCAGAACGTCATCAACGGCAACCGCGACCCAGAGAGGTTCGTTGAACAACCGGTGTTGCACGGTATTCGGATGGTCCTCGGGCGTGGACAGAATCAGATCGAATCGACCGGATTTCAGACCCTGTTCCAGATCCAATGTGTTTTCCTCGCGCACCACGATGCGCAATCCGGGGCGCAGCCGGTGCACCTGTTTGATGGCTTGCGGCAACAGATAAGGCCCGATCGAAGGCAAAACCCCCAGTCGCAACCTTCCTCCGACGGGCATATCGTTCGACATGGCGTGGCGCAGGTCCTTGACCTCTGCCAGGATCTTCTGCGCGCGCAAGATGAACTCTTCCCCCTTCGTCGTCACCTGGATTCCACCGCGGTTACGGTCAAAGATTCGAACGCCAAGCTCTTGTTCTACGGTCGCAATCTGCGTCGACAGGCTGGGCTGGCTGACATTCAAAACCTCGGCAGCCAAACTGAATCGCCCAAGGCGACTGACCGTAACGATGTATTCCAACTGTCGCAGTGTCGGGCGCATTTCATAGCCTAAAACTATTTATAACTTAGAAAGATAGTATTTGGCGAATTCCATTTTGCAAGGCACCCAACCCGAAAACGAGGGATCAGGAGTCAATTATGCCCGGAGTGATCGAAACACTGTCCAGCAATCTGCTGGTGCCGACCATATTGTTTTTTGCTCTTGGGCTTCTGGCGGCCTTTGTACGCAGTGACCTGTCCATTCCGGCGGGCGCGGCCAAGTTCATGTCGCTCTATCTGTTGCTGGCCATCGGGTTCAAGGGCGGTGCCAGTCTGGCCGCGCATGGCATTCACCTGCAACTGTTCCTGACTCTGCTGGGCGGTGTTGCCTTGTCCTTTGCCATCCCCTTCGTGGCCTTTGGCCTGCTCAGGGTGATGACAAAGCTGGATGCGCTGAACGCGGCGGCGGTTGCAGGGCACTATGGTTCGATCTCGATCGTCACCTTTGTCACCGCCACCAGCCTGCTGGATCTGGTGGGGCTGTCCCATGACGGGTTCATGGTGGCCGTTGCGGCTGCGATGGAGGTTCCTGCAATCCTGTCGGCACTTTGGCTGGCACACAAGACCGGAAGCAATGGCGTCAAGGATGACAAGCTGTGGCGTGATCTGCTGGCCAACGGCTCGATCGTTCTGCTCACCGGCGCTTTCCTGATCGGAGCCATCACCGGCGGCGAAGGTATGCAGATGATCGCGCCCTTCATCGTGACGCCGTTCACCGGTATTCTGTGCCTGTTTCTGCTGGATATGGGCCTGTCGGCAGGGCGCAGCCTGATCAGCAACCGAGACAAGCTGTCGGTTGGCCTGTTCGCCTTTGGTGTCTTGATGCCCCTGATTGGCGCACTGATGGCCTGGGCGGTAGGTGCCGTGATCGGATTGCCGAAAGGCAGCTTGTTCCTGTTCATGGTGCTGTCAGCCTCGGCATCGTATATCGCGGTTCCCGCCGCGATGAAGATCGCCCTTCCGAAGGCCGAGGCCGGGATCTATCTGACCTTGTCGCTGGGGGTGTCGTTTCCGTTCAACATCACCGTCGGGTTGCCGCTGTACCTGTGGTGGATCAGTTGACGAGCAATACCGCTTCGACCCGACGGTTCAGATCGCGCCCTTCCGGGGTTGCATTCGATGTAAGCGGAGACAGATAGCCGACACCCTGCGCTTCGATCCGGTCGGGTGCCACGCCATGTGCATCAATCAGGCGGGTTCGCACCGCCTCGGCCCGGCTTTTGCTGACCGCAATATTTGCCTGCAAGGCACCGGTATCGTCAGTGTGCCCCACCAGTGCCAGACGCGTTTCCGGGTTGTCGGTCAAATATCCGGCCAACAAGGTCAGTGAGTCAAACGGACCCTCGCCCAGGGCAACCTCGCCCGTAGGGAAATGCAGATCATCCAGAATCACGTGTCCCGTTGCCGCCAAGGCCTCCAGCACCCCGACCGAACCTTCTGCGGCTTGCTCGACCACCACAGGGTCCGGGTCCGGTGCATCTTGAGGCGTCACCCGGATCATCTGAACATAGCCATCCGGGGGATTGCGGCTGACCAGCAAACTAAGGGCAACCGGCCCCTTGGTGGCCGACAGAAAACGGTAATCCTGAATGGCGACATACATGTCCGGGGTTGGCACGACCTCGGTGCCAAAGCGAAAGTCGAAACCACCACAAACCCGCGCGTCGCATTCGAACAGGATCTTGTAGCCCTGCGCCTCGATCTGTTCCCGCAGCGGGGCGAGAAGCTGCAATGTCGTGCTCGACCCCGCCTGAAGCCGCCACGTAAAGCGTTCCACACGCCCTTCTAACGTTTCTGCGGGAACAGAGCCATTTGCATAAGGCCCCGTCGGCAGGTCATAGCTGTCCAGTGGCGACGTCCGGTCGCTGATCTGTCGGGCACTGGCCGGCAGGGTCAGGTCCTGCGCGGCAACAGATCCTGTCATCAGCAGGGCAACAAGGGCGGCGGTGCGGATCATCGAAACTGTGCGTGATATTCTTCGTTGGGCACCATCGCCGTTGCGCTGGCCACCCGGTTTGACATGTTGAAAAAACCGGCGACATTGGCGATGTCCCAGATGTCCCGGTCAGTGAATCCGGCGTCTCGCAATTTCTGTCGGTCGGGCTCTTCGATCTCGGCGCTGGCGGTGGTCATCTTTGCTGCGAAGTCCAGCATCGCCCGTTGACGCGGCTCAAGCGGCGCGACGCGGTAGTTCATCACCAGCATTTCGCCCAGTTGCGGATTGCCCGAAAGCTGACGCACTGCCGCCCCATGCGCGACCAGACAGTAGAAGCATTTGTTGATCGACGAGACGACGACCGCGATCATCTCGCGTTCCAGCTTGGTCAACCCGCTGTCAGCCAGCATCAGATCGTTATACATCGCGGTGAATGTGTTCAGCTTGTCTATGTCAAATGCGTTGGCTTTCAGCACATTCGGCACCATGCCCAGTTTTTCGACACAGATATCAAAGTATTTCTGCGTTTCCGGCGGAAGCGGATCGACCATGGGCAGGTTCAGCGCGGTAGGCATGTCTTTTTGTGTCACGGCGACCTCTTCAGTTCAGACAAGATGACGGTAATGGTATTCGCCTGCGATCTCCATCCCGAGGGCGCGATAAAGACCGTTGGCGCCTTCATTGGCCTTGGTGCAGATCACGCTGAGGTTCTGCGCACCATGATCCCGCGCCCAGAATGCCGCTGCGCGCATGGTCCAGTGGCCCAGCCCCTGACGGCGATGTTCAGGAAGGATTTCAAGCGCGTGGACCATTGCAGTATCTGCATGCATCGCCACAAAAGCCACGCCGCTGGGTTTGTCGTTGTGACGCAGCAAAAATCCTGTCTTGGGGCCCTTGGCGCGTTCCATCACCGCAATCCGTTCGGGTCCGATCCCGCCCGAGGCCCAGATGTCGCGCATGATCTCAAGCGGTTCCCAGATCGAAAACACCATGACCGGGGGGATTGGCTGATCGGTCAGTCTGGAGACGGGGCAGACGTAGATGTTCACCGGGTCAAGAATATCATAGCCCCTCCGGGCCAGCATTGCATCCAGGGCCTCATCTCCGGGCCGCAGACAGAAGATGCGCTTTTGCCCCATGGCCAGCATCGCGGCCTCGGCGGCGTCGATATCGTCTTCATTGGCCGGGCCCAATGCACTGGCCGCAGACACCCGCGACCCTCCGCCCTGCCCCTCACGCAGCAGAAACGGGCCAAGCCGCTGATAGCGTGCGGCGGGCCATGTGCAATCAACTATGTCCGCCCAGGTGCCGCTCAAAGCTCAAGCTCTTTCGCCAAACGGGTGGTGGCCGCGTCGATCCGGCCCCCGTCGGTGCCGCGCACAACCACGTTGGCCCCGAAGGCACCGTTGATCTGAAACGGGTAGCACCCGATGGACAGGTCGCTGAAATCTTCGGCCAGGGCCGCCAGGGTTGCGGCGATATCACCTTCTCCGCGGTCCACACGCAGAGTTTGCGACAACAAAGGGCTGCCTCCGGTCAATGTTGGCAAAACGCTTGCCACCATCGACTGAAAAACCGACGGCACACCTGCCATGACATGCACGTTCGCAAGCGTGAACCCGGGCGCCGTGGAAACCGGGTTTTCGATCAGCGTCGCACCGTCCGGAATACGCGCCATGCGCAAGCGGGCGGCATTCAGTTCCAGCCCGGATTTGTCGTAATGGGCCTGCAAGAGCGCGCGCGCGTCATCACGCACATCAATGGGTGTATCGAAAGCGCGGGCAATGCAATCGGCCGTGATATCGTCATGGGTCGGGCCGATGCCGCCGCTGGTGAAGACAGTGTCATAGGCGTCGGACAGCGCTTTGACGGCCGCTTCGATGGCAGGGGCGTCGTCGCTGACAATGCGGACCTCTTTCAGGTCGATGCCGTGTTTTGTCAGCTCCTGCGCCAGAAAGTGCATATTCGCATCGCGGGTGCGACCCGACAGGATTTCATCCCCGATCACCAGCATCGCTGCGGTTGGATTGGCCATGGCGCTGTCCCCCTCTTGATCGTCCTTGGGGGCAGGTATAGGCCCTGAACCATGCGATTTGAAACCCCTCTTGTCCCCGCCCGCCTGATCCGCCGCTACAAACGCTTTCTGGCCGATTGCAGGCTTGAGGATGGAAGTGAGGTAACGGCCCATTGCGCCAATCCGGGGTCGATGATGGGGCTGGCCGAGCCCGGCGAGAAGATTTGGCTGGAACCCAACGACGATCCGAAGAAAAAGCTGAAATACGGTTGGCGGCTGGTGGACCACGAGAACGGGCATTTTACCGGGGTCGATACCTCGGTTCCGAACCGGGCGCTGCGCACTGCTTTGGAAGCCGGTGAGATTCCCGAACTGGCCGCCTATGACACCGTCCGGCCCGAGGTGAAATACGGCGACAACAGCCGCATCGACTTCCTGCTGACCGGGCCGGGCCTGCCGGATGCCTATGTCGAGGTGAAAAGCGTGACACTGTCACGCCAGCCCGGTCTGGCCGAGTTTCCCGACAGCGTCACAGCCCGTGGCACCAAGCATCTGGGTGAACTGGCCGCGATGGCGGCACAGGGCCACCGGGCGATCATGCTGTATCTGGTGCAACGTACGGATTGCGACCGGTTTGCGCTGGCCGCGGATATCGACCCGGCCTATGCGGCGGCGTTTGAGGCGGCGCAGGCACAGGGGGTCGAGCGGATCGTTTGCGGGACGCGGATAACGCCAACGGGGGTTTGGGTGGCATCATCAATCTTTCGTTGTGAAAAATTATAAGCTGCACCAAGTATTTGGATCCCACACAAAGGTGTTTTCAAAGGACAGATCGATGTCGGCACAATCTAAGACCGAGAGTGAAAAGCTGGAAAAACTGGTTCGAACAACTTCGCTGACACTCATACTCTTAGGCGCCGCTCCTGTCTTTACTCAATTTATTGGTGTGCCGTTTGTTCCTTCTCCAAATTGGGTTTCTTGGACTTTTTGGCCAGCATGTGTAGTCGGCGCGCTTTCTGCGGCATTGGCGCTTTGGGCGGTTCATCTTAGCTTATCGGAAGGCATCCAACTCTCGGAGCCAATAAAAACAACATTGTCTATATTTTTCATGCCTTTGGCAGGCGCGTTCGCGGGGTTTCTTGTAGTGGCAGCGACGATCCCGATGGTTGTTTCTCTTCCCTCTTTTCACACGGTAGAAATAACATTTGTTGTTAGTGATCCCAATATGGGAGATTCTCGGAAGTGCCCTAGGCCGATCGCTCTGAAAGACACGGCGCGTGCCATTAACGTCGTTTGTGATGTCCCGAACAGTATTCGCAGACGTCTGCAAACCGGAAGGCAGATTATTCTTGTTGGCCCCGGAAGCAGTGTCGGCGTATTCCCAACTCACTTTCGTCTGCCTTGATCGACAAGTGCCCTTATCAGTCTCTGTATTAAACCCAATTAACTGAAAAACACCCACCACTGCACACCCTCTGGAACTTTCTGCACAAGCAGCGTAAAAGGAATGCTGCGCGCAACATTTGGAGCTTAGCGTCGATGAAAGAGCATCGTGGCCGCCTGACCAAGGACGGCATCCGCATCTATGAACAAGGTGACTTTGCCGGGATGCATGCGGCAGGGGCTTTGGCTGCGCGGATTCTGGATGACATTGCCGAACATGTGTTTCCCGGACAAACCACCGGCGCCATTGACGGGCTGATCACGCAGATGGTCGAAGACGCCGGTGCGACCTCGGCCACCATAGGTTACAAAGGCTATCAGCACGCCAGCTGCATCAGCGTGAACCACGTGGTCTGCCACGGGATTCCCGGTGAGAAGAAACTGAAGGATGGCGACATTCTGAATATCGACGTCACCGTCATCGTCGATGGCTGGTTCGGCGACACCTCGCGCATGTATGTGGCGGGCAAGCTGCCGCGCAAGGCGGAACGGCTGATCCAGGTGACCCATGACGCGCTGTTCAAGGGCATCGAGATGGTCAAGCCCGGCAATACCTTTGGTGACATCGGCCACGCTATTCAGTCCTATGTCGAAGCGCATCGGATGAGCGTCGTGCGTGATTTCTGTGGTCATGGTCTGGGCCGGGTGTTCCACGCACCACCGAACGTGTTGCACTATGGCCGCCCGGGCACCGGTGCGGTTCTGGAAGAGGGTATGTTCTTTACCATCGAACCCATGGTCAATCTGGGTCGCCCCGAAACCAAGACTCTGGCCGACGACTGGACAGCCGTGACCCGCGACAAATCGCTGTCGGCACAGTTCGAACATTCGGTGGGCGTCACCTCGGATGGGGTCGATATCTTTACCCTGTCACCCGCTGGCACATTTCACCCGACCTATTCCTCTTGATCCGCGGCCTGTGCGCGGAGAAGTTTCAACAGCATCGTTTCATCCCCCCACGGCGTGACCGCGTCGTGGATGAAGACCGGCGCGCGCAAGGGTTTGCGCTCTGGGCTGGTGGAATCTTCTGCATCGCTGGAAAAGGTCCAGGCAAAAGGTGTCAGGGTGCGGTCCATGCGTGCACATTAGCACGACCGCGGGTCAAAGTCCCAACACCCCATGCGCCTGTGACATGTCCGTGATCACTTCGGCCCCCAGATCCGCCAGCTTTTCACCGCCTCCATGAGGCGCATAAGCAAGGCAACGCATGCCGGCGCGGATTGCCGCTGTGACACCGCTATGACTGTCTTCGATCACCACCGGAGCCGTCGCGCCAAAGTGCTCGGCGGCCAGTTGGAACATCTTTGGGTCCGGCTTTCCGATACCCAGCACATGGGCCGAGAACATCACGTCTTTGAACCGGTCCCAAAGCCCGTTCTGACCCAGAGTGATCTTCATCTTGTCCGGGCTGCCATTCGACGCGACGCAACAAGGGATACCTTTTTGATCCAGCCCCTCAAGCAGGTCTGCGATACCGGGCACCAATGGCACACCTGCACGCAGGCGGTCATAGGTTTCGGCATAGACCTGATCTATCCAGCCTTCGGGCAGAACGGCACCCATCGCGCGGGCCTTGTCCCGCACACCCACCATGGTTCCGCCCACAAACAGGGACATACATTTATGCAGCGCCAGATGCAGGCCATGTTGCGCCAGATTGTCCACCAGCACCTGGTTCGAGACCACCTCGCTGTCCACCAGAACGCCGTCGCAATCGAAAATGACAAGATCGTGCATATGGGATTCCTGCTTTGCCTCACGCTCGGCCTATCAAGGCTTTCCTGTCATCGTCCACCCATGTTCCGCACCAAACCGCGCAGCGCGTTTCAATCTGGAACGCCTTTCCACATCAAGGAAATATGCGTGTCGCCATATTTGCGGCTGTCATGCAATTTAAATCCGGCCGGCGCCTGCATCGGGGCGTTTTCTTCCCAAACCAACAATGCATCATCCGCGATCCAGCCATTGGCCAAGGCGGCGACGGCCTTCTGCCCCATGGATTTCCCGTAGGGCGGGTCCAGAAAAACCAGATCATAAGGCGCGGCGGGATTGTCGCCCAACCGGGTCGCGTCGCGGCGGATCAAATCCGTCCGGTCGGCGCTGCGGGTCAGGTCGATGTTCTTGCGTATCAACCCCTGGGCCACTCGCCCGTCATCGACGAAGGTGACATGCGACGCCCCCCGCGACAGCGCCTCGAGCCCCAGCGCCCCGGTTCCCGCGAACAGATCCAGCACCCGCAAACCGTCAAATTCGATCTGGTGGCTGAGCACATTGAACAGGCTTTCACGCACACGGTCGGTGGTGGGGCGCAGATGCGCGCCCGCATCACCCTTGCCGACCGAGGCCAGCGCCCGGCCCCGGAATTCTCCGGCAATGATCCTCACGCCTTGAGCAGCGGTTTCAGGTCCGCGTTCGGGTCTGCCACGACTTCGGGATCAGCGGTCTTGCCCATTTCGATCAGTCTTTTGCCGACCATGTATGCCCGCGGATCATTCATCGCATCCACAGCAATCAGCCTGTCGCCCTTGTAATACCAGAAGGACACGGTCTGACCCTCTCCCTTGCGGGTCACCACGCGGTCATATCCGGTGTTCAGGCCCGCGATCTGAAGCTTGACGTCGTACTGGTCCGACCAGAACCAGGGGGTCGCCACATACTCCTTGGCCGCACCCAGCATGTTCTGCGCCACGATTTCGGCCTGGTCGATGGCGTTGGGGACGCTTTCCAGACGGATACGCCCTTCGCCATGGGGGAAAGAGGCGCAATCGCCCGCCGCCCAGATCGACGGATCAGAGGTCCGGCCATGGGCGTCGGTTTTGATGCCGTTGTCCAGTTCGAGCCCTGCCATCTCGGCCAGTTGGGTAGAGGGGGTGATGCCCACTCCGACCACGACGAAATCCACGTCCAGCTTCGTGCCGTCCGTCAATACGGCCCCCACAACCCTGCCATTTTCGCCGATCAGACGATCCAGCCCGACGCCTTCGCGAATGTCGGCACCGTATTCGCTGTGCAACGCACGGAAATAGTCGCTGGTTTCGGGCGCAGCGACCCGTTGCAGGATGCGGTCGGCCATCTCGACCAAGGTGACCTTGACGCCGCGTTTCGCGCAGACGGCGGCCGCCTCGAGCCCGATGTAACCGCCGCCCACAATCAACGCGCGGGCGCCTTCGGTCACTTTGGGTTCCATCTGATCAATATGGGCCAGGTCGCGCACCACGTGCACACCGTCCAGATCACCTCCGATGGCGGCAGGCAGGCGGCGCGGATCTGACCCGGTGGTCAGCGCCAGTTTGTCATACGGGATGACTTCGTCCCCAAGAGTGACCGTTTTGGCCTTGGGGTCGATGCCGGTCACGCGCTGGCCAAGCCGCAGAGTGATGTTGTTTTCCGCATAGAAGCTTTCGGGTCGCAGGAACAGGCGCTCCAGCTCCATCTCTCCAAGAAGGTAGGCCTTGGACAAAGGCGGGCGCTGATATGGCAGATGCGGCTCGGCCCCGATCAGAGTAATCTCTCCGTCGAACCCGTCCTTGCGCAGCCGCGCCACCAAGGACGCTCCTGCCTGACCCGCGCCAATCACGACAATATGGCTCATGTTTTGCCCACCCCGCAGTTTCCCCGTGGTCTCTCTGGTTGGACAACCTATATTGCGGCTTAACCCAATACTGCAAATCCAAACGACAGGAGCTGAAAAATGATTTCAACAGGAGACACCTTGCCCGAGGCCACACTGATCCAGATGGGGGCCGACGGGCCGGAGGAAGTTCGGATTTCAGACAAGACCAAAGGGCGCAAGGTTGTCATTTTCGCCGTGCCCGGCGCCTATACCGGCACATGCACCACCGCACATGTGCCAAGCTTCATTCGTACAAAAAAACAGTTCGACGACAAAGGCGTGGACGAGATCATGTGCCTGTCGGTCAATGACCCGTTCGTCATGCACGCCTGGGGTGAATCCACCGGCGCGACCGCGGCCGGATTGACGATGGTTTCAGACGCGGCTTCAGAATTCACCAAGGCCATCGGCATGGATTTCGACGCCCCGCCTGTGGGTTTGTTCGCACGCTCCAAACGCTATGCGATGCTGGTCGAGGACGGCAAGGTCACAGCCCTGAACCTGGAAGATAACCCCGGTGCCTGCGGGATCTCGGCGGGTGAAGGCCTGTTGGAGGCGATCTGAATTTGGCCGGCCCCGGTTTGTCCGGGGCCGCGTGAGCCCAATTTAACTTGAAGCAGCGCCCCAATGCGCGAATACTCGTCGCATAATTTGGGGAGATTTTTATGAAACTTAAGTTGATTTTTTCCTTCCTGACCGGCGCGGCCCTTCTGGCAGCCTGCGGTCCGGCCCCAACCCCGCAACAGCAAGCCGCACGACAGCACGAGATTGCCTGCCTTGGCGGCACATTGGGCGGCGCCTTGATCGGCGGTGCAATCGGCAACCAGTTCGGCGGTGGATCGGGCAAGACGATCCTGACCGCAGCCGGCGCTGCCGCCGGTGGCATTGAAGGCCAAAGATTTGCATGCTGAGGAGATTGGACATGAAACGGGCGATTTTTGTATTCACGGCTGCATTCCTGGCCTCGGCGGGTAATGCCGAAACCGTGGCCGAACTGCATGAAGAAGAATTGAACGCCATCGACGCGAACAATGACGGATTCCTGTCCAAAGACGAATTCGACGCTTTTTCGGACTATGCGTTTCAGGCCATGGACGAAGACAAGAACGGCACATTGGGTCAGGCCGAGGCCAAGCCGTTTTTGGACATAAAGCAGTTCCAGAATGTTGACCGCAACAAGGACAGCTTTATCTCAAGATCGGAATATGATGCACAGATGAATGAAGATTTCGGCGCGGCAGATCAGAATGGCAATGGTCAACTGGACTAAGCCCGTTTGAAGGAGCTTGCTATGAAAAAATGGATCGGAATGGGTGCTTTGGCACTGGCCGCGGCCTGTGACGTTCCGCAAGCTCCGGTGGTGACGGGGCCGAACGGACAGGCCCGCATCCAGATCAATCTGTCTGGCCTGACCTGCTATGAAAACCGGTGTCTGGATATCAACCCAGCGGCGCGCAGCGTGCGCCAGATCGGGAACAAGACCACGGGTATCCCAAGATCCATCGATGTCAGCGACGGCACCGTCACACCTGCTGAATTCAAGCAGATGGGCACGGCTGCGTCGCTGGCCGGTGGCCAGGGGTCAGGCAACGACCGTTAGCACAGACTGTCCATCTTTCGGGCCAGCTTGGCGTCCAGTGACGACAGGCCACCTACGTCGTGGGTGGACAGAACCACCTCGACCGTGCGGTAGACGTTGGACCATTCTGGGTGGTGGTTCCATTTCTCGGCCCAGATCGCCACTTGCGTCATCCAGCCAAAAGCGTGCACGAAGTTGTCGAATATGAAGGTCTTGGTGATCGCATCGCGGCCTTCGACCATGGTCCAGCCGTTTTTGAACAGCGGATCCAGCAGCGGGCCACGGGTCTCGGCGGACAAAAGTTCAGTCATTGCTGTTCCTCCGGGTTCGATTTCCTGAACGGGCCGTAATCCGTCAGAATCTCGATCTCTTCTCCCACTGCGCGGCCTTCGGCGTCCAGATATTTTTTGACGGCATCGGCAAAACCCGGATCACCGACCCAGTGCAAGCTATGCGTGCGCGTCGGCAAATAGCCACGCGCCAGCTTGTGCTCGCCCTGAGCGCCCGCTTCCACCCGGGCCAGACCGTGGGCAATGGCAAAATCTATCGCCCTATAGTAGCACAGTTCGAAATGCAGGCAGGCATGATGTTCAATGCAGCCCCAGTACCGCCCAAAAAGCGTTTCGCGGCCTATGAAGTTCAGCGCACCCGCGATGGCGTGACCATCCCGTTCCGCCAAAACCAGGGCCATGTCATTCGCCATCGTCTCTTGTACGATGTCAAAAAACTGGCGTGTCAGATAGGGTGACCCCCATTTTCGTGCCCCGGTATCCTGATAGAACCGCCAAAACGCATCCCAGTGTTCCGGGCGCAGGTCATCGCCTGTAAATGTATGGATTTCGCCGCCAAAACCGTTGGCCTGCGCCCGTTCCTTGCGGATGTTCTTGCGCTTGCGTGACGACAACGCGGTGAGGAATTCGTCGAAATCAGCATAGCCATCATTCAGCCAGTGAAACTGTTGCGAGCTGCGTGGCATAAGCCCCATCTGCTCACCGGCCAATGCCTCGGCTTCCGTACAGAAGGTCACGTGAACCGAAGAAACCTGATTGTCGACCGCCAGTTGAACGGCACCCTGCACCAAAGCCGACATTCCGATCCTGTCATAGCCCGGACGCACCAGAAACCGCCGCCCGGTGGCGGGAGTGAACGGCACCGCAATTTGCAGTTTGGGATAATACCGCCCGCCTGCGCTTTCATAGGCATGGGCCCAGCTGTGGTCAAAGATGTACTCGCCCTGGCTGTGCGATTTGGCATACATCGGGGCCGCTGCGATCAGGATCCCGTCAAGAAAGGCTGTCAGGTATTGCGGCTGCCACCCCGTACCGCGCCCGACCGAGCCGCTTTCTTCAAGCGCCAGCAAAAAGCGATGCGTGGTGAAGGGATCAAGGGGCCGCCCACCATCGGCGGCCTCGGGGCAGGCACAGGCATCCCACTCTGCCGCTGAAATCTGCGACAGAGACCCAAGTGCCTGAACTTCGATTTGAGCCTGATCCATGTATCCTCCGCGCCAGCCCTTTATCTGTGACCGAGGCGCCAAGGTTCAAGCTGAATGCGCAGCCAGATACCCTTCGAAGGTCACATTGTCGGCAACCATGCGGGCCTCTGCCTCTTGTTCGGGCGTCCGAACGGTCCAGCACAGGATCGGCACGCCCTGCGCCTTCAGCTCGGCCACACGCGGGCGGGAAAGGTCTTCCGCCTCATGGCTGATGAAACCGGCCCCGACACGGTCAAAATCAGGAACATCGCGCAGGGTGTCGCAGACGGCTTGCGGAAGAAGCTCGACACTGGGCTCATAGGCGCAGGTCGTGATGCCGCGCGGCAGATGCGGAGCCAGCCGCGCCAGTTCCGCGACCGAGTTGGGATTGAAGGACATCAGGGCCACCGGACCTTCGTACCCCTGCAATGCGCGCACGGTGTCGTGCTCGAGGGCACCGATATTCATACCCATAACGCCGTCCTGGTCCTTCAGCTCGATCAGCAGCGGCACCTGGCCTGCCACCATATCCAGCACCTCATCCAGCGTCGGAATGCCGTCATCACCATACAGAAGGGTCAACTCTGACGCCGCCGCCGCCGACACCTGCCGGATCGGCCCGGGCTGGCCGGTCAGACGCCCCATATCGTAGTCATGGAACACGACGGCACGATCGTCAGCTGTCAGTTGAAGGTCGATCTCGATCCCGTAACCGGCATCAATGGCGGCACGAATGGCCGCCCGACTGTTTTCCGGGCGGTTGTTCGAAACGTCATGCAGCGCCCGATGAGCAATCGGGGCCTGCAAAAACGCAGTTGGCAGGGGCGGTATCATTCGATTTCGAATATGCCTTCGATCTCGACCGCCACGCCCAAAGGCAGCGACGCAGCACTCACGGCGGAACGCGAGTGGCGACCGGCGTCGCCCAGCGCTTCGACCAGGAAGTCGGATGCGCCGTTGATCACTTGCGGCTGCGCCGTGAAATCTGCGGTCGAGTTCACGAAACCGGTCAGTTTGATGACACGCACCAGTTTGTCGATATCTCCGCCACAGGCCGCCTTGACCTGTGCCAACAGATTGATCGCGCAGACCCGCGCCGCTGCCGCTCCGGCTTCGACATCCATATCATCGCCCAGCTTGCCGGTGATCAGTTCATCCGTTTTCGATATCTGGCCGGACACGTACACGATATTGCCCACACGTACATACGGCACATAGTTTGCCGCTGGAGCGGGTGCGTCGCCCAGCGTGACACCGAGGCTTTCCAGTTTTGCAGCGATGCTCATTGAAAGGGTCCTTCCCTGATTGACTCTGCCGGACGCTAACCGGGAAGCACAGCCGTGGAAAGACGGAATGCGGCAAATTCCGGCTTGCATGCGATCTGAGCATATCTTTACTTATTATGACTTTTAGATACTCAATTGCTTTACCCGGACCTGACGGACAGGTTACACGCTAGGTGTTTCATTTGAGACCTGAAACGACTATGTGACAAGAACTTGTGCCATACCGGCGAGTAAGTATTGGTAAATTGTGATTGTTTGCCCGACAGAACGTATGCCGGGCATTTGGGAGAAGCAAAGATCGTGTCGAGCAGATTTCGCCTGAAACACCTGGTTGTCCTGTCGCTCATGGCCATTCTGTCCGCCTGTGCAACGACACCTCCCGAGGGTGCCTCACGCAGCGACGTGTTTGACCCTTACGAAAACACGAACCGGGGAATTCACAAGTTCAATCTGGGCGTTGACCGGTTTCTGTTTCGCCCTGCGTCCAAAGGGTACGTGAAGATCGTTCCCGATCCCATGGTCACCAGTTTCAGCACATTCGCCGAAAACATTTCGCTGCCCGGGCAGGCGGTCGACTACCTGCTTCAGGGCAACCCGAAACAGATGGGCAATGCGCTGCTGCGCTTCGTGATCAACATGACCGTGGGCGGCTTTGGCCTGTCCGCGCCCGCAGATGAGCTGAACCTGCCGCCCGTCGATACTGATTTCGGCGAGACCCTGCACGTCTGGGGGGTCGGTGAAGGGGCTTATGTTGAACTGCCTTTCTATGGCCCGTCGACGCAAAGGGATGCCATCGGCGTCGTGATCAACCTGTTCTCGAATCCGATCAATTTTACCCCGGTCCGGCCCGCCGACAATCTGGGCGTCTATGCCGAAGTCGTTCGCCGCATGGGTGATCGTGGACGGTTCTCGGATACCGTGGATTCGATTCTGTATGAAAGCGCCGACAGTTATGCACAGGCCCGCCTGATCTATCTGCAAAACCGCCGCTTCGAACTGACAAGAGATGACGAAGACGCCTATCTGGATCTGTATTCTGACCCCTATGCCGAAACCGGGACAGACCCGGTCAGGGACCCCTATCTAGACCCCTACGAGGACCCCTATGCTGAATAACGAGTTGAACCGCCGTAACTTTGTCGCAGCTGGTCTGGCCTTGGCGGTCCTGCCCAAATCCGCGTTTGCCCAGACCGAAGCAACAGCCAAAGCACTGGTCAGCAGCGTGGTCAACGACATCAACAGGGTTATCGAATCCGGCAAGTCCGAGACTGCGATGCTGCGTGATTTCGAGAAGATTTTCGTGCAATATGCCGACGTCCCGATCATGGCGCGTTATGCCCTCGGTGCCGATGCCCGTACGGCCACCCCATCCCAGCTGAAGCAATTCACCAAGGCGTTTCAGGGCTATATCTCGCGCAAATATGGTCGCCGCTTCCGCGAGTTCATCGGCGGTGAGGTCAGCGTGCGCAATGCCCGCAAGATCAAGGCCGGATATGAAGTTCGCACATTGGTCAAACTGCGCGGCTCGGCTCCGTTTGATGTGACGTTCCTTGTTTCGGACAAGTCGGGGCGTGAAAAATTCTACAACATGTTCATCGAAGGCGTGAATCTGTTGCTGACCGAACGCACCGAAATCGGCGCGATGCTGGATGCCCGCAAAGGCAACCTGAACCAGTTGATCAAAGACCTGAAAAAGACGGGCTAATCCGGTTCACTTGCGGTTGGGTGTTGAAATACGCCTTTGACAACAGTGGACCAGAGGCATCTGACCACCTTTTTTTCTGCGCACCGGGGCTAAATGTCGAGGTCACGGCATGTAACTGCGCACCAACGCGCCCGCAATCAAAGCCCACCCGTCGGCAATCACGAAAAAGGCCAGCTTGAATGGCAAGGATACGATTGCCGGAGGCACCATCATCATGCCCATCGACATCAATACCGCAGCCACGACAAGATCGATGATCAGAAACGGCAGGAAAATCAGAAACCCGATCTGAAACGCCCGCGCGATTTCCGACAGCATGAAGGACGGCATCAAGACCGACAACGGCGCTTGTGCGGACAGCTCCATAGCCTCACCACCGGGGCGCAAAGCCGCCATGGCATAGAACGTGTCCGCATCCAGTCGGGCCGCCATGAAGGCGCGGAACGGCTCTAACGCGCGCTCCAAGGCTGGCTCCACTTCCATCGTCTCTTCCATCATCGGTCGTATCCCCGTCGCCCATGCTTCTGAAAATACCGGATCCATGATGAAATAGGTCAGGAACAACGCCAGGCTGACCAACAGCATATTGGGTGGAGATTGTTGCAGGCCGATCCCTTGCCGCAGGATCGACAGAACGGTGATCAGGAAGGGAAAGCAGGTGATCATGATCGCCAGCCCCGGAGCGATGCTCAGTACTGTGATCAGCAGAATCAGCTGGATCGTCCGGGCGGAAATCGACCCGCCCTCGCCCAAAGACAAAGTCAAATCCTGGGCAGCGGCCAGTGAGGGCGTCAACACGGCCACCAAAGCCAGGCAGATTACATAGCGCATCAACCGATTCCGTTGTGCAGATCCGCAATCTCGGTCAAGCGCACTGCAAGTTGCCCCGCCTGATCGCCTTCCATTTCTTCCAACAGCCCGCGCGCCACCAACTGATCCCCAACATAGAGGTCAACCGGATCTTCGATCCGTTTGTCCAGGGTCAGCACGGCATTCTCTCCCATGTTCAACAGGTCCTTGATCAATGGACGCGCACGACCAACGGAAACGGTCACTTCAATCGGGACCGATTCGAACGGGTTGGGTTTTTCAGATTTCGGGATCTGGGTGTCATTCATTGGACAAAGCCTCTCTTGTCTCAAAGACATAAGCGTCAAAGGTCTGTTCGATGGCGGTGAGCAAAGCGGTGCAATCAACCTCACGCCGACTCGTGCCGACCTGAAGGCGGGCCTGACCCGGCTCCAGCTCGGAGTGTTCGATCACCTGAGGAGTGGAATGCAGATCTTGCGGCAACAGCGCTGCGACACTCTCGGCACATCCCGGCGACACCAAAATCTGCATCGGCTGCTCTACCCGCGAACGCGCCATTTCACAGAGTTGTTCCACGATGCGGGCTGCCAGGCCGCGCTCTGCCATCTCAGGCAGTACGGTCTGAACCAGGCTGGTGAACATGGGCTCCAACGACAGGGTCATGCGGGCGATGGCTTCGTGATAGGTGAAAGACATATCCTCAAGCGACCTTGCCAATTCAGCCGAAATCTGGCCGCGACTTTGCTCCTGCGCCCGCGAGGCATCTTCCCAACCGGCCCCATACCCGTCTTCGAAGGCAGCGAGCCGTTGTTCTTCCAGCGTGTCCTCATTCAAGATCAGAACTGGCCCCGTACCGGTCTGGGTGGTGAAATCCTCAAGAAGATGGGCAATCGACATCACACCCGCTCCTCGCCTTCTTCAAGCCAACTGCGCAGGATCTCGACAGTCTCTTCCTGCTTGTCACCGATCATGGCGCGCAGCCGATCGACAGGATCCTCCGTGGCGTTCGAGCCGAGGGCCGGAACACCGCGCTCTGCCGGCAGGGTCGAGAACTCTGCCGGATCCTCCGGTGCGATCTCACCAGTCAGCGCCAGGGAATCCGAATCCGCCCCTCCTGCCGCCGTCAGCAGCGCCGGTGTCGGTGTTGCTTTCGTCAGGATCGGGCGGATCACGAACAGGGCCAGCACGAGCGAAACCAAAGCCAGCACAGCCATCTGTATCAAGGACATGACATCCAGATGGATGTTCTGCCAGAGCGACGACGAAACCAGAGTGCCCTGCGGTTCGACCGACGGCAAATCCATGGATTTCAGTGTTATAACGTCCCCGCGCGCCGCATCGTACCCGACTGCCGACGCCACGAGCTCTTCCAGAGCGGCCAGCTCTTCCTGAGGCAAGGGCGTGAAGACTTCGGTACCGGAGGCGTCCACCGATCTTTTCCCGTTGACCAGAACTGCAACCGTCAGACGCTTGATCGCGCCGGGGGCCTTGTGAACTTCCAGTTCTGTCTCGGAGACTTCGTAGTTCACCCGCTCTCGAGTCTGGGTAGCCGTCGAGTTCGATTCGTCCCCACCCGCCGCATCACCATCCGGCAGGTTCGACGCCACGGTGACATCCGATGACTGATTTCGGGCGCTGTCCGAACGTTCTTCGACATCCGTGCTGATCGCCACGCGGCCCTTGGGATCAAAGCGCCGCTCGCGAATGGATTCCGTCTTGGTCTCGGTATCGACACTGACCTCGACCACGGCGTTGCCGGTACCGACACGCGCCTCGACCAGACGCAGAACGCGTTCCCGCAACTGACGCGACTTGTCGTCCGCAGTGTTCGCAGGCGCTGCGGTATCCTGACCGCCAATCACGGCCCCGTGCGAATCAACCACCGTAACGTTCTCCGGCGTCAAACCGCTGACGGCCGAGGCAACAAGGAACCGGATGGCCTTGGCCTGATCCCCGGTAATTTCGGTCCCGGATGGCACGAGGTAAACAGACGCTGTTGGCGACACGCTGCGCTGAAACGGGTTTGCTGTCCCGTTGGCAATATGGACGCGCGCCTGACTTATATGCGGACTACCGACAATCGTCCGCGCCAGTTCACCCTCTTTCGCGCGCCAATAAGCAGCATCGAACATCTGAGAGGTGGTGCCAAACCCGCTTAGCGAATCAAGCAGTTCGTACCCTTTATTGCCGTTTGCGGGCAGGCCTTCGCTGGCCAGGGTCATTCGCAGCTCGTCGCGCTGCGCGCCGGATACGTAGATCGATCCGCCCCGAATTTCATATGTGACGCCGCGCTGGTCCAGCGCGCGTACTATTTCCCCGGCGGCACCGCTTTCCAGGCCCGCATAAAGCAACGTCATGGACGGAGCCGTCACAAGGCGCGACATGCCAAGGATTCCCAGAAACACCAGCGCAACCGCACCGGCGACGATGATTTGTTTACGCCTGTCCAAATTAGCCCAGACAGTTCCGATCTGCTGCACGCTCACCTCCGACTCGCCGGCATTCTGCCCGACGCACCCTCTGTTTGGACGATTGCTCTTAACAATCGGTTAGTCCCTGCGCGGTTATGACGGAGTCGGAACGGATGAATGAGGACGTCATGACCGACGCAACCGATGAACTGGCGGAACCCACCGGAAAAAAAGGGAAAAAGGGAATCCTGATCGGGATGCTTCTTGCCATCGCCGGCGCTGCGGGCGGGTATTTCCTGACGTCATCCGGATTGATTCCGCTGAGTGGCAAGGCCGCGGTTGAAGCCGGCAAGGACAAGGCGAAAGAGGAACCTGCCAAAGCGCTGGCGGATGTCGGGTTCATTGATCTGCCGCCGGTTGTTGTATCGGTGAATTCCGGCAAGTCGCGACATTTGAAGTTCCACGCTCAGCTCGAAGTTAACGCGCCGTACATGGATGATGTGAAAAAAATGCAGCCACGAATCATGGATGTCCTGAACGGATACCTGCGAGCCGTTGAATTGAAGGACCTGGAGGATTCGCTGGCATTGACGCGCATCCGAGGTCACCTGCTGCGACGCATTGGAATTGTCGTTGGCGAAGGGCGCGTTCGCGATGTGCTGGTGATGGAATTTGTGCTGAATTAGGAGGCGGAATTGGAGCTGATTGCGGATATTTTGCTGGTCGCCGGTGCGTTGGGCGCGGGACTTTATTGCTTTGTGCTGTCGCGCCGCCTCAGGCGGTTCACCGATCTTGAAAAAGGCGTCGGTGGCGCGGTGGCCGTGTTGTCGACCCAGGCAGAAGAGCTGAAGAAATCTCTCGACAGCGCGCGAAATGCCTCTGATCAATCGGGGGATCATCTTAAGGCGCTGACGCAAAGGGCTGAAACCGTGGCTCAGCGCCTGGAGCTGATGATGGCATCTCTGCATGATGTCATCCCCGAAGAAGAAACTGCCGCTCCGGAAAAAGCAAAGCCTGTCCAAGACGAGCCTCAGCCTGAAGAGCAACAGGGCACCAAGCACGAGAAAACAGCGGAACCGGTCGAAACTGGTACGAGTGAAGAGCAACCCAAAGCGCCAGAGGGCCTGATGTTCTTCCGGCATGACCGCAAGCAGAGCGGGGCGCAGGTATGAGCCTTGCGCGCAACGCCAAACACGATACGCGCCCGCGCGGCGGTGTGCTTGCTGTCATCTCATTGCTGATGATCGGCTCGGCTGCGATTCGCGTTGGCTTGGAGGCGGGACCTGCGCTCGCCAAACCGGCGATGCCCGAAGCCGTGGAAAACAAGCCCGCCGCATCCGAAACACGCGATGTTCAGGTTGTGTTGGCAGAGCTTTTGCGCCGGGAGGAACGCGTCAAGCAGCGAGAGGATGAATTGCGCGATCAGGAAAAAGCACTGGAGATCGCAACCCAAGCCGTTGAAACGCGTCTGACGGCCCTGAAGGAAGCAGAAGATGCCCTGCGTGCCACGTTGGCGGTTGCGGACAAGGCGGCAGAGAACGATCTGGCGCGCCTGACGGATGTTTACCAGAACATGAAACCAAAGGACGCAGCCGCATTGTTTGAAACCATGGACCCGACCTTTGCCGCAGGGTTCTTGTCCCGCATGCCGGCGGACGCAGCGGCTGGCGTACTGGCGGGCCTGAGCCCCGAAGCGGCCTATACGATCAGCGTCGTCATGGCCGGACGCAACGCCTCGGCCCCGCAGGAATAGTCGCCGGTGTTGCCCGGTATCGCACAGAACTCATCTGGAGATCTCAAATGATTGGAATTGTTGGAATTGTTGTCATCTTCGTAATGGTCTTCGGCGGCTATCTCGCGGCAGGTGGCAAGATGACCATCATCATGAAATCTCTTCCCTTCGAAATGATGATGATCGGCGGTGCCGCCGTAGGCGCCTTTCTGATCAGCAATGACATGGGCGGCGTGAAACATACGATCAAAGACATGGGCAAGGTGTTCAAAGGCCCGAAATGGAAGCCCGAAGACTATCGTGACCTTCTGTGTCTTCTGTTTTCGTTGATCCGCATTGCCCGCGCCAATCCGGTTGAGGTCGAGCAGCATATTGAAGACCCCGAAAACTCCAGCTTGTTTTCCGCATATCCCAAGATCCAATCAGACAAGGAGGTCGTCGACCTGATTTGTGACACCATGCGGTCGGCGGCGATGAATTATGACGATCCGCATCAGGTTGAAGAGGTTCTGGAGAAGCGCATGGAAGCGAATTTTCATCATGCCATGCACTCAAGCCATGCACTTCAAACAGTAGCAGACGGCCTGCCCGCGCTGGGGATCGTTGCCGCGGTTCTGGGCGTGATCAAGACGATGGGATCAATCGATCAGCCGCCCGAAGTGCTGGGGAAGTTGATTGGGGGCGCCCTCGTAGGCACCTTCCTGGGCGTTTTTCTGGCCTATGGTCTGGTCGGCCCCTTCGCAGGCAAACTGAAAGCCGTGGTTGAAGAAGACAACCACTTTTATCAGCTGATCAAAGAAGTACTGGTGGCCAATCTGCACAATCACAATGCCGCCATGTGCATTGAGGTCGGACGCCAGAACACCCCAACCCATAACCGCCCGGGCTTTTCCGAGCTGGAAGACGCATTAAAAGAGCTCAAGCAGGCGGCGGCATGAAGCGCATCGGGTTTCTGATTGCGGTTTTGGTCACGGCTGCGTCTGCCGTGACCGCAAAGGACGTGGTGGTGCGATCCGGAGAGCATGACGGATTCACACGTCTGGTTTTCGACGTGCCACCAGACACCCGCTGGGTGCTGGCGCAACGGAAGAACGGCGCAAGCCTTACCATTGCCCTGGACGACGTGACATTCAAAACCAGCTCGGTTTTTGGGCGTTTGACCACGAACCGCCTGGCTTCTTTGTCGCAGAAGAACCCCGGCAGCGCGTTGGAGCTGGAGTTCGGATGCAACTGCGTGGCGTCGGCGTTTCTGTACAGAAACTCGATGATCGTACTGGACATCGCGCCAGAGGAATTGTTACCGCCGCTTCTTGAGGATATACCGCCACCCTTGATCGGAAAAACGGCCCAAGACAAACCGCCATCGGTTGAGACAGGGTTGCATCTGCCGCTTCTCACCATGACTGAGCAGGGGATAAAAGACCAGCTGTCGACTCGTCTTCTGCAAGGGGCCGATCGCAAGTTGCTGGACTTGAAGCTTGCTCCTGTCGGGCCACGCAATACCGCCCCGTCCGGTACAAGCGTTGTGGCGCCCCAATTGAGTTCGAACTTACGTCTGACCACGGTTTTGGACGATTTACAGAATGTTTTGAACGCAGAACTGCAACCAATTGACCAAAGACCGGCCTGCATCTCGACTGCTGAGCTGAGTTTTGCGTCCTGGTCTGGGGACTCGCCTTTTCCAGATCAAGTGTCAGCTCTCCGTTCAGGGCTGTACAAAGAGTTTGACAAACTTGACGGCGAAAAGGCCATGAAACTGGCCAAGCTCTACGCCTCTTTCGGTTTCGGAGCCGAAGCGTTGAGTGTCTTGAGGCTGTTGGAGACGCCGCCTGAGGGCTTCGAACCAGTTGCAGCAATTGCCCGGGTTGTAGATAACCGGCCGCCGCTGCCCAGGAATCCATTCAACGACCTGCAACGATGTGACGGTGATGCTGCACTTTGGGCTGTGTTGTCCGAAAGCGAGCTGGCACCTGACGCGAATGTGGAAGCAATCGAACACGCGTATTCAAGACTGCCGGATCATCTTCGCCGCCAGCTGGGGCCGCGGTTATCAGAAATACTGGTGAACGCACAACAATTGGAGGCTGCCCGCAGAATCCTTCGCTCGGTTGACCGGATTGAACCGGAAACGACATCCGGTGTCGCTCAGGCCAAAGCCAGCGTTGCCAAGGCGGAAGGGAACAGTGACCGCGAAGAAGAATTGTTGACCGAGGTTATAACCTCAACCAACGCCGCCACTGAATCACCGCTGGCTTTGGCGCGCCTGGTGGAAAAACGTTGGTCTGAACGTAAAGCTGTTTCTTCTCAGGAGCTTGAACTGGCGGCATCTTATGCGGTCGAGTTCAGGCGATCGGAACTGGGCCCGATGATGAACCGCACCTATGCGATCGCTCTGAGCCTGAGCCAGGAATTCGACCGCGCATTTGGCGTGATCAAAGCGCAGCCACCCGGCCCCGATAGCGGCGGCGCGATCAATCGGCATCTGCAATTGCTTGCCGAAAGATCGGATGACGCAACCTTTCTACGCCAGACGATGGAGGCAATGCAGCCGGATATGGCGGCAGTGCTGACAACCGATACTGCAATTGCATTGGCCAGCCGTCTTGCTGATCTGGGCTTTACTCAGCAGACATTCGCTCTGGCAAACAGACCGGAAGATCAGTCGCGGCGCTTGGATCGGGCTCGATTGCGGGCTCGGGCCGCTTTGCTGTCGGGGCGCCCTCATCAAGCCCTGCTGGAGCTGGCTGATGACAATTCCGAGGAGGCGAATGCCTTGCGCGCGCAGGCGATGGTCTCAACAGAAGATTTTGCAGCCGCCGGCGATGTGCTCCGAGATCTCGACCAAAACGAAACAGCAAGCCGCTATTTCTGGCTGGCCGGGGTGTCGGATGAAAGGTTGGAACCTGCGGGCGGGAAATACGCGGCGTTGAACCAAACGACCCAAGCCTTGTCTGACCTGCCGGAACGGTTGGCGGAAAAACCGCTGGCGGATGCTGAAAACCTGTTGAAGGACAGCCAGTCCGCCCGCCAGCGGATCGATGAGATGTTGAACGCAGTTGGTGTAAAATGACGTATATCGCGGCTGTTCCGGCCGCACCCGGCAAAGTGAAGGCAGGTCCCGATCACGGTATACCCTGCAATGCGTTTCAACCGCTGGGAGCCCGGTGCCGTTGCCTTAGATCGGATCCAATCAGAACACCCGATCAGGCGGGGATGCAAATATGCCTTAACTTCTTTCAAGGATGTTGGGTTCCAGACATGACGCCGAAGAACAGGCCGCCGAATTTCAGGCCGCGTTCCTCAACCAATAAGGTCACGACGGCTGACCGCCGGCGAAGCAACCGGTACCCGGCATTTGCGGCAGATGCGTGAAAACGAGACGCCTGATCAGCGATATACGGCGGTAATGGTTCCGCGTCTTCAATGAGTTCAGTGGCCAGAGAAATCGCGGACGAGTCTCCTCATCAAACCGGGCCAATCGGCCGAGGATGGCAACGTCTTTGAACACAAATTCCGCAATACCTACCTTTTCCGGCACGCTGGCAGTCATCGGTGTTGTCAGTGCAGTATTGCCCGCCACTGGCTGGCGTTTCCTCTGCTCCCGGTGCCTGACACGGGGAGCAGAGACAACAAAAAAAGCGGACAACCGTCCTTGATTCAGTACGGAGCCTCAACGTCATTCATCGAGACATAGACGGTTTTCATCTCCGAGAAATGGTTGATCGCCAGTTTCGAGTTCTCGCGCCCGACACCGGACATTTTCGATCCGCCAAACGGCGCTTCGACCGGGGCAAGGTTGTAGGTGTTGATATAGCACGTGCCTGCTTCGAATCCGGCCACGATTCGATGCGCCCGGGTCAGATCATTCGTGAAGACACCTGCGGCCAGACCGAACTCGGTGTCATTGGCGCGGGCCATCACCTCTTCCTCGGTCTCGAAATCCAGCACCGACATGACGGGGCCAAAGATTTCCTCGCGCGCGATGGTCATGTTGTCCGTGACGTCAGCAAAAACCGTGGGCTGCAAAAAATAGCCGTCCCGGTCGATCCGCTCACCGCCATAAATCAATCTTGCGCCTTCGGCTTTGCCCTTTTCGATATAGCCCAGGGCGATGTTCATCTGGTTCTCGCTGACCATCGGGCCAAAGCTGACGTCTTCGTCCATTGGATCGCCGATTTTCGCGTGATCCAGACGTTCTGACAGACGTTTCAGGAAGGCCTCTTTGATACTTTTCTGAACAAAGACGCGGGTGCCGTTGGAACAAACCTGACCCGAAGAATAGAAATTGCCCAGGATCGCACCTGAAACAGCATTTTCGATGTCGGCATCGTCAAAGACGATCATCGGGGATTTGCCGCCAAGTTCCATGGTCACATGCTTCATGCCATCCGCCGCAGCAGCATAAACCTTGCGGCCCGTCGGCACAGAACCCGTCAAAGAGACTTTGGCCACACGCGGATCGGTGACCAGCGAAGCACCGACATCGCCGTAACCCTGGATCACGTTGTAGACACCCTTGGGCGCGCCGGCCTCGACAAGAATTTCAGCCACTTTCAATGCCGAAAGCGGTGTGGTTTCCGAAGGTTTGAACACCATCGTATTGCCACAAGCAAGCGCCGGGGCACCTTTCCAGCAGGCGATCTGCGTCGGATAGTTCCAGGCGCCGATCCCGACGCAAACACCCAGCGCCTCGCGGATGGTATAGACGAAATCACCCCCGCCCAGCGGAATATGCTCGCCAGTCAGAGAGGCGGCCAATCCACCAAAGTACTCCAGCGCATCGGCCCCCGAGGTGGCATCGGCCACGGTGGTTTCCTGAATCGGTTTGCCGGTATCATGGGTTTCCAGAACGGACAGGTCGTAATTGCGTTCGCGCATGATATCGGAGGCGCGGCGCAGTATGCGGCCACGTTCCGTTCCGGACAGGGCCGCCCAAGCCGCCTGAGCGTTTTTTGCACTATTTAGAGCCTGTTCCACGATCGCCGGCGTCGCCGAATGCAAACGTGCAATCACTTCGCCTGTAGCGGGATAGATCACTTCAATGGCCGTGCCGTTTGTATCTTCGACATATTCGCCATCAATGAAATGGCTGGCCCTGGGCTGAAACTTCATACCGTGTCCTTTTCTTTCGCACCCGTCAGGACGGGACAAATGGTCAGTCGAAAATCGGCCTATCGGTTATTGATTGACCAGTCAATAAAATCATCGAAGGGGCGGTTTCACGCCTGTCAAACCCCATAATCCTTGAAATTTTTGGTTAATGTTCTATTTATGTTCTACATAGTCAGAGGACAAACCGATGACCCAGCAAACACGCCCCACAGCCCTGAACGGGCCGAACAACGACTATCACCTGCTTCCGGTCACCGATCGGCAGATGCGGTATGCGCGTGCGATTGCCGAGAAGTCAGCCCTTGAGATCCCTGTTGAGGCACAGCGCGACCGGCGGCTTTTGTCTGACTGGATTTCAGCCCACAAACCACGCGGGACCTCGCAGTTCGACAATTACCCGACGGGAAAACAAGTCGCGTTTGCCGAGCGGATTTCACGCAGTAAACGCCGCCCGATCCCGTCCGAGTGTTTCCGCGACAAGAAAATGATGTCTCGCTGGATCGATCAGAACAAATAGACCCTTATTAGGGTCTTTCCTGAGTGTGATTGCGGGCGTAAAGCGAAACTGCTGCGGCAACAAACATCCCCAACAGGATATAGCCCGTTACGGCCTCGGACACGGCGAGCCCACGGCACAGACCGGTCGGGGACATGTCGCCATACCCGACTGTGGTAAAGGTGACATAGGAAAAATACAGGATATCCCCCGGACCCTGCGCACCGATGACACAGTGGTCGTTATACCCAAAGGCGCCGTAAACCGCGGCGAACAGGAAGGGGACAACCTGAATGAACGACACCCCCATCAGAAACAAAAGCCTGCGGGGCGACTTTACCTGGGTCATGTAATACCAGGACTGCGACACCAGCCAGATCAACAGGCCAACCGAAGCGATTGTGCCAATCGTGTCGCCCGCAGCTGCCTCGTTCAGGCGTGAAAGACCATACCAGGCAAGAAAGCTCGCCAGAACCAGCCCCAACGCTGCAATCAGGGTTGATTTCCATTCATCCAAAGTCGTGGGTTTGCGGTGCATGAACGCCCCTTCAATCCGGTCTTCGCGCAATCATCCGACCTAAAGGCATAGCCCGCAACCCGAATTCAGTCCTGGCGCAGATGCGCCTCACCCCGCTCGCGCGCCAGCAGGATCTGCTTTTGCCGCTCGCGAAAGCGCATTTTGTCAGCATCGGACGTCTCATCGATGCATTGATGGCATGAAACGCCATGCTCGTATTCCGGGCGCTTCACATCCTCGGGCAGGATTGGACGCCGGCAGCCATGACAGAGCTTGTGCGGCCCTTCAACAAGCCCGTGACCAACCGAAACACGATTGTCGAACACAAAGCATTCGCCCTGCCAGGAACTGTCTTCAGCAGGGATCTCCTCAAGATACCGCAGGATACCGCCTTTGAGGTGATAGACATCCTCGACCCCCTGACCCAGCAGGTAATTGGTGGATTTCTCGCAACGGATACCGCCCGTGCAGAACATGGCAACCCGCTTGTTGTGAAAGCGGTCCTTGTTCTGTTCCCACCATGCCGGGAAATCGCGAAAACTGGCTGTTTCAGGGTCTATTGCGCCTTCAAACGTCCCGATTGCCACTTCGTAATCGTTGCGCGTGTCGATCAGCACCACATCGTCAGAACGGATCAGGTCATTCCACTCCTGCGGGTCGACATAGTTGCCGACACGGGCGCGCGGGTCGACATCGGGCTGACCCATGGTCACGATCTCTTTCTTCAGCCGCACCTTCATCTTGCCGAAAGGCGGATGCTCCGAGGTCGCTTCCTTCCACTCCAGATCAGCGCAACCGGGCAAGGATCGGACATGTGACAGCACGGCGTCGATTCCGGCACGCGGGCCGGCGATCGTGCCGTTGATCCCTTCCTGCGCAAGCAGCAGCGTACCGGTGACGGACTGCGCGCGGCACAGGTCCAGCAAAGGGTCACGCAACGCGGCTGGATCCGCGAAACGGGTAAAGTGATAGAGGGCAGCGATTGTGTACATACGCGCGATCTACCTTTGCAGACCCAGAGTCGCAAGGGATTGCATTGACGCCCCGCGCGCCGCCGCCTACCGATAGAGCGGTAAAAGGAGGCCGCCATGACCCATGCCCTGCTCGTGATCGATGTCCAGAACGACTTTTGCCCCGGTGGTGCGCTGGCTGTGGCAGAGGGGGACGAAATCGTCGCACCGATAAACGCCATGATGGGTGAATTCGACGCCGTGATCCTGACTCAGGATTGGCATCCGGCGGGGCATTCTTCGTTTGCCAGTTCCCACGATGGCAAAAACCCGTTCGACCTGGTCGACATGCCCTATGGCCCACAGGTTCTGTGGCCCGACCACTGCGTGAAAGGCACACGCGGCGCCGGTTTTCATCCCGAATTGCGCACGGATGGCGACTTGATCCTTCGCAAGGGATTCCGCAGTGCCATCGACAGCTATTCCGCGTTCTTCGAGAATGACCACCAGACACCGACAGGCCTTAAAGGCTATTTGGATACACGAGGCATCGACCGTTTGACCCTTGTGGGATTGGCCACCGATTTCTGCGTGCGTTATTCTGCGGTAGATGCCGCCAGGTTGGGTTTCGACGTCACGGTTCGGATGGGTGCCTGTCGCGCGATTGACATGGACGGTTCGCTGGCAGCCGCCGAGCAGGCGATGCGGGACGCCGGAGTCGCTTTGACCTAAGGTGTGGCCCCTGCGGCGGCCAAAAGCTTGATCATCACGAACAGAACAACCGCCAGACCCAGCGCGAACCCAATGCGCCCTGGTATCGTGCGACGTTCCGGGTTGGTCTGGCTTGACGGTGGTGACGGAACGCGCATCGGCCGGCTGCGTACGATCCCCGCCATGGGCTGCGCCGTTCGCACGTAGTGCAGGAAATCCCAAAGGTTGAAATCACCGCAGTATTCACCCTGAATTCCACGCGCCCTGATGTTTTCAAACAGCGACCGCAGAATTCGCACCCGATCCGCCTGATCTTCGGCTGGAAACACACCAGGCACGATGCCGCTGTTGCGCGACTCGAGGCTGAACCCGGCATCCATGAAAATCTTGCGGATTTTCGGCGATGTTCCACGCAACGCGTCCGCGGCTCTGATATCGCGGAACACCGCACATACCTGGCGTTTCGTATCAGAGGCAGACCCCAGCTTTTCAGGATCCAGATCTTCCAGCGCTACGTCAACAATATCAAAATCGTACTCGATACCCATTCATTAACTCAGTTTCGACTTTCCATCCCCTCTTCTCACTAACCGGTGAAAACAATGCACAATATGCCGGTATTGTGACCTCAAACTGGCATTGTCACCAAATCAGCGACTCTTGCCATTTCCGGAGTCGATTGATCTAACTACGGAAATCGCAGGAGTTCCCCATGGTCGACATCGCGACCCGCGTCTACAATCACAAATGGAAGATTGACCCGATTGTGCGGTCTTTGATCGATACTGACTTCTACAAACTGCTGATGTGCCAGTCAGTGTTTCGAAACAAGCCCCAAACAGACGTTGTATTCTCGCTGATCAACCGGTCGAATCACGTACCTCTGGCGCGTTTGATCGATGAAGGCGAGCTGCGGGAACAGCTGGACCACATCCGGTCCCTCAGCCTCAGCCGGGGGGAAAGCACCTGGCTGCGCGGCAACATGTTTTATGGGAAACGGCAGATGTTCCGCTCTGACTTCATGGAGTGGTTCGAGAATTTGCGCCTGCCGCCCTATCACCTTGAACGCAACGGTGATCAATACGAACTGACCTTTGAAGGCAAGTGGCACGAGGTCATGTTGTGGGAAATCCCCGCGCTGGCGGTGTTGATGGAATTGCGCTCGCGCGCTGTGCTGAACGATATGCGCCGGTTCGAATTGCAGGTGCTGTACGCCCGCGCGATGACCCGGGTTTGGGAAAAGATCGAAAAGCTGAGCGCGATCAACGGGCTTGGGATCGCGGATTTCGGCACCAGACGACGGCATTCCTTTCTGTGGCAGGATTGGTGCGTGCAGGCGATGATCGAAGGGCTGGGCGCATCCTTTACCGGAACTTCGAACTGCCTGATCGCCATGCGACGCGAGGTCGAGGCCATCGGCACCAATGCGCACGAACTGCCCATGGTCTATTCAGCGCTGGCCGACACGGATGAAGCGTTGGCGCAGGCCCCTTATGACGTGCTCAGCGACTGGCATGACGAGCATGACGGCAACCTGCGCATCATCCTGCCCGACACCTATGGCACCAAGGGGTTTTTGGACAATGCTCCTGACTGGTTGGCGGGATGGACCGGTATTCGCATCGACAGCGGCGACCCGGCAGCGGCGGCCGAGGTTGCCATAGACTGGTGGAAAGCGCGCGGCGAAGACCCGACAGGGAAACGGATCATTTTCTCTGACGGTCTGGATGTCGAGAAAATCCAGGAATTGCATGCCCAATTCGCGGGCCGCGCCAATATTTCCTTCGGCTGGGGAACCTTGCTGACCAACGATTTTCGCGGGCTTGTTCCCAATGACGCGCTGGCGCCGTTCTCATTGGTCTGCAAAGCGGTATCGGCCAATGGCCGCCCGACGGTGAAACTGTCGGACAACCCGGAAAAGGCGATGGGTCCGAAAGACCAGATCGAACGCTACAAGCGGGTGTTTGGTGTCGGTGCGCAAAAGGCGATCGAGGTGATCGTCTGAACCACGGCGGCGCATTCAACATTTATCGGCAACTCACCTGATGCTAGTTTGGAAAGCATTCCAATTGAGCATTGAGGTTGAGATACAATGATTTTTGAACCAAAGAAATTCTACGATACCGGCGGGTCCCGGGATGAGCTTTCACTTTTTTCCTACGCCGCATACCTGATATCCCGCGCCCAGTTTCTGCAAGCCGAAGGCGATGACAGAGACCTTTTCCTGTTGGGCCGCGATTGGGAAGAAATCGACGATGCCGTTCTGTCCAAACAGCTTGTCATGCTCGGATTCCAGCCAATTGACGACCGCCAGACATCCGCCCACGAATACATGAGTTTCCTTGATGGCCCCGATGACCTAAGGCCCGTCGACCTGCTTACTTCGCCAGAACCTGAAGGGTATTACCAACATTTGTTCGAGGCGATCAAAGCAGCAGAGGAATGGCCCAGCGCCCAACATATTGGCGCTGCTTTGAAGCTTGGACTGGCGGCCCCGGATTCAATTGTTGCTCTTGCCGCACTGAGTTCATGCCTCAAACTGTATTCGCCGGATTCTTTTCCGCCACGTCTTTGGCTTGGTGTGTTTACGGCGCGTTGGGCGCAGTTGGAGCCGCTCTCGCAAGATTTGCTTACTGTGTTGTCGTCCGCTCTGATTTCCGACCCGCCGGGCTCGAAGGTTCCACCGGCCCCCGCGCAACAGAAAGCCGATGCGCCGGGGTTGCTTCTTGTTCATGGCACTCACTTCGAAGTCGATCCCGACCCCACATGGTACTATCCGCATGTCGGAGATCTGCACAATTACATCAAGCCGCATCGCAACGATATCTTTTCAGGACAGAACTACTATGAGTGGGAGGGCCGGTGGTCCGATCGCGGCCGCCATATTGCTGCCAAACACCTGAAAAACTGGATAGATCTTGAGGCCTATCACGGCTGCGATGTGGTTGCCCACAGCCACGGCTGCAATGTCGTCATGAAAGCCGCCGATATGGGGGCGCATTTCAACAAGGTCGTTTTCCTAAGCTGCCCGGTACACTGGCACAAGTACAACCTGAATTCAGGCCGGATCAATGCGCCGTATTCCGTTCGGGTCTGGTTTGACTTGGTGATCCTGGCAGACGGCGGCAGACAAAAGTTCCCCGCCAGTGCCAACGTTGCCGACGAGGTCGTCGGAGGTTGGTTCAGCGGGCATTCTGCCACGCGGACATCACGGATTTGGGGCAATCATACATTGGAAGCAAAGCTGATCTGAATTGCCCGGGTAAATGCTATCCGTGAAACGCGGCAACTGTCTTCAACTGTGAAAAGCCGTACAAAGCTTCGAACCCTTTTTCGCGGCCGTGTCCGGATTTTCCCACCCCGCCAAATGGCAGTTCAACGCCGCCACCAGCACCGTAGTTGTTTATGAAAACCTGACCCGAGTGCAATGCTTTCGCCAACCGCATCTGTCGCGCACCATCCCGCGTCCAGACGCTGGCGACCAGGCCATATTCCGTACTATTCGCTATGGTCAGAGCCTGTTCTTCGGTGTCAAACGGGATCAGAACCTGAACCGGGCCGAATATCTCGTCCTGTGCCAACTGATGATCTGGCGGCACGTCTGCGAACAAAGTGGGCCGGACATAGGCTCCGGTTTCTGGCGCGTCATCGACAATCTGTCCCTGCGCAGCGATCGTCAGGTCCGTGGCTGTTTTCAGAAAACCGCTGACAATCTGTCTCTGCCGGTCCGAGATCAACGGTCCAACGCGCAGATCCTGCATCGCCGGGCCGACCGTCAGTTCTTCATAGGCCTTGGCCATGCGCGATCTGACCTGCTCATAGACGCCCCGCTGCACCAGGATGCGGGACGAGGCCGAACAGGTCTGGCCCGCGTTTTGGACACCCGCATTCACCAGAAACGGCAGCGCTGCATCCAGATCGGCATCGTCAAAAACCAATTGCGGGGATTTCCCGCCCAGTTCCAGCGTCACGGGCACCACGTTGCGTCCCGCCGCCTGCTGCACAAGGGCCCCGGTGGCAACCGAACCGGTGAACGAGATATGGTTGACTCCCCGATGCCCCGACAGCGCCGCACCCGCCTCGGCCCCCAGACCGGGCACGACGTTCAATGCTCCGGCTGGCAGCCCGGCCTGTTGCGCAAGATGGGCAAAGGCCAGCGCGGTCAGGCAGGCTTCTTCCGCAGGTTTCAGAACACAGGCGTTGCCCATGGCCAACGCCGCCCCGACGGAACGCCCGATAATCTGCATCGGATAGTTCCAGGGCACGATATGACCCGTCACCCCATGCGGTTCGCGCAGGGTGTAGACGGTGTAGCCATCGAGATAGGGAATGGTCTCGCCCATCACCTTGTCCGCCGCGCCGCCATAGAACTCGCAATAGCGCGCCAGGGCGACCGCGTCTGCCCGGGCCTGTGTCAGCGGTTTGCCGACATCCATCGCCTCGAGCCGCGCCAGATCGTCCACCCGGTCCAGCACCAGCTGGCCCAACCGTGTCAGGATGCGGCCGCGTTCCAACGCCGTCTTTCGCCCCCAATCACCATTCAACGCAGAACGGGCGGCTTGTACCGCCGCGTCGATATCCGCCTCGGACCCTCGGGCGATCCGGCAGATCTGGGTCCCGTCCGAAGGGTTGATCAAGGGCAGGCTGTCGCCCGCAGCCGCCTGGCTCCAGCGCCCGCCGATCAGGCACAAGGTGGGATCAAACCAAATGTTCTGGGTCATTTTGGGCCTCCAATCAGGCTCTAACAAGGAACTTTACGCCGTCAGCGGCCTTATCTCGGGCAACCGGGGCGCAGCGGCAATCAAGGTTTGCGTGTAGGGATGTTGCGGATCTTCGAAGACCTGCTTTGTCTGACCCTGTTCGACGATCCGACCGGACTGCATCACAAGCACACGGTCGGTGATCGTGCGGACAACGCTCAGGTCATGGCTGATGAACAGATAGGTCAGGTCATAGGCTTCGCACAGGTCAGCGAGCAGATCGAGGATCTGAGCACGGACCGAAACGTCAAGCGCAGAAACCGCCTCGTCGAACAGGATCAGTTCGGGCCGTATGATCAGGGCGCGTGCAATAGCGATCCGTTGTCGTTGCCCGCCCGAGAATTCGTGGATGTACTTGCCCGCGTCGCCGGGGCTGAGGCCGACGGCCGTCAGTATTTCCGAGATCCGATCCCGCCGGTCTGATCCGGTGGGCGGGTCGTCCAGCAAATGGAAAGGCTCGGTGATCAGGCGCGCGACACGATGACGGGGGTTGAAGCTGCCATATGGGTCCTGAAACACCACCTGCATCTTCCGGCGCACGGCAAGGTTGGGTTTGTGCCCAGTGAAAACCGGCTGACCACCCAGCCGGATTTGACCGGACTGAACCTCCTCCAAGCCCAAAATTGCCCGTGTTAGGGTCGATTTTCCGCATCCGGATTCCCCGACCAAACCCAACCGCTCGCCTCGGTTGAGTGAAAAACTGACACCATCCACTGCCCGGTGATGGCGCGGCGCGTCCAACAGGCCTTTTCGGGGCAGGCGATAATCCCGGACAACCTGGGTTACCTCCAGCAACGTTTGCGGTTGCGCGGGTTCCGGCAAGGTGACCTGATGGCCAGACGCCTCGAACAGCATTCGGGTATAAGGGTGCTGCATGTGACGCAGCAGGTGCTGTGTGGCCCCGCTTTCAACCACTTCTCCGTGGCGCATGACGATGATCTGGTCCGCCATATCAGAGACAACGGCCAGATCATGGGTGATCATCAGCAGCCCCATGTCATATTCACGCACCAGCCCCTTGAGCAGATCTAGGATCTGCGCCTGTGTCGTGACGTCGAGCGCTGTCGTCGGCTCGTCCGCGATCAGCAGCCTGGGGCGCAGAGCGATGGCCATGGCAATGACCACGCGTTGCCGTTGCCCGCCGGACAGTTCGTGCGGATAGCGGGAAAGGGGGAACCGATCAGGTGGCAGGCCGACGCGTGTCAGAACTTCTGCGGCACGTGTTCGGGCCTGAGACTGGGGCATCGCCTTGTGGATCAGGATCGTCTCCATCACCTGATCACCGATGGTTTTCACCGGATTGAGCGCTGTCATCGGCTCCTGAAACACCATCCCCATGGACGCGCCGCGCAAGGCACACAAATCGGATTCTGACCGCGTCAACAGATCCTGACCGTCCAGCCGGATCGCACCTTTCACGCTGGCCCCATGCGGCAGCAACTGCATCGCCGCCAATGCGGTCATCGATTTGCCCGAGCCGCTTTCACCCGTCACCGCCACGATCTGGCTGGGGTCGATGGACAGGCTGACTTGTTTCAGGATCGGTATCCCGTGGATCGTCAGCGACAGGTTTTCAATCTGCAACAAGCTCATACCCGTGCCACCCTGATCCGGGGATCCAGCCAGTCGCGCAGACCATCGCCCAGCAAGTTCAGACCCAGCACCGTGACGATAATCGACAGACCCGGAATCAGAGCCAAATGCGGGGCAAAACTGACCATCGTCTGCGCGTCTGCCAACATCCGGCCCCAGCTGGGCGTCGGAGGTTGAGCGCCCAGACCGACATATGACAGGCCCGCTTCGGCCAGAATGCCAAGGCTGAACTGGATCGTCCCCTGCACGATCAGCAGATTGGCCACGTTGGGCAGAATATGTTCAGCCGATATCCGCGCGGCCCCTTTGCCCGACACACGGCCGGCAAGGATGAACTCTCTCTCCCAAAGCGACAAAGCAGCGCCGCGGGTGATACGGGCAAAGACGGGGATGTTGAAAATGCCGATCGCAACAATGGCGTTGATTGCTCCGGCTCCATAGACGGCCGTGATCAGGATGGCGATCACCAGCGAAGGGAAAGCGAAGACCAGATCGTTGCCACGCATGATGACCTCATCCAGCCAGGATCCTTTGCGCGCGGCCGCCGTCAGGCCAAGAGGAACGCCAAGTGCCATGCCGATGCCGACGGCCACCAGCGCCACCGCAATCGACGTACGTGCACCAACCATGATCATCGAGAACATGTCGCGTCCGAAATGATCGGTTCCAAACCAATGCTGCCCGTTTGGTGGCTGTAATTTATCGGGAATGTCCAACGCGGCATGGTCGTAGGGGGTCCAGACGAACGAGACCAACGCGGCCAGAACCACCAGCGACGACAACAAAGCCCCAAGGATCAGGTTCCGGTTCATGTCCTGCTCCTGAGTCGCGGGTCCACCGCCGCATAAGCAAGATCGACAAGGAAATTGACCGTTATCACGGCAAAGACCAGCAGCATCACGACCGATTCCACGACGATGAGGTCACGGGCAGAAATGGCCTGAAACACCAGCCGCCCGAGACCCGGCAGATAGAACACCTGTTCGATGATGATCGACCCCGCCAGCAGGAAGGAAAACTGCAAGCCGATGATGGTCAGTACCGGGATCAGTGCATTTCGCACCCCATGCCGCCAAAGGGCCTGACGGCGGGACAGGCCCTTGGCCCGAGCCGTGCGCATGAAATCCTCACCCAGAATGTCCAGCAAGGCCGACCGCATGACCCGCGCCAGAATCGCCGCCTGTGGCAGGGCAAGCGCCACGGCAGGCAGGGTCAGGGATCGCAGGCCGGCCCACAGACCGTCGTTCCAACCGGCAAACCCGCCCGCATTGAACCAGCGCAGGTTGATGGCGAAGATCAGCACAAGCATCATTGCAAACCAGAAATTGGGCACAGCAATCCCAAGCTGCGTCGCCCCCATCACTGCAAGGTCCCCCGGCTTGCCCCGACGCGCAGCGGCATAGATTCCGGCGGGAAAGGCGATCAACGTGGACAGTGTCAGCGCGTAAAGCGCCAGGGGCAACGACACCCACAGCCGGTCCGCGATCATCTGCGACACTGGCGTGCGATAGGTGTATGAAGTGCCGAAATCGCCCTCCAGCATGCCGCCCACCCAATTGAAGTACCGCTGTATCCTGGACGCATCCAAACCCAGCTCGGCCCGCAACGCGGCCAGCGTGTCCTCCTGCGCGTTGACGCCCAGCATGAACGACGCCGGATCACCCGGGGCAACCTCGATCACGGCGAAGATGACTACCGAGGCGACGGCCAGGCTGACAAGCAAGGAAATCAGTCGTTTGAGGACGTAGCGGAGCATTGGCACCACGTTAGGGTCACATCAGGCACGGGTCCAGCGTCTAAGGCACCAGAAGGAAAGCGGAAACCGCATAGGCAACGATCGCGGCATACCCCAGTGGATAGATCCACTTGATCGCATAGTTGTCCAGGATGCGGGCCGTACCCTCCTTGCCGGACACTTTCAGCCGTCGCAGTGCGACGTTGAACACGATCAGCGCCCCGGTCATCAGGAACATGCACTGTAGGACAAAATCCAGAAAAGTCAGATAACCCAGCTTGGGCAGATCTGCGGATATCGCCCAGTTAAACGCGACAAACACCAGCAGGTTGCCGCCCGCGATCTCGATCCTCCGGCGGTATTCATCCAGAAAAAACAGCGCCCAGCCGACCGAAATCAAGACAAGCATCGGCAGGAAAACCCGTATGACGTAGTATGTCAGATGTCGTTTGCCCTCGAAAACAAGCGCGACCTGATCGCTTTCTTTGCCGGATAGCCCCAGGACCCTGGACGTTTCCAACCGTGCATTGTTCAGAATCCATTCTTCTTCGCCCAGTTGATCTCCGAGGCCAGAAAATTCATCCAGCGGATGGTAATTGACATATTCGGACGGAAAGACCGATACGACTTCGAAATGGAACTCCTGCGTGTCGAACGGGTATTTTCGGAAATCGAAATGAGGCGCCTGGAGTGTAAGAGACGATTTTTCGACATACAGCACCCGTCCGTCGTACCGCAGGGATGCGGCGGATTCGTGGATCCACTTGTTGGACTGCTGATTGTGAATGACAAAAGCCGGCAGAACGGAACCTATACTTGCCGCATGATCGGCAAGATCGGGCGGGTTGAAAACCCTGATATCCCTTCCCAGTTCCTCGGGATCAAACGCCAACGCAGGATCGGTCCATTCCACCCGCAAGACCACAACCGCGCCGTAGTTTTCAGCCTTTTGATCAACGCCGGTGATCTGGTCGATGCGAATGCCGACGCCAACATCCAACGGGTTCTCGGGCGTTCCGGGCAGGGCATCCAGCCGCCCACCCAACACGTTCTGAGCCGTGGCCACGACCGAAGAACCGAACACCAGGAAAACACCTAAAACCAAGACGGGAATGGCGCGGAGCAAGAACATGCGTGAGAACACCCTGACACAATGGAAGGCCCGGGCCGCCCAGCGCGGCCTGGGCAGTACTATTACTCGGACCAGCTGATCTGAGTCAGATCGATTGCGGCGGTGGGCGCGTTCTTCCAAAGGCCCTGAACTCCGACTTTCGCAACGCCCAGCTTGGCCAACTGGAACAGGTACCCATTGACATAGTCGCTTGCGATCAGGCGCTGCGCCTCACCCAGCAAACGGGTGCGTTCTTCGGGGTCGGTGGTGGTGTTCAGCGTGTCCATCAGCGCCTGAAAATCCGTGCTGTCATACTGGAAGTAATAATCAGGTCGCGCATAAATGCCGATATCCATCGGCTCCGTGTGGCTGACAATGGTCAGGCCGAACTCCTTGCCCTTGAACACCGTTTCCAACCATTGCGCCCATTCCACATTGATGATCTCGGCCGTGATGCCGACCTCGGCCAGCTGCGCCGCTATGATTTCGCCCCCACGGCGGGCATAAGACGGCGGCGGCAGATGCAACGTGGTCTCAAACCCGTTTTCGAACCCTGCCTCTGCCAGCAACGCCCTTGCTTTTTCAGGGTCGTAAGCCGAATTGCCCGTCAGATCGACATACGCCGGATGATGCGGCGCAAAATGGGTTCCGATCGGGGTGCCATAGCCGAACATCGCGCCGTCGATGATGGCCTGCCGGTCGATGGCATGGGCCAGTGCCTGCCGGACCAGAATACTGTCAAACGGAGGTTGTTTGTTGTTGGTGGACAGGATCGTCTCACCTTCGGTCGAGCCGACCAAAACCTGAAAGCGCGGATCGGCCTCGAACTGAGGCAGGTTTTCCGGCGCGGGGAAGTTGTCAAATACGTCGACATCCTCGGCCATCATGGCGGCAAAAGCGGCAGTCGGGTCCGAGATGAACTTGAATGTTGCAGTCTCTAATGCAGGCTGATCGCCCCAATAATCGGGATTGCGGTTCAGTGTGATGCTGTCACCCTGCACCCAGTTGCCAAAGGTATAGGCGCCAGTACCAACTGGATTGGTCTTGATGTTTTCAATGCTCTCGGGCGCGACGATGACTGCGTCCCCCCAAGCCAGGTTGAACAGGAAATTTCCGTTAGGCTCTGACAGGGTGACTTTGACCGTAAGCGGGTCAACGACCTCGACGGTTTCGATACCGGCAAACAGGGCCTTTTGCGCGTTGGCGCTGTCTTCCGCGGTTGCGCGGTCAAGGCTGAATTTGACATCCTCGGCGTCCATGGTCGTGCCATCATGGAAGATCACCCCGTCGTGCAGTTTGAAGGTATAGACCGTCCCGTCTTCGGAAATCTCCCAGCTTTCCGCCAAGCCGGGTACGACCGAACCATCGCCCATGAAACGTGTCAGGCCTTCGAAGATATTGGTGTAAACCACCGAGTCGATGGCTTGCGCCGCGGCGCTTGTCGGATCCAGATGCGGAGGCTCAAGCTGCATCGCTATGGTGATGTCCGACTTGGCCAAAGCCTGCGTGGCAAGCAGGCTGGCCCCTACGGCCAGGGTCGATGCAAATGTCCGGAACAGGAATTTCGTCATGTGAACTCTCCCTACTGAAACGGGTTGTGCCCTTGTTTTCAGGGCCGTTTTACCGACAGTCTTCCTGTAAACCTCAGGTCAATCAAGGGAATGTTCGCGCAACCGGGGTTTCTTCGGCCCCGTCCGATCTGCTATGCCGCACTGCAACATAATACTGCAGGAGCGATCCATGAGCGCCACCGCCCGCAAGAAAGCCCCGAACGCCGAGGACATTCGCGCCCGAAAAGGCGGCGAACCTCTGGTCTCTTTGACCGCCTATACCACGCCAATGGCGCGCCTGATGGACGCCCATTGCGATTTCGTGCTGGTCGGTGACAGCGTCGGCATGGTGCTGCACGGGCTGGAATCCACGCTGGGGGTCACGATGGAGATGATGATCCTGCATGGTCAGGCCGTATCACGCGGCCTAAAAAGTGCGATGATGGTCATCGACATGCCTTTCGGAAGCTATGAGGAAGGCCCGGCACAAGCCTTTCGTAACGCCGCACGCCTGATGGCGGACACACGTGCGGGCGCGGTCAAACTGGAAGGCGGGGTCGAAATGGCTGAAACCATCCGCTTTCTGGTGAAACGAGGCATCCCGGTGATGGCTCATATCGGACTGACGCCGCAGTCGATCAACACGCTGGGCGGCTACAAGGTGCAGGGCCGTGACGAGCAGGCCGAAGCCGTCATGGCAGACGCCCGCGCCGTGACCGAGGCTGGCGCGTTCTCGGTCGTTCTGGAGAAAGTGCCCCAAGGTCTGGCGAACCAGATCACCGAAGAGATTGCGATCCCGACCATCGGCATCGGTGCATCTGCGGGCTGTGACGGGCAGATTTTGGTCGTGGACGACATGGTGGGCTTTTTCACCGCCTTCAAACCCAAATTCGTCAAACGCTATGCCGAGCTGGGTCCGCTGGCCGAAGCGGCCATTGCCGAATACGCCGCCGAAGTCCGCGCGCGGACCTTCCCGGCGGATGAACACGTCTTTGCCGATCAGGCTCCGGCCAGAGGACAAAAGACATGACCACACCGATTCTGCGCTCTCTGGCCGAGCTGCGTGCCAAAACCACCACTTGGCATCGAAACGGTGAGACCATCGGCGTGGTTCCGACCATGGGTGCGCTGCACGAGGGGCATTTGTCACTGGCACAGGCGGCGAAACAGGGCTGCGACCGGGTGATCGTGACGATTTTTGTGAACCCCAAGCAGTTCAACAATCCCGAAGACCTGGCAAATTACCCCCGCACCGAGCATGAAGACGCCCAAAAGCTGGCCCCGTATGGTGTGGATGCGATCTATGTGCCGGACCCGCAGGAAATCTATCCGGAAGGGTTTTCGACGACGGTATCGGTCGCCGGTCTGACCGACGTGATGGAAGGCCCCTTCCGCCCCGGACATTTCGAAGGCGTGGCCACGGTGGTTGCCAAGCTGTTCCTGCAAACACAGGCGGATCGAGCCTATTTCGGGGAAAAAGACTATCAACAGCTGCTGGTTGTCCGCCGGATGGCGCGTGATCTGAATATCCCCATCGAGGTGATCGGCTGCCCGACCGTGCGTGAACCCTCGGGCCTGGCGATGTCGTCGCGCAATCTTCTTCTTTCCCCCCAAGGGTTGAAGGTCGCAGAACAAATGAACGGCGTCATGCAACAGGTGGCTGACGATCTGGCCAAGGGCGCAGACTTTGCCAAACTGGCGCAGGATGCAAAGGAAACCCTGCTGAAGGTCGGGTTTTCCGAAGTCGAGTATGTCGACATGCGCTGTGCCGAGACACTGGAAAGCCTGTCCAGCGCCACCCAGCCCGCCCGCCTGTTCGTCACGGCCTGGGCCGACGGCGTCCGCCTGATCGACAATATTCCTGTCAATCCGGCCTGATTTCTGCACTGGCCCCTGCGCCGTTGTTTGCGCTAAAGTCCGGCAAAACGATACCGGGGGAGAGCGGAAATGACCCATATTCTGGCAATCGATCAAGGCACTACGTCTTCGCGCGCCATTCTGTTTGACGCGCTGATGCGGCCTGTCGGCACTGCCCAGCAGGAGTTTCCCCAGCACTTCCCGCAGGAAGGCTGGGTTGAACACGACCCCGAGGATATCTGGTCCAGCGTTATGCATGTGTGCCGTGAGGTGATGGAAACCACCGGCATTTCAGCGGATCAGATTGCCGGTATCGGCATCACCAACCAGCGCGAAACGACGGTCGTCTGGGACAAACAGACCGGCAAGGCCATCCACAATGCCATCGTCTGGCAGGACCGCCGCACCGCCGATATCTGCGCCCGCTACAAACAGGCCGGGTGCGAGGATGACGTTACCGCTCAGACCGGTCTGCTGCTGGATCCCTATTTCTCGGGCACCAAGGTCAAATGGCTGCTGGATACCGTTTCGGGTGCCCGCGCGCGGGCAGAAGCCGGAGACCTGCTGTTCGGCACGATCGACAGTTTCCTGATCTGGCGGCTGACCGAAGGCCGTGTTCATGCAACCGATGCCACCAACGCCGCCCGTACCCTGCTGTTCGACATTCACTCAGGCACGTGGAGCGCCGAGATTTGCGACCTGCTGGACGTGCCCCTGAACCTTTTGCCCGAAGTAAAGGATTGCGCCGCGGATTTCGGAACCACCACTTTGTTCGGGGGCGACATTCCCATTCTGGGCGTTGCAGGCGACCAGCAAGCCGCCACCATCGGGCAGGCCTGTTTCCAGCCCGGTATGATGAAATCAACCTATGGCACGGGCTGCTTTGCGCTGCTGAACACAGGCGCACAGCCGGTTCAGTCGAAAAACCGCCTGCTGACGACGATCGCTTATCAACTGGACGGCCGGCGAACCTATGCGCTGGAAGGGTCGATCTTTATCGCGGGGGCCGCAGTGCAATGGCTGCGCGACGCGTTGCAGATCATCGATGCGGCGCCACAAAGCGGCGAACTGGCGGCTCGGGCTGACCCGAACCAGCATGTGGTGCTTGTGCCCGCCTTCACCGGCCTCGGGGCGCCTTATTGGAAACCTGACTGTCGCGGAGCGCTGTTCGGGCTGACGCGCAATTCCGGCCGGGCCGAGATCGCCCGCGCCACGCTGGAAAGCATCGCCTTCCAGACCCGCGACCTGTGGCATGCCATGCAGGGCGACTGGGGGGCCGATGCCGATGTCATCCTGCGCGTCGATGGCGGGATGGCCGCGTCTGACTGGACCATGCAAGGCCTGTCGAACTGTCTTGGCGCGCCTGTGGATCGCCCGGTCATGCAAGAAACGACAGCCCTGGGCGCCGCATGGCTGGCAGGCATGAAAGCCGGTGTTTATCCGGATCAGGCCGGGTTTGCGGAAACATGGGCGCTGGATCGCCGGTTCGAGCCAACGCAGGACCAAGCCGACCGCGATGCGGCCTATGACCGTTGGCAACGCGCGGTACAGGCGGCGATGGCGTTCTAGCTGTGGTCTTTCAACAAACGCTGTTTCTGCCGTGACCAATCGCGCTTGGCCTGGGTTTCGCGCTTGTCATGGGTTTTCTTACCCTTGGCGATGCCGATCTTGATCTTGGCCAAACCCTTGTGGTTGAAATACAAAACCAGCGGCACCAGCGTCATGCCCTTGCGCTGGGTTGCATTCCACAAATCGGACATCTGTTTGCGGGACACCAGCAACTTGCGACGGCGGCGCTCTTCATGCTTGAACACTTTGGCCTGCTCGTATGGCGCGATATAGCTGTTGACCAGCCACAGCTCTCCGTCATCGACGGTGGCATAGCTTTCGGCAATGTTGGAACCACCCGCGCGCAGGGATTTGACTTCGGACCCTTGCAGAACGATACCGCATTCGATGTCCTCTTCGATTGCATAATCGAAGCGGGCGCGCCGGTTTTCGGCAATTACCTTGTAATTCGGGTCTGTCTTCTGCTTGGCCATAACGCGTTGATTTAGGCGGCTTGCGCCGCCCTTGCAAGGCACGGATTTCCAGCCGGGGTCAGGATTTGGCAGAAATGATCAGATCCGGGCCAAAAATCGTGTCAGCATGGTTGTGAAGGTATATCTTCAACCAGGGCGTAAACCGGTCCGGGTGGCGTTTCACCTCGGCCAACAGATCGTGATAGTCGATCCAACGGATATCCATGACTTCATCCGGGTTGGGCGCGATTTTCAGCGGGCCGCGGACATGGGCCAGAAAGACGTCGACAACCTCGTTTTCCACCATGCTGTTGCCCACATCGGCGTGGTATTCCAACCGGTGCCGGTATTCGGGATACAGACCTGTGATCCCAAGCTCTTCACGCAGGCGGCGCACGGCACAGGTGGAAGAGCTTTCATCCCAATCTGGATGCGTACAGCAGGTGTTCGCCCAAAGGCCGGGCGTGTGGTACTTGCCCAGCGCCCGGCGCTGCAACAGGATCTCGGTCCCCTGAACGACAAAAACCGACACAGCCTTGTGCTTGAGCCCTTTTTCGTGAACTTCAAGCTTGTCTACAGGGGTCAACTCACCATTGACCCAAGCTGGGATCATGATACCCATCTGTCCTCTCCTGCTGCCAATCCGCCTGACGGGCCCTGATTTTGATTATAGCTGTTGCCGGACGGGCTTGGCGTTGCGGCGTTTTTTCGCGATCCGCCGTCATATACCAAAGTGTCGCTGTTCCACATTGTTATCAATCGCACCAAAGGCCGCAGGGGCTGCGGCCTTTGGTCCTTGTGCATTGGTGCACAGTATCACGTGTTATTCACCCGACACGCTTGCGATATAGGCATAGACGTCTTCACCGCCCTTTTTCAGCTTGAAGGTCATTTTCGATTTGGCAGACGTGTCATCCAGATAGGATTTCAAAAATGCCTTGGGGTCCTGAGCATACTCGACAAAAGTAGTCTCGTCCCAGACCAGACCCTTCTCACCGGCGGCAACGATGCTGTCTCCGTACTTGAAACCCTCAACGGTACCGGCGGTGCGGCCAGCGATTCCATAGAGGTTGGGGCCGGTTTTGCCACCCTTGACGATCACTTCGCCTGCCGGGTCAGCGATCATGTGGCAGGACTTGCACTTGTTGAAGGTTTTCTTGCCCGCCTCAGCGTCGCCTTCAGCATAGGCAGGAAGGGCCAGAAGGCCGACGATTGCAGTAGCGAGGATGCGATTCATAGCTTTTGCTCCGATACAAATTGGCTGCACCGAATGGACCGTCGGCGCAAAAAAGAGTCAACGCGCAGATTGCCGCGCGCGTTCACTGTGCCACTGCGACAAATAGGCTGTCCTTAACTTTTGTCATGTACCCCGGACCAGCAAGGCAACAGATCGCCTGCTGCCGGAGTCGCCAGATACACGGCGCGCGCGATGGCCCGCGCCAGGCAAAGCGAGGCCGCATGCCCGATGACACCAGGTTCGGTATCGGTGGCGACACCTCGCGCGCCCGTACTGATCCCGAATACCAGATCGCCATCCCCCGGCGTGTGGGCGGGTACAATGGCGCGGGCAATACCGTCATGGGCGGCAACGGCCAACCTTTGACATTGCGGTTTGCTCAGGACCGCATCCGTCGCAACGATGGCAATCGTGGTATTGGCCTTGTCCGGGTTCGCCGACCGCATCACCTGCGCTTTGCGACTGACCGTTGGCTGGCCAAGCCCGGCATTGGGATCAGGTCCCAATCCACCGAATTCGCCGTCCACTTCAAATGGGGCGGCCCAGAAATGCCTGTCACCCGGCGTGGTGACACTGCCCAGCGGATTGACCGCAACCAATGCGCCAACGGTGACACCGCTGTCCAGAACAAGCGAGGCGGAACCCAACCCGCCTTTGTGCATCGCGGTCAGAGCCCCGGTTCCTGCACCTGCGGTTCCGAGTTCGAACCGGTCCGACGCGGATTCGAACGCCGCACGGCCCAAGGCGCGATAGGGATTCTGGTGCCACGCCTTGTCGCCGCCATTCAGCAGGTCGAACAGAATCGCCCCGGGCACGATCGGCACCACGGCGGAACCCACCTGAAACCCACGACCCTGCGCATGCAGCGCATCCATGACGCCCGAACAGGCATCCAGCCCAAAGGCCGACCCGCCCGAAAGCACGATCGCATCCACCTGGTCAACGGTCTTGTCGGCGGCCAGCAAATCTGTCTCGCGCGTGCCGGGTGCGCCGCCCATCACGTGCACCGAGGCTCGGAGTGGTTGCGCGCCGGTCAGAACCGTGACGCCTGATTTCAAAGCTGCGTTCTGTGCGTTGCCGACCATCAGGCCGGCGACATCCGTGATCAGGTTTCTGGGTCCGGGGATCATGCATACCTCGGTGGTCGAGCGGGAAAGCGCGCTGGCGCGCGCTGCCTCCGGCGGGGATATTTTTGGCCAGATGAAGAACGGATCAGATGCATCGGCCTCCGTCCACCTCGAGCGCGGCGCCGGTGATCATGCTGGCCTCGTCCGAACACAGGAAACAGGCGGCATTGGCCATGTCTTCAGGGGTTGAAAAGCGGCCCAACGGGATGGTCGACAGGAATTTGGCACGGATTTCGGGTGTGTCTTCACCCATGAAAGACTTCAGCAATGGCGTTTCCCCGGCGACCGGGCAGATCGCGTTCACCCGCAGCCCGGAAGGGGCGAGCTCGACTGCCATCGTCTTGGTTGCGGTGATCATCCAGCCCTTGGAGGCGTTGTACCAGTTCAGGTTCGGGCGCGGCGACAGGCCCGCGGTTGAAGCCACGTTCAGCACTGAACCCGCCCCGCGTGCCTTCATAGGTGGAACCAATGCGCGGGCGGTCAGATAGACAGATTTCATGTTCACGTTGAAAACACGGTCGAAATCCGCTTCGCTGACCTCCTCCAACGGCGTCGGCAGGTGGGTCACACCGGCATTGTTCACAAGGATGTCCAGATGGCCGAAGGTTGAGAAAGCCGCATCCGCCATCTTTTGAACCGAAGCGCCCTCACCTACATCAACCTGCTGAGCAACCGCTTCGGACCCAAGCTGGGTTGCAAGCTCATGGGCGGCATCGCCATTGATGTCAGCAATCATGACGCGCGCGCCTTCGGCCAGGAACTTCCTTGCGATCCCCGCACCAAACCCGGATGCACCGCCAGTGACGATTGCGGTTTTTCCCTCCAGCCTCATGGCGTTACTCTCCTGCACCTATTGATGGCCAGACTATCAACGCCCGGACGAGATGCCAGATCATTCTTCGGACACCTTGCCGCGCAGCGCCTTGACGTCGCCCCGCGCCTTTTTCGCCGCAAGCCTGCGTTTGACCGAACCATAGGTGGGTTTCGTCGCGATGCGCCGCTTGGATTTGACCAGCGCCTTGCCGATCAGTTCCGCCAGTCTTGTACGTGCGATTTCCCGGTTGCGGGCTTGGGAACGTGTTTCTTCGCACTGGATGATGATCGCGCCATCCTTGGTCCAGCGCCGCCCGGCCAGCCGTTTCAGCCTGTTCTTGACCGGATCGGGCAAAGAAGGGGATCGCGCGGCCTCGAACCTCAGCTCAACGGCGGTTGAGACCTTGTTCACATTCTGCCCACCAGGGCCGGAGGAACGCACGAAACTCTCGGTCATTTCCCAGTCTTGCAGAGTGATATCGTCAGAGATGCGCAACATGGGTGAGACCATAACTGGCGCGGCTGAAAACAGAAAGGGCCGCCCCGGCGGGACGGCCCTTCGAAAGTTCAGGAGGTCGGGTCGGTTAGATCAATCGACCAGCCGGAGCGCACGCTCGGCCAAGGGCTGCCCTAGCAGGCGGTCCCCCCGGTTGTTCCGACACCTCTCTCCAATCTCTTTCTTGACACTGGATCACCTCCTTTTCTATCTGTTGCGGTTGAAAAGAAGCGTGACACAAGATGCGCCATTCTCAAAGCACTTTTTTACGCAGGCTGTGCAGCGGTCAGTCGCGCAACGATCACCTTGAACGGGATCAGAGCGATCAGGGCCAGCGACAGTTTCACCAACCAGTCGGCAAAGGCCAGCGTCACCCACAGCGGTGCCTCGGGACCCGACAGCATGAAGGGCACGGGCTCCCACGCCCAGTTGATGGCAGCATCCGCATCGGCGCCAAAGAAGGTGACCGAGGCCGAGAAGGCGATGGTGAAGAACAAAGCGGTATCCAGCGCTGAACCTACCAGAGTCGATACCAGCGGCGCACGCCACCATTGACCGCCACGCATGGCGTTGAACACGGTGACGTCGGTCAGTTGCGCAATCAGAAAGGCGGTGCCCGAGGCCACGGCGATGCGCAGCGGCACGGCGGCATAGGTGAAGCCGTCGCCCTGAAGCATGATCTGGCTGCCGATCAGCGAGCAGATCACCCCGGTGACGAAGCCCGCGAAAACGACCTTGCGAGCCGGGCCCACACCATAGACGCGGTTCATGATGTCAGTGACCAGAAAGGCCAGCGGATAAGTGAAAGCACCCCAGGTCAACAGCCCGTCAAGGATCAGGAACTGGACCAGGATGTTCGAGGCCACGACGATGGCGGCCATGGCAATGATGCCGGGAATAAAGTTGCGTTGCATATTTTGATGCCCGTTTTGACAAGGTAGCGGCGACTTGGCCAAGGGACCGTCCCGAGGCAGGTTGTGCGTTTAGACCTTCATCTGCCGCGTGTCAATCGGGCAGCAGATACTCGACCAACTCGGTCCGTTGCAGCGCCAGAAAGTTGTCGTCCGAGATCATCGTGGCCCGCAAACGTCCCTGATCATCCCGCCAGATCGACAAGCCTTCGAGGTTGTCATGCGCGCCCGTTCCGGTTTCGAACAGGGTTTTCTCGGCGTTTGGCATGTCGCCTGCCAGATCCCACCGCCGCAGGCGCGAGCGAAACCCGATTGCCGAGAGGCTTCGCTCCAACACATAAAACCGCCCATCAGGACCGAAATCAGCGGCAACCGGCTTGAACCAACCGCGCTGGGGCAGAACAAAAGGGGTCGACCAGGTTTGGCCATTCCAGCGATAGACGGGAATATCTCCGACCGAGGTGCGGTTTGTTTCCGGCAGCGTATACAGCCGCCCGCGCCCATCGATGGCCAAACCTTCAAAGGACCCGTTGTCGGCGAGATGCTGAAATGCCTGCGGGCGTGGCAATACACGCGCCTTCGTGCCCGGTGCGGGGTAATGGGCGACGCGGTGCACCCCTTCGAATGAGATATAGAACCCACCGTCAGGAGCCGCCGCAATCCCTTCGGAATCGCCAACGCCGCCTGACATGATATGCCCATTGCTGGACAGAACCGGCCATTGCCCCAGAATGCGAAGGCCGGTGATCTCTCCATCAAGACGGTCAATGCGCGCCGTCACCAACCGCGCCCGGTCGCTCAGCGCCATCATCTGCTGCCCATTGTCGGAAATGTGCAGCGCCGAGAATCCACCGAACCAATCCGCCTTGTGGCGCCATGCAAAACTGCTTTGATGTGTGGCGGTTTTGACATCCACTCCAGGGGCCGCCGTGGCCAGAAACAGTGCCGCACCTACTTGGATTGCAAGACTGAGGCGCATTGTTTCGGCAAATCGGCCAGCACATATTCCCGGCGTTTCTTGGGCGCCGGCGCGTTCGGGTCGGGCGGCGGCGGGTTCAGGATGTTACGCACCCATTGTTGCGCCTCGGCACAGCCATCGCCCTTGGGTGGTGCGTCCTGGTTGACGCATCCCTTTGATCCTCTTGGGCATTTCAGGCGTACGTGAAAGTGGTAGTGATGCCCCCACCAGGGCCTGATCTTGCGCAGGTAGGCCCGGTTGCCTTTTTCATCGTTGCACATCTGAACTTTCGCGCCGGGGAACACGAAGATACGTGCCACGCGCTTGTCCTTGGCGGCTTCGCGCAGCACCGCGTGGTGCTGTTTGGTCCAGTTGCTGTTGACGTAGGCACCGTTCGAGCGGCGCAGCGATACGGACGAAATACTCTCGCGCGCCTTGCGCGACAGGCGCATGTTGTCACCCGGAAGCATCCAGATATCGATATCCAGCCCCAGCTGGTGCGAGCGGTGCCCCGAAGTCATTGGCCCGCCCCGCGGCTGGCTGATATCCCCGATATAGAGACCGTTCCAACCCGGCTGTTTCGCCGCGAACCGGCTGAGGTCCTGCACGTAATCAATTGCCTCGGGATGTCCCCAGTTGCGATTGCGCGACAGCCGCATTGCCTGCCACGTGGGCCCGGTTTCGGGCAATTGTACCGATCCGGCCGCACATCCGCGCGAATAACTGCCGAACGCCGCTGCTTTTTGTTGCGAGCTTACCTTCTGTGCCCCGAACAACTGCTTTGCCAAGGGCTGCGCCGATGCCGTATGTGCCAGCGCGGCTATTACCAGTAGTGCAAAAAAACGTAATAAAATCATCTGCTCTGATCCCCTTCAGGTCTGACCCAGCGCATCAGGAATAGACCCAGAATAAACAACAGAATGATTGGTGACACCCCCAGACGCGCACTGCCGGTTGCGGTTGTTGCAATCCCGATCAACAACGGTGCCGCAAAAGCGGTCGCGCGCCCCGACAGACCATAAAGACCAAAGCTTTCGACCGGAGTTTCAGGGTCGGTGTGGCGCACCATCATCGAACGGCTGGCCGATTGCAGAATGCCTCCCATGCCACCGATCAGCACACCACAGCCAAAGAAGACCAGATCAGGCAGGTTGGATCCGTCAGGCAGGCCGATGCCGTAGATCTGCGTCCGGTCCATCGACACCACTGTGACGCAGACGAAAATCAATACCCAGATCGCCACCAATATCACCGGTTTCGGGCCGTATTTCTTGTCTGCCTTGCCCCCAAGCCACGCAAAAACGGCCGAGGCGAGAACGCTGACGATCCCGAATACTCCGATCTTGATCAGATCCCATTCCAATACCAGCCGCGCGTAGACACCACCAAAACTGTACAGCCCGTTCAGTGCGTCGCGATAGAACATGGACGAACCGAGGTAACTGGCCAGACTGACGCGATAACGCAAGTTAGACACTGATTTCGACAACAGGCGCAGCGCCTCACCCACGCTTCCCGTCTTGTCCGTCACCGCATCGTCGCGGACCCACAGAAAGTACGGCACCATGAACAGAATGAACCACGTTGCCGTAAAGGGGCCGACAAAACGCGTGCCTTCCCGTGTGGCGGCATCCAGACCAAAGGCGGGCGTCATCCCGATCAGGGTTTTGCCGTTTGGCTGTTCCACAAACAGCGCCAGCATGATCGCCAGCGAGATCAGCCCGCCAAAATAACCAAAGGCAAAGCCCGAGCCCGATATCTCGCCCACTTCGCTGTCATCGCCCAGATCGGGTAGCTGCGAGTTGATGAAGATCAGCGCATATTCCGCACCTACGAAGCCAAAACCGAAAGCCGACAGCATCAGCCACATGTTCGAGCCATCGGGCATTGTGTACCAAAGCGCCGCAGACCCGACCGCATACATGACCGAAAAGGCAAATATCCACGGGATGCGCCGCCCCGAGACATCCGCCATCGCCCCCAGCAGTGGCGCGCCGAAGGCGATGATCAACCCGGTGATCGTCAGACAGTTGGCCCAAACGGTCTGTGCACGCGCCGCTGCCGCCTGCGCATCCAGCCCTTCAGTGGTGAAATACCCGGCGGCGACGCCAGCGAAGTAGGGGCCAAAGACAAAGGTGACCAGAAGGGTGTGATAAGGCTGGCTGGCCCAGTCAAAGAACCACCAGCCCCAGATGCGCCTGCGCTTGGAAATCTCTGCCATCTCTGCCCCTGTTTATCGTTGCGATTATATGACTGGGCTTTAATTCAAATCGCAAGCGTTGAGTGCCAGGCACTTGCTCTTTGTCGCTATGGTGCTTAGGTCTCGGCCAACAAGAATACGGAGAACCCATGCTGTCGCTGATCCAAATCCTGCTGCTGATCCTGGACATTGTCTGGTTCATCATCCTGGCCCATGTGATCATGAGCTGGCTGATCAACTTTCAGGTGCTCAACCTGCACCAACAGCTGGTCGCGCAAATCTGGTACGGGCTGAACCGCCTGTTAGAGCCAATTTATGGCCCGATCCGGCGCATCCTGCCCAATATGGGCGGTCTGGACCTGACGCCGCTGGTGGTGCTGATCGGTGTCTATGCGCTGCGGATCATCCTGATCAACAACGCGGTCTATTTCTACTGACCTCTTGTTCCCCGATTCCGACTGTGTGATTGTCCGTTCAAGAGCAGTCAAATCTTGAAACAGGGCACCCCCGCACATGTTCGACGCCGCGCCTTTGCTGCGAGATGTCTTTGGATTCGATGAATTCCGCCCCGGGCAGGAAGAGATTGTCGATGCCGTAACCGCCAGCCAGAACGTGCTGGCGATCATGCCCACGGGTGGCGGCAAATCCCTGTGTTTTCAACTTCCTGCCCTGCTGCGTGACGGGGTGACGGTGGTGATCTCGCCGCTGATCGCGCTGATGCGCGACCAGGTGCGCGGGTTGCAGGAGGCCGGGGTCGAGGCCGGTGCGCTGACCTCGGGCAACACCCCCGAGGAAACCGACGCCGTGTGGGAGGCGCTTGAGGCCGGGCGGCTGAAACTGCTGTATATGGCGCCCGAACGGCTGGCGGCGGGCTCGGCGCTGGGCATGTTGCGGCGGATCAATGTCAGCCTGATCGCGGTGGACGAGGCCCATTGCGTCAGCCAATGGGGCCATGATTTCCGCCCCGACTATCTGCGGATCGGAGAGCTGCGGCGCGCGCTGAACGTTCCCCTGGCCGCCTTCACCGCCACGGCGGATGCCGAAACCCAGGACGAGATCGTCGAGAAACTGTTCGACGGCACGCCCCCACGCAAGTTCCTGCGCGGGTTCGACCGGCCGAACATCCACCTGGCCTTTGCCGCCAAGGACAGCCCGCGCAGGCAGATCCTGGATTTCGCCGACGCCCGCCGAGGCCAGTCGGGCATCATCTATTGCGGCACCCGCAACAAGACCGAAGTGCTGGCGCAGGCGCTGCGCGAACAGGGCCATAGCGCCTGCCACTATCACGGCGGGATGGAGGCCGAGGACCGCCGCATCGTCGAAACCCGCTTCGCGCGCGAGGACGGGCTGATCGTGGTTGCCACCGTGGCTTTTGGCATGGGCATCGACAAGCCCGACATTCGTTGGGTCGCCCATGCGGACCTGCCGAAATCGATCGAGGCCTATTACCAGGAAATCGGTCGCGCCGGCCGCGACGGCGGGCCGGCCGAGACCCTGACCCTGTTCGGCCCCGACGATATCCGCCTGCGCCGCTCTCAGATTGACGAAGGTCTTGCTCCGCCCGAGCGCCGCATGGCGGATCATGCCCGGTTGAATTCTCTACTGGGGCTGGCCGAGGCGCTGGAATGCCGCCGCCAGACCCTGCTGGGCTATTTCGGAGAACAGGAGGCACCCTGTGGCAAATGCGACCTGTGCGATACACCGCCCGAAGTGTTTGATGGCACAACACCCGTCCGAATGGCCTTGTCCGCGATTCTTCGTACCGATGAGTGGTTTGGCAGCGGTCACCTGATCGACATTCTTCTGGGGAACGAGACCGACAAGATCCGCGCGCGCCGTCATGATGGTCTGTCCACCTGGGGCATCGGCAAGGAATGGTCGCGCGCGCAATGGCAGGCGATATTCCGCCAGATGATGGGGCACGATCTGGTGCGCCCCGACCCCGAACGCCACGGGGCCTTGCGGATGACCGAGGCCGCCAAACCAATTCTCAAGGGCGAGGCAAAGATCAACCTGCGCAAGGACGCCCTGCGCAAGGCAACCCGTCGCCCCGCCGTGAAAGCCATGGTGTCCGATGAAGATGCGCCCTTGCTGTCGGCTCTCAAGGCCAAAAGACGCGCTTTGGCAGAATCCGCCCGGGTCCCGGCCTATGTCATTTTCCCGGATCGCACCCTGATCGAAATGGCGGAAAAGCGCCCCATGACGCTGGACGAGATGGCCCGGATCGGCGGCGTCGGCGCCAAGAAGCTGGAGCGCTATGGCGACACCTTCCTTGAAGTGATCGCGGGCGAGGTCCAGGCGTTGCACCCGGCGCGCCGCAAGCTGGCCGGTCGCGATCAGGGCGACATCTATGACCGCTTGCTGGAAGTACAATCTCAATTGTCCCGCGGTCCCGACGGGATAGACAAACCCCTGACCTGCTCGGCCTCGCAGCTGGCAAAGGTGGCGCAGATGCGCCCTGACGACCTGCGTGGACTAGAACAGGTGCTGGGCGACCGGCGTCACGAAAGGTTTGGCACTGCCTTTCTGGACGTGTTGCGTGGGGCGGGCTAGATACGTCAGAGCAGGCAAGAAGAGAGGGCAGGTATGCTGGTAGTGATTTCTCCGGCCAAGCGGCTGGACTGGGCAGAGCGGGACGTTCAAGTCACACAGCCGGATTTTCAGGATGATGCGATCAGACTGTCCAAAACCGCACGCAATCTGACCCTTGGCGATCTGAAGAAGCTGATGGATCTGAGCAATGATCTGGCGCGTCTGAATCGCGATCGTTATCGTGCTTTTTCCGACATGCCAGACGCCGATGCGACGCGCCCGGCCGCGCTGGCCTTTGCAGGAGACACCTATCAGGGTCTGGAAGCAGCTTCGCTCGACCCTGACGAACTGGCATGGGCGCAGGATCATCTGCGCATCCTCTCAGGTCTCTATGGTGTCTTGCGGCCACTCGATGCGATACAGCCCTACAGGCTGGAGATGGGCAGCAAGCTGAAAACACGGCGCGGCAAGAACCTGTATGAGTATTGGCGCGACCAGCTGAGCAAAGCCCTGAACGCACAAGGCAACGTGATCGGCAGCGACGTTCTGATCAACTGCGCCAGTCAGGAGTATTTCGGCGCCGTGGACCCGAACGCTCTGAAATTGCGCGTCATCTCGCCGGTTTTCATGGAAGACAAAAACGGCACTCCGAAAATCGTGAGTTTCTTTGCCAAAAAGGCGCGTGGCGCAATGGCGCGATATGTCATTCAGCACCGCCTGACCGACCCCGATGCCCTGCTGGATTTCGATACGGGCGGTTACGCGTATCGTGCTGACCTGTCGGAAAAGGACAAACCTGTCTTTGTTCGACCTTATTCGGCCTGAGACGCTGACAGCCTGATTGATGTTTCCTTCCACGGTTTCGGGCCGTGGGTCCGAGCGAGGGGCCAGCCCCTCGCGCTCCCCGGGATATTTTCAGCCAGATGAAGTGGGATTCTGGTGGTGGTCACTCATGGGTGCATGTTCCTGGGCGAGGTGATTGTCCATGACTTCGCTTACGCCATCCGGTTGGTGTTGCAGGATCATTTGATGAATATGGTTTTTGCGCAGCGGTTTCGTCATGTAGTGATCCAACCCCGCGGACAGGATACCCTGATCGTCACCGGCCATTGCATGAGCCGTCAAGGCCACGATCGGGACATGACGCCCTGTTTCGACCTCAAGCCTGCGGATTTCAGCAGTGGCCTGTTTGCCGTCCATTTTTGGCATGGAAATATCCATGAAGATCAAGTCCGGGTCAAACTCCTGAAAGATCTCAACGGCTTCAATTCCATTGGACGCAAATCGCAGGTCTATATGCAGGTCTTTGACCATCTTTTTCAGGATCAGCTGGTTGGTAAGATTGTCCTCGGCCGCAAGTACCTTCATGCGCCTTGTTTCCAAGACTTTGGTTTCTTTGTTGTCAGGGGCGGAATTTCGCTGCGTCGAGCGACGTTCCGGCGGCGGAGTGTCCTTGAGAGCCACGAGCCTGGAATACAACTCGGCCCTGGGGATCGGCTTCTGCAACACACCGTCGATCAGTTCACGGGCTGGGTGCGTGTGGATCAGGGATGGATTTGCAGACATCACGATGACCGAGGCGTCGCCCCACCCACGGTCTTTGAGGGTGACGGCAAGATCCAAGCCATCCATATCCGGCAGATCATGGTCGCACAGGACAAGTTCAATCGCGTCATGCATTTCTGCCAGCGCTTCGGCCCCTGACGCGCAAACCGTCACTTCGGCTCCTAAACGGCCAAGTTGTTTCGCCAAAATGGCACGGTTTACGGCCAGATCCTCGACCACCATGACGTGTTTCACGCAATCCGCCAGTTTCGGAGGTTCGGGCTGTGGGCCTTCTGCCGTGGGCAGCGACACCCTGAACCCGAAACAGGACCCCTGACCCGGTTCGCTTTCGACCCAGACCGAACCGCCCATCATGGTGATCAGGCGCCTGCTGATGGCAAGACCCAATCCGGTACCTTCAAATTGGCGATTGCGTTCATCTTCGACCTGATTGAACTCACCAAAAACGTGGTTGATCTTGTCCGCATCGATACCGATGCCGGTATCTTCGATGGCAACATGGATGTCGCATGTCTGAGCCTGGGCATGCGGAACGCCTGTCACACGGACCAGTACATGCCCTTCCGTGGTGAACTTGACTGCGTTGCCGACCAGATTGGTCAGAACCTGCCGTATTCGGCCGGGATCGCCCACAAAAAGGGTGGGCAGGAACAGGTCGTAATCCACAAGCAACGTGAGCCCCTTGTCGCGCACGCTTGGCTGTAACAGCATCGCGACTTCAAGAATGCAGCGCTCCAGATCGAAGGGTTCAGGGTGCAGAACCAGTTTGTCCGCCTCGATCTTGGAGTAATCAAGCACGTCGTTGATGATGACCAACAGTGCCTCACCCGAATTGCGGATCGTGTTGACATAGAGCCGCTGTTCTTCGTCCAGCGGAGATTCACCAAGCAGTTCGGCCATACCCACGATACCATTCATCGGCGTGCGGATTTCGTGGCTCATATTGGCGAGAAAGGCTGATTTGGCCCTGTTGGCCGCTTCCGCCCGTTCGCGGGCAGCCTTCAGTTCTGTTTCGTGCCGGACCGACGCGGTGATGTTGAGCGCCAGGCTGACCACGTCACCGCCGCTGCCACGCTGGTCGATCAGGCGGATGTAGTGGCCGTTCCACAGCTGCATGACGATCGGAGGTGGATTGGCCCGGTTCCAGCGTGCCTGCATTCTGGTCTGCCATTCCTCGGCAGTTTCGTCACCGGTATCGACAATTCCTTCGGTGGTCAGCAATTGCAGAATGCGCTGGTAGGAAATCCCTGGCACCACCTCATCCAGCCCTTCAAATACGCTGAGATATGCAGCGTTTGCGCTGATGAGCCTGCTGTCGCCGTCAAAGAAAGCAAACCCGTCCTGAATGGTTTGGATCGAATGCCAAAGGCGGCGTTCGGCAATTTCGATCTTGGCATGGGCGACGGTGAGATCGGATTTGACCTTTTCGTTTTCGCCGCGAACAGTTTCAACTTCGGCCTGAGTTTCACCAATACGCCGGGTTAGCGCCATGGCGTGTTGGCCCAGTTTTCGATTTGCAGCCGATAGTTCGGCCTGTTTCAAGGCAAGCATTCGTTCGGCTGCCAGACGCGCACGCCGTTCCTGTGCCAGTTTGTTTGCAAGACTCATTTTGATCGATTCCGGGACGTTCGGAATTCAGCATCGCGACAGAGAATGAAAAACTGTTTAAGCCGTTGCGTTACAGGCGCGCGCCATGCAAGGCTGAGCCCAAATAGGAGGGCACCTATGCGTCGCTTTGTTTTTATTTCAATGACTTACATAATTTTCCTTCTGATCCTTCCCGCTGCCGTTCTGGCGCAGGGCGCGGTGCCTGAGTTCCGCTATGTCACCTCTCGGGACACGGATTTTTATGGCTCGGATCTGGATGCTCTGTTCGACACCGATCTGAAGTCCTGCATTCAGGCCTGCTCGGCAAACGCGCAATGTACGGCGTTCACCTACAACACCCGGTCCGATGCCTGCTTTCCCAAAAGTGGCGTGAACCGGCAAGAGGCGTATCAAGGCGCATTGTCCGCGCAAAAGGTGCCAAGCGCTGAACAGACCCTAACCTTGGGGAAAACGCGCGAGCAAGAACTCAGCGTCCTGAGTTCTGACGATCTGGGTCACGCAAGAAAACAAGCCCGCGATCTGGGGTTCCTGCACCCGGCAGGAGGATATGATCTGCAAGCCGTTCTGGATGCCGCGCGCGACGCGGGCAGTGTCACGCAAGCGATGCAGTGGACCGGCGTCGCCGTATCGCTAAGCGACCGCGCGGATCTTTGGGTGGAATATGCGCGCCTGCTGCTGGCCATGAACCCTTCGGGTTGGAACGAGCGGCGCGACCTGCGCAACCGCGCGCTGAATGCGGCGATCAATGGCTATCTGCGCGCCGATGGTCCCGGCTCCCAGATCGCTGCGCTGATGACCCTTGCGGAGGCCCTGGAAGAGGTTGAGCGCGGGCGCGACATGATCCCTGTTCTTCGACTGGCCGAGCAGGTGCAACCGCGGGAAGACGTATTGGCCGCCTTGGACAACGCCATCGGTAAATATGGCTTCCGCGTGGTCGACAGCTCGGTCGAAAGCGATGCGGCTGCCCCCAGGATTTGTATCGAATTCTCGGAATCGCTGGTCAAAGCCGGGGTTGATTATGATCCCTTCGTTCAGCGTGACGCTGACGCGCTGGTCGTGCAGGCCGAGGGCAGCCAGCTTTGCGTCGATGGGGTTGCGCATGGCCAGCGCTATCGCCTGACATTGCGCGAAGGCTTGCCTGCCGCCTCGGGCGAAGCACTGAACCGCAGCATTGAACTGACCCATTATGTTCGCGACCGGGCACCTTCGGTTCGGTTTCCCGGGCGCAGCTATGTCCTTCCGAAATCAGCCGACGCGGCCTTGCCTGTCGAAACCGTCAATGTCACCGAACTTGACCTGACCCTGCGGCGGGTCAGTGATCGGAACCTGTTGCGTGCCGTGCAACAGGGTTTTTTCGGCCGCCCGCTCAGCGAATGGCAGGAAGAGGAATTCTCGGACCAGATTGCCCAGGACATCTGGACGGGTATTGCCGAGGTTTCCAACCAGTTGAACCAGACCATGACGGCACGTCTTCCCATGGCCGAAGCGATCTCGGATCAACCTGCCGGTATCTATGCATTGACCGCCCGCGTTCCGGGGGCCGATCCCTATGACAATCCTGGCGCAACGCAATGGTTTGTTCTTTCTGATCTGGGGATCAGCACCGCCCTTGGCACTGACGGGCTGCACGTGACCGTGCGCGGGCTAAGCGATGCAGTACCGCGCCAAGGTGTCGAAGTTTCGCTGGTCTCAGAGGCCAATGCCGTCATCGCATCGGCACAGACCGATGAAACCGGCTATGCAAGATTCGATCCGGGCCTGACACGCGGCAAAGGGGCCAGTGCGCCTGCTCTGGTGACGGCTGCACTCGATGATAGCGATTTCAGCTTTCTCTCGCTGACCGATCCTGCCTTTGATCTGTCGGATCGCGGCGTTGAAGGGCGCGCGCCGGCGGGGCCAGTCGATGTCTTTCTGACCACCGACCGAGGTGCCTACAGGGCCGGCGAAGTGATCCACGTCACTGCCCTGTCCCGCGATGGCAAGGCGCTGGCCATCGAGGGCCTGCCTCTGACTGCGATCCTGTATCGCCCGGACGGGGTGGAATACCGCCGGTCGGTCTCGGATGGCGGCGTTGCCGGGGGCCATGTCTTTGCCCTGCCCGTGGCCGCAGACGTACCGCGTGGCGCATGGAGGGTTGAAATCAAATCCGATCCCAAGGGCGATGCACTGGCGCGTCAGACCGTGCTGGTCGAGGATTTCCTGCCCGAACGTATCGATTTTGACCTGACCCTGCCCGACGCACCTTTGCGCCCCGGCGACAGTCCACCGCTTTCGATCGACGCACGCTATTTGTTCGGAGCGCCGGGGTCCGACCTGAGCATTGACGGGCAGGTCATCGCGCGCCCGGCGGACACAGTTCCGGGCTATGAAGGCTATCGCTTTGGTCGCTATGATGCAGAAACCTCAATCAAGAGCACATATTTCGGAGACATGCGCACAGACACGGCGGGGCAAGCAACAGTGGCCGTCGAAGTCCCTGTATTAGAGACTGAAGGAAAGCCGATCGAGGTCGAAATCATCGCCCGGCTGGCCGATGGCTCGGGCCGCCCGGTCGAGCGTCGCCTGACCGTGCCCGTCCTGCCGCCGCACCCTGTTATTGGTGTCAAACCCCTGTTCGACGAAGTCATCCCGGAAGGCACCGAGGCTGCGTTTGAGGTTGTCGGCCTCTCGCCTGAGCTGACGCCCATTCCGATGCGCCTGCGCTGGACGCTGAACAAGATGGAAACGCGCTATCAATGGTACCAGCTTCACGGCGACTGGAATTGGGAACCGACAACGCGCCGCACCCGTGTCGCCACTGGCGAAGTGGACGTTTCCTCCGACCCTCTGACGCTGACACAGCCTGTGGAATGGGGGCGCTATGAACTGGTGGTGCAACGCGTAGACGGAACATATACCGAAACCGCCGTCGATTTTTATGCGGGCTGGTATCAGGCGGCTGATGCGTCAACCACGCCGGACCGGCTTGAAATGTCATTGGATCGCGACAGCTATCGCATCGGGGATACGGCGCAGTTGCGGATTGTACCGCGAATGGCCGGTGTCGCTCAGATCGAAGTCCTTTCGAACCGTCTGATCCATCGCCAAATGGTGGAAGTGCCGGAAGGTGAAACTCTGATCCCCATTGAGGTAACGAAGGATTGGGGCGCAGGGGCTTATGTCACCGCAACCGTGATCCGTCCAATGGATGTTGCAGCCGGTCAGAACCCGGCGCGGGCAATGGGTGTGGCCCATGCCAGCATCGATCCAGAGGAACACAAACTCTCCATAACTGTCGATGTGCCCGAGGTCACCGCACCACGTCAGACGCAAAAAGCCCGTATCAGGGTCGAAAACGCCGTGGACGACGAACCGGTCTGGCTGACGCTGGCCGCTGTCGACGTGGGCATTCTGAACCTCACCGGATTCGAAAGTCCGGACCCGCAAGGATACTATTTCGGGCAGCGCCGTCTGGGCGTTGATCTGCGGGATGTCTACGGGCGACTGATCGACGGCATGACCGGAGCCATGGGCACCGTGCGCTCGGGCGGCGACAATGACAGCGGGATGCGTCGCCAGTCTCCGCCGCCGACGCAAGACCTGATGGCCGTGTTTAGTGGCCCCGTCGAGATCGGCGCGGATGGTGAGGTTGAGATCGACATTCCCCTTCCCGCTTTCAACGGAACCGTTCGGCTGATGGCCGTCGCATGGTCGCACAAAGCCGTCGGCCAGGCCGAAGCCGAAATGATCGTCCGCGACCCTGTGGTCGTCACCGCCAGCCTTCCGCGCTTCCTTGCCCCAGGCGATCAAAGCCGCATGCGTCTTGAGATCGTCCATGCGGATGGCACACCCGGGGAAATGGTACTTGGCCTGAGCGCCTCCAACGGTTTGGAGCTGGGTGCGGCACCATCCAGCTTTGTGCTGGAGGACGGCGGCAAGGCGGTTTTCGAGATCCCGATCACGGCCAGCGCCGTCGGCGATCCTGAAATCAGCGTCTCGATCACCACTCCTGATGGGCGCGACCTGTCGCAAACCCTGCGGATGCCCGTGCGGGCCAATGATCCGGTGATTGCCCTGACACGGCGTTTTCCCTTGGGCGCAGGCGACAGCTTCCTGTTTTCACAGGACGTGTTTGACGGGTTCCAGCCGGGTTCGGCCAAGGCCATCCTGTCCGCCGGAGCGTTGGCAAAATTCGACACACCCGGACTGCTGGATCAGCTGAACCGTTATCCCTATGGCTGCACCGAACAGATCACCAGCAAAGCGCTGCCGTTGCTGTACCTGTCATCCGTTGCGCAAGCCTCGGGGCTGGGGGATGGTCCGGTTGTGGATCAACGCATCGCCGATTCGATCCGCAGCATCCTGACCCGTCAGGCCGCGAACGGCGCCTTTGGTCTGTGGCGCGCAGGCAGCGGGGATTTCTGGCTGGACGCCTATGTGACCGACTTCCTGTCCCGTGCCCGCATTCAGGGACATCCCGTGCCGGACCGGGCTTTCGCTCAGGCAATGGACAACCTTCGGAACAGGATCAATTACGCGCCTGATTTTGACGAAGGCGGTCAGGACATTGCCTATGCTCTGATGGTTCTGGCGCGGGAAGGCGCGGCCTCGATGGGTGATCTGCGCTATTACGCGGATGTCAAAGGGGATGCCTTCGACACCCCTCTGGCGGCGGCGCAATTGGGCGCAGCCCTGGCCTCTTACGGCGACCAGACCCGCGCGGATGCGATGTTCAACCGTGCCGCGCGGATGCTGGATCGGCAACAGAACCAGCAACAGAACGTCTGGCGCGCTGACTACGGCACCCACCTGCGGGATGCGGCCGGTCTGTTGACCCTTGCCACGGGCGCGGGCAGCGAGGCGATTGACCGCGATGCTTTGATCCAACGGGTGAGCACGGGCCGCACGCCGCTGTCCACGCAGGAGGCCACGTGGTCGTTGCTGGCGGCGCACGCGCTTGTGTCTGACCCAACGGGGTCGGGCTTGATGGTCAACGGCGCACCGGTTTCCGGTCCGTTCGTGAAGGTTCTGCAATCCGGGCAGGCGGATGAGATCAACATCACGGCCGCCGACGGTCAGGCGACGGATATCACCTTGACGATCACGGGCATTCCGGAGGTTCCGCCCGAGGCGGGCGGCACCGGCTACGCGATCGAACGCCGGTACTATTCGATGGATGGCGATTTGATCGACGCAAACAGCTTTGCCGTGGGTGACCGGTTCGTCACTGTACTGCAAGTAACACCGTTCGAAAGCGGCGGTGCGCGGTTGATGGTGGACGATCCACTGTCCGCCGGGATCGAGATCGACAACCCGAGCCTGCTGCGCTCGGGCGATGTGCGGGCACTCGACTGGCTGGACCTGTCCGACGCCACCCATACCGAGTTCCGTTCGGACAGGTTCCTGGCCGCCGTTGATTTGTCCGGTCGTGAGACGGTAACGCTGGCCTACGTGGCGCGCGCCGTAACACCGGGCGTGTTCCATCATCCTGCGGCCTTGGTCGAAGACATGTACCGCCCGCAGAACCGTGCGCGTACGTCTACCGGACGGGTCGAGATCCAGTGATCAGCCTTGCGCCATACCGCTGCTTGGATGGCTGTCATGCCTAGGCGGTCGCGGCTTTTGTTTGCGCTGGCCGGAGCACTCTACTTGACGGCATTGGCGCGGGATGGTGTTGACCGCTGGGTCGACGCCACAACCCTGCCTCCCGTTCTGGCTGAAGCTTCGGTCGAGATGCGAGACCGGAACGGCGACCTTCTGCGTGCATTTCCAGTCGAGGATGGCATCTGGAGGCTACGGCCCGGTGCCGTCGATCCGAATTTCATCGCCATGCTGATCCGGTACGAGGATAAACGGTTCTGGACCCACGCCGGAGTGGACCCCATCGCGATGCTGCGGGCCGCCGGGCAAAGCCTGTGGAACGGACGCAACGTGTCGGGCGGGTCCACCCTGACCATGCAGGTGGCGCGGTTGATCGAAGATGGCCCGACCGGGCGCTGGAGCGGGAAATTTCGCCAGATCAGAGTCGCATTGGCGTTGGAGCGGCGTCTGAGCAAACAGCAAATCCTGAACCTTTATCTGACCCACGCCCCCTATGGCGGCAATCTGGAAGGGCTCCGTGCCGGTGCCCGCGCGTGGTTTGGAAAGGACGCCGCCCGGCTGACTCCCGCACAGACAGCCCTGTTGGTCGCACTGCCGCAATCCCCCGAGGCCCGGCGTCCGGATCGCAACCCACAGGCCGCCCGAGAAGCGCGTGACCGGGTGCTGCGCAGGCTTGAACGCCATAACGTCCTGACCGGTGCTGAGGCGCGCGCGGCCATGACCGAACCCCTTCCGGATCGGATGAATTCGTTTCCGCGCCTTGCACCGCATCTGACTGACCGTGTGGTGCGGCAAGCACCCGCAATCCAGGCCTTCGATCTGACGCTGGATGCCGGATTGCAGGCCCGGCTGGAAACCTTGGTGGCCCAGGCCGCCACCCGTGTCGGACCGCGCGTTTCCGGGGCCCTGATCGTGGCCGATCATCGCAGCGGCGAGGTTCTGGCATCGGTCGGATCTGCCGGGTACCAGGATGCGCGTCAGGGGTTCGTGGATATGACCCGGGCCGTACGGTCGCCCGGATCGACCCTGAAACCTCTGGTCTACGGGCTGACCTTCGATCAGGGGCTGGCCCATCCCGAGACCCTGATCAGCGACAGCCCCGTCATGTTCGGTCGGTACGCGCCGCGCAATTTTGACGGCGCATTCCGTGGAGATGTCCGGGTGCGGGAGGCATTGCAATTGTCGCTGAACATCCCCGTTGTACGGCTGACGAATGAGCTGGGGCCCGTTCGTGTGATGACGGCATTGCGGTTGGCCGGCTCGGAACCGCGTCTGAAGGGCGGCACACCCGGATTGGCGATTTCTTTGGGCGGCGTGGGGTTGAGCCTGCACGATCTGGTACAGGTCTACGCCACCCTGGCAGCTGGAGGCACAGGCCCGATCCTGCATCATGACGTTCTGGCAGACGCTCAGCGCACCCCGCGCGTTCTGTCAGAAACCTCTGCCTGGCAGGTTGCGGACATTCTGGCCGGGCTCGCGCCACCGGCAGGCGGTGCAACAGGGTCGCTTGCCTACAAGACCGGCACGTCTTATGGCCACCGCGATACCTGGGCCATCGGCTTTGACGGGCAGCACGTCATCGGGGTCTGGCTGGGCCGCGCCGATGGAACGCCTGTTCCCGGTGCATTTGGGGGCGATCTTGCCGCGCCGCTTCTGGCCGAGGCTTTCAACCTGTTGAAACCCGACCTCACGCCCCTGCGTCCCCCGCCACCCTCGACCCTGCTTGTCGGCGCGGCCCAATTGCCGCAACCGTTGCAGCGATTTCGCCCCCGCACGACAGCTTTCAAGGATGATCCCTCGGCGCCGGACCTGCTGTTCCCGCCAGATAACGCCGTGTTAGAGACGTCAGGAGCACCACTGACGGTCAAACTGCGTGGCGGCGTCGGGCCGTTTTCCGTGCTGGCAGATGGTGTGCCGGTGCTGACCGGACAGCGGCGACGAGAGTTCGAAATCCCCAATCCGGGGACCGGCTTCACCTCGCTTGTCGTGGTGGATGCGCAAGGTCAGTCCGACAGGGCGTCAATCAGGATCGATTAGCGCCGCCCTTCGCGCAGCCAACCGCCCAACAGGAAACCTCCTGCCAACAGCAAAACCAGCCAAGGTGGCAGCAGACCCGCCTGGGTCACATCCCGTGTCTCGTAGGCATCGCGCGGGGTCAGACCGATCCAGCCCCGACCAGCCGCCGGACGCCCGGCGCGCACGTTGCGGATCGACGGCAATCCATCTTCCAAACGGATCACGCCGCCACGCATGCCGGCCAGAACCGGTTCAAGAACATCCCCCGTTGCAATGGTGCGTTCAAATTCCTTCGGCGCGGCGGGACCAAGGCCAATCACGGCTGTATGGTCGCCTTCCTGCAAACGGTAAAGACCAATCTCAGGCCCAAAATATTGCGCTTCGAACCGCCCCGGAGAGACCTCTTGCAAAGTGATTTCCAGCGTTTCGCCGTTCGGACGCGTCACAGTCACCGGACCCACATCATCCCCAAGCGTCTGTCGAATGATGCGCATGGACTGCCCGTTGGCTTCGGCCCACAGCGCCTCTTCCTCAAGCTCGGGTTCCTTCATCATCCAATGGGCCAGCCTGCGCAAAAGCTCCAGTTGTGGGCCGCCGCCTTCAAAGCCACGGCTCCACAGCCAGGCGTGGTCCGAAGCCAGCATCGCGACACGCCCTTCTCCAACTCGGTCCAGAACCAGCAGGGGGCGTTCGTCAATGCCTGTCATCAGAACCTCGCCCGAGCGATGGTTCACATCGATCTGGCGCAACCAGGCCCCCCAATCCTCGGAATCGCCAAGATTTGTTGTCACCGGATGGCGCTGACCCAAGTCGCTGACCTTCGGAACATAGCGTTCCTCGAAGACACGCGCAGAGGGTTGAGCCGGCAGGATCGGTGCCAGCGGCGACCGGAAAATGCTGTCAGCTCCGGCGAAATCGGGACCGGCCGCAATCAGAACGGCGCCGCCATCGTTGATATAACTGGTGACGTTGTCCAGATAGATCGCAGGCAGGATGCCGCGCCGCTTGTAGCGGTCGAAGATGATCAGATCGAAATCGTTGATCTTTTCCAGAAACAGTTCACGCGTTGGGAAAGCGATGAGTGAAAGCTCGTCGACGGGCACGCCATCCTGTTTCTCGGGCGGACGCAGGATGGTGAAGTGCACGAGGTCTACGGAACTGTCGGATTTCAGCAGGTTGCGCCATGTGCGCCCACCGGGATGCGGCTCACCCGAGACCAGCAGAACGCGCAGGCGATCCCGAACGCCGTTCATCTGGATCAGCGCGGTGTTGTTGCGGTCGGTCAACTCACCTTCGGCCTGAGGCACGGAAAACTGGATCACGTTGCGCCCGCCATGCGGCAGGGTGACAGGCAGTTCGACGTCCCGACCGATTGGAATACTCAGCTGCTGCGGCTCGCCACCATCCACGGAAATCTCCAGCGGCGCTGTCGCGGCACCCGCGGGGGCTGCACCGCTGTCTTCCACGCGCAGGGTCAAAGTCACTGATTCTCCGATGATGGCAAAGGCCGGCGCATTTCGGACGATAAGCCTGCGATCCCAGTCGTCTGCACGCCCGGTTTGCAACAGATGCATCGGCGCCGGCAATTCCGGGGCCTGATCGGCATCATGCACGATCCCGTCCGATACCACCAGAATGCCCGCGATGCGCGCGCGCGGTTCTTCGGCCAGGGCTTCATTCAGGGCGGCCATGACCTGCGTGCCCTCATCCCCGTCACCGTCGCCGACCCGAATGCGGCGCAGTTCCGTATTGTCCCGCGCCTCGATCTCGGCGGCCAGATCTTCGGCGGCCTGCGCAGTTTGACGGGCCCGGTCCGAAAGTGTCTGGCTGGCGCTTTCATCCTCGATCATCAAAACGATATCCGTCAGCGGCGCGCGGTCCTCGACTTGATAGACCGGACCGGACAGTGCCGCGATGACAACCAAAGCCGCCAATCCCCGCAGGGCCCAGCCCGACAAGCCGCGCCACAAGGCCAGACCTACTCCGACAGCGGCAATCGCCCCCACAGCAGCCAAAAACGGCCACGGGATCAGCGGGTCGAATATGACGGTTCCGGTCATTGTCCCAACCTGTCCAAAAGGGCGGGCACATGGACCTGATCGGATTTGTAGTTCCCGGTCAGAACGTGCATCACCAGATTGACGCCAAAACGATTGGCCAGTTCGCGTTGCCGTTCCCCGGCATAGCCACGACCGACAGGCAACAGGGCCTGCCCGTTGCGATCCACGGCCCAGGCCCCGGCCCAGTCATTGCCGCCGATAACCACCGGCGTCACATTGTCGTTGAGGTTGCGGAATGGCATCCCCTCGATCTGTTCGGCATCCCCGGGCGCAGCTTCGACCCAAACTTCTGCGCCGGAATAGCGACCCGGAAAATCCTGGAGCAAATAGAATGTTCTGGTCAGGACGTGATCGCGGGGTATCGGCTCTAATGCAGGGATATTCAGCGGTCCGGCCAGTTGCTGCAACTTGCGGCCATTCGGACTGGATGCGCCGAAACCGGCAATATCCGCGTCGCGCGTGTCAAACAGGATCATCCCCCCCGAACGCAGATAGGCGTTCAGTTTGATATACGCCTCGGCCGAAGGTTGCGGCTGGTTCGGTGTTATGGGCCAATAGAGCAGCGGAAAGAATGCCAGTTCGTCTCGTTCCAGATCAACGCCGATGGGGTCCGCCGGTTCGACAGAGGTGCGAAAGAACAGGGTTTGTGCCAAGCCCCGCAATCCGGCCTCGGCAATGTCGTCCACCTGCGCGTCACCCGTCAGCACATGCGCCAGCACAAGTTCTTGCGTTGCCGCCAGGGCGAACTCGGTATCTTCGGGAGTCTGCGCCTGTACGTCCGGCACCAGCAGAAAAGCCGCCAGCGCCGCAGCCGTCGTTCGGGCCAGACCCAGCCTGCCCGACAAAGCCAGAGAGGCAATTATGTCAACCGTCAGCAAGATCAGTGCGAGGCTGAGCAACAGGCCACCAAGCGGGGTTTCGGTGCTGATTTCCTGCCCCTTGATCGGCACATTGGCGGGCCAGGTCACCGGGCGCAGCTCGGTTTCTTCCGAGACCACGTTCAATGCCAGCTTCTGTTTACCGCTTTCATAAAGACCCGGACGCAGCTCTGGCCCGATCCGGCCCGAGATCAGCTGAACCCCATCCACACCGGCCAGCGTTCCGGCATCCGACAAGGCCCCAAACCCGTCCATGATCTGAACCGGTTCCCACGTGGTGCCCTGCAACTGCGCCTCTTGCCGCGACTTGGCTGCCGAAGCCACGGCCAAACGGTCCAGCATCTCGACGAACAGGCCTGACAAGGGCAGGCTGGACCATTCGGCATCCGCAGTGACGTGAAACAGCACCACCTGCCCAAGTCCCAGTGCCTTGCGCGTCACCAATGGAGTGCCGTCGGACAGCGAAGCAATCACGCGATCCGCCAAGTTAGGGTCTGGTTGGGCCATGACTTGTGTCGAGACAACCACGTCATCCGGGATAGCCAGGCCGTAAAAAGGAGAGTTCTCGGGGAATGGAGCCAGCGTCTTCGCTTCGCCCCAGCTCATCGCGCCGCCGACGGATCGCCCACCGCTGCGCAGCCGCGCCGGCAACAGGGTGTCTTCGGTGTCCCTGCCCAGATCGCTGGCCGCCATGCGCGGACCGGCAAAACGCAGCAGCAGCCCACCCTGTTCGACCCATTCGATCAAAGCAGCCTTTTCCGGTTCAGACATCTGGGCCACGTCCGACAGGACGATCACATCCGGGTTGGCGGGCAGAACCTCAAGCAGGGCGCCATCCACAAAATCCGCGGTCGGACTCAGGACCTGTGTCAGGTAATGCAGAGGCGACAACAGCTCCAGCCCTTCACGGTTGAGGGTTCCGGCAATCAGTGCAACCTCGCGCCGGCGCAAACTGTCATCGGTCAGGGTCACGGCCCCGGCGGACCTTTGGCCCTGAATTTCAAACCGCGTGATCCGGGCGCGCAATTCCGACGGCAGTGCCAGATCGGCCTGCGCCGTGGTTTCGCCGGCTTCAAGGGTCAGCTCAACGGAATGCAGCACCCGGGCCGTGCCCGCCGGATCACGGCCTTGCGCCAATACCGTCACGCGGTCTTCCGGGCCGGGGCCCGCGCGCTGAACGGTCAATTGGATCAGCCCGTCCTGATAGGCCGCAGGCCGGATCGCAACGGGCCGAGACGCCGCCTGATAGACCGTCACATCACCGCGCGCCTGAAGGCTGGACACCAGCTCAGCGTGGTCTGCATAGCCCAGCCGGTCACTGAACCAATGGGTATCAAACCTGCCGTCAACGGCGTTCAACGCGGCAATGGTCTGAGCAATCTGATCCGCATTCGGCTGCCAGGGGTTCGGGGTCAGCCCCGGCAAACGCCCGCGCCACGCTTCCGCAGCCTGAAATACAGGTGTTTCCGGCTCTGTCAGGCGCAAAATCGCAACCGTGCGGCCCGCGCGCCCGGCTTCGGACAGCTGGGTGTCGATTTGGTCAAGTGTCGCCGGCCAGCGCGCGGCACCGGCCCAACTGGCATCCAGCACCAGCAGCAGCGGCCCGGTTCCGGTTTCATCCCGTGACGGGTTCAGGACCGGCCCTGCCAGCCCGATGATGATCGCAGCCGCCGCCAGCATCCGCAGCAGCAGCAGCCACCACGGGGTGCGGTCGGATACGCTTTCGTCATCCTTCAGGCCCAGCAGCAGCGTGACCGCCGGGAACAAGCGGCGGATCGGTGCGGGCGGAACAGCGCGCAGGATCAGCCACAGGATCGGCAGGGTCAGAAGACCCAGCAACACCCAGGGCGCGGTAAAGCCGATGCCCGCCAGAACCGTCATCGCGTTCCCCCGTCCAAGGCCCGATAAAGCCACAACAGAGCCGCCTGCGCGCTGTCGCCCGTGTGATGCAGGCCCAGTTGCCAGCCCGTCGCCCGGCATAACTGCGTCAGCGCGTCCTTGCGGCGTGCGAGGCGTTCCAGATAACGATCCCGCAACTCAGCAGCCTTGAGCGTTTCGTGTCGGACGGACCCTCCGACGCTTTCGAAGATGGTGCGCCCGCGATAGGGAAACGACTCCTCACCCGGATCCAGCACTTGCAGAACCACGCCGCGCACGCCACGGTCGGCGGCTTTGGTCAGGGCCAGTTCAACCTCATCCATGGGGCCCAGAAAATCAGAGATGAACACGGCGCGGGCATGAGGGATCATGGCGCGGTGTTCGGGCGGGGCGTAATCCGCTTGATCATCCTCGGACCAGGCCTGCGCCAGCCGGATGATCTGCGCATTGCCGCGCCGGGGCGGCAAGGTGGTGCCGGTCAGGCCGACACGTTCACCACCGCGCACCAGAAGGATGGATGTCGCCAGCCCCAACAGCCGGGCGCGATCCGCTTTGGTCGGCAGGGTCTTGTCGGATGCAAACCGCATTGAAGCCCCCTGATCGACCCACAGCATCACGGATTGCGCGATCTGCCATTCCCGCTCACGTACAAACTGCTGATCCCCCCGCGCCGAGCGGCGGTGATCGATCATGCGACGGCTGTCGCCGATCTGGGCCGGACGGTATTGCCAGAAATCATCCCCCATGCCGGATCGCCGTCGACCGTGGTCGCCCAGCAGAACGGTACCTGCCAAATGCTCGGCCCGCGCCAACAGGGGCGGCAGCCGTGATGCCTCGGCTTCGGATCTTTCGCGAAGGGTCAGCGCGGCATTCACGCCGCGGCCTCGGTCCGGATCAGCCCGACAGCGGTCGAGTCGATCAGATCAGCAAGGCTGTCGCCACGCGCCCGTGCCGCAAAGTTCAGTGCCATCCGATGGCTGAGCACCGGGCGCGCCATGTCCAGAACATCCTCGGCATTTGGCGCCAGACGTCCCTGCAACATGGCACGCGCCCGCACCGTCATCATCAGCGCCTGCGCTGCACGAGGGCCCGGGCCCCAGGCCACGGTTTCGGCAACCCGTTCGGACACACCAGATTCTTCGGGGCGGAAGGCCCGCACCAGATCAAGGATCAGCTCAACGACGGATTCTCCGACCGGCATCCTACGCAACAGGACCTGCGCGGCCAGCAACTCTTCCTTGCTGAAAATCTGATGCGCTTCCTCTTCTTCAACCCCTGTCGTGGCCAGCAGAATATCCCGCTCGGTCTGACGGTCGGGGTATTCGACATCGATCTGTACCAGGAACCGGTCAAGCTGCGCTTCGGGCAGCGGATAGGTGCCTTCCTGTTCAATCGGGTTTTGCGTTGCCAGCACGTGGAAGGGCGTACCCAATGAACGATCCTCGCCCGCCACGGTCACTGTGCGTTCCTGCATCGCCTGCAACAGCGCCGACTGAGTCCGCGGACTTGCCCGGTTGATCTCGTCCGCCATCAACAGCTGACAGAAGATCGGGCCGGGAATGAACCGGAAATGGCGGCTGCCATCGTCGGCAGTATCCAACACCTCAGAGCCCAGAATATCGGCAGGCATCAGGTCGGGCGTGAACTGAATGCGGTTGCCATGCAGGCCCATCACCGTTGACAGGGTCTCGACCAGACGCGTTTTGCCCAGCCCCGGCAAACCGATCAGAAGGGCATGGCCGCCACACAAAAGCGCGGTCAGCGTCAGGTCAACGACCCTCTCCTGCCCGATGAAGCGGCGGGTGATCGAGGCCTTGGCCTCTTGCAGCTTGTTTTCCAGCGCTTCGATCTCGGCTACGAGGTCGGCAGGTTCGGTCATGACTTTCCCTTCCGTGGACTATTATGATTGAAGTGTATCGCGCTGAGAGGAAATGGCAAAAGCAATGAGCGGACAAAAACCTGTGAAACCGTCGCCTGACGGTCTGGCGGCATCGGTCAAGGCGGCCAAAACCAACGGTTTACCGCCCGTTCACCTCTGGAATCCTCCGTTTTGCGGCGATCTGGACATAAAGATCGCAAAAGATGGCACATGGAGTTATTTAGGCTCACCCATCACCCGTTTCGAGCTTGTGAAGCTTTTTTCCTCAATTCTTAAGAAGGAAGACGGCAAATACTACCTCGTCACGCCGGTCGAGAAGGTGGGAATCACTGTCGAAGACGCGCCGTTTGTTGCTGTGGATTTCGACCGGGACGGGGATGGAAAGGACCAGTCCTTGACCTTCACAACCCATGTTGGCGACAGGGCCGTGGCCGGAGTTGACCATCCGATCCGCATTGTAATCGACCCTGATACAGACGAACCCTCACCCTACATATTGATCCGCGACAACCTCGAAGCCCGCATAGACCGCAAAAGCTTCTACCGCCTCGTCGAGATCGGAACGCATCATGACGGCTGGTTCGGTGTTTGGTCAGGCGGGCAGTTCTTTGGCCTGATCCCCTCAGCCGACCTGAGCTGACCGGGGCGCGCGATCCTGTGCCAGCACGACAGCCATTGCAACAATGCCCGCACCCAGTGCCCGGGTCCAGTTCCACTCGTCCCCCAGCATCAGCATGATCAGCATCACGTAGAACGGGGCAACATTGATGTGAAAAGAGGCCAACGCAACGCCCAGCTTGCCGACGGAGGTGATGAAAAGGACCTGGCTGAGGCCCATGGAAACAAGCGCATAGATCATCAGCATGCCTGCCTGCTGCACGTCGAATGCAGTTGCAGGCATCACTTCCAGGCCAAACTGCGCCGATCCGAAAACCAGCAGCGACGCCATGCCCAGCCCTCCGACGAAGGTGATCGTGGTGCGCCCGGTCTGGCTGAGCTCGGGGAAGTCCCGGGCGGTTGCCATGCTGGCCCAGCAAAACAGCACCGTTGATCCAACCGCACAGGCCGCGCCCAGACCCAACTGTGCCGGGGCCAAGGCGCTGGTGGCGATCAGCCCGCCGACAACCGACACAAGAACGCCCAGCGCAAAATTCCACTTCAACCGGCGTGTGCCAGCAGCCAATTCAAGCAATGTGGCCACCAAGGGCGCACACGAGACGATGAGCGCCACCGTCACCGGGTCGGTCAGCTTTTGCGCCAAGATCAACAGGAACATTCCTAACCCGATTCCAAGGCCGCCGACGGTCATTGCATGACCCCAGCCGGCCGAAACAACCCGGCGCGGTCCGTCCATGATCACCCAGACCGGTACCATCACCAATACGGCCAGCGCCAGTCGCGCGGCCAACAGGGCAACGGGCGGCCATGTTTGCAACAGCACTTCGGCCGCCGGAAACCCGGCCGCCCATGTCAGCATCGAGGCCACGGCCAACCCGTTGCCCGACAAGGCAGAATACTGCCCCGCGGACGCAGAAAGGCTGTTCCCGCGGACGGGGTCTGGGCTCATCGCCATCGTTTCGAACCTTCTATTGGCACGGCGCCGGAAAAATGATTCGCCGCGATACCAGAAACGTTTCCGATTTCCTCGGGTCGATCTGGTCGAATTTCGACAAACTGTCGTTTTCTGTCACTTTCGCGGAAATCAACGCGCGGATAAGGTCGGGCCACCTGAAACCCATGGGCCGCCTATGCCAAAATTCGCCGCGAATATCTCGTTGCTCTTTGCCGAACTTCCGTATCTCGACCGGTTTCAGGCAGCGGCAGACGCCGGGTTCCGGGCGGTCGAGATCCTGTTTCCGTATGAACTTGCGGCAAAAGAAACCCGGCGGGCCTTGCTGGCCAACGGGCTCGAACTGGTTCTGATCAACGCGCCTCCGCCGAATTATACCGGTGGCACACCAGGTTATGCCGCCATCCCCGGCGGTGCGTCCCGGTTTCAGTCTGATATCCGCCGCGTTCTGCGCTACGCTCAGGTGCTGCGACCGGGCTTCATTCATATCATGTCCGGATACGCAGCGGGGACGGATGCGATGGACTGCTTCGTGCACAACTTGCAGTGGGCTGCCGATTTCGCACCGCAGCAGACTTTCACGATCGAACCCCTCAATCCGATGTCCCAACCCGGCTATTTTCTGAACGACTATGATCTGGCGGCCGAGGTACTGGGCCGCGTGGATCGCCCGAATGTCGGTCTGCAATATGACAGTTTTCACGCACATATGATCCACGGCGACGCGCTGGCCGTCTGGGAGCGTTTTCACCCAAGTGTTGTCCACGCCCAGATCGGGGCCGCCCCCGAACGTTCTGAACCGGGGCGCGGGCCCACGGATTTCGCGCAGCTTTTCGCGGCAATGGATGATGCTGGTTACACCGGTTGGGTCAGCGCCGAATACGCGCCTTCTACCCGGCACACCGAGGCATCTCTGCACTGGATGCAATAGGCCTGTGCGCCTGCGCACTGGAAATCACATTTCGAATGCCGCATATGAACCGGCAAATCAGCAGAGGAAGAGCCGCATGATTCCCGCCCGTTTTGCCCCCGTCCTGTTTGCCTTCATCCTGTCAGGGCTGATGTCCTGCATCGTGACCTGCATCGCAACAGTCAAAGAGATCGGGCTGGGCCCCGAGACACTCGCCAGTTGGATGGGTGCCTGGAGCGTCAGCTGGCCGGTGGCCTTCGCGGTGGTTCTGTTCGTGGCCCCGCTGACCCGCCGGTTAGTCGCGCTGTTGGTCAGGCCCGAGGCCTGACCTGCCGCGAAGATGGCCCGCCGGGCCTGATGAGCGGCATGGCGCTTGCTAATGCGCCTCGGCCCAGTTGGCGCCTTTGCCCGCATCCACCGTCAGTTTCACGTCCAGCTTCACCGCCGGGTCGGGCGCGTTCTCCATAACGTCGCGTGCAATCTCGATGGTATGATCCACGGAATCCTCGGCGACTTCGAACAACAGTTCGTCATGGACCTGCAACAGCATCTTGGCGGGCAGCCCGTTGATCGCACCCGGCATCCGCACCATCGCGCGCCGGATCACATCCGCTGCCGTGCCCTGAATCGGCGCGTTGATCGCCGCCCGACGCGAGAAGCCAGCATGTGGCCCCTTGGCGTTGATCTCGGGCGTGTGGATTTTGCGCCCGAACAGGGTTTGGACATAGCCGTGCTCTTTGGCAAATGCCACCGTGTCATCCATATACTGGCGAATGCCCGGAAAGCGTTCGAAATAGCGGTCGATGAATCCCTGCGCCTCGGCCCGCGGGATGCGCAGGTTGCGTGCCAGGCCGAAGCCCGAGATGCCATAGATCACGCCAAAATTGATCGCCTTGGCCTGACGGCGGATATCCGGCGTCATCTCATCCAGCGGCACGTCGAACATCTCGGATGCCGTCATCGCGTGAATGTCCAGCCCATCGGCAAAGGCCTGTTTCAGAGTCGGAATGTCGGCGATATGTGCCAGGATGCGCAGCTCGATCTGGCTGTAGTCGAGGCTGACCAGAACATTGCCCGCCTCGGCGACAAAGGCCTCGCGGATACGGCGGCCCTCCTCGGTGCGCACGGGGATGTTCTGCAAATTGGGGTCGGTCGAGGCCAGACGCCCGGTATTCGCCCCGGTGATGGCGTAAGACGTGTGCACCCGGCCCGTGTCGGGGTTGATATGGGTCTGAAGCGCGTCGGTATAGGTCGATTTCAGCTTGGACAGCTGGCGCCAGTCCAGCACCCGGCGCGGCAATTCATGCTCGGTCGCCAGATCTTCCAGCACATCGGCGCCGGTCGAGTACTTGCCGGTCTTGCCCTTCTTGCCACCTTCCAGGCCCATCTTCTCGAACAGGATCTCGCCCAGCTGCGCGGGTGAGCCGACGTTGAAGGTTTCGCCGGCCAGCTCGTGAATTTCAGCCTCTAACCCGGCCATTTTCTGGGCAAAGGCGTTCGACATGCGGCTCAGCACATCGCGGTCGACCTTTATGCCGTGCATCTCCATTTCCGTCAGAACCGGCACCAAAGGGCGTTCAAGCGTCTCGTAGACAGTCGTCACCTGCACCCGGTGAAGCTGCGGCTTGAACAGTTTCCACAAGCGCAGGGTGATGTCGGCATCCTCGGCGGCATAGGCGGTGGCCTCGTCGATCGGCACCTTGTCGAAGGTGATCGCCGATTTGCCCGACCCCAGCAGCGGTTTGATCGGGATCGGCGTGTGGCTCAGGTATCTCTCGGACAAGGTGTCCATCCCGTGCCCATGCTCGCCACCGTGCATGGCGTAGGACATCAGCATCGTATCATCGATGGGGGTCACATTGATGCCGTGACGCCTGAATATCTTGGCGTCGTATTTCATGTTCTGCCCGATTTTGAGGATCGAAGGGTCCTCTAGCACCGGCTTCAGCAGTGTCAGCGCCTCATCCAGCGGCATTTGCCCTTCAGCCAGCGCGTCTGAGCCAAACAGATCATCCGCCGCACCATCGCGGTGGGTCAGCGGGATGTAACAGGCTTCGCCAGCCTCGACACACAGCGAAATACCGACCAGATCGGCGATCATTTCATTCAGACCGGTGGTTTCGGTATCCACCGCAACCCAGCCTCGCTCATGGGCCTGATCAATCCACTTTTGCAGAGCCACTGCATCACGGACACATTCATACTTCGCCGAGTCAAACGGGATCGTCTCGGCCTCAACTTCCTTGGCCGCAGGCGCCGGTGCATCGGCGATGGCCGGTGCTTCGACGCCCAACTTGTCAGCGATCCGTTTGGTCAGTGTGCGGAACTCCATATCCGCCAGAAAACTCAGCAGGGTCTCTGCGTCGGGCTCCCGCACTTCGAGATCATCCAGCGTGAAATCCAGCGGTGTGTTCTCGTCCAACTGCACCAGTTTCTTCGACAGTTCGATCTGATCGCGCTTGTCGATCAGGGTTTGCCGGCGCTTGGGCTGTTTGATTTCCTCGGCCCGGTCCAGCAGTGTTTCCAGATCACCGTATTCGTTTATCAGAAGGGCAGCCGTCTTGACCCCGATGCCCGGGGCGCCCGGCACGTTGTCGACGGAATCGCCGGCCAGCGCCTGAACATCCACAACGCGCTCGGGGCCAACTCCAAACTTCTCGATCACCCCATCCCGATCAATACGCTTGTTCTTCATCGCATCCAGCATCTCGACACCGTCACCGACCAACTGCATCAGATCCTTGTCGGAGCTTACGATGGTCACGCGGCCCCCAGCCTCGCGCGCCTGCACGGCAAGGGTGGCGATGATGTCGTCGGCCTCATAGCCTTCGAGTTCCTTGCAGGCGATGTTGAACGCTTTTGTCGCCTCGCGGGTCAGTGGAATTTGCGGGCGCAGGTCCTCGGGCATCGCTTCGCGGTTGGCCTTGTACAGGTCGTACAGATCATTCCGGAATGTGTGCGACCCCTTGTCGAAAATCACCGCCACATGGGTCGGTGCATCCGGCCCCGCGTTCCCTTCGACATATTTCTGAAGCATGTTGCAGAACCCGGACACCGCCCCAATCGGCAAACCATCCGACTTGCGGGTCAGCGGTGGCAGCGCGTGATAGGCCCTGAAAATAAAGGCCGATCCGTCGATCAGATGCAGGTGACACCCTTTTCCGAATTTGCTCATGCGCGCGCTCCCTATCGGTCAGGGATGGTTCTGCCACAGGGTCGCGCGGGTGACCAGCCAAGAACGCAGCCTAACCGCCAAACAGCCCCGAGAAGACGTCAGAGAAACTGTTCAGCAAAGCCATGATCACCAAAACCCCAAGCAACGCAAAAAACGCAAAGGCAAAGAACTGGAAAAGGATTGCCCCCGTACCGATAACCATTCCGGCGATGGCAGGGCGCCGCTTTTCGTGACGCAGGATGCCAACGGCCGAGATGACGATCGCAAGCCCGCCCAGCATGGCAACACCGATCCGCAGGAAATCATCCAGATCGCGGGCGCGGGCAACGGGCTCGGGTTGTTCCATCCCCGCGGCGGCCCTCAGGGTCGATTTGCCGATCTCGGCTGCCAGTTCACCCAGCGACACACCCGCAGTCTGCTGAGGTGCAAAAGGCCCCGCCCAGAATACGAACAACGCGGCAATCAACGCCAAAGACGCGATGCCGAACCCAACCCATCCGAAAACCGGGTCAGCATTGTCAGTGGTCGAAATTCCGGTCATCACGTATCCCTGCTTTGGTAGCTCCAAAGCACTATCATGAAAACCGGGGCAAGATTTGGGCGAAACCCGGTTGGTCGGGCAATCAGCCCTGTTCGGTGCCTTTCAGCACATATTTGCAGTCGCAATACGGGCACTCGACCCAGCCTGTATCCTCGGGGATTTGCAGCCAGACGCGCGGATGGCCCAATGCGCCTTCGCCGCCGTCACAGGCGACACGGGCGGTTTCAACGATCTTGGTTTCCGGCGCTTCGATGGTCACGGCTGGCGATCCTTCTTCGGTTGTCGGCCTCGCGGGCATGCATTAGGTGCGTTTATGAGCGATGAGCAATCCGGGGGCAAGAGCCACATGAGCGATGCGGCAATCAGGATAGAAGGTCTGCGCAAAACCTATCGTGGCGGCAAGGGTCAGCCTGAGAAACACGCGCTGAAAGGCATTGATTTGACTGTTCCCAGGGGTTCGGTTTTTGGGCTGCTGGGCCCGAATGGCGCCGGGAAATCGACCCTGATCAATATTCTCGCCGGGTTGGTGGTGAAGTCCTCGGGCCGTGTATCGATCTGGGGTTTCGATCAGGATCAGAATCCGCGACAATCCCGCGCCGCGATTGGTGTCATGCCGCAAGAGCTGAACCTTGACCCGTTCTTCACCCCTCGGGGTGCATTGGAGGTTCAGGCAGGCCTGTACGGCGTCCCGAAATCCGAACGCCGCAGCGATGAAATCCTTGAACTGGTCGGCCTCAGCGACAAGGCCGAGGCCTATGCCCGCACGCTGTCGGGCGGGATGCGGCGGCGGCTGCTGCTGGCCAAGGCGCTGGTCCATCACCCCAAAATCCTGGTGTTGGACGAACCCACGGCAGGCGTGGACATCGAGCTGCGCCAGATGCTGTGGGCCAATGTGCGCAAGCTGAACGAACAGGGCATGACCATCATCCTGACCACCCACTATCTGGAAGAAGCGCAGGAGATGTGCGACGAGATCGCCATCATCAACCACGGTGAAAAGATCACTCAGGACAGTACCGCAAACCTGCTGGGCCGCATGGACAGCCGGACCATGGTCATTGTTCCCGACACCCCGGTGGTCGACCTGCCGGTGACCGAAGGCGTCGAGGCCAGCTTACGTGAAGACGGCAGCCTTATACTGCAATATCGCAGCGCCCGGACCAGCGCCGAGCAGGTTCTGGAATCCGTCCGGGCGGCCGGCATCCGCATCCGCGACGTGCGCACCGAAGAGGCCGATCTCGAGGACGTGTTCCTGGCCCTGACCTCCTCGCGCGCCGACGATGCCCCGGCCGACGATCAGGACCAGCCACGCCGGGGCTTGCACCGGGTCAAGCTCTAAACCCGGTCTATCCGCGCTTGGTAGCAGTTGTTCCGTGCCGATCTTACGTGAATATAGGCCACGTCCGGGCGGGCAAAGATGGCGCTGACTTTTGCGTCGATCTGATCTTTTGGCGTGATTGCCCCGGTGCCATAAACGATCCGGTCATCTGGTCCATACCCCTTGATCAGATAGTCCGGTGCAGTGGTCAAAATCTCGGGCAGGGCGTCGCCTTCATAGCGCTTGCAAGGCGTTGCGCACAGAAAGATCGGTCCTGTTTCAGCGTAGGGATGTGGCTCTAAAAAGGGGCGATGCGCCAGTATCAGCATCTCTGCGCCTTCGGGGATGTTCCTCAGGCAGTGGCGACAGGGATTGCCAGCCCCCGACGAAACGGCGCGCTCGGGCGTGTGGCCATAGGCATCAGGCTGACCTGCCTGAAGGGCGCGGACTTCGTCAGTGGGCAGAGCGGTGATTTTGAACATCTCGTGTCTCCTTTTTCTGCAACCATGCGCGCCTGTTCAGGTCCAGGCGACCCGTTTCCTGCGCAAAGGACTCGAAAAAGAACAAAACGTGAATATAATGTGGAATCGCCATGTATGCCGAACTGTCGATCACCTCGAACTTCACCTTCCTCACCGGGGCCTCGCACCCCGAGGAGTACATGGAGCGCGCCGTCACCCTGGGCCTGCCCGCCATCGCCATCGCCGATGACAACTCGGTGGCGGGCATCGTCCGCGCCCACACCCAGGCGCGCGAGATCGCCCGCAAGGTCCGTGAACGCCGCGCATGGGGCGAGCAGAACACGCCCATCGGCCCGCCCTGCCCCGATCACATCCCGAAACCGCCCTCGTTTCCGGTGCATGCGGTGCCGCGCCTGATCCCGGCGGCGCGGCTGCTCTTTACCGATGCCCCGCCCGTCACCGCCCTGCCCCTCAACCGGCAGGGCTGGGCCAACCTGTGCCGCATCCTGTCCACCGGACGGCTGCGCGCGGCCAAGGGCGACTGCATCCTGCACCTGTCCGACCTGTTGGAATTTTCCGGCGGTCTGCACCTGCTGCTGTGGCCACAGGCGGGCCGTCCGACCGGCGGCGCGAGCGGATGGCGGACACAGGCGCAACAGCTGACGCGCCGCTTTGCCGGGCGCATGCACCTGCTGATGCACCCCCGCTATGACGGGGCAGATTCCGCGTTTTTCTCAATATTAGAGACTGAATCCGACCATCTGGGCCTGCCCACCATCGCCAGCGCCGCACCGATGATGCATCACGGTTCGCGCCGCAAGCTGGGTGATGTGCTGACCGCCATCCGCCTGCGCCGCAAGGTGGACGATCTGGGCCGTCACGCGCTGGCCAATGGCGAGCAGCGCCTGCGCTCGGAACCCGAGATGCTGCGTATCTTCAAGGGCTTTGAGGACGCCGTGGCCCGCGCTTATGCGCTCAGCCAGGAACTCACATTCTCGCTGGACGAGCTGCGCTATGAATATCCCAGCGAGGGCAGCGACCAGGAAACCCCGACCCAGCGCCTGCATCGGCTGGCACATGAAGGGTTGAAATGGCGCTATCCCGCCGGGGCGTCCGAGAAAGCCAAAAAGATGCTGGCGCATGAGCTGACGCTGATCGGCAAGCTGAAATACGAGCCCTACTTTCTGACCGTCCGCGACATCGTCCATTTCGCCCGCTCGCGCGGCATCCTGTGCCAGGGGCGCGGCTCGGCGGCGAACTCCGTCGTCTGTTTCTGTCTCGGCATCACCGAGGTCAGCCCCGAGATGGGCACAATGGTCTTTGAACGCTTCGTCTCCGAGGCGCGGGACGAGCCACCCGACATCGACGTGGATTTCGAACATGAACGCCGCGAAGAGGTGATCCAGCACATCTATGAACGCTATGGCCGCCACCGCGCCGGGCTCTGCGCCACCGTGATCCACTATCGCGGCAAGCGCGCCATCCGCGAGGTGGGCCGCGCCATGGGCCTGACCGAAGACACGATTTCCGCCCTGTCCTCGCAGCTGTGGGGGTTTTTCTCGGCCTCGGGGCTCGAGGCGGAACGGATGCGCGAGATCGGCCTCGACCCCGAGGATCGGCGCCTGAAACAGACTCTAATGCTGGTTTATGAAATCAACGGCTTCCCCCGCCACCTGTCCCAGCATGTGGGCGGATTCATCATCACCGAGGGCCGTCTGGACGAGCTGGTGCCCATCGAGAACGCCACGATGGAGGACCGCACCGTCATCTGCTGGGACAAGGACGATATCGACACGCTGGGCATCCTCAAGGTCGATGTCCTGAGCCTTGGCATGCTGACCTGCATCCGCAAGGCGTTTGATCTGATTGGCCAGCACCACCAGGCCAGCTATACGCTCGCCACCCTGCCGCCCGAGGACCCGGCGGTCTATGACATGCTGTGCCGCGCGGATTCGGTCGGCGTGTTCCAGGTGGAATCACGTGCGCAGATGAACTTCTTGCCCCGGATGCGGCCGCGCAATTTCTATGATCTGGTGATCGAGGTCGCCATCATCCGCCCCGGCCCCATTCAGGGCGACATGGTCCACCCCTATATCCGCCGCCGAAACGGCGAGGAGGAGGTCAGCTTTCCCTCGGACGAACTGGGCGAGGTGTTGGGCAAGACGCTGGGCGTGCCGTTGTTCCAGGAACAGGCGATGCAGATCGCCATCGTCGGCGCGGGTTTCACCCCCGAACAGGCCGATCGGCTGCGGCGCTCGCTGGCGACCTTCAAGAAACATGGCAATGTCAGCGAATTCCGCGCCCTGTTCCTGCGCGGGATGCAGCGCAACGGCTATGACGCCGAATTTGCCGAGCGCTGTTTCTCGCAGATCGAGGGCTTCGGCTCCTACGGCTTCCCCGAAAGCCACGCGGCCAGCTTTGCGCTGCTGGTCTATGCCAGCGCCTGGATCAAGTGCCACCATCCGGGCATCTTCGCCTGCGCCCTGCTGAACTCGCAGCCGATGGGCTTCTACGCCCCCGCCCAGATCGTGCGCGATGCGCGCGCGCATGGCGTGCAGGTGCGCCCGGTCTGCATCAATGCCAGCTTCTGGGACAACGTGATGGAGCCCGACGGCCATGGCGGGCTGGCCCTGCGGCTGGGCTTTCGCCAGATCAAGGGCCTGAGCGAAGAGGACGCCAGCTGGCTGACCGCCGCGCGCGGCAATGGCTACCACCAGGTCGAGGATGTCTGGCGCCGCGCGGGCCTTGGCCCCTCGGTGATCGAGCGGCTGGCCGAGGCCGATGCCTTTGCCGCCTGCGGCCTGACCCGGCGCGAGGCGCTGTGGCAGGCCAAGGCGATCGCCACCGCCAGGCCCCTGCCGCTGTTCGCGCAGGATCTGGAAGGCGAGGCGCTGGACGAACCCGCCGCCCATCTGCCCCGGATGTCGCTGGGCGAACAGGTGGTCGAGGATTACGTCGCCACCCGCCTCAGCCTGCGGGCACACCCAGTGGCCCTGCTGCGGCACCTGCTGACGCCGGGGCAGCGCGACAATACCACCTCTGTCACATAACGCCGGAACCGCCTATCTGCCAAAAAACAGAGTCGAAAACAGGCCACCATGATCAGACCAACCCTTCCGCCGCGCTTTCCCGCGACGCCCGAGCAGATCAACGCACAGGTTCGCGCCTTTTACGCCCGTGTGCGGCAGGACGCGGTACTTGGACCCGTATTCGCCAACCATGTCACCGACTGGTCCGCGCATGAGGAAAAGATCGCATCCTTCTGGCGCAACGCCATCCTGTTCGAGCGCAGCTATGACGGCAATCCGCAGCGGGTGCATATCGAACGACCGGACGTGAAGCCCGAGATGTTCGCCCATTGGCTGGACCTGTTCGAAGAGGTCGCCACCCAGACCCTGCCCCCGGAAACCGCCACACCCTGGGTCGCTCTGGCGCGCCGCATCGGTGTTGGGATGAAGGCCGGGGTGCAATCGGCCCGCCAGCCCAAGGACGCGCCACCAATCCTGCGTTGAGCCCACGTCATGGCTGCCTTGCGATGTTAGCGGTAAATTGGGGGCTATGCGGGTCGAGAAAATAGCGTTAGTCAGAGACAAGACAGCCCCTTTTGCGCTGCCCCTTCACATCGACACATCACCCGAGGCCGACCCATGAGCACTCAGAACACCACCCTCCGGGGTCTTGGCTATGCATTCGCGGGCTTTGCAGTCTTTGCGACCCATGACGCGCTGATCAAGACGCTGGGCGGGACCTACTCGGTGATGCAGATCATCTTTTTTGCCACGCTGTTTTCCTTTGTCCCGATGGCCGTGACGATCTTGACGGACCGGACCACGGGCAACTTTCGGCCGCATCACCCCTGGTTGGTGTTGCTGCGCTCAGGTCTGATGGTCACGGCCATGTCCTGTGCGTTCTATGCCTTTTCGGCCCTGCCCCTGGCCGAGGTCTATTCGTTGCTGTTTTCTTTCCCGCTGATCGTCACAGTCCTGTCGATTCCGATACTGGGCGAAGTCGTCCGGGCCCAGCGCTGGGCTGCGGTTGGCATGGGTCTGATCGGGGTGCTGATCGTCCTGCGCCCCGGCGCGACCGAGATCACCCTGGGCCACCTTGCCGCCCTGACGGCCGCGTTCTGCAGCGCCTTCGCATCGGTGCTGGTGCGCAAGATCGGGAACGAGGAACGCTCGGCCGTCCTGATCCTGTATCCGATGCTGCTGGCGATCGCGGTCATGAGCCTGGCGCAGCCGGCGGTCTACCAGCCGCCGTCCCTGCTTCATCTGGCGATGATGGCGCTGGTCGGCGTGTTTTCGGTGATCGCCCAGCACCTGATCATCCTGGCCTATCGGGCTGCGCCCGCCGGCGTGGTCGCCCCCAGCCAGTACAGCCAGATCATCTGGGCCACGATATTCGGTGCCGTGTTCTTTGGTGAACGGCCCGACAAATGGGTGGCCGTGGGGGCCGCGATCATCATCGCGTCCGGTGTGTTCGTCGTCTGGCGCGAGAGCCGGGCCAATGTATCGCCGAACAAACCGGTTCTGCGCGTCCGCTCGCCGCGGTCCGACACCGGGGCCTCGGCGCGACTGGGGTCGTAGGGCGTCTGCTACTGATCTTTCAATCTGATCTTCAGGCCGCCGTTTTCGCCTGTTTCCTCGAACTTCCCGATGGCTCGTACCAAGTCGCTCAGCCGCTTGAAGCCATAGGTTCGCGTGTCAAAATCCGGATAGTTCATGCTGAGCTGACTGCCTAGCCAGCCAAGGCCCGCCCACCCGTCCGGTTCCTCGGATTTGAGCACGACATTCCGGATCAACTGATAAGCATGGTTCAGTTCTTGTTTGGCAGAGGGCTTCTTAGCTTTCTCCGGGGAATCGTTCGCCTGCACCTCCTCCTTTTTTATATTCTCGATGTAGATGAACCGGTTGCAAGCCGCGACAAAGGCTTTGGGCGTCTTTTCCTCGCCGATTCCGAACACGCTCAGCCCCTGTTCGCGGATGCGGCTGGCCAGGCGGGTGAAATCGCTGTCGGATGACACCAGAACGAACCCGTCGAAGCGGCCCGAATGCAGAATGTCCATCGCGTCGATCACCAGGGCGATGTCCCCGGCGTTCTTGCCGGTGGTATTGGCGAATTGCTGATGGGGGACGATGGCGTATTCCGCCAGTTTCTCGGCACTCCAGCCCTGCGGGATACCGCCGGAAAAATCGCCGTAGATCCGGCGCAGACTGGCCTCGCCCAATGTGGCGACTTCTTCGAAGATTTCGGCGACGTGTTTTGCCGGAACATTCTCGGCGTCAATCAGAACGGCAAGGCGTTCTGTGGTGGTGTTGGTCAACTTGGTCTCTCAATTCAGACGTATAATTCTGACCGTAACATAGGGGCAAACGCGGGCGGGTGTAACCCCGCCCGTTCATATTGAGGAATTAGTAGATCACCACCGACCGGATGCTTTCGCCCTTGTGCATCAGGTCGAAGCCGGTGTTGATATCGTCCAGACCCATGGTGTGGGTGATCATCGGGTCGATCTCGATCTTGCCTTCCATGTACCAGTCGACGATCTTGGGCACGTCCGTGCGCCCGCGCGCGCCGCCGAAGGCGGTGCCGCGCCAAGACCGGCCTGTGACCAGCTGGAACGGACGGGTCGAGATCTCGGCCCCCGCGGGCGCCACGCCGATGATGATCGATTCGCCCCAGCCCTTGTGCGCCGATTCCAGCGCGGCGCGCATCACCTGCACGTTGCCGGTGGCGTCAAAGGTGTAATCCGCACCGCCCTTGGTCAGGTTCACCAGATAGGGCACCAGATCGCCCTCGACCTCGGACGGGTTGACGAAATCGGTCATGCCGAATTTCTCGGCCATCTCGACCTTGGCCGGGTTCAGGTCGACGCCGACGATCTGATCGGCCCCGGCCAGACGCAGGCCCTGGATCACGTTCAGACCGATACCGCCCAGACCGAACACGATGGCACGACTGCCGATTTCCACCTTGGCGGTGTTGATCACCGCGCCGATGCCCGTGGTCACGCCGCAACCGATATAGCAGATCTTGTCGAACGGCGCGTCCTGACGCACCTTGGCCAGCGCGATTTCCGGCAGGACCGTGTGGTTCGAAAAGGTCGAGCAGCCCATGTAGTGCAGGATCGGATCCCCATCCAGCGTCGAAAACCGCGAGGTGCCATCGGGCATCAGGCCCTTGCCCTGCGTCTCGCGGATGGCCTGGCACAGGTTGGTCTTGGGATGCAGGCAGTATTCGCATTCGCGGCATTCCGGGGTGTAGAGCGGGATGACGTGATCGCCCGGCTTCAGGCTCGTTACGCCTGGGCCGACCTCGACCACGACGCCGGCGCCTTCATGGCCCAGAATGGCCGGGAACAGGCCTTCGGGGTCGGCGCCCGACAGGGTGAATTCATCCGTATGACAGATGCCGGTGGCCTTGATTTCAACCAGAACCTCGCCCGCCTTGGGGCCTTCGAGGTTTACGTCCATCACTTCCAAAGGTTTGCCCGCCTGTACGGCGACGGCAGCACGGGTACGCATGGTATTTGTCTCCCTGTCACTTTTGCCCCGACCCTGCGTCAATTGCAGGGTGTTTTCAACTGTGCTTTCTTGGCAGGTCGGCTAATTATTTGATATTGCAGAAACGACATTGCCAGAATGAGGAACGCCAATGCTCCGTTTTTTACCGATCTTTATCCTTCTGGCGGCCTGCGCAGACACAAGCATTCCGCAGGATGTTGCCGTTGTCTCAGAAGATGCACCGGTCGATCTGGCCTTTTGCAAGGGTGAGCCGTTTGCCGATACCGTTGGCCAGCCGATTTCGACCATTCAGGCGAACCTCCCCGAGCGGTCGCGCGTACTTGGACCCGATGACATCGCCACACAGGATTACCGCATCGACAGGCTGAACGTCTATGTGGACGGCGCCGGTGTTATTCAGCGTCTGACCTGCGGGTAAGCGTGGACTCGGCAGGTGATTCTCGGATAAGAACAAAATGAGAACATTTTGATGTCTGCCCGATGCCCAAACGCCGAATACTCTCGCTGTGGTTCCCCCGTCTGGGGGCCGAACGGCTGATCCGCGCTGCGCGGGGCCTGCATGGCGGGCCTTTGGCCGTTGTGGCCGAACAGTCGAACATGCAGGTCATCACCTCGCTGAACACCGAAGCTCAGGCCGCTGGTCTGCGCGTGGGCCAGCCGGTGCGCGATGCCCATGCCATGTGCGCCAGCCTGATCACCCGCCCCCGCAACGCCCCGGCCGAGGCCGCTTTTCTGACCGCGCTGCGCCGCTGGGCGGGCAAGTTCAGCCCCTGGGTGGCCGAAGAGGCGCCCGATGGCCTGATCGTCGATCTGTCGGGCTGCGCCCATCTGTTCGGCGGCGAAGAGGCGCTGCTGGACGTGATCGAGACCGACTGCGCCGACATGGGGCTGAGCGTGCAGATGGGCATTGCCGACACGCTGGGCGCGGCCTGGGCGCTGGCGCGCTATGCCGGGCAAGAGGCCACCTCGGACCGCAATGGCGACGCCATTTCCCAAGAGGCCCGCGCCACCCGCGCCCGCGCCGGCAAGCGGCGGCACTGGACCAGGGGCGCCGCCGCGCCGCAGGTGGTGGCCATGGGCGGCGGCGCGCGGATCGCGCCTCCGGGGCAGGCTTATGGCGCGCTCGCCCCCCTGCCCATCGCGGCGCTGCGGCTGGACGAGCAGACCGTGGCGCAGCTGAACCGGCTGGGCCTGCGGCGGATCGGCGACCTGCTGGGCCAGCCGCGTGCCAGTTTGGCCCGCCGGTTCGGGCGCGGGCTGGTGCTGCGGCTGGATCAGGCGATGGGCAGCGCGCCCGAGCCGGTCTCGCCCGCCCGTCCGCCACATCACTTTGCGGTACGGATGACTCTGCCCAACCCGATTGGCTTGGTCGAAGACGTGATGGCTGCCGTCGATCGGATTCTGCCAACGCTCTGCACCAAGCTGGAAGAGAAAGGGCGCGGGGTCCGCACGCTGCGTCTGGAAGCCCACCGGGCCGATCAGGCCGCTGAGGTTATCGAGATCGGCCTGGCCCGTCCGACCTATGACAAAAATCGTATTTGCCCTTTGTTAGAGATGAAAATTGACAAGATTGACGCTGGCTATGGCATCGACATGCTGCGGCTTGAGGCGATCCAGACGGAACCCATCCATGCCCGCACCATCGCCGGTCATGCCGAAGCGCGCCGCGTAGCCCGCAACCGGCTTGAGGGCAATACAGCCGTGGATGATCTTACGGCCAAGCTGGGCGCGCGGGTGGGGCTGGATGCGATCACGCGGCGGCACCCGGCGGCCTCTCATATCCCCGAGAAAACGGCGCAGACGCTGGCGGCGGCCTGGTCGGAACCCGCGCGCGACTGGCCTGCCCCGCCGCGCCCCCGCCCCTTGCAGATGTGGCAGCCCGAACCCGTGATGGCGCCGGAAACCCCGAATGTGCCCTGCACCTTTCGCTGGCGTGGGCGCGACTGGCAACTGGCGCAGGCCACCGGCCCGGAACGTATCGCGCCGGAATGGTGGCTGGATGACCCCAACTGGCGCAGCGGGGTGCGCGATTACTGGGTGGTGGTGACAGAACAGGGGGAACGCCTGTGGTTGTTCTACGGGCACGGAGGCACGATGTCCGCAGGCTGGTTCTGTCAGGGACAGTTTTGTTAGAGTCTATTTCCCACGATAAACCAGCAGGTCCGGCAGGTAGTCAATCAGACGAATGAACCAGGAAAACGGTGCCGGAAAATCCGTACGGAAACGGCGGCGAGACATTGCCTTGACCACGCGATCCGCCGCATCCTCGGGCGTCATCAACATCGGCATCTTGAAGCTGTTCTTTTCGGTCAGTCGGGTCTTGATGAAGCCGGGATTGACGATACGCACTGTCACGCCAGTACCCGCCAGATCATGCCGCATTGTCTCGGCCAGCGAAATTAGCGCGGCCTTGCTGGCGCCATACCCGATTGCGGCGGGCAGCCCGTGATACCCGGCCAGTGACCCGATCAAAGTAACCTCTCCCTGGCCTGCCCGAACAAAGCCCGGAACGGTTTCACCCAGAACCCGCAGCGCACCCAGATAGTTCACATCGCTCATCCTGAGGGACGCTTCGGTGTCCCATTCGGCCGAACGCATGGGGTCATAAGCCCCGGCATTGTAAACCAGCCCATCGACATGCCCCGCCTCGGCAACAGCCGAACGAACAGAGTCTAAATCGGTTACATCGCACCGGATCGCGCGCGCATCCGGCAATTCTGAGCACATCTCGGACAACCGCTCCAAATTGCGCGCCGACAGGATCAGGGACGCACCCTTCCGGCCAAGCGCCTGCGCCAAAGCGCGGCCCAGACCTTCGCTTGCGCCGATGATCCAAATGGTTTTCCCGTCAAAGCTGCTCATGTGTGGGCCGATTCAGTTGTTGTCACAATAATACGGCCTCGCATCCGCGTTGGATCAAAACGGTGGCGCAAGTCACGGAAGCTCAAACCAGAAGTCACGAGGTAGTGCATCTGTTAAAAACTTCCAATCGGATTGATCCACTTGTGCCTACCCTGCGTATCTTCTTGTAAAACGTCACATAAAGAGGCTGGAATGTTCGACGAAACCCGGGATGTACGGAAAAAGATCGCGATTGTAGGCGCAGGCATTTCGGGTCTCTCCGCCGCTTACTATCTTTCAGAAAACAACGACGTGACAGTCTATGAGGCCGAACCGCGACTTGGTGGCCATGCCCGCACGGTGATGGCTGGGAAGAACGGGGACCAACCGGTCGATACGGGCTTCATCGTCTTCAACTATGCGACCTACCCCTATCTGACCCGGCTGTTCGATGAGCTGGGCGTACCCGTGATCGAAAGTGAGATGAGCTTTGGCGCGACCATCGACAATGGCCGCATTGAATATGGGTTGAACAACCTGCGCACTCTGACCGCTCAAAAGCGCAACCTGGCGCGCCCGGCCTACTATAAAATGATCGCCGATATCCTGCGGTTTGGCAAAGAAGCCCCCGAAGCCGCCAAGGACGACGACACCACGATTGGTGAGTTAGTGGACCAACTGCGGCTGGGTCACTGGTTTCGGCACAATTATCTGATGCCGATGTGCGGTGCCATCTGGTCTACGCCGGTCGAGTTCGTGGATCAGTTCCCCGCACGTTCTTTGGTGCAGTTCTTCCGCAATCACGCTTTGCTGGCAAGTGGTCGTGCAAACCAGCATCAATGGTACACGGTCAAAGGCGGCAGCATAGAGTATGTTCGCCGAATCGACGCAGCCCTTCGTGCGCGGGGGGCAGAAATACGTCTGGCCAGCCCTGTTCAGAATGTATCCCGTGACGAGATGGGCGTCACCATCCACAGCCAAGGGGCCGTGGATCAGTTCGATGAAATCATCCTGGCCACCCATTCGGACCAGTCGCTTGCCATTTTGGGTGAAGGCGCGACCCCCGCGGAAGCAGCTGCATTGGGCGCGATCCGCTACCAGCCGAATACGGCCATACTGCATTGCGACCCAGGTCAGATGCCAAAGCGGCGCGCCTGCTGGTCAAGCTGGACCTATCGTTCGCAAGCCGGGGATGTGGGCGTGACCTACTGGATGAACCGGCTTCAGAACATTCCGGACAGTGACCCGCTGTTTGTAACGCTGAACGCCTCAACAGAAATTCCCGCGGATAGAATCTATGATCAGGTCGAATTTGCCCATCCGGTATTCGACAAGGCCGCCCTGAAGGCGCAAGGGCAAATCCGCGAGATGCAGGGACAGAACCGAACCTGGTTTGCCGGCGCTTACAACCGGCACGGATTTCACGAAGACGGGATAGCCAGCGCGATGCATGTCGTTGCTCGAATAAATGGTGCCCCGCAAACCATCGGAGCTGACAATGGCATTCCTGGGAAAGACACGGCCATTTCTGTCGCCGCCGAATAAGGCGATATGGCGCACGGCGTTTCTTGCACTTTCTTTGCTGATCCCCAAGGGGCTGATCGCATCGCCGGTCACGGAAGAGCTGAACGATGCCCAACTGCGCGGAACCGCGACGTTCCGGTATCTGGGTTTTCCGATCTATGACGCCAAACTTTATACGCCCAAGGGCGCGCCGTTCAGTTGGAGCGAAGATATCGCCCTGCAACTGACCTATCGCAAGAACATCAAGAAGAAAGCGCTGGTCAACTCGACGCTGGACGAGATGGACCGCATCGGCCGTTCAGCGCCCGTTCGCGACGAACTGAACCGGTGCTTCAAGGCCGTGGCAAAAGGGGACAGCTATCTGGCGGTTTCCGACGGTCCCGACAAGGTCAGTTTCTGGCTGAACGGGCAAAAGACCTGCACCATGGCCTATCCGGGCATCAAACGCAGTTTCATGTCCGTATTCCTGGGGGACAACACGCGGTCCGCGTCCTTCACGCGCAGGCTACAGGGGCGATGATGCTCTATCCCCGGGTCAGTCTCTATGCGCTGATGCTTGCTGCGGCGGGTATTCCTCTTTATATCCACTTGCCGCGCTTTGCAGCAGTGAACCTGGGTATTGGCCTTGGGGTCATTGGTGCCGTTCTGCTGGTGATCCGTTTGGTGGATCTGGTGCAGGATCCGTTGATTGGTTGGGCAATCGACCGATGGCCCGGCGGCCAGCTTGCATTTGCGGCGATGGCGGCTTTGGGGCTGGCGATCGGGTTTCCCCTGCTTTTCAATCTGCCGCAGGGTGCCAGCGTGCCGGAACTGGTCGCAATCCTGATCTTGCTGTTTTCAGCATACAGCCTGGGAACCATTCTTCTGTATGGTCGCAGCGCAACTTTGGCAAAGCGAACCGACCCGAAAGAACTGATGACACTGGCCGCCTATCGTGAAGGCGGGCAGTTGACCGGCGTGGTCATCGCAGCCAGCGCACCAGCCCTGTTGGTTGCTTTCGGGGCAAAATCCCAAGGCTACCCCGCTTTCGGAATGTTTCTGGGGCTGCTATCCATTCTGACCCTGGTGCTGACTGTCCCGATCTGGCGACGGACCCCGATAACAGGAACAGGTTTGTCTTTTTCTGGACTGGGTCAGGCCGGCGGCTTGCGCCTTCTTGCGCTGGCTTTGGTAAACAGCCTTCCGGTTGCTATCACTTCAACCCTGTTTCTGTTTTTTGTGGAAGACCGGCTGCAACTGCCGGGCAAGGCGGGTCCCTTGTTGATCCTGTTCTTCCTGAGCGCAGGCGCGAGCGTCCCGCTCTGGGCAAAGCTCAGCAACAGAATTGGCCCGAAACAGACTCTGATAATCGCCATGCCGCTCTCGATCGCTGGCTTTATCGGCGCGGCCACACTGAGTGCAGGAAACCTTACCGGGTTCGCCCTCATCTGTCTCGCCTCGGGCGCGGCGCTGGGCGCGGATATGGTCGTGTTGCCCGCCATGTTCTCGATCGTGCTGACCCGGGCCGGGCTGAACGCATCAGCCGCGTTTGGCATCTGGTCCTTCGCTGGCAAACTGGGCCTCGCCCTGGCTGCCTTTTTCACTCTGCCACTGCTGGACCGCAGCGGTTTCACCCCCGGTCAAACCAATTCCGCACAGGCACTGACCACACTCAATCTTGCCTATGCGGTGCTGCCCTGCATCCTGAAAGTCGGAGCGTTCGGGATGGTGTTGACCCTGCCTACCGAGGTCACAAGAAAATGAACGCTTTCACCATCATCCTTCTGGTCCTTCTGACCACTGTCTTCATCCGCGCAAGGCTGCTGAGTTTTCGCGCGCAATCGCCGTCCGATTACAGCGGCACCGGGCCAGGTTTTTCGCTGAAAAAACACCTGAACGGAGAGATCTTGTCCGAGGGCCTGATCTATGGCCCCAACGGCAAAATGTCGAACAGCTTTGTCGCGCGCATGTCCGGCGAATGGCAAGGCAACGCGGGCACGCTGACCGAGTACTTCACGTATTCCAACGGAAAACAGATGACCCGCAAATGGTACCTGACGCTGGGAACCGGAGACACATTCACGGCAATGGCGGATGATATCGTGGGCGAAGGTCGGGGTGTCATCTCGGGGTCAACCGTGAAACTCACCTATCGCATCATCCTGCCCGAGGACGCTGGCGGGCATACTCTGGATGTCACCGACTGGATGTACCTGACAGAAACCGGCGTCATCATGAACCGGTCCGAGATGCGCAAATTCGGCATCAAGGTCGCGGAACTGGTCGCCACGATGCGTGCAAACCCGAAATCAAAACCGATCCACGCGATTGGTTCGAACGGGTATGACGCGACTTCGGAAGGGAAGCCGTTGCAATGATCACCTTTCGCTCTTTCATCGCCTGCGTCGCCATCACGAGTCTCGCGCTTCTGGCGGCCTGCTCCAGCAAACCCAAAGTACCAAAAACATTTCTGTCGGACCGACAGTTGAACCTCGAGGAATTCTTCGACGGTAAAACCGTGGCCTACGGTCAGTTTCAGGATGTTCTGGGAAATATCCCCCGCAGATTCACAGTTGATATCGACGGGACATGGGACGGCGAAACCCTGACCCTGATCGAAGACTTCGTCTACGATGATGGCGCGACGGAACAACGCATCTGGACATTGACCAAAACCGGAGAGGATACATGGACCGGTACGGCGCCTGGCGTGCTGGGCACCGCCAGCGGGATTGAACGCGGGGATACGTTCAACTGGAAATACAAGATCGACCTGCCGATCAAGAACGGGACCATGCGTGTCAAGTTCGACGACTGGATGTGGCTGCTGGATGACGACCGTCTGCTGAACCGCGCGTATGTCTCACGCTATGGCGTCCGTCTGGGTGAAGTCATCCTGTTCTTCGAGAAGAAATAGGGCCGCCAGGCCCGGTTTCATCACAACAGTCAGTAGAAAATAAACTCGTCCACCAATGCGGTCGTCGATCCCTTGACCTCTCCGGCCGTGTTCGCCCTTGGCCCGTCCGAGGCTGCGCTCTCGGCGCGTTCGCCGCATTCGATTTTCAAACGCGCGCGTTCTATCTGCCCCCAGAGGAAAAACAGACCATCCCGTTTTCCCATGAGGCGCGCAGGAACCCTTGCCCGCAAAACACCTGTTTTCGGTTTTGGCATCTGCTCTCTTACTGCCTCCGGTGTTTTCCACCATTGTCGGAAAACGTAATGGTTTTTCCGAAAAAAGACAATTTTTTATGGACAAAATGAGGTTTTCTACCATCCGTTGACAGGATGGGCTGGCAACTCTCGCATGACGGATATTCGCCGTCTTTACCTGCCTCATGGCAAGCCAGCACCATCCCGCACGGATCAACGTCACCCAAACGGGCATTGCTGCAAACCGCTTTCCTTTGGCCTGACACTCTCTTTCCCAGCCAAGGTCAGGCGACGCGCAACGTTTCGTTTCTGATCAGAGCAACCAGGCCGTCGTCGTCGCGGTTGGGGGTCAGTTTGACGGCGCGGATGTCAGACGTGGCCGCATACACCGCAAGGCCATTGGACCCGCAGAACGCCGTGCTTGCGGGCCTGCCACGCCCCTCAGCCAAGGACCGTGATCCCGGTGCTGTCCACTTTGCCGGAATGTTTCCATGTCTGTTTTGAAACCGGAAATGCCGCCAGCATTTCAGCGCCCAAGCGGGTAAAAAGTACGCTGCCATCGTGAGGTGCCGCTGTTTGATTCTCAGGCAGCGGAGAATTGGGAAGCCGGTGGAATTCCGGCACTGCCCCCGCAACGGTAAGGAAGGTCAGATTCGACAATCAACCACTGGGACGAGGATCCCGGGAAGGTGTCGCAACCGGGTGCAAGCCCCTTTCAAGTCCGGAAACCAGCCTTGCAGATATGTCAAACCGCGGGTGGCGGTGGGGGCACGGGTTTCGGACGTGGTCCTCGCCCTTGAGGCCGTCCAGCACGATCCTGGTCTTCTCTTCGGCCGAATACTGTTTGCGTGTGGCACGGCGGATGTCATTGACAACCTTCTCGCCGTGGCTCTTGCGTGTTCCGGGTTTCTGTCTCATCTCCACTCCTTGGTGGGTACGATGTGCCAGAAACCCTCTCTTATCAAATCGACTTAAACTGTCCCATTGGCGCTGACGTCACACAAGCAGGGTGGAAAAACCGGAAAAGGACGCAGGAAACCAGTTCAAAGTCGTCGTCACTCAGGGCGAGTTCTTTGACAAGCACGGGAGCCCGATTTCGACCGAAAACGGCTGGCCCCCCAATCTAAAAGAGGACGTTCATCGTGCCATAGTGAGCGTTTCGGATTCAGAGGAAACTGTCACTTTGCAACGGAGACAAGACGAGTCGGGCGCTGAGTTCATGCGTCGCTTCGACCAGACAGGCATCGAGATAGGTAAGAAGGTTGGCACGACCGTTTGCCTGCCCTGAGATGCCAAGTGGACTTCATTGCATGTTTGAGCTTCGAGCCAGCCGGAGTCTGAGCGTGAAATGACTGATTAGGATCATATTGACCAGCGCTGGGCCTACCAAGACAGGTACTGCCGCTCAGGTTCTAGCCCAAGGATTACTATTCGTGACAATCTCCTCTGGCTTGTGTCTCTTCGTTGCCATGCTGATCTTCGGTTTTCCCAAGCATAATGGCCGACCACTTCATTGGGGGAGGATCAGGCCAACTCATTTTGGCGTTTCAGTCGCGGCAATCATTTTAGCGACTCAGCACGATGACCGCACCTCCGTTGCTCAAACCCCTAATTTTGTCTGAAGAGTGCTGGCTTCAGGCATCTGGGGTCAACAGTCAAGGTTACTCTGCCGCGATCGCTTTTTCTCGCTGAGTCTTTTCGCCTTCAATCAACAGAGTGCGGGTCGGAAACGGAATATTGATATCCGCTTCGTCCAACGCCTCTTTGACTTTGCGCTTCATGTCTGCCTGGTATTGGAAGTAGTCCGAAGACTTGCACCACACGCGGACAAGAAAATCGACGCTGCTGCTGCCAAGATTGTTCACCTGGATGAACGGTTCGGGGTCAGCCAGCGAACGGGCGTCCGACATGATCGTCTCGCGAATGACGCGCTCGGCCTCCGCCAAGTTGACGCCGTATCCAACGCCAAACGTCCACTCGGCACGACGGGTCTCGTAGACAGAATAGTTCTTGATGGTGTTTCCCCACACCTCGGCGTTGGGAACGATAACCTTGACGTTCCCCATATCCGCAATTTCGGTGTAGTTCAGGGTGATATCTTTTACAGTTCCGAGCACCCCATTCACGTCGACGAAATCGCCGATCTTGAGCGGCCGGAACAGGATGATCATCACGCCGGCTGCAACGTTGGACAATGTGCCTTGCAACGCAAGACCAATGGCCAAACCGGCGGCACCGATCAGCGCGATGATCGACGTCGTCTGCACCCCGAACGTGTTCAGAATGAACAGCCCGGTAAACGCCAGGATCGTATAGCGCGCCAGATTGCCAAGAAAGTTGAACAGCGTATCGTCCAGGCGTTCCGAGTTTTCACCGACGCCCCGGATCTTCCGGCTGACATATCTTGAAATCACAAGCCCAAGCACCAACAGGATCAGCGCCGCGATCGTGTTCGCGACAAGGCCAAGAAGGGCCTCGAGCGTCAGCAGGTCGCTCAGCGATTTCCCGTCATACAGCTCGGTATTCAGAACTTGCGACAGTTCGGCCCAAACGGTGTTCGTCACGTTCTCTGCGGTCTGTACAATCTCGTTTTCCATGGTGTTCCTCGTGTTTCATCGCCTGAGTTTTTTCTTGCAGCGCGGTCCTGCCGGGTCAGACCTCGATCACGGCGCTAGAGGCAAAGAACATGGCCTGGCTGACGGCCGATTTGACCTGTTCTTCGGTGTAGGGTTTGGAAATCAGAAAGGCGGGTTCGGGGCCTTTGCCTGTCAGAAGGCGCTCGGGGAATGCGGTGATGAAAATGACGGGGCAATCGCCGTGCTGGGCAATGATGCGGTTCACCGCATCGATTCCGCTAGATTTGTCCGCCAGCTGAATGTCCGACAGGATCAGGTCGAACGGCTCGCGCTTGGCCAGGTCAATGGCGGCGGTCTCGGTGCGTGCGACCCCGATGACCTGGTGGCCCAGGTCGGCCACCATCGTCTCAAGATCCATCGCGATGATTGCTTCGTCTTCGATGATCAAAATGCGACCGGATGTGTGGCGGGCCATTTCCTCGTAGGCGATATCGATCAGCTTCTGAGCCTCGGCGGGTTCTATCTGCATGATTGCGGCGATATCGCTGACCGAGAACTCTTCGACCGTGCGCAGCAGCAAGGCCTCGCGCGTGTTCGGCGTCAGGCGTGCCAGCTGGGCGTGAGCGCGCGATTGGATGTCAAAACTGCCGCCATCAGCGTCAACAGGCATTCCCGACGTTGACCATATGCCGTGAAAAACACGAAACAACGCGACCCGCGGCGCGAGATCGGCATCGAACTGGGCGGGATCTGCCAATATCGCCTCAAGCGATGCTGCGGCGTAGGCGTCGCCACTGTCCTGTGAGCCGGTGAGGGCACGGGCATAACGGCGCAGAAACGGCAGCAGCGGGCCAATTTGATCTGCGACGGAAACTCCGGTCAGCTCGGTCATCTATGTTTTCCTCATTTTTTTCACTAAACTCGGGAACCAAACGCATACTGGGGCGTTATGGTTCCAGCAAAAGTAAAAATTTTTGATGATGCCATGACAAAACCACAGCCCAGCCGAGAACATCGGCAAGAAATAGAAAAGCGGATCGACGAAAACCTCAAGCGGGCTTTCGATGAGGTAGCCAACGAACCGGTTCCGGATCGGTTCGTCGATCTTCTCGAAAAACTGCGCAACCAGACCAGTGTTCCCAAAAGCGGTGACACGGGAGGCTCGGATGGTTGATCCCAGAGAAGAGCTTGTCGAACATATCGGCGCGATGCGTGCCTTTGCGATCAGCCTTTGCCGAAACGGGGCCACGGCCGATGACATCGTGCAGGACGCATTGATCAAGGCATGGAGCAATATCGACTCGTTTCAGGAAGGCACCAACATGCGGGCGTGGTTGTTCACCATCGTCCGGAACACCTATTTTTCGCTGCACCGCAAGCGCAAGCGTGAAGTCGAGGATGTGGATGGCGCGATGGCCGAAAGCCTGTCGCAAAAGCCCGACCATGACGGACGGCTGGCGTTGAAGGATTTTGCTGTTGCATTTGACCAACTGACGGATGAACAGCGCGAAGCCCTGGTGCTGGTCGGTGCACAAGGGTTTTCCTATGAGGAAGCAGCCGAGATGTGCGGCGTCGCTCTTGGAACGATCAAAAGCCGGGTGAACCGGGCCCGCGCGCAACTGGCCGAACTTATGGATCTGGATGACGACGAACCCATCGAATTGACCGATGCCGTCACGGCGTCAATCGTCCAGTCGCAACCGGCGGCCTGACGATTCATGGATGCGAAGCCGCGCAGCCTGACCGTTTATCTTGCCGCGCTGGTCACCTTGGCGCTTCTGCCTTCGGGGCTGATTGCGGTATTGCAGACACGCGCCGTGATTACCGAGGCCGACGAAAGATCGCGGGCCTCGGTTCTGGCGCGCACCATCGAAGCTGCCAGTCGGGAGCGGGAGCTACTGCAAAAAGCTGTTGGTGCAAGTTCGGGACTTACCGCCGCGCTTTCGACTGGAGGTATGGACAAAGCCGCTTGCTCGGGCCTTATGCGCCGGTTCGTCGAACGCCAGCCCGAGTTTGTATTTGCCGGATTTATCCAGCCAAACGGGGTCATGGCTTGCTCAACCGTCGAGAAGGACATCGATTTGTCGGACGCGCCCGGTTTCGGGCAGATCTCGGAAAATCCGCAGCTTACGTTTTCTGTCAATCGTGCCGGCGCGGCGACCGGGCAATCGGTGATCATCGTGACCCAACCGGTCCTGAACAGGACCGAGCTTGTGGGGTTCGTTTCCATCTCGATACCTCATGCGCTGGCGCGGACTCCCTTGGGTGTTGGCAATACTGGAAGTGACGTAGTCGTTGCCATTTTCGACGCGACCGGAGAAGTGCTGTCATCAAATGTAGGATTGGATGAGGTCAAACCATTCCTACCGCCCGCGAAAGAAAACCTGTTGGTTCTGTCCAGTTCCGGCAAAACATTTTCGGCTAAAACGGCCGACGGAGAGGATCGGGTTTTTGCAGTTGCCAGCATCATTCCGGGCGAAGTCGCCGTGATTGGCAGTTGGCCACGCGAGGCGGCGCTCGCCTCGGTCGGCGCCGGCCAAACTGCCCTGACCATTGCTTTTCCGATCCTGATGTGGGTAACGGGTCTGGGGGTGGCGCTATGGGGCCTGCACCGGTTGGTGATCCGTCACCTGGACAGCCTGCGCTCGGCCGTGCGCCGCTTTGCGCTGGGTGAGCGCGATCCGATTGAAAGCCTGGAAGACGCGCCGCAGGAGTTTCAGCAGATCCAGACTGCATTCAACCGCATGGTCTTGTTGATCCGCGAGGCGGAGGCGCAACACGACCGGGACCTTGTCGAGAAAACGCTGCTGTTGCGCGAGGTGCACCATCGCGTCAAAAACAACCTACAACTGATCGCTTCGATCATGAACATGCATTTGCGCAAGGCCGAAACCCCCGAGGCCCGGCGCTTGCTGGAACAGTTGCAGCGTCGGGTTCGCGGCTTGGCCATGGTGCACCAGACCCTGAACCAGAACTCGCAGATGACGACGATCAACACCGAGGCTCTGATCGGGCATTTGGTCGCCGAACTGGCGCATCGACCGCCAATTCTGGGTCAGGTGGTCGAGGTTGACTGCCGGATCGCGCCGGTCGAACTGGGGCAGGATCAGGCCGTCACGCTGTCGATGCTGGTGGCCGAGGCACTAACGAACGCGGTCAAATACGTAGGCGTTCCGCAGGACGGACCGCCGACAATTTCGGTGGAATTGACCCGACCCGACGAGAGCACCCTGCACCTGAAAATCTCCAACACGCGCGGGCAGTCGGACGACGGTGCGGATCTGTTCCACAGCGGCGGGATCGGTCAACGGCTGATGCAGGCCTTCCTCCGCCAATTGGACGGTTCCGAAACCATAACCGAGACGTCATCACATTATGTGTATGAGGTGACCTTCGAAATCTCCGAAGTAGAAGGCGATAGCGAACCTCAGACCATTGCGGATGAGAGAGGCGGTGATGCCCGTGCCGCAGCAGAATGACTTTGAGGTCCTGATTACGGCCGCGCAAGCCTGGCCCGCCTTGGAAAAAGCGGTTCTTGAGGCCCGGCACCAGATCAAGGCAAGTTTTCGGATATTCGATTTCATGACACGGCTGCGCAGCGACGAGGCGCGCCAGATCGGCGATACCTGGTTTGACCTGATCGAGCATGTCATCCGCAAGGGTGTAACGTTTCATTTGGTCATCAGCGATTTCGACCCGATCTTCGCGACCGAGTTGCACGAGCTGAGCTGGCGCACGAAACGGCAGGCGGTTGCGCTGGCGGAAATCCTGGGTCCAGAAATCGCCTCGCGCTTGACCGTTCGCGTGTCCATGCACCCGGCACAGGCTGGCGCATTGCCGTGGGCCGCGCTGTTGCCGGCGGTTCTTCGGAAAAAGGCGCAGCGGATTCAGGAGCTGTCCCGCGAACGACGCGAACGGCAGGCAGTACGGCTGGGGTCGGACACGTTACCCAGGCTTCACACCGTGTCGCACCATCAGAAAGTCGCCGTGATCGACAATGAGATCTGCTACCTCGGCGGATTGGACTTGAACGAAAGGCGCTTTGACACACCGGATCACGATCGTCTGGCCAAAAACACCTGGTCAGACGTTCAATTGCTGGTCCGCGGACCCGAGGCCGCCGAGGCCGCGCGCCATATCGACCGGTTCGAACATGAAATCGCAACCGGACAAACGGCCCCACAGGCAACCCACCTGCGCCGCACCCTGTCCAGCCCGCGCCGGTTTGCATTCTGGCGGCTGTCGCCAAAGACTATCGCGCATGAGATCGAGGATGAGCACATAGCCGCCTTTCAAGCCGCGCGGCAACTTCTGCACATCGAGACCCAGTATTTCAGATCAACCCGGCTGGCCGAGGCCTTGGCTGAGGCGGGCCATTCCAAGCAGGATCTGAAACTGGTACTTGTTTTACCAGCCTTGCCCGAGGAAGTGGCCTTTGGCGGCCATGACGGATTGGACGCGCAATACGGGTTGGACCTGCAGGCCAAATGCCTGGAGATCATTCAGCAGGGGTTCCAAGACCGGGTTTCGGTGTCGACCCCGGTCCAACCGATTTCGGCCAGTGGGGCCGATGCCAGCGCTGAAGTTCTGAGCGGGTCTCCGATCATTCACGTTCACAACAAAGTTCTGGTGGTGGATGACCATCATGCTTTGGTCGGGTCCGCCAACCTGAACGGACGGTCTTTGCGGTGGGACACAGAAGTCGCCCTTCGGGTCACCGACCGGCAGCGGGTCGCGGTTCTGCGGCAGGCCCTGGTGGACCATTGGTGGTTCTCGGATGATCTGCGCAAACCGATCGAGCCCGATGCCATGTTCGACTGGTGGGGGCAAGAGGTTCAGGCCAACGGCGTGCGGCGCCCCGAAGCGCGCAGCGGCTTCCTCGTCCCGCATGACGCCGACGTTGCGCGCGACATGCGGCAACCGTTGCCGGGGGTTACTGAAAACATCGTCTAGGTGTTTTCGATCGAACTCATGACCTTGGGGTTCATCAACACGCCGAACCACAACAGGATCGGCAGCGCGACGATGGCTCCGACCGGCCCCCACAGCCAAAGTCCGAAGATGATGGCGATGAACACGACCAGCGGGTTCACCTGTAGACGTTGGCCGACGAAGGCGGGTGTCACGAATTGCGCCTCGGACAAATTGATTGCCAGGAAAACCAGCGGGGGCAACAGGGCCGCTGCCCCGCCGAACTGAGTCAAACCGGCAATCAGAAGGCCGGTCATGATCATCAGAGGCCCCAGATACAGCACAAAGTTCAGAAGGCCGGCGGCCACCCCCCAGATCACGGCGTCATTGATGCCTATCAGTCCCAAGGCCACGGCCGTTACCGTCCCAAGGCCAATATTGACCAACGTCACGGCAGCGAAATAGCGATAGACCGCGCGGTCGGCCAGATACAGCCGCTCCGTCAACGGGCCGGCTGCGGCATAGAGTTCGGGTCGGGTCAAAACGAAGAAGAACAGCGTGCCGATGAAAATCAGGATCTTTGATCCGAAATTGGGCGCCAGCCACAAGGCATCCATCACCGACGGAAGGGCGGATTCCGTTTCCGCTGCCCCATCGGCCCCGACGGTTTCCTCGATCTCGCGTCCAAGCGTTTCGATACCCCGAATGAATTCGGACATCGCGGCGACCCAAGAGCGCAACTCGCGTTTGATGGCAGGCAACTGTTCGACCAGCGTGGACAGCAATGGTTCGAGCAGAAGGAACGCCGCGACAATGACGGTGCTGGTCACGAACAACAGTGCCGAGGCGGATATCACACGTGGGCAACCGACCTTCTCAAGCTTGTCGGCAAGCGGGGCGACCACGACCCCCAAAACCAACGCAAAGGTGATCGGAGCGACGATGGACCGGGCCAGGTACAAAGCGGTGATGATGGCGATCCCGGTCAGGATCGCCAGCATTGCACGCAAGGCCGATGGAGAGCTGAAGACAGTTGGCATGGGCGCGCTTCACTGACTGCGCAAAGCGTCAGAGGCCCGATCAGCCGCGTCATCCAGCCGTGCATTGGCCGCGGCATGCAGCTTGTCCAGTTCTTCGTTGAAAACCTTTTGGGCGTGACGCATCAGCTGATCGCGCCGATGGCCCAGCAGCTTGTCCTCCTTGCGAGTGTTGGGCAGCAGAGCGCCAGCCAGAATACCTACGCCCAGCGCCAATGCTCCGGCCGCCAGAGGCTGATCATGGACGAAGGTCTGCGAGGCCTTCGCCGCCTTCCGCGCACGCTTCTCGACCGCTTGCTGCGCACCGATTGCGGCCTTGCGCGCTTCGATCACACGGGCACGGGCCTGGGGTGAGAGCTTGTCCAGACCACGATCCAAGGCTGCAGACAGCACACTGGCAGATTGGCTGTGTTCAGTCATTCCGGTCATCTCCTGTTTCATGCGGCTGTCAGCGTCGGCAACACGCCGGTCAAACCCGTCGAAGGCCCGCTGCGGAGGTACGGCCTGGGGCGGGGATTGAGTTCTTTTTGCGCCAGACCCGGGACCCGCAACCAAAAGGGCTGCCCCTGCACCGAGCAGAGCAAAGGCGGCCGGGTTTTTTTGAGCCGCGGACCAGAGTTGCGCACCGATCTGCCCGCCATAGGCTTCGAGCGTCGATTTCGCCTCGTCTGCCAGGCGCGGCGGTGCCAGCGTATCCGACAGAGCATTCAGCGAGCGTGCAAGAGCACTGCGTTCGTATGCGATCTGCGTTTCAAGAGGTGTCAGGTCAGACATGGGTCGACTCCTTCATCGCTTCGATGTCGCGCTGCAGGTTTTTCATGGCTTGCTCGGGGACCAGCGCGGTAGCGGACAGGCGGGACCGGCCAAAAAGCGCCAGGCACCCAGCAACCAGTGCCAAGCCCGCGCCAACGAGCAACGAGGCCATACCCACCGAAAAACCATTGGCGGCGATATATGCGACCAGGGATGTCGCCATGAGGTTCAGTGCGATCATCAAAAGGATCAGAGCAATGCCAAGGCAGGCCAGCCCTAAGCCCGCTCGCGTCAGGTTTCGGGACAACTCCTCCTTGGCAAGCTTTACCTCAGCCTGAAGCAAACCCGACAGATGTTTGAGCGCGTTTGCCAAAAGCCCCGGTGCAGATCGCAGATCGTTGGGGTTATGCATCGCGGCCACCATTCATTCGCGCCAACGCGCTGGTGTGGCCCGAGGTATCGACCGAGGTCCCATGCAGCAGCGATGGATCAATGTCCCAAGGATCTGCCCCAAACGATGCGGATTGGGCCGCGCCCGTATTGCGCGCGCTCAGGAAACGGGCCGCGGCAAACCCGGCCAGGGCAGCCGATCCGACGAACAATAGAGGGTTTTCGCGGGCGAAATCAGACACCTTTCGGCTCATACTGGCCAAGTCGGCAGAGCGGACTTGCCCAGCCACAGCTTCCATGTTGTCCGCAATCCTCGACAAGACCTGATGCTGCACCGATTGGTCGGGAAATGCATCGGCAGCTGCGTCGGCTGCATGAGCGGCGCTCTCAACCTCCTGCGCTGCGCTGTCCTTCAGTGATTCGGCCCGGGCCGAGGCTTCGGCGGTCACGGTGTCCTTGACCTTGCCGGCCAGATCCTGGGCATGGGCTTTTGCTTTCTCCGTGGTCTCGGTTCGACGTGGCATGGTTCGATCTCCTGTGTTGAGGTCTCGGTCCTCCAACGCATGGAAGGCGAGATTGTTCCCAAGACCAGTTCGAACGCCACTGAGGACACAGTTCGGTATCTGCCCGAACCCTCATTTTTCGGGCCAACGCAGAAATATCGGCGGTGCCCGGAACCAGTTCGAGTTTGATGCGTTTCACTGACAGCGACGAAGCAATCGAAAGGAATTTACGATGAACTGGGACCAAATTCTTGGACGCTGGACCGAATTCAAAGGCAAGCTGATCGAGCGTTTCGGCGATTTGACCGATGATGAGATCGAGCAAGCCCGCGGCGATCGCGAGCAACTGGAAGGCATCATCCAAAAAAAATACGGAGATTCGAAAGAAGACGTTCGGGAAATCGTGGATCGCCTGATGAAGGACATGTAGCCCAAAGGTGGATGCGCACATCGCGCGGGGCGGCATCAAGTCAATGGCGCCCCACAGACTCCCAAGATCGACCCCAACAGGTAATCACGAGCGCCATGAAACTGTCTTCCCTCATCAACACGCCCGTTGTCCCAGCTGGAACCGACCACGCAATTGGTCGCATTTCCGATATCGCCATTCGCGCTGGGCAGACCGAGTTGGAGTACGTCTTGGTCAATTTGAGCGTGGCCGGAGGGAATGACCCGGTGGCTTTCACCGCCGATACGCTCGAACTTGGTGCAAGCGAGGTAGTGTGCGCGTTATCCCAACACCAAGTGAATCATCTTCGACAACGCGAAGGAGGCGAAGATCCCCTTGCAGTGGACATTGAAGGCCTGCCGCCCCTGGTCGTAGGGCCGTTCGGCAACGCGATTGCGCCGGTTGTGATGGGGGCGGTCCTGAATGACGCTCTCCGCCAACGCCCGCAACCCACGCCACCCGGTAGCAACTTCCGATGGTTTACGAAGTTGCAGGGCAACCCAGTGTTTGACGTGACTGGTGAGTTGGGCAGATTCAAGGAGATTGAGTTCGACCCTGACACCAAGGCACTGCGGTTTCTTCTGATCGACGGGCGACCCGATATCCTGAGTGTTCCGTTCGCTGAGTTACGCAATATTCCCGACGACGAACACTACATGGTTCTATCCAGGTCTTCCGACCCGCTGCACCCGGTCTGAAGGTCTGGACACGGCTTGTCAAACCGCGCAGTTGCGCGGTTTTATTATTTCAAAACAAATATTTCTGAAATTTTTTGGGAACAAGTCGCGGCGTCATTCGTTTGTTCAACAAGACCGCGGGTAATGCGGTCAGAACAGACCAAAGGAGTGAGCTATGAAACGTTTTCTGACCACAACTTCGATCGTTCTGGTGATGTCGGCATCGGCCTACGCAGAAAGCTCGAATGTCGAAGAAGTCGGCAAGAACCTGGAAGAGGCAGCCGAGGCAGCCGGTGATGCGCTGTCGAATACCGCGCAGGACATCAAGAACGCTGCGCAGAACACGGCGGAAGACGTCGACCAGGCAGCCGAAGCAACCGGTCAGTACATCAGCGAAAAAGCCGGACAGATGGCTGATGCGGTCGATCCCACCACCATCGACATCGAAGGTTATGTCCCCGTTGCCCAAGGCACCATCCCGGCCGAAGATCTGACCGGCATGCGCGTCTATGACGTCTCGCAAGAGTGGATCGGTGAGATCGAAGAGGTCGTCGTCGACATGGACGGATCGGTTGAAGGGGCCGTGATCGGCGTCGGCGGGTTCCTCGGCCTGGGGGAAAAGGATGTTCTGATCGATTTCTCGCGCGTGTCGCTGATGCGTGAAGTCGATGGTGACACCACCCATGCATTTGTTCACGCGGACAAAGAGATGCTGAAGGATATGCCGGCCTACGAAGGGTCGTAAACCGGCTCCTCAGTCGCAAAACTCGTGATCAAGCCGCCGGCCGATTTTTCGGTCGGCGGTTCTTCAATTCCTGTCCATCCGCCGCGATTAGATCAGCGGGCGCGGAACGGCTTCGGTGATTTCGACCAAGCCAAGCTCGGCCAGACCCTCAAGGTCTTTAATCAGCAGCACATTGTTGGCCCACTCGGCCAGGCCGAGATCCTTCAGTCGGCGCAGGGTCTTGTTCGTGTGAACCAGCGACAAGCCCAACGCATCCGCAAGATCCTGCTGCCGGTAAGGCAGCGGACACCGCAAGCCTTTGGCCAATCCGACAGCCTGCGACCGTATGTAGAAACGGTGCAGGCTCCACGCGATCTTCTCGATCGCACCGCGCTGGCCAACGGTTGTCAGGGCATCGCCCAGGAAATGCTCTTCGACGGCGGCCAGGAATGTCAGGTCAAAGGCCCGATCAGGCTGATTCTGATATAACTCGAATAACCGCGAGCGATTGAACACACACAGCCGCATCGCGGTTGTCGCTTCGACCGAATGCCGCATCTCGCCCATGACGCCAGCCTGCAGCCCGACCAGATCGCCAGGAAGAACAAAGCCGATGACCTGCCTGCGACCGTTTTCGAGCGTTTTGTAACGAACGCCCATCCCGCTCAGAACCGTGAACAGATGCGCGGATTTCGCGCCCTCGATGAACAGTTGTGTTCCGGGTTCGGCCTGCATCTCACCGGTTTTGAAACCCTGCATGAATCGCAGGTCGTCTTCCGAGAACGGCAGGAAGACGTCCATCTGCCTCAGCGGACAGTCCCTACATGCGATCAGAGAATTTTTTCGTTGCTGTGTCATAGTTTATTGCGGCGCTGTGGGACTGCCCTAGGGTGGCATCGAACAGATTTCAGGATGGTATTTATGGAAGCTTCTTCCCGCAGCGTAGCAGATGTTTTGATTGTTACGGAAAACTTTATCGAAGCAGCGGACATCAGTGACGCCATCCCCGCAGTTCCAACCGATCGCATTGTCCATATCCGCGAGCTGCACGCGGGCGGGCATTTCTGGCAGGATCCCAAATTCGCCCCGGCCTTGAGCGTTCTGAGCTATCGCAGAAGTGAGACGTCATTTGACGCCGTCGCGCGGCTGTTGGCCGAGCGCGGCAGTACACTGTTGCTGTTGGACCCGTCCCCCGAGGTGCAAGCGCAATTTGAATGTGCGGCACTGATACGGCCTTTTACTGCCGCAGATCTTGCCCGCAAGATCGCAGCCATTGATTTCAGTGGGAACGGCTTGAAGATCGGTGCTGATCCTGGGTGAACTGGCACAAGGCCCATTTTACCATCTATACAGTTGACTCAAAAAAGCGCGGCCGATGCCGCGCTTTTTTGTACCGACAATTTCCGCGCTGATCAGATCGCGCTGCGCGCGGCCTTCGGGCCAAAGATCAGCCAGCAGATGAATCCGATGACCGGAAGCAACAGAACGAAAAGGACCCACAGAATTTTCGCACCGGTCGTCGCAGACGAGCCGATGATCGAAATAATGGCCCAGATCGACAAAACCAGGACGATCAGACCGCCAATGCCATATACTTCCACCATACCGAAGTTCCTTTCGAATTACGTGTCGTTGTTCCTACAAGGACACAACGCGATAGGTGGCTAAAAGTTCCCGACAAAGATCTGGGTGTGATCCCAGTTCTCGCACGAGGCTTGAGGATTTTTGCGTCTGATGGAACCAAAACGACCGGCAGAACGTTGGGTTTGAAGGTCGATACAAGGGGTCAAAATGTCCGATACACACAACGCGCCGCGAGACGATCTTGTCGAGAAAGAGAGTGAACGCGAAGCGGTCGAAGAAGCGTCCGGGCTGTCTCCGCGCCTGATATTCGAGACCATCCGCCAAAACGGTGAGGAGGAACTGGACCGCCCGACCAAAGCGTTGTTCTGGTCCGGGATTGCCGCTGGAGTGCTGATCAGCTTTTCGGTGCTGGGCGAAGCGATCTTGCGGGCACATCTGCCCGAAACCAGCGGGCGCTTTCTGATCGAGAACCTGGGTTATTCCCTCGGCTTTGTCTTAGTCATCCTGGGGCGGATGCAGCTATTCACCGAGAACACGATTACGACCGTCGTTCCAGCCATGATAAATCCGTCCGTCGCGTGCTTCACCAAAACCGCGAGGCTGTGGGCAATCGTTCTGGGTGCCAATGTGCTGGGGGCGTTTGCGATATCTGCCTTCCTGATCTATACGCCGGTGTTGTCGCCCCAACTCGTCGCGGTCATCAACGACCTGAGCCACCACGCCACCGGCATGGGCGCCTGGGTTGGCTTTCTGCGCGGAATACCGGCGGGGATCCTGATTGCGGCGATCGTTTGGATGCTGCCTTCGGCACAGAACAACGAGGTGCTGGTCATCGTAATCTTCACCTGGATGATTGCGGCCGGTGACTTTACCCACGTCGTTGCCGGATCGGTGGAAATGGCGATTCTGATGCTTCAGGGGCAGTTGCCACCAGGCGCAGCCGTTTTCAGCTTTTTCCTGCCCGTTCTGGCCGGCAACATCATCGGAGGAACCGCTGTCTTCACGATGCTGGCCTATGCCCAGATCAAACCCGAAATAGAAGAAGATCCAAAGCGCGACTGAGGCGCTTTGGGTCTTTGGGATGGCGGGTTGGTTAGCATGGCAGAGACGAATAGCGCTGTCAACGATTCCTGATGAAGAACCAGATCAGTAGACCGGCCAAACCCAAGCCGAGCATGGCCGGCAATACGTACTCGATGCCCATATCGGTCGCAAAGTATCGCGTGTTCTAACCGCGGTCCGCCTTGCGCAACGCGAGGCCCAGCAGGACACCCGCGCCCAACGCTCCGACCATAGCCAGACCCGGGTTCTCGCGCACGAACGCGGCGCCCTTCTCGGATGTCTGTGTCAGCTGCTTTTGCGCCTCGTCGCGCGCCGTCTTCAACGTGTCACGCGTTGCGGTTACGCCATCTTCCAACGCTGATTTGGCCTCCTTGGCCACTTCGTCGATCCGCGCCGCCATCTCTGCATGCGGAGTGTCCTGAGGGGTCTTCTTCGCCGTTTTCTGTGTCATGTCAGATCTCCTTTCATCAACCCAACGCGGGCGGTCGCCAATGGTTCCACCAAAATAACCCGGAACCAATCCGGGGTTCCAAGCGTTGACCCATCAGCAATCACAGAAATGAAAGGAAATCCCATGTTGTCTTGGGCGCTGATCTTTTTCGCACTTGCTATCGTTGCTGGCATCTTCGGGTTTGGCGGCATCGCGTCGGCCTCGGCCGGTATCGCGCAGATCCTTTTCGTGATCTTTCTGGTCCTGTTCATCGGTTCGCTGATCTTGCGGCTGATCCGTGGGTAAGCCCCCGCGCATCCGCACTCCCTGAAACAGTACCCCGAGGTTCAAAGCCCCATGAAAGATGCCGTCCATACCCAAACCGCCGCCGAATTGCTGGTTGCCTGCCTGGAAGCCAACGGCGTGACCTGTGCATTCGGTGTTCCGGGTGAGGAAACAACCGATCTGATCGCCGCAATCGACCAGTCGAGCATCGACTTCGTCCTGTGCCGGCACGAGCAATCGGCGGCGTTCATGGCATCGGTTCACGGTCGATTGACGGGGAACCCGGCGGTATGCCTCTCGACACTTGGACCTGGGGCGACCAACCTTGTCACCGGTGTGGCGGACGCCACGCTTGACCATGTGCCGCTGATCGCCGTCACGGGGCAGGGTGCGCGGTCCAGGCTGGGCCGCGAAAGCCATCAGATCATCGATCTCGAAGCACACTTCGCGCCAGTCACCAAGTTGAGCCGAACGCTGATGGTCGCGGATGAAATTCCCCAAGTCGTTGCCGAGGCCGTGCGGTTGAGCAAGCTCGACAAGCCCGGTGCCGTCCATCTTTCCCTGCCCGAGGATCTGGCCGAGGTCCCGATTCTGGCCGAACCTTTCGTGGCGCCGCCGACAGCCGAGGTGCGGCCGGCGGCCGATGCGGTCATCCGTTCAGCGCGCCTGCTGGCCGAGGCGAAAAAGCCCTTGATTCTTGCAGGACACGGGGTGATCCGATCCGGCACGGCAAGCGACGTGCGGGCACTTTCAGAAAGCCTTTCCGCCCCGGTCGTCACGACATTCATGGCCAAAGGCGTTTTGCCTCCGGGGCACCCGCTCTCGCTGCATTCGGTCGGTCAACCGGGCAAAGAATTGGTGTCTGAAGCCTTCGACCTGTGCGATCTGATCATTGCCATCGGGTTTGACCCGGTTGAATATCCAACCTCGAACATCTCGATGGGCGGTAAGAAGCCGGTTCTCGAGATCTCGGACGTGGCCTCGGCGGTTGATGTGGACTGGCCGGTAAAGGCCGCTCTGACTGGGGATCTTCCGCACTGCATTGACGTTCTGGCGAAGGCCACGGCCGAACGTTCCGCGCAAAGCTGGTTCAAAAGTCTCCAGCGGAGGATTGACGCCTCGCTGGAAGGTGGGCCAACACCTTCCGATGCCGCCTGTGTCGCGCCGTCGAACATTTGTCAGGCGATTTCCGAAACGCTTCGCGAAGGCGACGTTCTGTTGTCTGGTGTGGGCTTGCACAAACTTTGGGTCGCCAGCAAGGTTCAAGCGCGCCGGGCAGGGCAAATCATCATTCCGAACGGCCTGGCCGGTATGGGCCTTGCGCTGCCCGGAGCGATTGAGGCGGCCCGTCTGTTGGACGAGGGTCGGGTAATCGCCGTTTGCGGTGATGGGGACTTCCTGATGAACGTTCAGGAGATGGAGACGGCGGCCCGGTTGTGCGTGCCCGTTACTGTTCTGGTCTGGGAAGACAACGGCTATGGTCTGATCGACGAAAAACAACCAGGTGCGCGCGAGTTTTCCTTCCGCAACCCCGATTGGGAGTCACTGGCCCGATCCTTTGGCTGGGTCTATCACGACATCGAAAGCCACAGCAAACTTGCTCCTGCGCTGCAGGCGGCTGCCGACGTCGCCGTTCCGACTTTGCTGCGGGTATCGGTCGACTATTCGGCTGACGGCGGAATGCCCACTGTCACCTGATTTTTTTCGTCGAAAGTGGAACAACGCCAGGCTTTGGGCGTTTCTTCCCCAGTAGAAAAAAGGAGTTGTCATGACCGACGCATTGAACGTTGTCCCGAACGAAAACCCCGTTTCCACTGGCGTGCGCGACACCGCGCCCTTGGCCAAGGGTCTGGCTGATGTTCTGGCCGACACCTACCGGCTGACCTTCAAGACACATGCGTATCACTGGAACGTGGAAGGCCCGCTGTTCTATTCGATCCACAAGCTGACCGAAGAACAGTACGAAAACATGTTCGCCGCTGCTGATGAGATCGCGGAACGCATCCGCGCGCTGGGTCATCTGGCGCCCTCGCGCATGTCCGACATCCTGGATTTCTCGGCCATCAAGGATCGCGAAGGGGACCTGTCCGCCGCCGACATGATCGAAGATCTGGCTGCTGATCACGAGCGGGTGGCGCACCGCCTGCACGCCCTGACCGAGCTTGCAGGAAGCCGCAAAGACGTCGTGACCGAAGATCTGGCGACCGAACGTTCGGCATTTCATGAGCAGGCAGCTTGGATGCTGCGGGCGATCTCGAAATCAAGCTGACGCAGTGACCGGGCGCGTGTGTCGTTTTGCGACCCAACTGTGCGCGTTTAAGGTCTTGGGCAGGCTTGCCGAAAAACCGGCAAGCCTGCACATTCCGATCTAGTGACTAGTCCAAAGGGCGGCAATGTCTGAAAAAAACACGAAAAGCCAAAACTTGGCCGAGGAGCGGACCGACTGGGCCGAAGACCGCACTATATTGGCAAATGAGCGTACGTTTGCTGGCTGGATGAGAACCGGAATGGCATGCGTGGCCATTGCCCTTGGCCTCAAGGCCGTATTTTCCGCCGTCGAACCCGAGTGGCTGGCGAAGGCTGCAGCCACTCTTTTTGTGTTGATCTCGCTGCTGATCTATTGGGGAGCGTGGATGAACGCCCGCCGCGTGTATTCCCGATTGGAAGCGCACAGCGCCCAACCGGCATCTCGCTTCCACTTGCAATTGGTTGTTGGAAGCCTGTCCCTCGGATCAATCGCATGTTGCCTTGTGTTGTGGCTTGTCTAAGCGGGCTTGCGCGGACATAGCCTTCGTGCCAGTCAAGACCGGACTCCTGAATCTCGTGGCGATCGCGGTCTAGGCGTCGTATAAGGCTCTGAGCTGTCGTTCCAACGACATGACGCATGTTGACTTTTGTGTCGAGGCCTGGAACGAGGCCATCATTGCACATAACCCGCCCGCGCAAATCAATAAACACTCGCCGATGAAAGCTGGTCAGCGTTTTTGACGAAAGATGATGCAGACGCACTTCCTTTGAAGGAATGCTTAAAAAAACCTGACATCAGCTAGGCTGGCTACGGGTTTGAACTAGGGTTAGAAATCAGCGGCTTTTGTCCCCCATTCAAAGCGACTGTTCTTGCTGAGCAAGTAGCAACACAATCTCTACAGCGCATAACACATTATTTTAACTTAGAAAAAAGTGGTGAGCCGTGCAGGATTCGAACCTGCGACCCACTGATTAAAAGAACGGCCAGAGCCATTTCGCTGTATTTCTCCGGATTTCGTCACATTGACAAAAATGAAGCGAAAACAATTATTTACGTTGACCTTCGTTGCGCCTTGAATTCATGACTTACTCCAGAATTCGCCGCCATTTGCTTCCGTATAGCTTCCGGAAGCAGGCCGGAAGCAAGGAGTGTTCTGGATATGTTCAAATTGACCAAACGCGCAGTTGAGGGGCTGGCCGTTGAGACCAAGGAATACCTTGTCTGGGACCGGGACATGCGCGGCTTTGGGCTGCGGGTCTATCCGTCCGGCAAAAAGACCTATCTGGTTCAGTATAGAGCTGGTCGCCGGACGCGACGGATCACTATCGGCCAGCATGGCGTTCTGACGGCTGAGGAAGCACGGACACAAGCCAAGCAGCTTCTGGGCGACGTTGCGCGCGGATCAGACCCATCTGCCGAGAAGCAGGCCAAGCGACGCGCACCGACCGTTGCCGGGCTGTGTGACCGGTTCCTTGAAGAATATGTCGATCAGCATTGTAAGCCGACCACAGCCCGCGATTATCACAGCGTCATTCGCCGATTCATCAGACCCAAACTTGGGCCTATCCCAATTGCCGAAGTAAACCGTGCCGACGTGGTGGCTTTTCATCACGGTTTGCGCGAGACGCCGTATCAAGCCAACCGTGCGGCGGCGATGTTGTCGAAGCTGTTCAATCTGGCCGAGGATTGGGGATTGCGGCAACCGGGATCGAACCCCGCGCGCCGGATCAAGAAATTCCGCGAAGAAGAAAAGAAACGCTATCTTTCAGACGAGGAACAAATACGGCTTGGCGAAGTGCTGGCCGAGGCGCTGGAAGACGGCACAGAGACCGTATACGTAGTGTCGGCACTCTTGCTGCTGATTTACACCGGATGCCGCCTCAGCGAGATTCTGACCCTGCGCTGGGACTATGTAACGTCGCACCATCTGGAATTGCCGGACAGCAAGACCGGACGCCGCCGCATTCCCCTGCCAAGGGAAGCCTATGACATCCTGATGGAATTGCCCCGGCAACCGGGGAACCCTTATGTAATACTAGGAGAGTCAGACACCGGGCCGCTAAACAACCTGCAAAAGCCGTGGCGGCGCATACGTAAGACGGCAGGGTTGGAGGATGTCCGCATTCACGACCTGCGACATACATATGCCTCGGTCGCCATGAAAGACGGGATCGATCCGTTCACTCTGAAAGAGATTATGGGTCACAAGAATCTGACAACGACACTACGTTACGCGCACCTTGCCGATGATGCTGTTCAGCGCGCGGCTGGGTCTGTCGCGGCAAGATTGGCACGCGCAGTTCGCAAGGATGTACGAGCCGCGCCCCTTCGGGTTGTGCAGTAACGTTACCTTACATAGGGGCATCGGCAAGGATTTGAACGCTCTATGTATTGGTTACGTTACATAGGGCACCACAAAGCGACCATAAGATATCATACAGGCTTGGAACACATGCTGGACAATCACGACAAGAAGCTTGAACTGGACCTTGAGCATATGTGGGGCCAGATGCAACTACCGTTGCCCGTCGCTAAGGGCTTTGCCACGGATATTGAATATATTGCTCGACACTATCGCCCCAAGGACCGGCGAATAAAGCCGCTGCCAGCAAAAGAGCGAAAAACGATCTATAGCAAGCTAGAAAAGACCGTCAGTTCTTTGCTGGACCAGCTTTCAAACTTACCTCCTTCTATTCAATGGGAAATCGAAGAAGTTGGAATGGCGAATGAACCGGAAGACTATTTTGAGAACGCGATTGGTGCTGACCACGAAGGGCTGGACTACGGAGAGTATTTGATTGACGTCCTGAAAGGGAAACTTCCCGAGATAGCGTTCCTGATCCAAGAAGGGCTGGAGCATCACAAACGCCCACGCGCCCGCCCTAAACAAAATGAAAGCTTGGAAGATACAATCCAACAGCTTGCGAAAGTGTTCCAACACTACACCGGACGCAATCCAGTAAAGACCTATCGCTATGACGAACTGGACGAAGAACAGCCCTACAAGAGCGATTTCTTTAGTTTCATGTATGCGTTTTTCTGGGTCGATCAGAATCACAAATTCCCTACGTCGCACACTCTCGGGAACGCGACATTGCGCGTGTTTGGCCTTAAAAAATAGGGGATGTCATAAATGGACAAATTTTGAGCCATATATGACATTAGATTGAGACGGACCTACGCTGCATTCTTATTGCAATGAAACGCTATGCAGCGAGGCAACGATGCAAACACAGATTGACCCTGACTACTTCGACCGGCTCATCGACGAGAAAGAAGCCGCCAACTATCTCTGTTATTCAGTACGCGCATTGCAAAATTGGCGTGTTCGAGGTGGTGGGCCTATGTTTGTAAAGGTCTCTGGTCGGTCTGTCCGTTACACGCGCAGTGACTTGAAAAAATGGATCGCTGAAAAGCGCGTCGCCAATACCAGCGCCGCACCTTCCTAACATTTGAGTTTTGCCCGTTCAGAGTTGGCAGCGCTGAGCGGGATTTTGGGGCCGGATGGCTCTCAGGGGCGCGGGGTGTCGCCACCCTGCGCCCTTTTTGTGTCTGCCAAACAATTCAAACAAGGAGTTCACCATGACACAGCAACCCGCTTTCAAATTCAAAATCGGGCTGATCACCGCAACGATCTGGGACAATGATGGGTTTTTCTCAGTCGATATCTCACGATCCTACAAGAACGGGGAGGGCGACTGGCGTACCACCAGTGCGTTTTCTCACAATGACCTTCTGAACGTCTCTAAATGTGCGGAACGTGCAGAGAATTGGATTTCGCGCAAGCAGGCAGCAGCCAGCCAATGATATCCGCCGGGCGTCCAGCCCGGCCCCAAAACAATAGCTGCCCCGCCGGAGGCACTATCGAAGGGCGCGCCAGCGCCCGCCCCTTTTCCCAACCTCAACCAAATCGCGCGGCATTCGCCGAAAGAGGGGGGTGATTGTAGCACCCCCCTCTAGAAATACCGGAACCCAAGGAGACCTCAAAATGCACGTAGTACATCGTGGATTCGACACTATCGCACTTTCGATTCAGGCGAATATCTCTCAAGATTTGTTCGACTTGCTGAACACTGAACGGGAAAGAGCCGAAGAAGAGCGGCACCCCGTTCCTTTCAGCTACGGCGGCGCAGACTTTGACTTGTTGCCCCATGGTGGCAACGGGTATCGCTTTATCCTCAAAGGAGGCCCTTTGGATGTGCATTGGTCCTTCAAGAAACCAAATGCGCGTGATCCTTGGGGCATTCGGGTTTCGGTTGGTTCAACTCTTCTGGCGACACAAGGGCTCGGATACGCACGTTCCTACATCGATAAGACCCTAACTAGGCTTGGAATCCGCTTTGAGTCGCATCAGGTCAGTATCAGCCGTGCCGATTTCTGCGTCGATATTCTCGCGCCGGAGTTCGAACTTGTTCCTGAAAACTTCGTCATTCACAGCCACAGTAATCGCGCCGACTATCTTACCGCTCAAGATGACATGCGAAGCAACGGTAAATCTGGTCAGTTCACATCTGTCACGGTTGGCAAAATGCCGGGACGGCAGGTCATCATCTATGACAAGCGTCGCGAAGTGATTGATAAGAAAAAGCCGATCTGGTGGGATATCTGGAACACCAACCTTGAGCGGGAAGGTTTACCCCCATTGGGCCCTTCTGATGCGTCGCAGAGCCGCGTGTGGCGTGTTGAGGTACGTGCCGGGAAGGACTTGCTCAAGGATCGTTGGCAGATCAGGACGTGGCCCCAATTCGACGCCATGTTCGGCGATGTCATTTCCGAGGCGTTGCAAAAGATACGCTACTGTGAGCCTGATCCTGATGACAGCAATCGCGCCCGGTGGTCCAATCATGAAATTTGGGACTTAGTTTCTGGATCGTCGGAGGATGACTTGCAGGAAGTGCGCAGCCACATCGACGCGACCAACATTAAGCACGTACACCGAAACGAGCAGATACGTCTGATAATGACACAGATTGCGGGCCTTGGGATCACGCTGGCCGCGCTGGAAGATACTCAGGAAAGTGAGTTGAGTGATTTCATGGAAAGTGTTGCAGGCAGGCTCGTAGAGAATGTACAGGCTGACCCTGAGCGCGCAGCAAACAAGCTGCATGAAGCCAAGAACAGATATCGGTTTATTGCCTAAACCGCTGACGAGCACTCGCCTTTATTGTGGCGTGCCCGTTTGGGCAGTTTGAGCCCTCAGCTACCATTGCCGAATGGCCTGAATACTGCGGTCGCATTCTGCCGCTGCCAGCCCTAAGCGGACATCCATAATCAAGTTTTGCAGTTTCTTTTGACACACTTCGATCTCGAACCATGTCAAACAGACCTATTTGAAGATCGCAGCCCTCTCTCTGGAGACCTTCAATAGAAACCAATCTCGCTGACATCTACGCGGGCCTCGTGATCGCGCCCGTAGGCTACAACTCCAACTGAGATGATTGCGTTTGCAACAGGAGTAGTGCGCAACATGGCACCGGAAGCCTTGAAGCCTGACAGAGGCAAATAAACGTCTGTCCATTCGTTAGAAGTTGCAAACGCGGCCTGATAGTATTGCCACGGAAGCACTGTACCACGTGTTCTGAGATGAACGAAGTATGGCCCGCCGTTCCCCCGTACCAATAGCCTGACGCCTGATACACCCGTATCTGGCCGATCAGACAACTTGCGTCGGAACTGGATGAAACCGCCGTTGTTTTCTGTACTGACGGTCCCGGTCAGCCGCGCGAATGCGACATCACCTTCCGATCGAAACTGGACCTGCCCTGAAGAAACTCCTCCCATGACGGTGTCGGCGACGTAGTCCCAACGCGTCTCCGGAGACTTGGAGAAGTCTTCAGTTAATTTTCCATCAGCCTGAGCCATTGTGCATCCGATGATGGCAAGACCTGAAACAAGCCCAATGAAGTTGGCACGCATATTGTTCCTTCTCAGTTCAGTATCGCAATGGAAAGGTTCAGCGCCGTGGCAAATGCGACCCATGCAAAATACGGCAGGAAGGCCAGTGCGGAAACCCGATCTGAAGCCCTGACCTGAGCTATGAACATGACAATGACAGCCAACAACGCGACAATGACAACAAGGGCAAACCACGGCAGTTGCAGTACGAAAAAGGCTGGAGACCACAAAAAGTTCAGACCCATCTGAGCCCACCATAGCTTCATTGCGGTCGAGCTGCGGTCTGTTTCGAACTGGCGCCAACCCGCCATAGCGATCAAGACATAAAGCACCATCCAAACCGGCCCAAAAATCCAATTTGGTGGATTGAAAGCCGGTTTGGAAAGCTGCGCGTACCATTCGCCAGGTGCGGTCAGTGTCCCGATCAGGATGCCGCCGCCCACCACGAGCGCAAGGAATGCTATGCGGATCAACGAATTCGACATTGCGGGACAGCTTTCAGCAGTCCTTTGTCGTCACGTTGACAAGTGCTTCGGAAGAGAAGGTCGCAGTACTGGTCTTATCCGCATCAGTATATGACACCGTGGCGCCTTCGATCTCCGACCCGGTTACGGTGATTTCGCGTTGCCCGATAGTGTCATCTACATCGATGGTAAAGGCGAGTTTGTCCCCGGCTGCGAAGGAGGCGATCTCAAGCGCAATTGAATCTTGCCCGTCCACGACAGCTGGAATTTGCCGCAGAGCATCTGCACCCTCAACGAATTCGAGAGGTTGGAATACCTCTACACCCGCGCCTTTTTCGGTAACGTCGAAAATCAGACGTCCGGCAGATTGCGACAAGTCAATTTTGAGGGTCGAAGCTTCTACTTCACAAGCTCCGACATTTGTCAAAACAAAACGGTCTTTGGGTGCGCCTTCTATGAAGCGAATTTGAACTCCGGCTTGAAGCGAGGTGGCTGCAAGTGATCCAAGGATCGCCGCAAGAATACTCTTCGGGAGCATATTTATCTCCTTCCTAATTGGTTCGTGATATATACGCTTCGGCGGGTTTCTTGGATCAGACTTATGCCATTTGATTATCGCGGTTTAGCCGACAGGGCCTTTCGAAGTTCCATGCACCGCACTAAAATCGATCCCCACGTCCACCAGACCATCGGGCCAGATCTGATGGGACAGCACAACAACGCGGCCGTCTTCACCACAGGTTCGTTTGATGTCCACACGCTTTCACTACGAAAGCTCAGATTGCGATTGCAAACCAAGAGCAAACCAGAAAGCGCTACATTTGCTGCATTCTTTTCCAGCATGCGTTGTTTCGACCGTCTTGTTGATCCGTCGTTGGCGCGTTGTTGGGTTCTTGGCAATCTTGATCCAGCGAAGGACGTTGCGTCGGTAAGAGGGGGGCAATTGCTCCCATTTGTTCAGGTCCAATTCACCGGATAAATCGTCTGGCACAATCAGAGCATCGACGTCATCAAAGAAGTTCCATAGCCCTGACGCCTTACTGGATGTTATAGACGCCTCTCCTGCGGGGTGCATTAAGCCTTCTTGCCTAAGGTGCTCTGCTTTGTCCTTTTAGCTTTTGGACCAAGCTTGCTGTTTTCGCGGGCTGATCAGTTGCGCCGTCCGGTCTTCATCGATTGTAAATCGTCTTCCATCAATCCAACCATGCGCGATCAGCGCATCCTGCACCTCGTCCCGACTGACATATTTCTGCGGATGTGCCGCCTTCCACGTGATCAGCCGGACGCTATCACGTTGCGCAAAATGCGTGCTCAGCCACTCCCACAGTTGATCACGGGATGTGACCTCAATATCAGTCACGCGCCACCATAGTGTTCATGCTTGTGTCATCCGTCGCAAAAAAGCTTCAGCCGTCTTTATGTGCGTGCTCTTGGCCTCTGGCGACATCCGTTCAGCCGTACGGCACATCATCGCCCATCGGGGATTGCCAGCCAGTCTATCGCTGTGTTTCAGGATAAAGCGCCAATAAAGCCCGTCCCAAATGTCGGCCCAGGGCCCTTTGCCCCAATTGCTCATTTTGCGAACATAGTTTGAACCCGAAAAGTACGGTTTGGTGGTGATCAACCCGCCATCGGCATGCTGGCTCATCGCGTAGGCATTGGGAACCATCACCCAATCATAGCTGTCGACGAACATTTCCATGAACCAGCGATAGACATGATCCGGATCAATTTCGCACAGAAACATAAATCCGCCCAAAATCATGAGGCGTTCAATATGATGACAATACCCTGTCTTGAGCACCCTTTTGATCGTGTCGTCCAGCGGATCAATACCAGTGGTTCCGTCGTAGAAAGCGCGGGGCATTGGTCGGTGATGGCCCCAGTGATTTGTAGTGCGCATCGGCACACCCAGGCTTTCATAGGTTGCACGCATAAACTCACGCCAGCCAATGATCTGGCGGATGAAACCTTCTACCGAATTCAGGGGAATACCCTTGCGATCCGCATGCGCCAGTGCAGCGTCCAAGACCTGTTTGGGCGTCAACAATCCAATGTTCAAGGCTGGCGTGAGAACGGCATGCCACAGCCAGCTTTCACCCGCAACAATGGCATCTTCATAGTCGCCAAAGTGATCAAACCGCCGTTCCAGAAACTGCGCCAGCCAGTCGGACGCATCTTTGTGTGATGTCGGATAATACAACGTATCCAAGCTGCCCAACGCTTCTGGAAAATCATCAAGTACGCTTGCTTTCGCGGCTTCATCAACCGCGTCATGGGAAGGCCAGTCGATCCAAGGCAGGCTGCCCAACAGCGCCTTGGGCACTTTCTTACGGTTTTCCTTGTCAAAGCTCCATTGTCCCCCCGCCGGTTGACCGCCGTCCATCAAAACATTCAAGCGGCGGCGTTGGCTTTTGTAGAACTCTGCCATGAACCAGCGTTTGCGACCGGCAAACCAATCCTGATTGTCGGCCCGAGTGTTCAAAAAACCAGGTGATGGTCGGAAATCGAGCGTGATATCGGTTCTGCCAGCCGCCGCCCGAAGACGTTTTTCTGCAATGAAGTCTACCGGATCAACCATGATTATATGGCTGATGCCGCGGTCCCGCAGACTTTGAAACAGGCGCAGGCAAGCGCCCGGCTGCCGCTCAAAGGGCCAAATCGCGGCATCAAATCCCTTGGCGACCAAGCCATCGCGATAGCGCGTCATGGAAGCACGGTGCAGCCAAAGCTTTTGCTTGTGCATCATGGCAGGATAAAACGCATCGCCAAAGAAAAGCGGGTCTTCGAAAAGCACAACCGCGTCGGGTCGGGCAGCCACACCGGGGTGCTGGGCAAACAATTGGTTGGGAAGTAAAAGCGCGGCAGTGGACACCGGCTATGGCCTTGGTTGGGTGGCCAGGTTCAATTGGCTCAAAAGCGATGGGATCTTCTTTCGAAGACCAAAGAAGCCGGCCCTTGCATGAGGCCATGTTATCGTGTCGTGGGGTCGTATTATCCGGTTCAAAGACAGGCCAGCGTCCCTCAACAGAGGTTCCGCACGATCCAGTCGTGACCGAGTGGGGCCGACGGGCGCATAGGCTGTTGCAATGGTTTTGACACCGGTATTCCGCGCGGCCTCGATCAACGGATCACTCCAATCCTCGGCGGATTGCGCGCGCTTTCCGTGAGGTTCCAGGGCGCTATTCATCGCGCCTTCGGCAAAATCCGTTACAGCGCCTGCAATCGGATTTGGAGACCGACCATGCGTCGCCAAAAGTCCAATCGCGGCAGCAGGCGATGTCGGCATTAAGCTATCGGCTGACAGATCATCCTCGGTCAACAGCATGAGGTAAGGGCCCTCTGGGGGCTCTTGCGGAGTCAAAAGCGGAATAAGCGGGTGTTCTGCTGTCTCGGTCAGAGGTTCGGCAAATTTGGCGAGGTTTTTTGGTTGAAACCGTCCTTCGGTGTATTTGGCAATATTATCAGGTCGCGCGAGGTAGGTTTTGCCTTTTGTGTGCAGTCCGCCGACCCACCGCCAGCTCAGCGTGTTCGATGCGGGATCGCCATCCAGCAAATGCCGCAAAAAGAAGTCCGCGCCAAGCTGCCAGGGTATGTGGAGCGTAAAAATCCAGATTGATGCAAACCACATGCGCGCATGGTTGTGCAGGTAACCGGTCGTCACCAGTTCCCGCGCCCAGTGATCGAAACAGTCGATGCCGGTATTGCCGTTCACTGCATCGTTGAAACGGGTCTCTAAGCCCTGATCGAATTTTAGTCGCTCTAAAGCACTCAACAGATCACGCTGATAATGTGCCCAGACGCTGGGCCTCTGTTCCAGCCAGCCCTTGAAGTAAGTGCGCCAGAACACTTCTTGAACGAACCTCTCCGCCGCGTCGGAATTATGGGACGCTAGTACAGTTGCCAGTACCTCTTGTTCCGTTATCAAACGGTGGCGCAGCCAAGGTGACAAACCCGATACATTGCTGCGTTGATCGGTCCCAAAATCGTAGTTCCGCTTACCTGCATAATGCCGACCGGCGCGTCCCACGAACTGCTTCAGCCTTTTAAGGCCATTGGTTCGTGTGGGCTTGAAACTGATCGTCTCTTTCGCTTCCGCAAGTTCTGGAAAAATCTCGGTCATGCGGCCGACCTGCATTTCTTCGAACAGTATTTCACTTGATCCCAAACGTTTTTCCATTTCTTGCGCAAGGTGAACGGGCGCTTGCAGATCGGGCAGATTTTCTGGGGCAAATCGGCTTTCTTCCGCATCCTCATCATTGGTCCCCCAAAGGCAGGCCGAGTTGCTCTTGACTTTGAGCCGACCGCGCATTTTTGCGAGCAGTCCGCCTGGTCTTTCGGCTCGCGTGCTTTGCTGCGATGGCTTGCGCTTGGGCGCGAAACTCAGTGCTCCGGCGGACGCCCCATACCCGCTCTCGCGCGGCTTTGCCTGCTGCGAGATGGTCAAAAACACGCTCTGGATAATGCGCTCCGATGATTTGTTTCCCATCTTGGGCTTTCCAGGGTTCGTGGATGTACCGATCCGAAATATGGGCCAGTTCCGGCAACCATGTCCGAATGAACACCCCGTCTGGATCCTGATCATAGCCCTGCTTAACTGGATTATAGATGCGCACGGTATTGATGCCAGTGGTGCCTGATTGCATTTGCACCTGGTTCCAGTGAATGCCTGGCTCATAGTCCGTAAACATGCGCGCCAAATGCTCACCCGGGGCTCGCCAATCCACCCAAAGATGATAGCTCGCCGTGGCCATCACCATTGCGCGCATCCGAAAGTTGAGCCACCCCGTCGCTTGCAATGACCGCATACATGCGTCCAAAAACGGATATCCCGTTTCGCCTATGGACCAGGCAGCCAAAAGCTCGCAATCTGGCGCTTTCGGTCGAAGCCCGTCGTAGAGGCGATGCAGGTTTTCAAACTCGATCCGAGGTTCATCCTCGAGTTTCTGAATAAAATGGCAATGCCAATGCAACCGGCCCGAAAACGAGCGCAGTGATTTGCGCCAGTCCTTTGCTTGTGGCGGCAATTGGCGTCTTTGCCTTTCAGTCGCTTGCGAGACCTCGCGCATAGAAAGCGCGCCCCAAGCCAGGTGGGGCGACAGCCGCGAACACGCAACGGCTCCCTCCAAAGGGCTGGACATCTCGCGTTGGTATCTTTTGCCTCGGTATGTCAGAAAGCTGTTCGGCCGCTCCAAACCAGCAGCTCGTCCACCGGCTTGACGACCAACGCAAAGATCATCCCGCAAGCCGAGGTCGCGCGCCGTGGGAATATACCCTGGTTCTATATCGATATGCTGCAGCGCAACTGGTGGCGAAACGGGCAATGCCATAAACCTGTCCCATCGTTCCGCCCAGCCGTCACGAGACTTGAGCCTGCGAAAAACGCCGTGGTTTTGCACTTCTTGCCACTGCACACCATGATCCCTGCACCATTCCGCGACCTGACGGTCCCGCTGATACGTCCAATTGTTCCCTGTTTCCTCGTGTGACCAAAGTACGTCGACTAGACCAAGATCCTTCAACTCGGATAGGACCGACACAATCTGCCCAGTGCGCACAACAAGAGGCTGGCCAAGTTCCCCAAGGTCTTTTCGAAGTCCGGCGATTGTCTCAGCAACAAAGTTCCACTGCCGTGTTGACGCGTCGGGTTGCTGCCAAAGCTCCGGTTCAACAACATAGAGTGGCAGAACTGGCCCGACCTCAGACGCCTGCGAAAGTGCCGGATGATCATTTACCCGTAAATCCCGTTTGAACCAAACGACCTGCACGATACCTCCGTTCTTCAAGTACTGTACGTATGGCCACAGAAATCGGATCTTTGTTTCAACCACCTCTCCACTTCGCTGTGGACGCGGCCTTTGCGCAGGCGCCATCGGCCTTCGGCACTTGAAGGTTGGAAGTTTCCGCGAACTCATTGATGAGCGTCTGGCTTGGAGAATGAGACCTTGGCAATAGTGACATAGATTGGTGACGGCTCTGAGCCCTAAAACACGATGCCAAAAACAAAGTTGGCCCAACTTTAATTTGTTTGAACTCTGATTTCTGAACACAGGTTAAAGAGACCACCACAACGACCTGTACGCCACCAAGCACCGTGAGCGCAATTGGCAGCGAACCCCAGAACATCTATCCCCAATGCATCGTTAATGGGAGAAAGCTAAATCTAAACCGAGTCATCTCGTTTGCGCATCGAAATCGGTAAATTAGGCTCATGCAGCATTTCGCCTCGTCGATCATTCGATACGGAAACCATTGAATTTATTTGATTGCCGTAGTCAATTTTTTGTGGCGGCGACTTTTAAGCTCTCTTCAGCAAACCGCGAGATAACTACAAGCCTCGCGCACTATGCAAAAATTTTGCCTATACGCCTGCAATTCGAGCAAAGCTGTCGTTAACTATGACTTGCGGCATCCCAAGTTGCGGCTTCATGGCGCATCTGTGTTCCACGACTGCCCCATTGTTTCTTTGGTTTTCGCGCTAACTCTCACGAGCATATCGGCGAAACCCAATGGGCAAGGTCAAACAAAATGCACAAAACGGACAATGCTGAGTTTGCACTCACATCTGATGACGCCGATCAATCGCACACTACGGTGTACTACGATGGATCATGCCCGCTTTGCTCCGTTGAGATCGGGCATTATGCTTCTTGCAAGGGCGCTGAACACCTGCGGTTTGTCGACGTTTCAGAACCCAATGCTCGTGTCGGGGCAAATCTAACGCGGCAAGAAGCGATGGATCGATTCACTGTGCGCCGACCAGATGGAGAACTTGTGTCCGGTGCGCGCGGGTTCACGGAACTCTGGGGCACTTTACCCAAATGGCGTTGGCTGGCGCGTCTGGCAGGCTTACCGGGGGTAACGTCCCTGCTAGAACTTACATACCGAGTTTTCCTGCCCTTAAGACCGAAGCTTTCGAAGATCGCCTCTTGGTTCGGAGCGAAGCCGGTTAACAGGACAAATTCGTCGACATGATCAACCTAAACGATGGGCATTTCTAATGGCTGGGTTGGCTCTTCAAAGGCGTTCTCGAATCCGCGTTTGGCAACGTTTGCGCCGTATTCACACTTCGTCTTGGGTTGGTCACACTGATCAGTGACGCAGGTTTTTAGTTGTTCGGCTTGTTGGTTTTGAGTGAATTGGGCTAGTTCAGATGACGTACTTTTCAAGCAGCGTCTTCACGGGCAGCGAGGCATTCAATCGAGTAGCCAACAGGAACATTCCCCCAATCTTTCGCTGAAGGTAAAGAACGTCCATTGGCACCTGGGGTGGGATATAGCCAACCTCGGCCAACGCCATTCCCTCTTTGTTCAGGCGGTGGGAAAGAGTTCGGTCAGAGAAATCAAATTCATTGGCAGATAGAATTGCTTCGAAAACGCTGTGGATCATTCCGAGAATCCGGTCGTCAAATGGACCATCACCTTCAATAAGCTTCAGTTGTATGGCAGCCTTACGAAGCGCCGCGCCGTCTTCAAGCAAACCGGCGCGCAACAGATCCAAATATCCATCTATTGCAGATGGTTGCAGTGCGCGTGCCGCGCCAAAATCCAAGAGACCGATTTTTCCATTGGATGGGTTGTATCGGTAATTGGCAAAGTTTGGGTCGCTCTGCATGATACCAAACTCGAAAACCTCGCGCAGCGTGAGATTGACCAAGGATTCTGAAACTCGATTGCGTTCCTCGCTGGTCGCATCACTCACGGCCTCGATAGGGCGACCTTCCAGAAAGGACATCGTCAGAACTTCTGGCGTGCTCCAATCCGGAAAGAACTCCGGGATTTCAAACGCTTCATCACTCTGCAAGAGGTCTGCAAAATGGCGCAGGTGGTGTCCCTCGCGTTCATAATCGGTTTCTTCATGCAGTTGACTGCGCGCCTCTTGGATATACGGATCCAGATCAAAGCTCTTGGGAAGCAAACCTGACATGCGAACCAGCGCAGCAACATTGGCGACATCGCTGTCGATACTGCGCGCGATACCGGGATATTGCACTTTGATCGCCACATCGCGCCCGTCTTTCAATGTCGCACGATGTACTTGCCCAATGCTCGCTGCCGCTATGGGCCTTACATCGAAAGATTGGAAGGATTTTCGCCAGTCTGCACCCCAAGCTCGGTTCAGGACGTCACGCAATTGTTTCGGCGGCATGAAATGCGCCTGATCTCGTAAACGCTCCATGATGTCAGCCAGTTCAGGCGGCAAGACCTCACCTGCATCCATCGAAATCAACTGACCCACCTTCATCGCGGCGCCTCGCATGCGAGCAAGCTGATCCGCGACTCGTGTCACGTTGCCGGGTGTCATCAACAAACCACGCATATCGGGTCGCGCACCGCGACCGATCTCTCTTAGGGCGCGTGCTGCCACGTTCCCCGCAATGCCTGCTGTCATGCTGCTCAAACCGGCAACACGGACCAAACGGCTTGTAGGAACGGCCAAAGGGGTTGGCGAGGATTTAGGGTCCGTCATTTATCCTCACCAAAATTCCGTGCCCGGAGCGCCTTTTATACGACCCTTCAAGTTCTCGGTGACCCAGCCTCCATAGAAGTCCCCGGGTTGCGGGATCACCCGGTACTCACCAACAAAACAAGCATCCATAAGTCCGGCGTAAAAGGCGAGATAGTCCTTAATCTGTTCAAATCTGGTGGTTGGTGCAGCATAACTCCACGCAGCTTTCTTAGCCGCAGCTGCCCCGCTCTGAACGTCCCAGTAGCTCGCAACACCCTTCCACTCGCAGTATGATCTACCTGAGGCCTTTGTCAGAACGGTATCAATGTCTTGCGGCGGAATATAATACGTGGGGGCGTGGTGGGTCTCGAGAACCTGAAACGCCTGGTCAGTTTCTACGATTGTTCGACCGCCAAACTCTATCCGTAAGTTATGGGGCACCTCCCGCAGCGCAGGTGGCCGGGGATAGTCTTGAACATTTTCAGTTGTCCAACCTGTCATTTCGAACCTTGGTTATGAATCAGTTGTTCCATCTTCGAACTAGCGCGCCGACAGCGTTATTCTAGCGAGAGAGCTTTGAGCGCATGGCAGGTGAACTTGCACCAAAATTGGGCTTAGTGTCAGCTTGGGACGGGCAACGTTATTTGACCGACTTAGCAGCCCGAACCGTCGAAATGAGTGTCCTAAATCTACCAGTTTGCCAATAGTTCGTCCATGCGCTCTAGGCCGAGGTCGAGGTTGGCAGCAGCACCTCCCCCCACACCCAGTCGGATGTGGTTCTGCATCCCGTAAGACGAACCCGGTAGTAGAAATGTCCGATAGGGATCGGCGAGCAAGCGTTTGGCGAACACGTCGCCATCAATCCCATCGAGCCGTGCCAAACCAATTAATCCAGCCTGAGGTTTGACCCAATCGAGGTTGGGCTGATCGGCAACAAACCTATCCAGGCGTTCCAGCGTTTTCATCCCAGCTGCCCGTGCAGTTTTCAAAGCCTGATTATATCGGTCAGACCTCAAGGCGATTTCGGCGATGACTTCGCCGAGAATATTCATAATTTCGCTCGAGTTTTCCCGCAGAATAATAGCGTCCCAAATGAGATCTGAATCACGGCATATCATCCAGCCGGTGCGTAGCCCCTGGAGCCCCAGTGCCTTGGAAACGCTGCCCGTCGTGATACCCCTTGGATACAAACCAGCAATCGAAGGGGCACGGGACCCGTCCCACTCCAATCCCGCGTAAACCTCGTCAACAACCAGCCATGCACCTACGCGATCTGCGATTTGGACAAGCCTTTCCAGCTCTGCTTGTGTCATCAACTGCCCGGTGGGGTTATTGGGGTTGGTCATAAAGATGAGCCGCGTGCGCGCTGTTACTGCGGCCTCAACTTTGTCGAGCGGCAATACCCAACCAGCACTCTCTTCGCGGTCGACAACTTTGAGCGTCGCGCCGACTGCCTCTGCCAATACGCCCGCTTGTGGCCAGCCCGGGCGTTCCGTTACGACTTCGTCGCCCGGTTGGACCAATTGCATGAATGCAAGATAATTGGCTTCCGCGGCGCCGGCGGTGATCAGAACGTCGTCTGGCTTGCAAACATCAGACAAGCCGGCGCGGTCCAAAACATGTCGTCGTAAAGCAGGCAGACCCCGAAAGCTGTTTTGGTTCCAATCCAACGGCAGCGCTGGATCCAGCGCATCCATGAATTCACCCAAACGCGGCGACTCGGACAAGGAAAACCCAACGAAAGCTTCTGGATCCGCTTCCGTGGTATCCAGTAGGTATTGAAAGAGTGTGTGTATCTTGACTTTCATGCTCTACTCAAAATCTTTGTAGTCAATCAGGGAGAGAGTCTGTGCAAGCAGAGGGATTTGTCAAAGGGCGACCGATTGACCTTGCGGTTTTGGACTACGGGCTGTTCAAGGTCCATTCCACTGGCCGCATCATAGGTATCTGCGGGTTTCTGATCCGGACAGATTTGGGAGAATCAATACTCATCGACACTGGATTTCCTGAAAAATACGCCATTGATACCGACGCCGCGGTCAAAGAAGATCGATTGTATGAGTTCGGCGAGGTTCTGAAGTGCGAACCAGACAATCTGCCACGCGCACAGCTGGCAAAACTCGGGCTTATTCCGTCAGACATTACATTACAGATTTGTACGCACTCCCATATCGACCATATCGGTGCATTGGGCGACTTTCCAAACAGTCCCATTCTCATCTCCTCTGCCGAGCGAGCCTTACCTCGCCCCTTGTATTGGGGCGATATGCGGCCGATGGAATGGCCCGAGCAGGATTACCTGGTTATTGATGACGACGTAGAGATTGGGCCGGGTATCTTCGTTTTGATGGCACCCGGTCATGCGCCTGGCCAGATCGCGGTAATGGTCGATCTTCCGTCGGGGGCGATTTTATTGACCAGTGATGCGATTTCCCGACCAGCAGAAATCGACGAGAAGTTTGCCGGGTCTTGGGACGAAGATGCAGCAATTGCCAGCGCAGACAGGTTGATGCGTCTGGCATCCGAGCGAGATGCCTTTCTAATCTATGGGCATTGTCCAAAGCAGTGGCCTGTTCTGAAGAAAGCACCAGAAGTCTACAGCTGACCCCACCCCTTGGACCATCTTTCCGAAAAGTGATGTCGCACCAAAGAGTTATCTGACGTCGCGCCCTTGGTTCAGAATAATCACATTCCCACTGGAAACATCCCCTGCCGGTGAAATGAGAAAACCAACCCAAGAGGCGATTTGCTCAGGTAGCATCGCATGACCATGTGGCATGGCACTAACGGCTTTCTTCAAGACTTCCTCGGTCAAGACATTGAACAACGGTGTCTCAGTCATGGCAGGTGCCAGAGAATTTACACAGATTTTATCCTGTGCGTATCGACGGGCGAGGTCTTTTGTAAGGGTATCCATCGCTGCCTTTGACGCGCGGTAGTGCGGAGGGTCGAACACATCGAAATTGTAAGCACCGTTCGATGAGATATTTACAATCTTTTTGATGCCTTCGCGTTCTAACATCAATTGGACCGCTTGCTGGCAACAATGGAATGCAGAATTAAAGTTGATTGCCATCTGCTTTTCGAGTTCCTCGGGCGGAATGTGCGGGAAGTCAGACATAAAGCAGGTGCCAGCGTTGTTTACCAAAGCATCCAGACCGCCATGGGCTGTCCTAATGCGCTCAAACGTTTGAGCCACGGCCAAAGGATCAGTTAAGTCAACGGAAATAGGTGTGAAGTCCGAACTAAATTCTGATGCCAGTTCGTTCAGACGCTCTTCTTTGAGGTCCAGACCAATCACATGCAACCCGTTTGTCTGCAATTGGCGGCAGATGGCCTGCCCCATCCCTCCCGCGGCGCCGGTCACAACCGCTGTCTTCATGGTAACTCCTCCTACCTAGGTATGATTTGGGATACTTCGAATTAAAGAAGGAAACTCATAACCCTTTTTTCTGAAAGCGGCGAAAGCCAATTTCGTTTAATTCAGTGCACGTCAGTTTTGGGCTCAAGCTAGACTTTGCAAAGTCAGCTTTCTGCGCATTTCCGCCATTCGCTGTGTTCGGTGCCTAACCCACAGCGAAGGTCGGCTTTGTGGCCGACCTGCTCAAGTCCCGCTTGAGATTGTCCGGGAGATTGCACACACGTGTCAGTGAGCTGCCGCCGCGTTATACCGTTGTGATCCAATAAGCACACTTCAATCTTTGTCACAGTGCTTCCGTATTGCTTCCGGTAGGCCGCACGTCACGAAGCGCACTCCGCACGGCCTCGTGTAAGTATTTATTTTTATTGAAAAAAGTGGTGAGCCGTGCAGGATTCGAACCTGCGACCCACTGATTAAAAGTCAGTTGCTCTACCAACTGAGCTAACGGCCCACTCTTTTGTTGGATCTGATGATCCGTGGCGCTCTTTACGGCAATTCCCCAACCAGGTTCAAGCCCTTAATTTGCGCCTCGTTTCGCCGTAACAACGCGTGTTTCCGGCAACCCGATAGGCGGCCTAATTAGGCAGGTGGCGCTGGAGGGTCAACCCCTTTTTTGAGGAATTTTCGCGACAGGGTGGATTCATGTTCCGACCAACGATATATGCCCGCCATGCAACAGAGACTCGACACCGGATTGCCCTTCATCAAGATGCACGGGCTGGGCAATGACTTTGTCATCGTTGACGCACGCGCGCAGGATGCTCCGATCACACCGGCGCTGGCCAAAGGAATCGGGCATCGGCAATTTGGTGTGGGATTCGATCAGTTGACCGTTATCGAAAATGGTGAAGCCGACGCGCATCTGGTGTTCTACAACTCCGATGGATCAACCTCTGCCGCCTGCGGCAACGCCACCCGCTGTATTGCGCGATTGCTTATGGATGAGACGGGTCGCTCTGCGCTGACGCTCACCACCGAACGCGGAACCCTTCATGCGCAGGATGCTGGCGATGGGCTTACTGCGGTCAACATGGGGCACCCGCAGCTGGACTGGCGCGAAATTCCGCTGGCAGAAGAGATGGACACGCTGGAATTGCCAATCGAAGGCACCCCAACGGCAACGGGAATGGGCAACCCGCATTGCACGTTCTTCGTTGAGAACGCCGAAGCGATCCCGTTGGCGGAGTTTGGCGCGCGTTACGAATACCACCCGCTTTATCCCGAACGCACAAATGTGCAGGTGGCCCAGGTCATTGGCCCGGATCACATCCGTATGCGCGTATGGGAGCGCGGAGTTGGCATCACTCTGGCCTCCGGGTCGTCGTCCTGTGCAACGGCCGTAGCCGCCGCGCGACGGGGGCTGACCGGGCGCAAAGTACAGATCGATCTGGATGGCGGCACACTCTGGGTCGACTGGCGCGACGATGGTGTCTGGATGACCGGGCCGACGTGTCACGTTTTCTCTGGCACTCTGACGCCTGAATTTCTGAGGTCGCTGGGATGAACCCGCCCAAGTTCACCACATTGGGCTGCCGCCTGAACGCCTATGAGACCGAGGCGATGAAAGAGTTGTCGCAGCAGGCAGGTCTGACGGACGCTGTGGTGGTGAACACATGCGCCGTGACGGCTGAGGCCGTGCGCAAGGCCCGGCAGGAAATCCGCAAGCTGCGCCGCGAAAACCCCGATGCGCGCCTGATCGTCACCGGCTGCGCCGCCCAGACCGAACCCCAGACCTTTGCCGAAATGGCCGAGGTCGATGCGGTGATCGGCAACACGGAAAAGATGCGCCCCGAGACCTGGAAGGGCATGGCCGCCGATTTCATCGGCGAGACCGAGGCCGTGCAGGTCGATGACATCATGTCGGTCACCGAAACGGCAGGGCACCTGATCGACGGGTTCGGCACCCGCTCGCGCGCCTATGTGCAGGTCCAGAACGGCTGTGACCACCGCTGTACCTTCTGCATCATTCCCTATGGCCGGGGAAACTCGCGCAGCGTGCCGGCCGGTGTGGTGGTGGATCAGATCAAGCGGCTTGTCGACAAGGGCTATAACGAGGTCGTGCTGACCGGGGTCGATCTGACATCCTGGGGCGCCGACCTGCCCGCAAGCCCCAAGCTGGGCGATCTGGTGATGCGCATCCTCAAGCTGGTGCCGGATTTGCCACGCCTGCGGATCAGTTCGATCGATTCGATCGAGGTTGATGAGAATCTGATGCAGGCCATCGCGACCGAGCCACGCCTGATGCCGCACCTGCACCTGTCGCTTCAGCATGGCGACGATCTGATTCTGAAGCGCATGAAACGCCGCCATCTGCGCGACGACGCCATCCGCTTTACCGAGGACGCACGCAAGCTGCGCCCCGACATGACCTTCGGCGCGGATATCATCGCAGGCTTCCCGACCGAGACGGAAGCGCATTTCGAAAACTCGCTGAAGCTGATCACCGACTGCGACCTGACCTGGCTGCATGTCTTCCCCTATTCCAAACGAGAAGGCACTCCGGCAGCCCGCATACCGCAACAGGTGAATGGAACGGTCATCAAGGATCGCGCTGCCCGCTTGCGTGCGGCAGGCGACGCTCAGGTCTCAAAGCACTTGTCGCAGCAAATCGGCAAGACCCATCACATCCTGATGGAAAACCCCCATATGGGCCGGACCGAGCAATTCACCGAAGTGTCTTTTTCGGCCCCCCGGACCGAGGGTGAGATCGTCACGGCGGCAATCACCGGTCACACTCAAACCCAGCTGATCGCGTGATGGCGTCGACGGCCGACGGCATTCATTGCCCGGCCACGTCAGCAAGGGCGGCCGTGTCGTAGAATTCCTGATATTCGCAGACCCGGTCGCCGCGGAATCTGCAAATGACAACGACCGGCGTTTCGACCGTCTGGCCGCTGGCTTTGTGTGTCCATGCCGTGACACCCACCCCGACGACCCGGTCGTCCTGGGCTATGGTGTCCTTCAACGTCCAGTGGACCATTTCGAAGGCATCCGTCAATTCCTTCAGATATTGATGCATCTGATCCTGCCCCTTGCGGGCGCAACTGAAATCCAGCCCGTTTTTCCCGTCGCCAAGAGACCGAATGCAGAGATCCTCGGTCGTGTAGTCGTCCCACATGCCCGGATCCGAACCCTTGGATTCGTTCCACCTGGCAAAGGCCTCGCGCAGTTTCGCGGCATTCGACAAAGCGTTCATGACAATTCACTCCAAAATGACTTCTAAAATGCAACCAGCGTCGTGCTGCACGGGGTTCGCGTCAAGGAACAAGTTGTCGAGCGGTTTCAAAGAAAAAGCCCCGCGCGACGCACGGGGCCTTTTGAATTTCCTTAATCCTACCCTGACGGATCAGGCGGATTTCTTGCCCTTATGCGGAGCCCACAGGCGCTTGTTGACCAGATAGAGAAGCACCGACAGAACGGTCAGGAAGATCACGCCAACAAAGCCGGCGTTCTTGCGCTCCATCATCTTCGGCTCGGCCGCCCACATCAGGAACGCCGCGACGTCCTCGGACATGTGTTCGACCGAATTCGAATGCCCGTCAGCAAACTCGACCTGTTCATCCGCCAGCGGCGGCGCCATCGAGATCCAGCCTCCGGGGAAGGCTTTGTTCTCGTAGAGGACAGTGCCTGCCTCTTCCTTCTCTTCACCAGTATAGCCGTCCAGCAGTGAGGCGATGTACTCGGCTCCACCCATGCCTTTGACCAGCTGATTGATGCCCAGACCGTATGGTCCGTGGAAGCCCGCGCGGGCTTTGGCCATCAGGCTCAGGTCCGGTGCGCCGACACCGTTGTTGGCCGGGAAGTGGTCTGTCGGGATGGCCGGGCGGAAATCGTCCAGCTCGGGGTCGAACACTTCGAAGTTGCCCGCTGCATAAGCGATCACTTCTTCTTCCGAATACCCCAGCGCTTCGAGATCGCGCAGGGGCACATATTTCAGGCCGTGGCAGGCCGCGCAGACCTCGGTATAGATCTGAAGGCCGCGTTGCAGCTGGTGCTTGTCCCAGGTGCCGAAGGGCCCCTCGAACGAGAACGCGAAATCTTCGATATGCTGCTCACCGCCACCTGCCGCGAAGGTCGAGGCGGGCGCAAGGGCCAGAGCAAACGCGGCGCCGATTGCAAGTTTCTTGAACATGTTTCCGGTCCCTCTTCTTACTCGGCCGGCGTGGCGTCGGCGTCAGCCTTGCCATAATGCGCGTTGAAGTCTTCTTCGATGGTCTCGGGCTGGGCCAGAGGCTTCTCGATCACTCCGAGGATCGGCAGGATCACGAAGAAATAGGCGAACCAGTAGGCGGACGCGATCAGCGAGAAGGTCGCATAGGGCTCTTCCGCGGGCATCGCACCCAGCCACATCAGGGCAAAGAAGTCGATGACCAGCAGGTAGAACCACCATTTGAACATCGGACGGTACTTGCCCGAACGTACGTTCGAGGTGTCCAGCCAGGGCGCCAGCGCCATGGCCAGGATCGCACCGAACATCGCCAGAACACCGAAGAACTTGGCATCGATGATGCCGCCGGTGATGAAGCTGGCGAACTGAACGACCCAGACCTCACCGGTGAAGGCGCGCAGGATCGCGTAGAACGGCAGGAAGTACCATTCGGGAACGATGTGTGCAGGTGTCACCAGCGGGTTGGCTTCGATGTAGTTGTCCGGGTGGCCCAGATAGTTCGGCATGTAGCCGACGATGGCCCAGAACACGACCAGGATCACGGCCAGTGCGAACAGGTCCTTGATCACGAAATACGGCCAGAACGGCAGCGTGTCTTTCTCGGCCTCGGCTTTCGATCCACGGCGCACTTCAACACCTGTGGGGTTGTTGTTGCCGGTGGTGTGGAAGGCCCAGATATGAACGATGACCAGCGCCGCGATGATGAACGGCAGCAGGTAGTGCAGCGAGAAGAAGCGGTTCAGCGTGGCGTTGTCCACGGCAGGTCCGCCCAGCAACCAGGTTTGCAGCGCGTCGCCGACAAACGGGATCGCACCAAACAGGCCGGTGATCACGGTCGCACCCCAGAAGGACATCTGACCCCAGGGCAGAACATAGCCCATGAAGGCGGTACCCATCATCATCAGATAGATCAGCATACCGATGATCCATGTGATTTCGCGCGGGGCTTTGTACGAGCCGTAGAACAGGCCGCGGAACATGTGGATGTAAACCGCCACAAAGAACAGCGACGCGCCGTTCATGTGCAGATAGCGGATAAAGTGACCGCCATTCACGTTGCGCATGATGTGTTCGATGCTGGCAAAGGCCAGATCGACATGCGGGGTATAGTGCATCACCAGTACGATGCCGGTGACGATTTGCAGCGCCAGGCAGAACGCCAGAACGATGCCCCAGATCCACCACCAGTTCAGGTTCTTGGGGGTTGGAATCATGAGCGTGTCGTACAGCAGGCCGACAATCGGCAGACGGCTGTTCAGCCATTTCTCGCCGTTTGTCTTCGGCTCGTAATGATCGTGGGGAATTCCGGACATAAGTTTGGGTCTCCCTTAGCCGAGTTTGATTGTGCTGTTGTCCACCCATTCTGCGGGCGGGACAGGCAGGTTCTCAGGCGCGGGGCCTTTACGGATACGACCGGCGAGGTCGTAGTGCGAGCCGTGGCACGGGCAGAACCAGCCACCGAAGTCGCCGGCATCCCCCAGAGGCACACAGCCCAGGTGCGTACATACGCCCATCTGCACGATCCAGGCACCCGGTGCTTCGCCCTCCGGAGACGGCATGACGCGGTTTGCGTCAGTCGCGGGCGCATCGGCGCTCAGGTTGAAGTTGCGCGCCAGCGGATCTGGCAGCGCATCAACGCCTTCGGCGTCCTGTTCCTGGGCTTCCTGAATCTCGGCACCGGTGCGATGACGGATGAAAACAGGTTTCCCCAGCCATTTTACCGTCAGTTGCGTGCCCGGCTCGACGCCGCTCACATCCACACGGATCGAGGACAGCGCCTGAACGTCTGCCGATGGGTTCATTTGGTTGATCAGGGGCCATACGGCTGCACCCGTTGCAACGACACCTGCGCCGCCAGCGACGTAGTACAGGAAATCTCTGCGGGTGCCTTCGTGGTCTTCTGCGTGGGACACGAGGTTATCTCCGATTATCTGGCGCCCGCGGACGGGCAAATAGCTCGCGCACCGCACGAATGCGGTGTCTTAACCGCGCTTACTATCGGGGAGAATAGTGTTCGTCCAGCGTTCATAAATGCGCAATACGCCGCATGTGTCCCTTCATGCACATGACGAGGGGCTTTTTTTGGTGAATCTTGCCCGCAACTTTGCCTGCGACTTCGAATCACCGGGGGATGATTCGAACTACGACCCCGCTTTGCAGCCGCAATCCGGCCCGATTCTGACCACCAGACCGCCAGTCATCTGAGGGCGTATTCTGGACAATCAGCATCACAAAGCAACGATTGTTTGCCAGGAAAATCATATCCGCCAAATAGATGATTTAAATTGAAAATTGAGCGCAATATCGCAGTTGCACTTTTTGCGCGAATACCGGACAGCGCAAAAAACGCGCGAACTCCTGCAAGGAGACCCCTATGTCAAAAGTCACCTCGGCCGCTGCGATGTTCACATTGGCCCTGTCCTCGCAAACCTTTGCCGCAGGCGATCCGGCGAAAGGCGAGGCGATGTATAACCGCTGCTCCTCGTGTCATGCGATCATCAAGGACGGTGAAGTCCTGGTCAAAGGCGGAATCACCGGCCCGAATCTCTATGGCGTCGTCGGACGTGTCGCCGGGTCCGAAAAAGACTATCGCTATGGCAGCGAGCGCCTGCCGGTCGGCATGTTCACCGATGACATGATCCGCGCCGGCGAAGAAGGTCTGATCTGGACCGAAGAAAACATCGCCGCCTATTCCAAAGACCCCATCGGTTTCATCAAAGAGTATCTGGATGACGAAACCGCCCGCCCGAACATGAGCGTCAAGCTCAGAAAAGGCGCGGAAGATATCGCCGCCTATCTGGCAACTTTCAGTTCCGAGTAATCCTGTTTCCCGGTGCTGGTTACGCCTTGTGCATCAAGGCGGCCAGCTGACCGGTTTCGCTGCCAAATCCGTTGGGCACATTATCGGCGGCAGCGATTCTTACATCCTCCGGCTTGTTCTGGCCCAGTTTCCAGGTGCCCTGGATATCCTCTACCTGCATCCGGCATGGAACGATCATCCGCATCATTCTGGCCAAGGCGTCATCAGACATTTTCCCGGTGACCCATGGCGCTTTGGGCAGCAGTCGATCTTCAAAGAATGCAGATTGTCGGTCCAGCAAATCACGCAGCTCGTCCTGCGGGCGCAGCTCAAGCCTTCCGGTCAGGTGCACGGCAACGTAGTTCCATGTCGGAACCTGATCCGCGACGCCGTACCAGTCGGGCGAGACATAGCCATCAGGCCCCTGCACCGCGATCCTGACCACTTTCGGCCCGCACAGCATACGGACAATCGGGTTTGATCGCACCAGATGAAGATCGGCCACCGCACCGTCCTCTGACAGCAGAAAGGGCACGTGACTGATCAATGGTGCGCCGTCGTCGGAAATCGCCAGAACGCCAAAAGCCCGGTCACGGGCGAATTCAATATGACGCGCACGATCCTCGGCGCGGAAGGCTGGATTTGGGTGCATGGGCGACCTCCTGCCAAATCTCTTGCAGATGGGGTTGGTTCTTGGCAAGGTCTGCCTCGTTCTCAGGGCGGGGTGGAATTCCCCACCGGCGGTATGCGGGCCATGACCCGCGAGCCCGCGAGCGGCTCTGCCGTGTCCACGATCCGAAAGGCAGAAGCCGGCATTCGGACAAAGCGTGGAACCACGAACGAGTGTCAGCAGATCTGGTGAGAGGCCAGAGCCGACGGTCAAAGTCCGGATGGAAGAGAACGTGCAAGCCGTGCCGGTGAACCGGCGCGCCTGCTCGTGATCGCCTTGGGTGACGTGTCATGCCGGGCTGGCAGCGAAACCGTTCGCAACCGCCAGCAGGCCACCAAACTGAAAGGAGACCACGATGACACACACCCGCTATGCTTTTGTCAAAGCCAACTGGCATTCCGACATCGTCGACCGCGCGCTTGACGGATTTCTTGAATTGATCCCGGCCGATCAGGTCGATGTTTTCGACGTACCCGGCGCGTTCGAGATGCCGCTGCTGGCCCGCGATTTGGCCCAAACCGGCCGCTACGCCGCTGTCGCCTGCGCCGCATTTGTCGTGGATGGCGGCATTTACCGTCACGACTTCGTGGCCCAGGCCGTCGTGGACGGTTTGATGCGCGCCGGCATGGATACAGGCGTGCCGGTCCTGTCCGTTTCCCTGACGCCGCACCAGTACCAGGAGACGGATCACCACAACGCCATCTACCGTGCGCATTTTGTCGAGAAAGGCCGCGAAGCCGCACAAGCCGCGCTGAAAATCACAGCGACCCGAGCGGTGCTGACGCAGGCTGCCTGATCTTCATCTTTTCAAAAATACTCATTCGCGCCACCGCAAGGTGGCGCCCACCAATTCGCAAATCCGCTTGAGGCCAAGGGCCTTGCCCGCTAATCACGACGCTCAAAGGAGCACGCCCCATGTCGATGAACAGTTTTGGCCATCTATTCCGTGTCACCACCTGGGGTGAAAGCCATGGACCCGCTTTGGGCGCCACTGTTGACGGCTGCCCGCCGGGTGTCACGATCGACGAGGGCATGATTCAGCACTGGCTGGACAAGCGCAAACCGGGGCAGAACAAGTTTACCACCCAGCGGCGCGAACCCGATCAGGTGAAAATCCTGTCCGGCGTGTTCGAAGGGCAAACCACCGGAACGCCTGTGCAGCTGATGATCGAGAACACCGATCAGCGCTCGAAAGACTATGGCGATATCATCGACAAGTTCCGTCCGGGGCACGCCGATATCACATATTGGCAGAAATACGGAATCCGGGATTATCGCGGCGGCGGGCGCAGTTCTGCACGGGAAACAGCATCACGTGTTGCAGCAGGTGGACTGGCGCGTGAAGCGATCAAACAGATCGCGCCCAACGTGCAGATCACCGGCTACATGACCCAGATAGGGCCGCATAAGATCGACCGCGCCAACTTCGACTGGTCCCAGATCGAACAGAACCCGTTCTGGACACCCGATGCAACCGCCGCAGAAGACTGGGCCGCGTACCTGGATGATCTGCGCAAGTCCGGCAACTCGGTCGGGGCCGTGGTCGAAGTCGTTGCGCGCGGTGTCCCCGCCGGGATCGGGGCGCCGGTTTATGCCAAGTTAGACACTGATCTGGCCGCAGCGATGATGTCGATCAATGCCGTCAAAGGCGTCGAGATCGGCGAGGGCATGGCCGCGGCTGAACTGACGGGCGAGGCCAACGCCGACGAAATCTTCATGGGACAGAACGGTCCGCAATACAGCTCGAACCATGCGGGCGGGATTCTGGGCGGTATCTCGACCGGGCAGGACATCGTCGTGCGCTTTGCGGTCAAGCCGACCTCGTCGATCCTGACCACACGCAAAACCATCACCAAATCAGGCGAAGAGACCGAGATCATCACCAAGGGCCGTCACGACCCCTGCGTCGGGATCCGCGCTGTTCCAGTGGGTGAGGCGATGATGGCCTGCGTGATCCTCGACCACCTTCTGCTGCATCGCGGCCAGATCGGAGAGAACCGTGGACGGATCGGCTGATCTGCGCACCCGCCTGCGTGCTGTGGTCGCACATCGCATGGAAACGGATCCGGCCCATGATCTGGCCCATCTTGATCGTGTTTGGACCAACGCCCGGGCCATCGCGGATGATCAAGCCGATATGTCCGTGCTGCTGGCGGCAAGTTATCTGCACGATCTTGTAAATCTGCCCAAGGACGATCCCGACCGGCATCTTGCCTCGCGCAGATCCGCAACGGAATCAGAGCCTATTCTTAAGGAAATCGGGTTTGAAGCCAATCAGATCCGCGCGATCCAGCACGCGATCGAAGCCCATAGTTTTTCGGCCAATATCCCCCCTGAAACGATCGAGGCGCGCATTCTGCGCGATGCGGACCGGCTTGACGCCCTGGGCGCCATCGGCATCGCCCGCAACTTTTCCGTTTCCGGAGCCTTGGGGCGCACTCTTTATGACCCGGCAGATCCTTTTGCCCAAGTCCGGCCACTGGACGACCTTCATTTCTCGCTCGACCATTGGAAGGTGAAGCTGCTGCGGCTGCCGGGTGACATGCTAACCGAAACCGGCCGACTGATTGCCGAGCAACGCACCGCGCGCATGATCCACTTTCTTGAAGAATTCGCCGAAGAGATCGGCTGCTCCTTGCCGCAATCCTGGGTTAATTGCTGAACCCACCCGTTGATCTTTGCCCGGCAAAGGCGCAGGTTCGCGCCGATGACAAAACCCTTAACTTCGCATCGACCTCTGCTTGCGGTAACGCTGAAGCTGTGCGCCTTGTTCCTGTTCACGTCGATGTCCGCGCTGGTCAAAGCACTGTCGGATGAGTTCCCACCGGGCCAATTGGTGTTTTTTCGGTCCCTTTTCGCAATCCCGGTGATCATTGTTTGGCTCATCGCGCGAGGGGAGTTGTCGAAAGGCTTTGTGGTCAAGAAACCCATGGGCCATTTCTGGCGTGGCGTTCTGGGGACCAGCGCCATGGGTCTTACCTTTACCGGCCTCAGCCTGCTGCCGCTGCCCGAAGTCACCGCAATCGGCTATGCGACGCCGATCTTCACCCTGATTCTGGCCGCCGTCATGCTGGGCGAACGCATTCGGCTTATCCGTATCGGCGCTGTGGCTTTGGGTCTGCTAGGCGTCCTGATCATGATCTGGCCACGTCTTGGCACCACCGAGATGGAACTCGCCGCCACCATCGGCGCGTTATGCGTGTTGGGCGCAACCCTCGCCCGTGCCTTCGTTCAGATCCATATCCGGCAATTGGTCAAGGTCGATCACCCTGCGGCCATCGTGTTCTATTTCTCGATGACCGCGGCGCTTCTTTCCGCGCTGACAGCGTTCTGGGGATGGACGATGCCCACGTGGAATCAGGCTCTAATCATGGTCATGATGGGCCTGATCGGCGGCGTTGCGCAGATTTTGGTCACATCCTCCTATCGGTTTGGCCAGGCCTCGATGCTGGCACCTTATGACTATGCAACCATGCTGTTTGCGATCGTGATCGGCTATGTCTGGTTCGACGAACTGCCAACGCTTGCAATCCTGATCGGGGCCGCACTGGTGATCGCAGGCAATGTTGTCGTCATCTGGCGCGAACACCAGTTGGGGCTGGAGCGCGGCAAGGTCCGGTCGGTTACGGACCCCAAAGCATGACTTTACCTTTTGCAATCTTCCCCTAGGTTGGGCCGAACAGTCAAAGAGGTTCCCAAATGAACGACGCGCAGGATCACAAGGAAAAGATGCAGAAGGTGCAGGCCCAGCACCGCAAGAAAGTGTCCGAGGCCGTGGATCCTGGCCGTGGTCTGGTCCTGATCAATACCGGCAAGGGCAAAGGCAAGTCCTCGGCCGCGTTCGGCGTGGTCATTCGCGCTTTGGGCTGGGGCCAGAAGGTTGGCGTGGTGCAGTTCATCAAGGGCAAGTGGAAAACCGGCGAGCGCCGTTTCTTCGAAGAGCGTGATCTGGTGACATGGCATACGATGGGCGAAGGTTTTACCTGGGACACGCAGGATCGTGAGCGCGATATTGCTGCTGCCAATGCCGCCTTCGACAAGGCATGTGCCCTGATGTCCAGTGGCGAATACGATCTGGTTGTGCTGGACGAGATCAACATCGCCTTGCGCTACGAATACCTGACGGTCGAACAGGTCATCGCGGGTTTGAACGCACGCTCGGACAAGACCAGCGTATTCCTGACCGGGCGTGATGCACCGCAAGCGCTGCGTGACTATGCCGACCTGGTCACGGAAATGACCGAGGAGAAACACCCGTTCCAGGCGGGTATCAAGGCCCAGCGCGGCGTGGATTTCTGAAGCTACGTGAGGTGTGATTCTGGCGGTGCGCAGCCGCCAGTTATGACAGCCGTTCTGCTGCGTTGAACAATCCTATCGTGTCGCAGGTTCCGGAAAACGCTGGCGTGTTCGGTTGGCGAAAGCCACAAGCGACAGCATCACCGGCACTTCGACCAGGACCCCCACAACCGTCGCCAGTGCCGCGCCTGACTGAAGACCGAACAAGCTGATTGCGACGGCAACGGCCAGTTCGAAAAAGTTCGATGTCCCGATCATGGCACAGGGCGCTGCGATCCGGTGGGGAACCTTCAGCGCAAAAGCCGCGCCATAGGCAATGGCAAATATACCATAGCTTTGGATCAGAATGGGAACGGCGATCAACACGATGACCGTGGGTTTCGCCAGAATGGTCTGACCTTGCAGGCCGAACAGGATAACCACGGTTGCGATCAATCCCACGACGGACCACGGTTTCACCCGTGCCGAAAAGGCTTCTATCGCCTGTTTAGAGCCTAATCTGCGGCGGGTGATCAACCCGGCGACAAGCGGCAGCACCACATAAAGGACCGTGGCCAAAACCAAAGTCTGCCATGGCACTTCGATGTCAGTGACCCCCAGCAAAAAGGCCACGATCGGTGCAAATGCCACGACCATGATCAGATCATTGACCGAGACCTGAACCAGGGTGTAGGTCGCGTCGCCTTTGGTCAGTTGCGACCACACGAACACCATGGCGGTACAAGGGGCGGCCCCCAGCAGGATCAGACCGGCGGTGTATTGCGCAGCATCTTCGGGCGCGATCCAGGGCGCGAAGACATAGTCGAAAAACAGAACGGCCAGCAGTGCCATGGTGAAAGGTTTTATCAGCCAGTTCACCACCAGCGTCACAATCAGACCACGCGGCTGGCGGGCAACCCCGGCGACTGCACCGAAATCGACGTTGACCATCATCGGATAGACCATTGCCCAGATCAGCACCGCCACCACCAGGTTGACGCTGGCAACTTCGGCGCTTGCCACCAGTTGCACCAGCCCCGGCGCGGCCAGTCCGATCAGGACACCACCGATCATCGCAAGTGCAACCCAGATCGTGAGATACCGTTCAAAAATGCTCATGATAACGCCTCGGAAGTTTGATCCATAAGTTTGCCGGACGTCAGCGCAGCAAGGCCAACCATCACGGCCGCCGTGCCCAGCACCAGGGGCAGCCCCCCGACCTGATAGGTCAGGCCGGACAAAACGGTTCCGGCCAACCGCCCCGTCGCATTTGCCATGTAGTAAAAGCCGACATCCATCGTCACACGCTCGGACCGGGTGAAGGCAAGGATCAGATAGGAATGCAGCGATGAGTTGACCGCGAAGATCGCACCAAAGACCAAAAGCCCGGCGACAAGCGTCAGGGTCAGCCAGGTCTCGGGCCCATTTGACAGCAAAACAGCCAGTGTCAGAGCCGCAGGAACACAAAACAGGATCGCCGCCCATCTGCGTGCGGCGCGGATCAGATCACCTTCGGTTCGATCTGACGCACGAAGAATCCTTGGCGCGTTGGCTTGCACGGCGCCATAGAGGATGATCCACACAGCCATGAATGTTCCGATCATGAAGAACGCGGCCCGATTGCCCTCTTCGGTGCCATCTGAAAGAACAGCATAGAAATAGATCGGGATGCCGACCACGAACCAGACGTCCCGCGCGCCGAACAGGAAGACACGCGCCGCGGACAACCAGTTCACATTCGCGGATTTTGAAAAAACCTCAGAGAATTTTGCACCCTTGCGCCCCTTCGGCAGGCCCTCTGGCATGAACAGCATCACTGCGACCAGGATCACCGCCAGAACGGCGGCCATGGCAAGCACTGCCGGTAGGAAGCCCAGCGTTGCAAGCATGGCTGCACCCAACAGGAATCCCAGCCCTTTGACCGCGTTTTTCGAACCCGTCAAAACCGCAACCCACCGAAACAACGCGCCTCCTTCGGATGGAGCCAGCAATTTGACCGCCGATTTCGAAGACATCTTGGCCAGATCCTTGGCCACTCCGCTGGCCCCTTGCACGATCATGACAAAAGTGACCGAAGCCGCGACGGTCCAGTTCGGGTCAAGCTGCGTCATGGCGAGCAACGCGACAATCTGCACCCCCAGCCCCGCATAGAGGGTCGAGGTCAGCCCGAACCGTGCGGCGATCCAACCGGCAGACAGGTTGGTGACTATCCCGGCGATTTCATAGAGCACAAACAGATAGGCAAGCTGAACCGGCGAGAAACCCAGGGTGTGAAAGTGCAACAGCACCAGCATCCTGAGCGCCCCGTCGGTCAGCATGAAGGCCCAATAGGCAGCCGTGACCGCGATATAGGCCGACAGTCCTGCGGGCCGTTGCCTCACAATGATGCCCCGACCATCAATGCGACATCCACCAGCCGGTGCGCATAGCCCATCTCGTTGTCGTACCACGCGTAGATTTTCACCTGCGTCCCGTTCACAACCATGGTCGAGGGCGCATCGACGATCGAAGAGCGTTCGTCATTGGTATAATCGGTGGACACCAGCGGGCGCGTCTCATAGCCCAGAATGCCCTTCAGTTCACCCTCGGCAGCGGCTTTGAAGAAGGCGTTGACCTCTTCAACCGTGGTTTCACGCTCAACCTCGAACACGCAATCGGTCAGCGAGGCGTTCAGCAATGGCACCCGAACCGCGTGGCCGTTCAGACGACCTTTGAGTTCCGGATAGATCAGAGTGATGGCCGTGGCCGAGCCGGTCGTGGTGGGGATCAGAGAGTTCAGGGCCGAGCGTGCGCGCCTGAGGTCCTTGGCAGGCCGGTCCACGATTGTCTGCGTATTGGTTACGTCGTGAATCGTCGTCATCGATCCATGGCGGATGCCCAGGTTTTCGTGAATGACCTTTACGACAGGCGCAAGACAGTTTGTCGTGCACGAGGCCGCCGTCACGATCCTATGCGCCGCAGGGTCGTAAGTTTCGTCATTTACACCCATGACGATATTGGCCGTCGGCCCGTCCTTGACCGGAGCAGAGACAACAACCTTCTTTACCCCAGCGTCAAAATACGGTGCCAGCTTCGCTTCGGTCTTGAACACGCCGGTACAGTCGATCACCACGTCAACACCGTCCAGCGGCAACGCGCTCAGGTCTTTGGTGCCAATGAACGGCAGACGGGTTCCGTTGACCGTGATGCTGTCTGCGTCATGGTCGAATTCCGCGTCCCAGCGCCCATGCACGGTGTCGAATTCCAGCAGATGCGCATGCATCTCGGGATCACCGACGGCATCGTTGATCCAGGCAATCTTTGCGCCTTTTTCAAGCAAGGGCTTCAGGGCCAGTTTTCCCATACGGCCAAGGCCGTTCAGTGCGTAGGTGGTCATTTCATTTCCTCGGTAGGAGTACGCCCGATTTCATCGACGGCGGATTGCAATGCGATCCGGTCAAGGCTTTCGACCGGCAATGATGAAAAGGCCTGAATCCGGCGCTTCAGTGCGCCATAGGCGGTTTGAAAGGCCAGGCTTTTCTCGGCGTCGGTGCCTTCGGCCCTGACCGGGTCTTCCACGCCCCAATGGCCACTTATCGGTTGGCCCTCCCAAGCCGGACATTCCTCGTTGGCGGCCTGATTGCAGACAGTAAAGACAAAATCCATGGCAGGCGCTTCCGGCGCCGAAAACTCGGACAAAGTCTTCGGCCGCAGGGCCGAGATATCGTGCCCCTTGTCGCGCAGAACCTGCACCGCAAAGGGATTGAGTTCTGAACTGGGCCGTGTCCCGGCCGAATAGACGTTGAACCGGTCGCCGCCGATCTCTCGCAGCAAGGATTCGGCAAAAATCGAACGTGCGGAGTTTCCGGAACAGATGAACAGCACATTGAACTTTCGGTTCGTCGCGGTGTCTTTGGGAAAGGGCATGCAGATATCCGGGCGGCCACGGCAGCAATCCACGATCAGGAAATCGAGCATTTGCTGCACATTTTTCATTTCAATCGAATAGAGCAGAGACGTCCCGGATCGTTCCTGTTTCACCAATCCCGACCGCTGCAAAGCATTCAGGTAGTTCGACATGGTGCTGGGTTTGATATCCAGCTCCGCCGCCAGCTCGCCCGCGGGAATCCTGTCAGGAAACCGTCGCATCAACATGCGAAACACGGTGATGCGCTGCGGGTGGCCAAGAATGGTCAATTGATCGGTTATCTGTTCTATCATATTTCATGAAATATTGAAATATAGAGAGTGAGTCAATTTCATTCCGCGTCGTCACAAAAAATTCACGGACCAGAGCGCCAATTTGAAAGGTTGGCCGCAGGCTTTCGGCTCACAACTTGAGGCCCGACCGTGCTGAACAAGGCCGAAACGGTTACAACCGGGCTTGCAGGCGCCAGACTGACGGTTTAAACGAAGCTTCGCATCCGGTCATAATCAATTCCGTATGACCTACGGTGCCGCTGTAGCTCAGCTGGTAGAGCACGTCATTCGTAATGATGGGGTCGGGGGTTCGAGTCCCTTCAGCGGCACCATAATTTTTAATAACATTGTTATTTTTCAATCTATTACTTCGATTTTGATTGTTTCAGTCCATCCTTTGATCCACCTAATGCTAGATGAGCAATGAATAGTTGCTAGCTTCCAATGATTGATCTTCAGTTGCTCACTAACGGTGTGAAATGTCCGCCCGACCCTGAGCACTCTTGCACCTAACTATTGGTCGCAGGCTCGAATCCTGCACGGCTCACCACTTTATCGTAAAGCAATTACTTACCCTGACAAAGCGCTGCACGGCTGTGTGTGGCGATGGCTGCTGTGTATTCTGGGGGACATATGAGGGACTAATTGCATGATTTTCATTCTTCTCAGCGTCTCAAGCCTTTCTGCCCCAACAACAAGACTATCGGAGCCATATATGTCTTCGCGGAGTGAAGAAAACTACCAAGTTGGCAAGGGGCCCACGCATCGGTGGCTGAAAAAGCAATTACCCTTTGAAACAAATGACTTGCCACTATACCATTGGATTCGTTGACGGAATCGACGCTGTGTGCTATCAGTACCCTGTGGGTCGCCGGGTCACTCGGGTCGTTTCCAGAGGGTGAGAGGGCGTCTGTTGGACGGTTGGTAAACGTGACGCCAGCCTATCGTGCCAACGGATCAGACGAGTCCGGGGCCCACCACTGCCTTGGATAGCCGTAGTGTCTAAAAATTTCTTGCTGTTCAGGTAAGAGCTTTGCGCCGTTCAGAGAAGGCATCAGCTTAACACCATAACCCGCAGCGTTCTGGCTTGATAAATCTCTAAATTTGGCGATACGAGGCTTTAACGCCTTCGCGAACTGTGGATCACAAGAGCCAGTATTGTACTTGTCAGCGGCTTTAAAGAACGCGCTGGCAACAATATCGGCAAGTTGCAAGCCCGCCCTTTCGTAGTGAGGATAAACTTTCAGAAGCTCGTAAGAAATCGTTTCCCATTCGATTGCGCCAAACCTTAAAAAGGTATTGTTCCCTTGGTAGCTTATCCAACGGAAATAGGCATTCATCTGAGGGTATGAGAGACCGCCACGATTGCTGAATTCAATCTTAACCTTTTGTGGGGTTCCGTATTCCTTTGTCGAATGCCAGCAGACAAAATCCGTTATTCTCTCCAGCAACAGGCGAGTCATCCAATTGTAGAACCAACACTGCGATGGAACTTCTGCGGCGAGAGGATTCTTGTATCCTCTCATATTTTTCTTGTTCGAACACACCACGAAGTAACGCGCGCTCAGTTCAGCCATCTGCTCGCAGACGTAGAGCCTTTTGTTCTCGTTGAGGTTCTTGAAGTGCAGTCCGCGCCCGTTGTATCGCCACAATCCAGAAATGATATCTTGCACCCATTGAGATACTTCGTCTTCTCGCGAAGCGTTTACGACGACCCCAGATACCACAAGCCATTCACTGCTACCGGCCTCATCCATTGGGCGGATCGCCTTTAGACCGTCATCGCCAGCTTCGTCGATGTACGCTATGTACTTGTAATCCTGCCCTTTACTCATGCGCTTACGATGCCCACTGACTCTGAATAGAGTCAAGCTGGCCAGTTTTGCCACACCTTAACGCGACAGTCTATTGCATGTCCGGGTCGAGCAATTCCGCGAAGCAACGCTGTCTCACTGAGTTCTTAACCCTTCGCCACCACCAGCGGCGGTTCTTTTGGAAACGACCGTATGTCGAACCACTTGAAGCACGTTCCATCTGAGTTCCTCTTGTCGCCCATGAACAGGTTCGTTCCTGTAGTGCGGTGCCGGATCAACCCGGCACGAAACGCCCGAAGGTCGATTAACCACCAGCTTTCAATTACCCTTCCGTCGGGTCCCGCGTGGCCGTAGAACATCCAGTCGCCGTGACCGTTTACAATCTTGGACAGTTCGGTTTCGGCACCTGAGGGCAGCTTGGCGCGAATGGTGAACTGGTGCGGGTATCTGGCGGCGTACCCGTGACGCCTCACCCTGGCAGCAATGCGCATGTCCTTGGCGTCCAGCATCAACAGGTCAGTGGCTTGAAAATGGTCCAGCGGATCTGGTGCAGCATGTATGATGTGGCTACCGATGATACTCTTAATCTCGGGTAAGAACTGGTCCGACCAATGCCGGTTGACGCTGTAATAACTCATATCAAATTCCGAAAATGAAAATGGGCGCAGAAAATGCCGCGCCCAGCTTAAATGAATTTCAGGCAGCCTTGTTCGATACGGCTTTAGGAGCCTTGTCAGCGGTTTCCAGGCGCTCAATGGCGTCTGTTGCTAGTTCTGCGATTGCTTCAAGCAAGGCGTCGTAACCACCCTTGTTCACAAGGTCGATGTTCACAGCAGAATCGCTGGCGGCAATACCGACACGACATAGGTTAAAGATGGCGTAACAATTACCAATCGGTGTGCGTCCAATTCCGGTTTCATAGAGTGTGCGCGCATCATTCATGATTGCACCTTTGGCAGGTTCACGCTGTCGAGCTTGCTTTCCAGAGTGTCGGCCATTTCAGCTATTACTTTCAAAATGGTCGTGACACCCCCGGCATGGACTCCTTCGTTGTCCAACACAGAGGCAGTCTCGATCAGGCTGGATAGGTCGGTTGCAATGCGTTGGCAGTCATCAAGGTATGCGAATAAATCTTCTGTGTTCGCGCTGACGCGTTGTTCTTCCATTGCAGTTTCCTCTAATTGGCTATGCGATTTGTTGCAGTTTTGCTTACTGTGTAATAAGAATATGTACAGGGTAAGCGCAATGTCAATACCCTGTACGCAATTTTACATACGAGGTAAGTACATTGACGCCTGAGCAGTTAAGAATGGCCCGTAGTGCAGTGAGGTTGGGCACCCGAGAACTAGCTGAAATTGCGGGTGTTTCTTTCACCACCATTAACCGCTTTGAAACAGAAAAAGGGGGGATGCAGCATTCAAATGCCGAAGCTGTAAGAAAGGCATTAGAAGCCCAGGGTATTCAGTTCCTCGATGAAGGTGACACCGCAGATGGGCCGGGTGTGGTTTTGGTCAAGATAAGTGAGCAATGATGCAGAGGTCTACTTTACTTGTAGTTGCAACGCTATTGCTCAAGGTCGGGTGGGTGTCTCCGCACACTGCTTTCGCCCAGAGCTTCTCTTGCAGCTTCGGTCAGCCCGCTTGTTTAGATTACGGAGAGACAATTTGCAGCTCACAGGGCAAGTGTGTGAACAACTATGCTTTGTGTTTCGACCAGTATACCTGCGACTATGAGGGCTTCACCTGCAAATCCAATTTGACTGACCTGGCTACCGAGTACGATGACTTGGTTGATGACTACAATAATCTAGTGAGCTCACATAACTCGCTTCGCGATGACGCCGAGGAACTAAGCGAAAACTACCAAAGCCTATTGTACGAATACGAAAGTGTATTTTCCGACTACGAAAACGCGGTTTCAGAGAGAGACGATATCGTGTCGTGTGTTGAATCCGCTTCTTCGATTTCGGAAGCTCAATACTGCTTTTAGTTGAGGGTTTGTGTCTATTGAAGCCTCAAATTCGACCGGGAATTAGCGGTGGTGTTCGTTCCAGCGGTATTCAACGATTTCGGTATCCAAGTACATGCTGAAATTGTCATCGGATACCATTGTCAATCTGATTGCAGATGAAGCGTCGGACCATACGGCAATTCCCTCTAAGTTGCCGTGGGTTCGTATCTTGGTCTGTAGAAGAGTGTCGGTTTCGACAATTTTGTCTTCCACGAATGCGAAGCGCCTCACCCTATTTGAGAAACCAATGCCCCAATCAAATCGTCGTTCCAGCAAATACAAATGACCATCAGGTCCAGTATCAGCACCCACCGGCACATATGAACCACTTTTCCGAACCTCGCCTGATACAGACCATTCACCGTTCTCAAGGCGAAATACAGGAAAGGAGTTTCCCGACCATGTCTCTGGGATCGCAATGACCCGGCCCTGTGGGTCAAGTGAGAGCGCTTCTAGACCCTGATTGTAGGGCAACGACCTGAACGCTTGGGATTCGGTCTCGTAATCAATATGGTTTGCCGTGTATTCGCCGGGGTTGAAAAACTCTACGTCGTGGTAGTTTTCAGTGCTAACCCAAAGCCTACCATTCTTCTCCAGCGCGAGCGCTTCCAGGTCACTGTTCACTTCATCATGGTAATTCATTGAGCCCGGAGTTCTGGGCCGAACAATCTCAATATTCTCAATGCCGACAATTGAGTCACCTTGTCTTTGCACCTTGGCGAAAACCAGCATCGGCCTGTCTGACACGGCAATCAACTCTGTTCCGTCTTCACTTATTTCCAAACCAGATAGGCCGCCAAACCTTTCTTCTCCCGGCCATCTCCAACTTAGCTCACTCAACAACTCCAATTGTGAAGCAGCACCATCATTTAAGTGAGCAATATATGCTCTCCGGGAGGTAAGGCTGACCAAAACAAAGCAAACCACAAGAAGAAGCGAAGGACGTTTCAAAGGAATTTTCCGAACAAATCACATTTCTCGCATGACAATGACAAAACGAACAATACCGTCGCAACAGAATCCTGCAATCGTTCGCGCCAGTAGTGATAACCACCGATTGAGCATACTCAGTCCAAGTCTGAACCTACCATCACGATACCAGAGGATGCGCTCGAATTTGAGCAATCCCCAATGAAAAGCGCCACGCCGAGTGCAATCGGTCGGGCGGGGCCTATAATCGGTTGTGGTTCGCGGGTATTAGGTAGCATTATGCGACCCATGGACTCGGAGATGGAAATAAAGGTCGTTGAAGCCAGCAGCTTCATAAAAGCCATGTCTCACGAGGGAAGGCTTGCGATACTCTGTCTCCTAATCCAGGGCGAAAAATCTGTAGGCGAAATCCACGAAACCCTCTCAATGCGACAAGCCTTGGCATCGCAACATCTTGGTCGTCTTAAGTTGGAGGGAATCCTTTCAGCAAGGCGTGATGGAAAGAGAGTTTACTACAAAATCGCCGACAAACGCGTATTGGCTATAGCGGGTGTCTTGTACGAGTTGTTCTGCGAAGAAGACCGCGAAACTTGATAATGGCGGCGCTTCTAAATCACCCTATTTTATTGCTGTTTTCGATTCCTCTATTGCGTCGGCAATCATTTGGCTTAGGTCAATCGCGGCGGCTTCCGTCTGCTTTTCTTTAGTATTTTTCAGAGCAAACGGGCAGTTTCTTCTCTTGGCTGCATTGGTGCACTTATTGCGACGTGGCGTCACTTTGGAAATCGCATCTGTTAAGAAGTTGACGCAAAGGTCAGTTACGTAAAAGCTTTTTGACCATGCAGTCAAATAATGACGCAAAACCCCTCTTTCTTCCCCCTTACGTCTCAAAGCGAAACTCTTACATCCGCCGTGTCGCTGCGGGTTGGCACTCACAGAAGGAGATCCTTGAGCCTGGACACCACTTTGGCTCGGATCGGGCCCGCAGCGACAAGAATTGAGTGTCACACTGGGAGGGGAAGAAATTGGTTCTGAATGTCTTAACTGTCTTTCGGAAGGTTCAAGCCAAAGAAAACCGTAGTGCTCATCTCAACGATGATGATTGTGAGCGGTGCACGGACGAAGAAAAGGGCAGCTCCAGACTGAGGAAAGAAACAATACGGAACCTGTTTCACAAGGAGTTTGTAGAGATGGACAGAGACCTGCCCAAGCCTCCTTTGTAACTTACCACGGCAAAAGCCCGCTTGGGTGATGCAGCTTGGCTACAGGTCAAGTTCCAAGTGTTGTCGGGAAACACAGGGTAAGATGTTCGGCGCTTTACTTGAGCGGGTTTGTGCTCCTGACACAGCGGGTTTTTGCGCCCAAATCTGCACCCGATTTGCGAGCGTCCTAAATTGCTCTATGTCGAGCTAAACTGGGAGTAGCAACCAAAATGAAACTCAGCGGATTGGAAATCTTTTGCATACTGCTTGCCAGCTCAGTAGCAGCGGCTGGGTTTGTAGGAGCTGCAAGCGTATTGATTTCGGTCATTTGAGTTATCCTTTTCCCGCGTCGCGGGAAAGGACTATCTATTTCGCTCTAATGTGGACGTCGTCTCCGTGCCGCCATCGCGCGACAGCCTTCCTTGCAAAACTTGGTATCGATCCGCCTTCACGCGGGATTGACGTTCCTGAGGCAACTCCACTTGAAGCGATCCGGTAGCGCTCATAAATTTAACTGATGGAACAGGTTTTCTGGCGTTTGCTGTTTCTCGCCCTGTGGGGCGGCAGCGTTTATTTGTTTTACCGGTTCTGGTCATGGTTTGTTTACGACGTCATACCGGAGCCGGTGATTAACTGGCTTTCCCCTGGCCTCATGTTGGGTTTGGTTATTGCGGCCATCTGGTACCATGCGTCAGGGCGTGCCGCCCGCGACAAGGCCCGTTCCGCCTGTTCTGAGGATGAAATCGAGTAGCCCCGAAGTTGCGCTCTGTGCTTTGGTCGGCTTTTGAAGCATAATAGCCTCGTTCAACAGACCCCGCACCGCCGCATCCCGTGCTTGGCCTTGCAGGGAAAGAATGCCGCCAATCTCTGCATTTGCATTGCGTCTACGCGGCCCGTAGAGGACGGAATCCACGATTGCATTCCCGGCATCGTCCACGGCCCGTTTCGCCCGCAGGAGAGGCCCAGGACGCCGCCCTGTTTCTGCATCCCGCAGGTCAACCAAGGCACCGGTTGCCTCATCCCGGAATTGCGTCTGAGACCCCGCCAGAACATCGCCGCGCGTCTTCGAGAAAGTGCTTTCCGCCTGAAGTCGTTCTACGACCTTTGCCGCTGCCTCGTCTCCGAGAACCAGCCGCAGTTTCTGGTCATTCCAGCCTTTCTCAAAAGCCCCCCAAGCTGCGGCGGCATCGTTGCGGCTCGTACCCATCAGGGCAGAGACCCATTCTCGCGCGCCTTTCTTGAAAGCATCCCGTTGAGCTGGCGTCATGCTTGCCAGTCTCTCCCGAAGTTCTGCTGGGCTCATGGCCGATACGGCGCTGCCGCTGAACACCTTGCGCCCCTCGTCAATGGCGTCATCCATGGCCTTGTTTGCACCATAGCCAAGACGGGCGTTCTTGTAGCCAGGAACATTGTCGAGCTTGTCATCAATCATTTTGAGAACCGGGTTCAACTGAGTGCTGTATTTTTTGGCCCCGGAGACATGCGCCCTGTTGATTGCGTCACTCAGTTCCGAACGAATGTTGTGCAGGCGTACTGCGCTCACCTTGCCGTCGCCCAAGTCGCTAACAAGTCGGCGCAGGGTTGATTTCACGTTTCCGGCACTCTCACCGGCCTGTAGCGTCAGGGCGGATTGTATGCCCGAAACTTCAACCGGTTTTTCATAAGTCAATGCCGCATCGTATTCAGGACCTAGGACAGAACTTCTCTCAGCCGCCAACGCTCGTCGCGTGTCAAAGGCCGCATCTGCCTGACCCAATGTTTCATCAACAACCCGAGTGACCCGCTGAGAAGCGCCGGTTGCACGGTTCTCGATTGCGTCCTGGAGAATGTCACCGCCTTTTCCGGGCATGGCTGCAACGCCTTGTGCCAGCTTGCGCGGTGCGCCGGGAATATCTGCCAACATGGCCTCGTCGCCCAGATTGGCAAGGTACGCCCGAATGTCTGCGGCCTCACCAAGCCTGCGATTATTCAGCGAACGGGCTACCCGGTTTGTAGCAAGTGAACCAAAACCTGGGATGCTGCGTTTCAGGTTCTGAACTCCGCGAACCGTTCTACCTGCCGCATACCCCAGGCCAGGGGCAAGCAGCCCCACACCAGCCCCAATCAATGCAGGGTTTCTCGCCTTCGAAAGCCGGTCCATGGCTCCCTCGCCACTCATGAACCCGTCTGCACCCGCAGCAGTACCCATTGTAAGCCCGCTCCAAATCGACTTTCCAAGCAGTCCCATTCCTTTGGTGGCTTTCAGCGTTGCTCCGCTGGGTACGGCCATTGTCCCGATGTTGCCTGCTGTTTTGCCGGTGCTGAATTCGGAGGGGAACGCCTGCTGCGCCGCAACATCCAGTGCTCGGCTCTCATCACGTCCAGAGGCATAGGCTTCAGGGGTCAATCCCTCTGACAACCATTTGAGCACACCCGCCATCTCATCGCGGGAACTCAAAGAAATACCCTGCGCAGCGCCGCGATACGTGGCTTCAGTTGCGCCGATTTCCCGCCGGTCTGCTGCTTCGGCCCGCTTCAACGCTCGCAAAGCAGCCCGTTCCGCCGGGGTGGCATCGCCGTTGTCTACAATCTGCTGTAGAACATCGCGCGCGTGTTCGTTCTGCTTTGCCCCTGCGAAAGTTTGTTTGCTGCCAAGGGCGCGCTCTGCAATGGTGTCAAATTCACTCATAGTAGGGGGCCTTTTCTTCGTCAGTCATTGCTTCCCACAGGTCTTGCGCAGTCAGCCCCTGGTCGCCGTATTTTTTCAGCGTCCTCGCGATTTCCGGCAGATCCGCAAAGCCACCCGGCATAGCTAGCGATGTTACTGGACTGGTGACTTTGGACACAGCCTGTATCTGCGCCGACAGCCCCGCCAGTGGATCGGGAAGTGCGTAAATCTGCGCGAGTGCGTCTTCTCTGGAAATGCGGCCAAGCATAGCTTGGGATGCAATTTCTCCCATTCTCCGCTTGTGGTTGGTGAGCCCGCGCATCGTATCGACAATAATCCGGTTGCCTTCCGGGCTGTTTACCAGTTGCGGCAAGCTTTCACGGAACAGTTGAATGTCCTTGTCCGACATCTGACCGGACCCCGGCGGGCGCTGCTGCGGGACAAGTTTCGAAATGGCGGCGTTCAAGGCCTCGACGTTGCCACCTGATACGCTTATCCCGAGGCTGTTCTGCGCCCAGCTTTTCCAAGCGTCTGTCGTGCCTCCGACACCCGTATCCAGCAAATCGGAGATGACCTCAATCTGACCCAGTTCTGCCGCGGCTTGTGAGCCCTGCTCGGTAAGCCCGCCAAGGAAGCCAGCAGACCATTTAGCGGCCTCATCTGCCCACTTGTCATCACCGGGCATGATGTTGTTCACCTCCACCCCAGATCCGCCAATTTCTTGAATCTTGCCCGTGTTGGCACCAGAAATTCCGACTTGGTAGCTTTTGTTCGGGTCGAGGCCAGGACGGGTCGCAATTTCATCGAGCGTCAGTTCGCGCCACCCCTCCGATTTGGCCGTGACATTGGGCAGAACGCGGGTGCCGTCCTCGAAGTAGGTGAACCCGTCAGCACCAGTTATGATGCGGCGCTGCTTAGGTTCTTGTGGCGTTATCATCTTCATGATGAATGGTGCGGCCAAATGCGGAGGCATGGAAGCCAGGACTTGCCGATAAGCAGGATCCAAACGCTCCAGCACTGGCCCAATAGCCTCTTGCATCTTTTGCTGTTGGTCGCGTTGTTGCACCTGCGCATAGATTGGGGACAAGTCCGGCGCGCGGCCCGCTGCTAGCTGCGTGATGCCAAGCCCCAACCCCTGCAAGAGGTTGGCAGTCTGAGGTTTCATGGTCCCGAAAAGACCTTGTCTCTGTGCGGCTTTTGCCTCTGTAAACTCCATCACAAATTCCTTTCAGTGGGGTCCATAGGCGGAGCAGTGCACTTCTAGTTGCCAATACAGTTTCGCGTAGGCTCGGATTGCTGCCGCTCTCAGATGGGGTCCGAATTCAGGATCGAAGAACGGTTCTAGCCAAACGGACCATTGCACTATGTCCGGTGGGAAACGGTCACATGCCATTGCCTCTATCTGGGCCGCAGCGACCATAGTTTTCTGTTCATCAGAAGAGCCAAGTGGATTTGCCTGCGCTATCGTCACCGTGCACCACCTCCGACCGTATCAAACGCGCTGAGGGCCACTGCAATGTGTGCCCATCGAGCGGTCTGAGCCTCAGAAATACGCTTGCGTCCCTCTGGTGTTTTAGGGCCGGTCGATGCGCCACCGTGCAGGCGGCAACGTCCAGTTCCGTTCAAAGGCAGTCGTTGACACGGCCCAACTGAAGTGCGCGCGCCGCATCGCTGTTCCCTGGAAGTGGCATTGCAGTCCATGTTCCTTGTCACCCTCGCTCGTCCTGCCTGATTATCTAAGTGAGAAGGTATCATATTACCCCAAGTAACACAAGAACAAGTCGGGAACGTTCGCCTCCACCTGAAGAGTGCTTGCGCCTCGGTGTGAGCGGGGATCTTCCTCTGAAATCAACGCGGGCTTTCCGTGAAGCCGGAGAGGGGTGAAGAGTTTGCGCCGATTGCCTATATCGTCAGAATGAAACGCTTATTTTTACTCTTGATCCTTTTTGCGCCTCCCGCCCATGCCGCCAATCTGCACGTGCGAGACGCTGATACAATCGTCGTTGATGGAACGCCTGTGCGATTGAACGGAGTCGATGCCCCTGAACTCGGGACAAGATCCGGTCAGAACGCAAAGCGATGGATGGTAAACTATCTGCGCGGCAAATCCATATCATGCGATTTGAACGGCGAACGTACGCATGACCGTTGGGTTGGTGTCTGCTATGCGGATGGCCAAGACATAGGAGCCGCTGTAATTGCTGCTGGGCACGCTTTGGATTGCCGTAGGTACTCAGGTGGCCGATACAGGCATTTGGAGACGGCAGCGGCCAAGTCACGGCTGAGAAGGGCCGGTTATTGCAGGTGAATATTATTGATGCATGCCTAAGTTCGCCTTGGTGCGAAAGTACCCAATAGCGCATATGGCCGCTGTGCCTAGTGTTATGAACCAGTATGTCGTCAATACTGAAGCAGGGGTTGGGAAGTAGTAGGCTACTACTGGTCCCAAGAAATTTACCGTTAAGCTAACAAGAACCGCTCTACGAAGGAACTTCTGCCGTGTTACAAGTTCTTCATCCTCAATCATAACACCCTACTCCCATTGGCGTGAGAAGCGCCCCAAAGAACAGTGACAACAAGACCGCAACGTCCGGTGGTAGCGGAAGCGTAGGGGCATATGCATGCCCGCTCATCCAACCGACAAACCCACCACCTATGCAAGCCAAGAAACATTTAAGTACTTTTGGCATTTCTTGAACCTCAATCACTACAACAATTCTTTGAATTGGGCCGAAACTGCATCATTGTGTCAACCGAAACGTTTTTGGCAGCTATGCTTGGTTTCATGTCTCGAACCTAAGAGGAATTGTGGCGTTCGGCCTGTGAATCCCGCCATTTCCAACTTGCTCTGCCGGTTTATCCCTTCCCGTGATTGGTGTCAGGGCAGAGGTGGCATACATTAAGTCGTAAGCTTCAAAACCCGATTAGACAAGCTCCAGATGTTCGCTATCTGTTCTCCATGTCAGATTGGCCTAATCGAATCCCCTTTGACCTCCACAAAGAACTTGAATCCCGGCGAGTTGATGACTGGCAGGCGGCGTTACGCACCTGGGCCAATTCCCATCGCCTTAGGATCAAGTTGCACTGGTGGCCTTCCCTTGAGCGGCAGATAGCTGACTTACATTCACGGCGCTACACCGCTGGATCACAGGACCACTGGGCGGCAATGCGTGATTGGCTGGTTCGGAATGACGTCCCTGCCCCAAGCAATCTGCCCCGGTGGCCAGAATAACAATAGGGGCTGGCTGAGGGGGTCGAGGCCAGCCCCTTTCTTCGTCACGAGGGGGTAAGTGGTTATTCGGATCCCAAGTTACTCAATTTGAGCGAAGCACGAAATTGGGGGTTTCCCGTAACGCCGCTGTTTTGGTCGAAAAGGTTCGTTTCCGTGGGGTAAACAGTCAGTTGCCGAACGAGCTATGGACACAACTTTGCCATAATGCGATCCTCTTGACGTGGGTGGCATGCTTTTATTTTAGCACGTTCTGGTTTTTCCGACTGGATTTGAGGGGGTTACCTAGTATGGTGTGCCACCCCACGAGTTTTCGCGAGACAGGCCGAAACACGAACCGCGTTTCTTAAATGTCGTTGCGCTTTCGTAATCTTCATTGAACGGTCGCAATCAGAACACTTCGCTCCCGTATCACTTATATGCGGCGCGTCATGATGGGGTTAAGCGATTTCAATGAGGGGGTACGAGTTCGGCGCGTCGCACCCCACACTTCTACTCAAATCCATTTGACGTCCCAGCGCAGGCTAACGGTCGCGCCAACCTTCTTACCTATCTCGATGCCTGTCTGGTCGAAGCGACGCATGAATTCAGCGCCTGACTCGCCTTCTCTTCGCTCCAAAGTGACAGTTTCCTCTGAATCCGAAACACTCACGATGGCACGAAGGACGTCCTCGTCTAGATTGGGGGGCCTGCCGTTTTCGGTCGAAATCGGGCTCCCTTGTTTGTCAAAGAATACGCCTTCAGTGATGACGACTTTGAACTCGTTGCCTGCGTCCTTTTCCAGTTTTGCCACCCTGTTACGAACACTCATTTTGCTGCCTCCAATGCTGCTATTCGTTTCTCTAGTTCCGTCGTTTCCAGAACCCGCCTGTATTGCTCGACAAGCCCCATGACTGCCGCCCCCTCCAAAGGTGTCACCTCACCCTGAGAAACTGCCAGCAGAACCGCCTGGGCAGCCTCTGAGGCGTCCTCAGCCGATTTGATGGGTGGAAGGTCAAAACTGACCGGCGCGTCCTTCCTAGTGGGTGCTATCCGCTCCAGACAAAGACGCAGGGCCGTGCTGTCGCCTTCAAGTGCCAGTTCAACCGCCTTTTGGGTGATTGCCTCGGACTGCCCCTCAAGCAGTTCCTCAACCGCCCGTGTTACCCGGTGGCGAGTTCCTCTAGGCTTGCCGGGATTGCCAGCCGAAAATGTGCCGTCCGGGTTTCGCTCATCCGTATTCGCACCGTATTTTCGGTTGTCATCGCCGCTCATGTTGCCTGCTCCCATTACTATGTTTTTCCCTTCCCGCTCTGTCATGTTTCGCTACTGCCATATGGCTAGATGTATATATGTCCTGTTTTTTGTGACGGTGATTTCGTGAAAACAGCCTATCCCGTCACAATTTTTAGGACGGGAGGGTCGTTTGAACGGGCAATTTCAGCACTCTCGTCACAATTTTTGTGCCGCCCCGTCACAATTTTTGTGCGGGGGTTTTTCTTTTCGCTCCAGCGCATGAACGCCTTTCTGGCTGGCTTCCCATCTTCGGTTGGCAACTCATCCAGCGCCCAATGTGCGGATTCGCCAATACCTGATGGTCCCAGGCAATGACCACGAATGGCATGGATGAAACCACGTTCCTCAAGTACATCGAACCAGCCGCCGACTGTGTTGCGATGTGTATTGAGCGCTTTAGCAGCGTCTCTGTGGCTGAGAATTATTGCCCCGTTGTTCGCACCATTGAACCGACGTTTAAGCTCAACGTACAGCGCACGTGGACCGGGCTTTAACGACGCCCAAGCCGGAGAAGCCTGAAGCCATTCCAACAACTGAACATGACGAGAACCGCCGCGTTTGTTTCTTTTGTAAGACTTGTTCCCCATCAGACTTGCGTCCTTTCCGTCAAGACATCGTTGAAGTCCTGGCCTTCAGGGGCGGACTTAGCCGATACTTTCCAGCCAAGGGATCTGGCACGGCTGGCAAGCTTATCGCCCGCATCACGTCCCGCTGGATCTCCGTCTGTGGCGATAATCAGCGCCCCTGGTTTTTCCGGCAGGCGCAAGGCTTTCATTCCCGAGCTGCTGAGAGCGGCCCAAACTGTGGCAGGTCCGTCCAGCAAGCCGGACAAGAGCGAAAGGCCGGTTTCGATGCCCTCACACACCACCAACGATCCTACAGCCTCTGACAGGACGACAGAGCCACCAGAACACGGCCCCAACATCATCTTGGCGTTTTTCGCCAGCCAGTTGCCTCTCTTATTGAAGAACGTCCTGTGAACGCCGCCGGTTGTTACGTCTGCGACCATTGCGCAGGCCCATGAAGTTGTGGGGCTGTGAAAGATATCCGGCGCAAAGCGCAGAGACGGGGGCAAGTCGCATGTGATACCGCGCCTACGCAAATAGGCCTCGGCTTTGGTGCGCTCGATGGGGCGAGAGGCTTCCCAGATCCCGCGCGCCTGGTTGAGCTTCTGTTCCTCGTATTCCTTGCGCTTTCTGTCTGCCTCTCGCCGTGCTTCAGGATCGATCCGAGCCGAGCTGGTCGGAACGTTGGCCGCGTCGGCAATGTCCCTGAAGCTGCAACCATTCTTGAAGCAGTACAGCAGCAGATTGCCGCCGGATTCCGATACTGACAGCGCGTTCTGGTCTTTCCGGCGTTCCTGCTGGCAGACAGGGCAAGGCGCGGAGCCCCGCCTGTTGCGCCAGACGCCACCAAGCTTGTAGGTCAGGTCTTGGGCGTTCATGACGCTCCCCCTTTCCGGTTCGTCACATCCACCATCGCCCGCAAAACTTCGTGCAGGAGAGCCGCGTCGAAAGTGATGCCCCGTTGGGTGCTGCTCCAATTCCCCTTTTTGGATTTGGTAAAGATGCGGAAATCAACCACGTCGATACCGGGGCAGGGCTTATGCTCAATCGGGGGGCGGGAAATGCGGATCTGATGACCGTCATTGCATTGAACTATAACCATCATGACCGAGCCTCCCCATAGTGAAGGCTGGCAATCAGACGTGCAGCGGTTTCAGAGAGGCCGTGCTTGCGCCGCAGGGTGAGGGTTTGGAGATTGAGGGTTCTCATTAGCGCACCGCCTGACCGTCGATCCGGGTAACTTTGCTCACCAGGCGATAGACACCATAGCGCAGACGGCCCGTGGCCTTGTCGTTCGAATACCAGTCGGTTTCGATCTGAACCCGCTTTTCCTTGCGCAGAAGGTCTACATAGTGACCAACGCGGCAACGGCTTGCACAGAAGACCGGGCGTTGGATAAGGCCATCCAGAACCCGGCGCATCAGCTTATCGACAGTGATGACGTGGCTTTCGCCGCTCACACCTTCAACAAGGTACTGTGCGGTTGAGGTGTTTCCGGGAAAGTCCTGCCAGCGTTCAGCCGATAGTGTATTGGGTGGCGGAGATGAATGTTGGGTATCGGTGTTCTGCTCAGGCATTTCTTGCCTCCTTGGTTATTGCACCAAGAGCGAGAAACGGTTACAATCGCAACTATTCCACCAGCCGCAATTGTTTGCCGCCCGCGCCCTAGTTCTGGGTGCGGGTTTTGATTAGGCAGCAACCTGTTTCTCGATTGCAGCGTCGATGTCGGCTTCGTTCCAATACAACCGAGAACCGAACTTAATTGGTTTCGGAAGGCGACCGATTTCAATGTCGCGATATACTGAGCTGCGGCTACGACCGCCGAGCTTGGACTGTAGGTCAGTGAAGGAGAGGAGGTTCATTTACGTGCTCCATGGTTGTTCATGGGACACATCCTGAATGACCGTTATCTGTCAGTCATTTGCGGTTAAATGGTGTCGATTTTTTCGCAAAACTCGGAATTCCAGCCACTATCTATCTCGAGGATCTTCTTTCCTCTTGAGATTGAAGATGCGTAGTCGCCACTTGGTGGAAAAGCTCGTTCGTTCATCGGTATTTCTAATTTTTCTTCCACAAGGACAACCAATTGAATCAATGAATTCACGGTACAGTTTCGCCGGTCTTCGCCGAATACCTGTTTTGCCATCTTCCATAGAGCAAACGCCCGGTAAGCGTCTGTGGAAGCGATTTTTGGCTTTTGGGGGCGGCCTCGAGGTTTTGTTAACTCCGCCTCAATTAAGAGCCTTACTTCAGTGCAATATCCAATGTATGCCCATCTTGTGGCTTGTTTGGTTGCGCCCAACCCCATACCGGGGACGCAATCTGAGCTTGGCTGCTCAAAATACCATTCGACACCGTTGTTCTCAGCTTGGATATAGTCCAGCAACCCGCGAACCACTCTTTTATCCATGCCTCGCTCCAAGCTTTACTAGTTTTTGATCACCCTTGGATATGTCCATTAGCAGAAGGCTGGCCCACCTTTCCATTAGTTCGCGCCGCTGTTCCAAGAAATCCGTTCGCTTATAGGACCGCTCGACAGATCCGCCGACGACATGACCCAGGCAGGTTTCAGCAACCTCAAATGGTACGCTCTGTGTTTCCGCCACCCAATCCCTGAATGAAGACCTGAATCCATGAGGGCGCTCAACCAGTTTGCTTCGTTTCATGAACGACGCCATCGTCATGTCCGAAATCACGCCACGTCGAACGCCGGGGAACAACAAGCCGTCCCGTGCCAGCGGTTTAGCCATTTCAACGACAGCCATAGCCTCCTTAGATAATGGCACCCGAAAGTTTTTAGTCGCGTCCCTGCGTCCCTTCATTGCCTCTGCGGGTATGGTCCAAACATCACCATCAATCTGGTCCAGGTGAAGATTGCGCAGTGGAAATGAACGAACCGCTGTGAGTATAAGCAGCCTTAATGCAAGCTCAGTCACAGTCCCTCCATCAAGGCTCTGATAAAACGCGGGGACTTCTTGCCAGGGCATCGCTGGAATATTCTTTGCTTTGTGCCGCTGCTTACCCAGCAGAGCCTTTGCTTTGTCCGTTGCCTGTAGATCCACATTGAGCCCAAGCGCTGCTGCATGCCGCATCACGATGGATAGGCGGTTCATGGCTTTGCGCGCTGTGTCAGCTTTGTCGTGCCAAATGGGAGCCAGTGTGTCCCGGATATCCTTTTGGTCCAGTTCCACAACAGGGACTTTCCCAAGCTTGGGGAGCACGTGCAGCTCCAGCGGCGAATACCAGCGACCCGCTTTGCCGTCTCCCTTCAACTCAGCCTTGCGACTTTCGAAAGCATCCTCGGCAACGTCTTTCAATAGGTGGAGTTTACTGGCCTCTTCACGCTTGAGGCGTTCACGTTCCTTGATAGGGTCGATACCCCGCCTAGCTACCGCCCGCCAGCTCTCGGCTTCTTGGCGGACCTCTTTGAGTGATACCTCAGGGAAGGAACCCAACCCCATCTCACGCCTGCGCCCGTGGACAGTTATCCGCAGAAACCATTGAGCGCCGCCGTCCTCACGCCGATGAAACCACAACCCTCCGCCGTCCGAGTATTTCCCAGGCGTTGCCGACTTAAGAGTCGACGCGTTGAGCTTGTTCAAGGGCCGTGACACTCACCCACCTCTCTATCCACCCTCTATATATAGTATACTGTGGGACATAGTGGAACACAGTGGTACAGCTAAATTAATGAAAACAAGAAGGTTAGCAAAATCCTGATACGTGATGACACTCCGTGATACACGGATTAGATGCCCTTCAGCGGCACCAGAAAAATCCAGGTCAAACGAAATTCGGCCCTCGCAACATCCGCTGCCCTGCCGACAGGCACGCTAAGCGCGTTTCTCTCCGATCGAGGCGACGCCCAGAACATCCAGAACTTTCGCTTCGATATGCTCGGCATTCATACCGGCCACCGCATACATATCCGCGGGGCTGGCTTGATCGATGAAGATATCAGGCAAAACCATCGAGCGGTATTTCAGCCCCCGATCAAACACACCTTCATCCGCCAAGAGCTGAGCGACATGGCTGCCAAAACCGCCAACGGCCCCTTCTTCGATGGTAATCAAAGCCTCGTGGTTGGACGCCAGATCCAGGATCAGGTCGCGATCAAGAGGTTTGGCAAAACGAGCATCGGCAATCGTGGGCGTTATGCCTTTGGCTGCAAGGGATTCCGCCGCCTTCTGAACCTCTGCCAGACGTGTACCGAATGAAAGCAGAGCCACCCGCGCACCTTCCCGGATAACGCGGCCCTTGCCGATTTCCAGAACCTCGCCGCGTTCGGGCAAGTCGACCCCGACGCCTTCACCGCGCGGATAGCGGAACGCAATGGGGCCTTCGTCATGCGCGGCGGCGGTCGCCACCATATGCATCAGCTCGGCCTCGTCAGCCGCAGCCATGACGACCATACCGGGCAGGTTGGCCAGATAGGCAATGTCGAACGACCCCGCATGGGTGGCGCCGTCAGCCCCGACCAACCCTGCCCTGTCGATTGCAAAACGTACGGGCAGGCGCTGAATCGCCACGTCATGTACCACCTGGTCGTAACCACGCTGGAGAAAGGTCGAATACATTGCGCAGAACGGCTTCATTCCTCCTGCGGCAAGCGCAGCCGAAAACGTCACGCCGTGCTGTTCGGCAATCGCCACATCAAAGCAACGTGACGGATAGCGCTCGGCAAACAGGTTCAGGCCAGTTCCGTCGGGCATGGCAGCGGTCACGGCAACGATTTTGTCGTCACGCGCGGCCTCATCCACCAGCGCCTTGCCAAATACAGACGTATAAGAGGGCGCGTTTGAAGGTGCCTTCTTTTGTTCTCCAGTCACCACATCGAACTTGGCCGTGGCATGGCCTTTGTCGCGGGCCTGTTCGGCGGGGGCATAGCCCTTGCCTTTTTTCGTCAATACATGGATCAGAATCGGCCCGGTTGCCCGTGATTTGACCGTACGCAGAACCGGCAGCAGCTGGTCCATGTCATGGCCATCTATCGGGCCGAGATAGGAAAACCCAAGCTCTTCGAACAGCGTGCCGCCCACCGCCATGCCTTTCAACATCTCCTTGGCGCGCTTGGCGCCCTCCCGGAATGGCTCGGGCAGCAAGGACACAGCGCCTTTGGCAGCAGCTTTCAGATCGTGAAACGGTTCTTCACTATAAATACGCGACAAATAGCTGGACAACGCACCAACTGGCGGCGCGATGCTCATCTCGTTGTCATTCAGAATGACGATCAGACGCTTTTTCAGGTGGCCTGCATTGTTCATCGCCTCAAAAGCCATGCCCGCAGACATCGAGCCATCGCCGATCACAGCAATTGCGTCGCCCAACCCTTCGGGCGTTACACCCCCCAGATCCCGTGCGACAGCAAAACCCAAAGCAGCGCTGATCGACGTGCTGGAATGCGCCGCGCCAAATGGGTCATAGGGGCTTTCGCTGCGCTTGGTGAAGCCGCTGAGGCCATCCTTCATGCGCAATGTGCGGATGCGATCACGTCGTTCAGTCAGGATTTTGTGCGGATAACACTGATGACCCACATCCCAGATGATCTTGTCTCGGGGCGTATCAAATACGGCGTGCAAGGCGGTGGTCAGTTCAACAACCCCCAAGCCTGCCCCAAGATGCCCGCCGGTCACGGCAACCGCCGAAATTGTTTCGGCCCGCAACTCCTGTGCAACCTGGTGCAGTTGTGCGTCCGAGAACTGCTTGAGATCCGCAGGGCGGTTCACAAGATCCAGCAGGGGCGTATTGGGGCGGTCAGACATGTGGCGCGTTCCTGGCTTAGCTGTCCCGGGCAATAACGAAGCGGGCGGCTTCCTTCAAGGTTTCCGCCTTCGGACCAAACCCGTCCAAAGCGGCGCAGGCCTGATCCACCAGCTCACTTGCGCGGGCTTTGGCAGCAGGCAGACCCAAAAGCGAAACAAAAGTGGCTTTCCCTGCCTCGGTATCCTTTTGCAATCGCTTGCCCGCCTTTTGGGCATCGCCTTCGATATCAAGGATGTCATCTGCAATCTGAAAAGCAAGACCCATCGCCCGGGCATATCGGCGCAACGGGTCAGGGTCGGATCGGGCCATAACGGCGCCAACGCAGGCTGACCACTCGATCAGGGCGCCTGTCTTGCCGGCCTGAAGACGCGTGATTTCGTCCAGCGACAGCGGTTCGGCGGCCGTTTCCGCCGCAATGTCCAACGCCTGTCCCAGCACCATACCTTGTGCACCGCTGGCTTTGGCAAGGGTCAGGGCAAGGTCTGCGCGAATGTCTGCGGCCCCAACCTGCGAGCAGGTGCAAAGTTCAAAAGCAAGCGTCTGAAGGGCATCTCCGGCCAGAACAGCCGTGCCTTCATCCCACTCTACGTGAACGGTGGGCCGCCCGCGGCGCAGGTCATCGTCATCCATGCAGGGCAGGTCGTCATGCACCAGGGAATAAGCGTGCAGCGCCTCTATGGCGGTGGCCGGCCAGATCGCCCGGTCTTCTTCAACATCATGCAGTCGGGCACTTTCCAATGCCAGAAACCCGCGCAGCCGCTTTCCGCCTCGGGTGGCATATGCCATGGCCCGGGTGACATCCACGTCTGCAAAAGCGCCAAAAACCAGATCAAAATGGCTTTGAATGCTGGCAGCGTCCTGCGCAAGTCTTTCGGGGAACATTCACATACCTTCGACAGGCGTCGTACCGGTCGGCTGACTACTGGCGTCCAGAGTGATCGCTGCGACTTTTTCTTCCGCGCGCTTCAACTCGTCCTCGCACCGCTTTTTCAGCGCCGCGCCGCGCTCGTACAGCGCAATTGATTGATCCAGCGCGACGTCGCCACGTTCCAGCTGGCCGACTACGGCTTCAAGTTCTTTCATCGCCTGTTCGAATGTCATCTGGTCTACGGGGATCTCGGTCATCGGGCTGCCTTTATCAATTCTTCCACATGGGCGCGTGTGGCCTGGGCCAGTGCGTTCAGATCATACCCGCCTTCCAGAGTCGAGACGATACGACCGCCGCAAACCTCGTCGGCAATCCTGCACAGCTCGGCGGTGATCCAGGCAAAATCATCAGTGGCCCAGTTCAGATTGGCAAGCGGGTCGTCCTGATGGGCATCGAACCCGGCGGAAATGATAATCAGTTCCGGCCTGAAGGCCCGCAAGCGCGGAAAGGCCTTTGTTTCATAGGCGGCACGCATCTCGGCGCCGCCACTGCCGGGCGCCAGTGGGATGTTGAGCACCGTATCATGAACACCCGTTTCCTCGGGCCGGCCCGATCCGGGCCACAAAGGCATCTGCTGGCTGGTTATCACCAAGGCCCGCGCTTCATCCCACAACAGGTCCTGGGTTCCATTGCCATGATGCACGTCGAAATCGACCACGGCCACGCGTTTCAAACCGTGATGGTCCAGCGCATGTTTCGCCGCCAATGCTGCATTTCCAAACAGGCAGAAGCCCATGGCCGTTTCGGATTCCGCATGGTGCCCCGGCGGGCGAATGGCACAGAACGCGTTCGATACTTCACCGCCCAATACCAGATCAACGGCCCGCACCGCCGCACCCGCCGCGCGGTAGGCTGCGTCCACCGATCCCGGAGACAGGAACGTATCCCCGTCGATCTGGGCGAACCCGTCCGCAGGGCGCGCGGCTCGAATGTCTCGAATATAGCTCTCGGGATGAATCCGCAGAAGATCGTCATCCGCAGCCAGCGGAGCCGTCACCCGCTTCAGCTCCAGCACTTCCAATGCATGCAGAATATGCTCCAGCCGCGCCACCCGTTCGGGGTGCCCGTCAGGTGTCACATGGCCCAGACAATCGGCATGGGTCAAAAGGGCAGTCGTCATTGGGATCCCATCTTCATCTGGCTACAAATATCCTCGCCGAAGGCCAAAATACGCCGCGCAGCGGCACCTCAATCCGGCGCAAGCATATACCCTGCGCCCCGCACAGTCTGCAAATAGCGTGGCTGCTTGGGGTCCTGTTCGATTTTGCGTCGAAGGCGCGTGATCTGTACATCTACAGCGCGCTCCTGCGCCTGGCCCTTGTCGCGCCCCAGATCCTCGACCAGCTTGGCGCGGCTGATCGGCTCTCCGGGCTGGGCCGAGAATATCTTCATCAACTGGCTTTCGGTTGCGGTCAGACGGACCGGGTCTTCGCCCTGCCACATCTCGCCGCGTTCAATGTCATAGCGGATGGGCCCGAGATACAGGATCTTCGCCGTGGTTTCTTCTGCCGGCGTTTCCGGCATCCGGCGCAGGATCGCGTTGATCCGCAACAGCAGCTCTTTCGGCTCGAACGGTTTTGCCAGGTAATCATCCGCCCCGGCCTCGAGGCCCGCGATCCGGTGTTCCGTCTCACCCTTTGCGGTCAGCAGCAGGATCGGTGTCGTATGCGTTTCCCGCAAAGCACGGGTCAGGCTGACACCATCCTCGCCCGGCATCATCACATCCATGACGATCATGTCGAAATCCAACCCCGACAATACGCGCCGCGCGTGGGCTGCATCCCGTGCCGCCGTAACCAGAAACCCATTGCGCATCAGAAACTTCTTGAGCAGATCGCGAATGCGCTCGTCATCATCGACAATCAGAAGATGGGCATCCATTTCGCTCATGAGGTCGTATCCCGAAGTTTCGTATAGGCATGACGCATATCAGCATCCATCATTGCTTCAAGCACTTTGCGAAAACCAGCCACGGCTTCGGGACCGGCATCCTTATAGGCGGCGCGCATTCTGGCCCGCTGAGCATCCGACAACGTGGTTTCCAGCGACTGCCCCTTTTCTGTCAGAAATAGGTGGCGTTCACGTTTGTCCACTGTTCCCACGCGACTTTCCACCAAACCATCCTCGATCAAGGTTCGCAAAACCCTGTTCAGAGACTGTTTTGTTACGCCAAGAATGGCCAACAAGTTGTTGACAGTCGTGCCCGGCGCGCGGTTGATGAAGTGGATTGCCCGGTGGTGAGCGCGGCCATAGGCCATCTCCGCAAGGATGCGGTCGGGATCAGCGGTAAAGCCGCGATAGGCGAAGAACATGGCCTCAATCCCCTGCCGCAATTGCTCATCGGTCAAAAACAAAAGGCTCTCGCCCCCATAACGCGGGGCCGGGCGGATGTCGGACATATCATGCCTCATTCGTTACTACCGGGCCGAGTTTATGTCAGCGTTATTGACATTCCAAGAGGAGAGCGGTATCGAATCGCAGTTTTTGCGCAATATTGTATCCGCATCGGACCTAATTGGCGCAATAATCGAAAAACCAACCCGGTTCAGGAGGTTTCGCATGGCGGGGTATGATGATCGTGATGGCACCATTTGGATGGATGGCAAACTGGTGCCCTGGCGTGAGGCCAACGTGCACATTCTGACCCACGCAATGCACTATGCCTCATCGGTATTCGAAGGCGAGCGCGCATATAACGGCAAGATCTTCAAAAGCCGCGACCATTCCCGGCGCCTGATCGCCTCGGCCGAGGCGCTGGACATGCCGATGCCTTATTCGGTTGATGAAATCGAAGCCGCCAAGGAAGAAGCGCTGAAAGCCAGCGGTTTGCAGGACGCGTATGTGCGGGCGCTGGTCTGGCGTGGCTCGGGCGAGGATATGGGCGTCGCCTCGGCCCGCAATCCGGTACGCATGGCCATCGCGGTCTGGCCCTGGGGTGCCTATTATGGCGATGCCAAGATGCAGGGTGCCAAGCTGGACATTGCCGAGTGGAAACGCCCCAGCCCGGAAACCATCCCCGTTCATGCCAAGGCAGCGGGCCTTTACATGATCTGCACCATTTCCAAGCACAAGGCCGAAGCCAAAGGATGCTCGGACGCATTGTTCATGGACTGGCGCGGATACGTGGCCGAGGCCACTGGCGCGAACGTATTTTTCGTCAAGGATGGCGAGGTGCATACCCCGCTGGCAGACTGCTTCCTGAACGGCATCACCCGCCAGACGGTGATCCAGATGCTGAAAGACAAGGGCATCACCGTGCATGAACGCCGCATCAAGCCCGAAGAAATGGCTGACTTCGAACAGTGTTGGCTAACCGGCACCGCGGCCGAGGTCACGCCTGTCGGGCAGATCGGCGAATACACATTCGAGGTCGGCGACCTGACCCGCCAAATCGCCGAGGACTACGAGAAACTGGTGCGCTCGTAAGATTTTGCCCCCGCTTTGTCGGGGGCTTTTTGTTGCAAAACGTGCAATTTATCGTGCAATCCGTTCGGCCATCTGGACGGATTGCACAGATTGCGTATCTTCAGCACATGTTGGACCTTCTCAGCGATATTCTCACCCGCCTTTCCCTGCGCGGCACATTTTATTTCCGCACGTCGTTCACGCCGCCCTTCGGAATTCAGGTGCCAGGGTTCGAAAACGTGGCCCGGTTTCATTTTGTGCAGCGTGGCGAGCTCAAGGTTCATGTCTCGACCACGGGGGAAACCCTGCGGTTGAGGCAGGGAGATCTGATCCTGATACCCCACGGGGCACCGCACGCATTGCTCTGTGCCGAGGTCAAGCCGTTGGATGCATTGCCCCTGGAGCAGGTGCTGGAGCGTGCGGGCTACACGGGCGAGGGCGTGTTGGTCTATGGCGGTGATGACGAGGAACGGGATACGCAGCTGATCTGCGGTCACTTCTCTTTTACCGGCCCGGCCGGCCGAAACGGCACCGGGCATATGCTGATCGACCGCCTGCCGCCCTATATCCTGATCGAGAATTATGGCGAAGAGGCGGGATCGTGGATGGAATCCACCCTGCGCATGATCGGCTCTGAGGTTTCAGGCGCGAGGATCGGTGGCGACCTGATCGCGCTGAAACTGTCCGAGGTCCTGTTTGCACAGGCGATCCGGGCCTATCTGGAACGTCAGAGCCCGCAGGATTCCGCGTTGGCAGGATTTGCTGATCAGCGCATCTCGCGGGCGTTGACCGCGTTCCACCAGGCCCCGGCCAATGACTGGAGCGTTGCGTCATTGGCACGTGTGGCGGGTATGTCGCGCACGGCCTTTGCTCAGCTTTTTGCTGAAAAGATGGGCACAACGCCGATGCAGTACCTCACGGATTGGCGGATGCAGATCGCATGCCATGGTCTGACCGAGGCAAAATGGAACGTGGCAGATGCAGCCGCCGAGGTCGGGTATGCCTCCGAGGCAGCTTTCTCGCGTGTGTTCAAGAAACAGGTTGGGTTATCGCCAGCTGCGTACCGGGCGATGCATTGATCCTCCAAATTTTCTGAACGATCTGCATGATATCATAGACGATCAGAAATTCAGCGTTCAACTTCGGCACCTTACCTTCCCTTTATCAATGATTGAAAAAAGGAAGATCTCATGTCCCTGCGTTTCGTTACCCGCTCTGTCCATGCTTACCTCGACTACCCTGTTGCCATTGCCCTCATGACGTTGCCGTTCCTGTTGGGATTGGGTCAGTCAAACCCACTGGCCCTGTGGTTGTCGGTTGTCACCGGTGTTGCTGCGTTTGTTCTGACGGTTCTGACCGATCATCATCTTGGGATTTGGCGGGTCCTTCCCTACAAGTTTCATCTGGCCGTAGACTTGATCGTCGGGATCACCTTCCTGTTTGCACCCAGCGTTCTGGGGTTCTCAGGACTGGATGCGGTGTTTTACTGGCTGAACGGTGCGGCTGTGGTGCTCGTCATCTCGCTCAGCGCGCCCGAGCAGGAAGTCACCGCCTGAAACCGCTGACCACGGTTGTCCCAGTTTCACTGAAAAGCACCAAGGTCCGAGCCGCCGGGTTCTTCAGCCGGCGGCTCGTTTTTGAAAATGCGGCCTGGCTTCGAGCGCGTGCTCTCACTGTCGCAACGGGCCATCCGGCTGCGGGCCGCAATTGCCCCCGTGTGATCCGTTGTTTCAAATGACCCAGGTTCGCCCCCTTCCGGTCGCTGACTGAACCCGCACTGACCTCGGGACGTTTCACCGAGAAGATGAGGTTTTCAACCTTTGATAAACTGCTCGGACGTGCGTGAAATCGCAGGTTCGTCGTGGACTTTCCCCAACCAATAGGGTTGGATTTCACCATATCCCTTGATGTTGATAACCTCTCGTCTGTCACAGTCCACATGTTCGGCTATCTCATCTCTTACCTCGGGTGAGATTTGAACGCGCCCCGGCTCTCCGGAGCTTTCCATTCTTGAGGCGATGTTGACTGTATCACCCCAAACGTCAAAAAACGGTTTGTCGCCGCCGATTACACCTGCGATCACCGGACCTTTGTGAATTCCGACCCGCAGGGACACCTTTGGATGCAGTTTGTCTGACACCCGCTCGACCGTCGCAATCATATCAATCGCCAACGCTGCCATGCGAACCGAATCCGGTTGCCGTTCCTTGACAGAGGGGTCCAGACCACCTGCAACCATATAGCTGTCTCCGATGGTTTTGATTTTCTCCAGCTTGTAGCTCAGAACCAGTTCATCGAATGCCGAGAATACGGAGCCCAGCAATTTGACCGTCGCTCTGGCCCCATTGGCGGCCGCGAATTCAGAAAATCCTGACAAATCAGAAAACAGAATTGTAGCGTCATCAATTCTTTCAGCAATTAGCCTGTCCGGGTGCGCTTTGATGCGCTTGGCAATACGTGAAGGCAAAAGAACATTTATCAGCCGCTCGGAAACAGCAAACTCCTTTTCCAACGCTTCTTCGTATCGATCTATTGCGGCGTTTGCAGAATAGGACGTGAAAAAAAGCGCCGAGACGATTCCCAAAATCAGCACGATGAAAATAACATCTTGAGGGTGCCTAACAAATCCGTCTTGATATGATTGCGTAACAATATCCCAAATCGTTTCGCCGGGCGGTATGTGCAAAGGAACGACAAGCGATATGTAAATAAACAAAGCTGCGCTGAGGATCGTTATCAAAGTGATCCAACGCCAATATGCGGCCCCCAGAAAATAAAAAAGCAAGGGCGGGCCGACAAGCAAGACCAGGTGATCTTCACCGTTTTTGCCGACGCTGATGTCATGAGCCAGGAACAGGAATAACCATACTGTAAAATAAGCGACTTTGACCTCAAGGCCGAAGCGATCCAGCGTCATCGTCAACAGCGCCGCGAAGCCAAGCCCAAAGTTCACCCATGCAAGATATCTCCAGTCTGGTCCAAGTTGGAACTGGTAGAAGGCTGTGAAACCAAACCCAAGCGACGCAATAAAGGCTGCAACGTTAACAACCTGCATCTTTCGTCTTATTTTTCCATCGTCGATGGGTTTTTCAGAGTCCACAATGTGTTCAAGCAAAGCATCGCCCCCGCGCCAGCTCTATGCAAAATATCCCTCAAATCTGCTTCTTAGTCGATAAGCCCCAGGTTGTTTGTTCAGAAGTCTCTTTCGCGTCGCGGCGCCAACACAGCCTGAACCGCTTTTGGCCTCGTGCCCGCAAACGGGTGCCGTACTGCCTTGAAAACCGACCGATGGATCAAGTTGGCAACAGCAATTCAGGTGGTGCAGTTTTCAGGGCCTCCAGTTTGCTTTGAATGATATTCGGCGATTTCTGTTCCAGATAGTAAGCAATGGTTTCCACGCGAATTCGAACAGAGCCGGCGGGTTTCGTCTCATCAAGATCCTGAAACACGAAGAAAAGCGTTCCAAGCGCTTCGGTGATTTCCTGGACTGGCGAATAAGTCGGCTGATCCATTCCGCATTCATAGCTGGAAAACCGGATCGAACAGGTTATCCAGGGCATAATGGATCCATAGCGTGCAGCCCACAGAAGTTCATTCGTGTTTGCGCTGTGGGATGTTTTCCAAATATCCGAAATGTCAAAAGGGCTTTGAATTCGGCCGGCTTTGATCAGATCGCCGTACAACCAGTCCAGTATCTCTGCGTCCAATGGCAGATATTGACCCCAGAGGATCGGATAACCAAAGGCCTGCAACTCGCTTTCAATGGCGTGGCCAATTCCGGTGTCCATGTGGTACGGGCGACCCAAGGCCAGGATGCAAGGTCGATTTTGCGTGGCGCATTCGGACAGTACCGCCAGACTTTGCCGCCGCAGGCTCTGATCGAACTCTTGAAGGGCATCGTAAGCCGTGGCAACAGCCGCGCGCAGTTCAGTCATGCGCAAGTCGGTGATTACGCCCTTCAGGGCATCGTACAACTGCCGGGTCGCAATTTGTGGGTCTGCCAAGGATACGGCCGGCGAAAGATAGTGTACGCCCAGTTCCTTGAACACGTCCTTTTCCCGCCGAAAGCCGGCCCGTGTACTTTCGGGGCCGGCAATGACGCGCGGGCAGGCCATGTTTTCCCGGACATGACCCCGCAAAAAGGATGGGACAGTCAGGATTATGGGAACGAACAGGATATCAATGGGGCGCTTTTGCCCGTTCAGCAATTCGCCATAATGGCCAGACATGCATTTGACAGGATAGCAGCAGTCGACAGCACCGCGCCCTTTTCCGAATTTCAGCTGCTGTGCTTCTGATGTGTCCGACGAATAGACGATACTGCGGCGATTGATTCCCAGTTCAACGAACAACGTCGTCCAAAACCTGTGCGTCGACCACTGGTTCAGGACCCGAGGGATGCCGATCCGAAAATCCCGCTTGGGCGGTTTGGACTTAGCGAAAGGCGCCTTCGCGAACGCTTTCTGCAATATTTGGATTGGCATTCGCTTCCTCGTCGATTTGCTTTTTTCGCGCTTTCATCTCGGCTGCGTCTTCAATCAATCCTTTCGAGCAGGAATTGCCGGTAATCACCCGCTCCCACCCTTCCGCCAGAGGAACCTTGCTGTTTGCCCGGCCGCGACCGCCGGGAATCTGAACATCCACAAAGGCCCGGCTACAGTTCATCGCACACCACTTGCAGGTGGTTTTGCTGTTGGTAGTGCTGACATATTCCAATTCTTCGACGCGGTCGTGCCCAACGAACCGGGACTTTTGCCCGGTGTTCACATGTTCGACCGCAAGAAGGGCCGCGCCCAACGCGCCAGCCTCGCCAGCATGAGGGTGCACAGTAATTTCTGCGTCAGGAATTTTGCCCCTGATGAAATCGATCTGGGCTTTGACGACTGCCAGGTTTCGATGTGTCCCACCTTGCAGGACGAACTTCCTGCCGATGGCTTTGAGGTTCTGAAACTGCCCGGCATAGACCCAAACGTTCAGAGGCAGGACCGCGGCAAGGCTTGCCATAATCTCTTCTGCCGCCCACCCTTTGCGTTGCTGGTTCACGATGTCGGACTGAAGGAACACGCCGCACCCCATCATCAGTTTCGGCATCCGCTTGGCGCTGAAGGCTTTTTCGGCATAGTCCTCAAGCCGGACATCATAGCGTTCGGCAACGCCTTGAAGAAACGCCCCGTTGCCGGAAGAGCATTGGGAATTGAGCCGAAAATCGACGACCGCTTTCTGCCGCAACAGCATGATTTTGACATCGGTCCCACCAACGTCGCATATCGCGTCTGCGTCGGGATGTATGTGCATGGCAGCCGCCGCATGTGCGACCGTCTCGACCACCGGAACGTCCGCCCCTAAAATATCCTTCAGCAGATCTTTCCCATACCCCGTCAGCCCAAGAGCGCCGATATTCTCGATCCCTGCATCACGCAACTTGCGGAAAACGGACTTGGCATCTTCGATCGGGTTTCCTTGACTGTGCTGATAGACCGAAGCCTTGATTTCCGCGTCGCGGTCCAACGCCACCGCCTTGACCGTGGTGCTGCCGAAATCGCACCCGACATAATATGTCTCGGCCGCAACAGGCTGGGGCATCTGGATCACGGGTTGCGTAAAATCCTTCAGGAACCGGACGAGTTCACCGTTCCGGGCCAAGGCCTCTTGCCCGGTTTTGGCCTTTTCACCGTGCTGGCCTGTTTCCACCCACCATTTCAGGCCATCCGTGCCGGAATAGGCCCCGGATACATTTTGTTCCCGGCGAGAAATCTCGACGCAACCAAGGCTCGCATAGTACAAGGCGTCGCCGGGGACCAGGATTGCATCAGTGACGCTCTGTCCAGCTTTCAATACGACATTGCGCTCGTCCCACAGCGCGGCCAAATGGCTTGCCCATGCCTGCTGAAGACCTTGAAAGAACATGTTCGGTCCGCCCAGCAAAAGCACTGATGGTGTGGGGGTGTTGCCTTTTGTCAAAGTCGCCAGGTTCTGCCGCACAACTGCGTCAAACAAGCTTGCGATGATTTCGGTCTTGGGAACTCCGGCCTTGACCAGACTATTTGCGTCAGTCTCAGCAAAGATCCCACATTTGGCACTGATCCGATGAAGAGTTTGACCATCGAATGGCAGAGTGGTCAGTTCGTCCGGAGAAATATTCAGCTTTCGTGCTGACTTTTCGATAAAGGTGCCCGTACCGCCACTGCACGCTGATTGCATATAGACCTGCTTGGCCTTGCCTGCGGAGGTTGGCGTGAAGAACAACGTCTTCATGTCTTCCCCGCCAATTTCAGACACGAAATGCACATCCGGATGCAACGCTTCGACTGCGGCCGCGACGGCGACAACTTCCTGGATTTGCCGCGCGTTCACATGATCTGCCAGTGTCCCAGCCCCGGATCCCGTAAACGTGACGACATCGCGACCGGCGGTCAGGCCGGCCTCCAGCTCCATTTGCGACAACAGTTCAAGGGTTTTCTCGGCCTGGCGTGTTTTGTGACGACCATAGGCTTTCCAGATGACTTCGCCATCTTCTACCACGACGCCTTTTACAGTTGTCGATCCGATATCTATCCCCGCGTATTTCACAACGTGGCATTTCCCAGCTCAAGCACGACATTGGATGCGGTGCCCACGGCGCCACGATGGGGAACTTTCCAAAACGGCGTGTTGACCTTGGGATGCTCTTTGGCGCGCTTTCTGGCCTCGTCCGCAGTCAACCCGGCAGCGGCAAGAGCAGATTCAAATTCCTCCTGCGCGCGGATCTTGGCGTCTGCCAGCACCATCTGGCACCGCGACAAAGCGTGTACGTCACTGTCCCCTTTTACCTCGATTGGGGCATACAGCATATCGGGATACCGGCCCTGTACGGCCGCCATTGCGCCGATGCTCATTGTGTTGGGAAGGCAGCCATAGGGCGACAGCTCGCAAATCATATGTGCTTTTCGCTGGGTATGCGCCCAGATCGCCTTGGCGATCAGCAAATCACCCTCACCCCCGTTGATCATGTTGTCAAAAAACGGAGCCGCCAATTTGCGCAGCTTGTCCTGATCGGGCATCGGACGGGGAACGCCCCCAAGCGTCCGGCGCATCTGATCGTATTTGAACCTGAAGAAGCGCTGCCCAAGTTTCAGCAGAACATAATTCTGACGCGCTTTTTCTTTTATCCCGAAACCCAGCTTCAGCTTTTGTCCGCCATACCGCATCAGGTAGTCGAACCATACGACCATCGGCGCCGGCTGAACTTCGGCGCCTTCGCCTTCAAGCCAGTTATGCATATTGTAGTTCTGCACCCCTTCGGCGGTGGCCAGATAGAACTCGCCGGTAATCTTGACCATCGGCTTGACCCTCAAGCGATCAAGCTGGATGTCTTCAAAATGGCCGCGCGCACGCCTCATGGCCTTCAGGAAGCGTCTGGTCGTCGCATGCCACAGGACTGATCCCCATTTCGGCATGTGTTTCGGCCTGCTCAACATGACATCGTATATCTCGGAAACCGCCTTCTGAGCCGCCCGGTTGGTCGCTCCTTGCTCTAGCTCATAGGGTCGCAGCTGGTATTCCAGATCCTGAATGGCATCCGCAGCCATCATGCCCAAGGCCGTGCTCAGCAGCAGGTGAATGTCAGTCTGCAAACCGGCGTCTTTGCCTTTCGACTGATCGATTTCATGCTGCTGAACCAGAAACATCCTGAACGCCTCGAGCCCCAGGTTCTTCAGCGCAAGCTCATAGCTTTGGTGATATTGACCGAAACGGCAGGCTCCGCAGGCCCCGGCGGTCACATAAACATATTTTTCGGCCACTTCGTCAGCCCCGATGGCCTCGGCTTCGTTTCTGAGGAAACTCGACAAGTTGCCCGTCGTGAAAGCTGTGGGGCAGCACTGTCCGACATCCGCCAGTTCACGTCCCAGGTACAAGTCTTCAACTGTCACATCAGGCAGGCGCTGCGCATTGTAGCCCGCGCTTTTGAACAGGCCTTCCAGCAGTTTTTCGGCGCGCCACGTAACCCCACCAAACAACAGGGTGACATCCTTGCGCTGATCCGCAGTAAAAGGACGAGGTTCGTAAGCCCTATAGGACTCTTCCAAAATACGACTCATAAAAATACCCCCCAATCAACATAACATGTATTTACAATGCACAATATATTATTCAGAGATCGCCCCCTGCATCGGGAGTCCGTGCGAAACAGGACCATCGGAATTTCAGGTTGTCTTGGACGCCTGTCAGGCACTTTCAGCCTGAAAACCCATCAAATACCCAGGAATTTTTTTGCATTTCCTTCAAAAAAGTTAGGTGCACAAGGTCTGATCTGTGGATCGCTGAAGAACTTGTCAAATTCGATCAGGTATTCACGGGTTCTGCCGACCATCAGGGGCATCGCCCAATCCGTTCCAAAACACACTTTGTCCCGGAAATGGTGCGGTGCGTTCTTGGTTCTCTTGGCCACTAGTACTGATTTCAATCGCTGAAATATCTTTGGCTTGAGCTTTGAATCCAGAATTCCCAAAAAATGACCCAAGCCAAGATAGACATTGTCGAATTCCTCAACCAAGCGAATAGCACGATAGGCAAATGTTTGGTCAAAATTGTTGGTTGCTGCCCATCCCATCCAATCTACTTCTTTTGCGCCACCACCATGAGCCAGGAACAACCAAAGGTCCTGGGCATTGTGGGTCTCCATCGCGTGCTTCCACAACTCTGGATCGGAATAGACGCCGTAACCTTTCTCCACCTCAAACCCCATCGGGCTGCAATGGGCAAACAAACGCAGGTTGTGGCTGGAGAAATGGCGAATGATGTCACCCATCTTGGCCTGTGCCATTGGGTAGGGCGCAGGGTTCTGCGCTTTTTCTCTGTACTTGTCCAGACTTCGCCCAGAGGCGACCGGGGTCTGGTAGCCGCGCATATCGATCGGCCGGATCCCCAAGGGCGGATAGATTTTGTATCCCGTTATTCCTAGTGCAACGCCTGAATCGACAATCTGTTTCCAGTTCCCGCCTCGAAACGGGTCAACCGCACCAAAATTGATCAATTCATTCGGGTTCTCAGCTGCGAGTGACTGCATCCGGTCCATTTGTTCGGTGAAGTCAAAATACGGCGGTAGGAATCCGGGCATCCAAAATTCCTTGAGCTTGTCGAAGGCACGGCGCATATCCAGCAGGATACCCACGAAAAGGCTGGCTTCCGGGTCGCTCGGCTGACCATCCTTCTTGAAATCCCTCTTGAGCGCTTTGAACCGGTTTCGCTCGGACAAGGTCATGATGACAAAGAATTCAAGAAACTGAAAGATAATGCCGATTTGACCGATTGGAATGCGGACGGCACGAAAGCCGGCATCAGATCCAGGTTTGTACACCTCACCCGACGGCAAGTGTGCAGCTTCATGAAAGAAATCGCTTTCTACCGCTTTTTGACCAGCGACCCGGAAGGCCTCGGCCAGAAACCGATCCAGCAAATCAGCGTCCGTGCCACTGTCGGCAAAGACGGAACTTTCAGAAATTCTGTCGCCGCCCACAAGCTGGACACCTATCGGGAGGTCGCCGGCCCCTGAATAGTTGATATCATGGTCAATATCGTTCAGGGCTCGGATCAGCTCCTCTATGTCCTTCCAATCCTGGTGGCTGGGGTTGGGTGTCGATTGATACTCTCTGATCTTCTCACGAACGGGAAGTGCAATGGCCCGCATAAGCCGGTCCACATCGTGATCGAGCAACGCGTTGATCAAATCGTCCTGGTCAGGTTCTTCCGTCGCGGGTCTGCTGAAGTCACTCATGCGGGTCAAACGAAGCGCCAGAAAGGCCAACCCAAGCGAAAACAAATACAGTGAAGTGAACGAGTAGAAGATACTGTGCAACGGCAGATATCGCGCCGTGAACAGGTGGGTGTGCATGTCAATAAAGGTGTTTTTTTTAGTCATATTTATGGCTCCACGAAATCAATTTCGGCCGGAAATTCTGTGTTTTCGTATGACTTTGCCGTCAAAAACCGGAAATGGCTTTTGGCTTTAATCTGCTGAGTTTAAGGTTTTTCGAATAAATTTGCAAATTTCGGGGCCGGCAAACCGCCTCGCCAAATTCGAATTGAGCAGGGCTTTTTGCTGTCAAACCATGTGAGATGTCAGCAGAGTTTTCAACACCGAAAGCCGAATGAAACTAAACCCGTCACCTGGATTGCGGTTGCCACTCCTTGGAAAGGTCCGAACAGCAATTGACACTTCGATACCAGATAATGGGCCAGCATTCGCTGAGGTGAAGCTCGGCGCTGATTTTCGATCAGTTGCCGCGCCCGGCCCCGCGATTTTCGGCGGTTTTTATCTGGTCTTGGTTGCTGCTTTTCTGTTTTCAATTTCACACGTCTTTTTTTGTAGATAAAGGAGTTCTATAAATCATGACTTGTAAGACGTTGCCCCATATCACTGATCCCATTGACGAGAGAGAAGAATGGCTTGAAGATCTGGTTGGCAGTCTTTTTCTCACAGCCAGAGCAGCGTCTGTCTATGGAAACGCTGCCACGGCAGCAGCACTTTCAATGCAATCAAACAAACCTCAAGCTTTCTGCTTAAAGGCACTAATAGTTTTTTTTACTTTTTTCTCCGCTGGAGGTTTCGGCAGACACAACCAGTCTCCAGATTGCTGAAGCATTGAAGAGAGCGTATCTGGATTCCAGGTACGACAGTGTTGAAACTTCTGTCGAACAATGCCGTATAGACCTAGTCCTTAAGGATACGGATGCGTGTACAACCGGTTCGTCCACACAATCTGAGCATTACTTCTTTGACTTGAGGCATCACGACGCGGAAACACTCCATAAGCACGCTAGAGAAGTGGATGGAATGTGGCGGTTTCATGTTCTGCTTTCACCTATTGGAGAGTGGGCAGATCGAACGAATAGCCTAAAGGCAGAAGCCAATATTCGCCGACAGACTGCGATAGAAAAATATGGTCGAGGTAAGGACGCAGCAATAGCTTCAAGCCGAGAGTTTTTGTTGAAAGACGACATGACGGATTTCTTTTCTGGTGGGACAAAAGAGTATTGCCCGTCTGGAAAGGTAGTCGGACCTTTTGGTCCCGCTCTTCAATTGCAAGGTTCGAACGTAGAAGAGTTAGTTGAAGCTTTCGAAAAGCTGATTTTCGACTGCAAATTAGAATAATTACTTTAAAGGATTTCTAAATGACCTGTCCTGGGGTCAGGATTCATAACCAAGAGATGACGATAGCCGCGAGCGCGATGGCAGATAGGAACACCTTGGGACAGCGGTCATAGCGGGTTGCGACGCGTCTCCAGTCTTTGAGACTGCCGAACATGATCTCGATCCGGTTGCGGCGTTTGTACCTGTGCTTATCGTGTTTGACCGGGGTCTTTCGTTGCTTGCGGCTGGGATGCAGGCGCGTATCCCTTTGTCTTTTAACGCTTCTCGGAACCTGTCGGCGTCATAGGCGTATCAGGAAGGGTCAGATGCAACGCTTATCACCTGTCCGGAGGTGAGGACGATAGTGCCCTTCCGTTGAACCCGGCCTGTTGGGTTTGCGCTTAGGTTGTTACGCTGCTTGGGCAGCGTAACGCGCGAGCGCCTGAAAGAGATCATGGAAAAGGATGCCGGGCGGGACGGCCAGGCGGCGGTGCACAGGCTGGACGGTCACAGCGATTCCGAGCTTGGCGAGGACACCAGGCGCGAAGAACGCGAGCCGTCCGTGAACGAGCGCTTGAACGACCGGCTCAACAAGCCGCGAGAGAAGCTGGAGATCGAGGACGAGCGCTGCCAGGAGAATGATCGGGAGGTCAAGAAGGATCGGGACATCGACCGGGGCCGACGCATGGGATGTAGCGACGGAAAGCCGGACTGATGGCCTCAACGCCGACGATGTATCATAAAGTAATCTGACTACACGATGAGGGTCCGCCGAAGGAACGAGGAGCATAGCGATAGCAGCGGCGACTAAAATTTGTTAATGAAAGAGGTAATATGTTTCGATCATTTTGGATTTTGACGCTATTTTTTCTGGTTTTATCGCCGTTCTCCGTCAAAGCAGACCAGAGCCGTGATCGCAGTTGGCAAGAATATGGAATCGAGTTTTCCCAGGATGGAGCCACAGTCATAGTGGCGAGAGTAAGACCCGACAGCACTGCCGCCAAGATCGGGTTCGAGGCCGGTGATGTGGTGGTCGCGGACTGGGCTAATGGATTTCTCGGACCCGACGGAGCCCAAAGAATTCACGCGCGCATGTCGAAATTTCTCGATGATGATTTGAGTTTCGAGGTTGATTGGCGCATGGATCTTTATCGCCCGTCCATCGGGACCGAACTAACCATTGTCATGAAGTTCCCCATCGAGGCCAGACAGGTTGCCAAGACCGAACCATTGCCGCCCGCGATGCGGCACCTCATTGGCGATGCCGCGATGGTTGCCATCTGGAACCACAACGCCACAAAGATTGACACGCCCGACCTGGCAGACGCCGCAATGCGTATTCTCTTTGCGCTATCCTATCACGTCGCGGGCTGTCACGGTCCCGATGCTGTAACTATCCCGATCCAAACAAACTTGACGACCGTCACGCGGGACGGTTCCGGCACAGAACGTGCGCGCGAAACTGACACGTTTCTTCATGAGCTTAAGGTCAGACCGGCCTTCGCACCATTAGCGCGAAGAACGGCACCCTACTTTTCCGACAACGTACTGAATCCGCGCTTTGTGGGCGTGCGGGACCTTATTGCACAGGATCGCTGCGATGGTCCGCGTTTGCGCCAGTTGGAAGAAGGCTTAGCGAAAGCGGCCGGGACTGCTTTGCCAGCTACTGTCAGCACTTCGTCAGCAGCTGGGTTGGGCGAGGATTGGCGGGGGTTTGTGGCTGAATGCACAGCGGCATCTTACCCATCAATAACCAACAACGAGGGCGGAGCGGCTGAAATTTGCGTCATCTTTGAGGCGGTCGCAAGAGAAATCGGGGATGCCGATGCCTATGCTGAGTTGCGGCAGTATGGATTGTCTGCGGGCCAAGACTGGCCGCAAGACTTCAAAGACAGATTCAACGCGGAATTTGACGAATTGTATCGTGGCGAAAGATCGGGGGAAGCTTGGGACCGAGTTGCAACCTACCTACAAGACAACGGCCTTTAGAAGATAAGATATTCAACCTATTTTTCGGAATTAACTAAATGCGAGGACGTCAATGCGCATTCTGCTTGCAGCACTTGTAACCCTGATCGGAACGAATGTCTCAGCACAAGAGCTAGCTGATTACCAGTCTCGGGACTTTGCCGCTGAGTCACGCGAGGCGTTGGGAAAGGGGGAACGTACAGCGGCAATTGTCGCTGTACTCAAGGGTTTGCCAGCGGAACCGGAAGATGACGACTTTGTGCGGTTCGGCGATGCCTACGACGCGCTCGTTCGTGCAGCTGTGTCGCGTTCCATTCGACTTGATCTGCCGGTCATGTCCGTTTTCGAATTTGATGGTACTGGCACTCGTCTTGCAAGCGTAGGTCTGTTTCCCTCTCCCGACGGTGACCAGTCGCGGAGCGGCTTGGCACTTTGGGATCCTCGTAGCGGCGAGAAGGTGGCAGAACTCCTTCCCATCGAGGCGCTGACGGACGGGGCATGGGGGGTGCAAGCACCTGCCTTCTCGCCTGACGGACGCTTCCTTGTTCAGATAGCTCCTGCGGAGGGTGTGGCGGTGGTGTTCGATGCCGTAACTGGCGCTGAGATCGTCCGATTGCCGGGGCATGAGCCCGGCACCCTCCCCAACTCCGGTGGGGCCGCCTTTTCGCGCGATGGCTCGCTGCTTCTCACGCTCGGGGCTTCGCCGACCGTCGCACATCTCTGGGATACGGCCGATTGGCAGCGCGTCGCGAGCGCGAAGTTCGGCGACTTCACGCTTCTCAGCCCCATCGATGGCGGCCGGGACGGAGTGATGCATTTCATCGCTGGCGATGTCGCACAGGGCAACCCACCGCCTGTGGAATTGTGGAGGATCGGGCGGGACGGGGCCAATCTGTTACACCGTTTTCCAGCCGAGCCTTCTGGTCTTGGTGCACATTGGGGGCGCATCGCGACGGATGACGAGGATCGTGTTTTTGCGATGCCAAACGGTAATTTTGACCTTATTGTCTTCGAGCGTGAGACAGGAAGTGAGTTGGCGAGAATTCCCGCCTCGATCATAGGTCAGTCGACCGGGATCGTAGCTCCATCCGGAGACGGAGTCTTGTTGCTGTCATCAATTGATGCCTTGCCGCGTCGCCTGAACCTCGACGGCACCGATGCTCCTCTGGAGCCCTTGGACAAGTTAGTCGGAATCCATGGCGTGTTCTCACTGGGAGGAGAATTGATCGGGGGATCACCCGACATGCTCGATTATCGCGGCAGCGATATGCCACACGGTTTCAAGCTTTATCAGGCCATTGTGTCATCGCTACCTGACGACACGAAGGCGGAGATTGCCGCTGAACAAGTAGTACCTGAATGAAAGCCGGACCAGATGTGGAGTTTGTAATGACCAGACTTATGATCATGTTTCTAATTTCTTTCTTACCTGCAACCGAGGCTTTAGCCGAATGGGCGCTGAGGTCGCCCGAAGCGAGCGATGACAACGGCAGCGCATTCGTGGTCAACGCTCAAGGTCATCGGTTGGATATCGGATGTGGCAACGGAGGCACCATTGACATCTCTCTCACCCCGGACACTCGCCCAGCTGATTTGAAATTCGTTGACGATGGTGCGGTCGTCTATTTCCAGATCGATGGCGGTCAACCCTTGCAGATGCCAGCGACCTGTGGCGCTCACGGATGCTATCAGGATTTCATGCTGGGCGGCGAGCCCTGGCCGGTCAGTCAGATGCGCGCGATCACTTCGGCATTGCGTGCCGGATCGAACGTCGATGTCTTGCTTGGCGGCAAAATCATGTCGCGCTTCGACCTATCTGGTTCGTCCGCGGCTCTCGGTGAATTGGCGGCTCGAACGCAGTGCGAAGGTCTTTGATAGAACTATAGATCACCTAGGCTTGTGTAAGGAATGCTGGCGTATGAGATTGATGGCGTTAATATTTGGTCCGATCATGCTCGTCGCGCAAGCGGCAGCACAGCAGGCCGAACCCCTCGATGTAGATCAGGGCCGGATTGCGGCGGCCATACTCGACTGGCAGATCGAGCGCTCTCGGCACATCGCGAGAGAAGGGACCTTCCGAACGGAGCCCGGCAACGGCTATGTCCGCATCATTGATACCGTCCTACCAACCGAAAACCGTCCGATGTACACCGACCTCCGGGTGGAGACAGACACCGTCACGTGCTTCGACGCGGATGGCGATGCGATGCAGTGCTACTTTCAGATTGCCTTTCGGAAAAATCGCAGGCTTCAGGTTCTCGAAGCCGCCGACTTCCGGCTTCAGACCGACAACGCCGAACTCGTGCCGACCGCCGAGGGCAGGCTTAGGATCCGGCGCTACTGTTCCGGGGGTATCGCCCCGGATTGCGGGGACTACTGATGAGCGGACGGCTTCGTGCCGCCGCAACGGTCGTGCTCGTCGCGACCGCCAGCATGGCGGCGGTGGATCCACTTATCTCCGAGGGCGGTCTAAGACCGCATTCCGGCTTTCTGCCCGACGGCACTTTCGGCTTCGCGCTGGAACTGACTGAGGACATTCCGGCGGACGGAGATCGACCTGGGTTGCCTGTCGGAACATTTGTCCTCCACGTCGAACGCCAACGCGACGGCAGTGGAGAGGGTGGGCAGGGTCAGGCGCAGATGCAGGCTCTGCTGTCCGACCTTCAGCCCGGAGACGTGGTACATCTTGTCGTTCTGTTCCCAGACGGAACGCGTGATCGTTTGACTGTCATCCAGCCCTCTCTCGCTGACCTCGCAGCCGAAGAGAGAGGGCGTCGTCTGGAGGCCGAGTTGCGACTTTACGAAGCGTCGCGGGTGGCTGGCGATCCGTTTGGAGACAGCTATTGGGGAGTTCGGCTGCGCAATATCGCTTTGGGAAACTTCAAACTAACCCATGCATTGGGGCAGTCAGACGCCGACCTGCTGGAAAAAGGCGCATCTGCGCTTTTGGGCGACGACCTTGCACCGTTAGCCAAACTCTTTGGCTATCTTGTCCGGACCGAGGCCCGGACTCAGCCCCAGGCCGGGCTCATCGCTGGATATGCGCTCGCGCGCTATCGACGGCTTGGTGATTGCGGTGAACCTCTCGTTGAGATCACGCAGGTGACGAGAGAGTGGGTCGAATACTATAACGGAATAGGAACATATACCGGGTCCTCGCTCGCGACGGAAACCAGTCGAAGCGTCATGGTCCCCGCGCGGTTTGCGCCCGCCGTCCGTTCGGCAGGTAAGATCGATGTCAATCCACTAATGAGCGGCGCCCTTTTGGGTGTTCTTGTCCACCTGTCCTGTGACGACCCACTGCGAATCCGGCTGGAAGAAAACATGGCGCGCTTCTATGCGGGTCAGGCTCCGTTTGAGAAAGGTCCACTCCCGCCGAGATGATCGTTCGTTGCGTCAAGCCGCTAATTGCCGAAACTGTCTGACATCAGCACTCATGGAACAGAATAGGTTGATTGCGTAGCGGAGGATTTCAGGCTCATCGTAACCATTAGATAGTGGAGATGAGAAGTGCCCGTCCGTTGAACCCGGCCTGTTGGGTTTGCGCTTAGGTTGTTACGCTGCTTGGGCAGCGTAACGCCAGGGGAGGAGCTCGTCGAGGCGTGTGATCTTATGATCGGCGATTTGGGCGAGAACCCAAGTGAGCCAGGCTTGCGGATCGACGTTGTTGAGCTTTGCGGTCTCGATCAGGGTGAAGGCGATTGCCATGGCTTTGCCGCCGCCCTCGGAGCCTGCGAACATCCAGTTTTTCCGGCCGATGGCGACAGGTTTGACGGCCCGTTCGGCGGTGTTGTTGTCGAGCTCCAGTTGCCCGTTCTCAAGATATGGCCGCGCCTTTGGCATCCGGCCAAGGGCGTAGTGGATGGCCTGGGCCAGTGGCGATTTGCCGGAGATCTTTGGCAGTTGCGCGTGGAGCCAAGCTTCCAGATCATCGAAGATAGGTTTGGCTCTTGCCTGACGTAGCGCGGCGCGGACTGCGGGCGATTTGCCCCGCGCCTCTTTCTCCACGGCATAGAGTTCCGCGATCCGCCGGATCGCTTCCTCGGCGATGGCATTGCCCTGGGAGGCGAAGACATCCACGAACTTGCGGCGGACATGCGCCATGCAGGCCATCTCATCTGCCTTGTCATGCCCGAACAATCCGTTGAAGCCGGAGTATCCATCAGCATGGACCCACCCCTTGTAGCCTGCGAGGCGACTGACGGGATGGGCGAGCATGACACCCCAAGCAGCTATCATAAGGCCGATCTGGATCACTGGTCTCGCAGGCCAAAGAAAACCGAAAGCCAGCCGATTGCGGCGTTAGCCCGCGCCTTTCAGCGTTGGAGCGGCACTGCAACCGAACTGAAGCAGGTTCTGCGAGACCGCTTTCCTGCGCTAACCGAGGACAGCCAGAGTTTTCCCCGGTCTGAGGCGCGGTTTGGTGCGGCCCTGCGTAGGGTTCAGCCGGTTTTGCGGCGACAGGGCGTGAACATCGCGTTCAGCCGTGAAGGAAAGGCCGGGATGTGGGTGATTGAATTGAGCAGTCGGTGAGAATTCACGCGGTAACGAATGCTCAAGCGCTCGACCCGAACAGTCGGGCGCTTTTACCTTTATACTATTCCTTTGGATGATTTTGCACAGCGCCTTTGCCCCCTATGCGGACGAAGCCGACCTTGATAAGCATGCTTTCAACAGCAGAGCTGAGGTTGATGTCAGCTCCAAGACGCGGCAAAAATTTGAGGCAACTTTGAATTGGAAGCATTTAGGTGAATCAAATCCTTACGAGAACATCCCCGTTAGCAATGAGCTTAGGCCTAGCAAGCTTTTTGACCTCACCTGCCGTTGCTGACGATGGGTTAACCTTTAGTGTTCCTGATGAGTACCGTGGGTGTGTCGAAACGCCGTACCATTTTGGGGAAAAACCATTCGATGAAGACGCTAGGATCATCGCATACCCATATTATGCTGCGCCAGAAAAGAGCCCAGAAGTTGTTCTAGTTCCATCTGCAAATACCGAAGACGCTCAGCAAAAACGAATACGTTTGAGTTGTTCTGGGTTCGAGGAGCTAGGCAGTAATATCGACGTAGTCTTCGAATATGATGAGACTTTTCCATTTAAGGTCGGTTACTATGCGTGGGTCGAGCTCTTGTTGTTATATAGTGAAGCAGAGGCCAAAACCCGGAGGTTTGGACGCAGTTTCTATTACGTTGCAGTAGCGTCAGAAACGATTAGAGACGGGGCTGACGCATGTGCAAATTTTCAATCTCCCAATCCGTCATGGGACATGTTTTGCACACAACGAGACCTGCTTCATCAAACGGAGATGATTCAGACGTTTCATGATCAGCTTATTGCCGCAGACTATGACGACAATGAAGTTAATCCAGATGCGGTAGTGGAGTTTGACAAGATTGTTGCCTCTTCACTTGCCAGCGCGAAAGCAATCGCAGTTGGGTTGCCGAATTAGAGCAGGCCTGTCTAAGACAAAACAGGCGCAATCCATACGCCCTGTGATGGTCTATTTGGGCTCTGAGCCGACACTCGCGGTTTTAGCTGACGGTGCTGACAGCACTGACGGTGGACGCGCGTTAGTTTTCTTTGTTTGGTAAGGTTCGGCGTCAGCGACTGTCGGTGTCGCTACGTTGAGGTATTTGAAGTTTGCCCCACAGCGTAGCACCGTTGTAGCACCGAGGCCAAACGTCCCAAACGCCAAGAGCGCCCTTTGGGGCGCTAAGAGTTTGATATTTGGTTGTTATTTTTGGTTGCGGGAGTAGGATTTGAACCTACGACCTTCAGGTTATGAGCC
>NZ_JBXWNA010000008.1:0-136506 GCF_059610125.1 Ruegeria sp. YTSA144
CTGCCACGCGCACCCGACCTATTCCGAGGCCGTGCGTGAAGCGGCACTGGCTTGCGGCGACGGCCCGATCCACAGCTGACAACCTTGACCCCGGCGGCGATCAGCCTGTCGGGGTCAACCAGGCATTCAGATAGGTCTCCAACCTGTCGGTAAATGTCGTCGCTGAATGCAACGCGCAGAATCTTAATGACATGGCCTGTATGGCAAAGGCCTGCACACCTTCGGCCAACAATTCGGGTGGAACGTCCTTGCGCACCTCTGCATCTTCGAGCCACAGCATCACGACGCGGAAATATCGCTCAAAACAATAGGCCACCGGCCCTATTTCGGCGACAGCTGTTGCACCGGAATACCTGATCAACAGATCGAATACATATCGCTCGGACGTCATGAAACTGTGAACCGGGTCCAGCGACGCGACGATTTCTGCAACAGTTTTGGGTGGTGCTCCGGCCTCGGCCTGATCCAGACACGCATTCAGCTTGTCCGCGATCAGAATTTCCATCAGCGCATCCTTGTCGTGGAAATGCGCGAAAAAAGTGCCCTTCGCGACCCCTGCGGCCTTCACGACCTCTTCCACCCGTAACGCTTCATATCCGCCATTGCGGATGACCTCTTCAGCGGCCGCAAGAAGCTTGGCGCGGGTCTTGATCGTGCGTTTCTGAATCGTCTTTTGCATATGGCTCAATCGCATAATTTCTGACCGTGGTCAAATTTTTTATTGACCGTGGTCATTTTTTGATTCTATAAACTGACCACGGTCATTTTTCAGGAGATACCCGATGCAACCGAAAAAAATTCTCATCCTTGACGGACACCCCGCAGAAAGCAGCCTGTCACGCACATTTGCCGAAACATACAGAGACGCGGCCCGCAAAAACGGGCACGATGTACGGTTGGTTCATCTGAGCGATCTGCAATTCGATTTTGATTTCGGTCAGGGCAATTACCACGACTTCAAACCGCTTGAGCCGGTTCTGGAGCAAGTGTTGCAAGACTTTGAGTGGAGCGACCATCTGGTCCTGACCACCCCGATGTGGTGGGGCGGCCTTCCAGCAAAACTCAAAGGACTGATCGACCGAATGTTCATTCCGGGGCGAACGTTTGACACACGGAACACCACCAAGATCGGGTTCCCGGCGCCCATGCTGACTGGGCGTACTGCACGCGTCATCCTGACGTCAGACACGCCGGGATGGTTCATGCGCCTGATATACAGGCAGGCGCTTATCCGTCAGGTACGGGACCAGATCCTTGGGTTCGTCGGCTTCAAGCCAACGCGGTTCACCTATTTTTCCGGTGCAAGCTATCCCAAGCCCGGCAGCGTCGATCGCTGGTTGGAAAAAGTATCAAGGATCGGAGCCGCTGCGGTTTGAACCACAACTGGCACCTACATCTACCACATCGTTTTTGCGGCGCGCGCAGGCCATTCCTCGTCATATTGCGCGCCGCCTTCCGCACCGTCTGATGCCTCAGACAGAAGTTGTCCTATCGTGGGAAGATTGCCGCTTTCATCCCCGCTGGACCAGATACGCGCCCGGATCAGAGCACGAGCGCATTGGCTGTATATCTCAGCAATTTCAATTACGATCACGGTCGCCGGGCGTTTGCCGGCCTTCTCGAATTGATGCCGCAGGGTCTCATCCGCCGTTACCCGCGCCAACCCGTTCACCCGAACGACGTTGTTGGACCCCGGGACGAAGAACATCAGCGAAACACGTGGGTCGCGCACGATATTGCGCAGACTGTCCAGACGGTTGTTGCCGCGCCAGTCCGGCAGAGCCAGCGTATTCGCATCCAGCTCTTTCACGACTGGGCCATCATCGCCCCGCGGGCTGCCATCCACACCTTCTGGGCCAACCGTGCTGAGCACACAGAGGCGCGATGCGAGGATCCACTTGCGATAGAGAGGCGTCAGCTGATGAACGACCTTTCGCAAGGACGGCGCGCCCGGCCGACCATACAACGCTTCAAGCGTTTCAATGTCACGAATGTGCTCCATCCGGATCAAACCCCACTTCCCGCATCAACTCGTTGGAACGTGTTTCTATCACATCTTCCAGCCGGGCAAGGAAGTCGTCCCGGCCAACACCCGGCTCGATTGGGTCGAGGAATTCCACGATCGCAAGGCCCGGTTTGCGCATGACACCCGTTCGGGGCCAGAAGACACCGGCATTCGTGGCGACCGGAACGCAGGGAAAGCCGAGCCCTTCGTAAAGAACGGCTGTTCCAACCTTGTAAGGTTTCTTCGCACCGGGCGCCACACGTGTCCCTTGCGGGTAAATCACAAGCTGCCCGGGTTCCGAAAACTCTTTCGACACATCCTTGACCATCTTGGTCACGGCGGCACCGCGCTTGCCGCGATTGACCGGAATACAGCCAAGTCGCCGCGCATACATTCCAATGACGGGAGTAAACAAAAGCTCGCGCTTCATAATGAACTTGCCGTGCGGAATGGCATCAAAAATTATGATGATATCAAGAAAAGACTGGTGTTTTGCGGCCATGACCACTTCGTTCGTTGGGACCCTACCCCGCACTTCGCACCGAATGCCAACCATCCAACGCGCCAGCCACATGGTACTGCGCGCGTAGGTCTTGCACGCCTTCAGGGCGCCAGCCTTGGAAAACAACGCGTAGGGCAGAAAGACAATGCCAAGGATCAGCATCCAGGCGTAGATCACGATCATGAAGATCAACGACCGAACCCATTGAACAGCCATCAACATCAGGAAAGCTCCTTCAATTTGCGTCGGGCCGCAGCCCAGGTGGCAAAAAACGCGACCATGGCACCAAGGATCGGGATAAGTACCGGCAACACCCAGTCTTTGCCCTGAAAGCCGACGCCAGCCAGAAACCCACCCGCATCCGAGGCTTCGGGCAGCATCAGAACACCGGTCATTCCCAGCAATGTACCGACCGAGGCTCCAAAAAATGCGCGATAAGTAAACCGCCTTACGAATGCGCCCGCTATGAACCCGTCGCGTGCGCCGACCAGGCGCAGCACTTCGATGATCTGGGCATTTGCGGCAAGTGACGCATTGGCGGCAAGGGTAATCATGGCAGCGGTCGCACCGCCGATCAGCAGGATTGAAATCCACCCCAGTCGACGCAGGGACATCGCCGCATCGACCAGAGGTTCCCGCCACCGCGTATGATCATCCAGCACGGCGCCCGGCACCTCGGCCCCCAATCGCAAACGCAACCCGGCCACATCGATGCCCGGTTCGGTTTCAATGATCTCGATAAGCTGCGGCACAGGCAGCGTATCCAGCGGCAGGTCCGGCCCGAACCACGGGGCAAGCAACGCCGCCTGCTCTTCCTGCGTCAAAGCACGGGCCGAGGCCACGCCGGGCGTTTGGCTAAGAACCGTCAACGCAGCCTCGGTCTGGGCCGCGCGCTGTTCCGCGGGCGCGTTGATGCGCAGGGTTGCGGCTCCGGCCAGTTCCGATGCCCAACGATCCGCAATGCGCCCCGACGCCAGAGACAGGGCCAAGGCGAACACTGCAAGAAACGCCATCGCACCCGCGACAAAAAGGGTCAGGTGCGCCGTGTATCCCGTTGGAGGAACAACCCGGTCTGCCCGTTTGTCGCCGCGCAACAGATTTCTGAGGTCAGGACTGATCATAAATCCGCCCCCGCCAGTTGCAGCTTGCGCTGCGAAATACGCAAGACACGCGCCTGCACCTGGCTTTTGGCCGCGCGAATCAGGCTCAGGTCATGGGTGGCGATCAGGACGGTTTTGCCCATCCTGTTCAGTTCGATCAGAAGACGCAGCAGCCGTTGCGACATCTCCCAGTCAACATTGCCCGTCGGCTCATCCGCCAAAACCACGTCAGGCGACAATATGACGGCACGCGCCAGAGCGGCCCTTTGGCGTTCGCCGCCGGACAGTTCAGGCGGGAGCGCTTCGAGCCTGGAGCCAAGACCCACCCAGCTGAGCAGCTCGGTCAGGTTTTCCTGCTCGGATGTTTCCGAACGCCCGGACACCATCAGCGGCAACGCAACGTTTTCGGCAAGCGTCATATGGTCTAGGAACTGACAATCCTGATGCACCACACCCACGCGGCGGCGCAGCACCGCCAGCTGGTCGCGATCAAGGGCTGAAATATCCTGGTCAAACACGCTCAACCGCCCTGAGCTCGGAAGCAGGGCACCATAGCACAGCTTGAGCAACGTGGTCTTGCCCGCCCCGGAAGGCCCGGTCAGAAAGTGAAACGAACCCGGCTGCAATTGTACCGAGACGTCACTCAGCAATTCGCCGCCACCGTAGGTGTAGCTGACATTTTCCAGCTCGATCACACGTGCCCCCGTTATTTTGCCGCTCTTCTTGCCCGAGCATGGTGATGGTTTCAATGGCTCTACCGAGTCCAATTGGTGACACTTGACCCGCGAAACCGAAAACGCTCTTTGCTGTTGGGTCTTAACCGAATATCATTCCTGAAAAAACTATTATCGGCCCTTCGCCCGGCCGAGGAGGCAGCATGCGTCTAACATGTCCGAATTGCAGTGCGCAGTACGAGGTTCCTGACGAGGTCATCCCCGAGGAAGGCCGCGACGTACAGTGTTCCAACTGCGATCAGACCTGGTTTCAAGCGAAGCACCCTGCCGAAACCGCAGGCGCACCGGATGAAAAAGCGGAAACCCCCGAACAGGATGACGCATCGCCCGACGTGGTTAACGCTCCGCAGGACGCTGAACCGGAACCTGTTGAAGAAGCGGTATCCGAAGACAAGCCAGAAGTTGATGAACCCGCCGCGACCACCGGGAGTGTCGATCCTTCCGTTGCCAGCATTCTGAAAGAAGAAGCTGCCCGCGAAGCGGAATTGCGGGCGCAGGAAGGCAGCAGCCTCGAAAGCCAGCCCGATCTGGGGCTGGATACGCCGCCAGAACCCCCAGAACCCAAGGTGCGCCCCAAGCGGCCTTCGGCTTCGGAAACCGCTGTCGATGCCGGGCAGAAAGACGCGCTGCCGGATGTCGAAGCCATCAATTCGACCATGCGATCTGACGAGTCGGAAGAGGCGCCGCAACCACCCCGCAAATCGGGCGGATTCCTCCGCGGCTTTGCGTTGATGCTGATTATCGGCGTGGTTCTGTATCTGATCTATGGAAATGCCCAACAGATCAGCGAAGCAGTCCCTCAGGCCGACCCGTTGCTGAGCTCATATGTTTCGCTTGTGGATCAGGCGCGTATCTGGCTTGAGGCACAGGCTGGATCCGGTGCCCAGAACTAAGGTCTAGAACCGCTCCAACAAACGCTTCAGGTATTCCAGCTCGATCTGGGGGCGGTCCGATTCCCCAGTTCTGCGTCGGATTTCATCCAGCAGTTCCCGCGCCCGGCGGTACACGTCTTCGCCTTGCAGCAGATTCTCATCCGTTGAAATCGAACCGGCGGCACCCGGGTTTCGGCCCAGCGGATCGCGGTTGTTGGCTTGCATGTCGCCATCCTGCGTTCCCTGACCCGGCTGGTTCTGTTGGTTCTGCGCCATCGCCTCGCCCAGCGAACGCATCCCTTCGCGCAGGGCTTCCATGGCCTCGGATTGCCGGTCGATGGCTTCGGCCAGATCATCCCCACGCAGGGCCTGTTCCGCCTCGTCCATGGCACGCCCGGCCCGATCAAGCGCCTCGCGCGCGGCGTCGCCTTCGGGCGTGCCGGCACCGGGCAACCCCTGTTGCTGACGGTTCAGCTCATCTCTCAGCGCCTGCTGCCGATCCGCAAGTGAGCCTTGACCCTGCTGGCCTTCGCCAGCCTGATCCGAGCCTTCCCCCTGACCGCCCTGGCCTTCGTGGCTTTGCCCCCGGCCTTGCCCGCCATTGCGCCCCTCATTGCCCTGGCTTTCACCGGATTGAGCGCCCGGGTTGAACTGTTCCTGCAAATCCCGGAAGGCTTGATCGCTCAGACCTTGTTGTTCGCGCAGAGTTTCCGCAAGACCTTCCATGGCCTGCTGACCTTCGGACTGCTGGCCCTGACCCTGGCCCTGAGTCACACGCATGTTTTCCATCATCTGCTGGAACTCTTCCAGCGCCTGCTGGGCTTCGGCCATGCGGCCCTGTTCCATGAGTTCCTGAATGCGGTCCATCATGCGTTGCAGATCATCCTGCGTCATTTGCAGGGACTCGCCGTTCTGGCCCTGCTGCCGCTCGCCATCTTCGCCGTTTGGCTGCGCCAGCCGCTGCAACTGCTGGAGGTAATCCTGCGTCGCGTCGCGCAATTCCTGCATCAGTTCCGCGATTTCTTCGTCGCTGGCCCCGTTCTGCATCGCTTCGGTCAGACGTTCCTGCGCGCGCCGCATCCGTTCCAGCGCATCCGCCAGCGTGCCGTCCTCGATCAACACCGCAAGATCCCAGAGGGCCTGGGCGATCTCGGCCTGCTGTTCAGGTTTCAGCCCGTACTGATCAAAGGTCTCAAGCCGCCGCAGCACGACCCTCAGACGCAAATAGGCAGTGTCCGAACGAAACAGGTCCTCCGGCAGATGAGACACAGCCCGCAGCATTTGCGCGATCCGAGGCGCATTGGACCGCGACCAGAGCAGATCGCGCCGTTGTTCGATCACCGCCGCGGCCAGCGGATCAAAGAACCGACGGGCCGGAAGGTCGGTCACATAAGGTTCGGAGGAAGATTGCTGATCCGCCGCATCCGCTGCCATCAAAGTGATCCGGACCGGCAAGTGTGCCCAGGCGTGTTGCGAAAAGTCTTCGATCAGATCTTCGGCAAAATCCGCCCGGTCGCCCGTGATCGGCATCGGCAGTTCAACCTCGATCGCTTCGCGTGGTTCGGGCTCTGCCGCCAGGCCATAGCGGCGGTCAACGGCAGCCAGATCCAGTTCGATCCGGGCTGAGCCTGAAACGACGCCATAGTCATCTCCTGCGACGAATGGCAGTTTCATCTGCCCGCCCGCCTCGGCCTCGGCCGATCCGGCCACGGCTATCTGTGGTGCCGTGTCGTCAATGATCTCAACGGCCCATTCGCGCCCCGTGGGCCCGTCGATGCGCAACTGGCCAGAGCGTTCTGCCACGAACTCCTGCTCGGGGTCGGTCACCGCTTCGGCGCCCAGGGCCGAGCTGTTTTCCGTCAGGCTATGTGCGCCAACCTCCCCATAAAGCCGCAAGGTAACGCGGCTGCCCTTGGGAACGGAAAGCTCTGCATCCGTTTGATCCGCAAGATACAGCGTTGGAAGGCCCGTATAGCGTGGGGGTTCGACCCATCCTTCCCACGTTGGCCCCTGCCCGGCGGCGGCAGTGCCCGGGGCCATGTCCGCCACCGACCCCACGCGCCACAAAGAGCCGAAAACCAGCGCTACGACAAAAGCCAGCAATGCCGCGTAGCGCAGCGCATAAGGATCTCGCGATGCCAGCCGAAGATCTGGCTTCACGGCCTCGGCCGTTGCGACCCGTTGCGCCATCCGGGTTTTGTGGGCTTGCCATAGCGCCACGGAATCCCGATCGGCCGCACCGATGGCCTGATCATCCATCAAGGCCTGAATTGGGCGTCCCGGCAAGGTCTCATCCAGCCGCACCAAAACGTCGGCGCGCGAAGGCAACTTGAGAACCCTCAGGCCAAGCACCGCAGCCGTCAAAAACAACCCCAGGGACAGCGCGCCAACTGCCCAGACAATTTCCACGGAAACAATATCTTGAAGCCCCAGCATCAACGCCGCAAGCAGAACCAGCACGATCGAGAACGCCGGCCAGAACGCGCGCAACACCTGTTCTGCCACCATGCCGACATGGGTCAGCCACACGGACAGGCGCGGAATAGGCAGGTTTGAACGGTCGGACAAAGCGGGCCTCCGGGGTTAGGCCCGCGCGGTCATCGCGTCAAAGCCATGAAGGTATGGTATCGCGGTTTATGATTTCGTCAAAGCTTGGTCGTTCACGAATGACTGCAAATTGATCACCGTTGACCAGAACCTCGGGGATCAGCGGGCGGGTATTGTACTCGCTGGCCATCACCGCGCCATAGGCACCCGCGCTGCGGAAGGCGATCAGGTCTCCCGATTTCAGCGGCGGCATGTTGCGCTGCTTGGCAAATGTGTCACCGGATTCGCAAACCGGGCCGACGATGTCATAGGCCTGCTGTTCCACGCCGGCCACCGGTTCCTGCACCGCGACGATATCATGATGCGCTTCGTACATTGCCGGGCGGATCAGGTCATTCATGGCCCCGTCGACAATCAGGAAATCGCGGCCTTCGCCCGACTTCACATAGATCACCTTGCTGACCATCAGCCCCGCATTGCCTGCGATCAGGCGGCCCGGTTCGATTTCGATCTCACAGCCCAGATGGCCCAGTGTTTTCTTGATCAACGCGCCATACTCCACCGGCAGCGGCGGCGCGTCATTCGAGCGGGTATAGGGGATGCCCAATCCACCGCCCAGATCAAGACGGCGGATGTTGTGGCCTTCAGCCCGCAACTGTTCAGTCAGTTCGGCCACTTTCGTATAGGCCAGCTCGAACGGCTCCAGTTCGGTCAGCTGCGAGCCGATATGGACGTCGATACCGATCACTTCCAAACCTGGCAGGCTGGCGGCGTGGGCATAGACCTCTGACGCGCGGGAAATCGGTATTCCAAATTTGTTCTCGGACTTGCCGGTCGCAATCTTGGCATGGGTCTTGGCATCCACATCCGGATTCACCCGGACCGTGATCGGAGCAACCACACCCAATTCCAGTGCAACGGCGTTGATCACGTCCATCTCGGGCTCGGATTCGACGTTGAACTGACGGATGCCTCCGGTCAGCGCGGTACGAATCTCATCCGCCGTTTTGCCCACGCCAGAGAACACGATCTTTTCGCCCGGAACGCCCGCCGCCTTGGCGCGCAGGTATTCCCCGCCCGAGACCACGTCCATCCCCGCGCCCGCCTGTGCCAGAGTTTTCAGGATCGCCTGATTGCTGGCCGCTTTCATCGCGTAGCACACAAGGTGGTCCGTGCCGTCAAGCGCATCGTCGAACAGCTGGAAATGCCGCAGCAAGGTTGCGGTGGAATAGACATAGAACGGCGTTCCGACCGCAGCAGCGATTTCGGAGACAGGGACATCCTCGGCGAAAAGCGCGCCGTCGCGGTAGAGAAAATGATCCATACCTGCGCGCTTAGACCAAAAAGGACCGGCGGATCAACGGGATTTGCCGTGCGTCAAACAAACGGGGGCTGGCGGCTGGCACCGCGGGCGCTACAATTCATCCCCGCAGGCCGACCTCCAGCAGCGACAGCGCAGCATCCCTCCGGGTCTCGAACACGTCTTTATCGACACCGAAGATCGCCAGGTGGATCACCAGCCCATCCAGCATTGCCGTAACCGCCTGGGCAGCAGATTGGGCGCTGAGGTCGTCGCGAATTTCTTCTGATTCGATCAGGGGCTCGAACTGCGCTGCGTAGTGGTCGGCAAGCCATGCAAAGAAACCGCCGATGATCTCGGCCGCGCGCGGGTCCTGAAATCCGGGCCCCAGAACGTCGAAGAACAGACGCGTGGCGGCCAAGCGGTCTGCGGGCATGGTCAGGCGCAGCCCCATCATGAACTGGTCCAGCGTCTGCGGGGAAGGGATCATGCGGATACGCGCACGGATGTCGTCGAAATAACGCTGCAACAGCGCCAACAGCAAAACCTCTTTGCTTTGGAAGTAAAGGTACAGCGTACCCTTGGCCAGCCCAGACTGGCGGGCCACGTCCTGCATCTTGGTGGCGTGATAACCCTGGTCCAGAAAACAGGCCATGGCCGCATCCAGAATGCGCCCCTGCATTTCCTCGCGATCGACGATCTTTGGCATATCGGCCCCTGGTTTTCGTCCGGTTCGCCCTTTCTTGAAGCAGATTGGACGCCGCGTCACGCAAATTCATTCTTTTAATGACTTGACGGTCATTAAAACCGCATCCATTTATGACCCGCCAGTCATTAAAAGGATTTCGCCATGGCACACCCGTCACGATCCAACCCCGAACCTACATCGCTGTCGACGCCCCTCCACACTGCAACCGCCGCCAGACTTCTGCTTGTTCTGGTCGCCAGCTTTGTCACGCTTGTCCCCGGCGGGCCGATCGAGACCCGGGATTTCTCGGGGTTGGGCGGAGGAGTGTTCTGGGGCTTCAACGCCTTTCTGATCGCACTTGCCCTGCTGGCCGTAGGATCGGCGGTGGCCATGCTGCGCGGCTCGGTTGCCGCAGGCTGGGGCGCCATCGTGGCGGCCTGGGGGTACGTCTTCGTGGTCCTTCTGGACCTCGGTCATGTCTTTCCGACATCGCCCGACCCGATCCCGCTGATGCTGGGGTTGGTCGAAATCCTGGATTTCGTCCTCGCCCTTTATGTCCTTGCGCTGGTCCATCGCAGCCTTGGACACATCTGAACCGACCCTGCTCACACCCGAACCGAAACCGCAGCCATACCGATTCGGATGAGACCCGAGACCCTATTCAAAAACCTCAAGAAGAAGGAAAACCCATGCTTTTCAAGGAACGTTTCACATTGATGGCCTTACCGTTGGCCCTGATCACGGCCGCGTGCAGCGGCACCGGAGCGCAACATCAGCCCGTTCTGTCGGCCGAACCGGGTCCGGCCTTTGCCGCAGATCTGGAACAATGCCGCGCCGTGGCCAAATCCCAGAACCTGTGGAACCCGGAAACCCGGTCCCAGGCCCTTATCGGTGCCGGAGTTGGCGCACTGGCCGGGATCGCGGACGACTCGGTCAGCAACGCCGAGGGCGCGTTGGCCGGAGCGGCTGTCGGATCAGCGGCGGGTGCGGTCGCAGGTGCGGCAGATATACGCAATACACGCCGCGATATCCTGATCGAGTGCCTACAGCAGCGCGGGCACCCGGTGGTTGGCTGAGATCATCAGCCGATCGATTAAAAGGTCTTCGAAACCCCTGCCCGCGCGTAACCGGAAATGGATACTCCAGAACCTGAGCGCGCGGGATCTTCCACAGGTTCCGGGCGTCTTGCCGATGTAGATTCGCAAGCCGTCAAAGCCGCAAATACCAGAAACAGTCCTAGTGTTCTCATTTCATTATCTTTTCTTTGGATGACATGCGCATCGGCATGCCAATTCACGTTGGTAGAAACAAAACCGATACGCAATATGAAAGTGACTTAGAAACCCAGGTAAATTCCCAGCGGCCCACGGCTCAGACCCACACCACCGCCAACATACGCTCCGCTTGAGCCGACCCCAATGGTCGCACTGACAGTTGGCTGAGCGGGCGCGGGCTGTACGGGCTCGCCGTCGGCTCCGCATCCGGCAAGCATAAGGCCGGACCCTGCAATCAGGATCGCTCGCAGCACGGTCATCACACCATTGCCTTCCATCGTTCAACCTGAGCACGCACCTGATCCGGGGCCGTGCCACCATAGGACTGGCGTGAGTTTACAGAGTTTTCGACACCAAGGACAGAGTAGACGTCATTTGTGATCTCGGGATGGACCGCCCGCATGTCATCCAGCGCCAGATCCGGCAGGTCGCAGCCCTTCTTCTCGGCCATGGCCACCAGCGATCCGGTAACATGATGCGCATCGCGGAATGGCAGGCCCAGCACGCGCACCAGCCAGTCGGCAAGATCGGTTGCAGTCGAGAAACCCGAGCCGGCGGCAGCGGCCAGGCTGTCGCGGTTGGCGGTCATGTCCTTGACCATGCCTTCCATCGCCGCCAGCGCCAGCATCCAGTTGTCGGCGGCATCAAAGACCTGTTCCTTGTCTTCCTGCATGTCCTTGGAATAGGCCAGCGGCAGGCCCTTCATCACCATCATCAGCGCCGTGTTGGCGCCAAAGATCCGGCCCACCTTGGCGCGGATCAGCTCGGCCGCGTCGGGGTTTTTCTTCTGCGGCATGATCGACGAGCCGGTCGAGAACCGATCTGACAGTGTAACAAAGCGGAACTGCGCCGAGGACCAGATCACCAGTTCTTCGGCAAAGCGCGACAGGTGGACGGCGCAGATCGAGGCGGTCGACAGGAACTCCAGCGCGAAATCCCGGTCGCTGACGGCGTCCAGCGAGTTGGCAGCGGGCCGGTCAAAGCCCAGCGCCTGGGCCGTCATATGACGGTCGATCGGAAAGGACGTGCCAGCCAGCGCCGCCGCACCCAGTGGGGATTCGTTCATCCGGGCGCGGGCGTCACGAACGCGGGACAGATCACGGCCGAACATCTCGACATAGGCCATCATGTGATGGCCCCATGTCACCGGCTGCGCCGTTTGCAGGTGGGTAAAGCCCGGCATGACCCAATCGGCCCCGGCCTCGGCCTGCGCCAAAAGCGCGCGGATCAGGGCCAACAGGCCGGATTCAGCCGCGTCCAGCTGATCGCGGACCCACAGCTTGAAATCCGTTGCGACCTGATCATTGCGCGAACGCCCTGTGTGCAAACGGCCTGCGGGCTCGCCGATGATCTCTTTCAGGCGTGCCTCGACATTCATGTGGATGTCTTCCAGCGCAGTCGAAAACTGGAACTCTCCGTTCTGGATTTCTGACAAAACGGTGAGCAGCCCTTCCCGAATGGCTTCGGCGTCACTATCACTTATGACGCCTGTGGCAGCCAGCATGGCCGCATGGGCGCGCGAGCCTGCGATGTCCTGGGCTGCCATCCGCTGATCGAACCCGATCGAGGCGTTGATCGCCTCCATGATCGCGTCTGGACCGGCGGCAAAGCGGCCGCCCCACATCTGGTTCGAGGATTGATCGGTCATGTAAGAAAACCCGGAGTTGATATGCGCCTATTTCGTCTGATCCCCCTTTATATGGCCCTTGCGCTGGGTGCAAATGCCGCCTTGGCGACCGATGCCGAGACGCTGGCCCCTCTGCGGGAAGACAGCCTGAAACGTCTGATCCTGCACAAGGAGCCGAAACCCGCCAAATCAATCGAGTTCCAGCTGGAAGACGACAGCGGTGTCGGCACGCTTGCTGATTACGAGGGCAAATATGTGCTGCTGAATTTCTGGGCCACCTGGTGTGCGCCCTGCCGCAAGGAAATGCCTCAGATCGCTGAGCTTCAGGAAGAGTTCGGCGGTGACAAGTTTCAGGTTCTGACACTGGCCACGGGTCGCAATTCACCTGCCGGTATCAAAAAGTTCTTTGAAGAAAACGGTATCGCCAACCTGCCCCGTCACCAGGACCCCAGCTCGGCCGCTGCCCGTGAGTTCGGCGTCATCGCTTTGCCGATCACGGTCATCCTGAATCCCGAAGGACAGGAAATCGCCCGGCTGATCGGCGACGCCGAATGGAACTCGGACAGTGCCAAAGCGATCATCTCGACGCTTGTTGGCGCCGAAAGTTAACGCATTTAGAAAAATTCGCGGATTTATGGTACCCTCCCACGCATTAAGAGTGGGAGGATTTTTATGAAACTCATTTTCAATCTGGCAGCTGCAGCACTACTTGTCACCGGGCTAACGTCTGCCGCTGAAGCCAAAGAGCTGAAGAAACAAAAGCAATTTATCGAAGCTGTAGCGGGTAAAAAGCTTGTTAGCGGTGATACTTGGCTGATTATTTCCCCGGACGGAAAAATTGAAGGCGTGGGGCGAAACAACGTAAAGATAACCGGTGCCTGGGTCTGGAACAAACGTTTCTGGTGTCGGAATGTCGTCGCGGGTCAGAAGAAATTTCCTGAAGACTGCCTGAAGGTCAAAATTGACGGGTCTCAGGTGGAGTTCATTCGCAACAAAGGCAAAGGCGACGCCATAGTCTACACGATTGCCAATTAGGCACGCGGCTCTTTTCGATTCGTGTTACACTTGAGCCGGCCCCTATGGGCCGGTTTCCGTTTGCGACCTTAGAGAATGGAGGCAATGATGAAACCCGTCGTACTGCTGATCGGACGGTTGCCAAATGTGATCGGTGATGTGGCGCGGCAACTGGATCATCTGCCGATTCAGTGGCTGGGCGCACATGACACGGACGAGGTTCGAAAACAGCTGGATGCCGAGCCGCGGATTGCCTGCGCCATCCTGGGCGCGGGGCTTGACGACACGATCCGTGGTGAAATGGTGGGCATTATTGCCGCCCGCCGTCCGGATATCTGCATCCATCTGAAGGATCGTACATCCGGCCCCGAGGGTCTGGTGCCCTTCGTCGAACGTGTGGTGCAACACGAGATACTGGAACAGCTGGAAAACAGCTGACGCAACGCCACCTTTGACAGAGTTTCAACTCCTTTGCACTCTGCGCTCAGGAGGATGGAATGCCACTTGAAGTTCTACTGGCGCTGGTCGTCGGCGGCATAGCTGGCGTCACCCTGTTATTGCATCTCACCGGCAGGTCGCAGCAGGTGATGCTGACGCCCGACACTGCACGCTCACAATGGGCACGTCACTTTCCGGACGACGATGTGGTCGATGTCACGGTTTCCCATGATGGCCACGCCGCGGTGGTGCGCACCAGTACCGGCAATGGGTTGCTTTGGTCCTTCGGGGCCGACACCGTGGCGCGGCATCTGCTGGACTATGATCTTCTGGATCATCCGGAAGGCTTTGAGATTCTGTTTCACGAATTCTCGGTGCCCAAAACACTCATCCGACTGGACGAATTCGAACGCCATCACTGGCGTGACCTGATGGAGCCCGCATGACAGACCAAATTAGTTTTCCCGATGCGGTACAATGGGCCGTTCCTTTTTTCATCGCAGCAATTCTGGCCGAGTTTCTGTGGATCGCAGTCAAAGGCAAAGGCGGGCGCTATGAAACACGCGATGCGGTGACCTCTTTGATCATGGGCGCCGGAAACATCGCGTCGGGCTTTTTGCTGGGCTTTATCGCCTATGCGTTTTTCATGTGGCTGTGGCAAATCACGCCGATGAACCTGGGCACGTCAATTCCGGTTATCATCCTGTGCTTTGTCCTGGATGATCTGCGGTATTACTGGGTCCATCGCTTTGGCCATCGCATCCGCTGGGTCTGGGCCAGTCACGTAAACCATCACAGTTCACAGCACTACAACCTGACGACCGCGCTGCGGCAGACCTGGACCTATACGTTCACTTTCATGATGGTCGTACGCGCCCCGCTGATCCTGCTTGGGTTCCATCCGGCGATGGTTCTGTTCGTCGGCGGCCTCAATCTGATCTATCAGTTCTGGATTCACACCGAAGCCATCGGCAAGATGCCCCGCTGGTTCGAGGCGGTAATGAACACGCCCAGTCACCACCGCGCCCATCACGGCCGCAACGCGCGCTATCTGGATTGCAACTATGCCGGGGTGTTCATCATCTGGGACAAGCTGTTCGGCACCTTCGTCCCCGAGCAGGAGGACGACCGGGTGGACTATGGTCTGGTGCACAATATCGGCACCTTCAATCCCCTGCGGGTGGCCTTTCACGAATGGGTGGCCATCTGGCGCGACGCGACCCAGCCGGGCCTGACCCTGAAACAGCGGCTGGCCTACTGCTTTGCCCCACCGGGGTACAGCCACGATGGCAGCCGGGACAGTTCGGAACAGATCAAGGCCAAGCATCTGGCGCGCCATCCGGAAGATCGCGGAACGCCAGGTTTTGAGCATCTGGACAAAAAACTGCCCAGCGGACAAGCAGAACAGGCCTGAAACGGCCGGCTGAACCCTGCTTGTGCCTTGAAACTCGGCCATTCAACGCCATATCGGTCGACAGGCGCCGTGTATTGAGTGAGCGAGGGTCGGTATGAATCGTTTGGCAACCATTTCAACCTTTTTCGGCCTGTTCGGCCTGTTGATGGCCATGCTCGCAGCCCTTGGGGGCGCCGTTTCAGCCCTGATCGCGCTGGGTTTTGCAATGATGGCCCTAGGTGCGATGGGCGCAATACTTGGCGCCGCAGCCTCTTTGGCGCGCGCTTGGCAATCCACCCGCTGAGCCCCCGAGGCGGAAATTTTTCCGACCCCTTAACCGCAGATTCATCTCTTTGCCCCGAGACTGTGACCGGACACCTGTCCCGGACACATGGGAATCCGCGCTTATGGGAAACAAAAAACTGGCACATCTGCCTGAAGGGTCGGACAGCCCGTTGAATGCGGCAGTTTCGACACGGGATCGTTCGGTTGTGCAGATGGCAACCGATGCCGTGAAGCATAAGCAATGCAAACTGGCCTTTCAGCCGGTGATACAGGCGCACGCCCCTTACAGTGTCGCGTTTTACGAAGGGTTCATTCGGGTTCTGGACGAAACCGGCCGCGTCATCCCGGCCCGCGAATTCATGCCTCAGGTCGAAAACACGCCTATCGGCCGCGAACTCGACTGCGTGGCGCTGGAGCTTGGGCTGCGTACCTTGGCGAAGAACCCGGAAATACGCCTGTCGATCAACATGTCAGCCCGCTCGATCGGTTATTCCAACTGGTCGAGAATACTGGACAGGTTTCTGAAACGAGATGCCGGCTTGGGCGAACGGTTGATCCTCGAAATCTCCGAAAGCTCGGCCATGCAGGTGCCCGAGTTGGTTGTCGATTTCATGGACCGATTGCAGGATCGTGGCATCGCCTTTGCGCTGGATGACTTTGGTGCCAGCAACTTCAGCTTCCGCCATTTTCGCGAGTTTCTGTTCGACGCAGCCAAAATCGATGGACAGTTCGTGCGGGGCATCAGCACCGACCCCGACAACCAGACATTGGTGCGGGCGCTGATCGCGGTGGCCCGTGAATTCGAAATTCTGGTCACGGCCGAATCGGTTGAAACGCAGGAGGATGCAGCGTTTTTGGTGGCAAGTGGCGTGGATTGCCTGCAAGGATTCTTGTATGGCGCACCCAGCGTCGCGGAACCCTGGAAACAGGAAAACAAATCAAAAACAGGAAGTTGATTGCCTGCTCATCGACATTTTCCCACCTTTTCCGACACTGAGACAAGCTGCCCGTTGCTGCAAGTGCAGCGTTGCGCTATTGCAAGGGTACTTGAGCGGGGGATCACGGGGCGCTCTTGTTTCGAGAGGACACCTCTTGACCTGCGCCGTCAGAAATTCCGCTGGCCCATGACGGTAAAGGACTGATCATATGACCAACGTAGTAATCGCATCCGCCGCACGAACAGGTGTCGGCAGCTTCAGTGGTTCGTTTGCGAACACCCCTGCCCATGATCTGGGCGCTGCCGTCCTGGAAGCAGTTGTCGAGCGCGCCGGAGTGGAAAAAGGCGAAGTCAGCGAAACCATCATGGGTCAGGTTCTGACTGCCGCCCAAGGCCAGAATCCCGCGCGTCAGGCGCATATCAATGCCGGCCTGCCTCAGGAAAGCGCCGCATGGGGCATCAATCAGGTTTGTGGCTCGGGCCTGCGCGCCGTTGCTTTGGGCGCCCAGCATATTCAGCTGGGAGACGCGGAAATCGTCGCTGCTGGTGGTCAGGAAAACATGACCCTGTCACCCCACGCCGCCGCGCTGCGCGCCGGTCACAAGATGGGCGACATGAAATACATCGACACGATGATCCGCGATGGTCTTTGGGATGCTTTCAACGGCTATCACATGGGTCAGACTGCCGAGAATGTTGCAGAGAAATGGCAGATCAGCCGCGAAATGCAGGATGAATTCGCCGTCGCTTCGCAGAACAAAGCCGAAGCAGCCCAAAAGGCCGGCAAGTTCGCGGACGAAATCGTGCCCTTCACCATCAAGACCCGCAAGGGCGACATCGTGATGGACAAAGACGAATACATCCGTCATGGCGCAACAATGGAAGCCATGGCCAAACTGCGCCCGGCCTTCATCAAGGACGGTTCGGTCACCGCAGCCAACGCCTCGGGATTGAACGACGGTGCGGCCGCGACACTGCTGATGTCAGCCGAAAACGCCGAAAAGCGCGGAATCGAACCTCTTGCACGCATCGCGTCCTATGCGACCGCCGGTCTGGACCCGTCGATCATGGGCGTCGGCCCGATCTATGCATCGCGCAAAGCGCTGGAAAAAGCAGGCTGGTCGGTTGACGATCTGGACCTGGTCGAAGCCAACGAAGCCTTTGCCGCACAGGCCTGCGCCGTGAACAAGGATATGGGCTGGGATCCGTCGATCGTGAACGTAAACGGCGGCGCCATTGCCATCGGCCATCCGATCGGTGCTTCGGGGTGCCGTGTTTTGAACACCCTGCTGTTCGAAATGAAACGGCGCGATGCGAAAAAGGGTCTGGCGACCTTGTGCATCGGCGGCGGCATGGGCGTTGCCCTGTGTGTGGAGCGCGACTAAGCGCTTTGACAATCAAATAGAATTAGGCGCCCAGTTGGGCGCCTTTTTTGTTACATTGAGGTTCTAACCCTTGGATGCGACGATATTGCCGCCCGGAAACCAAGATTCACGACGAAACAATATTGCGCACGATCATCTCTCAGAGTAACAGCATTACCAAGACGACTAAAATTGAAGGAGTCATAAATGGCACGAACAGCTCTCGTAACCGGCGGTTCCCGCGGCATTGGCGCAGCAATTTCCAAGGCGCTCAAAGCCGAAGGGTATAACGTTGCGGCCACCTATGCGGGGAATGACGAAGCCGCTGCAAAATTCACCGAAGAAACCGGGATCAAGACCTACAAGTGGAACGTCGCGGATTACGACGAATCCAAAGCGGGCATCGAACAGGTCGAAGCCGAAGTTGGCCCCATCGATGTGGTCGTCGCCAATGCAGGCATCACCCGCGATGCTCCGTTCCACAAAATGACCCCCGACCAGTGGAAGGACGTGATCGACACCAACCTGACCGGTGTGTTCAACACCGTACACCCCATCTGGCCCGGCATGCGCGAGCGCAAGTTCGGCCGTGTCATCGTCATCAGCTCGATCAACGGTCAGAAAGGCCAATTCGCTCAGGTGAACTATGCTGCGACCAAGGCCGGCGACCTGGGCATCGTGAAATCTTTGGCGCAGGAAGGCGCGCGGGCGGGCATCACTGCCAACGCGATCTGCCCCGGCTATATTGCAACCGAAATGGTCATGGCCGTGCCCGAGAAGGTGCGCGAGTCCATCATTAGCCAAATCCCGGCCGGCCGCTTGGGTGAGCCAGAGGAAATCGCGCGCTGCGTGGTCTTCCTGGCATCGGACGATTCGCAGTTCATCAACGGTTCGACGATCTCGGCCAACGGTGCGCAATTCTTCGTCTGATCCAGACTTGTGAACAAAAAACGGGCCGGTCCCTTTGGGCCGGCCCTTTCTGATCCCGTAAGAACGCGCGCGCTGCGATCAGCGGGAACCGAATAACCATCCCCAAAACTGCCAGACCACCCGGCTGCGCTCTTGATGGGCACGCAGGATCACCATCTGGGCGGCGGGATTTGTCGTCATCTCGATCATGGCAGTCTCCTTTTTCAAATCAGTTTTATTTGACCTGATGTTAATATGAGGGTTACGAATGAAAGCGACAAACGAGCTTTCTTGGATCTTCAGTTAAGATTTACTTCACTATGAGTGACTATCTTCCTCCGCTGACCGCGTTGCGTGCTTTTGACGCCGCGGCCCGGCACATGTCTTTTGCGAAGGCGGCGGAAGAGCTGCATGTGACACCAGCTGCCCTGTCCTTTCAGATCAAGTCGCTTGAAGAACACCTTGGACGTCCGCTGTTCCGCCGCCTGAACCGCGCCGTAGAACTGACCGAGGCGGGCCGTGCCCTTGCGCCCGGTGCGGCAGAAGGGTTTGCCACCTTGCAATCCGCGTGGCGCGCAGTGCGCAGACAGGAAGATGACACAAGCCTGACCGTCACCGCGGGCCCTGCTTTGACCGCCAAGTGGCTGGCGCCGCGGCTCTATGAATTTGCCCGGGCGCATCCCGAGATCGATCTGAAATTCTCGGCCACGCTACGCAACATGGATCTGGAGCGGGACGATGTGGATGTCGCCATCCGGTTCGGGAATTCAGCCGATGACGGGCTGTATTCCGTTCCCGTCAGAAAGGAATGGCTGACCCCTGTCATGACCCCGGAGTTGGCGGAACAATTCACCACGCCGGAAAGCCTTGAAGCGGCCCCGCTGATCCATGACGATTCGATCAGTTTTCTGACCCCGCCCTGCGATTGGCCCGCTTGGTTCCGTGCCGTGGGAATGGATTTTACCCCGACCCATGGCGCGCATTTTTCCAATGCAGATCACGCGATTGATGCCGCTGTTGCCGGTGTCGGCGTGGCACTGGGGCGACGCGCCATGATTCTCAAGGACTTGACCGAAGGCCGCCTGGTTGCACCGTTCAAGGTGGCACTGGAAACACAAGGCCGGTTCCGGTTTCTTTGCCTGCCGGGGGCCGAAAAGAAACCTCAGATCGCAGCGTTTCGCGATTGGTTCCTGACCGAGATTGAAAAAACCGCGCATATATCGGATGAGTTCAAAATCATACCGATTGAAGAGGTTTCCCACCCATGACCAAAATGCGCGCAACGGCCATCGGTTTCGTAGCTGTCTTGCTATGGGCCTTGCTGGCGTTGTTCACCGTCGGGTCGGCGCCTACGCCGCCCCTGCTGCTGAACACGATCTGCTTTTCGATTGGCGGTGCGCTTGGGCTTGTCTGGGCGATGGTGACAGGTGGTCTGAGCGATCTAAAGCGAGTCCCCTGGACGACCTACCTGTTTGGCGCATTGGGCCTGTTTGGCTATCACGCGCTGTATTTTTCGGCCTTGCGCATGGCACCGGCTGCCGAGGCCGGGCTGATCGCTTATCTCTGGCCTTTGCTCATTGTGCTTTTGTCGGGGCTTTTGCCAGGTGAGCATCTGCGTATCGGTCACCTGATCGGCGCCTGTCTTGGATTTGCAGGTGCCGCTGTGATCATCGCCGGAGGCGGCGGTGCGGGCTTTCAGGCCCAATACCTGCCCGGATATGCACTGGCCTTGCTGTGCGCAATGACATGGTCGGGCTATTCCGTTCTATCACGCAGATTGGAGGGCACGCCGACGAGTTCCGTCGCAATTTTCTGCCTTGCGGCTGCGCTCGCCTCGGGGCTGCTGCATCTGGCGGTGGAAGACACTGTACTGCCCGATACGGCACTGGGCTGGGCGTCGGTGCTGGCGCTCGGCCTTGGACCCGTCGGGCTGGCGTTCTACGTCTGGGACATAGGCGTCAAGCAAGGCGACATACAAATCCTCGGAACCTCATCCTATGCGGCCCCGTTGTTGTCGACCCTAGCTTTGGTGGTGGCCGGGATCGCCGCCCCATCCTGGGGGCTTGCGATCGCGGCCTTCCTGATCACCGGCGGAGCCTTGATAGCGGCCCGCGCCAGCCTGAAAACTTAAGCAGACAGGCGTTCGATCTCTTCTTTCAGCTTGAGCTTCTGTTTTTTCAGCTGAGCAATATGGAGATCATCGATACCTGGCGAGCGTTGGGCTTCTTCCACTTCCAGACCGAGAGATTCGTGCTTTTTCTTCAGTTCCGTCAGATGTGCGCTCACGCTCATTGCGATCCTCCTTGTTTATGTGTCTGTATGTCACGTAAGAATTTGACCACATCGTTTCCACCCTGTCACGCTGCAGACGCACAGAATCTGTAACAAATCCGACAAATTCGGCTGGTCATTGCCGATGGCACAAGTTCCGAGGCAACGGAGCGGCCTGTCGAAGCACGGCAGAGACCGCCTCGGTATAGCTGTCACCGTCCTTTTCGTGGCGCTCACCGGCGTGCAGAATCAAAGGCGCATGCAGACGAAATGCCGCGCGTCCCCCTTTGCGGGCGCTCAGGATGACCAGCTCGGCCTGGCGGCCCGCCCGCGCGCTGAGCGGCAGCACCTCGATGGAACCCAGTTTCCCCTCACATGCCGACAGCATATCGGGAAGACGGTCGGCTTTCTGGATCATGTGCAAGAACCCCCGAGGGGCAAGGCGTTTGGCCGCAACAGTGATCCAGTCGATCAGCGGCGTATCTTCGCCCAGGGCAATGCTCCGCCCTGTGTCGCTGGCGGGGCTATGCGCCCCTGCACGGTAATAGGGCGGGTTCGCGATAACGTGATCAAAGTGACGCTGTCGGAGGTCATCAGGCAAAGCGTTCAGGTCAGCCTCGATCACGTCCAGATCACAGCCGTTGATTTCCGAGTTGCGGCGGGCCAGATCCGCATAGGCCGGTTGCAATTCGATCCCAACCAATTGCAGCCCCGGTACCCGCGCGGACAGGCACAGAATGGCGGCCCCCGCGCCACACCCCAGCTCTAGCACGGTTTGCCCGGCCTTTGCAGGGACGGATGCGGCAAGCAGAACAGGGTCTACCCCGGCGCGGTAACCTGACGCAGGTTGCAGCAATCGCACCCGACCACCAAGGAAATCGTTGCACGTCAATTCATTGTCGTCGAAGCGCATCATCGGCCCAGCGGGATCTCGTTGTCGCGCATCACACGCTCGGCCCGGGTCAGGTCTTCGGACCGAACCATCAGACGTCGGGGGAATATTCCGATACCACCTTCGAGGATGCTCATATTTACGTCCATCTGAAAGCAGTCTATATCCTCGCCCTCAAGGAGAGCGGATGCAAAGGCCAGGATCGTCGGATCGGTACTGCGCAACAGTTCTTTCATGGGGATGGATGTAAGGGCAAGGCGAGGCGAAAGTCGAGCCTTGTATCAGGAGTGTGATGACCGTCGACATGATCTCAAAACCGCATGAGCGTCTCGCTGAAATTCTGGCGGGTGAGATGGAGGCCGTGAACGGGCTGATCCGCACGCGGATGGCGTCGGACCATGCGCCACGTATCCCCGAAGTGACGCAGCACCTGGTCGAAGCCGGTGGAAAACGCCTGCGCCCGATGCTGACACTGGCCGCAGCACGCCTGTTTGGCTATTCCGGCGACCACCATGTGCGCCTTGCGGCGACGGTCGAGTTCATCCACACCGCCACCCTGCTGCATGACGACGTCGTGGATGAAAGCGCACAGCGACGGGGCCGCCCGACCGCCAATCTGCTGTGGGACAACAAATCCAGTGTTCTGGTTGGCGACTACCTGTTTTCACGCAGTTTCCAATTGATGGTGGAAACGGGCTCGCTTCGGGTTCTGGATATCCTGGCCAATGCCTCTGCAACCATTGCCGAAGGCGAAGTGCTGCAAATGACGGCCGCAACCGATCTGCGTACGGATGAAAGCGTTTATCTTCAGGTCGTGCGCGGCAAGACGGCGGCCTTGTTTTCAGCCGCGACCGAAGTGGGCGGCGTGATCGCAGGCGCCTCGGAAGAGCAGGTCAAAGCGCTTTTCGCCTATGGCGATTCCCTGGGGATCGCGTTCCAGATTGCCGATGACCTGCTGGATTATCAGGGCGACAGCAAAGCGACCGGGAAGAATGTTGGCGATGACTTCCGTGAACGGAAACTGACCCTGCCCGTCATCAAAGCCGTGGCGCAGTCCACGCCGGAAGAACGCGCCTTCTGGGAGCGCACGATCGAAAAAGGCCGCCAACAGGACGGGGATCTGGATCAGGCGCTGGGTCTGATGAACAAATACGCCACGCTGGAAGAAACCCGGCAAGACGCCTTGGGTTGGGCAAACAAGGCCAAAGCCGCTTTGGATGTATTGCCTGACCACGAAATTCGCGGTCTGCTACGCGAATTGGCCGATTACGTGGTTTCACGTCTCAATTGAGCTGCGTGGCGCGGCACCACCAATCAGGATGGGCTGCGCCGACCTCATAGGCGGCAAAATGCGCGTCTTTCATCGTCGGATACAGCGCAAAACAGGTTGATCCTGACCCTGACATGCGCACCACGAGCGCGCGATTGGTCATCTTCAACTCGTCCAACACCTGTTCAATCTCAGGTGCGACGTTCATGGCGGGCAGTTCCAGATCGTTGCCTTGATTGCGCAGCCACTGGGCGCACTCATCGGCATTGTCAAACTCAGGCGTGATTTCAGGCATTGGCGGATTGTCTCTGATCGCCAGCGCGTTGAAAACGGCACCGGTGGGCACCAGTGCATTCGGGTTGACCAAAAGGGCGGGCAGGCGCGGAAGGTTCACCGCCGTCAAACGATCACCAATGCCCTGCATTCTGATCGCCCGACCTTCCAGGCAGACGGGGACATCCGCCCCCAATGACAACGGCAGGCCCTGCGGGAGGTCGTAGCCCTGATCTGCCAGGGCCCCAAGCGTGGCCGCAGCATCAGACGACCCTCCACCAATGCCCGCCCCATGGGGCAAGGACTTGGTCAGTTGAATATGACCGGTCCAACCGACAGCTTCTGCCGCCCTCCAGACCAGATTTCGGCTGTCCGTGGGGACTCCGCCGGCAAACTCGCCGCGCACGTCCATGGACAACTCGGGGCCGGGGCTGAATGTCAGCCGATCACCCAGATCGGCGAATACAACCAGCGAATCCAACAGGTGATAGCCGTCGTCTCGACGGCCGGTTACATGAAGGGTCAGGTTGATCTTGGCGGGCGCAAACGCCTTAATTTCCATTGGCGACTTTCAATGGCTCCGAACCTTCTTCGGCCAGAACGGCATCCAGCCCGACTTCGATCTTGCGCCGGATCCGATCCGGGTCGGCTTCGCCGTCCGTGTCTTCCGGATCGATAAAGGATAGGGCGCGACGCCACTGGAACTCGGCCTCGCGCGCGCGCCCTACAGCCCAATAGACGTCACCCAGATGATCGTTGACCACTGGATCCACCGGCATCAGCTCAACTGCACGTTCCATATGTTCGACGGCCTCGTCGTAACGCCCCAGACGGAACAGAACCCAGCCCAGACTGTCCACGATATAGCCACTGTCCGGACGCGCAGCTACGGCGCGCTCGATCATGTCCAATGCTTCGTCCAGCTTTTCCTTGCGCTCTACCAGCGAATACCCCAGGTAATTCAGAACCTGGGGCTGATCCGGGTTCAGCTCCAGCGCCCGGCGGAAATCAGCTTCGGCCTGATCCCAGTGCTTCAACCTTTCATGGCTGATTCCTCGCGCGTAATGCAGGAACCAATTCCCACCCGCCGCGCTGTCCGTCAGGGCGATCGCAGTGTCATAAGAGGCCACGGCAGCGGCATAATTTTCCTGTCGGCGCTGCAAGTCTGCCAAAGCGACATGCACGCCCGGAAAATCAGGGTCCTGCGCAGCCAGGTTTTGCAACACCTCGACGGCCGCATCGGTTTTTCCCGAACGGTCCAGAACTTCGGCCCGGCCCAATTCGGCTGCATGGTGATCGTTGCTGTCCGCCGGGACCAGGCGGTACGCTTCAACCGCCAAATCATATTGCTGCAAGTTATCCAGCAGGTCCGCACTCAGCAAAATGGCATCCACATGATCGGGGCGCAGGAAACTGGCCAGGCGTGCGTAAAGCAGAACGTAATCGGGCGAAGCTTCGCTGTTCAACGCGGCACCGACGGTGAAAAAAATCTCGGCCATGCCGTCCTGAGCGGATCGGACATGAGTGAACGGCAATGTTTCGCCCGCCGCCAACTGTTTCAAATACGCCTCGATGGTCGGGTCACTGCCCGCCACAAAAACATTGTCCAGAAACTGAATGGCGTCTTCGTTGCGATCCAGCTGTGACAGAATCTCGGTGCGGGCCAAGGCGGCACGACGAGAGAACCGGGCAACCGTTCCATCATTGTCCGCAAGTATCGCCTCGGCGCCTTCGAAATCACCGATAGACGCCAAAGCCATCGCCTTGTGGTAAAGCGCGAATTCCCTGAGACCATCCTGTGTGGCGACGGAATCGAACTGTTCCATCGCTTTCGTCATCTCACCCTGTCCCAGATGGGCCCAGGCGATCATCAGGCCGTCAACAAGGGGGCCAACTCCCTGTGTTTCAGGGTCACGGGCCAGCAGGTCGTCAAATTTCCCATCGGCGATCAGATTGGCCGAAATCACCATACGCGCAGCCTGGCTGGGCAGGTTGGCTTCTTCGATCTGCTGGGCGATCGGCAGCGCGCGCGCCACTTCCCCCAAAGCGATGCGCGCGACGACAACACTTTCCTGCAACAGCGCATTTTGGGGATCAAACCTGAGGGCCTGAGCGTAGTACCTTTCAGCGGCAGAATAGTCGTTTTCGTAAATCGCCTGCCGCCCGGCCAGATATGACCCGGCACCCGTTTCCGAATAGGCCGGAACTGCGACCGACGACATGAACAGCACGGACAAAGCCGCGCGACGAACCAGGGAAAACACCGAAATCCTGCCTTGCTATCGTTGACTGAGGGGTAAGCTAGGGCTTCGGCAGGCAAGAGGCAATGGCAGAGCCTTCACAGCGCCGCCATTGCCCGTTTTTTGCTTACATGTTCGGATAGTTTGGACCGTCGCCGCCCTGCGGTGTGGTCCAGGTGATGTTCTGGCTGGGATCCTTGATGTCGCAGGTTTTGCAATGAACGCAGTTCTGGAAGTTGATGACGAATCGCGGACCGCTCTCATCCTCGACCACTTCATAAACACCGGCCGGGCAATACCGCTGCGCCGGCTCATCGTATTTCGGCAGGTTGACCTTCACGGGGATTTCCGGATCGGCCAGACGCAGGTGGCAGGGCTGGCTTTCCTCGTGGTTCGTCGCTGCGAACGAGACATTCGTCAGACGATCGAAGGACAGCGTTCCATCCGGCTTTGGGTAATCGATTGGCTGGTGCTTGCTGGCATCCTCGGTCGATTCCGCGTCGTTCTTGCCGTGACCCAGCGTGCCGAACAGCGAAAAGCCCAGCGTGTTGGTCCACATGTCCAGACCACCCAACATCAGGCTGGCGGTCAGGCCCCACTTCGACCACATCGGCTTGACATTGCGAACCTTTTTCAGGTCGGAACCAATCGCGCCATTGCGAACTTCGGTCTCGTAAACCGTCAGTTCATCGCCCGAACGCTCGGCCTTGATGGCGTCATAAGCAGCTTCGGCCGCAGCTTTGCCCGACAGCATCGCGTTGTGGTTGCCTTTGATGCGCGGCACGTTGACCATGCCCGCCGAACAGCCCAACAGCGCCACGCCCGGAGCAACCAGTTTTGGCATCGACTGATAGCCGCCTTCCGTAATCGCGCGGGCGCCGTAGGCCACGCGCTTGCCGCCTTTCAGCAGATCGGCCACCATCGGGTGGTGCTTGAACCGCTGGAACTCCATATAGGGGTACAGGTGCGGGTTCTTGTAGTTCAGGTGAACCACGAATCCGACGTAAACCTGATTGTTTTCAAGGTGATAAATGAAGGACCCGCCGCCAGCGTTGCTGCCCAACGGCCAGCCCATCGTGTGCGTCACGCTGCCTTCCTTGTGCTTGGCAGGGTCGATCTCCCAGATCTCTTTCATGCCGACACCGTATTTCTGCGGCTCTTTGCCGGCAGACAGATCGTATTTGGCAATCACTTCCTTGGACAGCGACCCACGGACACCTTCCGACAGGAAGACATATTTGCCGTGCAGCTCCATCCCCGGTTCGGTGTTGGGGCCATAGGAACCGTCTGGTTCCAGACCGAAGACACCGGCAACAACGCCTTTGACCTCGCCATTTTCGCCATAGACCATTTCCGAGCACGCCATGCCCGGGAAGATCTCGACACCCAGTTCTTCGGCCTGTTCCGCCATCCAGCGGCAGACATTGCCCATCGAAACGATGTAGTTGCCGTGGTTGTGCATCAGGGGCGGCATCGGGAAGTTCGGGATACGGACCTGACCCGCCTCACCCAGCATGTAGAACTTGTCGTCTTTCACGGGCACATTCAGCGGCGCGCCTTTTTCCTTCCAGTCCGGTATCAGAGCATCCAGACCACAGGGGTCGAGAACCGCGCCTGACAGGATATGCGCGCCAACCTCCGAACCTTTTTCCAGAACCACTACGTTCAGGTCGGCATCCAGCTGTTTCAGACGGATGGCCGCAGACAGGCCCGCAGGACCTGCACCCACGATCACCACGTCATATTCCATCGCTTCGCGTTCAATCTCGGCCATCGCGGGCTCCTTAGCTAACTTTCCGAATTGGCGCTGTCACCGCATGATCTGCGCAATTTTGTTTCACGGCTGATTACATGGTCACAAAGACATTGGTCAATCGAAACACGGCGTAACAAGGGCGCTATTCGACACATCAACCTTCCGGTGTGTCCCCCATCAGGTATCTGGGACCGCTACCATGCGATTTTGCCCGGTCATCGGGGTTGTAAAGCGCGCATTTCGGCAGGCTCAGACACCCGCATCCGATGCAGCCATCCAGATTGTCGCGCAACCGCGTCAGGGTGTCGATTCGCTGATCCAGATGGGCCCTCAGCTGTACGCTGATCGCCTTCCAGTCCTGAGGCGTCGGCGTGCGGTTTCCGGGCAGGCCCGACAACACCTGCCGGATTTCAGGCAGGGTCAGGCCGAACTGCTGCGCAATCATCACAAAGCTCAGCCGCCGAATATCGGCCCGTTGGTAACGTCGCTGCCCGCCCGCGTTGCGCCAGGGCGAAATCAAACCCTGCGCTTCGTAGTACCGGATGGCCGAAACGGCCAGACCTGTGCGCCGGGCCAATGCGCCAATCGCCAGCCCCTCTGATACCACCATCAAACCCTCACGAGAAATACCTTGACCTAAAGTTAGGTTTAGAAATTACGCTGAGTCGGGACAAGCCAAAAAACACAGGAGATCCCATGATGGCGACGCTTGAACACACCAATTTCACTGTCCGCGACCCGCAGGCCTCGGCCGGTTGGATGCAAAAGGTCTTTGGCTGGAAAACCCGTTGGGAAGGCCCTGCAATTGCCGGTGGATACACTGTGCATGTCGGCTCGGCCCATACGTATCTGGCGCTGTACAAACCTGACGACCCGAAACAGTCGGATGAAAGCAGCTATGATGTGATCGGCGGGCTGAACCATGTCGGTGTTCTGGTCGAAGACATAGATGCCACCGAAGACAAGGTTCGCAAGGCGGGATTCGAGCCCCACAACCACGCCGATTACGAACCAGGGCGCCGGTTCTATTTCCGCGATGACAACGGGATCGAGTTCGAAGTGGTGCAATATGATTGAGATGATTTGGCTTTGCACCCCATCGCAGCGTTGGCGCAGGTCGCGGCATCCCGATCATCGGCACAGGCCCCACCCCAAATCAAAACGGCGCGAAGTCGCGAATTGATCGCTGCTGACGCTGTCACCTCTTGCAATTCACGTGGCATTTGGGTCAGGTAACTGCCAATCTAACATTCGCCCCGACGCTCCTGTGCGGCGGGGCTACTCAATTTATGCGTGGACGTAGAGAGTATGGAAAAGATCCCGATGACGCCTGCGGGCAATGCCGCGCTCGAGGCGGAGCTGAAGAACCTCAAATCCGTTGAACGCCCGGCGATCATCGAAGCCATCGCCTCGGCGCGCGAGCTGGGCGACCTGAAGGAAAACGCCGAATACCATTCTGCCCGTGAAAAACAGGGTTTCATCGAAGGTCGCATCAAGGAACTGGAAGGTATCCTGTCGCTGGCCGATGTCATCGACCCGGCAAAACTGTCGGGCGCGGTCAAGTTTGGCGCAAAAGTCACATTGGTCGACGAAGATACCGATGAAGAAAAGACCTGGCAGATCGTTGGTGAATACGAGGCCAATATCGAAAACGGCCTGCTGAACATCAAATCCCCCATCGCCCGCGCCCTGATCGGCAAAGATGAAGGGGACAGCGTCGAAGTGCGCACACCCGGCGGCGTGCGCTCTTACGAAATCCTGAGTATCGAGTACGCCTGACCGGAGCGCATGTAATGTCGGGGCCAAAACCTGACCCGGAAACCGAAAAGCCGACGTCGCTGGGCATCTATGATCGCCCGAAGACTCCGGCTGTCACCGAAATCGAGATTGCCGCACTTGTGCTCAGCCTGATCTGGCTGGTGGTGTCGGTCGTCTTTCTCGTGCTGCCTGGTCAGGGGCAGAACGGTGGCCTCGTCGTCACCTTTCTGGCTGTATTCATGCCTGTGGCGATGATCTGGGTTGCGGCCACTGCGATGCGTGCCAGTCGGGTGATGCGAGAGGAAAGTGAACGCCTGCAAACGGCAATCGACGCGATCCGGCAGGCCTATGTGGCGCAGCAGCAGCGCGCCTCCAGCACTTATGAACCTGCGGTGACCAAAAAGCTGGATGAAATCGCTGCGGCCACACGGAAAACCGAAGACGCCTTGGCAACGTTCTCGACCACACGCACAGCGCGCTCTGCCGCGGCCTCGCAGCCTTCCGCTCAGGGAGACCAGACCTCGTTGGAACTGGGCACACCTGCGGAAGAGATCACACCACCACTGAGTACCGAGGTTTTCATCCGTGCCCTGAATTTCCCCGAAACGCAGGATGACACCGAGGGGTTCAATGCGCTGCGTGTTGCATTGAAGGACCGCAAGACGGCAAAGCTTGTGCAAGCTTCGCAGGATGTTCTGACGCTGCTCAGCCAGGAAGGCATCTACATGGATGACCTGCGCCCCGACATGGCCCGGCCAGAAATCTGGCGCCAGTTCGCCCAAGGCACACGCGGGCGCGCCGTGGCGGCGCTGGGGGGTGTGCGCGACAGATCTTCATTGGCGCTGACAGCGGCCCGAATGAAGCAGGACCCGATTTTCCGCGACGCCGCGCACCATTTCCTGCGTCGGTTTGACAAGATGATAGCCGAGTTCGAACCCACGGCCAGCGATGCGGAACTGAGTGAATTGGGTGAAACCCGAACGGCACGCGCATTCATGTTGCTGGGCCGCGTGGCAGGCACGTTTGATTAATCCGGCCCGACAACCCACGACATTTTGGTCGCGCTGCGGAAATTGAACAGATACTTCAGTGGTCCGGTTTTTTCTTGACCCAGGGGCTGGAACCCCTCGCGTTCGTACAAGCTGCGGGCGCGGGGGTTTGTGTCGATGACATCAAGCTGAACCTCTGACATGTTGCGGTTGCGGGCCTCGGACTTGATGGCGTTCAGCAATGCCGTGCCCACTCCTTTGCCGCGCGCCTCGGCGGCGACAAAAATACCGTCCATCTGGAACACGCCCGGTTTCAGCTCGCGCTCCAGCACGCTCAGAACCAAGGCGCGCCAGATCGCCCCGAACCATCCATAAACCCGCGCAAGGTCGGACATGCTGCCCCCTGAAAAGGCTCCATCGCGCGTCTTGAATCCTGCCAGGCCCAGCATCCGCCCTGTTTCATCCCGCGCAACCAGCGCGAAATCCGGGTTCAATGCGATTTCAAAGAAAGCCAATCCTTTTTCGTCCGGCCCCATGACTTTGCCCAGCTTGGCCGCAAATGCCTGCCAGAACAGTGCCGCCGCCTGCGCGCGTTCCTGATCGGCGAATCCTCGTGAAATCGTGACCGTCACACGCCGAAACTTCCATAAGGAAGGAACCGGACCATATCGCCCGGTTTGACATGGCGCGCACCATCTTCGATTTCAACCAACCCTTCAGCCCAGCTGAGGCCACTGATCCGGCCTGACCCTTCCGAGTGGAAGACCTCGGCCCGCCCATCCCGCATTCTGGCACGCAGATATTCCCGACGACCGGGCTTCTTGCGCTTTTCAAAGGCGGCAGGCACTTCGAAACCTTGCGGTTCAGCCCAGCCTTCACCGGACATCAACCCCAAGGCCGGACGCGCGAAGATCAGTGTACAGACCATGGCGGCAACCGGGTTTCCGGGCAGGCCGAACACCGGCACGCCGGACCACAAACCCAAAGCCAGCGGCCGCCCGGGTTTCAACGCAATGCGCCAGTGCTGCATCGCCCCGGCCTGACGCAACAGGGCCGAAACATGGTCTTCGTCACCGGCTGACGCGCCACCGCTGGTCAAAACCACATCAGCCCGTTCTGCGGACTGGTCCAATCGATCCCGCAAGGCGTCGCGATCATCCGAAACACGCCCCATGTCCACGGGCACGAAGCCCATACGGTCGATCAAGGACAGCAGCATCGGGCGGTTGGCGTCAAAAATCTGACCCGGACCTGCGCGCTCTCCGGCTTCGACCAATTCATCACCCGTAGAGACCACGGCCACGCGAAGCGGTTTGCGCACGTTGACTTCGGCGATCCCCACGGCAGACAGCAGCGCAAGATCGGCGGGGGTCAGCCTGCGCCCGGCAGAAAGAGCGATATCGCCTGCGGCCACATCTTCTCCCGCGCGCCGTGTGTTGGCGCCTTTTTTCAGCGGGCCGTGGAAGGCAATGTGGCCGTCCTTGACCGTGACATCCTCTTCCAGAATGACCGTGTCGACACCGGCAGGCAGCGCCGCCCCCGTCAGCACGCGCAAGGCACGGCCTTCAGGCACGTCACCGTCGAACGGGATCCCTGCCGCCGCGCGCCCGTCAATCAATGGCATGATCTGCGGGCCATCTGGGGCGGGACCGGCAAACCCGTACCCATCCACGGCCGTATTGGGAAGCGGCGGGTTCGAACGTCGTGCGACCACATCCCCGGCCAGAACGCGCCCGCACGCCTTGGTCAGCGCCATCGTCTCAGATGCGGTAATCGGGTGCAGCCTGTCACGCAAATAGGCCAGCGCCTCATCCACCGGTGTCCAGTTGACCCCGGCGGGCAAGGCAAAACAATCGTTCCGCAACGGGGGCGGGGCTATGTTCGGCTTGTCCTGAGGCACACCCAATATCCAACCTTCCTCTGCCGCTGAGACGTTCAATTGCGCATCCAACTCCTGCTCTGTCAAACCCGACAGAGTCAAGGCGACCTGTTCAACCTGCCATTCATCTTTGATCCGCCCTTCCGGAGGCGCGCCCAAGGTCAGAGACGGCCAGATTTCCACGAAGGCGACTGGTTTATCCAGCGGTTCGAACGGCCAGACCGAGATTTGCCCGGCAAACCGATGGCGAAGCCGGTTCAGAACCGGAAGGCCCATCATCACCTGCCCGCCCACTGCACCCGCACCCGCCATCTGCCAGCAGGTGAAACTGCCCTTTGCCAAAGTCTCCACGGCACGACGGTTCGGGAACGGGTTGGAATAGTCCGATTTGGTGCGTGGCAGGCCGTCAATATCTCGGCGCAGTCCATTCATCCAGAACGGGCCACGGCCGCCAAACTGAAGGTTGATCCGACCCGCCAGATCAAAGCGGTTGTTGGCCTTCGGGGAATCCTCGATATGTTGGTCGAACCAATCCCACAACGCCAGCGGATCGTCCGTTCCGGTCATCGCCCGCGCGAAGCCGCATGGATATCCAAAAGGAAAATCGAACCCAAGAAGCAGACGGCGACCGGCCATCAGTTCGGCGTGGATCAGAGCATCCAACCATTGCTCTGCAACCAGCCTGTTACGCAGGTATTTGGGGTCAAGCGCTTTTCCATTACGTACAATGCAGGCCCAGATCGCATCCTTGCGCCGGGTCGGTCCGGTGTCGTTTCCGCCAGACCAATCCACCATTGCAAAGGTCTGGAACTGGCTCACAATCCGACCTCTTTCAGGATGAAGTCAGCAATCCCGGCGGTATCATCCAGATCATAGACCGGGCGGTCCAGATCCAGCGCGGTGTCGCTGGCCACCGCGCGGATGGTGCCGTTTCCCGGTGCCATCAGCGCATTGCCCGCCGCTGCGCGATACGCTTCGATCTTGGGGTGGTCCTCGCGCTTGAACCCTTCGACCAACACCAGATCGACCGGCGAGAGCCGCGCCAGCAGCTCGGCCAGCGGCGGTTCAGGCGCGCCCCGCAATTCCTGCATCAAAGCAATACGTTGCCCCGAGGCAAGCAATACCTCGCTGGCCCCTGCCACGCGGTGCCGGTGACTGTCGGTGCCCGGCTGATCCACATCGACGCTGTGATGCGCGTGCTTGACCGTAGAGACCGCGAATCCCCGGCCTGTGATCTCGGCCACCAGCCGTTCCATCAGCCCGGTTTTGCCGGCATTCTTCCAGCCCGTGACGCCGTAAACCCTCATGCCTGCTCCAACAAGGTTCGGGCGCGATCCAGATCTTCAGGCGTGTTGACGTTGAAGAAAGGATCGAACGGGTCGGCGCTGAACAAAGCCTCGCGCCCGTCATGTTTGTCGGTCCACAGCACCACCTTGCGCAACCCGTCCATCAGCGCCGCCCGCAGATCATCGCGCAGCGCAACGGGCCAAAGCCCGAATGTCGGGTGTCGGTTGACCCGCTTGCCGCCACCGGATTTCAGCGCCTCGTCACCCGTACGCGGCGTGGTGGCCAAGACCAATGGGTGTACCTGCCCTTCCGCAGCCTGCGTCAGTCGCGCCACCAGATCGCGCGGGAAGAATGGCGTGTCCGCGGCAGCTGTCACGATGCTGTCCGCCCCCTGCTCTGCCGCCCAGTCGAGCCCGGCCAGCACACCGGCCAGAGGCCCGGCGAACCCTTCGATCGTATCAGGCAGGACGGGCAGGCCCAGATCAGCGAACCGCCCAGGGTCGCCATTGGCGTTCAGCGCCAGCCCATCGACCTGTGGCACAAGCCGGTTGATCACATGAGACAGCAGGCTCTGCCCCCCGATCTGCAACAGGCCCTTGTCGCCGCCGCCCATACGGGTGGCCTGCCCGCCTGCGAGAATGACGCCAAGCGGTTTGGTCATGATGGGTCCTCGATGTCCGGCCATTTTCGAAATTTCTCCAGCGGTGTGAAAATCCAAACCCCGCTGCCCGCACCCAGCAAGATGAAACACAGGCTCAAAGGAAGTCCGGAAAAACCGGCCAAGACATGGCTCAAGCGAATGAAAGCGAAAAAGAGCACCAAAACCGCCACTGGCGCGAAAAACGACCAGAAATAGCACCGATACCTGCGGAGTGATCGTCGGATCTCGTCGGGTAATACAACTGAGTCCGGTAAACCTTGAAGGAGGATACGTTGCAATACGGCGCTTTGTTTTTGCACCGCCAATCCCCAAGCCGTCCACCCCATCCGGAATGGGGCAAACAGGTCAAATGTGCCGATATAGTCTCTTGCTTCCCATCCCAATCGATCCAGAGTTTCCTCGTCCAACCGTGCCATGCCGTCTACGATTGTCCGTTTGCTGCGTGCGTAGTTTCGCGCAGCAAGAATGCTCAGCGGCAAGATACCGACCGTCACAACAAACAGGAAAAAGGGTCTAAGGGTTTCCAAAATCATCCTGCACTTTTCCGGCGGTGTTTCCTGTCTTCGACAGCAACGGTTGACGGGTCCACGTCGCGCAGCAGGCGGTCGTCGCCCGACAGGCAGACAAAGCGCTGCCCGCGCATCCGCCCGATCAGCGTCAGCCCGACCTCGCGCGCGATCTCGACACCCCATGCGGTGAAGCCCGAGCGGGAGGCCAAAACCGGGATTCCCATCATCGCCGTTTTGATCACCATCTCGGATGTCAGGCGACCGGTGGTATAGAGGATCTTGTCCTCCGCCGCCTCATTCTCGGACAACATCCAGCCTGCAATCTTGTCGACGGCGTTATGACGGCCCACGTCTTCCATATATACCAGCGGGCGGTTTTCGCGGCACAAAACAGTGCCGTGGATTGCCCCGGCCTCGAGGTACAGCGACGGAGTGCGGTTGATTTTGGACGCCAGGTCGTACAGCCACGACGTCCGCACCTGAACCTGCGGCAATTGCACGTCTTCAAGACCTTCCATCATGTCGCCAAACACCGTACCTACGGCACACCCGCTGGTGCGGGTCTTTTTCTTCAGCTTGTCCTCGTAAGACGTCTGGCGCGCGGTGCGGACAATCACAGTTTCAAGATCGTCGTCATATTCCACGCGCGTGATTTCGTCATCCGCCAGCAGCATCCCCTGATTGCGCAGAAAGCCCAGCGCCAGGTATTCGGGGTAATCGCCAATCGTCATCGCCGTCACGATTTCCTGCGAATTGAGGAATATGGTCAGCGGGCGCTCTTCAACCACCGAAATCTGGCTGATTTCACCGTTCTGGTCCACGCCCTCGACCGCGCGGGTCAGGCGTGTCGCGCCCGGATCAGGGGCGATAAGATAGTCCGACAGATCGAATTCCGTGGCCAATTGCAACCCCTTCCCAAGACAGTTACTGCTGCACACATCACCATAGGATTTAGACATGGCCTCTGCCACATCCAAGTCATACTTCTGGAAAGGTTTTCGGGACGGGACGCCGTTTATCTTCGTCGCCGTGCCCTTTGGCCTTCTGTTCGGTGTTTTCGCAACCGAAGCCGGGCTGACCCTTGTCCAGACGATGGCCTTTACATCGACCGTTTTTGCCGGAGCAGCGCAGTTCGCGGCCCTGCAACTTTTGCAGGACAACACCCCGACCGTGATCATCATAATCTCGGCGCTGGCGGTGAATCTGCGCATGGCGATGTATTCCGCATCGCTGACACCTTACCTGGGTTCCGCGCCCATGTGGCAGCGTGCCTTTGCGGCATATCTGACCGTGGATCAATCTTATGCCTGCTCCATCGTGCGGTTCGAGAAAGAGCCCGACCTGTCAGTGCCGCAACGCATGGCCTATTTCGTGGGCTCTGTCACGCCGATCACACCGCTCTGGATTCTGGGTACGTATCTGGGCGCAGTGCTGGGTGCGCAAATACCGGAAAGCTGGGCGCTGGATTTTGCCCTGCCTATCACCTTTCTGGCCATGATAGGGCCGATGATGCGGACCTTTGCACATGTGGTCGCGGCCCTTGTGGCCATCACGGTATCGTTGCTGACCGTCGCAATCCCGTTCAATCTGGGTCTGTTGATTGCCGGATGCGCTGGAATGATTGCCGGAGCGCAAGCGGAACTGATCCTCGAACGTGGAAAGACGCAGTCATGACGCAGCCGGATTCCGTCACCATCTGGGCCATTATCATCGGGCTTGCCATCGGCAGCTATGCGCTGCGCTTTGTTTTTATCGGTTTTGTAGGTGATCGCCCGATGCCGCCCTGGCTGCTGCGTCACCTGCGATATACAGCGGTGGCCATCCTTCCTGCATTGATCGCACCGCTTGTTGTCTGGCCATCGGCCACCGAAGGACAGCCCGATCTGCCCCGCATGTCGGCGGCGGCTGTTGCCCTGGTGGTGGGAGTGATCAGCAAAAACGTGCTGGCGGCCATCTTTTCCGGGGCCGCCACGCTCTATGGTCTGCTGTATCTACTGAGTTGAGGAAGCGTTCAGCTGGTTGAGACGCGCATTGTTTGCCGCCAAACCTTTTTGCAGATCCGCATCGTCATTTTCCCGGTATTCTTCGGTCACGACGCCCGGAATCTGTGCGAACTGTTCCGACAATTTCACCGGATAGAACGTCACATCGATCTGCTCGAACCCCGGCACCTGTTTCAAAAGTTGCGATGTCGCATTGGTGCAGAACGCGCCAGCCACCGGACCGGATTGCTTTGCCAGTTGCAAGGCGATTTCAGCCTGTTGCGGGCTCACCTGGATGGTCTGTATGCGGGCATAATGCGTCTCGCGCGCGTGCGAGCTGCGATAGGCCCGCTCGACCGCCGGGGTAATGCCGTAAAGCACATCATCCTTCACCGGAACCACATCCGCCCGGAACGAACCGGCAGGGTCAAAGATCACCCGCTCGCTGCCCGAAATCATCAGCGACGTATGTGCGCCCGATCCGGTGCGAGTGCTGATCATCGTGTACAGCGTCAGCGTCGATGGCCCCGGATCACGGTAGGACCGGGACACGATTTCGTTCCGATCCGCCTGCGGACGGCTTGAATTGGCGCAACCCGCCACTGTCGCTGCCAGCAAGCAGGCAATCAATATCCTGAGCAAGTCAGCCCCCGAAACGATTAGGAGGCGAATACCGCCAGGAACAGGCACAGAAAGGCAATGGCGACCACACACCACGTGGTGGCTTTGATGAAACCGTTGAATGTCTTGGTTTGGACCGTGATGTCCATTTCGCCGTGCTTGTATTCAGCCATGAGTCTCAGATTCCCAATTCGCGTGTTTGATCTGTTGGATAATGGAAAACACAACGCCTGTCACCACGTCTTTCACACGCAAGATGCGCTTACTTGAGAACCGAGCAGCCTGGATACCCGAAACCCCACCGCCAGGGCAGGCCGCTGCACGGCCCGCCACCGAATCGCACCGCCCCATACATTGCATCCGCAGTTATCGCGTGCACGCTGCGAATCTGGTCAGGTGTCATGTCGTACCGGTCGGCATAATCTTCTGCATGACGGTCTCCGTGCTCTACCACACAGGCGTGCAAGGCGTCATCCGCAGCCAGACGTGCGTCAAAGCTTTCCTCGGCCGTCTCCGCTCCTCCTGCATTGTGATAAGCCCGGTCATGGGTCACGCAGCAGTACTCCCACGGGGGGTGTTCTTCGTATAGCTCGCCGACTTGTGGGAACTGCTTTGCCACCCAGCGCCAACTGGCTGACAACCCGCCCGAACAGCCATCGGTTTCAAACGACGTCAGTTCGGCGCCCTCGCTTTGCTCGATCAGGGCGCGGTGGCCCGGCATTTCAATTCCGCGCATCAGATCCTGCGCCCATGCCGACAGCGGCAGCATGGCCAGAATCAGCGCCAGTTCAAGGGCTTTCATCGCGCATCGCCTCTGTATCGACCCGCAATCCGAACGTAGTGGCCAGCCACAGCAACAGCCGCTCGCCCGGCCCCATTTCAGCGCGTACACGCAAAACCTCATTGGCCATGGCCGGACGGTCAGTGATCAGACCATCCACCCCCATCGAGGCCATTCTGGACATCTGCAACGGATCATTCACCGTCCAGACGTAGATATCCTTGCCGGCGTCCTGCACCTTGCGGATCAGCCCGGGTGTCACCATGCCTGCATTGACGGCGACAAATTCGCCTTCCAGCCCCGACAGATCCCCAATGGCCGTGGCCGCCAACACACCAGAGCGCCAGTCGGGCCGCACCTTTTCCATCTTTTGCACGGCCGGGTATTTCAGCGACATGGTGGCAACGTCGTTCTGCATCCCAAGCTCTTCGACAAGGCCGATCACCCGGTTTTCCAGATCGACGTCGTGACCATAGTATTTCAGCTCGATAAGGACCTTGGACTTGCCCCTGGCCGCTTCCAGAACCTCTCGCAGGGTCGGGGTCCGCTCTGCGGCGTATTCCGGCCCGAACCAGCTTCCAATGTCGATATCAGCCACATCCTGCATCGTCGCATCCCAGACCTTCAGGTTGACGCCGGCCAACTTCATGAAATCGCTGTCATGGGCCACGACAACCACATCATCCGCCGTTTCCTGAACGTCTATCTCAACCCAGTCCGCACCATCCTCGATCGCTTTCAGAACCGAGGCCATTGTATTTTCCGGTCGCAAAGCCGCAGCGCCCCGGTGACCGATGACCTCGGCATGATCCGGCGCCTGCACCCGTTCCAGCAGGCTTTGGCCAAACCAAAGACCAATGCCCAATGCCGCAAGGGCCGCTGCGACAGTCACAAGAACCGGTACGCGGATCCTTCGGGGTTCGGGATGGGGAACTTCTTTTGCCTCGGCTTCGAAAAACGCGTCCAGCAAGACCGCCAGCGCGCCCAGCGCCGTTGCCGCCAGAACCAATCCCGCCAAGGACCAAAGCCCCGCGATGATCAGGCTGAGGATCAATGCCAGTCTGAGACTGCCGCCTTCCTGCACCGGCACAACCGCAAACAACAGACTGGCCACCGCCGCAATCAAAGCCGCAATCACAAGCCGCAGTCCCAGCCAAAGGGCAAGCTCGATCTTCAAGCGCCCGCGCTTGCCTTCCATCTTTTGTTCGCTTTTGGCGAATGCTCCGCGTGGTGAGGCCCCTTCAAACAGAACCAGATGCAGCGCCAGCGCCCACCCGGACAGACGGCGGATCAACACCCATGCCAACGCGAGACCGACAAGCCCGATCAGAACCACAGCCACCTGAAAGGCCGGAGGGTGGAATGTCAGGTAATAATTGATGTCATATTCCGTCAGCGTCCACCACGCGATCAACCCCGCGATGGCCACAAACGGCAAGGCAAGCAGCAGAACGCGCAGGATGAAACGAACGGCAAACCCGAACAGCGCCGGAAAGCGGGACAGGTTCAGTGCCAGCGCCGCGCTTCCTGCGCGCCAGGGGTCGCCTTCCCCCATACGCAAGGACCCGGCCATGACCGCGAACACAAGCACCTCGGCCAGCAAGAACAGACTGAGCACCGTGACACCCGCGATGAACCCGGCAGGAGACAGCAGGAACATCGCAATGTCCTGATCGGTCAGAGCGGTCTGATTAGACAGAGAGACCGCCAGATTGACGGCCACGGCCACACCCGGCGCGATCAGCGCCACCAACAGCAAGCGCACAGCGATGTAGATTGGCACAAAGACACGGCGCCGGGCCCAAGCCTCGGCGTAGGCATGTGTTACTGCTTGAAAAAATCGTGTCACGTGGGCGCCTCCGGACTGATGCAGTCATTCAAAGGCGCGCAGGCGTGAATTGCAAGTCAGCTGTCTTCCAGATCCGCCGCCAGACGGAAACCGATGCGGTTGGCGGGTTTGTCCTCGACCGATTTGGGCAGGGCGCGCAACATCACGTTCAACTGACTGACATGCTGCACCAGTTGCGTACGGGCCCCGGTTCCGTCAGATCCGTAAAAGGTGATCATGTCGGGGTCGAAATACCCCATCCCTTCGATCCGCATGACGCCGGCATCGCCGCCGGTAAAGCCCATGGCGACTTCGTGATCGCCGTCCAGCGTCTTTTCAAAGTTCTGGATATACATGATCAGACGTTCGTAAGCCCATTGCGCCGGGCTTTTGTTGGCAACAGGCTTTTTCAACCCTTCGGGCAGGTCCTTGGCACCGGATTCGGCATTGGGATCCGCGTGCACCTCGTGACACCGCGGCAAAGCGGCGGCTTCGGCGGCCTCGGCCGAGGTTTCGATCTGGTCCTGCATTCTTCTACCCTTTGCGCTGATACAGCCATGCCCCGTCATCGCGTTGCGTCCGGGTTACTGCACCAATGTGGTAGAGATGATTCACATGCGCAACCGCCTCAACAAGCGCAAGCCCATATTCGCCTTCGCGGATCGTGCGTTTGAACAGTGGCAGAAAACAATCTGCGGCCGCCCTGGGTTGATCCAGATGCTTCAACAGGCGATCCAACGCGCCATGGTGGTTGTCGATCAGCTGTTTCATCCTAAGCGGCAGGCCCGAAAACGGCAGCTTGTGCCCGCCCAGAACCAGATGATCGGGCCGGGCATGGGCCTGCAACCGCTCGCAGGCTTCCAGCCACGCTGAAACCGGATCGGCCATCGGTTCCGTGGCATAGACGCCCAGATTGGGACTGATCGAGCTGAGAATCTGATCGCCGCTTAACACCAGATTGTCGTCACGGCTCCAGAAGGTGGCGTGTTCCGGCGCGTGGCCATTGCCCATATGAACGTCCCAGTCGCGCCCACCCATTCGGATCGCGTCGCCCTGCTTGATCCGGGTAAAGCCCAGTGGCATGGGATAGACCGTGTCGGCAAAGTTGAAGGGGCGATCCTTCATCCGCGCATTCAGAACCTGGGGCGCCATGCCGGCGCTGCGATAGAAATCAAGCGTCTCCTGCGGCCATGTTTCCTGCACATCCAGCGTCAGCATCCGCGCAAACAGCCATGAGGTGCGGCTTGTGACCAGCTCGGCCCCGTGTTCCGACTGAAACCACCCGGCATTGCCGACATGGTCAGGATGATGATGCGTCACCACCACACGGGTGATCGGTTTGCCTTTCAAAGGCCCGCCCATCAGGGTTTCCCAGATACGCCGCGTCTTGTTCGACGACAGCCCGGTGTCAATCACCGTCCAACCTTCGCCATCGTCCAGCGCGTAGATATTGACGTGATCCAGCGCCATGGGAAGAGGCAGGCGCATCCACAGGACGCCCTCGGCAACCTCGATGGCTTCACCCGGCGCGGGCGGTTCAGCCCACGGATATCTGATCCCCGATACGCGATCCCCGTCCATCACGCCGCCAATTCATCCGGGCTGAGCGAAAAGAGGTCATCCGCACCGCTTTGCACCCGCGCCAGAAGGCCGGAATGCTCGGGCAACAAAGCGTTGATGTAGTACCGCGCCAGTTTGGCCCGTGGTCCATCCGGATCGGCCAGTGCCGCGGACAGATGATAGTGCCCGCCAAGCACCCGGGCAAACGCCAGAAGATATGCCGTTGCGCCTGCAAACCGATCGTTCATGTCGTCCTGCGCCACCAACCATTCGGTTGCCTCGCGCAGGGTTTCCGTGGCCTCCCACACTGGACCGGCCAGATCGGGCATCGTCGCACGCGCGTGCTCTGCCTGTTCTTCGATCTCGTCCAGAAGGTTCGATGCCGCCTCGCCCCCGTCCATCATTTTGCGCGCAACAAGGTCCATGGCCTGAATGCCGTCGGTTCCCTCGTAGATCGCGGTTACGCGAACATCGCGGGAATACTGCGCCGCACCTGTTTCTTCGACAAAGCCCATGCCGCCATGCACCTGCACGCCGGTTTCGGCCACGCGTATTCCGGTCCGGGCCCCAAAGTTTTTGCCGATTGGCGTCAACAACGCAGCCCGCGCGGCCCAATCGGCGTCGCCTGTGGCTTTCGCCATATCAATCGCGGTCGCGTTGGCCAGAAGAATCGCCCGAGCTGCAAAGATATCGGCGCGCATATCCATGATCATGCGACGCACATCCGCATGATCGATGATCGTCCCCGAAGGCGTCCTGCCCTGCTTGCGTTCCAGCGCATAGGCCAAAGCGTGCTGATAGGCGCCTTCCGCAACGCCCACACCCTGGCCACCCACGCCCAGGCGGGCGTTGTTCATCATGGTAAACATGGCCGCCATACCACCATGTTCCTTACCGACAAGCCATCCTTTGGCGCCCTCATATTGCATCACGCAGGTGGGTGAGCCGTGCAGACCCATCTTGTGTTCGACGGAAACAACCTTCAGGTCGTTGGCCACGCCGGGATTGCCATCCGAATCGGGGATGTATTTCGGCACCAGAAACAAGGAAATGCCCTTGGTGCCGGGCACACCGTCCGGCAGGCGGGCCAGAACCAGATGGCAGATATTTTCGGCAAAGTCGTTATCGCCCCAGGAAATGAAGATCTTCTGCCCGGTCACAGAATATGTGCCATCACCGTTTGGTTCGGCCTTCGAGGTCAGCGCACCGACATCCGATCCGGCCTGCGCTTCGGTCAGGTTCATGGTGGCTGACCATTCGCCGGAAATCATTTTGGGCAGATACAGCGACTTCAGTTCGTCGCTGGCGTGATGTTCCAACGCCTCGATCTGGCCCTGCGCCATCAGCGGAGCCAGTTGCAACGACAGGCAAGCGGCGCTCATCATCTCGTTCACGGCAGTGGTGACAGCCATCGGCAGGCCCATACCGCCATATTCAGGATCAGCGCTGATCCCGATCCACCCGCCTTCGGCAATCGCCTTCCAGCCATCGGCATAACCCGGAGAGCTGCGCAGCACGCCATTCTCAAGCCGTGCCGGTTCCAGATCACCAGCACGCTGCAACGGGGCCAGAACCTCTTCGCTCATCTTGGCCGCTTCGGTCAGGATGGCCGTGACGACATCGGCGCTGGCATCTGCGAAAGTCTCGGTGGCGGCGACCTGGTCGAACCCGACGACATGGTCCAGCAGAAATTGATAATCTGAGATTGGGGCGCGATATGGCATGATTTCTCTCGGGGTCTAACGGATCAGAATACATCGGCGGGCTTGGAATCAAATGCAAGCGCCGGTAAGCGTGTGGGCCTGAACCGATTACCTACCTTTCCTCAAGTTCCAGGCAACCAAAACGCGGCGTCATCAGATATGATCTCATCCGGCACACAGGAATTGACGGCAGATCCCGGCGGCATCGCGCAAGCTGCCGATTTTTTGCGCCAGGGGCTTCTGGTCGCCTTTCCGACCGAAACGGTCTATGGCCTTGGCGGCGACGCCCGCAACGGTCAGGCCGTCGCATCGATCTACGAGGCCAAGGGACGGCCCAGCTTCAATCCGCTGATCGCCCATGTCGCCTCGGTCGAAGCGGCACAGCGGTTTGTGCAATGGTCGGATCAGGCCGAGCAGCTGGCACGGGCCTTCTGGCCCGGTCCTCTGACCCTGGTTTTGCCTTTGCACGAAGGACACGGGATTTCCTCACTGGTGACCGCCGGGCTGGACACTCTGGCCGTGCGCGTGCCCGCGCATCCGACGGCGCGTGCGCTGCTGGCCGACTTTGACGGACCGGTCGCGGCCCCCTCGGCAAACCCGTCGGGTCAGATCAGCCCCACGACGGCGGCTCATGTGTGGTCCGGTCTTGGCGGAAAGATCGCGGCTGTTCTGGACGACGGCCCCTGTGCGGTGGGTCTGGAATCCACCATTGTCGGTCTGGCCGGAGAGCCCACATTGCTGCGTCCGGGTGGCGTTGCGTTGGACCGGATCGAAAGCGTGCTGAACATGCGATTACACCTGCATCAATCCGGCGATCTGCTGACCGCTCCGGGACAGTTGCAGTCGCATTATGCACCGGATGCGCCTGTTCGCCTGAATGCCACGGCCCGTCAGGGCGATGAGGTTCTGCTGGGCTTCGGACCAGTAGAATGCGACCTGAACCTGTCTGTCGAAGGACGTCTGACCGAGGCGGCCGCGAACCTCTTTGCAGCCCTTCACAGGCTGAACGAGACCGGGCGACCAATTGCCGTATCTCCGATCCCGAACACCGGATTGGGGGCTGCAATCAATGACAGGTTGCGCCGCGCCGCCGCACCACGCGACAGCTGATCAGGCCCGGCCAGCGCTGGCGGACAACGTCAGAGGATCCACACCGAGCGTTGCCAACGCAGCTTCCCATTTTTCGTCATCGGGCACGTCGAAGACAAGTTTCGTCGTGGCTTCGGTGGTCAGCCAGCCGTTCATGGCAATTTCGTCCTCAAGCTGGCCTGGCCCCCAGCCGGAATAGCCCAGCGTCAGCATCGAATTCAGCGGTCCGCTGCCAGACGCCAGATCTTCAAGCACATCCAGCGTCGCCGTCATGCTGAAATCTGCGGAAATATGCATCGAATGCAGGTTGGCCTCATAGTCGGCGCTGTGCAGGACAAATCCGCGCGACATCTCGACCGGGCCACCAAAATGCACAAGGCGCTCTCCGATGACCGGGATACGACAGGCGATGTTCAGTTGCCCCAGCAACGTCTTGATTCGCAGATCCGAAGGCTTGTTCACGATCAATCCCATGGCGCCATCGTCGCCATGGCTGCACATATACACTACCGAATGGTCGAATCGCGGATCGCCCATTCCGGGCATCGCAATCAACAGTTTTCCGGTCAGGTCCATGGGCCGTCATCTCTTTGTCAGTTCACGTCAACAATGGCCCCGCCGCACCATAGTTTGCAAGAGTCGAACCCGTATTTCGACGGATTTCATCGCGGTGACCGGATCGTGACTTGGAATCCGCGCCAACGACGCGCATTTATGGGGTATGAAGATGTCGATGAAACCCACCGCTGTCGCCGCACTCGCGTGTCTGAGCCTGTCCGTTCCAGTTGCCGCGCAAGGCCTGGATGACGTGGTTCAGCTGGATGTTCTGGATGGTGGTCGGGCGGCCAACGGCACCTACATGTCCGCTTTGAAGCTGACGCTCAAGGATGGCTGGAAGACCTACTGGCGCGCGCCAGGAGATTCCGGCATCCCGCCCGAGTTCGACTGGAAGCGATCCAGCAATATCGGCCAGGTGGAAATCATCTGGCCCGCGCCCGAAATCTTCGATCAGGATGGCCTGCAATCGATTGGCTATGAAAACCAGCTGGTCCTGCCCATCAAGGTCACTCCGCGCAACCCGGCAAAACCGGTCCACCTGAAAGGCAGGATGGATCTGGGGGTCTGCAAAGACGTTTGCATCCCGGAACGCCTGGATTTCGACCACACGCTCGACGCGGACGCTGATCGCAACCCGGCGATTGCCGCAGCGATGGCGCAAAGGCCCTATTCCGCGCGCGAGGCCCGTGTCACCAAGACCACCTGCAATCTGACGCCTACGAAAGACGGAATGCGGATCGAGGCGCGGATGACGATGCCGTCAGCGGGTGGCCGTGAAGTCGCCGTTATCGAACCCGGCAATCCTTCGCTTTGGGCCTCGCAGCCTGTGTCTCGAAGGCAGGGGGATACATTGGTGGCTGAAGCGGAAATCATACACGCATCAGGTGCACCTTTTGCACTGGACCGGTCCGAGATCCGGATCACTGTTCTGGGTTCCGATCACGCCGTCGATATTCTGGGCTGTAGCGCGGGCTGACTGCATGAGCCAATCCCCCAAGATCGGTGCGTTGGCGGTTGTTCTGCATCAGAGCAAGGTTCTTCTGGTTCAGCGCAGCAAACAGCCGGACAAAGGGCTGTGGGGGTTCCCCGGCGGCCACGTGGAGTGGGGTGAAACCGTTTTGCAGGCGGCGCAGCGCGAGTTGCAGGAAGAAACCTCGGTGATTGCGGAACCGTCTCATTACCTGAGAAACCTGGATCTGCTGCGTCACGACAAGGCGGGGCGGGTTCTGTCCCATTACCTGTTGGTCGGCGTTGCCTGCCGCTATCGGTCCGGCACACCACAGGCTGGTGACGACGCGCTGGATGCCCGCTGGTTTGCCATCGAGCAGATACGCCGGGGCGACTTGCCGATGAGCGCGCGGGTCATCGACCTTTTGGAACACGCGATCCGCGCGGATCAGGCATCGGCCGATCTTGTCAGCCGCCCATAAAGCAAACCTGACAGCACCACGCTCAGGACCAGGATCAGAATTGCCCCGGCCAGGAATGCACCCAACCCCATTCGCAGCACCGCAATGCCATCTCCACCCGCATAGAGGCCTTGCAGCACACCAAGCGGCACGCCGGTAACCGCGGGCCATATCATCGTCAGGCCGAACCAGACAGCCAATGCGGCCCCGGTTGCCGCCAGCGCCCCCCGAACCACCCGGTCGGGTGCCCGCGCGGCGCGGCGCATGGCTGTCATCGGACGCGCCACGTCATTGAGGATCGCCAGCAGGGCAGGCACCAGGATCAGAACCAGCAGCATCCCGAACCCAAGACCGTAAACCAGCGTGATCACGGTTGGCTTGAGGAATTGTGCCTGTTGCGAGCCTTCGTAAAGCAACGGCGCAAGTCCAAGAACCGTGGTCAAAGTGGTCAGCATCACCGGCCGCAACCTGTCTGCGGTACCTTCGACAATGGACGGAACCAGACCTCGGTCTTTTTGATAGGCATCTATCGTCGTCACCAGAACGATCGAGTCGTTGATGATGATCCCCGTCATGCCCAGCAATCCGACCACCGTGAACATGCTGAGCGGCACTTCCCAGATGTAGTGGCCCCAGATCGCACCAACGAGGCCGAAAGGGATGATTGCCATGACAACCACTGGCCGTGTCCAGCTGGCGAACACCCAGGCCAGTACAAGGTAGATACCTGTCAGGCACAGGATCAAACCGGTGCGGGCTTCGGCAAGGAATTCATTTTCCTGTTCACTCAGACCCGACATGCGCCACTCAACTTGCCGCTCGGCTGCGATATCGGGCAGAATTTCTTCCTGCATCGCCCGTTCGATTTCGGTGGCGCGTGCCGGATCATCTTCCGAGATGTCGCCGTAGACCGAAACAACCCTCAGGCCGTTTTCGCGCCGAACCGTCGAGAAACCGGATTTACGCTCGACAGATACGATGTCGGCCAGCGGTACGTAAACCCCGTCAGGAGACCGCATCAGCGTACGCTCGAGGAAATCTGCCGTCAGTTCGCCCTCAGGCAGTTCCACACGGATCTCGGCACTGCGTGGCCCGTCCGGGAATGTCGCCGCTTCGATGCCGTTCAGGCGATTGCGCAGGGCGCGACCCAGCGTTTCAATCCGGAATCCCAGCGCCTCTCCCTGCGCGGTCAGGTCCAGGATGAACTCTTCCTTGTCATAAGCCAGGTTGTCTTCCAGCGCCGAGACTTCGGGGAATTTCGACAGCTCGGCCTGCAAGTCTTCGGACGCGGCCTTGAGAACGCTCACATCAGAGCCGAAAAACTGCACATCGATGGCATCGCCGCCAGGGCCGGACCGCCAACCGCGGAAGCTTACCACTTCGAGCTTGGGATGGCGCGGCGCGAATTCCTGCAACTCTCCGACAAATTCGAAACTCGAGTAAGGGCGCAGATCGGCATCGATAAGCTCGATCGAGATACCGCCCAACAAACTGCCATCCTTACCATCCGCAGCAGCCAACTGTCGGCCTGCGTTGCCGCCAACCTCGGCCAGGACATAGTCGATCGGATTGCGGCCGTGACGCTCTTCGTAGATCTGGCCCAGATCATTGACCGCCTGTTGCAGAAGGCGCATCATTTCCAGCGTATCTGATCGCGTCGAGCCTTCGCGCATGATAAAGCCGCCGGTCACGGAACTTCGCTCTGGTGCATTGAAAAAACGCCAGTTCACGTCGCCGCGAATGAACAGCGCGACCTGGCTGGCCAGTACCGCGATCATCAGCGCCACGACCACGTAACGCGCCCATATCACCCAGGCGATCAACGGGCGGAACAGGTGATCCCGAACCCAACGGAAACCACGATTGACGACCCGGTTGGGCAGGTCATACCAGTGTTCCTTGGCCGAATGTGCGATGGCGTGTGCCATGTGGTTGGGAAGGATCAGGAAGCATTCGACCAGCGAAGCGATCAGTACAGCAATCACTGTAAAAGGAATGTCGCGGATCAGTTCGCCGAACCGCCCACCCACCAGAGTCAGACCGAAGAACGCGATTACCGTCGTGACGGTCGCAGCCAGCACCGGCATGGCCATTCGCCGCGCCGCACGTTCCGCAGCCACGACAGGCGGCTCACCCAAACGCCGGGCGCGGAAATCCGCGTGTTCCCCCACCACGATGGCGTCATCTACCACGATGCCCAGCGTGATGATCAGACCGAACAGCGACACCATGTTCAGCGACAATCCCCCCAGATACATCAACGCAATTGCCGCTGACATCGCCACCGGGATACCTGCCGCAACCCAGAAGGCGATGCGCGCGTTGAGGAACAAGAACAGAAGGCAGACGACAAGGCCAAGACCCATCAACCCGTTGTTGACCAGGATGTTCAATCGGTCGGTTATGGCCTGGGCGCGGGTGCGGATCAGCTCAATCTTCACACCTTCGGGCAAGCTGGCCTGCATTTCGCGGGCAACATCTTCGACCGTGTGCTGGATGTCTATCGCATCGCCCAGATTTGACCGGTCGACCCGGATGGACATGGCCGGATCGTCGTCAACGAAATAACTGCGATGCCGTGTGACACCTTCGACCCGAATCCTGGCGATATCACCGACTTTCAGCTTCGACCCGTTGGCAAAGGTCCGCAGCGCGATGTCTTCGATCTGTTCCGGGGTCCGCTTTTCGGTTCCGGCCCGGATACGCGCACCTGCGCCCTCAACCTCACCAGCGGGATCGGTGCTGACCTCGCCCGCAATCGCCGATGCGATCTCTTCCATGGTGATGTCATTGGCGATCAATTGCGCCGTGGTGATCTCGACAATGATCTGGGGCGCGGCAATGCCCCTGATTTCGGTACGCGTGACGCCCGCCGAGAACAAGCGGTTGATGAACTCATCCGTCAGCTTCGCCAGTTGATTGGTGTCGGTGGGGCCACTGATAACGACATCCGTAACCCGATCCCGCCAAGCGCCGCGTCGAATTTCAGGTTCTTCCGAGCCTTCGGGCAGATCCGTCACACCGTCTATCGCGGACCGGACATCTTCGACCGCGCGGGACATGTCCCAGTTCGGCTCGAACTCCAGTCTGACGCGGGTCCAACTTGGGTGTGAACTGGCCTCGGTACTGGTTACCCCTTCAACGGCCAGCAGCGCAGGTTCCAACAACTGCACGATACCGGCATCCATGTCCTCGGGGCCTGCACCTTCCCACGAGACGGTCACATCGATGCGTTCCAGAATGACATCCGGAAAGAACTGCGCCCGCATGTTCGGAATGGCAGCCGCACCCAGAACCAGCATCACCAGCAGCAGCAAATTGGCCACCGTCCGGTGCCGTGTGAAGTAACTGAGAAGGCCACCCGCTGCGCCAGGTATCTCGCGCATCATGACGCTCAGCCCCCGGCCTTGGTTTCAATGCGCCGCACCAGAGATGAAGGCACGCGCGCTGACCGCAACTGACCGAGAACCTGAGTTTTTTCATCCTGAGGCATGGTTTCGTTGGCCTCGACCCGGGCCACGAGTTCAGCGCGTTTCGCATCTGACAGCTCGACCATGCCCGGGTCTGCCCCGGCCTCAAGCCGCAAGGGCCGCACCCGCACGCCAGGCCCAAGCAATGGCGTGCGACCGATGACGACCTCGCGCCCTTCCAACCCGTCGCCCCGCAGCAAAACCTCGTCACCCTGTCTGCGGACAAGCTGCACCGGCAAGCTTTCCAGACGGTCATCCGCACCCAGCACCAGAACCGTTCCCGAGGCATCCAATGCCGAAGACGGCAAGCGGAACACGTTGGCAAGCGGTTGTTCCTGAACCGAGACGGTGACGAAATCTTCTGGCTTGAACCCGGATGCTTCTTGCAGACGCGCATAGATCAAACGTCCGGTCCGGCCCTCGCCCGCTGACCCGCTGTCACGGCTGATATAGCCTGTCGCGGTCAGATCGGTGCCCGTCACCTCAAGCGAAACCGTCACCGGTGCGTTGATCAGCCTGTCATTCTCGTCCAACAGACGCACATATTGTGCCGTTGACACCCGGAATGCCACTTCAAGAGCGTTTGGATCAACAAGTTCAGCCAGTTTTTCATTTGCCGACACCAAGCGCCCTTCCACAAGCGTCACATCGGTCAGGGTGCCGCTGAAACCGGCCCGAATGGTCATATCGTCAAGATCGCGTTCCGCCGCCTCCAGGGCTATCTCCGCCCGCGCCAACAATGTCGTTGCCTGATCGACGCGGGATTCAGCCTGTGCAAGCGCGATACGACGCGCCAGAACGGCCTGTTGGGCTGACGCAGCCGCCAGTTCCGCCTCTTCCACGCTGGCGGCGGCGCCTACCCCTCGGGACTCCAGATCGCGTTGCCGTTGCAGCGCCCGTTCCCGCAGTTCGGCTTGCGCCTCGGCCGATTTCAATTCGTCCTGCGCCAGCAGCAGAGACCGTTCGGCATCACGTTCTTCGAATTGTGCGTCCAAAAGATCGGACTTGGCCCGATCCAGCGCGGATTGGGCATCCGCCGGATCCAGTTCAACCAGAACTTCCCCGGCAGTTACCGTTCCGCCATCCACAAAATCCTCTGCCAGGGCAACAACACGGCCACCCAGTGCCGCGCGCAATTCCAGCCTGCGCCGGCTCTGGACCTCTCCGAATGCTTCGAGATAGGGGATAACGGTTTCCGCCTCGGCCTGACGCACTGCAACCGCAAAGACCCGTTCCCGAGCGGCGGGCGCAGGGTCCTCACGCGTCAGGACGTCTTGAACAGCACCCATGATGATCTGCGCAGCAACAAACAGCAGAGCAAGCGTCAGGAACGCCAGAAAGATACCGACAAGACTCTGCCGTAGAAATCGCATCAAACAGTTACCCCGGTTGCACCAAGCTGCCGTCCACAACATGTAGCCGGATCACGAATTATGCCAAGCCACAAAGCGGTTATACGGAATTGAACGTACGACCAGTCTACTTCCGTCGCAGGTGTTCGTCCAATCTGGGCATTATTTCCACAAAATTGCAGGGGCGATGCCGGTAATCGAACTGTTTTTCCAAAATCCCATCCCACGCATCCTTGCAGGCCCCCGGGCTGCCGGGCAATGCAAACAGGTATGTTCCCCCCGCAACGCCCCCGGTTGCACGGGACTGCACCGCCGAGGTGCCGATTTTTTCCATCGAGATGATAGTGAAGACGGTACCAAATGCGTCGATCTCTTTTTCGTACACGTCCCGATGCGCCTCGACTGTCACGTCCCGCCCGGTCAGACCCGTTCCGCCGGTCGAGATCACGACATCGATCTGCTCATCAGCCACCCATGCACGCAATTGTTCGGCGATCTGGTCGCGCTCGTCCCGGATGATCTGGCGATCCGCAACCACATGGCCCGCTTTTTCGATCCGGTCCACCAATGTCTGCCCCGAGCGATCTTCGTCCATCGATCTGGTGTCCGAAACGGTCAGAACGGCAATTCTGACGGGGATGAACTCCATGGTTTCGTCAATGCGTGACATCTTGCGTCAGGCCCTTTCCATCATGACATGTCGGATTGCGAGGGCGGAACATATACGCCCCGTGATCCAACCAATAATACGCGAGGCGCGCCGGTTGCCGACATGCAGCCCGTTCACGATAAACACTCCGACGGCAATGATCCCGCCCCGGGGTTCACAAACTGCCGAATGGGCGCCAACAAGGGGAAGGTTTCGGTCATGGGCCTACTTCAAACCAATTCGGTTTCGGTCCCAGATTGGCCAGTTGTGTTCGGCCCAAGGACCCTCGATAGCCCCAGCTTTCATGCACATGGCCAAAGAACGCAAACCCCGGCTGAAGGCGTTCCACCGCATCTCGTATGGCAGTTGATCCGACCGAAAGGCCTTGCGAAGTCTGATCCCCATACCCTTTGGGCGGAGAATGAACGATCAGGACATCAGCCGTTTCACACCGGTCGAGCATCTCGGACGCCTCACCTTCTGTCAGATCACAGGACCAGGCTCCGAACGGAGTCGGTGGTACGCCGTAGCCAAGGCCAAACAAGCGCAAGCCGTCTATGGTCATGCCAGACCCATGCAGGACATGAACACCGTCCGGGGCCGCATTGCCCAGCTCTTCTGCACTTTCCGCGTTTCCCGGGATCAGGACCAGCGGGGCCGAAATGCCGGACAGCATCTGCATCGCCTCGTCCAGCCCCTGACGCGAATTGCAATAATCACCGGCGCCGATGACCAGATCAGCCTCGGCGCTGGCGGCAACCAGATCGGTCGCACGGTTGCGCGCCATGTGCAGATCAGAGAATGCCAGAACCTTCATGTTGCACCTCGCAGCCGCGCTTTCAGTTCCAGCAGATCCGCCCAGGCCTGCCGTTTCATCTGCGGTTGTCGCAGCAGATAAGCCGGGTGGAACATCGGAATCACCGGCAGATCCATCGCCTGATCCCATTTGCCGCGCAGGCGGGTGATGCCGCGTTTGCCAAGCACGGCCTGACAGCTGATATTCCCCATCACCACCAGAACCTCTGGCCTGGCCAGGGCCACATGACGTTCCAGGAACGGCTTCATCGTCCCGATCTCTTCGGGTTTGGGGTCGCGGTTCTGCGGGGGCCGCCATGGCAGCACGTTGGTGATATAGACGTTCTCGCGACGATCCAGATCAATTGCCGCCAGCATCCGGTCCAGCAATTGGCCCGCACGGCCGACAAAGGGCTTGCCTTCGCGGTCCTCATCGCGGCCCGGCGCCTCGCCGATGATCATAACCCGTGCGCCGGGGGTCCCATCGGCAAAGACCAACTGCCGCGCACCGCGTTTGAGCTCGCAATGTTCGAAAGCGTCCATCGCTGCGCGCAGCTGATCCAGCGATCCCGCGCCCTGTGCTGCGGATCCTGCGATTGCTACTGGGTCTACATCCCGTGGCTTCGCCGGGGCGGCGGGGCGCGCTTCTGCTTTCTTGGGTTTGGCCGTGGTGTCGGGCAACGCGTACCGGTCAACCGGCGCATCTCCGATTGCCTCGGTGGCGCCCAGTTCGATCTGCCATTCCAGCAGCGCCCGCGCAGAATAATAGTCCAAACCCGATTCCATAGTGATAACTTACCCGCCTGAGGGCTGAGGGAAAGCGAATAGGGCTTGATCGGTCGCTCTGTCGCGCCGACCATCGGCCTGCGATGCTCAGATTTCTGCGATTCCTCATCATTGGACTAGTGCTGGTTGTCACTGGTGATCCGGCATTGGCCACGTTTCACGACAAACACGGGCAGTGCCGTGGGGGTCAGTTCAAATGCGGCAGCACATGCTGTTCAGGCGGGCAAAGATGCAGTTTTGATGGCCATTGCATTCCGCTGGGCGGCACCTATTGCGGCGGCGGGCGCAGTTGCGGTCCGTTCGAACGCTGCGTTGCGGGTGGACTCAGATGTGCGCCCGCAGGCCTGAACAAATGCGCGTCGCGGCTGGATTGTCCGGGCGACAGTTTCTGCAATGGTCGTGGCGAGTGTGAACGAAGCGCACCCGAACTGGATACGACGCCTCCGACCACTTGCGCTGATGGCAGAACCTGCGCGCGTGGCTCGTCCTGCCTGCCCAGCGGGGGATGCTCTCGTCCGGGATGGTTCCTGTGCGAGGAAACTGGATCACAATGCCGTCCCGGTTTCAAATGCTCGGCCCATCAAGGGTGCGTACCGATCAAGGCGATCGACTGCGGCTATGGCAAATGGTGCAAGCCGGGCCAGCAATGCCTGCCCGAGGGCGGCTGCGAAAAACTGCCTGAGGGTACGGAACCTTAGGTTGCCTTGCGCCGCCCGGCTTCCTATAAGCGGCGCGATTGTCAGACAGGAGCCCGCCCATGCGTTTCGCCCATCGTCACCTTCTTGGCATCGAGCATCTGTCGCAATCCGATATCACCGAAATTCTGGATCTGGCCGAGACCTATGTCGCCATGAACCGCCAGTCGACCAAGCATTCGGACGTTCTGTCGGGGCTGACCCAGATCAACATGTTCTTTGAAAACTCGACCCGCACACAGGCCAGTTTCGAACTGGCGGGCAAGCGCCTGGGTGCGGATGTGATGAACATGGCGATGCAGGCCAGTTCGATCAAGAAAGGTGAAACACTGATCGACACGGCGATGACGCTGAATGCGATGCACCCGGATCTTCTGGTGGTGCGGCACCCGCATTCCGGCGCGGTCGATCTGCTGGCGCAGAAGGTCAATTGCGCCGTTCTGAACGCCGGTGACGGCAAACATGAACACCCCACGCAAGCCCTGCTGGACGCCCTGACCATCCGTCGCGCCAAGGGTCGCCTGCACCGGCTGAACATCGCGATCTGCGGGGACGTGGCCCATTCCCGCGTGGCCCGCTCGAACCTGATCCTGCTGGGCAAGATGGAAAACCGCATCCGCCTGATTGGGCCGCCGACGCTGGTGCCCGCGCAATTCGCCGAGTTCGGGGCCGAGATCTACGATGACATGAACGAGGGCCTGAAGGATGTTGACGTCGTCATGATGCTGCGCCTTCAGAAAGAACGGATGGATGGCGGGTTCATCCCCTCGGAACGCGAATACTACCACCGCTACGGGCTGGACGCCGCAAAGCTGGCGCAGGCCAAGCCAGACGCGATCGTGATGCATCCCGGCCCGATGAATCGCGGGGTCGAGATCGACGGCACATTGGCGGACGACATCAACCGGTCCGTCATTCAGGAACAGGTGGAAATGGGTGTCGCCGTCCGAATGGCCGCCATGGACCTGCTGGCCCGCAATCTGCGCGAGGCCGCATGAGCGATCTGACCGTTGCCCCCCACGAACGCGGCGTTTTGCGCCTGTTTACGCTGGACATGCGCCCGGAAGAGGCGAAGTTCCTGCGCGAACCGGGTGCCGCCGATCAGGTGCTTGGGGTCGACGGGCTGGATTCCAGCCACATCGATGTTTTCCCGGTCTCCGACCTCGAGGACCTCGGCCTGTACGGCTACCTGACCGAGGGCTGCGGCGTGTCTGCGGATCAGCTGGACCGGAACGCTCTGGCCTCTGTCGACGGTTGGGTCATGGTCCTTCGCAGCGCGGCTTTCAACGGGCACCCGGCGACGCTGAACCCCGATCCGCGCCTGCGCCTGATCGGCCTGTTCACGGAAGAGGCCACGAACTGGACCGGGGGGACCATTGAAACCGAAAGCGCCAAGCCCTTTTCCGCTCCGCAAACCGTCACAGCGGGTGACACCCCCCGCCGCGTCGGATCGGCCATACTGGCATTGGTCGCGCTTTTGGTCTTCGGAGGCATCTTATGGCTGATCCTGTGATCTTCGCCCCGGACAAGGGGGCCTATATCCGCACCAACGCCTGGCTGGCTGCTGTGGCCATGGCCGGTGCGATGATCGTGCTTTGGCTGATCGGCAATCCCTACGTCTGGACCGGAGCCCCCGCCGGCCTTGCTGCCATCGGCATACGCGCCTGGTATCTGGCCTCGGAAGAGTTGGTCGCCAATTGGGAAATGTCAGACACAACACTGACCGGTCCCGGCGGACGCAGCGTGCCGCTGAACCAGATCACCGCCGTGAATATCATGGGCAGCTTCGTCCAGGTTGTCACCAAATCCGGCGACAAGCATCTGATCAAGTACCAGTCAGACCCGGCCGCCACCAAAGCCGCGATTGAAAGGGCCATTCCATGACCACCCTGATCTTCACCAATGCCCGCCTGATCGACCCTGAAACCGGCACGGACAATCCCGGCTGGCTGCACATTGCCGACGGCCTTATTCAGGGCAAGGGCTACGGGGACGCGCCCGTCGCTGACGCTCAGGTCATCGACTGCGGCGGCAAGTGCCTCGCCCCCGGCATCGTGGATATCGGCGTCAAGGTCTGCGAGCCGGGCGAGCGGCACAAGGAAAGCTACAAATCCGCGGGTCTCGCTGCCGCGGCCGGTGGTGTGACCACCATCGTCACCCGCCCGGATACACTGCCGGCGGTCGATACACCGGAAACGCTGGAATTCGCGACCCGGCGTGCTCAGGCGGATGCACCGGTCAACGTTCTGCCGATGGCCGCGCTGACCAAGGGGCGCAACGGGCGTGAGATGACGGAAATCGGGTTCTTGCAGGACGCAGGCGCCGTGGCCTTCACCGATTGCGATCACGTCATCACCAATACCAAGGTGTTTTCCCGCGCACTGACCTATGCGAAATCCTGCGGCGCGCTGGTGATTGCCCACCCTCAGGATCCGGGCCTGAGCCATGGCGCCGCGGCCACCAGCGGCAAATTCGCCGCCCTGCGCGGATTGCCTGCGGTCTCGCCCATGGCCGAGCGCATGGGGCTGGACCGTGACATCGCGCTGCTCGAAATGACGGGCGCGGCCTATCACGCGGATCAGATCACCACGGCCCGCGCCCTGCCGGCGCTGGAACGGGCCAAGCGCAACGGGCTGGACATCACCGCTGGCACCTCGATCCATCACCTGACGCTGAACGAGCTGGACGTGGCCGACTATCGCACCTTCTTCAAGGTCAAGCCTCCGTTGCGGTCCGAGGATGACCGGCAGGCGGTGATCGAGGCGGTGCGCACTGGTCTGATCGACACGATCAGTTCGATGCACACACCGCAGGACGAGGAAAGCAAACGGCTGCCGTTCGAAGAAGCCGCCTCGGGCGCGGTGGCGCTGGAAACGCTGTTGCCTGCGGCATTGCGCCTGTATCATGCCGACCAGTTGGACCTGCCAACCCTGTTCCGGGCGATGGCATTGAACCCGGCCAAACGGCTTGGTCTGGAAAGCGGCCGATTGTCGGAAGGCGCCCCGGCGGATCTGGTTCTGTTCGACCCGGATGTGCCTTTTGTGCTTGATCGCTTTGCCTTAAAATCCAAATCTCAGAACACTCCATTTGACGGCCAGCGGATGCAAGGTAAGGTCATTTCGACCTATGTTGCAGGTAAAGAAGTGTTCCGGAGTTCCTGATGCCCCCGATCGACAACTCGACTAGCGAACTGCTCCAGTGGGCGGTGGTTGGATATCTGATGGGCTCCGTTCCCTTCGGCCTGCTGCTTGCCAAGGTCATGGGGTTGGGAAATCTGCGCGAAATCGGATCCGGAAATATCGGCGCAACCAACGTCCTGCGCACCGGCAACAAAGCCGCCGCGGCGCTGACCTTGCTGTTCGACGCGGCCAAGGGCGCGGTGGCGGTTCTGATTGCCCGTGCTTATGCCGGAGAAGACGCCGCACAGATCGCAGCCCTTTTTGCCTTTCTGGGTCATTGCTTTCCCATCTGGCTGGGTTTCAAGGGCGGGAAAGGCGTGGCCACCTTTCTGGGCCTCTGGCTGGCGCTGGACTGGCGCGTCGGAGTTGCGTGCTGTCTCAGCTGGTTGGTGGCGGCGGCGATCTGGCGGATATCTTCGGTCGGCGCGCTGGCCGCGGCCGCGCTTTCAACGACCTGGGTGCTGGTTCTGACAAACGGACAATCCTTTATCCTGGGGATTATCCTGACCCTTCTGATCTATTGGCGTCACAGCACCAACGTCGCACGGATCAAGGCCGGGACTGAACCGAAAATCGGAAAGTCGTGACACCGCCGGACGCTTTCGTTTCCGCGTTTTTCGCGCTGCCCGAAGGCAGTTTTACCGGTTCATCGGGGGATCGGCGCTATGTCGTCGTGCGCCAACAGATGGCAAAGGGGAAATCCCACAAGCTGGTTGCGCACGAATTGGGCGGCACCGACTATATCAGCATGAACCTGTATCAGACACGCCTCAGCGGCGCCCTGCTGAGGCCATGTGAAATGGCGGTCTGCAAAGTCATCGCGTTTGTTCTGGATTTTGAACCGGACGCGTAATGTCAGGTCTGCATTTTTGAACAGACGCTCCTCTCTGACGCACAATCACGATTCATTGTTTTGAACGTGATCCGCCTGCTTCCCAGATCGCTGTCGTGACGGTCAATTACGGGCCACACAGGACAACAATCCGGGGCCCTCGATCGGCACACAGACGAGGCTCCTTTCACGAAAGGTGGAACAATGAACAAGTTTAAATCTCTGATCGGTGGCGTCGCTCTGTCCGTTGCACTGGCAACATCCGCTCTGGCCGCTGGTGTGGACATCAACGCAAGCTCGACTGGTCTGGCCATGCAGGGTTATGACCCGGTTGCCTATTTCACCGTTGGTGAAGCGACCAAGGGCGACTATCGCATCACCGCGCTGCACGACGATGCGCTGTACCGTTTCTCGTCCGAGGAAAACAAAGCCGCCTTCGAAGCCAACCCGGAAGCCTACCTGCCTGCCTACGGGGGCTACTGTGCCTTTGGCACAGCCATGGGCTTCAAGTTCGACGGCGACCCGAACTACTGGAAAATCGTCGACAACAAGCTGTACCTGAACCTGTCGGAAGACATCCAGGAACGCTGGGAAGGCGACATCCCGGGCTTTATCGAAAGCGCGGGCGCAAAATGGGAAGACATCGCGGACAAGACCCCTGCTGAATTGCAGAAGCAATAACCCGCTGAAACTTTCAGACGTGTCGGCGGCGGAATGTTCCGCCGCCGCATGTCGTTTGAAGACCTCTCATTTCGTCCTATCTCATCTTTATCAGAAGTGGCCGTTTTCAGAGGGCACCGGCGTGTCTGTTTTTTGTTTCAACGCCAGAATACGGGCTGGAATTCGTAGGTATCACTGATCCGATAACGCGAGCGGATCGTAATGGTCTGCATAGGTGAACTGAATTTCACTTGAGCAGAGTGACAATCGAAAGGAAATGAGATGACTTTGAAATTGGCTCTCATCACCACTGTCGCAACCGTGGTCGCGGGATCGGCAATGGCGCAATCCTCGGGCAACTGGACCGGGTTTTATGGCGGTCTGCAACTGGGTTATGCCGATGTGGACACCAGCCTGTCCGGGGTCGACGGCGATGGCGTAATCGGTGGTATCATCCTGGGTTACGACTATGATCTGGGCGACTGGGTCGTTGGCGGCGGTTTTGACTATGACTGGACTGACGTGGGCCTGTCCGGCGCGGCAACTGTTGAAGATGTCTGGCGGTTGAAAGCGCGCGCCGGCTACAAGGTAAACCCGCAAGGTTTGCTGTACGGCACGGCAGGCTACGCCGAAGCGGGCACCGACACCCTGGGCAGTGATGACGGGTGGTTCATCGGCGCAGGCTATGAACAGATCGTGGCCCCGAATGTCAGCATTGGCGGAGAGCTGCTGTACCACGAATTCGATAACTTCAACGGAAACAATGTGGATGTCGACGCAACCACATTGCAGGTTCGTGTCTCTTACCGGTTCTGAACGGCACTCCGGATAAAGTTGAACCCGGCCTGACAGGCCGGGTTTCGCATCAAAGGTCCAGAATCGTACTGCCGGTCGTCTGCCGCGCTTCCAACGCGCGATGTGCATCGGCCACCTGATCCAGCGCAAAGCGCTGATCGATGTGGATCTTGACCTCTCTGCCCTCGACCTTGCCGAACAAGCGGCGCGCCATTGCCTGACACACGGAGTGGTCCGCAATATGGGTGAACAAGGTGGGTCGGGTGATCTTGAGCGATCCTTTCCGACCCAGAACACCGATATCGAATGGCGGCACCGGCCCTGAGGCGTTGCCGAAGGAAATCATCATCCCCAAGGGTTTCAGGCAGTTCAGCGACCCATCGAACGTGTCCGCCCCGACGGAATCCATCACCACGTCCACGCCCTTGCCTTTGGTGATCTCGGCCACCCGTTCGGCGAAATTCTCGGATCGGTAGTTGATGCAATGCGCAGCCCCGTTGAACCGGGCGAGGCTGCATTTCTCGTCGGTCCCCGCCGTACCGATCAGGGTGATCCCTTCGGATTTCGCCCATTGGCAGGCGATCAGTCCGACCCCGCCCGCCGCTGCATGGAACAGCACAGTATCCCCGCGTTTCAGCGGAGTGGTTCGGTGAAACAGGTACTCAACCGTCAAGCCCTTCAACATCATAGCCGCGGCAGCGTCGAAAGAGATGTCGTCCGGCAGAGGGCACACCTGTGCCGCAGGCATGACGCGGGCCTCGCAATACGCGCCGGGCGGGGCTGCCGCATACGCGGCCCGTTGACCGGGTTGCAGGTGCGTTACCCCGTCCCCGACGGCCTCGACGACACCCGCCGCTTCCATCCCCAAAGCATGGGGGAGTTCCAGGGGATACAATCCAGTGCGTTGATAAACATCGATGAAATTAAGACCGCAGGCATGATGGCGGATACGTATTTCACCCGGTCCGGGGTCGCCCAATGGCCTGTCTTCGATCCGCAACACCTCGGGCCCGCCGAATTCGTGCAATACCACCGTTTTCGCTGTTGTCTGCATCCTGACCTCCTCTTGCCTGACATCAAGCTAACATGACTGCAATGCAGGGCAATCCGTCTGGTGCCACAGTGTTGATCAGGATTCCGCCAAACTGTGCTATACTGCGACCAGGCGTTGTCGGCTGGTCCGGCCGCGGACAACCAAATGCCGGATCCATTCCGCGGCGCAATTCTCGCCAGGAAAGGGGATGAAAATGGCTAAAACAATCGGAAATCCGATCAGTTGGGCCGCCCGGAATCTGGGGGCGGCCAGTGATCATGTCTCGGATAGCGTTTCACAACTCGGAAGCGCAGATACCAAACACTTGCCGATGGTGCAGACATTGACGGTGCAGGATCTGCGCGCTTGCCTGCGGGCGGGGTATCACGACTTTGTCGAAACACGGGCGGATGCCATATTCATTGTGTTGATCTACCCGATCGCGGGGCTTTTGATGTTCGGCTTTGCCCTGAACGTCAACATGGTTCCACTTCTGGCGCCTCTCGTCGCAGGTTTTGCCTTGATCGGTCCGGTGGCAGCTGTGGGTTTGTACGAGATCAGCCGCAAACGTGAACAAGGCAGCACGGTGCATTGGCTGGATGCGTTCGGCGTATTCCGCTCACCGGCATTCGGCGCAATTCTGGTTTTGGGCTTCTATCTGGTGATGCTTCTGCTGATCTGGCTGATGGTGGCGCAGAGCATCTATACGCATACAATGGGGCCTGAAGCCCCCGCATCACTTGGCACTTTTGCCACGCAGGCTTTCACGACGACTGCCGGCTGGACCATGATGGTTGTCGGACTCGCCGTTGGTTTCGTATTCGCTCTTTGCGCTCTGGCCGTCAGCGTCGTCAGCTTTCCGTTACTTCTTGACCGGCAAGTCGGATTGCCGGTGGCGGTCGTGACGTCGTTTCGCGTGTTGCGTCACAACCCCGGCGTCATCTTGACCTGGGGTTTCATCGTGGCGGCCCTTCTGTTTCTGGGAGCCCTGCCGATGCTGTTGGGCCTGATCATAGTGATGCCGGTTCTGGGTCATGCCACATGGCACCTGTACCGCCGCGCGGTTGCGTGAACGCGCGGGTCTGCCCCGCGCGCGCAGAGTTCAGCCCGCGACGTTCAGAACGATCTTGCCAATATGGCCCGAGCTTTCCATGCGTGCATGGGCGGCGGCAGCCTCGGCCAGATCAAACTCGCTGTCCATGACAGGCGCAACCTTGCCGGCCTCAAGCAGAGGCCAGACAGCTTCGCGCAGGTCCTGCGCAATCCGGGCCTTGGCCAGATCGCTTTGCGGGCGCAGGGTGCTGCCGGTCAGGGTCAGGCGCTTGACCATCATCAGGGCAAAGTTCAGCTCGACCACCGGGCCTTGCAGAAACGCGATCTGGACCAGCCGCCCATCCTCGGCCAGAGCTTTGACGTTGCGCGGGATATAGTCGCCACCGACCATGTCGAGGATCAGGTTTGCCCCGCCTTCGGCCCGCATGACGGCCACAAAGTCCTCATCGCGGTAGTTGATCGCCCTTTCCGCACCCAATTTGACGCAAGCCTCGCATTTTTCATCCGACCCTGCGGTGGCAAAAACGCGGGCCCCAAAAGCATTGGCCAACTGGATGGCCGTCGTGCCAATCCCGCTCGAGCCACCATGGACCAGAAATCTCTCGCCTGCCTTCAGCCCGCCCCGCGTGAACACGTTGGACCAGACGGTGAAAAAGGTCTCGGGCAGGCAGGCCGCCTCTTTCAGTCCCATGCCGGCAGGGACCGGCAGGCAATGGGCCGCAGGGGTGGCGACATATTCGGCATAGCCGCCGCCCGGCAGCAACGCGCAGACCTGATCGCCGACGGACAGTCCTTCGACCCCGGCCCCGACCGAGACCACTTCGCCCGAAGCCTCAAGCCCCGGCAGGTCGCTGGCACCGGGCGGCGGATCGTAAGCGCCCGCGCGCTGCAACGCATCCGGGCGGTTCACCCCGGCATAGGCCACTTTCAGAACGACCTGCCCTGCACCCGGTTCGGGAATCGGACGCTCGGTCAGTTGCAAAACATCGGGACCACCCGGTTCGGTGATCTCAACAGCGCGCATCATCTGGGTCATAGGCACCTCCTTTGCCCAATGCCTAACAGGCATCAGGGCCAAGGCCCAGCACCAAGACGCGCTACTTTCGGGGGTTCAGCATCCCCGGAAGATCGGCCCGCATTTTTACCGGAGCCTTCACCTGACCCGCCAGCCAGTTCGGAACCGCCAGAAACGGTTTCAACACCGGGTTGTCGCGCATCTGTGCCTTGAACTTTTCAAACTCCATGACATTAGCGATCCGGCGATCCAGAAACTCCCACGTGCGCTGATGATCCGGGCTGTCATCACCCAGCCAGAACAGCAGCGTCGAGGAATAGACACCCGACAAAGTGGCCCGTTTCGTGTACCAGTTCACATCATCCGAGGTGTCGCCCAGCGCATCCCAGATCAGATCGCAGGTCTGCCAAACCGCCTTGGCACCATCTGCCGCATGGGTTGGCAAGGAAAACAGCGTCATGCCCCGGCGCACCAGCTCTTTGTCCTCGACGGCCTGCAACCGGAACCGAACCGCAGCGGCAATCCTGTCACGGAATTTCAGCCCGCTCAGGTCCTCGGACTTGATGCGGTCCAGCATCGCCTGATCGCCGCGCGCGTGGTACGCCAGCGCCAGATCTACCGCCCCACGCGGACAGATCGCGCGCGCCAGGCCGTCATCCAGACCACAATCGGAAATGGAGGCGCGAAAACTGGATTCCGACCACCCATCGAAGGGAACATGGATCAGCATTGCATCCAAAAGCTGCTGTTTTGCATCTTCATATGTGGTCGTCATGGCGGTTCTCCGGTTGTCGGCCCCAGTACTAGACAAGTTAGAGCGGCTTTGCTATACGGCCAACTCCTGCAATTTCCTTGCAACTCTATCTAGAAAGGTGGTGACAACCACATGCAGGTTAGTGTTCGCGACAACAACGTCGATCAGGCGCTTCGTGCCCTGAAGAAAAAGCTGCAGCGCGAAGGCGTGTTCCGTGAAATGAAGCTGAAGCAACATTTCGAGAAACCGTCCGAGAAAAAAGCGCGCGAGAAGGCTGAAGCGATCCGTCGTGCCCGTAAACTGGCACGCAAGAAAGCACAGCGCGAAGGTCTGCTCTAAGACTTTCCTCGTCCAGCTTTGGATGACACTATTTGACGACCCCCGAGGCATCGCCCGGGGGTTTGTCGTTTCGGGGATCGGTTTCAATCCGCCGACTCGTGGTACCGGCTGTGCGACAAGCCGCCATTTCCTCACCAGCAACATTTTGCCCGGCATTTTGCAGCGCAGCGAATCCCGCATCGGTAGCATCGGGTTGCCAAAACTCGCCTGAAGTGAACCGCCCCCTACCACCGTCGACACCCCCACCTCTAAGTGAGCCCGTCCGGAAGGACACAAACACAAACGGAGGCAAAAATGTCGACTGCAAGTACATTCGAACGCGAGATGCTGGGGCTGATAAACCAGGAACGCACATCCCGCGGGCTCAACCCGCTGCAACTTGAGACGCAGCTGAACGATTCATCCGAAGATCACAGCACCTGGATGCTGGACACAGACACGTTCAGTCACACCGGTTCGGGCGGTTCCAGTGCAACCCAGCGGATGCAAGACGCCGGATTCGATCTTGAGGGAAACTGGCGGACCGGCGAAAACATCGCATGGCAGTCCGAACGCGGGCAGCCCGGCATCAGCGATGACGTGGCGCAGTTGCACCAGAACCTGATGAACAGCCCGGGCCACCGCGCCAATATCCTGAATCCGGATTTCAAATATATCGGGATCGGCGTCGAAACCGGTGACATGCAGGGCTTTGATGCGGTGATGGTCACCCAGAACTTTGCCGCAACCGACGCGGCAGTCATGCTGGACAACGGCAATACGAACACACCGCCCGTTCCGCCAACCACGCCGGACGAAGTTGCCGTACCAGAAGAGCCGGAAGTCGAAACACCCGATACTGACGTCACCGAAACCGAAGAGCCAGGAACTGAGACTCCCGGAACCGAAGCGCCTATACCCGAGACACCAGACACCGACGTCACCGAGACCGAAGAGCCGGAGCCCGAAGAGCCGGAGCCCGAAACGCCGGATACTGACGTCACCGAGACCGAGGAACCGGAACCCGAAATGCCCGGAACCGAAGAACCAACACCCGATGCACCAGATACCGACGTCACCGAAACCGAAGAGCCGGAACCCGAAACGCCGGACACCGAAGTGGTTGATGGCGGTGAGCCCGAAGCATTCTGCTTTGACGTTCAGGCTTTCCTGGATGAAATCGCCAGTTTCCTCGAAAACCTGCAAGCGCAGTTTGACGAGTTCAACTGGGGTGACGATGTGAACGGCGACACGGACGTGGCAGACACCAATGATATCGACATGATGCCGACCGCCGACGCCACGCCGGAAACGGAATCCGAGCCTGCGGGCACCGAAACCGCCGACGTCGATGACTGTGACATCACAATGGTCAACTTCTTCCACTTTGACTGCATGATGGATGCAGCCTGATCAGTTGACCCTGTGCGAGGCCGGCCGTGTCGGCCTCGCATATTCCGGCTCAGAGCCTGATTTTGCTTCAATAGATCTTTGGTACGTAAAGCTCATCCGGCAAAACGCGGCGTTCGTATTCCGGGTTGTACTTGCGGTCGGGCAGATTGACCTTTTCCTGAGGCACGTCCTCGTACGGGATTTTTGTCAAAAGATGCTCGATGCAGTTCAGCCTTTCGCGTTTCTTGTCATTGCCTTCGACGATGTACCACGGGGCCTCGGGAATATTGGTTCGGAAAAGCATATCCTCTTTGGCCTTTGTGTAGGATTCCCAGCGGATGCGGGATTCCAGATCCATCGGCGACAGCTTCCATTGTTTCATCGGATCGTGAATACGCATGAGGAATCGCAACTGCTGTTCCTCGTCCGTGATCGAGAACCAGTATTTCAGCAGAATGATCCCTGACCGCACCAGCATCCGTTCGAATTCGGGGACGTCCTGAAAGAACTGTTCAACCTGGTCCTCGGACGCAAAACCCATCACCCGCTCGACCCCCGCCCGGTTGTACCACGAGCGGTCGAACAGAACGATTTCTCCCGCCGCCGGCAGATGCGGTACATAGCGCTGGAAATACCACTGGCTTTGCTCGCGGCGGCTGGGTGCCGGCAACGCGACCACGCGCGCCACGCGCGGGTTCAGACGCTGGGTGATCCGCTTGATCACGCCCCCTTTACCGGCACTGTCACGGCCTTCAAACAGGATACAGACCTTGGCCCCGGTATGCTGTACCCAGTCCTGAACCTTGATCAGTTCAGCTTGCAGGCGCAGCAGGTTGCGGAAGTAAACCTTGCGATCCAACATGTCCGGATGCTGTTCCCGATAGATTTTCCGGACTTCCATCGACAGCATCGGCTCACTGAATTCTATCTCGAAATCTTCGTCCAGCGTGTCCTCCAGCTCGGCTTCCAGCCAGTCTTTGGGGGCGCCAGTTTTTTCGTTGTCCAAGGTCAGCTCCTTCTCGGTCTTCGGGTTCGGACCATATCGGGCCCGTGTAACCACCTGATGTCATCAGATAAATTGATGCGAGGGTCACGAGTCCTGCGGCTGTTGTCACGCCTGCAAATCAGGTCCAGCGCGGGTATACGGTCTTTCCCCTGAATTTGTACATCTGGCCCGCGGGATACAAGCGTCTGAATTGACGCAATGCATTGCGCTTCACCATGGCTGCTTGCATTGCCTCGTTTTGGTGCGGCATCACGGGGTGCGTGAAACAGATGAGACGATTGTGACATTCCTTCTTTCCGCGTTGCTCGCGATCTGGCCCTGGCTTGTTCTGATATCAGCGCAATTGATGGCGCTGTCCCGGCGGACAGGCATCGGCTTGTCGTTGCTGGTTTTGTTCATCAGCATTGCCTCGGTGACAGGATTGATGTCACCCGGGGTGATCGCTGCCGGCCTGCTGTTCGGACTGGCCAATTTCGTCGGAGGTCCGGCGCTCGTGGGTTTTGCTTCCATTCTCGGGCTGGCCTGCGGATTGGGATACTATGCAACCAGGCGCCTGTGGGTACCTGTGATGATGCATTTCGGCTTCAACCTGACCCACCTTTTTCTGTTCACCTATCCCGGACCTTTATGACAATCAGACGGGCAAGGCAGTGGTCTTGAACACGGTACGCAGGGCAAACGAGCTTTGCATTTGCGCCACCCCGGGCAAGCGCGACAGGTATTGGCGATGGATGCGGGCGAAATCTTCGGTGTTTTCCGCCACGACTTTCAGAATGTAATCCGCCGTACCGGCCATCAGATGGCATTCCAGCACATCCGGTATCCGGGCCACCGCTTTTTCAAACGCATCCAGAACCTCTTCGGCCTGACCCTGTAGCGTGATCTCGACAAAGACCGTTGTCGGCACGTTCATCTTCCGCGCATCCAGCAAAGCCACGTAGTTGCGAATGTAGCCTTCAACCTCCAGCCGCTGAACACGCCGGTGGCAAGCGGACGGAGACAGGTTGACCTGTTCAGACAATTCCGAATTCGACATCCTGCCGTTTTTCTGAAGTGCCGCAAGAATCTTTCGATCAGTCGCATCCAAGCTCATTTATGCAAGTCCTATGCAAGATTTCGACATGTTACGCGAAATTCTTCCAAAGAAAAGCGTATCGACACGTTTTCTTTCACAGAAATTGCGCTGCGAAATGCACATAATTTAAGCAGTTTAGGAACGGAGACCCCCATGAAAATCGGTTGCCCCAAGGAAATCAAACCCCAGGAATTCCGCGTCGGGATGACGCCCAATGCTGCTCAGGAAGCTGTTGCACGTGGTCACGAAGTCCTTATCGAATCCGGTGCAGGCATCGGCGCAGGTTTCGACAATGACGCCTATGTCGCGGCAGGCGCGCATATCATCGACACTGCGGAAGAAGTATTTGCCACCGCCGACATGATCGTGAAGGTCAAGGAACCCCAGGCCGTGGAACGCAAGATGCTGCGCGAAGGGCAGCTGCTGTTCACTTATCTGCACCTGGCTCCGGACCCGGATCAGACGCATGACCTGCTGGAATCAGGTTGTACTGCCATCGCCTATGAGACCGTAACCGACGCGAACGGCGGCCTGCCTCTGCTGGCACCGATGTCCGAAGTCGCCGGTCGCCTGGCCCCTCAGGTCGGGTCGTGGACACTGCAAAAGGCCAATGGCGGGCGCGGCGTTCTGATGGGTGGCGTACCCGGTGTCGGCCCTGCCAAAGTGGTCGTTATCGGCGGCGGCGTCGTAGGAACTCATGCGGCAAAGATCGCTGCCGGAATGGGCGCGGATGTCACCGTTCTGGACCGCTCCTTGCCGCGGCTGCGCTATCTGGATGACGTCTTTGGCGGAACCTTCAAGAACCAGTATTCGACCGCAGGCGCCACGGCCGAGCTGATCCAGGATGCAGATATGGTCATCGGTGCCGTTCTGATCCCCGGCGCTGCGGCTCCGAAACTTGTCTCGCGAGCTCAGTTGTCGACGATGAAACCCGGTGCCGTACTTGTCGATGTTGCCATCGACCAGGGTGGGTGCTTCGAGACGTCAAAAGCCACCACCCATGCCGATCCGATCTACGATGTCGATGGCATCATGCACTACTGCGTTGCCAACATGCCGGGCGCCGTTGCGCGCACCTCGACCATCGCCCTGGGCAACGCCACGATGCCGTTCATGCTGTCTCTGGCGGATAAAGGCTGGAAACAGGCGTGTCAGGACGATCCGCATCTGCTGGAAGGCCTGAACGTCCACGCTGGCAAGCTGACCTACTATGCGGTCGGCAAGGCCCTTGGTATCGACGTTGTTTCACCCAACGTGATCGTCAAGTCGTGAACACTCCCGCCCCTGAAATCGCTTTTGAAAAGCGATTTCCAGCGTTGGGCATAGCGCCACGCCGCAGGCGTGGCGCGGTCGGACTCGAGGCGACGGTTTGAACAAAGAAAAGGGCACCGCGCCCTTGCGCGGTGCCCGGCCCAACGGGAGGAGGGCATTTTCGAATGCCCGATCGACGGGCGGGAGCCGTCACCCCTGTTTCTGGATCTCCACCGAATGGGGATAAGGGATCGAAATACCTTTGTCGTCAAAGGCTTCCTTGATCGTTTTCGTCAGCTCGAATTTGACATCCCAATAGTCTGGTGCCGAGCACCACAGCCGTGCCGTCAGATCCACCGAACTGTCACCCAGGTTCGTAACCCGAACCCATGGTTCCGGGTCGCTGTGAATGCGACTGTCCGCTTTGGCCACATCCAGAATGATCTGCATGGCTTTGTCCGCGCTGTCCCCATAGTCGATTCCGAACACCAGATCGACACGGCGCGTGTCATGGGCAGAGTAGTTCGTGATGATCGAACCCCATGACTGACCGTTCGGAACGATGATCTGCACATTATCAGGCGTCACCAGCTCGGTCGTGAACAGGTTCAGGTCCTTTACGGTGCCCGACGTGCCGCCGATATCAACAAACTGACCCAACTTGTAGGGCCGGAAGACAACCAGCATCACACCGGCCGCCAGATCGCTGAGCGTGCCTTGAAGCGCCAGACCGATGGCCAGCGATGCGGCACCCAGAATGGCGACGATGCTGGTGGCTTCAATTCCGAAGATACCCAGAACGGCAACCAGAACCATGGCGAGAATGGCCCATTTGACCAGGCTTGCCGAAAAGTTCCCAAGCGTCGGATCAATATGCGGCGTCGAATTGATCCGGCGGCGAACCATGCCGCCGATTGCACCAGCTACGATCCAGCCCAGGATCAGAACGACAAGCGCCTTGACGGCACTCATGATCAGCGGGGCATATGCTCCCACCTGTGTTACGACCTCATCCACGCCCATCTCCTTTCAACAGCAAGAAACCCGCGAGGTTTTCGCGGGGGTCACCAGATTGTGAGCCAAGTTTGATTTCCGGTCTAGGTGCCAGTTTCACTGGAATTCCCCTCTGTTCGCCAGAAAACACGGCCTGACCGGAAATGCACATTGCAAAGGGCTTAATTTAATCAGGCGTGGCCCCTAGCTTTTACACAGACACCCAAACAGGAGCCCCCAATGCTGGACAACAACCCTCATCCGATCATGGCGCGTTGGCCCGCGCAATCCCCGGACAGGATTCAACTGTATTCCTATCCGACTCCAAACGGCGTAAAGGCGTCGATCATGCTGGAGGAAACCGGCCTGCCCTATGAGCCCCATCTGGTGACGCTATCGGATGCGGATGTCAAAAGCCCCGCGTTTCTGTCGCTGAACCCAAACAACAAAATCCCCGCCATCATCGATCCCAACGGGCCGGACGGTAAGCCGCTGACCCTGTTCGAAAGCGGCGCGATCCTGCTGTATCTGGCCGAGAAATCAGGCAAGTTGCTGGGACAAAGCGCAGCAGACAAGCATCGCATTACGCAATGGCTGATGTTCCAGATGGGGGGCGTGGGACCAATGTTTGGTCAGCTTGGCTTTTTCTACAAATTCGCAGGCAGCGAAATCGAAGACCCCCGACCGCGCGAACGCTATATCAACGAGGCCAAACGCCTTCTGAACGTGGTCAACATGCAACTGGACGGGCAGGACTGGATCGCAGGCGATTACTCCATCGCCGATATCGCTCTTGCCCCCTGGCTGAATGCTTTGGACTTCTATGGCGCGAAAGAGGTTGTCGGCTGGGACGACTACGCCAATGTCGTCGCCTATGTCGACCGTTTCATGCAGCGCCCGGCGGTGCAGCGCGGCAAGACCATACCCGCACGCGCTTAAACGGTTTCGCGATAGGAAGGGTGCCAAAGCTGGCACCCTCTTCGCAAAGCTCAGCCCGGCAGTGCGCCCGTCAGCACATACCGCAGGATTTCGACCACCTGCGCGGGCTTTTCCGCCACGGCCAACGCGGCTGCATCAACTTCTTTCAACGCGTGCTGATGGTCGGGACCGTGCAGCACGATGATGGATTTGCCCAGCGCTGCGGCATAACCCGCATCAAAAGCCGCGTTCCACTGTTTGTACTTGTCGCCAAACCGGACAACCACCACGTCAGCATCCGAAATGCCCTTGCGGGTCCGGATCGCGTTGACCATCGCACCCTTGTGGTCATGCCAGTATTTGTTCGGCTCTTCCCCAAGAATGGCAACGCCGCAATCGTCGCTTGCCGCGTGGTCCGTCACCGGGCCGTTGAAGGTGATATCCAACCCCTGTGCGCCGTCGATGATCTGTTCGCGCCAATCGGTATGGATTTCGCCAGAGAGGTACACATTCAGCATCTTTCGTCCTCCGTAAACACGCAAAAGGGCGCCACCGCCCCTTCATCTTTTCTGAAATACTCCCGCCGGAGGCGGCCCTGCATCAGCCCCGCAGAACACCGCCGGTCGCCTTGGAGACTTTGGCGATAATCTTTTCGGCCACCGCTTCGATGTCCTTTTCCTTCAGCGTCTGGTCCGTGGGCTGCAAACGTACCGTGATGGCCAGCGATTTTTTACCTTCACCCAGGCTGCCGCCGATGAATTCGTCAAAGACACGCACATCTTCGATCAGCGCCTTGTCGGCGCCTGCCGCCGCATTCACCAATGTCAGCGCCTCGACGTTTTCATCAACGACAAAGGCAAAATCCCGTTCGACCGCTTGCAAATCACGCAATTCCAATGCGGCACGTGTGGCACCGGACTTGCGGGGCAAGGGAACCTCGTCCGGCCAGATCGTAAAGGCCATTGCCGGACCCTTGATATCCATCGCCTGCAACACGCGCGGGTGCAGCTCACCAAAGACACCCAGCACCTTTTTCGGCCCCAGGCAGATCTTGCCGTGACGACCCGGATGCCACCAGGCATCGCCGTCGCGCAGAATCTGTGCCTTGGCCGGTGCTCCGATCGCCGCAAGAACGGCCTCGGCATCCGCCTTGGCATCAAAGACATCCACCGGGCGCGAGGCCCCGTGCACATCCTTGGGGCCGTTGCGGCCAACCAGCAGGCCGGCGATCTGGGTTTTCTGGTCGCCGGGTTCGCCATCATGGAAAACGGGGCCGACTTCGAACAGGGCGACATCGGCGTATCCGCGTGCCTGATTGCGGGCCGCGGCCTGCAACAATCCGGGCAGCAGATCGGGGCGCATGTGGCTCATCTCGGACGAGATCGGATTTTCCAGCATGGTCGCATCGTCACCTCCACCGAACAAAGCAGCCGAAGCCTGATCGATGAACGTATAGCTGACGCATTCGTTGTAACCCAGCGCGGCGCAGGTGCGGCGCGCCATGGACTGGCGGCGTTGCATCGGTGTCATCACCGGCTTGGGAATACCATCGGTGACACGCGGCAAGGGCTTGCCCTGCAATTTGGTCAACGAGGCGATTCGTGCGACCTCTTCCACCAGATCGGCCTCACCCATGATATCGGGGCGCCAGCTGGGCACGTGGGCCATCTCGCCCTCCAGACGGAAACCCAGCCGGGTCAGCGTCTGACGCTGTTCGCTTTCGGGAATGTCCATCCCGACCAGAGACTGCACCCGTTCGGCATCCAACTTGTACGCGCGCGCGTGGTTCGGCGCTTTGCCCGCCTCGACCACTTTGGACGCTTCACCGCCGCAGATGTCCAGAATCAACTGGGTTGCGTGCTCAAGCCCTTCCAGCGTGTATTCAGGGTCCACGCCGCGTTCGAACCGATACCGCGCGTCCGAATTGATCTTCAGCGCCCGACCCGTCAGCGCGATCTGCACATGATCCCAGAACGCGCTCTCCAGGAACACATTCACAGTGTCCTCGGTGCAGCCGGTTTCCTGACCGCCCATGATGCCTGCGATGGATTCCGGCCCTTTGTCATCGGAAATAACCATCATGCCGGGCTGAAGCGTGTATTCCTTTTCGTCCAGCGCCACCAGGGTTTCACCGCCTTTGGCGCGATGAACGCGAAGGTTGCCCTGCACCTTGTCCGCGTCAAACACATGCAGCGGGCGGTTATGGTCAAAGGTCATGTAGTTGGTGATATCCACCAGCGCCGAAATCGGACGCAGCCCGATCGCCTTCAACTGATCCTGCAACCACTGCGGGCTGGGGCCGTTCTTGACGCCCTTGATAAGGCGGCCCGTGAAATGCGGGCAACCATCCAGCGTATCCTCGTCAATCGATACTTTGATCGGGCTTTCGAAATCGCCTGGCACCGGCACGTAGTCGCGCTGTTTCAGAGTGCCGATCCCACGCGCCGCCAGATCACGCGCGATGCCTTCCACGCCCAGCGCATCGGGCCGGTTCGGAGTGATCGCGATCTCGATCACCGGATCGATCTTGGCGGGGTCATTCTCGGCAAGCCAATCAACGAATCTGTCACCGACCTCGCCCGAGGGCAACTCGATGATGCCGTCATGTTCGTCCGACAACTCCAGCTCGCGCTCGGACGCCATCATGCCAAAGCTTTCGACACCGCGGATCTTGCCGACGCTGATCGTCAGGTCCAGACCGGGGATATACATGCCCGGCTTGCAGACGACGACGGTAATGCCTTCGCGGGCGTTGGGCGCGCCGCAGATGATCTGCAATTCGCCTTCATCCGTGTCCACCTTGCAGACGCGCAGCTTGTCGGCGTCGGGGTGTTTTTCCGCGTGTTTCACATAGCCCAGCGTAAAGTCCTTGAGCTTGTCAGCCGGGTTGATGACCTCTTCGACCTCAAGGCCAAGGTCGGTCAACGCCTCAGTGATCTCATCAACCGACGCATCGGTATCGAGGTGGTCTTTCAGCCAGGACAAAGTGAATTTCATTGCTCGGGGCCTTTTTTGGCAAACATCCAGTCGGCACAGGCAATGACAAAGAATGCGCCAAGGTGCAAGCGCTGCGGGTCACGGATAGGTGGGGGTGCGGCCCAAAAGCTCGTCCAGTTGCCGCCCGATCCAGCCATGGGGGATGAAATGCCCACCCGGATGGGTGTCCAGCACCACCTGCCCCTGCACACAATCGGTCCATTCCACACGGCTGAGCGTCAGAAAGGGCTTCACGCTCCAATCCCCTCGCGGGGTTGCACCGTTGCAGTTGTATTTCTCGCGCCACAGCGCCACCGGATAGGTCTTGTCGCCGCCCGGCCCAAAGGGGAAATCCATCACCGTGTCGTCCAGCCCGTGCACATGGCGCACCTCGCGCGGGGCTTCGGGGCAATCTTCGGTCTGGCGGATGCTGCCCGCAACGGCCAGCAAGGCGGAGATGTCATTGCCCGACTGGCAGACATAGCGCCACGCCATCGCACCGCCATAGGAATAGCCCGAAACATAGATGCGTTCGGGGTCAATCGGATAGCGCTTGGCGACTTCCTCCAGCACCGCGTCGGCAAAGGGCACATCCCGCGTATCCGCAGACCAAAAATCCCAGCTTTTGCCCAGCCCGTTCGGGGCCACCAACAACACGCCGCGCAGTTTCGTGGCCCCGGCTATGCGTTCATGGTTCACCACCACGGTCCCCTGCCGCGCCCAGCCGTGGAAATGCAGCAATACCGGCAGAGGGCTTTGCCCGTCCCAGCCCTCGGGTTCCCGCACATGATAGGAACGGTCACCAATCTTACACGCAATATCGCCATGGCAGGTATCCACGGCGGCAGCTTGGGTGGCGATCAGCAGAAACAGGCAGAGCAGTCGATATGTCATTCGGCTGACCCTACCCAGCCTGAGGCCCATGTCACGTCACAACCCCGTGGGAACATGTAACAAGCCGCGCTGTCGCCCGTCTGTCAGGCTAGATCACAAGCCGCGCCATTGCCAGACCGCGGGATGGCGATCTTCGGGGAGTGGTGGGCAATTTATGCTAGCCAAATCCGTGTGCCGTTCAAACGGAGGGCTAACGGAGACAAATCGCCAGCCCGTGCGGGCGGTGTCGTCCATTGGGCTCGAACCAATGGCACCTCAATAAACGACCGATGGCGCCGAGACCTATCGGCCTTTGCGACGCGCATACTAGTTCTCAGAATCAAACCGAAGAAAATTTGGCTCGACTTCGTGCCGCTCCAATCCCAATTCACTTCGCAAGTCTCGCCGAAGGATCATTAGAAGCGGCAACATGCTACCGGTGCCCAGCGCGATTTCTTTGGTGAGGCGCTTAGCTTCTTCAGCGGCGTCTTTCGAGCCAAACAAGAAAATGGCACCTAGTGAAGACTCCACTCGCCGTTTCTTTTCCTCCGGCAAAGGGTTTCTACCAGCCGCATCCTCAAGATTGCGATAGGCTTCAATCAGATGAGTAACAATGCGTTCACGCCTGCGTTCTTCTTTGTCACGTCTAAGAGCAAAGAAGTACGCACCCCAAGCGCCAACCAGTCCGGCAACTACCCCGGTTGCGAACGGGATCGCCCATTCACTCACCGACTCAAACCACCATGCAGGTTCGGCATATCCAACGCCGCAAACCCATAGTGACGCAGCCAGCGCAGATCAGAATCAAAGAACGCCCGCAAATCCGGAATGCCATATTTCAGCATCGCCAGACGGTCGATCCCAATCCCGAACGCAAAGCCCTGATAGACATCCGGATCAATCCCTCCGGCGGCGATCACCTTGGGGTGGACCATGCCCGAGCCCAAAATCTCCATCCAGTCGTCGCCCTCGCCGATCTTCAGCTGACCGTTATCCCACGAACAGCGGATATCGACCTCGGCCGACGGCTCGGTGAACGGGAAGTGCGAGGCGCGGAAGCGCAGCTCGACATCGTCGACCTCAAAGAACGCCTTCACGAATTCTTCCAGAACCCATTTCAGGTTCGCCATCGAGATGTCCTTGTCGATGGCCAGCCCTTCGACCTGATGGAACATCGGCGTGTGCGTCTGGTCATAGTCGGCGCGATACACACCGCCCGGACAGATGACGCGGATCGGCGCGCCCTGTTTCTCCATCGAGCGGATCTGGACCGGAGACGTATGGGTGCGCAGAACATGCGGCGGGCGATTGTCGCCCTCGGCGCGGTGCATGTAGAACGTGTCCATCTCGGCCCGCGCGGGGTGGTGTCCGGGGATGTTCAGCGCGTCAAAATTGTACCAATCGTCTTCGATCCGCGGCCCTTCGGCCACCGAGAATCCCAGTTCGGCAAAGATCGCGGTCAGTTCCTCGGTCGCCTGGCTGACCGGGTGGATCGAGCCCTGACGGCGCGGGCGTGTCGGCAGGGTGACATCCAGCCATTCGGTGCGCAGACGCTCATCCAGCGCGGCATCGGCCAAAGCGGCCTTTTTGGCGGACAGGGCCGAGTTGATCTCATCCTTCAGGGCATTCAGCGCGGGGCCTGCCACCTGGCGTTCCTCGGGCGTCATTTTACCCAACTCGCGCATCTTCAGCGCGACTTCGCCTTTTTTGCCCACGGCGGCGACGCGGATCGCCTCAAGCGCGTTCTCGTCGCCTGCCTCGGCGATTTGGCCCAGATATTTTGCCTTAAGATCGTCCATGACGCCCTCTGAATTTGGTCGCCAACCTGCTATCGGGCCAGCCCCGCGAATGCAAGCGGGACCGGGCGGATCAATAGCTGTATTCGGGGAAAATCCGGGTCAGATCACCGTTCCAGTCGCCGTTGTAGTGTTCCAGCAACTCATCCGCAGGCACTTTCCCGCTTTGGATGCTGTCCTTGAGCGCGTTGAGGAAATGGGTCTCGTCCGGCACCAGTCCACCGGCCCCGGGATAGGCGCGGGCTTTCAGGCCTGACTCGGAGATCGCAACAACCTCACGCGCCAGATCGTGCATGTTGATGTTGCCGACCTGTGCCTGAAGCCCGTCCTTGGCCGCCGCGACACGCAGCGCCTCGCGGGTCTCGGTGTCCCAGCCTTTGACCAGATCCCAGGCCGCGTCCAGGGCCGTCTGATCGTAAGTCAGGCCAACCCAGAAGGCGGGCAAGGCACACAGGCGCCGCCATGGTCCACCATCGGCCCCGCGCATTTCCATGAATTTCTTGATCCGTGCTTCGGGAAAGGCGGTGGTCAGGTGATCGGCCCAATCGCTGAGCGTGGGTGTTTCCCCCGGCAGCGCGGGCAGTTCGCCTTTCAGGAAGTCGCGGAAAGACATGCCCAGCGCATTGATGTACTGGCCGTCGCGATAGACGAAATACATCGGAACATCGAGCGCGTATTGCACGTAACGTTCGAACCCAAATCCGTCTTCGAACACGAAAGGCAGCATGCCCGTACGCGCATCGTCCAGATGCCGCCAGATGTAACTGCGCCAGCTTTTCTGGCCATTTACCTTGCCTTCGAAAAAGGGCGAGTTCGCAAACAACGCCGTTGCCACCGGCTGCAAGGCCAGCGCCACGCGCAGTTTCTGCACCATGTCGGCCTCGGACCCGAAATCAATGTTGACCTGAACCGTGCAGGTCCGCCGCATCATGGCGCGGCCCATGGTGCCGACCTTTTCCATATAGTCGTTCATCAGCCGGTAACGCCCCTTGGGCATCAACGGCATTTCCTCGTGTGTCCAGGTCGGTGCCGCGCCCAGACCGATGAAACCCACGCCGATCTCATCTGCGATGTCTTTCACCTCACGCAGGTGGGTGTTCACCTCATCGCAGGTTTCGTGGATGGTCTCGAGCGGAGCACCCGACAGCTCCAGCGCGCCGCCCGGCTCCAGGCTGACATTGGCGCCGTCCTTTTCCAGACCAATCAGATGACCCGCTTCGCGGACTTCGGCCCAACCGTGCCGATCCCGCAAACCTTCCAGCACGGCCACAATCGAACGGGTGCCCTCGAAGGGCAACGGTTTCAGCGTGTCCTTGCAGTAGCCGAATTTCTCATGCTCGGTGCCGATGCGCCAGTCTGCCTTGGGCTTGCAGCCCGACTCCAGATATTCGGCCAATTGCTCGTGGCGTTCGATCGGACCGCCGCCGGACTGAGGGATGGACATGAACCGTGCTCCGATCCTGATGTGTCTTTCTTTTGGCCAGTCGTGGGGGCAAACCGCGCCGGTGTCAATGCAGCCGAAGGTGTGCAGGGCGCGAGGGCGTACGCTCCCAAATTACTACCGGATGGGCCGATCCACTGTTCAGTTCGGCCAGCATATGCTCGGTTTTCAGGCCCGGAAGCGCCGAGAAGACATCGAACAGCGCCTCGGCCCCTTCCGCATTCACAGGAATGTGAAGCACGGCCTGACCCGGTTGTTCCAACACCCAATGCGCCGGCGTCGAGGTCGGATCGAGCGCCAGCCGCTCGATCTCGCGCGTGGCGATGACACCGCCATCCAGTGGGCCGAAATAGGTGATCTGACCTTCATCGACGGTCACGACACCCTGTCCGCCGGAGCCGGTCCTGAACCGCGCGCGCTGCACCCCGATCACCGCCAGGGCGATTGCGACAGCGACAAGCAGCCAACCGATCCACCCCAGCAGACCACCGGGCCCGTTGATCCAGCTGAGACCGAGGATCAGGACAAACCCGGCAACCAACACTTCGCGCCAGCGCCACAGGGCCAGTTTGGCCTCGGGTCGGATGAAACTCATGACAGCACCTTTTGTGGTGTTTGCAACAGGGCGATCCGATACCAGCCGATCTGCTGAAACCCCATCGCCTCATAGGCTCGCGCGGCAGGTGGATTGTTGGCGAACAGGATGGCCGTGTTCGCGCCCTCGGTCCTCGCCTTTTGCAGCACAGCTGTTGTGACCTTGCGCCCGAGCCCACGGTTTCTGTTCTCGCGCGGCACAAATACACCGCCGACCTGAACCTGATCCCGGACTGATGCATTGATGGCGGCCATGGCTACGGGGGCGTCGTCTTCCAGCATGACAATCGCCCTGCCTGATTGAATATCGGTGGTGATCCGTTCGGAGGCCATATCATGCGCCTCTTGCCCTTTGGCCTGGTCGGTATCCTCGAAGTAATCCGCAAACCAACGCGTCAGTAACGGGCGGTCTGCCTCGGACAGGGCACGAAATGGAATCGGTGCCTCTGGGATTTTGCCCAGATCCAGGCGGTACAGGGGTTCATCATGATGCAGGCGGTAACAGGCCTGTCCAAGCCCTAGCGCGTCCAATATCATCTCAACCTGTTGTGCAGCCCCTGTCATGCCCAGTACGGTCTGACCTGCGATCCGGCCCGCAAAGGCCTGAGCGGCCTCTGGCGAGCAATCGGGCAGTTGCGCCATCAGGTAACCCTTTTTGGTCAGGCCGAATACGCCTTGGATGCGATCCTTCCCCCAAATGAAGAACCGGGTGGAGTGGTCATCGTCTCCAAATCCAATCCCGTGCGCCAACAGGTTGCTGCGCAGAAACATGGAAGTATCGGGATGTTTGGCCAAAAACGCCTCAATGGCCGGGGCATCAGACGGCGAGGCCTCTCGGATCACGCCCAATCCCCCAGCGCCTGCTGCCACATGGTCAGCGCAGCGACTGCCGCCGTGTCGGCCCGCAGGATACGCGGGCCAAGGCTGACAACATGCGCATAGGGCAACCCCGTCAGACGCGCGCGTTCCTTGTCGGAAAACCCTCCTTCGGGACCGATGAGAATCGCCCAGGGCCGTCCTTTTTCATTGGCGGCCAGTCGCAGGGCCGATCCAACCTCGGCTTCGTTGCAGAACATCAGTTGTCGATCTTCGGGCCATGCATCCAGCAGCCGATCCAACCGCTGCAAATCGGCAACCTCGGGCACGAAGGTTCCGCCGCACTGTTCGGCCGCCTCGACGGCATGGGCCTGCAACCGATCTTGTCGGATGCGTTCGGAATTGGTGAACTCGGTCTGCACCGGCATGATACGCGCCGCGCCCATTTCGGCGGCTTTTTCCACGATGAAATCGGTGCGGGCCTTTTTGATCGGTGCAAACAGGAACCACAGATCGGGCGGCAACTGCAACGGTTTCGTCTGCTTAAGGCAGGTCAGCGTCCCGCCGCGTTTTCCCGCCTCCGAGACTTCGGCCAACCACTCTCCGTCCTGTCCGTTGAACAGGGCGACCTGCCCTTTGACCGCAAGGCGCATGACACCAAACAGATAGTGCGCCTGGTCGCGCGTCAAAGGAACCGATTGCCCCTGACCCAAGGGCTGCTCTACATACAGTCTGATCTTCGCACTCATGAGACCCTACATATGCAAGGCAATGCCCCAACACCAGATGGTCAAGTCGCTGATGCCGTCAGTGGCAACTGGGTCGACACCCGTGCCCCGGCCTTTGCCCGCCCCTATCTGCGCCTCAGCCGCGCGGACCGGCCCATCGGGACATGGCTGCTGCTGATTCCCTGTTGGTGGGGGCTGGCGCTGGCGATCCTGAACGACGGTCAGCCACGTTGGGAAGATCTTTGGATCGCCATGGGATGCGCATTCGGGGCCTTTCTGATGCGGGGCGCCGGTTGCACCTGGAATGACATCACGGACCGGGAATTCGACGGGCAAGTCGAACGCACTCGCTCGCGCCCGATTCCTTCGGGTCAGGTCAGTGTCCGGCAGGCCGCGGCGTGGATGGTCCTGCAATGCATTCTGGCGCTTGGCATCCTTCTCAGCTTCAATCAGGCGGCAATCGCCATGGGCGTACTGTCCCTGCTGCCCGTGACAATCTATCCGTTTGCCAAACGGTTTACGTGGTGGCCTCAGGTGTTCCTGGGGCTGGCTTTCAACTGGGGCGCCCTTCTGGCCTGGGCGGCGCATAGCGGTTCCGTGGGATGGCCAGCGGTGACGCTGTACCTGTCTGGAATCGCGTGGACCCTGTTCTACGATACCATCTATGCGCATCAGGATGCCGAGGATGACGAACTGATCGGCATCAAATCAACCGCTCGTCTGTTCGGAGCCGATACAGCGCGGTGGCTGAAGTATTTTTTGGTGGCGACCGTGTCGCTGATGGGGCTGGCCATCGTCGATGCAGGGGTGCCGGATGCCTCGATGCTGGCATTGGGTGTTGCGCTCTGTGGACCTTGGGCAATGGGCTGGCACATGATGTGGCAACTCCGCGCGCTGGACATCGAAGACAATGCCAGGCTGTTGCAATTGTTCAGGGTCAACCGCGACACTGGCTTGATTCCGCTGATCTTCCTCTGCGTCGCCCTGTTGCTCTGATTGCACCTGCTGAACGGGGCCTGTAAAGATCGGCCCAACCGCCTGAGGAGTGTCAAACCCAAATATGCGTCTGCCGTATTTTATCGTTGTTTCCCTGATCTTTCTTGTGTCAGCCGGGCTGTCGCTTTTGGCAGCCAGCTATGCCGTCACAAAGATCGAAGAGACATCGGAATTCGCCGTGCGCCGGGCGCTTGACCTCAAAGGGCACGACTGGGCCGAGGTCGAGTCAGACGGCTTGCGCGTGGTCCTGACCGGGATTGCACCGGATGAGGCGACACGGTTCAACGCGCTGACCGCAGCCGGGACCGAGGTCGATGCGTCCCGCGTAATCGACGAAATGGAGGTCGAAGCGACCTCTGCCCTGGCGTCACCACGCTTTTCGGCAGAAATTCTGCGCAATGATCACGGTATCTCGATCATCGGTCTGATCCCCGCCAGTGAAGACAGGGACGACCTGATCAGACGGCTGAGCAATCTCGACCGCAACATCGCGGTCTCGGACCTGATGGAAACGGCGGATTACCCCAAGCCCGACGGTTGGGATGCAGCGATATCCTATGCCATCGAGGCTTTGGCCAGCCTGCCGCGTGCCAAAATTTCCGCAAACGCCGATTTGGTCAAAATCACCGCCATTGCGGACAGCCAACAGGAAAAACAACGTCTCGAACAAGATCTGACCCGCGCCGCACCGCCCAGCCTGCGGATCGGGCTGGCGATTTCGGCCCCCCGGCCCGTCATTACGCCCTTTACGCTGCGTTTTCTGATCAACGAAGACGGTGGGCAATTTGACGCCTGTTCGGCACAGGATGCAAAAGCGCGCGACCGGATCGTGACCGCTGCGCGCGATGCCGGCTTGTCGGGGCCATATTCCTGCACCATCGGTCTGGGCGAGCCCTCGCCACGCTGGCCCGAAGCCGCCGAGAAGAGCATTCGGGCACTGGCCAGAATCGGCAAAGGCTCGGTCACGATGTCGGATGCGGACATCACCCTGGTCGCGTCACAAGGCACCGATCCAGCCTTGTTTGACCGGGTTGTAGGTGAACTTGAAACAGCGTTGCCTCAGGTCTTTGCCCTGCATGCCGTGCTGCCGGAACCTGAAACCAGCGAACAGACCGGGCCCATCGAGTTCTCGGCGACCCGCAGCCCCGAAGGGCTTGTGCAACTGCGAGGGCGTCTGGGGGATGAAACGTTGCGGGACATGGTCGACAGCTATGCCCGCGCGGCCTTCGGCTCGAATCAGGTCTATACCGCGACCCGCATCGCGCCGAGGCTTCCGGCAGATTGGCCGGTGCGTGTTCTGGCCGGCCTGGAGGCGTTGGCCCAGCTTCACAACGGAGCCCTGACCGTAACACCAGGCTCGGTCGAACTGACTGGCCTCAGCCATGAAGAAGATGCCAAGGCCCGGATCGCAGGTCAGTTGTCGGACAAGCTGGGCGAAGGGCAGGAATTCACCCTGACGATCACTTATCAGCCGCCGCCAGAGCCCGAAGACGCGCTGCCCGATCCTGAAGTCTGCGAAGCGCAGATCGCCGAAATCCAGACCGTCAGCAAAATTGCGTTCGAACCCGGATCGGCAACGATCGCATCCGACTCGCGCGATACGGTGAACCAGATCGCCGACATCCTGCGCGACTGCGGGCCGATCCGGCTGGAGATCCAGGGCCATACGGACAGCCAGGGCCGCGAAGAGATGAACCAGCAGCTCAGCCAGGCACGGGCGCAATCGATTCTGAACGAGCTGCGCGGGCGGCGCATTCCCACCAGCAGCTATACTGCCGTCGGGTACGGTGAAACACAGCCCATCGCGGACAACGACACCGAAGAAGGCCGCGAGGAAAACCGGCGGATCGAGTTCCGGCTGATCCGCCCCGAGCCTGTCGAGGCCTCGGAAACAGGTCTCGAAGCGCTTGAGGCTGAGGCCGAGGCTGACGCGCCTGAAACGGATCAGACCGAAACGACCGCACCTGATGCGGATGCAGAGGACCAGTAAGTTGAACAGAACCGAATTCATCATCGCCACTGCCGTCATTCTGTTTGCGGCCTTCTGCATGGGTTGGTTTGCCAACTGGCTGGCACACCGCCTGTCCCGCGTCCGCCAAAGCGACGTCGCTGATCTGGATCGCATGAGCCAGGAACTGCACGAAGCGGAAGAAACCCGCGATCAGGCCATAACCTACCTTCAGCAGCGCGAAGCCGAGCTGACCAATCAGCTGACCCAGACAGAGGCAGAACTGGCCGCAGCCATGGACGGTCTGCGCGCCGCGCGGCAAGAGGCCGAGGAAATGCGCGGTCGGATCAACAACGCCGACTGAGCGACCGCTGTCCCGGACGGCTCAAGGACCTGCGCCAAATCCGCAATCAGGTCTTCGGGGTCTTCCAGACCAACCGACAGCCTAAACACATCATCCACTGCGCAATTCCCATAACGTGCCAATTGCGCCCCTTCCAATCGGAAGGACGATTGCATCAAAGCTTCGGTTCCCATCCAGAATATCAAGCTGCGATGGTGGCCAAGCGACACGGCATGGTGAACGATCCGGAGTTTATCGATCATCTGCCGGGCAAACGCACCGCTGGTCGGGGCCAGGCTTTTTCCGAATGAATTGTCTGTGTCGCAAGGCCTTGGTAATTCAATCCGTGGTGCTTGCCGCCATCCTATCGATCCATTTTCATGGATTTGGTGCAGGTTCGCGAACCACTGTCAGGATGAGAATTGAACTCGCTCGGGTCCCAGAACCACCGCGATGGCCGCGCGACGCTACCAACGGGTCAGAGCGTCTTCGTCCTGATCTTTGGCCGCAACCCATTCGGCGCCGGAACGGGTAATTTCCTTTTTCCAGAACGGCGCGCGGGATTTCAGGTAGTCCATCAGATATTCGGCCGCCTCGAACGCGTCCTTGCGATGGGGCGCCGCCGTGGCCACCATCATGATCTTGTCGCCCGGTGCCAGACGTCCAAAACGGTGAATGACCAGCACATCGCCCAATGCCCAACGCGCCTGCGCCTCTTGGGCGATCTTGGTCAGGGCACGTTCGGTCATACCGGGATAGTGCTCGATCTCCATCACATCCAGATCACCGCTTGCAAGGTCACGCACAACGCCGGTGAAAGTAACGATGGCACCGTTGGCATCATCCCCGGCGGCAAAGGCATTGGCCTCGGCCCCCAGATCAAATGCCTCTTCCTGAACCGCGATCCGCATCGGTCAACCGCCCGTCATAGGTGGGAAAAACGCAACTTCCCGAACACCTGCCAGCGAAGCATCGAAATCTGACAGTTCCTGATCCAACGCGACGCGAAGGGCGGACAAATCGGCAAACGCCGCGGCATAGCGATCTTCCCGAGCGCTCAGTTCAGCCACCAGGTCGCTGACCGTGGCCGCTTGCGTTTCGACCTTTTCTTTTGGCAAGCCGATGCGTTCGCGCACCCAGGCGAAATACAGAACATCCATCGGTTAGCTCTCCTTCAGATGAGGCATGGCTTTACGTAGATAATCATAGCCAGTGATCAATGTAAGCGTTGCTGCGATCCACAACAGCCACAGCCCGACCTGACCGGCCCAGTACATACCATCGACATTCAGGCGCAGGTGGTTCACGTCTTCGACCTGCCCCGCAATGATCTGCTCGACCAGCTCGGCATCCATGCCAAAACTCGCCATCACGGCATAGTGTTCAAAGATGCCCTGCGAAAACAGAACCGCGATGGCGACCATCTGGGCCGTGGTCTTCCATTTCGCCAGTTTGGTGACTTTGAGCGTGCCGGCCACATCGCCCAGGTATTCCCGCAGGCCCGAGACAAAAACTTCGCGAAACAGGATCACGGTTGCAGGAAGGACAAGCCACGGTGTCCAGTGCTCGGTCGAATAGCCCACAAGGATCATAAGCGCGATCACTACCATGGCTTTGTCGGCGATCGGATCCAGCATCGCTCCGATTTTGGTCTCCTGCTTCCATGCGCGGGCCAGATACCCATCAAACCAATCGGTAATCGCCGCTGTCAGGAACAGGATCAGTGCAAACCAGTCCGCATAGGGACGGGTGAAATACAGAAACATTACAGCCAGTCCGGGCGCGGCCAGCAGGCGCAGCACAGTCAGGAGATTGGGTAAATTCCACTTCATGGCTTGGACCCTATATTGCTGGTCCGGAACAGAAAAGCCAATCAGGCAAAAAACTTCATCACTCACAATCGCTTGGTCAAAGCGCCGCAGGCCTGACGTCTCAGAACAGTACCTCTTGGCCTTTCCCGGCTTTAAGGTCAGATTGCCGCGCAAGCCCAGCCGGAAAGTACCAGATGACAGCGCATATTCAAACCGACACACGGTCAAACATGATCGGCAGCCTCTGGATGGTCGCCGCGATGGCCGGTTTTGCGCTGGAGGATGCGTTGCTGAAAGCCGCCTCAGCCGCGCTGCCGATCTGGCAGGTTCTGGTTCTTTTCGGCGCGGGCGGGTCCGTGGTATTTGCCGCGGTGGCCATGGCGCGCGGGCAGCGGCTGCTGCACCCTGACGTTCTGTCCCGCCCGATGAAAATTCGGGTGCTGTTCGAGGTCTTTGGTCGGTTGTTCTATGTTCTGGCCATCGCACTGACTCCGTTGTCTTCGGCCACTGTGATTCTGCAAGCCACGCCTCTGGTCGTTGTTGCAGGCGCGGCGCTGTTCTTCGGCGAGACAGTGGGTTGGCGGCGCTGGAGCGCCATCTTTGTCGGCATGATCGGCGTCGTCGTCATCCTGCAACCCACCGGAGACAGTTTTTCGCTGTTGTCGATATTGGCGGTGCTGGGAATGCTGGGGTTTGCCGGGCGTGATCTGGCCAGCCGTGCAGCCCCTGCCACGCTTGGAACCGAAGTCCTGGGGTTTTACGGCTTCCTCAGCATCATCGTGGCCGGCGTGGCCTATCGGTTTTGGGAAGGCGCGCCGATGGTCTCACTCAGCGTGCACACAAGCCTGCACCTGACCGGGGCGGTGCTGATGGGGGTAATGGCTTATGCGTCGCTGATGAAGGCCATGCGCACGGGTGAAGTGTCTGCCGTGACCCCGTTCAGATACACCCGGCTGTTGTTCGGCATCGGGTTGGGGGTGGCCATGTTCGGTGAAAGCCTGGACCCTACCATGTGGATCGGCAGCGCGCTGATCGTCGCGTCGGGCCTCTATATCCTGTCGCGGGGTCGGCGCGCCTAGCCCTTGTCGTGGAAGAAGTCGTAAACCTTCTGCGCCAACCCGGCCGAGATCCCTTCGACCGCTTTCAGATCGGCCAGATTGGCCCGGCTGACGGCTTTGGCGCTGCCGAAATGGGCCAACAGAGCACGCTTGCGCGCAGCCCCTACCCCTGGGATTTCATCCAAAGGCGTAGCACCCACGGCCTTGGCGCGTTTCGCACGATGGGTGCCGATGGCGAACCGGTGCGCCTCATCCCTCAAGCGTTGAATGAAATACAAAACAGGGTCGTTGCGTTTCAGCGCAAAGGGGCGCTGGCCGATCCGGTGGAACTCTTCCTTGCCGTGATCGCGGTCGACCCCTTTGGCGACGCCGACCATGGGAATGTCTTCGACCCCATGTTCGACCATGATCTGATGCACCGCGCTTACCTGCCCGGCACCGCCATCGATCAGCAGAAGGTCGGGCCACAGCCCTTTGTCGCGGTCCGGGTCTTCCTTTTGCAATCTGGTGAAGCGGCGGTTCAGCACCTCTTTCATCATGCCGAAGTCGTCACCCGGTGTCAGGTCATCACCGCGAATGTTGAACTTGCGGTAAGCGTTCTTCATGAATCCCTCGGGGCCCGCAACGATCATACCGCCGACAGCATTGGTGCCTTGGATATGAGAGTTGTCGTAGACCTCGATCCGTCCCGGCGGACCGTCCAGTTCGAACGCCTCGGCCAGCCCGCGCAGCAGCTTGGCCTGCGTGGCACTTTCCGACATGCGGCGGGCCAGAGCCTCGCGTGCGTTGCGCAAGGCACCGGCAACCAGTTCCTGTTTTTCGCCACGCTGCGGCACAAGGATTTCGACCTTGCGCCCGGCTTTTTCGGCCAGCGCCTGCTGCATCAGATCCACGTTTTCGATTCCGTCCGACAGGATCAGCTGCCGCGGCGGTTCCTTGTTGTCGTAGAACTGGCCCAGAAAGGCCTCCATCACCTCGGCAGGTGAAACATCCGGCCCGACGCGCGGATAGAAATCCTTGTTGCCCCAGTTCTGGTTCGCACGGATGAAAAACACCTGCACACAGGCCTGACCGCTGTCCATATACAGGCCGATCACGTCCGCCTCGGCCACACCGCGCGGGTTGATGCCCTGAGAGGTCTGCACCTGCGTCAGCGCCCGGATGCGGTCACGCAGACCGGCGGCGCGCTCGAACTCCATCGCCTCGGACGCGGCCATCATCTGCTCGGCCAGTTCCTCCTGTACCTTGGTCGAGCGACCCGACAGAAAGCGTTCAGCGTCCTTAACGCTTTCACGGTAATCCTGTTCCGAGATCAGGCCGACACAGGGCCCGGAACACCGTTTGATCTGATACAGCAGGCATGGCCGCGTTCGGCTGTCGAACATCGAATCCGAGCAGTTGCGCAGCAGGAACGCTTTTTGCAACTGGTTCAGCGTCCGGTTCACCGCACCGGCACTGGCGAAGGGGCCGAAATAGGCACCTTTTTCCTTCTTCGCCCCTCGGTGTTTCTTGATCTGCGGAAAGTCATGATCCTTGGCGACCAGTATGTTCGGAAAGCTTTTGTCATCCCGCAACAATACATTGTATTTCGGCTTGAGCTGCTTGATCAGGTTCTGCTCCAGCAGCAGGGCCTCGGTCTCGGTTCGCGTGGTCAAAAACATCATCGAGGCCGTCGCGGCGATCATCTTTTCGATCCGCCCCGAATGACCCGGCCGTGTGTAATTCGACACCCGTGCCCTGAGATTTCGGGCTTTGCCGACATACAGAACCCGGCTGTCTGCATCGAGCATGCGGTAGACACCCGGAGAACTGTCCAGCGTTTTCACATAGCGCTGAATGCAGGCATAGCCGGTAGGGGATGATTCGCTGTCGCTGGTCATGATCCTGAGATATGATTCTCTGGCAATGGCTGCAATCTCATGCCTTTCAGATCAAGAGAAAACAAATCCACGGTTTCTGTGGATAAGTGTGAAGATAAAATTCCGGAAAATCGGAAATCCCCTTGTTTCCTTGCCCTTTCCTTTACTTGCACAAAAAATAGGCAACTTATCAAGGACTTGTTTTTAAAGGATATTTTTTTGCATACTTAGCAAGTGTATGAAAAAAAAGACATTTTTGTAACGCACATGTAACAGAATTGAGAGCGGTGCAAAACTTGCAGCAAAATTACTTATTCTACACCCAGAACATCCGGAGTTTTCCAACCCAGATGCTGACCGCCGTCCACACATAAAAGCTGTCCGGTGACCGCGTGTGCATCCAGAAAATACCCAAGCGCTGCGGTTATGTCAGACGGGTTGGATCCCCGTTCCAGAACGGTATTTGAACGCTGTGCCTGGAAATGCTCTTCGCTTTGTCGGTGGCCCTGCATCGTGGGGCCCGGCCCGATCGCATTGACGCGGATCGTCGGAGACAATGCCTGCGCCGCCGTTCGGGTCAGTGCCCACAAACCCATTTTTGCGATGGTGTATGACATGAACTCGGGTGTCAGTTTGCGCACACGCATGTCCACCATGTTGACGATGAGGCCGGTTGCAAGCGGTTCGCCATTCTCATCTGCGCCAGCGCTCAGCCCCTGATCTGCCATGGCCTGCGTCAGCACAAAGGGCGCGCGCAGGTTGCTGTCGAGATGTCGATCCCAGCTTTGCCGGGTTGCCGTGCGGATGTTGTCGTATTCGAAGATCGATGCGTTGTTCACCAGACAGGTGATCGGCCCGCCCAGCGCCTCGGCCGCTTTGGGCAGCAGCGCCTGAACCTGAGCTTCATCCAGCAGATCGGCCTTCAGGGTCACGGATTTTCGGCCCAGGGCCCGTACCTCGGACGCTGTCTTCTGCGCCGGGCCTTCGGATGAGGCGTAATGCACGGCCACATCGAAACCACGATCCGCCAGATACAGTGCCATGGCCCGGCCCAGACGAATACCGGCGCCGGTGACTAAAGCTCGGGTCATGCTTCACCTCGTTTGGTCAGATCACACCAGCAATACGATGACATAAAGCACATAAAGGAAAGTCAACACCAACCCCCAGACGCGCGAGATGTCGCGTTTGAGGAATACAAACGGAACCAGCAGCAGTGACGAGCCCAGCATGACCCACAGGTCGAACCGAAGGAATTCCGGATCGACCGGAATGCGTCCGAACCAGGTTGCGATCCCGATGATGGCCAGAAGGTTGAACATGTTCGAACCGATCACGTTGCCCAACGCGACATCGGCCTGTCTGCGCAATGCCGCCATAAGCGTCGTCGCCAGTTCGGGCAAAGAGGTTCCAACCGCGATCAGGGTCAGGCCGATGACCGTTTCGCTGACCCCATAGGTTCTTGCAATGACGGTCGCATTGTCCACCAGCAAATGAGCACCCATCGGAAGCCCCACCAACCCCAGGATCAGGTAAATCGACACCTTCCAGTAGGGCATGTCAGGGTCAGCTTCTTCCAAGCCTTCAAGCTCGTCGTCATCGGCGCAAGCCTCACCACAGGCCTTGCGATGTGCTTTCGCCTCACGAAAGGCAGTCATCAGGACAAGACTCAACGCCGCCAGCAGGATCAGACCGCTGAAGAAGGTGAATGTGCCGCAAAAAGCCAGCCCGATGAACAGAACCGTCGCCAGCAGCATGAAGACGTAATTCCTGCGGCTGTTGCATTCACTGGTGTGAATCGTCGCCAGCAATGCGGGCAGGCCAAGAACCAACAGGATGTTGGCCGTGTTCGATCCTACAACGTTGCCCAGCGCAATACCGGGCGCGTTCTCTTTCACTGCGCTGATGGCGATCAGCAACTCGGGTGCCGACGTGCCGAAGGCCACAATCGTCAGACTGACGATCAACGCCGGAACACCCAGACGCAGGCTCAGGTTCACTGCGCCGCGCACAAGCGCATCGCCTGCAAGCAGCAGGATCAACAGCCCAAGACCTGACAGCAGCCAAGTGGTGATCAAGTCCGACCTCCTTTTTCGCAGGCACAGGGGCCTTTGCCTATGCGAAACCGTCCGCAGCGCGGACACTTGGCCGAACTCAGTTTCTTCTGCCCCGGAAAGCGCAGTTTTCCGAACATCGCCAGGACGCCCATGCCGATCAGAAAAAGTGTGACAGCCTTGATGATCACGTCACAAACCGAAACGCGCGTAGGCCGCACGCTCCTCTAATCCGGCAATGGCATCCTGTGCCAGGCTGGCCCCGAACCGCGACCAGATCGGTTTTCGCACGCCATAACGGCGGAACTTGACCTTGTCGCCAAAGCGCTCCTGCATCTTGGGTTTCAGATGGGCGATACCGTCGATCAAACCCAGTTCGTGCGCACGACGCGCCAGCCAGATTTCACCCGTGAACAGATCGGCCGTTTGATCCAGCTTGTCACCCCGGCGGGCTTTGACATGCGCGATGAAGTTTTCATGGATATCGCTCAGCAGCCCTTGCAGGCGCGCTACATCCTCTTTCTTTTCCGGCGAGAAGGGATCCAGCATCGATTTCGATTTGCCCGCCGTATGGATCCGCCGCTCGAACCCCTGCCGCGCCAGAAAGACATGCGCGCCAAAACCTGCCGAAATGACTCCGATCGAGCCAAGAACCGAACTGTCATCGGCCCAGATCTCATCCGCAGCGGCAGCCAGCCAATACCCTCCGGATGCCGCAACATCTTCGACAAACCCGATCACGGGCACGTCCAGCTCTTGCGACAAACGCCGAATTCGGGCGCCAATCAGAGAACTTTGTACGGGCGACCCGCCCGGAGAGTTGATCTCGAGCGCGACAGCCACAGGTTTTCCCTTTCGAAACGCCTTGTCGAGAACCGGGGCCAGGGTGGTATCGTTCAAGGATCCGGGACCGGCCATTCCAATGGAACCGGACAAACGGACAACGGCCACGCAAGGGTGCTTTTTTACAAACGGCAGGCTGAGCTTCATGGGTGCCGATGTAGAGTGCCCCCAACCCGTAAACAAGGGACTCTGCCGGCGTTAAACGCGACGTGAACCAAATTCCCACACCCGGCGGGCAAAAATGCAACGCCTTGGCGAGGGTCAGCTGCGAATGCGCCAGCCGGTTTTGAATATCCAGCCGATGACCGCCAGGCACAGCCCTGTAAAAGCGACGATTGCAACAAGGCTGAAAACGATCGGCACATCTGCCAGCCCGTAAAAGGACCAGCGGAAACCCGAAATCAGATAGACCACGGGATTGAACAGCGTGATGGTCTGCCACAACGGGGGCAGCATAGAAATCGAATAAAACGTACCCCCCAGAAAGATCAGTGGCGTTACCACCAACTGCGGCACCAGCGACATCTGTTCGAAGTTGCTGGCCCAGATACCGATGATGAATCCCAGCAACGAAAAGCTGAGACAGGACAGGATCAGAAACGCCGCCATGGCGAATGGATGCTCGATCCGAATATCGACAAAAAACGTCGCTGTGACCAATATCACCAACCCAACAAACAACGCCTTCGTTGCGGCGGCACCGACATATCCGATCACGATCTCGATGAAATTGACCGGAGCGGACAGCAGTTCGTAGATGGTGCCCAGAAACTTGGGAAAATAAATCCCGAACGACGCGTTCGAAATCGACAATGTCACCACCGACAACATGATCAGCCCCGGCACGATGAACGCACCGTATGAAACGCCCTCGACCTCTTGGATACGGCTGCCTATGGCAGTGCCAAACACCACGAAATAAAGCGAAGTTGACAGAACCGGCGACAGAAAACTCTGTGCCAGAGTGCGAAAGAAACGGGCCATTTCGAACCGGTAGATGGCAGCGATCGCGGTCCAGTTCATGCGGCCTCTCCGGATACCAGATTGACGAAAATCTCTTCCAGGCTTGATTGTCTGGTCTGCACGTCGCGCAACACCAACCCGGCCTCGGACACGTCATTCAGCAAGGTCGTTATGCCGGTACGATCCGCATGGGTGTCGTAGGTATAGATCAGGCAATCCCCCGCGCCATTGAGGGCAAGATTGTGGCTGGCCAGACTGTCGGGGATCCGATCGATGGGTTCGGTCAGCATGACTTCGATCTGCTTTTTACCCATCTGCGACATGAGTGTGGCCTTGTCCTGCACCAGCAAAAGCTCTCCCTTGTCGATGACGCCAATGCGATCCGCAATTGCTTCTGCTTCTTCAATATAATGTGTGGTCAGAATGATGGTGACACCGTCCCGTTTCAGTTCCGCCACAAGCTCCCACATGTCCTTGCGCAACTCGACATCCACTCCGGCAGTTGGCTCGTCCAGAAAAAGCACCCGGGGTTCATGGGCCAGGGCCTTGGCGATCAGCACCCTCCGCTTCATGCCCCCGGACAATTCCTTGATCGCGTTGTTGCGCTTGTCCCATAGGGACAGCTTGCGCAGAATCTCTTCGATCCGCGCGTTGTCCTTGCCAAGGCCGAACAGCCCGCGCGACAACCGAACCGTGTTCCAGACCTTTTCAAAGGGTTCCAACGCGATCTCTTGCGGTACAAGCCCGATCATCCTGCGCGCTGCGCGATAGTCGGACTGGATGTCATGTCCACCAACCGTGACCACCCCCGAGGTCGGGTTTGTTATCCCGCAAATCGTCGAAATCAGGGTTGTCTTCCCGGCGCCATTTGGTCCCAGAAGCGCAAGTATCTCACCCTCTTCAATATCCAGAGACACACCCTTCAGCGCCTCGAACCCATCGGCGTAAGATTTGCGAAGATCTTTGATGGACAAAATGGTCGTCATATCCGTTCCCCGTTCCGACCGAAACCCTATCGCGCGGAACCAGCCTGTAACAGGGCAATTCCGCACAACGTGCTGCGCATTTTCTAGTGGTTGTCAGGACCATGCTCAATTCCAACTTGCAATCCGTCAACCCACCCGCAAACTCTGCCACAACGGAGGGCGCTGATGCTGAATGGAATACGTATTGTCGAAATCGAAGGGCTGGGCCCCGGCCCTTTTGCCGCCATGCAGCTTGCTGATCTGGGCGCCGACGTCATCACGATCCATCGCAAAGGCCAGGCAGTAACACCGGGCATGCCGGACCGCTCGCTTCTGGACCGCGGCAAACGATCGATCGCGCTTGATCTGAAGGATACCGAAGATCTGGCGACCGCCCGCCGCCTGATTGACACGGCGGATGCACTGATCGAAGGCTTTCGCCCCGGCGTGATGGAGAAGCTGGGTCTTGGCCCGGATCTTTGCCTGACCCGCAACCCAAAACTGATATACGGCCGCATGACAGGCTGGGGGCAGGATGGTCCGCTGGCCGACACGGCAGGACATGACCTGAATTACATCGCCTTGTCCGGTGCGCTCTGGTACGCCTCTCTCCCGGATCAGCCGCCTCAAACCCCGGCAACCCTGGTCGGCGATATCGGCGGAGGCGCCATGTACCTTCTTGCGGGCATCCTGGCAGGTTTGATCAACGCGCAAAGAACCGGAAAAGGCACCGTGGTTGACGCCGCCATCTACGACGGCTCGGCCCATATGATGAACCTGCTGATGACGATGCGCCAAACCGGCAACCTGTCCGAGACCCGCGGCCAAAGCCTGCTGGACGGCCCGCATTGGAGCCGAACCTACGCCTGCGCGGATGGTGGATTTGTTTCGGTCCAATGCCTCGAACCAAAATTCTACGCCCGATTTCTGGAAATCCTGGGCCTGTCCCATGACCCGGCGTTCCAACAACAATACACCCGCAAGTTCTGGCCCGACCTGACCCGGCGCCTGGCCGAGATCTTCTCATCCAGACCGCGCGACCATTGGGCCAAATTGTTCGACGGGTCAGATGCCTGCGTCGCCCCGGTTCTCAGCCCCGACGAGGCCGCAGCCCATCCGATGAATGCGGCCCGTCAATCCTGGCGCAAGACAGACGGCACCCTACAGGCCGCCGCCGCCCCACGCTTCTCCACACACCAATGGCATCCGAAACCCAGCCCGGGCCGTGGCCAGCACACAACCGAGATCCTGAGCGACCTCCAAGCCCCCGAAAGCACCTGACGCACGCTTCATCTGGCCGGAAATATCCCGGGGGTGAATTGGCCAGCGGCCAAGAGGGGGCTGGCCCCCTCCCACGCGCCCTACCCGCCGCGCACCGTGTCGATCATCAGCTGAACATTCTCAGGATCTGCATCCGGTGTGATCCCATGGCCGAGGTTGAAAATATGCGGCCCCTTGGAGAATGCGTGCACGATGCGCCGGGTCTCATCCACCAGCGCCTGCCCGCCCGTAACCATGTGCGACGATGCCAGATTGCCTTGCACACAGCCATCAATCTGCACCTTCTCAGCTGCCCATTCGGGCGACACGGAATTGTCCAGCGCCACGCAATCCACGCCGGTCGACCTTGCAAACCCTATGTACCCGTCGCCTGCTTCCCGCGGAAATCCAATCACGGGGATGCCGGGATGGCGTTCCTTGATGGCGTGCGTGATCACCCGGCACGGCTCGACCGCGTATTTGCGGAAAGCTTCGCCCTTCAAAGACCCCGCCCAACTGTCAAATATCTTGACCACCTCGGCCCCGGCGTCGATCTGAGCGGACAGATATTCAATCGTTGCCGCGGTGATGCGATCCAACAGCGCCTCGAACAAAGCAGTATTACCTTCGCGCAGCGCATGGGCGGGACCCTGATCCGGCGTGCCGCGCCCTGCGATCATGTATGTGGCAACTGTCCACGGCGCGCCTGCGAATCCGATCAAGGTGGTCTCGGACGGCAATTCCCGCGACAGAATGCGCACCGTTTCGTAAACCGGTGACAATGTCTCGTGAATCGCGTCAACCGGTTTCAACGCATCAAACTCGGCCTGCTGCGTGATGGTGGACAAACGCGGGCCTTCGCCGGTCACGAACCAAAGGTCAGCCCCCAGCGCCTGTGGAACCAGCAGGATGTCGGCAAACAGGATCGCCGCATCGAACCCATATCGCCGAATTGGCTGCAAGGTAACTTCTGCTGCCAGTTCAGGATTGTAACACAGTGACAGGAAATCCCCGGCCTGAGAACGTGTGGCCCGGTATTCCGGCAAATACCGACCCGCCTGACGCATCATCCAGATCGGCGGCACATCCTGTACTTCGCCCGCCAGCGCCCGCAGCAGTTTCTTTGTCTCGGCCATGTTCGCCCCCAGCATTCAGGTTTTGGCAACGGGTCGTCCTTCGGCGGCAATTTGTCAAGCTCAGCCCCCATTGTCAGGGCAATGTGACGCGACTAAAGCTGTGCACATGACTTTGACCCTGCCCACCCCCGCATCGCCCCTCAGAATCGGCACCCGTGGTTCGCCACTGGCTCTGGCTCAGGCCTATGAAACGCGCCAGCGCCTGAGCGATGCGTTCGATCTGCCACAGGATGCGTTCGAAATCGTGGTGATCAAGACGACCGGTGACAATCGCGCCATGATCGACGCGGATCGCCCGCTGAAGGAAATCGGCAACAAGGGCCTGTTCACCAAGGAAATCGAAGAGGCGATGCTGCGCGCCGAGATCGACATCGCCGTGCATTCAACAAAGGACATGCCCGTTGAACAACCCGAAGGGCTGGTCCTGGACACGTTCCTGCCGCGCGAGGATGTGCGCGACGCCTTCATCTCTCCGCGATTGGGCTCGATCCACGATCTGCCCGAAGGCGCCGTGGTGGGCACCTCGTCTTTGCGACGCCGTGCACAGCTGCTGAACCGGAGGCCGGATCTGAAAGTGGTCGAGTTTCGCGGAAATGTGCAGACACGGCTGAAAAAGCTTGAAGACGGGGTTGCCGATTGCACGTTTCTGGCAATGGCAGGCATTCGCCGTTTGGGAATGGATGAGGTTCCGGCCAGCGCCATCTCTCCTGACGACATGCTGCCGGCAATCGCGCAGGGTACCATCGGCATCGAACGGCGCAGCAACGACATGCGCGCAGCCGAAATGCTTGAAGCGATTCATCATACCGAAACGGGATACCGCCTGGCGGCCGAACGCACATTGCTGGCTGCGCTGGACGGGTCCTGCGAAACCCCGATCGCCGGCCTTGCCGAACTGGACGGCGACACCCTAAGGTTGCGGGGCGAAGTGCTGCGCCCGGACGGAACGGAAACCGCCAGCAGAGATATGACCGGCCCCGTCAAGGATGGGCCTGAGATGGCCCGCGAAATGGCGGCGGAACTGCTTGAACAGGCGGGACCTGATCTATTCGATTGGAAAAATTCAAAATAAATTTGCTTAGTGTGAACTTGATCACTGTAGCAGGCGGAACAATCAGGCATTACTGTGACATACCGAAGAGGAAGTCGGGCCAGTCTCGAAAGTATCGAAAAGTTTTCAGATTGCCGGTGTTTTAATCAGTATTCGAGGGGGCGAGACTGACCCCCGGCTTCCAAAGGTAGAGGGTCGCTGTTGGGTTCAACAGCGACCCGTTTACGTTGTGGCAGATTACGTTGTACCCGACCCGCGTTCAGGAAATCGCGTCAACGGCGTAACGAACGGCCTCTCTGGTCTGATCCAGATCCGCTTCGGTAACCGCCAGCGACGGGTACAGTTTGCCCGGAGCCTTGAAGACCCCATGCGCCCGCAACGTTGCATTGTAAGTGGCGTTGCGCTGCGGGTCATCATGGTTTGCGCTGCGATAATCCCGACATTCGGCCTTGGTGAAATAAATGTCGAACAAGGTCTCGTCACCGCAGATGCGATGGGCAATGCCTGCTTCGTTCAAAGCGTCCGTTTGCATCTGTTGCAACTGCTTCCCAATCGAGCGCAGGTGTTCATAGGTGCCTTCGCGCCGCAAAACCTCCATCGTCTTCAGCCCCGCCGCTGAGGCAACGGGGTTGCCGGACAAAGTGCCCAACTGCATCAGCCAGCCCTGTTCTCCGACTTTCGATTTGTCGAAGTGCTTCATGATCTCGGCACTGGCGCCCAGTGCGGCCAGAGGAAAGCCACCACCGGTGATCTTGCCAAGCGTGCAGATATCCGGGGTCACGCCATATCGCTCTTGTGCGCCGCCGTAAGCCAGACGGAACCCGGTGACGATCTCATCAAAAATCAGCAGCACACCTAATTTGTCGCACAAGGTCCGCAAGCCCTGCAAAAACCCCGGTTCGGGCGGGATGATCCGCTGCAAGGGTTCGACCATGATGGCTGCGACATCGTCATGCTCATCCAGCAACGCTGCCACCGCCTCAAGATCATTGAAAGGCGCGATCAGCATCTGCTCGGCCACGCTTTGGGGGATACCGGCACTGTCGGGAACGGCCTGAGGGAAATTGACCCGACGGCTGGGGGCCAGGCTCATCTGCGCCTCGGCGCTCATACCATGATACCCCCCTTCGAACTTGAGGATCTTGTCGCGCCCGGTATAGGCGCGCGCCAGCCGCATGGCGTACATGTCCGCCTCGCCCCCAGAGGCAACAAAACGCACCTGCTCGCAACAGGGAACGGCTTCGATGATGGCCTCGGCCAGTTCGATGCCCTTGCTGTTGTTGGCGAAGAAGGTCATGCCTTTGGGCAGTTGTTCCAGCACCGCTTCCATCACCTCGGGGTGGCCATGGCCCAGCAACATCGGACCGGACCCGATCAGATAGTCGATATATTCGTTCCCGTCCTCGTCCCAGACATGGCTGCCCTCGCCACGGGCGATGATGATACCCGGATCGAAGTTGCCGAAACCGCCGGCAGGCAAAACTTCGTTTGCACGCGCTATCCACTCGGACTGTGTCTGGATCTTCAGCATCTCAATCAATCTCCAAAATCGGGGCGCCAAGAATTTCGAGGTCAGGTGTCACACCTAAACCCGGGCCTTCGGGCGGGGCAATCCGACCGTTTTCACGGTTTGGTGCGTCAGGGCACAGGCGCGGGGCAACGTAAGAGGACAAGTCGCATGTGTTCATCAGCGATCCATGCGGGGTTGAAGCAGCAAAATGCAACGAGGCCGCCGTGACGATATCCGATCCCCAGGTGCATTCCGCACAAATCTCGGCGCCCAGCTGAACGGTCAGATCGCGCGCACGGCGCATCGCTGACAGACCGCCGAATTTCGACAGCTTCAACGCAACTGCATCCATGCACCCCAATTCATGCGCCCGCATCAGCGATGCAAGATCAAAGGCGTTTTCGTCGATCTTCATGGGCAGACCCGTCGACTGACGAACAGCGGCACAGTCTTCCAGCGTCTTGCAGGGCTGTTCCAGCATCACATCCAGATGCGCGACCGCGCGTCCGGTTCGGGTTGCCTGAAGGCGCGATGCCCCGCAGTTCCAGTCACCATACACAAGCGGCCCGGTTCCCACGGCCTCGCGCACTTTGATCAGCCGCTCGGCATCGGCTTGCCAATCACCCTCGACACCCAGCTTGACCTGGAATTGCCGAATACCGGTCTGGAAGGCCGCCTTGGCGATGCGCGCCATTTCGTCCGGCGCGATACATGTGATCGAATGGTAAAGCGGCATATCCGCCCGTGTTCGCCCGCCCAGCAACGCGTAAACCGGCACCCCCGCCGCGCGGCCGAACAGATCCCACAGCGCAATGTCCACGATCGATTTCGCGTAGCTGTGGCCTTGCAGAAACCCGTCCAGCTTTCGCATCGGCGCATCGACCCCGATCGGGGAAATCCCGAGAATCTCGGGACCCATTTCAGCGATGGCCCCCGGTACGCCATTCGCATAGGCTGGCAGATAATGCGGGATCGGGCAGACCTCACCCCAACCTGTCAGACCTGTATCCGTCTCAAGGCGCAGGATATGAGACGTCACGGTCGCACAGGTCTTGCCGTCAGCCATGTGATAGGTTTCATGGCTGGTCAGTTCGACGGACCAGAGCGTTATCTTGTCAATTCTCAAGCATATTCTCCTACTGGATCACCCAATGCGGCTTCGTCCGGATGCACGCCCAGCCCCGGCGCCTCGGGCAGATGCAGATGGCCATCGACGTTGCGGGGCCCGCGGCCACCTGCAACATCAACCGTGATCATGTCCTGACAGGCCCAGACCGCGTGGCAGTGGTCATCCGGGATCGTGGCGGCCAGATGCAGCGCTTCGGTATCGGCCAGAACCGTCCCGCCGGTGGCCATCACGAACATGTCTATCCCATGGGCCAGCGCGATATCGCGCATCCGCGCGGCCTTGGTCAGGCCACCCACGCGATTCAGCTTGATCCCGAATATCTGGGCCAGACCATCGCGGGCAATCCGGGCGGCATCCTGCAAGGTCACAAGGGACTCGTCCACAGACACTGGGGATGCATGAAGCCCCGAGATCGTCGCGATATCATCCAGTGTTTCACAGGGTTGCTCGAACATCACGTGCAGGTCTTCGCAGGCGCTCATCACCCGCAGGGCCTGCTGGCGCGTCCAGCCACGGTTGACATCATACAGGACAATCTCTCCGGGCTGCCGGATGCTTTCCACATCCCGCACACGGGCAATGTCCCGCTCGACATCTCCGCCGATCTTCACTGAATGGGCGATATAGCCGCGCTTGCGATACCGCTCCATGACCTCGCGTGTTTCCTCGACGGTTTTCGCCCCGACCGAGGACGCAATCGGGCGCGGTGTCCGCGATCCGCCGCCCATCAGATCGGCAATCGGCAGGCCCGCCGCCTGACCGGCAATATCCCAGCAGGCCATATCTATGGGGCTTTTGGCATAGAGATGCCCGGGCAAGGCAATATCCATGGCCCGTTCCACGTCCAGCACGCGACGCGGATCAAGGCCGAGGATGAAGGGGGCCATCGTTTCGATCCCGGCCCGGATACCCGGCCCGTGCGCGGGTACATAGGTGTGCCCCCAAGGCGTGCCCTCGCCCCAGCCGACCAGACCGGTATCGGTTACGAGCTTGACCAGCGTCGCATCAAGCGTTTCGAACTTCAAACGCCCACCGGACAGCCAATAGGGATGCTCGAGCGGCAAATCGACCTGAAAAACGGTGATGGTTTCAATCTTCATGGAGCATACTCCGCCACGGGTGCGCCGAGGCTTTCAAAACCAAGGGTTACACCCAATCCCGGCAAATCGGCTGCATAAAGCGTTCCGTCTTTCGCGACAGGGCCGCCGAACCCGGTAGATCGCGTGTTGTAGTTCATCAGATCCGTTGTGTTCTGAAGGTATTCAGGCGGGGTCGACGCCGAGAAACGGGCCACAACCGATGCGATGGCAGTTTCAATAACACTGTCCGCACCCCGGACATACGCACTGCCAGCATAGGGAAGTCCGGTCTGGTAAATTCGGATGCCGGTGGTTTTCATGCGGCGTCCATTCTGGGCAGGTCGCCCATCCCTTCGCCGCGCCACAGGACAAAGGTCAGGATCGGTTGGCCCGTCGTGGTCATGGCGTGGCTTTGCCAGCTTTTGTGCTGTCGTGTCTGGTTCGGGCCGACGAAGGTTTCATCCTCGTCGCTTCGAAAAACCGCTCCGCCCGCCAGGGTCAGATACAGCTCTTCCGCCTGATGGCTGTGCCAGTCATAATCCAGACCAGCGCCCCAATATCCCACGTAGCCGCGTAATTGGGTCGAGTGGAAATGCCCGGTCGGTCCGAACAGTTCGTAATACCCGTACCGATTCAGGAAATCCGCGCCGACTTCCTCTGCGGTGTACGTGTGTTTCCATTGCGCCAGATGCGCGCTGGCCTTGATCGCCGCGACCAGATCATGGGTTGGCGCCACGCCATCAAGGCCAAAATCGCCCACCAGATCGGTCGCCGGCATGTGCGCAGGCTGCAAACCCGTCGGTGTCAGATCGTCCGGCCATGATGCAAACGCGGCAAGGTCAGGATGCGCCTGATGCAATTGGCGGGCCGCGCTGAGAACATCATCCAGCGTCATGGCACCACCACGATGTTGCCGGTATGCTGTTTGGCGATGAAGGCGGCTTGCGCTTCCCGCAGTTCTTCCAATGGGTAGGTCGCAGCCAGCGCCGGTTTGATCTCACCCGCTTCGATGTATTTCACAAGGTTCTGCATCACCTGCGGGTCAATCACGGTCGAACCGGTGAAGGTCAGATCGCGCAGATAGAACGTCCGCAGGTCGAGTTCGACCATCGGACCTGCAATGGCACCCGAACAGGTGTAGCGCCCGCCGCGCTCCAGTACGTCGATCAGGTTCGGCCAGTAAGGGCCACCTACCACATCGGCGACCACGGTGATCTTCTCGTCGCCCAGCGCCGACCGCAGATCTTCAGGTGCGCGGGGCAAAACCAGATCAGGGCCAAGATCGGCCACGTCGGCGTGTTTGGATTCGGTTGCCATCGCAATCACACGCGCGCCACGGCGTTTGGCCAATTGAACCAACGCACCACCCACCCCGCCAGAGGCCCCGGGCACAAGAACGGTGTCTTTTTCCGTCACGTTGGCACGCGACAGCATCCCTTCGGCGGTAGAGTAAGAACAGGAGAACGTGGCCAGTTCGGCATCCGACAGGTCCGAAGTGATCGGCACCGCATTGACCGCCAGAGTCGTGGTATATTCGGCGAACCCGCCATCGCGTTCCGACCCGAAGTACCCTGTCTTGTTCATGTTGCCGGGATCAGCCGGATCTCGCAGCCAGCCATCCGTGATGACACGCTCGCCGATACGAGCGCCGTCCACGCCCTCGCCAACGGCCACGATACGGCCGCAGACATCTGCGCCCTGAATGCGCGGGAAGGTGATCGGGTTGCCGCCCCATGTCGGGTCTTCTTCACCGACTTCCTCGAATGCGCCACCGGTGGTCGCATCCGTTACGGTCTTGGAATACCAGCCGGACCGCGTATTGACGTCGGTATTGTTCAGGCCGCAGGCTGCGACCCTGATCAGAACTTCACCGGCAGCGGGTTCGGGGCGCGGCCAGTCTTCCTGCAACACCATCTGTTCCAGTCCACCATGGCCCATCGTGACCATGGCTCTCATCGTATCGGGCAGGCTCATCACGCGGTCTCCAGTATGGCGTCACTGCGGGGCAGCAAACTGTCGGGATCGTAGGCAGGTTCACCCAGAACGCGGGCGGCACGGGGTTGGCCATGGATCACGACCTCCAGCTCTGTCCCGGCTTTGGCCGCTTCGGGCTTGAGGTAAGCAAAGGCCAGGATTTTGCCGACGGTGTGGCCATAAGCGACCGACGCCGTGGACCCGACGACGCGCCCGTCCAGCAGCACCGCCTCTCCGCCATGGCCATCAATCTCTCCATCCGGTTCAATTGAAAGATAGGCACAGATCCAGGGCAGATCGGTGTTGAGCGTCTTGTCCTTGCCCAGATAATCCTTGTCGGTGCGCGCAAAACGCAGCACGTCGGCCTCGGCCAGAGTAACCTCGTTGGTCAGCTCGCCCGCGCCTTTGAAGCCCTTCTCCATCCGCATCACGTTCATGGCAAAGCTGCCATAGTCGGTGATGCCATACGCCTCGCCCGCGGCCCAAAGCGCGTTGTAGACGTCGAGGCAGGCGGTGTTGGGCATGTGCAGCTCCCAGCCCAGTTCCCCGGCATAGGACATGCGGAAGGCCCAGACCTTGTGACCGGCGATGTTGATTTCCTGCGCGGAAAGCCAGCGGAACCCGGCATTGGTCAGATCGGCATCGGTGCAGCGCGCCAGCACATCCCGCGACCGGGGACCGTTCAGCGACAGGGCCGACCAGTCTGCGGACAGGGCTGTTACCTGCACATCCTCATCCGCGCATTGCTGCGCCAGATGATCCAGCAGGCGCTGTTCAAAGAAGGCCGCACAGACCAGATAGAAGCGGTCGTCGGCCATGCGGACAATCGTGGTCTCCAATTCGATACGGCCACGACGGTTCAGCATATGGGTCAGCGTGATCGAGCCGACCTTCTGCGGCATCCGGTTTGCAGTCAGCCGGTCAAGCAGGGCATAGGCCCCCGGCCCCGAAACCTCGACCTTGGTGAAGGCGGTGACGTCCATGATGCCGACGCTTTCGCGCACCGCTTTGACCTCGGCCGCGACCATGTCGTCGGCAGGTGTGCGACGGAAGGAATAGTGATCGCGCTGTTCCACGCCGTCACGGGCGAACCAGCGGGGGCGTTCGAAACCATACACTTCTTCATGCACTGCGCCCTTGGATTTCAGCAGCTCATGCAGCGGCGACGGCTTGATCGGTCGCCCGGCCAGACGGTTGAAATGCGGAAAGGGAATTTCATGGCGCAGACAGTAGTCTTCTTCGGCCTTGATCACCTGCCAATCCTTCGTGGCATAGCTGCCGAACCGGCGCGGATCGAAGTCGCGCATCGAGATATCGGCGGCACCATGCACCATCCACCGCGCCAGTTCGCGGGTCAGACCCGGCCCCCAGCCGATGCCGATCTGTGTCCCGCAGCAGCACCAATAGTTCCGAACACCCGGTGCTGGTCCGATCAGAGGGTTGCCATCCGGCGGATGCGAGATCGCCCCGTGAACGTCGCGCTGAATACCCAGTTCGGCAAAGATCGGCATCCGGTTCAGGCTTTCCTCAAGCCACGGCATCACCCGGTCGTAATCCGCGTCGAACAGCCAGTTTTCGTATTCCCACGGGCAATGGTCATGCCAGACCGAGTTCGGGTTCTCTTTTTCGTAAATCCCGATCAGACCGCGCTGCTGCTCCATCCGGATATAGCCCGAGACCTTGCGGTCGTCGCGGATCACCGGAAGTTCTTTGTCCAGGTTCTGGAATTCCGGCACCGGTTCGGTCACGAAATAATGGTGCGTCATCGAGGTCATCGGCAGTTGCAGCCCCGACCACTCGCCCATTTGCCTTGCATAGGTTCCGCCTGCGTTCACTACATGCTCGCAGGTGATCGTGCCCTTTTCGGTTTCAACAACCCACTCACCGTTCCCGGCCTGCGTGATGTTGGTCGCGCGGCAGCTGCGAAAGATGCGGACGCCCTTCTGACGCGCGCCGGTCGCCATCGCCATCGTCACATTGGTCGGATCGACATGGCCGTCATCGGGTGTGTGCAACGCGCCCAAAACACCTTCGAGATTGTAGAACGGATGCAGTTCAGCCACCTTTTCGGGGCCGACAAGCTCGATATTGAAGCCCAGCGACCGACCAACCGACAGGGTGTGGCGCAGCCAGTCCATCTCATCCTCGGTATAGGCCAGACGGAACGATCCGCAGCCATGCCATGTGACCGGTTGGCCGGTTTCGGCCTCCAACCGGCCGGAATACAGCCCGATGTTGTAATCCACGCATTTTCCCAGCCCGAAGCTTGAGGTCGAATGCGTGATCTGTCCCGCTGCATGCCAGGTGCTGCCGCTGGTCAGCTCGGCCTTTTCAAGCAGGACGGTATCAGCGCCCCACCCTTCATGCGCCAGATGATAGGCCAGACCGACCCCCATCACGCCGCCTCCGACAATAACCACGCGGGCGTGTGACGGCAGTTCGTTCCCGGACATGATTTTTCCTCTTCCCGAGTCGCGTTTCTGCTCGACAGGCTAATTCCACAAATGTACCATCGTCAATCATGAATGACACAAATGTATCATCAACCGTCCTCGACCGCCTGAGCCGGGAATGGGACGCCCTAACCCCCGAGGCACAGAAAGCAGCGCGCTACGTGTTGGAGAACCCAACGGATGTTGGGGTCTCGACCGTGCGCGAGATTGCCGAGGCGGCCAAGGTCAAACCCAATACTTTCGTGCGTATGGCCCGGCAGGTGGGCTTCGAAGGATACGAAGATTTCCGGGCCCCCTTCCGCGAAGCGATTCGACGGGGCAACGTGTCGTTTCCCGACCGCGCCCGTTGGCTGCAAGAGATCGGCAAGTCAGGTGAGCTGGGTGGGCTTTATGCCGATATGGTGGGTGCGGCGATCCGCAATATTGAAGACACCTTCGCTGGAATTGATGAAACGAGCCTGAAATCCGCCGCCGAGGATATCTGGAACTGCCGCCAGATCTTCACGCTGGGCGTTGGCGTCAACAATTCGAACGCGCGCAATTTCACCTATCTTGCGTCAACCGGGATGAAGCAGTTCCACGCGATTCCCCGCCCCGGCTCGACCCCGGTGGATGATCTGGCCTGGGCCGATGAACAGGACGTGCTGATCGCGATCACCTGCCACCCCTATCGCACCGAAGTCATCGAGGCGATCAAGCTGGCACGGCAACAGGGTCTGACCGTCATCGGTATTTCCGACAGCCCGGCCAGCCCGGTGATCCTGAACGCCCATCACGGCTTTGTCGTTGCCGCCGACACGCCGCAGTTTTTTCCGTCATCCGTCTCGACCATCGCCTTGTTGGAAACACTGCTGTCCTTCGTGATCGCCGTGTCCAGCGATGAGATCGTCGAGCGGGTGGAACGGTTTCACCAACGCAGACACCAACTTGGCCTCTACGCGGAGGAGCCGGAATGAATGCACCCCTGACCCACTCATTGGACGCGCGATACTATACCGACCCTGCGATTTTCGAGCAGGAAATGCAGGGGCTTCTGGCCCGAACGTGGCAGTTTGCGGGCCATGTCGCGCAGGTCCGGGAAGCAGGGGATTACTTTGCGTTTGAGATCGCCGGCCAGAACCTGTTCTGCATTCGCGGCCGCGACGGCGAAATCCGCACCTTCTACAACGTCTGCCAGCACCGGGCGCATGAGATGGTCACCGGCGCGGGCAACACCCGCGTCGTTGTCTGCCCCTATCATGCGTGGACCTATGAATTGACCGGACAGCTGCGTGCCGGGCCCAATATCAAATCGGTCCCCGGCTTTGACCGCAGTGCGATCTGCCTGACCTCGGTCCGAACTGAGGTGTTCAACGGGTTCATCTTCGTCAACCTCGACGATGACGCCGCCCCCATGGATGAATGGTTCCCCGGTGTGCGCGAGGAAATCCGCGCATTCGTCCCGCATGTCGACGATCTGGAACCGCTGGAATGGGTCGAGATTCCCGAAAACTGCAACTGGAAGGTCAGTATCGAAAATTACTCGGAATGCTACCATTGCCCGACCAATCACCCGACCTTTGCCGAAGGTGTGGTCAAGCCCGAGACCTATGACATTCAGCCGGATGCGGGCGGCGGCTATGTGCTGCGTCACACGACGGAATGCCAGAGCCTCGACAAGATGACCTACCCCATCGACCTGTTGGTACCCCACGCGGGCGATTACCAGTCATGGTTCCTGTGGCCGATGTTTTCCTTCCAGTGTTATCCCGGCAACGTGCTGAACACCTATCACTGGCGCGCGGTTGATGCCGATCACTGCACCGTCTGGCGCGGCTGGTACACCGAGGGCGGTTCGGACAGCGCGGTCATCCGGCAACTGGCGGTCCAGGACCGCGAAACGACGGTCGAGGAAGACATCCGCCTTGTGGAATCCGTTCATCGCGGGCTCAAGTCGCGGGGCTATCGCCCCGGACCGCTTGTTCTGGATCCGGGCTGCGGCGTGATGTCGGAACACTCCATCGCGCGGCTTCAGCAATGGATGCGCGAGGCTGTGGATTAGTGGCCGAGGTTGCACGCTGATGCTGATGCCTGAAGTCTGGCGCCCGGAACACAAACTGTTCCGCCATCAGGTCGGGTTCACCTGCCCGCCGTTCGATTTTGACGCCGCGCCCTCGGATTTCCTGCGCATGTGCCCCGAAACGGTGGGCGTGCATGGCTGGATGCTGCACGTGCCAGACTATGCGCACGGGCTGGATCAGCGGAGACAGAACTTTGGCATGCTCGAAGACTTCGTGCACTGCATGTCCCGCAACGGCGTCGATGTCTGCGGTCAGGTCGGTTCGAACTGGGTCCATGCCTGCGGGCTGGGCGTGGAAGGCGTCCGGCAACACTGCGAAGACCTGTCAGACAAATATGGCACCCGCTTTCACATGGCCGGATATGCCATGGTCGAAGCGCTGCGCGACATGAACGTCGAAAAGGTTGCCCTGAACGCCGCCTATCATTGGCCGGAATGGTGGCAGGGCACGGTCGGTTTCTTGAAAGAAGCCGGGTTTGATGTGGTCTGGGCCGGGAATTTTTACGATCAGGGCTGGTTCGACAGTCAGGAAGCCGTGAATGACTGCCGCTGGGTGTTCGATGGTGATCTGGCACTGAAAAGCTTTGAATATGTGGCCGACAAGGCACCCCGGGCCGAAGCGATCCTGATCAATGGCATGTGCAATTTCCGGACCGGGCCCGGTGGCTTGCCCCAGCGCCCGCTGCATCTGGCCGATATGCTTGAAGACGCGCTGGGCAAACCGGTGATCGGCCACGACATCGCGCTTTACTGGCGCATCTTCAAATCCCTCGGTATCGCGCCCGGTACACCGCACGGGCAATTGTTGAAACGTCTTTAGCTATTCGAGAGGTCATGACCATGCCCAAAATCCTCGCGCTCTGGGCCGTACCAAGGTCCACGTCAACCGCGTTCGAGTGGATGATGCGGCAACGCGGTGATCTCGACTGCCTGCACGAGCCCTTCGGCGAGGCGTGGTATCAGGGTGAAGACCCGCTTTGGCATCGGTTCCAACCAGGGGACGTGACAACGCCAGGCCTGACATTGGACAGCGTGTGGCTGGACATTCAGCAGCGGGCGAAACGGGGGCCGGTCTTCCTCAAGGACTTTCCGCATTACATCAACCACATGTGGGATGCCGAGTTTCTGTCGCATTTCACCCACGCCTTCCTGATCCGGGACCCGGCCAAGACCATCACTTCGATGTACAAGCAATGGCCGGACTTTGCCGAAGGCGAGGTTGGCTTTCCCGAACAGCGTGCCCTGTTCGATCTGTTGACCGCACTGAACGGAACTCCGCCGCCGGTCATTGACAGCGATGACCTGCTGGAAGACCCGCACGGCATGACCCGGGCCTTCTGTGACGCGGTGGGAATTCCGTTCATCCAAGAGGCGCTGAGCTGGGAACCGGGCGGTGATCCGTCCGCCCTCAGTTGGTGGGACGGCGGGTCGTTCCATGGCAACCTGGCGAAATCGACCGGGCTTGCGCCGCAGACCCGCACGCATATCGACATCGCGGACGCGCCAGACCGTGTGAAACAGGTGCACCGAAGGATGAAACCGCATTACGATCACCTTTACAGACACCGCCTGACATACTGACACACCGGAGACCCGCAATGGCCGACATTTTCGACGAAGACCTGTTTCTGAAAGGATTGGAGCAAAGGAAGAACACGCTGGGCGCAGAGTATGTGGAGAAAAACCTTGCTGCCGCCGACGACTTCACCCGCCCGTTTCAAGAAGCCATGACGGCCTGGTGCTGGGGTTTTGGGTGGGGCGACGACGTGATCGACGCCAAGACCCGGTCGATGATGAACCTGTCGATGATCGGTGCGCTGGGCAAGATGCATGAATGGGAAATCCACTGCCGGGGCGCCATCAACAACGGGGTTTCAAAGGAAGAAATCCGCGCCATCATCCACGTGGTCGGGATTTATTGCGGTGTTCCTCAGGCGCTGGAGTGTTTTCGCGTGGCCCGCAAGGTGTTGGAAGAAGCCTGACGACCTGTCACAGACCAGCCGCCGACAACAGCCGCACGCCTTTTTCGTAGTGTCGCCTGTTCTTGAAACAGCCGGGCCAGGCCCAGCGTTCGGCCGTAAAGCCCGGCTGCAATTCCAGAATCTGCCGGGCATGTCGGCGCGCCAGGGAATGGTTCCCGGCGGCGGCGGACAGCATGCACAGCACCACCCTGGGACGAACGCGCCCGGGGTCAACCCGCAACACGTTATGGGCATGCTGCCACGCGGCCTTGTCCCCGGTCATCATCATTGCGATTGCCAGATTTGCTTCGATCCAAATAGGGGGATGCGGCGTCAACGCCAGCGCTTTCTTGCAGACTGAAACGCCTTCTTCGGCCCGGTCATCATACACCAAAAGGATACCATAATATCCCAACAATTCCGGGCTTCCGCTGAAACGTTCCACGACGGCAAGCATCAAGCTGCAAGCCTCTGACGTGTTGCCGGCAACACTGTGGGTGAAGGCATGGAGGGCCGAGCAATACGGGTCAGTCGGGTTCAGATTGCGCAGTTTCTTGCATTCGGCCTCGACCATCGCCAGCGTCTCGGCCGGGTTTGCATCCATACCCAGGCGGATCATGTCCAAATGACAGAAACCGATCGCCACACGGGCCGGCAGGTATCCCGGGTCGAACTCGAGACAGGCGCGGTATTGACGGATGGCATCCTGCAACCCGTCTTCTGTTGCCTGACTTTCCAATATGCGCGCTTTCTGGAACGCAGACCAGGCCTCGGTCGAAGTGGCACGGCCTGACCAGATTTCAGACCAATACCCGTCGCGCAATCGCAGTTGGAGCGCTTCGACGACCTTCATGGCGATTTCTTCGACCGCGTCGAATGTTTCCTTTGCGCGAAAGCGGAACCGCTGTGTCCACAGGCAAACCTGATCCGCGGTTGACGTCAATTGAGCGGCCACCCGCAGGCCTTCTGCGCCGACCACGCTGCCGCTGAGAACATAGCCTTCAACCGGGCCTTCCTGCCTGCGCGCGTCACGCAGTTCGATCACGTCGGACATTGTGCCCAGAAGAAACATGAGTTCGTCTCGTATGGAGGAAGCAGCGATGCTGATATCCGGCGTTTCCCCGACAACTTCAAAAGGCTCAACCACAACCGCTGGACGCAAACGCCCCCAATGCACCGGCAAACCGCGGCCCGCCAGAACCGGACCGTCTGACTCTGTATCGATGTCCCAATAAGCCTGCCGCTCAACCGTCAGCCATGCCTCGAACTCGGGATCGGCAACGTCCAACCCCTCCAGCAACTCAGCGCGGTCGGAACTGAGTTGCTCGTCAAACAGATCAACCTCGACTGCTGCCAGATTGATCGACACCGTTTCACGGGTGACTTCAAGAACATCAAGTTTTTGCTTGGAAAAGTGTTTGCTGAGTACGCTCAACTCTTTGCGCAACGACGCCGCGCCTTGTGCGGGCGAACTCTCGCTCCAGAGCTTGTCCTGCAACCAAGCCCTGCTGCGTATCGCGTTTTTCGACAGAAGCACCAAAGCAAGAAGAGCTTTCGCTTTGGTGCCCCGAGGCGTCACATCCTGACCGTCGTCACGGATAATCTGAAACGGTCCGGTCAAAAAAACCTTGGTTTTTGCCTCAGTCACTAACGGCCCTCAAAAACGTTCGGGGGTTGTCGTTAACCGCTGCATCCAAATATGACGATACCGCCCATCGCTTCATAGGCCAGTTTGCAGCACCATGACTCGTGATCGGGGTTCGGATCCGGCTTCTTGTCACTCAGGTCCGGAACAACGATATGAACCATATCCTTGGTATCATAGACAAACCTGATCTCTGGGTTACCACTGTCCGCAAGGATTTCTTGAATCTTGCGTTCCGCCGCGTCCTGGTCATCTTGCGACCCAAGCGCACGGCCGCGCGCGGCATTCAGAACTTCACACCCCAAGTCTTTCAACGAATAATTCGGGTTGATTGTCAAACGAGCCATGTAAAATCTCCTTCTCAAACAACAATGCCCACTTGTATACCGCGTTACATGCTTATCCGGAAACGAAAATGCCCGACACGTTGATTGAACGCGCTGAAACTGCTCGGCTAGTTTCCGAACCCTCGTTTGCCGAATTTCCCAAGGGTGCGCCGATCCACGCGGCTTTTCGCTTGATCGAGCTGCGCAACGGGACTCTGCCCCCCAAAGGCGGGATGGGCCATCGCGTGTCTTTCGGCACAGGCCGCACGGCGGAGGAGGCGGCGCGGCTGGCCGGGTTTGAGGCGATTGAGCGCTATGCCTTGCAATACAGTGCCGAAGCACCACGAACCCGCGAAAGCCTGATCGCGTCGGATGGCGCATCCCATGTGATGCCAAACGACGCGCTTGCACTGGGTGTTCCGGGAAGTGACGAAAAGGTCACTTCGAAAGGTGCCGCAGCCGGCCCGACACACGAAGCCGCCGCCCTTTGGGCGGCACTGGAGTGTTTGGAACACGCTCTTGGATCACAGGGGTTTGACCACCTGGCGCCGGAGACTGCACTGCCCCACGATTTGACGCAGTGGCTGAATGTTCACCTGCGGCAACTGAGCCTTCACATCCTCGAAGTTCCGGGCATCGGCCTTCTGCTGCGCGCGGTCTGCGCAGACGCGGATGGCGGCAGGCCGACCTATGGATCGGCGCTTTCCGCAGATCTGGCGCAGGGCGTCTGGCACGCAGCGTCCGAGGCGGTGGTGTCCTGGCGCAACATGGTGATGCTTGAACACAACGGTGTGACGGATCACGGCATGGATGCCGAACAGGCGCGCTTGTTCCGGCTTTATCGCGGCGCGCAAAATGACCGGCCTGTCGCTCCGACGCGGGTGTTCGACACGCAGGCGTGGGACAGCCCGAACCCGTCGCTGACGACTGTATTGACGGCCGCAAGCCGCGCTCTCGGTCGTCCGGTTGCGGTTTTTGACATGACGGCACCTGAAATTCCCCTGCCGGTGGTCAAAGCCGTGCCAGTCTGAGCACCTGTCAGGATCCGTCTCCACGACAGCGTGTCGTGTCGTCGTTGGTCTCTGCCTTGCAACGGTCCGCTAATTCCAGCAGCTGCCTGCAACGTTCGGTCTCGGGCAAGCTGCGGACAACCCGCCCTGAATCAACACGCGGAATTTCAACAAATTCGACACGGGTGATCACGCGCGGCCTGGCGGCAACTGTGATCATGGGGCCGACCTCGATCAGGCTGGCAAGGGTATAGCCCGAGACCGGGCGCGCCGATGGGCCTGTTCCCAGCGTGATATCATCCAGAAACCGGGGATCGTCGTCGGCAGGCCCGAACTCAAGGCGCATGTGCATTCCCGGCGCACCGCGCCTGAATCGGACCCAGCCCCGAGGCACCCTGCCCGCACCCACAAACAGTTGTGATGTATGGAATGCCTGAAAATACAGCCCAAGCGGATCAGAGAATGCCATCGCCTGGCCCGCAGGAGACTTGCCACATTTCCTCCCCGCAGCCAGTTCAAACGTATCGCTCACCAGGCGGACCCCTGCATGCCCGCTGTAAAGATCCTGCCGGTTCGCGAAATCAAGAACTTCTTCAAGCCGGGCGCGCCGCCTGCTCTCGCCGTCCTTCACGAGATACGGGAAGGAAGAAAAATGCATGGTCTGGATCAGATCGGTCAAACGGTTCGTACCCTTGGCCAGAAACAGGGCATGCTGGATATTCAACGGATGTTCCGGCGCATGCGCGTGATCCGTACCCACCAGCCTTTTGTGAAAGCGGGCCGCGCGCTCGGAAACATCCATCGACGTCCAATCCGACCGTGAGACTTCAAACAGGTCGTTGCAGGAGTAGAAGCGCCCGGTCACCGATGCGACCACCGACAGGAAGTGATCGAGATCGAACACCGCCATGAACTGCCACCACTCCGCAAACTCGGTTGTGGCAACAAAACGCTTCGGGCGCAGTCTGCCACCGGCATCGGGTCGCATTACCAACGTGTATTCAAGATATTCATTGTGCAGCTCAACCCTGCCGGGCCAGCCTTGGTCAGAGACGCGCGCCGCCAGCTCATCACCCAGACAGTCCCGCGGTTCCCGGGGATCGGCGCGCCATCTGAACCCATTCGAAGGCTGGCCCGCCTCGATGTCACGCGGATCCATGACCAGAAACGGGCTGACGCCTTGCACGTCGAATATGTTCTGAATGGTTGAATTCCACGCTGATCGGGTGGCTTCGTTCACGCCTTGATCAGCAAGTCCCGGCGATTGGAATACAGACATCAAAGAACACCGTTGGGCTTCAGAGACACTGGAATGGAAAGTCAGCGGTCGATGCCCGCAGGGTTTCAATTCCGACGGGGCGATCGCCGAAGGTGACGAAGAAGGAAGCATCATGAAAATCGACCTGTCACGGGGCCTGATACCTTCATCCTGCCCATCCCGCCTGTTCGGGCAAATGACGGGTCCACCACAATTCGGGCGTACTGTTCACAATGTGGATTTCACTACCGCAAGAACGACCGCCAAGGATGTTGAGGCGATCTCCATCAAACGTTTTGAGCGACATTTTCGCGGCAACCCGGAGATTCGCCATCTGTTCCGCCAGAATGCCCACTGCAACGCGTTCACCCATTCGGATACTGTCGAAATAGTCGCTGTAGAAATGTACCCCTGCAAAACTGCGCCCGATCGCGATATTCGCAGCCAACTTGTTCAGCTCGCCATTCAGCGTCAGCTTTGCCGCGCTATCCTCTGGTCGCACGGACTCAACCAGTGTCCTGCCACCCGGAGCCGGAACAAAGACGCGCGGCATACCCGCCTCTGCCAAAGTTACCCGGGACCCGTCCGGCGCATGTGTCCTGAAGAACGCCTTGAGCAGCGTCGCGCATGCACCGGCAACTGCCCCATGGGCCGCCCCGTAGGACGGCTGCATTGGCGAGCCCTCGGGATAGGCAACAGGCAACAGCAGGTTGCGATCGATCTGCGGCAGCCCGTTATGAGAAACCGCGCTGTGCGCGAACCGCCTGGTGGCTGGCGCGGCGGCAATGGCGTCCATCAGACTGAAGTCTTCGCAGGCGGCGCTTTCCAATTTCTCAAGATGGGCTGCGGCAAACGGTTCCGCTGCCCCAAGCACCGCACCGTGGCCATTCGCCACCAGAGCTGCAATACTGCCCAGCTTTTCAGGGCGGGCACGGTTGTGCACCTGAAAGGTCTGGCGTCGCACGGCCCGCATTGCCCTGGTCGCGGTTTCCGCCAGCATTGAAAGCGCGTGCGACCCGCCCCAATGGGCCCCGCCATCCTCCGCACGGGAATTCCAGACTTCGGGCAGACCGTCATCTGCTTGAATACCTCGGCCCAACATCAAAAGGCAGGCATTGAAGAAAGCCTGATAGACCGTGTCGAAATGCACATAGGCAGCAAGGTCACGAGGTGTTTCGACAAATTTCGGGCCACAGGTCTCAAAGGCTTGTTCACCGGTCGCGTCTGCCCCGTTCTGAACGTCCAGCCACTCGGCCCAGTCCCGCAAATAGTCCACGCCAACAGCCTGAGGAGCAACCCTTTGGTCAAGCCGCAATGCACCAAATGGCATTGCCTTTGACGCTGTAGTTTTTGCCAACCACCGCCCTTGCACATGCGCCGCGTCCGAGGGCAGCGGGTCGTACCCCTGCAAAAGGAACTGCGACACGTAGGGCCCGTCGGAACAGCCTAGGCTCGAGCCGCGGAACAAGGTTCGGGAAGACAGACCATCGCCATCTCGAACCCGGCGCGCTGCCGGTACTTTCCCGATCGCGGCGCCACTGGCATCCTTTGGGCAACCGTCTTTGCGGAACCACTCCAACCCGCCAAGGGCGCCAAGTACCTTGTCGGTTCCTTCGGCACCATCCCGAATGGTTTCGAAGGGCACATCCCGCAGACAGGCCATCGCATAGAGTTCGGCCATCTCTGCCGCCAATTCATCTGACCCAAGCCTGGGCGCCGGGGCAATACCCAAACCGCCGGCGTCCAAACCATTGAACCCCAACCGATGACCCAGGATAGGCCCTTCCCACGCACGCCATCTAAATTCACCACCCTCTGATGGCGCGGTGCGGAAGGGCCCGGAATAGGCTGGCGTGTCAAACAGCGTCAGCCTGTTTCCTTGATTGTCGGTGCAGGTAGGGTCAGCCACTTCTTCCAGAAATTCGGTATAAACCTGCGCGTCGACAATGCCGTTTTCGTCATGCTGCAAGCCCTTAGAAAAGCTCGTGGGCCAAGTCCCGGCAAACAGGTCTGCTTCGCCGTTATGTTTTTCGGCCGCCCTGTCTCGGGCACCAATCGGCGCGTTCAAATGACACTGATCCCGGTTCAATCCGCGATTGGGCTTTTCCAGGTCCTGCCAGGGTTCAGACGGAACGATATGTTGCGGCATGTTGCTCTCCCGATCGACGGAAACAACGATTCGCACGACTCCGTTACCGGATCGTGACCGGTCATTCCGGCCGGCTTTTTGCCCTGTTCTGCAACACATTGAGAATGTCCAGGATAGAAAGGGCTTTGATCGCGCTGGACACCAGGCCCCGCCGCTGCTTTCCGATCTGTCGAGAAATTGCAGAATCCAATGCAAAACAGGATATCTGGGGCCCAGCCATCTTCGAGCCGCATCCCACCGGACAGAAAGATAACGAAAACTGGATGGCGGAGACGAAGTCAGCATAATTAAGCCTACAAGCTTATGTTAAATATATAATTTATTCAGACCCTCAGAAAAGATACCACAATACATACCACACAAAGCCGGATATCAAGCGCGGATAGCGCAACGTGTCATGCGACAGAACGTTGGTTAAACACTTATAGCTGACACTCACGCCGGTTGTAGCAAACGACTGCTTTGAGCCAATTTTGACCGATGCCGCGCGATGCTCCAAGGACAGCAATGCGCAGGAAGCGGACTTTGCAAAGCGGGGTGGTCGACATGTTCCAGCAGTTCACTTACGGAGCTAGCGTCAAAGAGCGGTCCGCCATTGCAAACACGCCTGGCAAGTGCGCAATCCGGACGTTTGTGAGCCAACACGTTGATCCCACAAAGCAGATCCTCTTTTAGGGGCGAATTCCCTTAGTTCGAGTTCTCAGATAATACGTACTGATGGATATTGTCGTCATCACGACCATCATCACTTCTTTTTTTGTTGTAATCGGCTTGGCAGAACCATTGGCTGCACGAATGCGCCTGCCTTTCAGCGTTATCCTAGCGGTCCTGGGGATAGTTATCGGACTTGGCGCAACGTTCTTTCTCAACACTGACCTGACGGATGCACTGAACCCGGGAGCGCAGGCGATAATTGATTTGCCGATCCGGTCAGACGTCTTCCTCTATGTTTTTCTGCCGACGTTGCTCTTCCAGGCGACACTCGGCATGAACCTGCGCAGGATGCTGGATGACTGGATGCCCATCCTGATGATGGCCGTTGTGGCGGTGATTGTGGCGACACTTTCCATAGGCTATGCACTCAGTTGGGTAAGTGCGTTGCCGCTGGTCGCCTGCCTGTTAATTGGCGCTATCGTATCGACAACTGATCCTTCGGCGGTTGTCAGCATTTTTAGATCAATCTCCGCACCACGCAGGTTGTCGCGAATAATCGAGGGTGAAAGCCTCCTGAACGATGCTGCCGCGATTGCTCTTTTCGGGCTATTCATGAGCTTTGTGATGCTCGGCAGACCTGATCCATCACTAAGTGAAGCCGTGGGGCAGTTTCCGCTGTTGATCGCCGGTGGCGCACTCACCGGTTGGCTTATGGCGCGTATGGCGGTTTGGATGATGGCTTTCGTAGACCGTTGGGACATGGCGCAGATTTCAATTTCTGTCGCGCTGCCGTACCTCGCCTATATCGTTGCGGAACAAAGCGTCGGGGCGTCTGGTGTTATCGCAGTGGTGGTCACAGGACTAACGCTCAACCTCACCGGCCCCGGTCGTTTGTCACCGATCGCTTGGACAAACCTGCAAGAAGTATGGGATCTCCTGGCTCATTGGGCCGGAGCGCTGATCTTTATTCTAGCAGCATTGTTGATTCCGAGACTGTTGGAAGGAGTTCAACCGTCTGACTTTGGCCTTCTGGCAGTAGTGGTTCTTGCCGCAACACTGGCGCGGGCAGCGGTTCTTTTCGGTTTGTTGCCATTGCTGACGACAATCGGTCTTTCGCCAGCTGTGGAACGCCCCTATCGAACTGCAATGCTTTGGGGTGGGCTGCGGGGCGCCGTGACTTTGGCGTTAGCACTGGCGGTCACCGAAAGCACTCATGTACCGCTCGAAACCAAGCGTCTGGTCGGTATTTTGGCCACTGGCTTTACGCTGTTTACACTGATTGTCCAAGGAACAACCTTGCGAGCGGTGATCACAAAGCTAGGGCTCGACAAACTTACTCCGCTTGATACGGCGTTGTCGCGCCAGGTGGTCGCGGTCGCCTTGCAATCGGTCCGCGAGGATGTGTCCCGCACTGCAGAAAACTACAACCTGACCCACCAAATTGTAAGAAACGAAGCCAAACGGTTTAGCGAACGTCTCGACGAGGCTGTAAAGGCCGCCGAAGACAGCGCAGAGATCCTTGATCGTGACCGGATTACACTTGGCCTTATTGCGTTGGCCGGTGCAGAGCGGGATTCTGTTTTGGCCCGAATGCGAGAGCGCACCATGTCATCTGTTCTCAGCGAAAAAATTCTGTCAGACGCGGATCGGCTCATTGAAGGCGCAAGGACCGGTGGGCGGATCGGCTATCAGCGCGCGTCCAAACGATCCGTCGTCTATGGAGGATCTTTTCGGATCGCCGTGTTTCTGCACAACCGCCTACGAATCTCGTTTCCGCTCACTCGTATAACAGCGGACAGGTTCGAAAGACTGCTCATGCAACGTCTGATCCTTCGGGATCTCGATGGGTTTGTCCGTGGTCGCATACGCCGGATACACGGTCGCCGGGTTGCCGAGTTGCTAGACGACCTGTTGGAGCGCCGATCCGAGGCGGTTGAGACAGCGCTTGAAGGATTGCGGCTCCAATATCCAGGCTATGCGGAAAAGCTGGAGCGGCGGTTCATCCAAAGGACAGCATTGCGACTGGAGGAGCGAGAATACGCCGTCATGCGCGAGGATGGCCTTGTGGGCGAAGAGCTATATTCAGTGTTGATGCAGGAAGTGGCGGTACGACGTGCTTTGTCTGAAGGGCGCCCGGTACTGGACATCGCTCTGAAGGGGCGGGATCTGGTCAGGCAATTTCCACTATTCTCTGATCTCGACAAAGCTTCACTGCGAAAACTCAGTAGAGCGCTGCGTACCCGCTACGCCAACGCGGGCGACACGATCCTTTCCAAAGATGAATTGACCCGGAGTGTGTTTTTCATCGCTTCTGGGGCGGTCGAAGTAGAATTCGGCAGACAAACCACACGTTTAGGTCGTGGTGAAATGTTTGGGCAATTGGCCATGCTAATGAAACGGCCCCGTCGTGTAAACGTGCGGGTATTGGCACCCTCGACATTGCTTGAGCTAGACGAAGCGCGTTTCCGGCGACTACTTCGGCGAAGCGAAGCCATGCGGAACTCTGTAAAGAAGAGCGCCAGCAAACGCATGATCGACCCTGCCGTGTTGGACTTGGAAGAGCATGAAGGTTCTGCTGATCAAGGATAGTTGTAAAAGAAGCTCATCAATTGGAACGGAAGCGCTACAACTGTTTTTTCATTTCGCGGACGCGCGATGTCCGCTTTGAGCCGGGTGCGGGCACTGTCTTGCGCTGAGTGGACGGCGGCTTTGTCCGCAGACCAGACATTCAAATGGTCTCTTTGCATCGCAGTGCAGCTAGCGGCGGCTTCCTGCGCATCTGGTGAATTCGCTGAAGCCTAGAACCTAGATCTGCGGCACATGATCGGAAAGCGGGCTGCGACTACAGACTTGTGAGGGAACATTCAAAGTCGGCTCTGGACCTTCCCTAGTGACGTTACGGGGTAAGATTAACGGTGATGCTGCTTCGCCTATGACGGCCTCGAAAAGCCCAAACTCCCGTGCTTCATCTACAACCCAAGGGCGTCAATCCGAGCAGTGATTGATCGTAAAGTATGCAATCAATTAAGAACATCGACCACTGCCCCTATTAGGTTCAGCACTTCGTGTGTCTCCCGGTTCACTTGGTAAACATAGTCTCCGGCACGCACATAGTAGCCGTTTCGCCGCAGGCCATATCGGCTAGGATTGTCGATGCGAACATACCCATTGTAGATGAAATCCCCAACTCGGTATCGTTTAGCTTGGCCGGGCGGAACGCATGGCACTGCTTTCTTGGCCAAACCCGGAGGACAGTTACCGGCTTTTGATTTCACGAAAACAGGCTGCAGTGCATTGTGCGACCCGATACTCTGTCCAAGATCAAGAGACTGGATGTCAAAACTCGCACCCGCAAAGGGCACGGCCTGCATAGTGAACACCGTCGCCGTGATTGCCAAAGCCGTTTTCATCTTTTCCGCCTCCTTTAACTGATCTTTCCAATTATGATCTCCTTCGGGATTTGACCAATGCATCGGCGGAGACTGGCTTACTGCCGAAGTCTTCTGCTGTGACGCTATGGTTCGCTTGGCACAACATTCTCATCTAACGACCTTTGAAACCGTCAAGTTGGAATGGGGCAATTGAAGGGGCGCCCGGCCAGACCAATCCTTTGTTCTTATTTCGTAAACAACATTAACCGAACATGAACAGTGTATTCTCATTAGGTTCAAACAACTTTGCGCATACTGACTAAGTTGGATCGAACGAGACGTATATCGTTTGACGGAAACAAGGGGAACAAAATGGTCAAACCTGCCTTTGTGACTGAAGATCGCAGCGCTGAAATTGCGATGCGGACCTCTAGCAAATCTGCTGAAGAGCGCCTTCAAACCGCGATGAATTCGAGCAATAGCCGCTTCCCTCCTATCGAAAATGCACTGACAGAGATCACAAAAAACAAGCGGCTATCCGAGGCTCACCAAAACGTCTGAAGGCAAATCGGCTGCCCCCCGAAAGTTCTCGATTTTCATCCTAAACATCTGAATTGTAACAAGAAATCGTCCCGGCTTGGGGCGAGGTTTTCTTGTTGCGCATCGCAATTATCAAGAGCTTGCGCCTAGCAGGCCGACTGAATCGACCTTCTAACTTAGTATCCGAAAGGCTTATCGACGCTCCAGCATTCAGTTCATCCTGAAGTGGAGGCTGGCGATGGCCGGGAAGCCTCAGGTCACAGCCCCAGCAGCGCTTTAACCTGTTCCTCAACTTCATCCGTAACAGGCTTGTTGGCAGCGGCTTCCAGTGCCTCACGTTCGGCCAGATCTTGCTCTTCGACAAGTTCAGTCAGCTCTTCCACCTCTTCAACGGCTTCATTGTATTCAATGGCTGCTTTTCTTTCGTCATTCAGAGTCTGGGCTTCATCAATCGAAGCGTCTAATTCGGCTTGGGCCTCTTTTAGCTGCGCTTCGATATCCGGATCACTACCGCCCGCGTCCTCCAAAGCTTGTTCAAGTTCTGCGACCGTGTCCCGGTTGGTTTGTACCTCACCTACTGCGACTTCCAAGTCATCCTCGATTTCTTGAACTGTCCGCTCTGGTTCTTCCAACCCTTCAAGAAACTCCAGCTGTTCTTCCAGTTCCTCCCGCAAAGGCTCTCCGGCCAGCACTGTGTCTCGGTACGTGGCAATTCTGCCAACCCGCGAATTGGGTGCTGCATTGGCTAGGGCCGTTGGGCTTGCATTGGCGGCGTTCAGTGCGCCCAACTCAGAGGGATGTGCACCAAGCAGCGCAGCCATACGATTGCCTTTTGTCCGGGAAACTGGGCGCTTGGACTCTTCTAAAATCACATTCTGGCGAACCTTTCTTTGCACCTTGGTCTTTTGCGTTCGAAGGGTTGTCGTAGCAACCCTTGAGGTGGTTGCTGTATTGCGAGCTTTGCCTTTCCCGTTGAACAGGTTTTTCAGAGAAAACCCTCCGCCTTTTTTCGTACCAGACCGAGCAGACTGCGATTTTGTTTTCCCCTGTCCGAATATCCCGGCCCTAGCCCCGCCACGGCTTTTGTCGGCCCCCTTCCCACGGCCACCATTCCCAGCCGAGCTGTTGTCTCCGCGATCTCCCTGGGCGCCGTTGCCATTCCCACCGCCGTTTCCATTGCCACCGCCCTTCCCATTGCCGCCGCCGTTGCCATTCCCACCGCCATTACCGTTACCACCGCCGTTGCCGCCGCCATTGCCGTTTCCACCGCCATTGCCGCCACCATTACCGTTACCCGGCTTGGCATAAGCAAAATCAGGAGCTGCGACGGTGGCTACAATGGCCGTGGACCCCAACAAGGCAATCGCGATCGTCGAAGCTTTAAGCAGTCCGCACTTGGTGGTTTTCATTTTCAATCTCCTCAAAACCTCCAGCAACGGCAATCAGCGCGCTGAGGTTGACCACGGTGTTTCGGCAGTCTGACTCGCAGTCGAATCAAAACCGTTGCCACTGATTTAACTTTAGGTCGCTTGAACGCAGGGCTAACTGCTTGTTCATCATCGGTTCATGTCTGGCCTAGTAGTCTTCGATGAAGGTGTTTGAGGGTGTTATGCAGGCCAAAGCGTTTTTTCTGGTTGCAGCTTTGCTGACTGTCTTGTCTGGCGGGCAAGCGGCGGCAGATGCACGCGAACTCAAACAGTCTGAACTGCGCATGGCGACGTTGTCAGGCAGTGCGATACGGCTGAACCGTGTGATCAAAGGCGTGAAAAAAGCATACGGCGGAACACCTGTTGATGCGCGCGCATTCAAAACAGACAAGATTTACTATCGTATTCTGGTCAAAAAGCCGGGCGGGAAAATCGTCAGCGTGATCGTGAACGCCGAAACCGGCACAGTCGTCTCGAACCGCTCAAGTACGGGGCGCGAGATTTCTGAAGCCGCACGCAATTCAACCAAATCCAAAAGCAACAACGCTCAGAGTGCCCCTACCACTCGTGGAAACAGTGCAGGCCGAAGCAATGCCGGCGGCAATGGTAACGGCAACGGCGGTGGCAACGGCGGTGGCAACGGTGGCGGCAACGGCGGTGGCAACGGTGGCGGCAACGGTGGCGGCAACGGTGGCGGCAACGGCGGTGGCAACGGTGGCGGCAACGGCGGTGGCAACGGTGGTGGCAACGGTGGTGGCAACGGTGGTGGCAACGGTGGTGGCAACGGTGGTGGCAAAAAATAAAGTGAAGATCACGCTGGTTTAGCTGTAGTCTCTGGATATGCGAATACTCCTTGCCGAAGACGAACCTCAGCTTTGTGAGCAAATCAAAAAGCTATTGGGTGCGGAAGGTCGCGTGGTCGACGTGGCCAACAATGGTACAGATGCCCTGCATCTGGGGTCGACTGAACCGTACGACATGATCATCCTCGACATCGGCTTGCCTGAGCGTGACGGCATTTCGGTCCTGCGCGAATGGCGCAGCGCGGGCGTCAAGACACCGGTCTTGATCCTGACGGCCAGAGATGGCTGGAGCGAACGCGTCGACGGCTTGGATGCCGGCGCGGATGACTATATGACCAAGCCGTTCCATATGCCCGAATTGGCGGCACGTGTACGGGCCATCTTGCGACGTCAGAGCGGTCAATTGAACCCCGTGATAGAAATGGGAGATGTCTCTTTGGATACGCGGAACGGGCGGGTTGCCGTTGGGGGCATTCCTGTCGATTTGACCGCGCAGGAGATCGCCGTTCTGACCTATCTGGCGCACAACATCGGTCGCATGGTGTCGCGTACTGAGCTGTCGGAACACATCTACGAATATGACGGCGACAGAGATTCCAACACGATTGCAGTATTTGTGACCCGCCTGCGCAAAAAGCTGGGCTCCGATTTGATTACAACCGTCCGGGGTCGCGGCTATATGATTGATTCCGCCTAATGCTCTCGTTGCGCCAACGGGCCTTACTCGGAGGTATCGCTTCGGGAGCGTTGTCCGTAGGCGTCGGTACGCTGATGGTGTTTTCCTACATCAATACGCGCGTTCTGGAGCAGTTCGACGCAACGCTACAAGACCGGCACACGCAGGTTGTTGTTGGCCTCAGCGCCACCACGGATGACCCTGAAACCCTGCGACAGTTGGTATTCGATCCTGCGTATAGCACGCCATATTCGGGGCGGTATTGGCAAGTAACGGACAGTACCGGCGCCATCTATACGTCTGCTTCACTCTTCGATGAAACGATCGCCGAGCCCCCGCGCGGAAATGACGAAACAATCATTTGGAACACTTCCGGTCCAGATAGCGAAGCCATTCGTAGCGTTTATCAAAAGATCACATTCGAAGACGGAACGGAGTGGGGCGTAACTGTCGCCGAAAGCAGGAGCGAACTGATCAACGAACGCAGCGCTGCACAAAGATACCTGCTCCCGGTTTTCGGATTGGTTGGTTTGATCGGAGTGGCAAGTTCTCTTTTGCTGATGTCCGCCATTGTTGGCCCGCTCCGGAAGTTGCGCGCCGATGTCGCCCATCGCTGGGATCGAGGCGATGAGCTGGCTCCCGAAGACTACCCGGAAGAGGTTTCGCCCTTGGTGGAAGATCTCAACAAACTGCTGCATCGAAACCGCGAGATTGTCTCTGGTTCGCGAAGACAAGCGGCGGATCTGGCGCATGCCCTCAAGACGCCGACGGCTATCTTACGAAACGAATTGGCGGAACTGGCAGACGCAGGAGCACATACGGAGCCTGCGGAAGAAGCGCTAACTCGAATTGACGCCCAGCTTAGCCGTTCACTCGCGCGCATGCGTGCATCAAACACCGGAGAGTTAACACATTCCAGGACAGACCTGACGAATTCGGTCGAACGACTGTCCCGGCTGTTCTCGGTCATGGCCGAACGCGAGGGGAAGACGCTCGTTTCGAATTGCGAGGCTGGTCTTCAAGTTCGAATGGACCCCCAGGACATCGAAGAAGTGATTGGAAACCTCCTCGACAACGCTCTCAAGTGGAGCCGGACAACACTCCAAATCACCGCGAGGCGCTCTGTTGATGGAATCGAAATTTTTGTTGAAGACAACGGGCCCGGAGTACCAGAAGACCAAAGGCTTGAGGTCCTTCGTTCCGGCAATCGGCTGGATACTTCTGTAAGAGGAACTGGTTTGGGCCTGTCTATTTCCGTTGATTTATTGGCCGCCTACGGTGGGAAGCTAGAACTCGGAACGTCCGAAAACCTGGGTGGCTTGGCTTGCGGTGTGAAGATCTGCCCGTGAGAAAAACAAGCTGTTCTATGCCGCTGGTCGCCGCTGCGCGGTTCTTTCCCAATTTGCAAACCGCCGACTGAATGAGCAACAAACACCATTGCGATAGTTGATGCATGCCCGTTGATGGCTGCTTTGCTCTCAAAGCTTTAGTTTGCTTGAAAGCCCAGTTTGCGATGAAAAGCTGCAATTCTGTGTCGAGAGGCACTGCGACCCTAGAACTTTAGTGAATTGAGCAATTTCTGCAGGTTTCTCTCCCTTCGTATCAAGTCATTGACGGCTTTGCGTGCCTGCACAGCGCTCCGCGATCTTTCTCCGTGCTTCCAGGACGGATGGCTTGGCCCAGCAGCATGCCCACCTCCGACACCATGCATTCGGCACACGCTCCAACCTTGAACAGCGGGTGCGCGGCAGCGCATGCCAGTAGACTTTGCCGTTGCTGTGCATCTGGGCGCGTCTCGCAGCCTTTTGGCAGGGTCCATGAGGTTGTCGTCACTTTTTGTCATCCGACCGCCCCTCGTTGTGGACGTTACCAACGATTGCCTGCCCACCTTCTTTAACCTCAACGCGTTCGACCCGGACGGTCTGATCCGCCTTGGAGCGATACCGTTTCAGGGTTTCGACCTGGCTAGTGAAGGTCCGCGCCAGCTTATTGAGCGCTCGTTCTGCCGAATCTTGCTGCGGGAGAGTTTTTACGTGGTTCAGGCGACGTGCCATCATCATCGTGGCCTGATGGACAGCGCCCATTTGGATCGCAAGCATGGCTTCGATCTCGTCCTGCGGCTTAACCCCAGCAACAACCGACATTACGAAGTTCGATGCCGTCTCGGAGACAGAGCTGTCCTGCTGCCCAAGAGTCGCGACTTGGTCCATGACCCCTTCGAGGAACCGATAATCAACGGTGCCGAGCTCATGCATTGCCAAAGCACAGGCAGCGGTTGGATCTTTTCCTTTGTGCCCAACCGTGAGCCTGCGTGTGTCTTCATTGAAGTCCAACTTGATATCCGGCGCGCGAACGCGTGATTTCTTCCGTTCCCTCAAATCAGCAACCGCGTTGATCTCCGCTTCGTTAAGCTCGGAGTTCTTTGTCCGAAGTTCGTTGCCACTGTTTTTCTGTGACTTGCTCATGTCCGCCTCGCGTAACAGGGAGTGGTTAGTATTAGTGTTCCCGATGATTGGTTCGGAGAAGAGGGCCAGTGTCTGGCCCCCCGTCGTGACTGGTACTGATCGACTTTGGACAGGACATATCAGCCATGCTTGATCCGTCCTTTCCGTACGATCACCCGTTCAACCGAATGGCTCAAAGGCGACCAGTAGTACCGGCGCTCGTTTTTTCTTGTCGGCGTGGGGCATCCTGTGGCATCAACTGGACTTGCTAGGGTGGCAGTTGATGTCACTGGAAAAGCCCCATCTCCGCGCTTGGAGTTGGGGTTTTTCATTATGCAGCCTCGTTGTTGGGATCGGTGCGCCGCGCCGCCAGCCAGGCATTCAGATCAGCTCCGTGATAGGCGATGCGCCGACCGATGCGGATGAAGGCCGGACCACACATGCGGTGGCGCCATTGAGCCAGCTTTTCGCGGTTTCCCAGCAACTGCATTTCAGGGTCTTCTGGGAAATAGACCCGGTCGTCATTGAAGACGTTTGCCATCGTTGAAATCCTCTTGGATCAGTTGCGATGGCACCCAATATTCACAAAAATTAGAAGTTGAGAACAGTAGTCTTCCCATTCTTCCAAAACGGAAAAAATTACTCTTTGCCCTTGACACTGCGGAAGCAGACGTCGCCGGTGAACTCTCCAATTTTCCAAAGCTCCGCAATGTACTTTCTCAAAGTATCCTCGGAAATGTTGAACAAAGGTTCTAAAGCAAATCTGGAATCCAAAAGTTCGTCCTCTAACCTGGATCTTTCCGTGGCCTTTTTTCGCCACCATTCATGGGTTTCAGATTGAACTTTTTGAACGTAGCGATGCACTAGTTGCGCAGTCTTTGTGTCATTTCGAACCAGTTCGGGTTGCAATGGGTAAACCTTCTCGGCCAACACGAACCTTAAAGCCAATATTGTCTCCACTTTAGCCATCGGCGCCATCACGCTTGTACAATAAGTAGCTTGACCAACTGTGCATAAGTTCGCGCCGGCGCTCTAACAAATCCGACCGTGCATAGGCCCGCTCCACATCCGACCCGATCTGATGAGCCAAAGCCGCCTCTGCCAGTTCGCGCGGCGCGTTTGCAGCTTTCGCCGCCCAATCCCGAAACGAACTGCGGAAGCCATGCACGGTGACGCCATCCTGTCGCATCCGGCGCAGCAGCATCAGCATGGACATGTTCGACAACGGCTGATGCCGCCCTTGCCCTTCGAACACATAGTCAGACACCAACGCGCGCAGCGGCTCCAGAATTAACAGCATTTCATCGGTGAGAGGGACACGATGGACCTGCCCACCCTTCATGCGCTCCGCCGGAATGGTCCACAGACGTGCATCGACATTTACCTCGGGCCATTTCATCTCCAGCACCTCAGAGGTTCGGCAGGCGGTCAGAATGGTGAACTGCAGGGCTTTAGCGGCCATGGCTGAACGGGTCTGCAACTCGGCATAAAACGCGGGCACCTCCTGCCACGGCATCGCGTCATGGTGCTGGACCTTGGCCTTGACGGTGGGCAGCACCTTGCCTTCGCGGATCGCGGTCACCGGGTTCTCTCCCGAGCGGAAGCCCTTGGACTTTGCCACATCGAGCACCGTCTTGATCCGCTGCGACAGTCGCTTTGCGGTTTCGTGTTTCTCGGTCCAGATGGGGGATAGGCACATCAGCACTTCGGGCTGATCAATGCTGTCTACGGGCATACGGCCGATCTTGGGGAAGGCATAGTCGCGCAAGGTGTTGAGCCATTGCTGGCCATGTTTGGCATTCTTCCATGTCGGCAAGCGGTCGATGTGAACCTGACGACAGAGTTCTTCGAAGGTCGGGATTTCGCGCTGAGCATTGAAACGCGGGTTCAAACCAGCTTTCGCCATTCGCCTGTATTCAAGCGCTCTTTCTCGGGCCTGGTTCAAAGTGACAACATCAGCGCCGCCCAAACCGAAGTCCGTTCGCAGCGGTGCACCCTTTCGGTTCTTCTGTCCTTTGACCGTTACGCGCACGATCCAACGCCGTGCGCCCGAGGGATCGACAACAAGGTACAGGCCAGAACCGTCGCCATGCCGACCCGGGCCAAGATTCTCTACCAGCTTCTTTGTCAGCTTCCCGCTGAGCGCAGCCATGAAAATACCACAGAATATACCACTCAATAGAAAATATTAGGGACAACTGAGTAAAACTCAAGTTGATACTACTAGATAGTAAGTGCCGACTATTTATAGGAATACGGCACGTTAAACGCGCCACATCAACTCACTGAAATAGGTAAATGGCGGAGACGAAGGGATTCGAACCCTCGAGACGGTTTCCCGCCTACTCCCTTAGCAGGGGAGCGCCTTCGACCACTCGGCCACGTCTCCGCCGACGGGTATATCCTTGCAAGCGACGGGAATACAAGGCGAAATATCTGATTTGCGCCCCTCTCTGAAAAATTGCTGAACCCGTTGAAATCACGGCAAAAGACGCCAACATAACCGGATCATGGGCCAGATTTTGAGAATTTTTTCTGGGGCATGTTCCAACGTGAAACAACCGAACCACCAGACTCGAAACGCCACAGCAAATCGAATCCCCAATCGGCATCAATCGGCATCGCTGCTTCGATTGAGCGGTCACTTTCTAAAAGCGAAGAATTTCTCTTGTTTCAATTGGATCCCATTTCCTCCGGGCAGTGGCGGCAGCGCAGGGCAATGCAAACGAACGATGGCTCACTTTACGACCACACTCGCCTTTATAAAAGTGGAGTGGTCAAAAACGCCACGAAGGGCACAGAATGAAGAAATTTATCGCATCCGCTGGAGCGATGGCATTGGTCGTATCAAATGCGATGGCAATGGATGCTGACAGAGAGGCTATTATCAACGATAAAGTACGTAGTTTTGTTGACGCTGTAGGCTGCGCAGATCCAGAAGCCGCACAATCTTTGCTTGCGGAACTTGGCACTGACGATTTTGACGTTTCTACATATATTGCGTTTCCGGTTGTAGATGTCGGATGTGCAGGTGGGGCTGGAACAAACGCATTCACGCCGGTCGTATTACGTGTTCCAGAATACCGGCCTTTGGCGGCTCATGTCGACATGTGGGCAACGGCGGATATTGAATTTGTAGGTATGCCTGCGCGCGGATGGTTCGACGCAGCAAGCCCCGCGTTATTCGATGCTAAGAGTTTGATATTTGGTTGTTATTTTTGGTTGCGGGAGTAGGATTTGAACCTACGACCTTCAGGTTATGAGCCTCATTGTCGTGTGTTTGCTGTTATTTGCTAATGTTATTTCTTATACGATTTATCAATATGTTACCTATGATTTAGCTTGTTGTAAGCATTCTCCACATTGTCCAAATTTGCTCTCTACTGTAGCACCAGTGTAGCACCGCCAACTTTTGGTAGCACCAAGGCAATTCAAGGAAACACCGTGGCCAGTCACCGTTTGAACTTCACCAAAGCCGCCCTTCTGAAAGCACCTGCCGCAAAGAAAGGTTCGCGGGACTACTACTACGACGAGCGGGAAGCGGGCCTCATTTTGGCCGTAACGGCGGCAGGATCGAAGAGCTTCTACCTGTACAAACGGATTGAGGGGCGACCCGAGCGGCTGTTGCTCGGCAAATTTCCTGACATGACTGTAGAACAAGCCCGCAAGGCAGCCGCAAAAGCCAAAGGCGGCATCGCGTCAGGGTCGAACCCTCAGAAAGAAAAAAGGGCCGTTCGGGATGAAATGACCTTCTCGGCGCTTTTTTTCGAATACATGGACAAGTATTCCAAAGTTCACAAAAAGTCGTGGCAGTATGACGAGCGGGAAGTGAACAAGTATCTGTCGCATTGGTTCCGCCGCAAGATTTCCAGCATTGACCGGGCCGAAGTGGAAAGGCTTCACGCAAAGATCGGCAAGGAAAACGGACTCTATCAGGCCAATCGTTTGCTTGAACGCATTCGCTCCATTTTCAACAAGGCGATTGAATGGGGGTGGAAGGGGGTGAACCCGGCTATCGGCATCAAGAAATTTCGGGAACAAAGCCGTGACAGGTTTTTGCAGCCTGACGAGTTGCCACGCTTCTTCGAAGCACTGGCAAATGAACCAAATGAGGCCGCGCGAGATTTCTTTATGATTTCGCTCCTGACAGGGGCGCGAAAGTCAAACACGCTGGCGATGATGTGGAAAGACATCAACTTTGAAGCGGCCACATGGCGGATCGAAGAAACCAAGAACGCTGACCCGCTGACAGTTCACCTACCCCAACAGGCAATCGAACTGCTGATCGAACGTAAACTTAAATCGGAAAGCCCCTATGTGTTCGAAGGCTCAGGTAAGAGCGGCCATCTTGCCGATCCCAAAAAGGCTTGGAGCCGGATATTGAAAGAAGCTGGAATCGAAAACCTGCGCATTCACGATCTACGCCGTACCTTGGGCAGCTATCAGGCGGCAACGGGTGCCAATGGATACATTATTGGTAAGTCTCTCGGGCATCGGTCCCAACAGTCCACAGCAATCTACGCAAGGTTAAACCTAGACCCGGTCAGGGAGAGTGTGGACAAAGCGACAGAGTTGATGTTTTCGAAGACTACTTAAGGGAGGGATTTGATTTTCACCGACCCCGAATACGAGGCTGATACGCGCAACAAATTAGCAGCCCATGCAAATTCGAGCCAACAGCGCAATGTTCCAGAGTGTGGAAAGCGCGCCTTGCGCCCGCTTTCCGCGTCGAAGCAGCGAAGAATTCGCGGTATCGAAACGACTTCGCCGGCACGTCCTTTGGCAGATTGAATGCTTTGTATCTCAAGGAAGATACTTGCCAAAAACCTGCAATACCGCTGCCACGAACGGGAATCGCGTAAGACACTTTGCAAACGGCACCTAGGGCCGCATTCCAGTATTGCGTGAGGCAACGGCTTGAGTTTGGCCTGCTCATTCCCGCCTTAGGAGTGAATCCGCAGCTTCTTGTAGTTCCGGTGTAACCAATCCACCGGCCCTTAATACAGGCCGTTCGAGATAAAGGTCCTTCCCATCAGCGGTTGGGAACGGCATCAAATTCCACGCCTCCGCATTCATATACGACCTTAGCGGAGGCATTTGTGGGAGCCTCTCTCGAATGAAAATTTCCAATTCTTCTTGTGAAGCATAAAGTCGCGTACTGGTCTGAGCAACGTCTCCCTTAACAAACGCTGCACCTGAGGTGTAATTTCCAGCGCCCATCAGAAGTTTCCAAAAATAAATATCACAAATGGGAACTCCACCAATTTCTGCGCCAGCGCCAACTCTGTGATTAATGATAACAATTGGCGTGAAAGTGAGTGATCCAACGTCCCCTTTGTAGTTTAGCTTGTCTGCAATAATGCTACGCCTATCTTCCGCCCACTGGCATTTTCTATTGGCCTGTGCAGCCGCTCCTTCAAGCTTCCTTTTGTAGTTATGCCTTTCAATAGGTTCGTTCGGTGCGATGAAACACTTCACCTCCGCAATGACAACGTTTTGCCCTAGCCTCATCAAAAGGTCGATTTCTTCATCATCTGAGGCCCTTTTCTTGAGTGCAGACGGAAAAACACAATAGTCGTCGATAATCTTATTGCTCTGTATTGCACCTTCCACCCCACTTCGGACGAAATTCTCAAACGTCGCCCCTTGCGGGCTGGTTTTTGGAACTTCGACCCCAAGCTTCCCAAAAATCTGCCGCTCGCAAAACCGAACTTTAGCCCCACTAATTACTGAAGGTGCAACGATCGCAAGCTCACCATCACCAATCTCAATCAGGGGCCGCAACCAAACGCCATCTCGAAAGCAAGTTGAAGTGTCACTAGGCGATATTTGAAGGCTGCCTATTAGAGCGGAAGCGCTTTCCTTTGAAACACCCAAGCAACTGGAGGTAATAGCGGTAAGCTCGGAGATATTGATACGAATTGCCAAGTCGCTTACGGCTTTGTAAGTCTTAAATGTAACGTTCTTGATCTCTTTGTATCTTTCAATCGAAATTGTCTCCAATACCCAAAGGGTCTTAACAAGTTGTCTTAGCGTGACACCTTCATTGTTTTTCAAAAGAGGTACATCCAAGAACGGTGATAGGTATGAATCTTCCAAGACAGAAATTGCGTCCACAAGAGACCGGATGCAATTATCACTTACTGCCCCCAATTTGTGTTTAAAGTTCCTCCCCTCTCGCCGAACTCCTACGACGCCTCGAATGCCCTCAACGCAACTTCTGTCAATGTCTTTCCCTCTGACTATTAAGGGAGCGTACATTGCAGACTCGGACCGCCACTGGCACGCTCTCCAAAAAAATGCCTCCGATTTGTTCATTGGTCCGAAAGTACGATTGCTGTTCAGATTTTGGAAATGACAACCTTCCCAAAGCGCAGACATCCATAGATCTCGTAGAGCTTCATGGATCGACAACACACGAGCGCCAAGGAACTCAAACTCCGCATAATCAAAACCTTTGGACTCTCTCACGCTCGGCAAACCTTGTGACTCGAAGAGCCAGTGAGGAATAGTGTCGACGAGCATTGTTGTGATATCGTCGGGTGACAGGTTTTGTTCCCCGAAACCATCAACACCGATTTCATTAAGCTCAGTGACATGAACTCCAACATTGACCCTTGCAGATTCGGACGTTCGACTCTTGGCGGCTCGCCTCAATCTGAATAGTTGTCTATTTGCCGACGCGATCGCCATCAAAATACAGCTGCGCTGACTTACTTCCGCAAACGCTTCAGACATTGGCTCCTTGCGCAACGCATTTATATGCCGACCAACCCACAAGGCAGTTTCAGCGAGGTATTTGTCGCGCTGGCATTCTGCAGAGTCCAAAACTTCCACCCATTGCCGTTGATCGAAATTCTTCGCGTTTGGAGATGTCAGCCGATTTTGCCCTTTCGTCGCCCTAGTAAAGACCTCGGTTTCTAAATGTTCGGTATGCAGTAATTTCATGGCTCGCTTCTAAATTGAGTTCTTCCTTCAAACCTCGCGTATCGCATCTGTGCAAGCGCAGCAACGTTTTGCGGGAGTAGTCCTAAGCTAACTCGTCAAAAAAGCTTGGTCCTACGAGCAACGCAAAATTTCTAAGCTTTGCAGAAATCGCTTCTTACTTGCAACTACTGCTGATCTAGACTGCAACGAAATCCCAGAGTTCATAAAAGGAATCTAGGGAGCCGTGTCTGCATTTGCTGAGCGCCTTTGTATGGCATGAAGCTGGTGCATGTCATATTAGCCAGACCAACCAAGTTTCACCGTCTGCACTGTCAGCCCTGTCAGCCTCTGGCGTTTTGCTGGCTTTTCCTGAACAAGCGGCGTCATGGAACAAGCTGACAACACTTTCCCCGACAACGAAACGGCACCGACCGCACCTTGGCTGCGTCTCATGGCAGGCCACGGTTTCTTGGCGGAATTACACCGGCTTTACGATACCCGATTCATGCATGAACTTGAGATGCTGATCGGACCCAAGGCCAATATTGACGACCTGCGAAAAGGTGTTGAGGCCGCAGCGCGGGCTTACATCCGCGAACGCCGCAAAATGCGCCGCCGCAAGCCGGGGGCAATGGAATATCGCAGACTGTCCGCATTGTCTGCCAAGCTTGAGGCGGTTTCGGTAGACTTTGCCCAAGTGCAGGCTTCGCCAAACTGTTCCGGGAAACTGGCCGACGCGCTAGAAACGCAAGCGCGATCAGCCGATCCAAACGCCGCCGGAATTGCAAACCTGATCGAAGGTGCATTTGGTCCCGGCGACCCTGTCGGCCATATCGCGGCGTTTCTTGAACTGTTGCATAAGGCGACCGCAGAAACGGTTGCTTTGGACGAGCATGACACCCCAAGCAGCTATCATGAGGCCGATCTGGATCGTTGGTCTCGCAGGCCAAAGAAAACCGAAAGCCAGCCGGTTGCCGCATTGGCCCGTGCCTTTCGCCCCTATTGGGAGCGTAACGCCATGCGCCCCTTTAATGCGGGCCGCTACGATCCGGCCACAAAGCAAAACAAAGCAACGGCTGTAGATGTGATTCATTTGATCGGCCAAAAACTTGATCCCGACCTGACGCGCACCCGAGTGGTCACGGTAATGCGGGTGATATAGTCATATTTTCGCCACATTACGTGGCAGTTAACCGGCATGTTTTCCTATGTAGGAAGTAGTTTTTCTTTCCTGCTTCACGCGTTTCGACCTGCCCAATCGCTCTCTAGGTTTCTCTTCATCGATCAAAATTGATGGAGGTTATCATGATCGCAAAACAGGCAGACACCCTGCTTAAACCCGAGCAAGTCGCGGAACGCCTCGGCGTGTCCACAACCACTCTTGCCACATGGCGCTGCACCAAGCGCTACCCGCTGGCCTATGTCAAAGTTGGCCGCTTGGTCCGCTATCGCATGGGAGATGTAGAAGCGTTCGAGATCGCGCGTCTTCAGGAGGTGGTTGCAAATGACTGGTAATTGGAAGCCTATCGAATTCGCGGCCATTGCTGAACTGGCCCGGATCAATCTGCAAACTCTACTAGCCGAATGGTTGCCGGATGGCCGGATCATCGGGCGTGAATGGGTGGCGCTGAACCCCACCCGCGCAGATCGGTCGCGGGGTTCGTTTCGGATCAATCTCGACAGCGGACTGTGGGCAGACTTCGCGACGGATGACAAAGGCGGGGATGCCATCAGCCTCTTTGCCTATCTGAACGGGGTCCAACAAGGACAGGCCGCGCGTGCACTGGCGCAACGTCTGGGGGTGCAGCCATGAGCGCGCTACCCGACCTTCGCCACCCGACAGCCGGTGTCGCTGATACCCAGCATGTTTATCGCAGCAGAACGGGTGCGCCTGTGCTTGTAGCCAATCGCTATGAGGGCAACGGCAAGGGCAAGTTCTTTCTGCCCTACGACGTGACCAAGGACGCATGGAAAGCACCCCAGTTGCGCCCGGTCTATCATCTAGACCGGATCGCCCAGGCGAACCCGGATCAGCCGGTGATCTGGGTCGAAGGCGAGAAGTGTGCCGATGTTCTGACAGGCTTGGGGTATCTGGCCTCTACCAGTTTTGGAGGCAGCAAGGCGCTGGCAAAAACTGACCTGTCACCGTTGGCAGGCCGTACTGTCATTATCTGGCCTGACCATGATGAGCCGGGACAGAGCTATGCCGCCAAGTTGGCCGAAGAGCTCGTTACATTACATAGGGCGACACCTCTGATCCTGTCGATCAGTGACGCACTGATTCAAGCGCATGATTCATCGAGTCTGATCCCTAAACCAATACATAGGGGCTGGGACGTGGCCGACGCCATTGCCGCAGGTTGGGGGCTAGGCGAGGTTGACGCCCTGATAAACAGCGTTGCGTGTGATTTGCCGGATGCAACTGCCGCCTACCTTACAAGTAAGGTTCCGCCTGCCGCCAATGACCCGCATCCCCCTATGTATCATAAGGAAAACCCCGACCTGTATACGTTACCTATACATAGGGATGAACCTGCACCTATACGTAACGATAGCAGTGCGGCGCTGGTGGATGGGCTTGAGCTTTGGAACACGCCGCAGGGTGAGCCATATGTAACGTTACGGGCCAAGGGTCACTTTGAGCACTGGCCTGTCGGATCATCGACCTTCCGCAACTATCTGGCCTATGCCCATTACAAAGCCGAAGGCAAAGCGCCCTCCAATGCCGCGCTGGATGACAAACGCCGGATGCTGGAAGGGGTGGCGCGGTTCGAAGGCGAGACCTACCCTGTGTCCAGCCGCATCGCCTCCATCGGGCGAACGGTCTATCTCGACCTTGGCGACACTGAATGGCAGGCTGTGGCGATCACGTCCGAGGGCTGGCAGGTGGTCAGCCACCCGCCCGCGCGGTTTCGGCGCTCACCGGCCATGCAGTCGCTGCCAGTGCCGGAACGGCATGAGAATGGTATCGAGTTGCTGCGCGATTTTCTGAATGTGGAAAGCGAAGATGATTTCCGCATGCTGGTGGCATGGGTTCTGGGATGTTTCCACCCCAAAGGCCCCTACCCTATCCTGATCCTGTCAGGCGAACAGGGCAGCGCTAAAAGCACCACTGCACAAACGCTGCGCGATCTGATCGACCCTGCCAGCCCAAGCACCCGCAGCACGCCCAATTCCGAGCAGGATTTGGTAATTGCCGCGATGCACAACCACGTCTTGAGCTTTGATAATCTCTCAACCATCCGCCCGATGATGGCGGACGCCTTCTGTCGGATCGCCACCGGCGGCGGGTTTGGCACCCGCAAGTTGCACACCGACAACGACGAGGTTCTGTTCAACGCCACCCGGCCTTGCCTGTTGAACGGGATTCCCGATCTGGCGGCGCGGCCTGATCTGGCGGATCGTGCCATTGGCATTCATCTGCCGGTGATCCCTCCTGGCAAGCGCAAAACCTTGGGCGCGTTCAATCGCGACTTTGCCAAGGCCAAACCTTACATTCTGGGCGCACTACTAGATGCGGTATCCTGCGCGCTGGGTCGAATTGACTCTGTGAGCCTCTCAGAAGCCCCTAGGATGGCGGACTTCGCAAAATGGGTGGTTGCTGCCGAAGATTCCCTTGGATGGGCTCAGGGCGCGTTTCTGGACTCCTACGCGGCCAATCGCGCGCGCAGTGACCAAGCCGCTGTTGAGGCCAACCCGGTGGCGCTGGCGATCCTTTCATTGATGGAAGGGCGGCAGCATTGGAGCGGCACTGCAACCGAGTTGAAGCAAACCTTGCGGGATCGCTTTCCTGCGCTGACAGAGGACAGCCATAGCTTTCCCCGGTCTGAGGCAAGGTTTGGTGCAGCGCTGCGCAGGGTACAGCCGGTGTTGCGGCGTCAGGGGGTAAACATCGCGTTCAGTCGCGAAGGCAAAGCAGGGATGCGGGTTATTGAGCTGAGAAGCCGGTAAACATCAAAAAAAATTTTGTGCTAGAGCGCCCGACCCCGTAGGTTGGGCGTTTCGTTTGATTTTTCAGTTGCGTTCGCCGGGTTTCGCCATCGATTTCTATGCCGGACGAAAAAGGCCTTCACTTGAAAAGTGAAAAGAGAAAACCGTTACCTGAACTGAGGTAAGCGTCGTTCGGAATGAATGTCATAGTTGATTTCAACTTCTCTGCAACGGACTTCTCATAAGGGCCTATTATTGAAGCAAAATATCCGTTTTGGGTTCGAACAACTTGATCTGCAAGTTTTGCAGTTTTGAGCATTTCGGGAGATGTACCGCTCTCCAGAACAATCCACCTAAAACCACTGGGCAGTTTTAGCGCTGTTTCCTGTTTTATTGTTGTTTCGGAGCCATCGGCCTCCAGAAGCACCACGTCGATCCCCGCTTGCTGAGCCTTTGCAGCATTTAGCCAGTTAATTTCATTCGGGGCTGCAGAAGAAACAAATACTATAGCGTCGAAGCCAAGGCCAAGCTCGTTTAAATAGGCACCAACAAGAGCGTTTCCGACGCCACTCTCCGAAACGCGCCCATTCTCTTTAACATACGCGGCATGAAATCCGACGAGCGCAGTAGGGTCCATGTATCGAGTTTCACCGCCAAGCCAAGCTAGCGCACATGCCGAAGCACAAGCGGTCTCCGGAGCCACTCCCGTGGTGAAGCCGGACGCACGAATTGCACGTCCGATGACTAGACCTTCGACCAAGTTTCCGCCCGGACTTTTCAATAAGACTGCGCCTAACTCTATGGCCTTAACAGTTTCCCAAAAGCGGTCCGCATCACCTTGAACGATTTCCCCTTCGAGAACCACTAACTCCAATGGTGTATCGGTAGAGACAACACGGATGTCTGCTGCAAGGGTGCTAGAGGCAATCAACGTAAATGCAGCAGTGAGTTTTACGAATAGCAGCTTGTTCATGTGAGCACCCAACAGAAATATTGAAGAGGGTATCGGTGCGTAGCATCATTCTCAATGGCAACCTTGGACTCGGTTCGGTCATTCGCCGATTTGGCTGACGGTGCTGACAGCACTGACAATATAGGTGACTCTAATTCTTTATTTTGAAGCAGGTACGGCTCGGCGAGCGTCAGATTCGCTGCTCGTAAGATGCTGATCTTTGCTGCGAAGTGTAGCACCACCGTAGCACCGGGTGAGTACGTCCCAAATGCAAGAAGCGCCCCTTGGGGCGTTAGTGCGTTGTAATCATGCAGGTATTTTTGGTTGCGGGAGTAGGATTTGAACCTACGACCTTCAGGTTATGAGCCTGACGAGCTACCGGGCTGCTCCAT
>NZ_JBXWNA010000009.1:0-119258 GCF_059610125.1 Ruegeria sp. YTSA144
GTCGACAACGCATACGGCGACCGAAACCTCGTCTGCACATGCCCCCCAATGGACGCATACCAAGACGCCGCGGAATAACATCAAAAAACCCCGCCGAATTTCGGCGGGGTTTTTCGCCAATCGGAAACTCCTGTTCTGATTTGAGCCCTTTTTGGATGTCGTTTTCACTCAACGAAGCGTCTTTTCCGCTTGCTGCGGGCGCGAAGGACCCATAGCCCTGTGCGTGGGACACCCCTCCCCAACGAGGGGCGTGTATCTGGAAGGGTAATACACATGACGATCGAACAACCGGCGACGCGGCCGGCAAATCCGCGTTTTTCTTCGGGCCCCTGCGCCAAACCCCCCACATTTGATCTGACCAAACTGGCCGATGCCGCCCTGGGGCGTTCGCACCGTGCCGCTGTTGGCAAGGACAAGCTGAAGGCGGCGATCGAGGGCACGCGCGAGATCTTGGGTATTCCAGCTGATTACAGGATCGGCATTGTTCCTGCGTCTGACACGGGCGCGGTCGAAATGGCGCTGTGGTCGTTGCTGGGCGAACGCAAGGTCGAGATGCTGGCGTGGGAGAGCTTTGGGTCCGGTTGGGTGACCGACGTAGTCAAGCAGCTGAAGATCGACGCCGAGGTGAAGACCGCCGACTACGGACAGATCGTGGATCTGACATCGGTCGATTTCGCCAATGACGTCGTCTTCACTTGGAATGGCACCACCTCGGGCGTGCGCGTGCCGAACGGTGACTGGATTGCCGATGATCGTCAGGGTCTGACGATCTGTGATGCGACCTCGGCTGCCTTTGCGATGGACCTGCCCTGGGACAAGCTGGATGTGACCACTTTCAGCTGGCAGAAAGTTCTGGGGGGTGAGGCTGCGCATGGGATGCTGATCCTGTCGCCCCGTGCTGTTGAGCGCCTGGAGAGCTACACGCCGGCGTGGCCGTTGCCCAAGATTTTCCGCCTGACCAAGGGTGGCAAGCTGATCGAAGGCATCTTCACGGGGGCGACGATCAACACGCCGTCAATGCTGGCGGTTGAGGATTATCTGTTTGCACTGGATTGGGCCCGCTCGGTCGGTGGTCTGAAGGGCCTTGTTGCCCGTGCGAACGCCAATGCCGGTGCCGTGCATGCGTTCTGCGACCAGAACGACTGGATCGAAAACCTGGCCGAAGACGCTGCGACGCGGTCGAACACATCCGTCTGTCTGAAATTCACAGATGCCCGTATTCAGGACGGCGCAAGCTTTGCCAAGGCCGTGGCCAAACGGCTGGAAGCCGAAAATGTCGCGCTGGATATCGGGGCCTATCGTGACGCGCCTGCGGGCTTGCGGATCTGGTGCGGCGGTACGGTCGAAACCTCGGATATCGAAGCGATGCTGCCTTGGCTGGCATGGGCCTTTGCGGCCGAAATCGCGGCGCAAACAGAAGCCGCCTGATCGCATCCCATCTTCACCGGGCCGCATCGGCCCGGACTTCTCATTGCATTCAAGGACCACAGACATGGCTCCCAAAGTACTCGTTTCTGACAAACTCAGCGAAACTGCCGTTCAGATTTTCCGTGATCGCGGCATCGACGTGGATTTCATGCCCGATCTGGGCAAGGACAAGGACAAATTGGCCGAGGTGATCGGCCAGTATGACGGTCTTGCCATCCGCTCGGCCACCAAGGTCACGCCGACCATTCTGGAAAAAGCCGACAAGCTGAAGGTGATCGGCCGGGCCGGAATCGGCACTGACAACATCGACAAGGAAGCGGCGTCGAAAAAAGGTGTGATCGTGATGAACACGCCATTCGGCAACATGATCACCACCGCCGAACACGCCATTGCGATGATGTTTGCCGTGGCGCGACAGATCCCCGAGGCCTCGACTTCGACCCATGCGGGCAAGTGGGAAAAGTCCAAGTTCATGGGGATCGAGCTGACGAACAAGACGCTCGGTGTCATTGGTGCGGGTAACATCGGCGGCATCGTGTGCGAGCGCGCGCTTGGCCTGAAGATGAAAGTCATCGCCTATGATCCCTATCTGGGCGAAGAAAAAGCCGCCAAGATGGGCGTCGAAAAGGTTGAACTGGACGAGTTGCTGTCCCGCGCCGACTTCATCACCCTGCACGTACCGCTGACGGATCAGACCCGCAATATTCTGAGCCGCGAGAACCTCGCCAAAACCAAGAAGGGCGTGCGCATCATCAACTGCGCTCGTGGTGGTCTGGTTGATGAGGAGGCTTTGGCAGAGGCGTTGCAATCCGGTCACGTTGCCGGTGCCGCGTTCGACGTGTTCAGTGAAGAACCCGCCAAGGACAACCCCTTGTTCAACCTGCCCAACGTGGTCTGCACGCCACATCTTGGTGCAGCAACAACTGAAGCGCAGGAGAACGTGGCGCTGCAAGTGGCCGAGCAGATCTCGAACTATCTGCTGACAGGTGCGGTCGAGAACGCTTTGAACATGCCCAGTGTGACGGCGGAAGAAGCCAAGGTGATGGGGCCGTGGATCAAGCTGGCCGGCCATCTCGGCAGCTTCATCGGCCAGATGACCGATGAGCCGGTCAAGGCGATCAATATCCTGTACGATGGTGTTGCCGCTGAAATGAACCTGGCGGCGTTGAACTGCGCCGTGGTCGCCGGGATCATGAAAAAGTTCAACCCCGAGGTGAACATGGTGTCGGCCCCGGTTGTCGCCAAAGAGCGTGGGATCAAGATATCGACCACCAATCAGGACAAATCGGGTGCCTTCGAAGGCTATATCAAAGTCACCGTTGTGACCGACAAGCGCGAACGTTCCATTGGCGGCACCGTGTTCAGCGACGGCAAACCGCGTTTCATCCAGATCAAGGGTATCAATATCGATGCCGAGGTCGGTGCCCATATGCTCTACACCACCAACGAAGACGTGCCGGGCATCATCGGTGCTCTGGGGCGGACCATGGGTGAGAACAACGTCAACATCGCGAACTTTACCCTGGGTCGTTCCGAGGCTGGCGGTGAAGCGATTGCGTTGCTCTATGTTGACGAACCGGTTCCGGCTGAGGCACGCGCCAAGCTGGCGGAAACGGGTCTGTTCACACAGATCAAGCCGTTGGAGTTTGATGTCACCTGACATGGTCTGTTGAGTTTGAGAAACAGTGCAGGACCCGGATGATCGAATACCCGGGTCCTGTGTTTTCTCAGGCCGTAATATGCGGCACAAGCGAGCTGACCCTACCGTCGGAGGATCTATGACACAGCCTGTCTACGTTATTGGTGATCTGCACGGGCAGGTGGCCGAGCTGGAACGCGCGCTGTCTCTGATCAAGGGCGATGGCGGCCCGGATGCCCAGATCGTGTTTCTGGGGGATTACGTGGATCGCGGACCGGACAGTCGCGGGCTGGTCGAGCGGCTGATTGCCGGGCGCGATGCGGGCCTGAACTGGATCACTCTGCTGGGCAATCACGATCGCATGTTCGCCTGGTTCATGGAGGATACGCCGCGTCACGATCCACATTTGCTTGTAGGATATCACTGGCTGCATGAAAGGCTGGGTGGGGTCGAGACCCTGCGCAGCTATGGTGTTGAATTCGAAGGCCAGATTCGTCTGGAAGACCTGCATCGGATGGCGCAGGCGGCGGTGCCGAAATCGCACCGGACCTTTCTGCGCGATCTGGTTCTGATGCATCAGACGCCCGAGCTTGCCTTTGTTCACGCAGGCATTCGCCCGGGCGTGCCGCTCAACGAGCAGCGCGCCAACGATCTGGTCTGGATCAGGCAGGATTTCCATGCCCATCCGGGCCCGCATCCCAAGCTGATCGTGCATGGCCATACCCCGGTGGAGCAGGCAACGCATTATGGCAATCGCGTCAATCTGGACACAGGTGCAGGATACGGACGCCCGGTGGGTGTTGCGGTGTTCGAAGGGCAGACCTGCTGGGAATTGACCGATCAGGGCCGCTTACCGTTGACCCCCTAGATCACCTCGCCCGGCCGAGAAATTTGGAGATTGAAGATGTATGTCGCCACTTTGCTGACCAATCCGGCAGCGCCTTCGCTGGACAGCGCATTGACTGAGTCCTTGCGCAATGCGTGGGGTGGCGGGGACATCCTCTGGCTCAACCCGGATGAGGCGGCAGAGTTCGAGTTGAACGCCATCCCCGACAATCGCTGGGACGTTTGGGCAGACCTGCAAGGGATGGGGGTGGACCTGATCGTGCAACCTGCGCAAGGACGGCGCAAACAGATGCTGCTGGCCGATATGGACAGCACGATGATCCAGCAGGAATGCATCGACGAGTTGGCGGATGAGGCCGGCGTTGGCGACCGGGTCAAGGACATAACGGCCCGCGCCATGAACGGAGAGCTTGATTTCGAAGGTGCCCTGATCGAGCGGGTTGGTTTGCTGAAGCATCTGGATGAAAGCGTCATCGGCAAAGTTTTGCGGGAACGGATCACCCTGATGCCCGGAGGCAGGGAATTGCTGGCGACGATGCGGGCCAACGGGGCCTATACAGCGTTGGTATCCGGTGGCTTTACGGCCTTTACCGCGCGGGTGGCAGAGCTGTTGGGATTCGATGAAAACCGTGCCAACACTTTGCTGGCGGAAGATGGCAAGCTGACCGGAGACGTCGCGCGTCCTATTCTGGGGCGTCAGGCCAAGATCGAAGCGCTCGAGCAGATTACGGCCCGGCTTGGCCTGTCGGAAAGTGACGCGATCGCCGTGGGTGACGGGGCCAACGACCTTGGAATGCTTGGTCGCGCCGGAACCGGGGTTGCCCTTCACGCCAAGCCGTCGGTGGCCGCGAAATGCGACGTGCGGGTGAATCACGGCGACCTGACGGCGCTGCTTTACCTGCAAGGCTATTGCAGCGCCGATTTTGTAGGCGGCTGATCAGGACTATCCATTATTTAACATTTATGTTAAATAATGGATATGAGCACACTTCTGACCACGTTTTCCGCTTTGTCCGATGCCACCCGGTTCTCGATTGTCGAGCAATTGATGGAGCAGGGTGAGCTGCCTGCCGGTGATCTGATCGAAGGGCGCGGCATGTCCGGCGCCGCGATTTCACGCCACCTCAAGGTGCTGCGCGAGGCCGGGTTGGTGCAGCAGCGTGTGCAAGGCACACAGCGGATGTATTCCATCCGATCCGAAGGGTTGCGGGCGATTGCCGACTGGACGATTTCCAAGCGGCAATTCTGGGAAGGCAGCCTCGACCGTCTGAGCGATATTATCGAAAGGGAGAATTCATGGCCGACCTGAAACTGGAACGGGAATTCCCCGTCAGTCCCGAAGAACTGTTTGCGTGGATCAGTGATGGTTCCAAGCTGTTGCAATGGTGGGGCCCCGAGGGGATGCACGTGCCGGACCACAACCTGGATTTCTCACGCACCGGCCCTTGGTATTCGGTGATGGAGAATGGCGAGGGCCAGCAATACAAGGTCTCGGGCCACGTCACGCATGTCGACCCGCCGAATTCGGTGGGTTTTACATGGGGTTGGCATGACGATCGGGATCAACGCGGTGCCGAAAGCCATGTGACCCTTTCCGTTGCCGCAACCGAAAACGGCGCCCGCCTTGTGCTGGACCACCGGGAACTGGCCGATGCCGAAGCAGCCGCGAACCACAATCAGGGTTGGACGTCTTCGCTGCGCAAACTCGAAGCACTTTGCAAATAGATATTCATCAGGGAGGAGTGATATGCCCCAATTTTTGTTTGTCTATCATGGGGGTCACACCCCGACCGACCCCGCCGAGATCGAGGCGACCATGGCCGCCTGGGGGGCTTGGTTTCAAAACATGGGCGACGCCCTCGATATCCCCGGAAACCCGGTTGGGCAGTCTTACACCGTCAGCAACAATGGCGTGGTCGATAACGGCGGCGCGAACCCGGCCTCGGGCTTCACGGTGATCAAGGCTGACAATATCGACGCTGCGACCGAGATGGCCAAGGGCTGCCCGATGGTCGTCAACGGCACAGGCTCGGTTGAAGTGGCCGAAATCCACGAAATCGAGATGTGAGGACCTTAGTCGGGGAAACCCGTCGCAGGTTTGATCACGCCGCATTCCAGCCCGCGACGGCTGTATTGCGTGGCGTTCATGAATTTGCGGGTGGCCGGGTGATCGGCCTCCAGCACGCCAAGGCTTACCAGTATCGCGGCAATTGCGCATTCACTGGCGCGGGTGGTGCCATCGGTGATCTTCAGCGCAACGCCCATGCGTTTTTCCGGGATGATGGCCACGAACACGGCCTCGGCCCCGGTCTTGATGGCCACACGTCCGTTCATCGCGCGCATCAGTTCGGTGCAGGCCCGGGTCTCACCGGCAACAAGTTCCGGGTGTTTCACCATCGCGGCCACCAGCTGAGCTGCCGCGTCACTGGAGCGATCAGACCTGTCCGAGGCGCTGGCAAACCATGCCATCGACCGCGCCAGACCCGCCAGAGATGTGGCGAAATTCGGGGCCGAACAACCATCGATGCCATATGCCGGGCTGGTCTCGCCCGTCGTTTCTTCGATGGCAGACAGACAGGCCTGTTGTACCGGGTGATCAATCTCAAGATACTCCGGACCTGCGCCCATATGCTGGCCCAGAGTCAGAAAGCCACAATGCTTGCCGGAACAATTGTTGTGGATCTGGCAAGGCGTATCGTCCGCCAGGATCAGCCGGTCCCGTGCGGCCGTGTCGGCGGGCTCTTGTGGGCCGCACCTCAGATCGTGCTCGTTCAACCCCAGATGGTCCAGCCACGCCGTCACGCGATCCGTGTGGATCGCCGCACCGTTATGCGAGGCGCAGGCCAATGCCAGGTGTTCGCTGGTCAGCCCGTATTTCGCCGCCGCCCCTGATGTGACCAACGGAAGTGCTTGGATCATCTTGGCGGATGACCGCGGGTATATGACGGATTGCGGGTCACCCCAACTGCGCACGATCTGGCCCGTGTCATCGCAAACAACCGCATGACCCAGATGCAGACTTTCCAGCAGTGCACCGCGCCAAAGTTCTGTCATGGGTACGGGCTGCGTCATCTGGACCTCCGAAATTTATGCGCAAAATTCTGCCAATCGCCCTTTCGCCTGTGGCGAAACCTGCGTTAGTGTGTGTATGTCGGCAAACATCGGAAGACGCAAACGAATAGACGAACCGGCAGGGTTCGCAGACGTGTCCGATGGGTATGAGGTAAGGGTCGAGCTAGGAGGCTGGACAAATGGGATCAATGCTCGTTCGCACGATAGCGGGCCTGTGTGTGGCAGGCATCGCCGCAACTTCTGCAATCGCCCAACAGGCGACAAGCACAAACCGTGTTGCTGCAAAAACGGATTGGAGCGTTTTTGTCGAAGACGATCCCACCGAATGCTGGAGCGTCTCGGCACCCAAGGAAACCGTGAACACCCGTGGTGGGCGCGTGGTTTCCGTACGGCGCAGCGACATCCTTCTGTTTGTGTTCTTTCGTCCGAATGCCGAGGTGAAAGGCCAATTGACCTTTACCGGCGGCTACCCGTTTGCCGCGGGTTCGACGGTGAACCTGAACGTGGACGGGACCGAGTTCGAACTGTTCACGGAAGGCGAATGGGCCTGGGCCGCATCGGATGCGGATGATGCCAAGATCATCACCGCCCTGAAGCGCGGAACCGAGGCTGTTCTGACCGCCCGGTCCGAGCGCGGGACGCAGACGAAAGACACCTTTTCGCTGCTGGGTTTTACCGCAGCGATTGAAGACGCTGAGAAGCGCTGCACCAACTGATCTTATCGCGCCGATTGTTCAAAAGGCCCCGCCTGGTTGCGGGGCTTTTGACGTATGGTCATCTGCCAGTTTTGATCCGTGTCAAAGTTTCTCATCCGGCAATGTGAACTAAGTGGTTCAGCCACTGAGAGAGGACATCGTGATGAAACAGAAAACTTGGATCACTCTGGTTCTGGCCGCATCGGTCGCAGTACTGAGCGCTTGCGAAAAGACCGCGGATTCCTATCCGATATCGGGCGAGCAATGTGGCCCGGAAGATCCGGTCAAGGAGCTGGATGCCGAGGATTGCTTCATTCCGCCGGCAGGGGTGTAAACGCCGCACGCCCAAAACCTGCCCGGGCCTTGCCTTTGCGCCAAGGTTCGCTTCAACTGCGTGAGCAGACAGGTGAGGGGTGAGCCATGCGTTGGGTTTGGGCAGTATTTCTTCTTCCGGTACCGGGACTCGCAGACCCTGCGTTGGAATGTTCCGGTGCCGGATCACAGGTTGAAATCGGTGCCTGTGTCGGGCAGGCCGAGGCCAATGTCGCGGCCGCAATGACCGAGGCCTTAGGATTTGCAGCAGATGCGGCCAGAGATCTGGACGACGTCACCGGACGGGCCTTGGCCCTGCCGGCGCTCGAGGCATCCCAAGAGGCTTGGAAAGCCTACCGCGACGCACAATGCGAGGCGGTTGGTGCGTCCTATGGCGGCGGATCGGGCACGGGCATAGCGGTCTCCTCGTGCCGGGTCGAGCTGGGCCGGGCCCGGGTGGCCGAGCTGCTTCGGTTCGTGAACTGACACCTGGGCTGCACGAATCCTTTTGATCTTTGGCGGCGTTCCTATATAGAGGCGCATCCCAAGCCCGATTCCTTTGAGATACGCCAATGTCGCCCAAAGCGCCGATCACCCAAGACGTCATGACCATCCCGCGCAAACTGCCCGACGGGAAGGTAAACCTTGTCGGTCTTTCGCGCGACAGGTTGCGCGAGACCTTGATTGAACACGGCACGCCCGAGAAACAGGCCAAGATGCGCACAGGCCAGATCTGGCAATGGATCTATCAATGGGGTGTGCGCGACTTTGCCCAGATGACAAATCTCGCCAAAGCCTATCGTGCACAACTGGCCGAGCATTTCGTGATCGAAATCCCCGAGGTGGTGACGCGTCAGGTGTCCGAGGATGGCACCCGCAAATACCTGTGCCGCATCGCCGGCGGGCATGAGGTCGAGGTGGTCTATATCCCCGAGGAAGATCGCGGAACCCTGTGCATCTCGTCTCAGGTGGGCTGCACGCTGACCTGTTCGTTCTGCCATACCGGAACCCAAAAACTTGTACGAAACCTGACATCCGCCGAAATCGTCGGCCAGATCATGATGGCGCGCGACGATCTTGAGGAATGGCCAACCCCCGGCGCACCCAAGGACGAAACCCGCCTGCTGTCGAACATCGTTCTGATGGGCATGGGTGAGCCACTTTACAACTTCGAAAACGTCCGCGACGCGATGAAGATCGCCATGGACCCCGAGGGGATTTCCCTGTCGCGCCGGCGGATTACCCTGTCGACCTCGGGCGTGGTGCCCGAAATCGCGCGCACGGCCGAGGAAATCGGGTGCTTGCTGGCGATCTCGTTCCACGCCACCACTGACGAGGTGCGCGACATTCTGGTGCCAATCAACAAACGTTGGAACATCGAGGAACTGCTGACAGCTTTGGCCAGCTATCCCAATGCTTCGAACTCTGAACGGATCACGTTTGAATATGTGATGCTGGATGGTGTGAATGACAGTGACGAAGATGCGCATCGTCTGATCGATCACATCAAGCGCCACAACATTCCGGCCAAGATCAACCTGATCCCGTTCAACGAATGGCCCGGTGCACCGTACAAGCGCAGCTCGAACAACCGTATCCGCGCTTTCGCCAACATCATCTATCAGGCCGGCTATGCCTCGCCGATCCGCAAGACGCGCGGTGAGGACATCATGGCAGCTTGTGGTCAGTTGAAGTCGGCAACCGAGCGGGCGCGCAAATCACGCAAACAAATCGAGGCCGAAACGGGCCTGAACCAATAGGGTTCGGTCGATCTCGGCTTGGCTTGATCGGATCGCGCCTTAAGTGTTTTCTGGCTCTGTCTGCACGTCACAAGTGTTTTGTGCAAACTTAATGTTTCAGATGCTGAAACCACATGCATAATTTGCTATATTTCCAGTGCCCGTCTCTGAATTTGCCACTTCAATTCGACACACAAGGCGGTGAGGTGTTCGGGTCAGAGATGGCAAGTTTTTGCGATTCCGCTAGACTGTTCCAAGTGGTGCAGAATGCGCTCGGGTGAACTGATTTTCAGGTGGGCCACGATTATGAATGCAGGTTCTTTTTCGATCATCCGTTTTGGTGCCGCTGCGCTTGCTATCCTCTCGGGTTCAGGCTTGGCCTTCGCTGACGGCCAGAACGCTCATATCGCGATCGAAAACCCTGCCGAGCTGAGCAAACAAGAGGCTTTGGAACACTACCGATCGCTCAATCGCCGCATGGCGCGTGGCTACGCCGTGGCACAATTGAACCTGATCCTAAACTACCAAAGCTGGCCGCTTTTCAATGATGCGCCCTATATTTCGGCAACCCATGGGCAGCGGTATGTGAACAGCTATGCCAATCGCATGGCGCATAACTACGGGACGTTGCAGGAAGGTGAAGAACTTCCCATGGGGTCGGTTCTTGCCAAGGACAGCATGACCGTGACGGATGAAGGTCACGTACATCCCGGTGCCATGTTCATAATGGAGAAACTGACAGAAGGTGCCAGCCCGGACACGGCGGATTGGCGTTACATCATGGTCTTGCCGGACGGCTCGGTGTTTGGGGACACTATGGGCGACCGCGCCGGCGCCGTGGCGTATTGCCATGTCTGTCACGAACAGGTGGCAGATCGGGACTATACGTTTTACGTGCCGGAAGACTATCGGACGCGCGATTGAGCCAAATCAGGCATTTTCGCCCGGCAGCTTCAATTCCGTCGCCTCGCGGCGGCTGAGCTGCTCGCCTTGTTTGCGCTTTGACAGAACTTCACGGGCCAGCGCGTATTTGTCGTCCTGCCAGAAGATCAGGCAGCCGTTGCAGCCCTTGCCGCAGCAGCCTTCGGTGCCGATGCGGTTGGTCTTGAACCGGCGTTCGTTGCCGTCTTCGCCGATCTTCTCGACCAGTTCGTCGCGGCGGCGCGCATAGGCCGCGGGATTGTCGCGGCCCGAGGTTTCCAATCCCTGCACCAGCTTGTCGAACCGAATGCGGCTCCAGTGTTCGTCGGTCAGGGCGCGTTCCTTGCGCAGAACGGAATAGGCGGGGAACCGGGTGCGCAGGTCGTCGGTATCCTCGTGGTCGAACAGGGTGAAGGGCAGGCGGATCACTGTTTTGGTGCTGCCATGCACCACGTCCATCCGCGCACCATCGGATGCGCGTTCGAAATCATAAACCCGCAGCAGAACCGTCTCACGCGAGATCGGCGAGACGAAATCCAGCACATCGCCCGGTTCCAGCTTGTTCTTTACCTCGACCAGAAACGCATCCTCGGTCACTTCGGTGACGATCCCGGCATATTCCCACTGCGCGATGGACGCCGTGTGCTCGTAATCATGGGCGTAGTTGGTCAGACGCCCCTCGTGGAAGGCCAGCGTATAGCCGCGGTTTCCCACGGTCTCCAGCTCGCGCATATAGGGTTTCGGGTCCCAGTTCTCGGGGTCGGCATAGTAATCGTCGATGGCCATGCGATAAGCACGCGCGACGATGGCGGCATAATATTCCGACTTGCCGCGCCCCTCGACCTTGAGGCTGTCCACGCCGATCTTCAGGTATTCGTCCAGCTTGGGCATGATGCACAGATCGCGCGAATTGAGGATGTACGAGCCACGATCGTCCTCTTCGATGGGCATCAGATCACCGGGGCGGCAGCCTTCTTCCAGCAGGAATTCGAACAGGTCGGCGTTTTCCTCGGTGATCCGCAATTCCTGATGGGTGCCATCCTTCAGGCGCAGCTTCAGCGCATAGTTCCAGCGGCAGGAATTGGCGCAATTGCCCTGGTTGGCGCCGCGCTCGGCCATGAAGTTCGACAGCAGGCAGCGGCCCGAATAGGTCATGCACATGGCACCATGGACGAAGGCCTCGAGCTTGATGTCGGGGCATTTTTCACGGATTTCCACCAGTTCGGGGTAGGAAACCTCGCGCGCCAGCACCACCAGTTCGGCGCCCTGGTCCTGCCAGAACTTCACCGACAGCCACGAACAGATATTGGCCTGGGTCGAGATATGCAGCGGCAGGTCCGGCGCGCGGTCGCGGACGTACTGGAACACGCCGGGGTCGGCGATGATCAACCCGTCCGGCTGCACTTTGCGGACCGTGTCGATATATTCGTCCAGCTTCGGGATGTCCTTGTTGTGCGAAAACAGGTTCAGCGTCAGATAGGCGCGCCGGCCATGGCTGTGGCAGAACTCGACCCCTTCGATCACCTCTTCCAGCGAGAACTCGGATTTTGTGCGCAGCGACATATCGGGCGTGCCCAGATACACCGCATCCGCCCCGTAGAGGACAGCGAGTTTCAGCTTGCGCAGATTGCCCGCAGGCATCAGCAATTCAGATCTGGACTGGGTCATGGCGCCACCTGTCAAAGGATCAAGCCGGCCTTCTAATCCAAATGTTCCGAGTCCAAAACCCCGTTATCTGCGACGGAATCGCGCTGTACCGATGACCTTGACCAGTTGCTGCCGCACAGGTTCGGGTTGCGCCTCGATCGCGTTCAGAACTTCGCGCAGTTCGGCCCGCAGCCCGTGCAACTGGTCGATCAGTGAGATCATCATCGACAGTGCATCGGCCTCCATGTCGTACTGTTCGTGCAACTCGCAGGCCAGTTCCAGACGGGCGACGTCGATATTTTGATAAACCAGCCCTTGATCCGACTGTTCCGGAATCACGATTTCCGCCGCGAGGTATTCGGTCAGGCGGTCCGAGGTCAGGCGGGTGACCGTTTCGATCAGTTCCTTTTCGGTCAGGGTCATAGCTGCATTCCTTTCCGCGGATCATAGCGGTGCTTTTGACGCCAGGTTTCCATGAACTGCTTCAGTTCATCATCGATCTTGTCCGGTGTCGCAATGGTCAGCTCAATCAGCTGGTCCCCACGGGCGGACGAGCCGCGCTTTTTCACGCCTTTGCCGCGCAACCGGAGCGTTTTGCCGCTGCTGGTGCCCGCTGGTACGTTGACATTCACACCGCCGTCAATGGTGGGGGCCGGGACTTTTCCGCCCAGAATGGCCTCGTCGATTGTGATCGGCAGCGTGATATGGATGTCGTCGCCCTGACGTTCAAAAACCGGGTGCTTGGCGACCGAAACCGTCACCAGAGCGTCACCCGGAGGGCCTTCGCCATATCCCGGCGCGCCTTTGCCGCGCAACCGGATGGTCTGGCCGTCGGTGATACCGGCCGGGATTTTGACCTCGATCCGGTCCCCATCCGGCAAGGTCAATTTCTGACTGGCGCCGAACACGGAGTCCAGAAAGCTGATTTGCAGGGTGTAGTTCAGATTGTGACCCGGAGCGTGAAACTCGTGGCTGCGCTGACCGCCAAAACCGCCGCGACCGCGCATGAACTCGGCGAAGATGTCTGACATGTCGTCGGGATCCGCCTGACGCCCCCGATAGGGGTTTCCAGCGGCCTCGGCATACTCTCGGTAATACTGCTGTTGCGGGCGCTCTTGACCCGAGGCGTCTATTTCCCCGTTGTCAAAACGCGCACGTGTTTCAGGGTCTTTCAATAGATCATAGGCTGCGGCAGCGGCCTTGAACTTGGCCTCGGCCGCGTCATCGCCCGGTTTCAGATCCGGATGGCAATCCTTGGCAATGCGCCGGTAGGCTTTCTTGATCTCGGCTGCGCTGGCGTCCTTCGAGACACCAAGAACGGTGTAGGGGTCGTCGCTCATATCACTCTCTCAGGTCAGGGACAGGTTTGATCAGGATGAAGGTGTTCTACCATGCGATTTCAACGGGTAAAACGAAAGAGGCGATTGAATTGTTTCGTAAAATCCCGCAGACCTGATAATATCTGCATGTTTGTACCTATTGATTGACGGAGATCGCCGCATGACGCGCAGAATAAAATCCGCCCTGGCTTTGCTGGCCGGGAATGCCATTGGGTTGTTGCTTGCCTCTCTGATCTTGTCTGGATTTGCGATCAAGCCGATCTCGTTCATCGTAGTGGTGATTGTCTTCACCGTTGTGCAGGTTGTGGCCGAACCCCTGATCCTGAAACTGGGCGAAAAGAAAGCGCCCGCCCTGAAGGGCGGTATCGCCTTGATCGTGACTTTCGTGGGCCTTTTCGTGACCGACCTGATTGCCGCCGGGCTGACCGTTGGCGGGGTTTCGAACCTGCTGGCTGCGACGCTGCTGGTCTGGCTGGGGGCGTTGATCGCCAGCGTGGTACTGCCGATCTACGTGTTCAAAGAGCTGCGTGAACCCAAAAAGTAATCACACAGCGTTCAGGCTGGTTTCGATAGCGTGCCACAGTTCGTCCACTGGTTCGCATCCGACGGACAGGCGGATGAAGGCCGGATCAACGTCGTCGCCCCAGCGCGCGCGCCGCTCGGCCGAGCTGTGGACGCCTCCGAATGACGTGGCCGGGCGCAGAAGCGGGCAATTGTTGATGAAGGCTTCGGCTTTGTCTTCGCTGTCCAGCGTCAGGGATAACAGAAATCCGAACCGCGTGGCCTGTTCTTGCGCCAGTTTGTGCGACGGGTCATCGGCCAGCCCGGGATAGCGCACCCGTTTCACTGCGGGATGTGCTGCCAGGTGTTCGGCCAATACTTCAGCCGAGCTGCACATCCGGTCGAACCGAACGTCCAGCGTTTCAAGGCCGCGATGCAGCAGCCATGCTTCATGTGGCCCCGGAATCGAGCCAGAGACTTTCCGCCATTCCTCGACCCGTTCCATGATGTCGCTGTCGCGGCTGGCCACATGACCCATCAGCATGTCGGAATGCCCGCCCATCGCCTTGGTATCGGACGAGACAACCACATCGATGCCCAGATCCAGAGGGCGCTGACCCAGCGGCGTCATCGTCGTATTGTCGGCAATGGTTACGCCCCCGGCAGCACGCACCTGATCCGCGACCGTTGTCAGATCGATCATGTCCAGCCCGGGATTCGAGGGGCTTTCTACAAAGACCACATCGAACCCGTCAAAACCGCCGTCGTTAAAAGCGGTGGTGGGGCGTTCTTCAACGATCACACCCAGCCGCGACAGGAAACGATCGGCCAAAAGGCGCGTCACGTAATAGCCGTCGGAGGGGATCAGCAGGCGTGACCCGGCCTTTACGGTGGCAAACAGCGCCGCGGAAATCGCCGCCATGCCCGAGGGAAAGCTGAGGCACGGTGCGTCTTCCAAATGCGACAGAACATGTTCCAGATGCACCCAGGTCGGGTTGTCCACCCGGCCGTAACTCGCCTGTCCGTCCGGGGCGCCCGGCAGGTGGTACATGCTGCTTTGGGTCAGCGGCAGCGCCACAGCTTCGCCTTTGCTCAGGGCATTTCCGCGCAGATGCAGCATCTCTCCGGTCTTGGGGGCCATGGTTCAGCGCCCCGGAATTTCGTCGCGGGGCGGGGCGGGCTCCCAGTTTTCGATGATCTCGACCGCTTCCTGCGCCGTGTTCACAAAGCGGAACAGGTCAAGATCCTCGTCCGAGATGGTGCCGGCATCGGCCAGTGCTTTCCAGTTTATGACTTTTTCCCAGAATTCGTGACCAAACAGCAGGAAAGGCACGCGCTCCATCCGGCCGGTCTGAATCAGGGTCAGGGATTCGAACAACTCATCCATTGTCCCGAAGCCGCCGGGGAAGATTGTGATGGCGCGGGCCCGCATCAGGAAATGCATCTTGCGGATAGCAAAATAGTGAAAGTTGAAACTGAGATCCGGTGTCACATAAAGGTTCGGGGCCTGCTCGTGCGGCAGAACGATATTCAACCCGATAGAGCATCCGCCCGCGTCCTGTGCACCACGGTTACCTGCCTCCATCACACCGGGGCCACCGCCCGTCACGATCACGTTTTCGCGGCAGCCGGTCTCGTTCGATTTCACGGTCATCAGCCGCGCGAACTCGCGCGCCTCGTCATAATAGGCCGACAGACCAGCCAGCGTTTCCGTTCGTGCGGTGTGTTTCTGCGATGGTTCAGGGATGCGCGCGCCGCCGAACATCACGATGGTCGAGGTGATCTCGCGCTCGCTCATGATCATCTCGGGTTTCAACAGTTCCAGTTGCAGACGCACCGGGCGCAGTTCGTCCCGGCACAGGAATTCGTCATCGGCAAAGGCAAGGCGATAGGCGGACGATCGCGTTTGCGGCGTGTCCGGCACTTCGCTCGCTGTCGAGCGATCTGTCTGCGCATCGCGAAACGGATTGTGGCGGTCTTCTCTCATGGGTGATCGATCCCTGCTTGCGTGTTTTCCAAACAGCTATAGGGTTCGCGGGCAGAGTGCCAGTCACGGAAAGACAAGAATGAATTGGAAGAACGAAATATCAGCGGCGCAGGATCGTATCGACGGACATACGCAGGTGACGCCGGTGATCGAGAGCCGAATACCGGGCTATCCCGTTGAGCTGAAGCTGGAGCACATGCAGCACACGGGCAGTTTCAAGGCGCGCGGCGCGTTCAATACGTTGCTGAGCCTCGACGTACCCGATGCAGGGGTCGTGGCTGCATCCGGCGGCAATCATGGTGCAGCGGCGGCCTTTGCGGCGCAGGCGCTTGGTTATCCGGCCAAGATTTTCGTGCCTGAACTGGCGGGTCCGTCCAAGATCGCATTGATCCGGCAGACCGGCGCGGATCTGAGCGTTGTGTCCGGCGAATACGCCAATGCGCTGACACTGGCGCAGGCGCATGAAGCTGAAACCGGAGCGATGCAGATACACGCCTATGATGCGCCGGCGACTGTGGCGGGGCAGGGGACCTGCTTTGCGGAATGGGATGCGCAGGGCTTGCAGGCAGACACGGTTCTGGTCGCTGTGGGCGGCGGTGGGCTGATCGCCGGGGCGTTGGCGTGGTTCGACGGCGCGCGCAAAGTCGTCGCGGTGGAGCCCGAAACCTCGTGCGCGCTGAATGCGGCGTTGCAGGCCGGTGAGCCGGTGGATGTCTCGGTATCCGGGATTGCAGCGAACGCCCTGGGCGCGCGCCGGATCGGGCAGATCTGTTTTGATCTCGCGCAGGGGATGACTTCGGTCCTTGTGTCGGATGACGCCATCGCGGCAGCTCAGAAGATGTTGTGGCAGGCGCATCGTATTCTGGTGGAACCGGCGGGTGCTACGGCGTTGGCAGCCTTGACCTCGGGCGTGTATCGGCCCGAACCGGGCGAGCGTGTGGCCGTTCTGGTGTGCGGTGCGAATATTGCGCCGGACCCGCTTGCGGGGTGAATTATCTGGTTGTGGATGGGCGTTGCGGATTTTATCTATAATTCATGACGGCCACGATTTCCGACACGATTTACCAGAACCTCAGCCAGCAGATCATCACCGGAGAGCTGAGCGCCGGGGAAAAGCTGCGGCAGGATCATATTGCCCGCGCCTTCGACACCAGCCATGTTCCTGTGCGGGAAGCCCTGTTGCGGCTTGAGGCGCATGGATTGGCCCGGCATGAACCGCGCCGGGGCATGCGGGTCACGGCACTGGACCCGGCAGAGGTGCGAGAGGTCATCGAAATGCGCGTGGCGCTGGAAACACTGGCGTTGCAGCAATCGGTGCAGAACATGTCTCCGGTCGCATTGGAAAAGATCGATCGCGCACGCATCGCCTGTGACGAGGCGCAGACGATGCCCCAATGGGAGGCTCTGAACAGAGCGTTCCATCGCTGCATTCTGACGCCTTGCGGGTTGCCCCGGCTTTTGCATGCAATTGACGACCTGCATATCGCCAGCGCACGCCATTTGTTTGCGCACTGGCGGTCGAAATGGGTGCAGCAGACAGACAAGGACCACGCGGCGCTTGTTCAGGCGCTCAGGCGGAAGGACCTGAGCACGGCAAAAGGTATTCTGACCCGACATATACGCCGCGCCAGCTGATTACGGGCCTGTCAGCCGCAAAACGGCCCGTGTTCGTCGCATTGCGCCATGGGCCTGGCTTGCGTATAGGCCAAACCAACATGAACAGATTCTGTAGGGAGACGCCCCATGTCCAACGCGCAACTGGAAGCCGCCATCGAAGCCGCCTGGGAGGCGCGCGACACGATCACACCCGCCACGGCAGGTGAACAACGCGAAGCGATCGAAGACACGCTGAACGCGCTGGACAGCGGGTCGCTGCGTGTTGCTGAAAAGCTGGAAAACGGTGACTGGCATGTGAACCAGTGGGCGAAGAAAGCGGTTCTGCTGGGCTTTCGCATCAAGGACATGGAAATCCAGACTGGCGGTCCGCAAGACGGCGGCTGGTGGGACAAGGTGGACAGCAAGTTCGCCGGTTGGGGTGAAGAACAATGGCGCTCGGCCGGGTTCCGCGCGGTTCCCAACTGCGTTGTGCGCAAGTCGGCCTATATCGCGCCGGGCGTGGTGCTGATGCCATCGTTCGTCAACCTTGGCGCCTATGTGGATGAAGGCACCATGGTCGATACCTGGGCGACCGTTGGTTCATGCGCGCAGATCGGCAAAAACGTCCACCTGTCGGGCGGTGTTGGCATCGGCGGCGTGCTGGAGCCGATGCAGGCCGGCCCGACCATCATCGAGGACAACTGCTTTATCGGCGCGCGCTCCGAGGTGGTCGAGGGCTGCATCGTCCGCGAAGGCTCGGTTCTGGGGATGGGCGTGTTCATTGGCAAATCCACCAAGATCGTGGATCGCGAAACCGGCGAAGTGACATATGGCGAAGTCCCACCCTATTCCGTGGTCGTCGCGGGTTCGATGCCGTCAAAGAACAATATCAACCTGTATTGTGCGGTGATCGTGAAGCGGGTGGATGAAAAGACCCGGTCGAAAACCGGCATCAACGAATTGCTGCGGGACTGATTTTCCCGGTTGTACAGAAAGGCCGGAGCAGACCCGCTCCGGCCTTTCGATTATTTTGGGGTGTCGTTCAAGGTGAGGCCGAACCCCGACCAAAACCTGTCCTGAGCATGAGGCTCATCTCAGAGGATCACCCTTTGTGGGTCAGCGGTTTTCACCCTGCATAGCGTCAACTTCTGAGTTTTCAGCGTTGGTTTCCGCGCCTTCGTTGTCGCCACCGCCTTCGCTGTCGCCTTCGCTTTCGTTATCGCCGCCGCTTTCGCTGTCGCCTTCGCTTTCGTTATCGCCACCGCCTTCGCTGTCGCCGCCGCCTTCGTTATCGCCTTCGCTTTCGCTGTCGCCGCCGCTTTCGCTGTCGCCTTCGCTTTCGTTATCGCCGCCGCCTTCGCTGTCGCCGCCGCCGTCCTGAGCGTACGCCGCACCCGGCGTCACAAACGACAGCACAGCGACAGCAGGTGCTCCGGAAAGCGCAATCACACTTGCAGTCGTCATCATTAACTTGGACAGAACACTCATTTTAATTCTCCTGTAAAAAATGACTTTCGCAGTGGCTCCAGCGTAGAGATGGCCTGTCTTCATCGTTGCAAAAGGCGGGAAGCGCGTCGAACTCAGCAGAAAATGGCTAGAATCACGACTCAAATGTGGCAAAAATGTGCCCGATTCAACTTGGGGAATCGAATTCGAGCACTGCTCAATTTTTGGGCGAAAACGGGAAAAGGGTTTTGCTGAGTCGCATTCCTGCAAGTCCTCAGGGCCTAAAGGCCAGGCAGCGGGCTGCGGAAGATCCTAGCCTCAAAGCCTGGATCGATGGAAGCAGTTGACCCTTCAAAACACCGCGCGTAATGCATGGCCCATGGAAAAGCAAAAGAAGCCCTCGCGTCAGCAAGTCTATACCCTTCTGGTCCAGATCGGCCGCAAGGATGGAGACGGGCTACCGGACGGTGCGACCGGGGCGGCACTGATCTGTTATGCCAGTGGCGTGGACGAAGCCGAGGCCGTGCGCGAGACGGTGGCTATTCTGAAGCAGGCCGACACCGCGCCTTTGGATGTCACCGGCTACGGGACCCTGGCCGAGCGTGAGGCACAGGGACATGAGATCGAACCTGACGAACGTGCCCTGATGCAGCGCGCGCTGGATGAAAACGCCGTGATCGTCGCGCAGATGACACCGTTCTTCGGAGACGAGCCGCAGACCTAGTTCCGCGTACCGAACCACTTGCGATAGATTTCGTCATAAGTTCCGTCTTCACGCAACGAAAGCAGGGCCTGGTTGACATCCTCGACCAGAGGCGACCCTGTCGGGAAAGCGATACCGTAGTTTTCGCGCAGGAAGACGCCGCCTGTCATCGATGCAATCCGCCGGCCTTCATGGGCCGCATAGTAGGACAGGATCGGTGCATCGAAGACCACAGCGTCAAGTTGCTTGGCCTCGAACGCATCCAGCATCTGCTCCAGCCCGGGATAGCCGGTGAATTCAATCTCACGCCGGTTCAGAAAGCTTGCCGCGGTCGAGTCCGTGATTGTCCCGACACTCTTGCCATACAGGTCGTTCACCGAATTCACGCTGCCCGTGATCGCCTCCACGGTCATGACCGACGTGATGCGGGCCGTGAAAACGGACACGATGAACAGTGACGAAACAACCAGAACGACACCCAGAAGCCGGCCGAATGGCGTGCGCGGCATCCTCTCTTCGAAACCGCCGTTCACGACAAGGTTCAGCGCCCACCAGAACGAGGGAAACCAGGCTTCGTTCAGCTTGCGGTCGAAATAGGGTTGGGCGCGGCGCTCAAAGCTCCACATCAGCATGCCGCCGCCCAACAGAATGGCGAAGGCCAGGCCGATGGCGATGAACAACTCTTTTGAGAGCAACGCATGCAGCAGCGACGGCTGGCGCGCGGCTTCCGATGGCACCATGATTTGCAGGCCCGCCTCAAAGATCGGCTGGGTGAAGTCCATTTGCGTTTCCCGCTGCGCGGTGATCGAGATATTGGCAACTGCAAGATCCGCAGATCCATCCCGGACCGCGCCCAGCATCTCCGAAAAGGAATCGACCCGATTGACGGAATAGTCCCAGTTCAGCGCCTCTGCCAGCGCCGCGAGCAGATCCATCGAAAAGCCGGTTTCCGCACCGTCCTCGACATAGGAAAACGGGGGGCGGGTCACTGTCGTAACCGTGAGAGACTGCGCCATGCTCTGCTGCGCGAGGACGGCGAAAGTCAGGCAGATCAGTGCGAAGAATGCGCGCTTCATATTCATTCACCTGTTTCGCGGCCCTGTAGCGCGATTGTGCGGCGGGCGGCAAGATGGTCGCCGGGTAAACCGTCATGATTTGTCTGGGTGTCGCTTTGATACCAGCTCGGTTGGGTGAAAGGATATTTTTGCGAATTGGGGTTGGAAAACCGGCCAATTCGTTGAATCTGTGCGCGAACCCGCGAAAGACACTGTTCCAGAGGCCATTGCATGACCGACCCCGTCCAATTGACAGCCGATCTGATCCGTTGCCCATCGGTCACACCTGCCGAGGGCGGCGCGCTGGTTCTGCTGGGGTCGGTGCTGGCGGATGCGGGGTTTGAATGCACGCGTGTCGACCGTGGTGGCGTCAGCAACCTGTTCGCACGGTGGGGCCAGAAAGGCCATCCGCGCAGTTTCGGGTTCAACGGCCATACGGATGTTGTGCCAGTCGGCGATGAGGCCGCGTGGACGATGCCGCCTTTCGGGGCCGAAATACGCGATGGTGTGATGTATGGGCGTGGGGCAACGGATATGAAATCCGGTGTTGCGGCATTTGCGGCTGCGGCGATTGATTTCGTGCGCGACACCCCTCCGGACGGAGCCATCATCCTAACCATAACCGGCGACGAGGAAGGCGACGCGCTGGATGGCACGACCGCCTTGCTGGATTACATGAACGGCGCGGATGAACATATGTCAGTCTGCCTGGTGGGTGAGCCCACCTGCCCGAACAAGATGGGTGAAATGATGAAGATCGGCCGTCGGGGGTCGATGACTGCGTGGTTTACGATCACAGGTGTTCAGGGCCATTCAGCCTATCCGCATCGCGCCAATAACCCTTTGCCAGCCATGGCGCGGCTGATGGATCGGTTGGCGGGGCACGAACTGGATCAGGGCACGGACCACTTCGATGCTTCGACATTGGCCGTGGTGACAATCGACACCGGGAATGCGGCCACCAACGTTATCCCGGCGCAGTGCAAGGGAACGGTGAATATTCGATTCAATGATCTGCATTCCGGGGCCAGCCTGAGTGACTGGCTGAAGTCGGAAGCGGATCAGGTGGCCGCTCAGTTCGGCGTTGAAATAGATGTCGCAATCAAAATTTCCGGCGAAAGCTTTCTGACCCCGCCGGGGCCATTGTCGGATCTGGTGGCCGGGGCGGTGAAGGCAGAAACAGGCGCAACGCCCGAGCTTTCGACGACCGGCGGTACGTCGGATGCGCGTTTCATCAAGAACCACTGCCCGGTTGTCGAGTTCGGTCTGGTCGGGCGCACGATGCATCAGGTCGACGAGTGTGTCGAGGTGGCCCAGATTGAGCAGCTCAAGTCTATCTATACCCGTATCCTGACTGACTATTTCGCCTGATCCATGCAGCGCACATTGGTGATCATGGTGAAGGAACCTCGTCCGGGCCGCGTCAAAACGCGGCTTGGTCGAGATATCGGCATGGTCGGCGCAGCGTGGTGGTTTCGGCACCAGACCCGGTCCTTGATCCGGAGGCTTCGCGATCCCCGCTGGCGTATCGTTTTGGCCGTCTCACCGGATCAGCAGGGTCTGAACAGCCGGGTATGGCCTGCGGACCTGCCACGCGCGGCGCAGGGGCGTGGGGATCTGGGGGATCGCATGGCGCGGATGCTGCGCGGTATGCCCAAAGGGCCGGTTTGCCTGATCGGCGCGGATATTCCGGGCATTTCGCGCCCCCATATTGCCCGTGCTTTCGATGCATTGGGGCGTTCTCAAATGGTGTTTGGGCCTGCCCCCGATGGTGGCTATTGGCTGGTCGGAGCGCAACGGTATGCGGCCTTGCCGGCAAGTCTGTTCCGGGACGTGCGCTGGTCGACGGAACACGCATTGGCTGACACGCTTGCTTCGATCCCCGGCTGTCGGGTGTCATTGCTTGATCTGTTGCGCGATGTGGATACGGTTGCCGATCTTGAACCCTGAAGTTTTTTGGTCATGACGCGGTCGCAAACGCGTGCTAGGCCGGACGTATGACTCGCATTCCTACCAAGCAGGAGGTCCTCGACTGGATCTCGGCGAACCCCACCCTGACCTCGAAACGCGATATCGCCAAAGCCTTTGGCATCAAGGGCGCGGATCGGATTGATCTGAAACGTATCCTCAAGGAGCTTGAGGCCGAAGGCCATCTTGAGAAGCGCAAGCGCAGTTACCGCGACCCGGATCGCCTGCCGCCGGTCAGTGTGTTGCAGGTGAAAGCTCCGAACAAGGATGGAGACCTGTTTGCGCGGCCGCTGGAATGGCATGGCGAGGGGGTCGAGCCCATAGTTCTGATCATCGCCCGCGCCAGCGACCCGGCGCTGGGCGAGGGTGACCGCATTCTGGCCCGACTGACGGCCGTGCATGAGGAAGACCACAATTACGAAGCCCGCCTGATCCGTCGTATCGGGACGAACCCTCGTAAAATCGTGGGTATCTTCCGAAAAGGGGCTGAAGGCGGGCGGATCGTGCCGATCGACAAGGCCGGATCGACCGAATGGCTGGTGGCCGAAGGCGCCGCGCTGGGCGCCAGGGATGGCGAACTGGTTGAGGCCGAACAAGCCGGGCCGAAAAACCGCATGGGGCTGCCCCGCGCGCGCATCGTTGAACGGTTGGGCGACCCGACTGCGCCCAAGGCCGTTTCGTTGATCGCGATCCATCAGCACGGTATCCCGGATGATTTCCCCGACAAGGTGATTGCCGAGGCCGACAAGGCCAAGCCCGTTGGCCTGAAAGGCCGCGAGGACCTGCGGGATTTGCCGTTGTTGACCATCGATCCTTCGGACGCGCGCGATCATGACGACGCCTGCTATGCCCATGCTGATGACGACCCGAAAAACCCGGGCGGTCATGTGATCTGGGTCGCGATTGCAGATGTCGCCGCCTATGTGCGCCCAGGCACCGCGCTGGACCGCGAGGCGCGCAAGCGTGGCAATTCCAGCTATTTCCCCGACCGTGTCGTGCCGATGTTGCCGGACCGTCTGTCGGGTGATCTCTGCTCGCTGCACGAAGGCGTGCCGCGCGCCTGTATCGCGGTGCGGATGCGCATCGATGCAAACGGCAACAAGATCGACCACCGCTTTGTGCGCGGTCTGATGCGCTCGGCCGCGTCCCTGAACTATGCCGAAGTGCAGGAGGCCATCGACGGCACCCCCAATGACCGGACCGGCCCGCTGCTGGACAGCGTTCTGAAGCCGCTCTATGCGGCCTATGGCGCCTTGAAGACGGCGCGCAACGAACGCCAGCCGCTGGAGCTGGACCTGCCGGAACGCAAGATCGTGCTGAACGACAAGGGCGAGGTCGAAAGCGTCGCGTTCCGCGAGCGGTTGGACGCGCACCGGCTGATCGAGGAATTCATGATCCTGGCCAACGTGTCCGCGGCCGAGACGCTGATCGCCAAGCGCAGCCCGTTGTTGTTCCGGGTGCACGAAGAACCCGCGCCCGAAAAACTGGAAAACCTGCGCGAAACGGCACAGGCCGCCGGGCTGAATCTGGCCAAGGGGCAGGTGCTGCAAACCCGTCACCTGAACGCGCTGCTGAATGCCGCCGCCGGCACCGAGGATGCCGAGCTGATCAATCTCAGCACCTTGCGGTCGATGGCGCAGGCCTATTACAGCCCGGAAAACTTCGGCCATTTCGGGCTGGCGCTGCGCAACTACGCGCATTTCACCTCGCCCATCCGGCGCTATGCCGACCTGATCGTGCACCGGGCGCTGATTTCGGCCCATGGCTGGGGCAAGGACGGGCTGACCGAGGACGAAATTGCCCGGCTTGAAGAAACGGCCACGCATATTTCGGATACAGAACGCCGCTCGATGATGGCCGAGCGTGATACGACCGACCGCTATCTGGCGGCCTATCTCAGCGAACGTGTGGGCAACGAATTCACCGGGCGGATCAGTGGCATTGCCCGGTTCGGGGCCTTCGTGAAGATGGACGAAACGGGCGCGGATGGCCTGGTGCCGGTGCGATCTTTGGGGCGCGAATTCTTCCATTTTGATCGAGAGGCCGGAACGCTGATGGGCTCGGAATCCGGGCTGATCATCGCCATCGGCCAGCGGGTCACGGTGCGGCTGACCGAGGCGACACCTGTGACCGGCGGGTTGGAACTGGAACTGCTGTCCATCGACGATCAGGCCCTGCCGCGCGGGCGCGGACCCGCCAAGCGGTCGACGCGACGCAAGGCAGCCAGCACCAAGCGCAAGAAGGACAAGATCAAGCGCAAGGTCGAACGCAAGCGCCGTCAAAGGTGATAGGTCAGCGCCCGGGCAATCAGCCAGCCATGCCGGGTTTCATCTATCTGGCCCGGGTCATCGAACAGAATGGCCCGGTTCCCGTCGATCCTGTCTTCGCCCGGGAAGGCCGTGGTGAAATCACCGATCAATCGGCTTTGGCAGTGTACGAACAGCGCGAAATCCGCGGATTTATGAGCCCCCAGCCGGATCGTTGATCCTTTGGGGGCTAGATAGGCGGGCTGGCCCCAGCGCAGCTCTTCCCGCAATGGATTGGCAGCGGGCAGAGTGTCTGCCGTTTCAAAGATCAGATCGCGAAGCGCCAAAGCCCCCGCGCGTGCGTGCGGGGGCATGGCTTCAAAGGCCGATGCGACCGAAGGGTCATCAAACGGTTTCATGCAATCGGTATCGCCTGTTCCATCCGGTTCACGTAACTGTTCAACAGGTTATCCTGTTTGATCCTGCGGGTCAGTGGGGTATCGGCAGGTGTTGCGCGCATGGCGGCGAGCATCGGGCCGACGCTCATGTCTGCTGATGTCGGTTGATCCGCCAGAAGGAAGCGGGATCGCCACAGATAGGCCGAGATCGCCTCGAGATCGCGTTCGAGCCGGTCCATGCGCTCGGGCAACGAGAACCGTCCGATCCCTTGTGACGTGATCCCCTTCAGAACGGATTTTCGGATCGCATTGGACACCGGCTTACGGATCAGGGCCGGAATTCCGGTGAAGAAGGTTTCGCGAAGGATTGGCCAGACCTCATCATTGCCCCAGCGGTCCAGAACGATGTGGAAATACAGATGCTCTTCGGCCATGCGCACCAGCGCGCGGGATTGCGCTTTTTCCACGTCCGAAAGCCCCTGATCGAACGCGGCCCCCTTCTGTTCCAGCCAATCGCGGATCAGATCGCTGTCCGGTATCAACCGCTCTGGCGTGCGCAGGACGGGCAGTTTTTGATGCGGCATCTTGCGCGGGTCAAGCATGTCTGAACGCTGCCAGGCCTGGCCGGAGTGTTGAAGCATCAAGGCTGTCTTGACGCAGAACGGGCTGGCGCTGAACAGCCCGAAGGCAGAAGGATAGGTGAGAAGGGTCAGCATCGTGCGGCTCCGTGTTTTTTCGACGTGCCAGATAAGTAAACCGACCTAATGACAGTTTTTGTCATCAGGGTTAGGCTAGGGTTCATCATGTCCCGCACCGCCCGATTGTTCCAACTGATGCAAGCCCTGCGTTCTGGCCCATCGCCCAGAACGTCTGAACAGTTGGCACAGGATCTGGGTGTTTCTGCCAGAACAATTCACAGGGATATTGACGCGCTGCGTGGTCTGGGGGCCGTTATCGACGGTGAAGCGGGGTTTGGGTTCACTCTGATCGAAGATGCCACGCTGCCGCCATTGGGTTTCACTGATGACGAGCTTGAGGCCCTTGTTCTTGGCCTTCGTGAAGTACAGGTGATTGGTGATCCTGCCTTGTCAGTGGCAGCCAGCGCCGCCCTGCGGAAATTGCAGGGGCGATTGCCACAGCGTCAGTCCCATCGGCTGAACCACGCGGTTCTGGCGGCAACGCGGTTCAATCGCCCGCCCGCGCCGACCATCGACGTGGCCGTTTTGCGGCAGGCGACGTGGGACGAACGCGCGGTCGAGTTCTCGTACACGGACGCAAAAGGCGATGCCACACGAAGACGGGTGAACCCGCTGAGCATCGTCTACATGGATCGATCAAATGTGTTGCTCGGCTGGTGCCACCTGAGACGGGATTTTCGCGTCTTCCGGTTGGATCGCATGCAGGACATGTCTGTGACAGATCAAAGCTTTAGACCGAACCGCGTGCCCATGCTGCGCGAGGTTTTGGCGCAAATCCGCGCAAAGCGCGACGCACAGGAGCACGATGAGGATGCCTGAGACTTTGTGATTCACCGATTTTGCGCTACCCTGAGGTTGAGCAGTAATCAGGAAAAATCGGAATGCATAAATGCGTAGGCGGCGTCATGACCGTCGCATTGTGGGCATCCATAGTGCAGGCGGAAACATCAGAAAACACGAAATGGCCAGACAGTGCAGTGACCGGCGAAACGATCCGGCTGGCCTCGGCGGATGTGACGGTTTCGATCCGTCCGGTCCCGCGCCCGGCGGTTGAGGCATTGCGGGTGTCCGCGGCCGTGACCGCACGGTTTCAGGCCTGGCTCGGCGCGTTTCAGGAGCGCGCGCAGCAGCAGGGCATAACGGAAAGAACGTTGAACAGGGTGTTCTCGGACATGACCTTTGACGAGGGCATCCTGAAAAAAGACCGCAATCAGGCGGAATTCTCGAAACCGATCTGGGAGTATCTGGATTCCGCAGTCTCGGACTCGCGCGTTTCCAATGGTCGTGCCGCCATGCAGCAACATCGGCAGGTGTTGAAGCAAATCGAGGCTGAATATGGCGTTGAAAAGGAAGTGGTCACGGCAATCTGGGGGCTGGAGACATCTTTCGGCTCTTATCGTGGCAGCAACCGGACGCTGAGTTCCCTGGCGACGCTGGCCTTTGATGCACGGCGGGCGCAGTTCTTTGAAACGCAGTTGATTGCCGCCCTGAGAATCGTGCAGGCAGGGGATGTCAGTGCCGGAAACATGCTGGGCAGCTGGGCAGGTGCGATGGGGCACACGCAGTTCATGCCGACATCGTATCTGGATCACGCAGTTGATTTTGATGGCGATGGTCGGCGTGACATCTGGTCGGACGACCCGACGGATGCGCTGGCCTCGGCCGCGTCCTATCTGGCGCGGCACGGATGGAAAAAGGGGCAGCCCTGGGGCGTAGAGGTGCGCTTGCCCGAAGGGTTCGACTATGCCACCGCCAAACGGGACTACACCCTGCTGCCGTCAGATTGGGCGGCGCGTGGCGTGGTGGGGCGTGACGGCAAACCGATCCCGGATCACGGGCAAGCCGCAATCCTTTTGCCCGCCGGGGGGCAGGGCGTGGCGCTGATGGTTTTCGACAATTTCAGCGTGATCGAGGCCTATAACGGGGCCGATGCCTATGTGATCGGTATCGGACATCTGTCCGACCGGCTTGCGGGTGGTGAACCGTTTCAGTCCGACTGGCCCCGAGATGAGCGGGCGCTGAGCTTCACCGAGAAAAAAGAGTTGCAGACCCGGCTGACCCAGGCCGGGTTTGATACGAAGGGTATAGATGGGCGCACCGGGCCGAACACCATCAATGCGGTCCGCGCTTACCAACTGGCGCGGGGCTTGGTGCCGGACGGCTATCCAACTGCGAAACTTTTGGAGCGGCTGCGGTGAACAAAAAGAGGCGACCCAAACGGGCCGCCCCTTGATCGAAGTCATTATTGATCTCAGGATGCGGCTTTCATCAGCCCCTGAGCGATGATTTCCGCCTGTGCTTCGTCCAGCGACTTGTGGATGCGCACGAACATTTCGTCGATATCCGCCGGGGTCAGGATCAGCGGCGGCGAGATGATCATACGGTCGCCCACATGGCGCATGATCAGATTGTTGGCAAAACAGCGGTCGCGGCAGATATAGCCGACCGTGCCGGGCTCGGACGCGAACTTGGCCCGGCTGGCTTTGTCGGGTGTCAGAGCGATGGAGGCCATCATTCCAACGATCTTCGCCTCGCCCACCAGCGGGTGATCGGCCAGCGCCTCCCATTTCTGTTTCAGATAGGGGGCGGCAACGTCGCGCACGTGCTCGACGATCTTCTCTTCTTCCAAAATGCGCAGGTTCTCAAGCGCCACAGCAGCGGCGACGGGGTGGCCGGAATAGGTGTACCCGTGATTGAATTCGGTGCCGCCAATGACTTCGGCAATCTCGTCATTCACGATGGACCCGCCGATCGGCGCATAGCCCGAGCTGAGCCCCTTGGCGATGGTCATGATATGCGGTTTGATGCCCACGGTTTGTGATCCGAACCAGTTGCCGGTACGGCCGAACCCACAGATCACTTCGTCGGCAATCAACAGGATATCGTATTTGTCGCAGATGCGCTGAATCTCCGGCCAGTAGGTATCGGGCGCAACGATCACGCCGCCTGCACCCTGAACCGGCTCGGCGATGAAGGCCGCGACGCGGTCTTCGCCCAGCTCCTGTATGGCCTCTTCCAGCTCGCGCGCGCGGGCCAGGCCGAATTCTTCGGGTGACATGTCACCGCCTTCCGCCCACCAGTTCGGTTGGTTGATGTGGTGAATGTTCGGGATCGGAATGCCGCCCTGCGCGTGCATGCCTGCCATACCGCCCAGCGAAGCCGACCCGACGGAAGACCCGTGATACGCGTTTTTCCTGCTGATGATGATATTCTTGTCCGGCTGCCCCTTCTCGGCCCAATAGGTGCGTACAAGGCGGATGTTGGTATCGTTGGCCTCGGACCCACCAGCTGCGAAGAAGACATGGTTCAGATCACCCGGTGCCAGCTCGGCGATCTTGGCGGCCAGTGCGATTGCCGGCACATGGGTCGTCTTGAAGAAGGTGTTGTAGTAGGGCAGTTCGCGCATCTGACGCGCCGCGACATCGGCCAGCTCATCACGGCCATAACCGATATTGACGCACCAAAGACCTGCCATTGCGTCCAGAATTTCCTCACCTTCGCTGTCGGTCAGGTAAACCCCGCTGGCGCGTGTAATCACGCGTGCCCCTTCCTGCCCCAGCGCACCATTGGCCGAGAAAGGATGGATGTGATGCGCCGCATCCAGCGCCTGCAATTCGGCGGTCGGCATATGGTTGGTTATGGTGGACATCGGAGAATCTCCTACAAGAACGCAGTTGCGGTTCACAATATGATCAAATTCATCGCTGTCAATCGAATCGGGTTGAGTCAGGTGGAAGTCAGGGCCTCCGCGATCAATTCCATGCCTTGCTCAATGTCCTGTGCCGTTGCTTTTGCGGCTTTTTCGGCGTCTCGGTTGCGCAAAGCGGCAATGATATCCTTGTGCCGATCCGGCAGGCTTTGAGTCCCGAATCGACCACATACGACACGCAGCGACGGACCGAACCGCAACCATAGCCTTTCGGCCAGATCGCTGAGAATCGGTGCGTTTGCGTGTGAGTACAAGGTTTCGTGGAACGCCTGGTTCAGACGCAGATATCCGCCTACATCCCCGTCAGCAATCATACGGTCCAGATGCATGTCGAGTCGCTCCAGATGATCTATATCTTCCGTTTGCAAATTCGACGTTGCGCGCCTTGAAAGCTCTGATTCTATTGCGGTTCTGGCAAAGATCATTTCCTGGATGTCGCCCGGGGACAGCAGCGGCACACTTACACGCCGATTGCCTTGGAACACCAATGCCCCGTCCGAGATCAAGCGGCGGATGGCTTCGCGCACCGGTGTCATGCCAACACCCAGCGAATCAGTCAGGCCCTGGATCGTGACAGGCTGGCCGGGAACCAATTCGCCGAACAGGATCTGTGATCTGAGCGTTTGATAAACCTGCTCATGCGCGGGCTGCTTCCCTTTGTCGATTGTCGACGCAGATGCCTTATTTTTGATCAAATCCAATTGGTTCTTCCCATTTCGACTAACCCTGACTTGTCAGGTGACAGACCTCGTGAAACCATACGCCGGATCGAGGAAAAACGCAAAACTTGATCAAATCCAAAAAAACGGGAAAATAGCCGTACACTTGCAGGGAGAAGAATATGACAATCAAAACGCTGACCATGACAGCGGTCATCGCATTGGGGACTTCGGCGGCCTTCGCCGAAGAGGTGCGTGTTTACAACTGGTCCGACTACATCGACGAAGAATTGCTGAGCAAATTCGAGGAAGAAACCGGCCTGACACTGATTTACGATGTGTTCGACAGCAATGAGGTTCTGGAAACCAAGATGCTGGCCGGTGGTTCGGGATACGATGTGGTGGTGCCGTCGGGCACATTCCTGCAACGCCAGATTCAGGCGGGCGCATTTCAGGAACTTGACATGACCAAGTTGCCGAATGCGGTAAATCTGTGGGACGTGATTCAGGAGCGTACCGCAGGGTATGATCCGAACAATGCCTACTCGATCAACTACATGTGGGGAACGACGGGCATCGGTGTGAACGTCGACAAGGTCAGGGAAGTCTTGGGTGACGACGTGGCCTTGAACAGCATGGATTTGGTTCTGAAGCCGGAGAATATGGAAAAGCTGGCCTCGTGTGGCGTTCATTTCCTTGATGCGCCAGCCGAAATGATACCGATGACCTTGCAGTACATCGGTGAAGACCCCGACAGCCACGACCCGGAAGTGATCAAGAAGGTCGAAGATGTTCTGACAAGCGTTCGCCCCTACATCCAGAAGTTTCACAGTTCGGAATACATCAACGCGCTGGCCAATGGCGATATTTGCGTAGCCGTGGGTTGGTCCGGTGATATTCTGCAAGCGCGGGACCGCGCGGTCGAAGCCGACAACGGTGTGAACATCGAATACCACCCGTTCGCAGAAGGGTCATTGATGTGGTTCGACCAGATGGCGATTCCTGCCGACGCGCCGAATCCGGATGGTGCGCACAAATTCCTGAATTTCATTCTGGATGCCAACAACATGGCTGCTGCGTCCAACTATGTGTACTACGCCAACGGCAACAAGGCGTCTCAGGAGTTTCTTGAGGAAGACGTGATCGGCGATCCGGCAATTTATCCGGATGAAGCCACGATGCAGAACCTGTACATCACGACTCCGTACCCCGCGAAAACACAGCGGGTCGTGACCCGTCTTTGGACCAAGATCAAGTCAGGCACCTGATCCGGTCAAAAGCGCGGGGCGGTCTGGCGATCGCCCCGCCGCACTATTGTCCTAACTGACCATGCGGGGGGCTGCTTTGAGTTCTGACGTTTTTGCGCCGTGGAATGACCCACAGGCGAAACCCTTGATCCAGTTCCAGAACGTGACCAAGCGCTTTGGCGAATTCACCGCGATCGACAACCTGTCGCTGGATATCTTCGAACGCGAGTTTTTTGCCCTGCTCGGCCCTTCTGGGTGCGGCAAGACAACGATGATGCGTATGCTGGCCGGGTTCGAGACTCCGACCGAAGGCCATATCCTGCTGGGCGGGCAGGATATCGACCCCATCCCGCCTAACAAGCGGGCCGTGAACATGATGTTCCAGTCCTATGCCCTGTTCCCGCATCTGAGTGTCTGGGAAAACATCGCTTTCGGTCTGCGCCGAGACAACATGCCCAAGCACGATCTGGAAGATCGGGTCGAAGAGATGCTGCGCCTGACCCGGCTGGAACAGTTCGCCCGTCGCAAACCGCATCAGATCTCGGGTGGTCAGAGGCAGCGCGTCGCGCTGGCGCGCTCGTTGGCCAAAGCGCCCAAGCTTCTGCTGCTGGATGAACCGCTGGGCGCGTTGGACAAGAAGCTGCGTCAGGATACCCAGTTCGAATTGATGGATATCCAGGAAAAGACCGGCACCACCTTTGTCATCGTCACTCATGATCAGGAAGAGGCGATGACAGTCGCCACCCGCGTCGCGGTGATGGATCAAGGCCAGTTAAAGCAAGTGGCCACCCCGGATCGCATCTATGAAAACCCTGAATCTGTTTATGTCGCTGACTTCATCGGAGATGTGAACATCATCGAAGGTCGCGCGACACGATCCGGAGAGGACGCCTACCAGATCGTATGGGCCGAAGGTCAGGCCCCGTTTTCGGCGTCTTCGCCTGCTGTTTTCTCAGACGGTCAGTCCTGCCATCTGGCGATCCGCCCCGAGAAAGTGACAATCTCTGCCGAACGACCCGTCGATGCGGTCAACGCCGTGCAGGGCAAGGTTCACGACATTGCCTATCTGGGCAATCTGTCCACCTATCACGTTGAATTGGCAAACGGCACGATCATCAAGGCGCAGACGGCCAACACCCGCCGCATCTCGCGCCGTTCGTTCACCTGGGAAGACCCGGTCTGGCTGTCCTGGACAGCCACGGCTGCGGTTCTGCTGGCCAACTGATGCGCCGCGCCGTTCTGATCGCCATTCCTTACGTCTGGCTGTTGGCCCTGTTTCTGGTGCCGTTCTTCATCGTTCTGAAGATTTCGCTGTCGGATACCGCACTTGCCATCCCGCCTTATACGCCAACTTTGGACCTGTCAGCCGGTTGGGCGGGGATAAAGGAGTTTTTCAGCCAGCTTGATCTTGAGAATTATGTCTGGCTGACCGAGGACGATCTGTATTGGAAAGCCTACCTGTCCAGCGTCAAGATCGCTTTTATTTCGACCTTCCTGACACTGCTGGTGGGCTACCCTATTGCCTATGGTATGGCCCGGGCACCTCAGGAATGGCGACCGACACTGATGATGCTGGTCATCCTGCCCTTCTGGACCTCGTTCCTGATCCGGGTTTACGCGTGGATGGGTATTCTGTCGAACGAAGGGTACCTCAACCAGATCTTGCTGTGGACCGGTATCATCTCGACCCCGCTGACGATCCTCAACACGTCAACTGCCGTCTATATCGGCATCGTCTACACTTATCTGCCTTTCATGATCCTGCCGATCTATTCGGCGTTGGAGCGTATGGACGGATCGCTGATCGAGGCGGCGGAGGACCTGGGGTGTTCGCGTTTGCAGGCCTTCTGGCTGGTGACCATCCCGCTGTCCAAGCCAGGCATCATCGCAGGGTGTTTCCTGGTGATGATCCCCGTGATCGGTGAGTTCGTGATCCCATCCCTTCTGGGTGGTTCCGGTACGCTGATGATCGGCAAGGTTCTGTGGGAAGAGTTCTTTTCGAACCGTGACTGGCCGGTGGCAAGTGCGGTGGCCATCGTGCTGCTGCTGATCCTCGTCATTCCCATCGTGCTGTTCCAGCGCAACCAGCAGAAACAGGCGGAGGCAGAGGGATGAACAGATTGAGCTGGTTCAACACGGTTTCGCTGACGCTGGGCTTTGCGTTTCTGTACATCCCGATGATCATCCTGATCGTCTTCAGCTTCAATGAAAGCAAGCTGGTCACGGTCTGGGCCGGGTTCTCGACGAAATGGTACGGAGAGCTGCTTCGGAACGAAGCGTTCCTGGATGCCGCCTGGGTCACGATCCGCGTCGCGGTCTTTTCGTCGACGCTGGCGACAATTCTGGGAACGGCCGCCGCTTATGTACTGGTCCGCAGCGGACGCTTTTTGGGCCGGACACTGTTTTCCGGCATGATCTATGCGCCGCTGGTCATGCCCGAAGTGATCACCGGCCTGTCGCTGCTGCTGTTGTTTATCGGCATCGGCCTGGATCGGGGTATTCTGACCATCGTTCTGGCACACACGACTTTCTCGATGTGTTTCGTTTCGGTTGTCGTATCCTCGCGCCTCATAACTTTTGATCGCTCGCTGGAAGAGGCTGCGCTGGACCTTGGATGCTCGCCCGCGCAAGCCTTCCGTCTTGTCACCCTTCCGATCATCGCACCTGCGGTAATCTCGGGTTGGTTGCTGGCCTTCACCTTGTCACTTGATGATCTGGTGATTGCATCCTTCACTTCGGGGCCGTCGGCAACGACATTGCCGATCAAGATATTCTCGGCCGTGCGTCTTGGCGTCAGCCCGGAAATCAACGCGTTGTCGACGATCATGATCGCTGTGGTGACGGTCGGGGTAATCACGGCCTCGCTTGTGACCAAACGCGCGATGGTGCGGCAGCAGCAGGACGAAATGGCTGCCGCGCGCACCGAATGAAGCGGATTTTTCCAGACTACGCCTATGGCAGCGACCCTCGCGACGGCTGTTGGTGGGACGAAACGGTTGCCAGCCCGGATTGGCCAGAGTTCCAGGGTGACATGCATGTGGATGTGGCCATCATTGGGGGCGGATTTACAGGCGTTTCGGCTGCCCTGCATTTGGCTGAAAACGCTTCGGTTGCGGTGTTCGAAGCCGGCGCACCGGGGTGGGGAGCCTCGGGCCGAAATGGCGGGTTTTGCTGTCTTGGCGGCTCAAAACTTGGCTACGAATCCATGCAGCGCCGGTTTGGCCGCGATGCTGCTTTGGACTATGCGAAGGCGGAACAGGAAGCGGTTCAACTGGTCGCTGATCTGTTGGTACAGCATCAGATCGATGCGGATACCCACTCCAACGGGGAAACCCAGCTTGCGCATTCCAGGCGGGCGATGGACATGCTGCGCCGCAATGCAGACGAGGCGGGAACCCTGCACGAAGCCAGAGACCTGCCTGCGAAGGGCATGGGTGGCGCGTTTCATGGTGGATACACTTCCCCGGTCGGTTTCGGGTTGAATCCTCGCAAATATCTGTTCGGGATTGCCCGAGCCGCCGAAGCAATGGGCGCGCATCTGTTCCGGAATTCCCCGGTTCTGAGCGTAGAAAAAACGGCGTCCGGCTTTGTGTTGCAAACGCAGAGCGGGTCAGTCAAAGCGCAGGCGGTCTTGGTGTGTACCAACGGATATTCCAGCGAGGATATCCCGGCCTGGATGTCCGGACGATACATGCCTGCACAGTCGACTGTCATGGTAACGCGACCCCTTGGCAGATCCGAGCAGATGGCACAAGGATGGACTACGGATCAGATGTGTTATGATACGCGCAATCTGTTGCACTATTTCCGCCTGATGCCAGACGGGCGCTTTCTGTTCGGGATGAGAGGCGGCCTGCGGTCATCGGCCGGGGCTGAAGCGGCCATTCGGCGAAAGGTCCAGCAAGATTTCAAACATATGTTTCCTGCCTGGTCGACGGTCGAGGTCACTCATATCTGGTCCGGTTTGGTGTGCCTGTCACGGGCCCTGACACCTTTTGTCGGCCCCGTTCCGGATCAACCGGGAATGTTTGCCGGGTTTGCATATCACGGCAATGGCGTCGCCATGGGCACGTATTGCGGTCGAGCACTGGCACGCTTGGTTCTGGGGCAGGACGCCAGGCTGCCGGCGGTGATGACACAAACACCGGGTCGGTTTCCTTTGGGTCGCTGGCGCCGCGTGCTCATGCCGCCAGCCTATGCCATGCTGGCGCTGGCCGACCTGCGATGAGGCGCGGCGTTACAGAATTACGGTTTCCAAGTTCAACCCTGTCACGTAATCGGGCGCACCATTTTCAACGCGCCAGAGGCAATACGCCGCCATGCGCCACGCATACCATGGCCTGAGCTGTAGATAGCGCGCGACGATTTCCGGTCTGCCGTAGGCCGAAAGAAACTGGTCTTCCTCTTTCTTCGACAGTGGTGAACCTCGGTAAAGCTGCTGCATTGCAGGCGACAAAAAAAGCGCAAGGTCTTCGCAGGGATCGCCCAGGGCCGGGCATTGCCAGTCAATCAAGGTCAGACCGCCGGTCGCCACCAGGATATTGCCTGCCACGGGGTCGCCATGGATCAGGCACGTCCGTTCCGTAGGTGCGACCGGATTCGTAGGTTGCAAATCGGCGAGTTTGTCGCGCCCGTGTGACGTACAGCCTTGCAGAATTCTGTTTCCATGAGCGCGCAAGTCTGCGCTGCCGTTGCAACCGACTGGCGCCTGGACGGCAATGGGCAGGGTATGAAGCTTGCGCAGCAAGGCGCCAACCTGGGCTGAATCCTGCCGCCAGGGTGCTCCGGGGGCGTGGTCGTAGAACACCCAGCGGGCTTCTTTGTATTGCCCTGTGGCCCGCAGCCTTGGCACGAAACCCGTGGCGCCAAGCGCCTTCAGGCATTGGGCCTCCAACTCTGCATCATTGCGAAACAAAGGATTGCGCAATGCTGTGCTGTAGAGTTTCAGGACCTTGTCGTTGTCGCGGCCCTTGACCTTCCATACCCTGTTGGTGCGCCCGCCGTACAAGGTTTCGAACCGAGGATGCGCGTTGACCAATCCTTGCGCGTAGAGATGGTCAACCAGATCTCGAGGGGGGGCAGGCAGGTCGGGCAGAGGTTCCATCACTTCTTATGGCGAGTCGATTTGCCAAGCTTTGGCCCGTCCCGCCCGACAGATCAAGCACCAGTTCGGACTGCGGTGACCTGAGTTGCGGGAATCACCTGACCGCCCTGCAATGTCAGCAAAACAGTATCGTCGCCAACCTGTGCTTCGACGACGCGACCGTAGGCGGCGACAGGTTTCTCGGAGAGCAACTCATCGCCTTTGTAGCTTTCCAGGGTTGCAGTGTAGTTGCCTGATGCCAATGGATTTCCAGAAGAATCCACGCCCGCCCAAACAAACTCTTCAGTTGTCGTGGGTACAGTGACTTTATCGATCACCGTACCGTCACTGTCGCGGACCACCAATTTGGTTGCGTCCGCATCAGGGTCGGCCTGAGCAAACAGTGTTACGGGCTGGCCGTCAAAGTGAAAGGCTGATGTCGAACGGACGTCCATGCCCACCCAACTTGCAAGCTCGTTCAGTTTCGTACCGCCCAATGCGTTGGCCAGGGTGGACAAGAGGTCATTGGTCTGGACTTGTTGCTCGACCATCGAGAACTGCGCCAACTGAGACGCATACTCGGTCGAATCCATCGGCTCCAACGGATCCTGATTCTTTGCCTGCGCCGTTAGCATCAGCAAGAACGTCTCAAAGTCCGACGTAATCGCGGACTTTTGTGATGCCCCGGCCTTTTGTTGATCCGCAACGGGCTGCGTGGTGTTGACAGGCGCAATCATTGGTCAAAACCTCATGTCGATGCCCCGGCCCGAGGCCAGATTCTGTGGATGGGAAGTTGTGTGATCGATCCGTTCCTGCGGCGCAGCTTCTGAATGTGAGGGGGATTGGGTGTCAGCGTCATTTGCGTCCTTTTGATCTGCGCCAGAACCCCAGGAGGTTCCCAGATCAAAGCTCAGATCCCCATACCCCAGTTTCTGAAACTCTTCTGTCAGAACGGACAAATGACGCCGCATTAACTCGAGGGTTTCCGGGCGCTCGGTCGCAATGGTGATTTGCAGGCCGTCCTCCCGGCCGTTCAAAACAATCGACACACGCCCAAGCTCTTCCGGATTCAACGCTATTTCGGTTGCTCCTGATCCGGTGCGTGTCTGGACCGCTGCCGACAGCTGACCAGCGATCGCCCGGGCGATTTCTGCTCGGGCGGCAGTAGACGGAGCCGTGAGTTGAGGCGCGGAGTCGCGCGAGGTCAGCGGCAGAGGTTCCTCTCTGGTGGCAGGCAGGGCCTCAACCTCGACAACGGGTGGAACCGGTTCGGCTTCAACGGCAGTTGCCATCAGCTGAAGCTGCGCCACCGAGGGCGCCCGGTCAGGCGCTGACGGTTTGGGCGTCAGAATGTTCACTTCGGGCAACGGTTTCTTTTCAGGGCCCAGCGGGAGTGGGACGGCCCCCGTTTGTTCGACCGTGCCTTTGGGCTTTGCAAGCTGATCAGACATCTGGCCGATTTCGGTCATGGCTGCCACTTGCACAGGTTGGGGCGCCGGACCCTGCGCCTTCTGCGAGAGCGACGGAACCGGGGAAGGCGTGCCGCCTTGTTTGGGCAAACCTATGGATGCCAATACCTGTGGTTGATCCGGTATTTCGGAGGGGGTTTGATTTGCCTCCGCAACCTGAATCGGCATCATCGTTACCTCGTCCAAGCCGGGGGTTTCGAGGAATGCAGAAGGGGTTTTCTGTTCGCCGGTGCGTTCTGAAATCTGGGTGGGATGGGCCGTTGCAGATGCCTCGGCCGTTGTCTCCGGCACAGGCTCAGGCTCTGCTTCGACATTTTTCAGCTCGGTACTGATGGCAGCGTTTTCGCCTTCAGGGTGGCCGGTGGCACCAACCTCTTGCCCGAGGACATCCTGAAAGCTCTCCGATCCGGTGTTTTGGCCCGGAGCCTTACGAGATGTGACGGCTTTCTCGGGTGTGGTCGGCGTTGCGTTCGCCAGCGTTAGGGGGTTGGGCATTTTGCTCCGGCTCCGTGTGATTGGTCGGAACACTGCCTGTAGGAAGTTACGTTTATTTTAACCGCTTTCACCTTTGATCGAGAAAGTTCAAAGCAAATTCGGAGAATGCCATGAAGGTTTCCACCCTTCCTCACGTATCTCAATCACAGTCACCCCAGACCCGGCTGAAAAACGCCGCCATAGAGCTGGAGGCGGCGTTTCTGGCGGAAATGCTGAAATCTGCCGGGTTGGGAAAAACCCGCCAGTCCTTTGGCGGTGGCGCCGGTGAGGATCAGTTTTCTTCGATGCTTGTTCAACATCAGGCGCAGCAACTGGCCCGGTCTGGTGGCGTGGGCCTTTCCGAAATTCTGTTCAAGTCACTGATGGAGAAAACCGATGACGTCTAAAGTCGATAATGCGTTGATCAAGTCTTTGGAAGAAGTCCTGGATTTGGAACGTGCCGCACTTGTGCAGGGGGATCTGGACCGTTTGTCCAGCATGGTGCCTGAAAAAGAAAAGCTGATCGGGGCAATCAATGATCTTCAGGTGCTGGAAAGCGAGGCACTGATTCGCGTTCAACAGAAAGCCGAGCGCAATCAGGCGCTGCTGAACAGCGCGGCTGAGGGCATCCGGGCAGTCGCCAGCCGAATGGCTGAATTGCGGCGCGTTCGGCAGGAATTCAGCACCTATGGTGCGGACGGACAGCGAAGTGAATTTGCGGTGCGCAGCGTGGCAAAGCTGGAAAAGCGGGCATAGGCAGAAGTTTGATTCAAATCCGAAATTTCTGGGTTACGCGTTTTAGCACTCCGTTAGGGGATCGGGTTCAAAAGTGGTGTTGCACCTGAGATCAACAGGTGGCGCGAACGGCCACGCGGCGCGTCGCACAGGTCAGAAAGACACCAATGCCCGCAAATAGTGCGGGGTGAACATGGGCAAAACGGCCCGAACGGAAAAGGATGAAAGCTATGTCCAGCATTCTGACAAACAATGGCGCGATGGTTGCGCTGCAAACGCTCAAGTCGGTTAACAAGAACCTGGCCTCCACCCAGAACGCGATCTCGACCGGCAAGGATGTCGCAACGGCCAAGGACAACTCGGCAGTATGGGCGATTTCCAAAGTGATGGAGTCGGACGTCAAAGGTTTCAACGCCATCAAGGACAGTCTCGCGCTTGGTGAATCGACTGTCGCCGTTGCACGGAATGCCGCGGAAACCGTCACTGATCTGCTGACCCAGATGAAAGGCAAGATCGTCGCCGCGCAGGAAGACAACGTTGACCGCGGCAAAATCAATGATGATGTGACTGCGCTGAAAGGTCAGATCGCGTCCGTTGTCAGTGCGGCGCAGTTCAATGGTTTGAACCTGGTTGACGGCTCTGCCGGTTCCGCTTCGATCCTTGCGTCGCTGGACCGCGACAGTACCGGCGCCGTAACCTCGTCGTCGATCACCGTTGCAGGGCAGAACCTGTCAACCGGCGGTTATGTCACCAAGCAGGTTTTTGACGGTTCGACCGGCGCATCGACAGGCAACGATCGCGTTGGCGCAACCATCGACAACGGCGCGACTGCCGCAACCGCGCTGGTCACCGACGAATCCAGCGGTGTGTTTGCCGCCGGTGACAAGGTTGTCGTCGCGATCAACGATCAGGTCGTGTCCTATACCGTGTCTGCCGAAGACGCCGCCGCGACAACAACCGGTGATCTGGTTGCCGTTGGATTGAAATCGAAGATTGAAGAGCTTGGGATTACCGGTCTGACCGTGGATTATGACTCGGGCACAGCCGGAACCCTGTCCATCACCAACGGTACGGGCTCTGACATTTCGTTCTCGGCTCAGTTCGTGAATGCCGGTGCAGGTGGTCTGGGCGCGCTGGCCGGTATTGATGTCTCGACCGGTGCGGGTGCGACCGCAGCCCTGGCCGCCGTTGAATCGCTGATCGATACTTCGATCGATGCGTCGGCTGCTTTCGGTTCCTCTCAAAGCCGGATCGAAACTCAGAAAGAGTTCATCTCGAACCTGTCCGACTCGTTCAAGTCAGGTATCGGGTCGCTGGTCGACGCGGACATGGAAGAGACTTCGGCGCGGCTACAGGCGCTTCAGGTTCAGCAACAGTTGGCGACACAGTCGCTTTCGATCGCCAATCAGGCACCGCAGTCGATTCTGTCGCTGTTCCGTTAATTTGCATAATCGGTTGGGGCGCGGATTTCGCGCCCCATCAATGACTGCCTGATGACGGCCCTTTGGAAGGATTTCAAGTGACACCGCAAACCCTAGCCCATCAAACCTATGCGCAAACAGCCGCGCCGACTCGGACGCCTCGAGACACGGAGTACGAAGCGATTTCAAGGATCACACGGCGTCTGAAGGCAGCAACAGCACAAAAGGCAACGGATTTTTCGGGCTTTGTTCAGGCCGTGCACGAAAACCGGCGGCTATGGGGGGTGCTCGCAACCGGCGTTGCCGATTCCGAGAATGCCCTGCCCAACGATCTGAGAGCCAGGATCTTCTACCTTGCCGAATTCACCGAACAACACAGCAGCCGCGTTCTAGGAGACGGCGCAACCGTTGAACCCCTGGTGGAAATCAACACGGCTGTATTGCGCGGATTGCGCCAGATGAGGGCAACTTGATGAGCGGACTGGTCCTAAAGCTTGCCCCGAAAGAAAGGGTTCTGATCAACGGGGTCGTGATTGAGAACGGCGATCGTCGCGGCCGGTTTTCGATCATGACGCCACAGGCGAATGTTCTTCGACTGCGGGACGCGATTCATCCGGATGAGGTGAATACGCCGGTGCGCCGCGTCTGCTATGCTGCGCAGCTTGTATTGTCGGGTGACATCGAACCTGGCCAGGCACGTCAGCAACTGTTGCGCCGCGTGGAAGAGCTGAGCCAGGTTTTTACGGATGCAGATAGCCGTCGGGTTTTGGCCGAAGCCACGGATGCCCTGGTTGCAGAGCATTATTACAAGTGCCTCAAATCGCTTCGCTCGCTTCTGCCGCGCGAAGAGCGGCTGATGGCTTATCAGCAATGACATTCCAGCCCGTCATCCCAAGCGGTGGAATCGTGGGCTGGCGGTTCTTGCAACGTACGTATGAAAGCCAGCTCCAGAGTTTTTCGTCGTCAGCTGCGAATGAAAGAGAGACACAGTATTTTCTGGACAACATCGGAAAAATCCAATCCGCCGAACAGCTGGTGTCGGATCGCAGGTTGTTGCAGGTCGCATTGGGTGCGTTCGGACTGGAAGGAGATTTGGACAACCGGTTTTTCATACGCAAAATCCTCGAGGATGGGACACAGGCGGATGACGCGTTGTCCAATCGATTGGCCGACAAGCGATACCGGGAGTTTTCTGACGCCTTTGGGTTTGGTCCCGGTGCTGTCCGAAAAACCGCGCTGACGTCCGACATGGGGCAAATCGCCCAGGCCAATTTGACGGCACGGTTTGAAATTGCCGTTGGCGAGTCGGATGAAACGATGCGCATTTCGCTCTATGCACAACGAGAACTTTCGGATCTCGCCAACAGGGCCTCAAGCGCAGACACAAAGTGGTTCGATCTGATGGGGTTGCCCCCTTTGCGCAGCATGATGGAAACGGCACTTGGACTGCCGTCATCCTTTGCGCAGCTGGACATTGACAAGCAGTTGGTCGAGTTCAAGGCCAGGTTGCACAAACTGACCGGCTCGGAGGACTTGGCACAGTTTTCGAACCCAAAGTCCATCGAGAAACTGACCGACACATATTTGGCCAGAAGTCAGATTGCGCAACTTCAGAACACGATCTCGCCAGCGCAGACCGCGTTGATCCTGTTGGGAGCCGTTTGAGCAGAGCGCCTCCGGGTCGAAGTGATCGATGAAGCATGATCGCACAGGCGTAACGTTGATCAAGGCAATGCGGGTTTCTTCAGAACTGCAAATGAAAGGCCTTAACCGTTCAGAATCTCATCGGCTGCGGTTCGTAAAGCATATGATCTGACGGGCCGGGACACATTGTGCAGATTGACGTCGCCCAGCGGCACGGCGTTGGAACAGGCCGGTTCGATGTCTTCTGAAACGACAATGCGGTGCCCTTGCGTCTTGCCGAATTCTCCCAGGCGCGCTGCGATGTTCGCGGCCTGACCGATAACCGTGAAGTCAAGGCGTTCACGAGACCCCACATTGCCGTAGGTGACACGCCCATAAGCGACGCCGATCGAACAGTCGCAATGCACGTCCGTGCCTTCTTTGCGCAGTTCACCCAAAGTTTCGACGATTTTGATCGCCGAGCGCTGGGCATTGGCGCGGGCTGTACTGGCATCTTCGTCCGTTGCCGGGAAAACGGCCAGCACAGCGTCGCCAATGAATTTCAGAACTTCTCCGTTATTGTCGTGAACAATACCCGAGACTGTTTCAAAGAACTCGTTCAGGAGACTGATATATTCCCCCCGGCCCAGCTTTTCTTCCAGGCTTGTTGAATTGCGGAGATCGCAGAACATGATTGCGGCGTCGATCTCATCCCCGTCACCCCGCCTGATTTCGCCACCCAGCACACGCGCGCCGGTGCGCTTGCCAACATAGGTTTCCAGCAGGACCTGCGCGTTTTCGCGCTGCATGAACACTTCGTAGAAACGGGCAATGACAGAGGAACATTCAAATACAAGGCCCAGGTTTTCGGTCGTGAACCCGTCCGGGTGATCGCAGGTCAGCGTCAGAACATTGGTGCGCCCGTCGGAAAACGGCAAGGGCATGGCCACGTAATCCGTTGCGCCCTTGGCCCGCAGATCTTCCATGATCGGAAAGCTGTTATGCGGGTTTTCATCGTTCAATCTTTGCCGCACGCCACCCAGACCGTTCGAGACATGTCGCAAAGGGCTGTTGATGAACGCCGGGTGGTCATAGATTTCGTATGTCGGGGCCCGGGTCAGAATCTCGTCTTCATCTTTTTCCCAGATATAGTGCTTTCCCGCGATAAGCGGGTGCAGAGACCAGGCCAGAATGCTCAGCCTTTGTATCGCGATGCCATGCTCCAGCATCTTCTCGGCCAGCGCTTTGGTAAAGCTCTCGGGTGTTGTTGCAGTCGAAGCACCACGCATCAACCAGTCAATCAGCGGGCCGCTGATATTGCCGTCTTCAGGTTCGCGAAGGCGGTTTTCGCCCAGATCGATTTTCGTATAGGCGCCGGGCATAAACCCTATGCAGCCTTGTATGGCCGCGCTTTCAGGCAGGGCTTCTTCATAGGCCCAGACAGAATTGGCCAGATTTTCCGAACCCAGATTGATGTCGTGGTAAGTGGCAGTGCCTTTGAACGGGCAGAATGTTTGCAGATCTGTTTCTTCGCTCAGATCAACACAGACATCCGCGCGGGGCACATAGATCGTGGGGGGCAGGCGCGTTTCATACATCACCTTGGCATCTGTACTTTCAGCCAAAAGCACATCGTTTCGGTAAATGGCAATTCTGCCATTCAGCGATTCAACCGATATTCCATACCCATTGATCTTTGGTGCGGCGTGGACGTTCACATGCGACCTCCCTTGCCTGGGGTTGTTCTAGAATGGGGCTTTGCATCGCACATTCCAAGAGGCGGCGAAGGGAAAAGTGCCAACGCATATGGTCACACGGCAAGGCTCAGACCATCTGTATGACGTCTTTTTCGATGGACAGCATATAGCCTTTTTTGGCGATGTTCTTGACCAGAAGTTCACTGACCATCTGGTTGCCAAGCGCATCCCGCAACCGTTTGATCCGCGTCGCGCCCGCAGCTTCGTCGCAATCGGCTGCATTGCGGCCGGAAATCATCGCCTCGATCTGGGCCCCGGACAATACCTCGTCATCCAGTCGCGATTCAGCCAGAACCGAGAGGGTTTCCATGGCGGCGGGCGTGAGTTTGAAATCCATGTTGTTGAGGTAGACGGTGTTTTCCTCGCGGCTGATCAGCAACGAGGTCACCTGAATGCCGGTGCGTTCGATCTGCGCCATGCGTCGGTTCAGCAGTACCAGCATCACCAGAAAGACCAATGCCGAGGCCATCATCGCACAGGCAAAAACCAGCAGCACATAGATCACCATCCGATAGCTGGACAGGGTGTCGGCGAAGGCGGTGCCAGACTGGGCCAGAATTTCAAGCAACCGGATTTCGGTTTGCGAGGTCAGATCGGCCTCGATGAACAATCGCTCGACCCGCGCGTTGAATGCATTGGCGTCCGGCAGGGTCCAGAACAGGAAAACGGCGGCAGTGATCAGGATGGCGACAATGGCTGCGATGCCCAGCACAACCAGCCTGACACCAGACCGGCGCGCATCAGAAACGGAGATAGAATTGTCCGGCATTGCCCTTCCTCTGATCCAACCCTTCCGGCCCGAAAACGGACTGCACTTCAAGCAAGGTCCAGCCTGACGCGCTCAGGCGCCGGGCGATTTCTGCCTGGGCCTGGCCCTTGTCGCAGTTCGAGACCTGAATGACCCCATAATGCAAACGCAGCGGGTTGTCTTTCTTGGCCTTGTAATCCGCATAGCAATCCGCGGCAGACGCAGCAGTGCCAAGCGATATCAGGACCGCAAAGGTCAGAGAAGAGAGGATCTGTTTCATAGGCCGCATCCTGCGCATGAGTTGTCGCGATATTCAATAACCCAAGGGGTTTGCGGGTTCTGATATCCGATAACACCGGGCCGTTATTGCTTGTCTGAACCGGTCGCCCCCAGTGTCAGGGCAATCACGACGCGCTCCGTCACACGGTCGCCCAAACACTATGAAGGACACGCATCATGCACAGGAAATTCATTGCTTTCATTGTTGCGACCGCGGTTGCAATAACCGGGGTTTCTGCTTCTCAGGCGCGGGCTGCGGATGCAAAGGACATTCTTGGCGGGCTGGCGGCCATCGCGATCATCGGGGCCGGGGTTCACTATTACAACAAGGAAAAGAAAAAGGATCGGGCGGCTCGCCATCAGACATATACCCCGGCACCTTACACGCCGCAGCCGGTGCGCCCTCTGCCGCCGCGCGTGGCGCGATACGATCTGCCGCAGCGCTGCCTGCGCACATTCAACGGGTATTCACAGGATCATCCGCTGCTTGGGCCTAAATGCCTCAAGAAGCACTACAAACATGCCAATAGCCTGCCGCAAGAGTGCAAAGTCGGTTTCTGGAATGGCCAAAAGGTCAAGCGGGCATACGAACCCGCGTGCCTGCGCCAGAAAGGATACCGTGTCGTTTACCAGTAACAACGGTTGAGCAGGAGCGGCGCCAATGACGCGCCGTATGAGAGAGGGCGGTGTGGGCTGCCCTCTCTTTTTTTCTTGCGGCGCTGTGTGAAACGCGGTTTTCCAAAGGCATGACAAAACCAGACTTCGAACTTGAGCAGGCGCTGCTGGACCGGGGCCATTATCGCATCGCGGGTGTGGATGAGGTCGGGCGCGGCCCTTTGGCGGGACCAGTTGTCGCCGCGGCCGTGATCCTGAACCCACAGGCCATCCCCGAAGGGTTGAATGATTCCAAGAAGCTGACGGCCAGACGTCGGGCCGCGCTGGATGCCGAGATCCGGCACAGCGCCGAGTTTGCCGTGGCCGAAGCCTCGGTCGCCGAGATTGACGAGATCAACATCCTCAGGGCATCGCATCTGGCGATGCTGCGCGCGGTCGAGGCTCTGTCGCCGGCCCCTGATTTCCTGCTGATCGACGGGAACATGATTCCACGCGGCCTGAAAATCCCGTCGCAGGCCATCGTGAAGGGGGATGCCCGATCGGTGTCGATTGCAGCCGCCTCGATCCTTGCGAAAAACTGGCGCGATCAGGTGATGGTGGATTTGGCGCAACAGCATCCGGGATATGGATGGGAAACCAACGCCGGTTATCCGTCAAAACAACACAAGGAAGCACTGCAAAATCTTGGCGTGACCCCACACCATAGACGTTCGTTCAAGCCGGTGCACAATATCTTGTATCAAGAGTAAATCGTAAGCCGCTGATTCAAAAAAGAAATTGACGCCGATTCGTCTTTGACTCATCCTTGTCTCAACCAAATGAGCGCAAAAGCGCCGTGGACACTTGAGGCAGTGATATGACGACAACCACCAAAAAGGGCGCAATAGCGCCCCCTTTAAACACGATTCTATCCGGGGACTGCATCGACGTGATGAACAGTCTTCCCGACGCATCCGTTGACCTGATTTTTGCGGATCCGCCCTATAATTTGCAGTTGAAAGGCCAACTGCATCGCCCGGATAACAGCCAGGTGGATGCGGTGGACGATCACTGGGATCAGTTTTCAAGCTTTGGTGCCTATGACGAATTCACCCGCGCGTGGTTGAAGGCGGCGCGCCGTCTGCTCAAGCCAAATGGCGCGATCTGGGTGATTGGCTCTTACCACAACATCTTCCGTGTGGGTTCGGCCTTGCAAGATGCAGGCTACTGGATTTTGAATGACGTTGTCTGGCGCAAATCCAATCCGATGCCCAACTTCCGCGGCAAGCGTTTTACCAACGCGCATGAGACGATGATCTGGGCGTCCAAGCGCGAAGGGGCCAAATACACCTTCAACTATGAGGCGCTGAAGGCCCTGAACGAAGGCGTGCAAATGCGCAGCGACTGGGTGCTGCCGATCTGCACCGGGCATGAACGTCTGAAGGATGAAAACGGCGACAAGGCGCACCCGACGCAAAAGCCCGAGTCTCTGCTGCACCGGGTTCTGATCGGGTCGACCAATCCCGGTGACGTGGTGCTTGATCCGTTCTTCGGCACCGGCACCACGGGTGCGGTAGCCAAGATGCTGGGCCGCGAATTCATTGGTATCGAACGCGAGGAAAGCTATCGCAAGGTGGCCGAGAAACGCATCGCCAAGGTGCGCAAGTTCGACCGTGAGGCTCTGGAAGTCAGCGCCAGCAAACGTGCCGAGCCGCGTGTTCCGTTCGGGCAGCTGGTCGAGCGCGGCATGCTGCGCCCGGGCGAAGAGCTCTATTCCATGAACCAGCGCCACAAGGCCAAGGTTCGCGCCGATGGTACGCTGGTCGGCGACAACGTCAAAGGCTCGATTCATCAGGTGGGCGCTCATCTGGAAAATGCGCCGTCCTGCAATGGCTGGACCTATTGGTGCTTCAAGCGTGACGGCAAAACGGTTCCGATCGACGTCCTGCGTCAGCAGATCCGGGCCGAGATGAACTGATTTCAAGAACACCGCCGGTGCCTGTGGCCTGACACAAGGCACTACGCCTTGCCCCGCCGATCCTACGGCGGGGTCTTTTGTTTTTGGACCAACAGTGATTGCATGAAGATGACCCTGACACTGCAAGAAAGATCACGGCCATGACCGAGACAACCGCGCAGCCCCGCCGCAGTCTGTTTTTCACGGAACCTGACACTTTCGATCTGGACAACAAATACACCGAGGCCGCGTTGGAGCGGCACAAGCGCGAAGGGCTTGAACTGGCTGTACGCGCGCGCTGGGTGGCCATGGCCCTGACCGGGGCTCTGCTTATTTTTCTGAACCCGCAATGGGATGTGCTGTGGTATCATTTCATCCTGCTGCTGATCTGCGCCAATGGATGGCTGATCCGCAGCGCGGGCCGGGTGGGGCAATCCCGGGTCGAGCTTCTTTTGATCTTTGTTGATCTGTTGATCATGACCCTGGGGATGATCGTACCCAATCCGTTCAGCGATGATGTCCGGCCGCTGGCCATGCAATATCGGTTTGACAACTTTCAGTATTTTTTCGTCATTCTGGCGGCTGGAACACTGGCCTATTCCTGGCGTACGGTGATTGCCATCGGTTCGTGGACGGCAATGATGTGGACGATCGGCTGGATCGTCGCCTGGTGGGTGGCCACGCCTATTCCGGAGATCAGCGAAAAGGTTGCAGAGGCCTTGCAGGGCTATCCGGATGTTGCCGAGCTGCTGGATCCCAACAGTTTCATGGTCCCTCAACGTATACAGCAGGTGATCGTGTTCATGATGGTTGCAGTAACGCTGGGCATCTCGATGCGGCGACTCAATCAATTGTTGATGAACAACGCGGGGCTGGAACGGGAACGGGCCAATCTGTCACGGTATTTCTCGCCCAATGTGGTAGATGAGTTGAGCCAGAACGATGAACCGCTGAAACAAGTCCGCAAAGCGGATGTGGCCGTTCTGTTCATCGATATCGTCGGGTTCACCAAATACGCCGCCGGGCGGGACCCCTATGAAGTGATCGAGGTGCTGCGCGGGTTCCATGCCCGTATGGAAACCGAAGTATTCCGGCACCACGGGACATTGGACAAGTATCTGGGCGACGGTTTGATGGCGACCTTCGGCACGCCGGTGCCAACGCCTCTGGACGCGAGCAATGCCCTGGAATGCGCCCGTGCGATGGTAGGCGCGATCGACCGTTGGAATCTGGAACGCCGCAGGGTTGGAGAGCCTGAAATCCATGTCGGCGTTGGGGTGCATTACGGCTCGGTCGTACTTGGGGATATCGGTGCCAACCGGTTGGAATTCGCGGTGATTGGCGATGCGGTCAATGTGGCTGCCAAGCTTGAAGCGCTGACGCGTGATTTCAAGGCGCGTGTCATTGTCAGTGATGCCGTGCGCCTGCGGGTTGCGGAAGAAAACCCGTCGATGTCGGAGGCCATGGACGGTTTTGTTGCCTGTCGCGACCAATCCGTTCGAGGGGTCGAGGCGCCGATGGATGTCTGGGTGATGAAAAGCTGAGGGCCTCCCGCCCGTCAGAACAGCATCGCAGATGCAGTGCTGACAGTTGGGCCAAGCAGCGCGCCTGTGCGCGCTGCGGTCACGCTTTGGGCATGGGGTTCAGAGATTTGTTGTAGGGGTGCCAGTCGGTGATCTCGGGATAATAGTGGCGTCGCCACGCGCGAACGCGCGGGTTCATGACCCGCCGCCACAGCGGAGGGATCATCGCGGCCACGGTCATGACGGGATAGCCATAAGGCAATTGCGGAGCTGTGTCCGATGCGTGATGTTGCAGCAGCGGAAACCGGCGGTTGGGTTTGTAATGGTGGTCCGAATGGCGCTGAAGATTGATCAGCAACCAGTTCGACGCTTTCTGCGAGGCATTCCACGAATGGCGTGGCAATACATGCTCGTACCGTCCGTCGCCCAGGTGTTTTCGGGTCAGGCCGTAATGCTCCACGTAGTTGACCAGCTCGAGCTGCCAGATCGCGACGCCAGCCTGTAGCACAAACAGCGCCACGCCGGACCATCCTCCGATCAGGCCAGCCAGTGCCAGCATCCCACCTTGCAGCGCCCAGTACCGCCAGAAAGGGTTTGAGCGATCTGTCCATGGTCGGTCTTTGCGGGCCAGCTTGTCGCGCTCGGCGCTGAAGGCCGAAACCCAGCATTGCCACAGAACCCGGGGATAGAAGCGATGAAACCCTTCGTTGTAGCGCGCCGTCACCGGATCGCGCGGGGTTCCAACATGGCGGTGATGGACCAACAAATGCTCGGACCGAAAATGAGAATACAGCACCATGGCAAGAAGAATGTCACCCAACCAGCGTTCCAAGCGGCTTTTCTGGTGCATCAACTCGTGGCTGTAGTTGATCCCAATCGTGCCCGAAATGACGCCCATGCCAAAGAACAGGCCGATTTTCTCTAGCGTTGACAGATGGGTGTTGTGGGTTGCGTACCAGATCAGACCAAAAAGGGTGACGAACTGGATCGGGACCCAGAGTTTTGTCAGCAATATGTACCATTGCAGCGCCGTGTCCGGCGTCTCGGGGTCGGCGTTTTGAGTGTTGAGCCCGGTGATCCGGTCCAGCACTGCAAAAGCCCACCAGGTTGCGGCAGGAACCAGCAGCAGTGACCATCCACCGGTAGCAGCTGAAAACCAGACCAGCGGGATCAGCAGCAGCGACACCCAGAAAGGGGATGCAGATTGCCAGCGGGACAATGTGCCAGTTGCGATCATCTTTTCTGCTCCGACTTTTTGGACATACCCTAGACATGGCCCGAAGACTTGCACAGCGGACTTATTGTCCTTTCCAAAGGTCATAGGCCTTACGCATCACGGTTGGCAGGTCGCCGGGCCTGAAGCTGTGTTTGTCGACGACCGTCAGATGTTCGGGTACGTCGTGATCAGCGGCATACGTGGTCCAGATCCGCAAAATCAGGTGGAAATGTGTAAATGTATGGCGCACTTCGCCCGGCAACATCTTCCAATTCGCAGGGAACGGGGCACGTTCGGTCGGGGCATCGTTCCACTCTGATCCGGGCCAGCCCAGCATTCCGCCCAGCAGGCCTTTGTCAGGTCGGCGTTCCAGCACCATGGCACCGTCTGCCATACGCGCGACATACACGTGCCCATAGCGGGTTGGCTTGGGTTTTTTGGGTGTTTTTCGTGGCAGGTCGGCTTGGGTGCCTGCGACGCGGCTCTGACAGGGATCACGCAGGGGGCAGATGCCACATGTCGGCGACTTCGGCGTGCAGATGGTGGCCCCCAAATCCATGACCGCCTGCGCGTAATCGCCGGGGCGTGTGGCCGGGGTCAGGGCCGACGCCTTTTCCTTCAGCAGGGGTTTGGAGCCGGGTAACGGGTCGTGAATGTCGTGGAGCCGGGCCATGACACGCTCGACGTTTCCGTCCAGCACGGTTTCGGGCTGATCGAATGCAATGGCCGAGATCGCAGCCGCAGTATAGGGGCCAATACCGGGTAGCTTCAGCAGGGCGTCAAAGCTGTCGGGAAACCGGCCATCGCAGTCCTGCGTGACAGCGCGCGCGCATTTCAACAGATTGCGGGCGCGGGCGTAATAGCCAAGCCCGGCCCATTCCCCCATGACCTGTTCGTCCGGTGCGGCGGCCAGGGCCTGAACTGTGGGCCAACGGGTGGTGAAACGCAGGAAATAGTCACGAACGGCGGCAACTGTTGTTTGCTGTAGCATCACTTCGGACAACCAGACCCGATAGGGATCGGGGCGTATGCCGGCGGCGCGATCCGCCGGACCCGTACGCCATGGCATTTCGCGGGCGTGGCGGTCGTACCACTCCAGCAACGCATCACTGACGGTCAATTCAGCAGAGTCACGCAAGTTTTATCCATCTCCCTGTCGGGTTTCTCTGGCACCCGGTGCCCTGCTCAGTACAATAGAGGTGTAGGAGCTGGAAACCAGATGCAACGCAGACGTTCTTCGACCCGTGGGTTCAAACGCACCGCGTCCGTGCTGAACGATCAGATCAGGCGCGCCGGGGAAAGCCGGGGGTTTGCCGTGTCGCGGCTTTTGACCCATTGGGCCGAGATCGTCGGCCAGGAAATCGCCGCCATCGCACGCCCGGTCAAAGTGGGTTATGGCAAGGGCGGTTTTGGTGCGACCCTGACCGTTCTGACCACCGGGCCACAAGCTCCGATGCTGGAAATGCAGAAGGAACAGCTGCGCGGGAAGGTGAATGCGGTCTATGGCTACAACGCCATCAGCCGCGTCCGCATTACCCAGACCGCTCCGACCGGATTTGCCGAGGGGCAGGCCAGTTTCGACCACAAGCTGAAGCAAACCAAACCCCAGATTGCGCCTGACATTGCCGCCGAGGCTGACAAAGTGTCACGCAATGTAAATGATGAAGATTTGCGCGCGGCCCTTGAACGTCTCGGGCGCAACGTTTTATCCAAACAGAAACGCTGAGAAAGGGCTGAGAATGAGCCGTATTGCAACCGTAATCTGTGCGGCTGTCGCCGTAGCCGCTGGCGGCTATTGGCTGACACAGTCGAACACCAACGTCACCCTTCCGCTGGTCAGTGCTGCCGAAGCGCAGGAGGCAGACCTGGATACGTCGACGATCGTCGATATGGTCCAGGGCGCCGAAGATGCGCCGGTCGAGATCATCGAATATGCATCCTATACCTGCCCGCATTGTGCGAGTTTCCATCAGGGTGCTTACAAGCAACTCAAGAAAGACTTCATCGACACCGGCAAGGTCAAGTTTACCTACCGCGAAGTCTATTTTGACCGCTACGGCCTTTGGGCATCGATGGTGGCCCGCTGCGCCGGCCCGGAAAAGTTCTTCGGTATCACCGACCTGATCTACGAAGGGCAAGCCGAATGGTCACGTGCTGGTGGTCCGGCCGAGATCGTGGACGAGCTGCGCAAGATCGGTCGTCTGGCCGGTATCGATGGCGACCAGCTCGAGGCTTGCCTGCAAGATGGCACCAAGGCGCGGACATTGGCCGCGTGGTATCAGGAAAACGCCGAACGTGATGGCATCCAGGCGACTCCGTCGTTCCTTGTGAATGGCAAGAAAGTCGACAACCAGTCCTACGCGGACTTCAAAAAGCTGATCGAAGACGAATTGGGTGGCTAACCACCCTTTTCCGGTTGGCCCTGTCTGGGCCGACCGGACCTATTTTGGTGCAGGTGCTGCGTTCAGCAGCATGTCGCGGACCTTGTCAGTTTCACCGACTTGCAAACGAACCGGCAGAGTGATCACTTTGCTCCGAAACGCCGGAGGCAGGCGTACGGCGTCTTTTTCGGTTGTGATCATCTGAGCACCCAGCTGGCGCGCCTCGTTTTCCAGTCGGGTCATCAGGGCCTGAGTCAGGGGTTGGTGATCGTCCAGAGCTTCGGCGCGGACCAGGTCTACGCCCAGCTGCCGCAGGGTTCTGAAGAACTTCTCGGGGTGGCCGATACCGGCAAATGCCAAAGCGCGTGTCCCGGTCCAGTCCATGCCGGTTTGCAGGGGTTCGATTGCACCGGTGACATGGGGAACGGACAACTTGTCGCCCCACTGACCGGTGAAAGCCTGTTGTGCAGCCTCATCGCCCAGAGACAACACAAGGTCGGCCCGTTTCAACCCGATGTCGACCGGTTCCCGCAGCGGACCGGCAGGCAGGCACAAGCCGTTTCCGAACCCGCGTTGAGCATCGACAACAATGATCGAGAAATCCTTGGCCACCGAGGGGTTCTGAAAACCGTCATCCAGAACGATTACCGTGGCACCCGCAGCCGCGGCGGCCCGCGCGCCCGCCGCCCTGTCCTTCGCAACCCAGACTTCGGCAAACATCGCCAGAAGCAGCGGCTCGTCCCCAACTTCGGCAGCAGTGTGCTTGGCCGGATCAACTTGCACCGGCCCCTCCAAAGAGCCTCCGTGCCCCCGCGTGACGACATGTGGTTCGTGCCATGCGCCCCTAAGCTGTTCAAGAGTCCAGATCACCGTTGGTGTTTTACCGGTTCCACCAGCGTTTAGGTTGCCGATACAGATCACGGGCACACCAGGCTTTTCGCCGGATTCCGAGGCGATCCTTCGGGCGGTTGCCGCAGCATATAGGCGCCCCAACGGTGCCAGCAGACGCGCCCTCGGATCCGGTTGGTCCGGGGGCGTGTTCCAGAAATCAGGTGCCCGCATGATCCGCACTCCGCTGATCCAGAATATCCTGCACCAATTCGATCAGGGCGTCAGCCTGTGGTGCGCCTTCGGTCAACAACTGCCACCCCGCCAGCGCCATGTCGGCAGCTTGATCCGGGGCCAGAAGCTGCACAACGGCGTCGCCCAGTTCGGTTGCCGTTTTTACCTCTTTGGCGGCGTTCACCTGTTGCAGGCTGGAATAGAATTCCTGATGGCGGTGCACATATGGTCCGAACATGATCGCAGACCCCAGCGCGATTGCTTCGGACGGGTCCTGACCGCCCGCGCCGCGTTCCAGCGAGCTGCCCATGAATGTCACTGCTGCCATGCGATGCCACAGGCCCAGGTTTTCGGGGTCCGATGTCAGGACGACCTGAGTGGTATCTTCGATCATGTCCCCTTCATCCCAGCTGACGCAGCGCAGGTCCATCGATTCCAGCCGCCGCCTCAGCGGCGTGACTTCCGGCTCGTTTGCCACGTGCAGCACCAGAACCAGCCGATGCAGCATCCGCAGCGCCTGACGGTGGGCTGTCAGGACCGAGATAAACTCCTTGTCCTGAACCCATGCCGCCAACCAAACCGGGCGCCCGGCAAGCGTATGAGTGGTCTCGATAAGCTCGTCTTCCGGCCAGGGCCGGGGGTCGGGGCTGATCCGCAAAGGCGGTGATTCCACGACTTTTCCGGATGGAACACCGAGACGGCGGATCTGTCGAGCCGTCTCGGCGGATGGCGTGAGAATCTTGCGGAAACAGTCAAAGGTCACCCGTGTGATGTCCGGCAGCCAACGGGCGTTTCGGGACAGTGTGACGCTGAATTGAGCGTCGAACAGGACCAGCGGGATCGCCTGTTCGTCAGCGCGCGTGACAATGTTGGGCATCAGATCCCCACCGACCCACAACCCCATGTTCGGACGCCAGTATTCGATAAACTCGCGGGCTGCTCCACTCTGTTCCTGTGGCAGGTTGATCAAGGGGAACTTGCTGTCCGGCCAGTTGGACAAATCCTCATTTGGGGGTGCTGTCAGCAGGAAATTCAGCTTGGCCCTGACCTGTGACAGCCGACGACAGAAGTCGGTCACAGCCCGCAGCCGATCCGGGGTGGCAACATGGATCCACAGCAACTCACCTTCGGGGCGCGGCATGTTGGATTGCGGCGCAACCCGGTTGCGCATCCCCCATGACAACACCCTATAGGCGGCCAGGCTGAGTGAGCGCGGTTTGCTCATGTTCCGATTCCCGGCCCGGCCGGGTCCAGCAGTGCGGACAGTTGCTGATGAATCGAGGCGCTGGCGGCGATCACGCCGTTCAGCCTGGGGTGCGCATTGTTGAAGATCAGCCGTTGCCCCGTACGGTCCGAACAGATTCCGCCGGCCTCTCGAATGATCAGGTCGCCTGCGGCAATATCCCATTCCCAACTGGGGCGCAGGGTCAGCATGCCATCGAACCGCCCCTGCGCAACCAAAGCCATGCGATAGGCAAGCGACGGGCGGTAGGCGCGTTCGAACTCTGGTGCCTGCGCGTGGCGCCAATGCCGTGCGTCAAGGTTTGGCTTGGCGGCCAGAATTTCTGATTGCAAAAGCTCTGCGGTGTCCGAGGTCGTGATCGTTTCGCCATTGAGAGTCGCGCCCTGACCCTGTGCCGCCGTGTACAGCAAATCCCGCATCGGCAGGTAGATGACCGCCGCCGTCACCACGCCGTTGTCGGCGACGGCCATGGAATGCGCCCAGGTGCGCGCGCCTTCTGCAAAGCTTCGGGTGCCGTCGATCGGATCGATGATGAAAGTGTTGCTGCGGTCCAGCCGGTCGGGTGAGTCTTCGGATTCCTCGCTGAGCCAGCCATAGCCCGGCCGTGCTGAACACAACCGTTCCTCCAGCATCGTGTTCACGGCAAGATCCGCTTCGGTCACTGGCCCGGCGCCATCGGGTTTGTCCCAGCGCTGTGCTTGCGTGCCGGAATAGCGCGTGGCGATCTTGCCGGCCTCCAGTGCCGCTTCGATCAGCAGGGGCAGGTCAGTTGCCGGCAAGTGTCATTCCTTCGATCAGAAGCGACGGTACCACGCGCGACAGATAGGGGCGGGCATCGTTCGCCGGGATGATCCGGCGCAGCATGTCCCGCAGATTGCCCGCGATGGTGCATTCATTGACCGGATGCGTGATCTCGCCATTCTCGACCCAGAAGCCCGATGCACCCCTTGAATAGTCACCGGTATTGGGGTTGATCGTCGATCCGATCATGGACGTGACCAGCAACCCGGTCCCCATCTCGCGCAGCAGGTCGGCGCGGCTTTGGTCGCCTTGTGTCAGGCTCAGGTTCCAGTTGCTGGGCGATGGCGGGCCCGAGACCCCACGAGTGGCGTTACCCGTGGACGCCATGTCCAGTTTTCGCCCGCTTGACAGGTCCAGCGTCCACCCGGTCAGGATGCCGTTTTCCACGATTGCCCGGCGTCGTGTCGGCAAACCCTCGGCGTCAAAAGGACGCGAGCCCGAGATACGTGGCCGATGCGGGTCTTCGATCAGAGACAGGTGTGCGGGCAGAACGTCCTGCCCCAGACAATCCTTGAGCCAGGATGCGCCCCGCGCGATTGCTGCACCATTGCTGGCGGCCAGAAGGTGGCCGATGAGCGAAGATGAGATTCGTTCGTCAAAGAGCACGGGAAAGCGACCCGTTTCAGGTTTGCGCGCACCAACCAGTTGCACGGCGCGTTCGCCTGCTGTGCGCCCGATCTCATCTGCGCTGCGCAGGTCGGATTGGAACGTCCGGCTGTCGCCGTCATAGTCCCGCTCCATCCCGGTGCCTTCGCCCGAGATCGCAACACAGGATATCGACCGGCTACTGCGTTCATATCCGCCGGTGAACCCGTTTGTCGCGGCCAGATGCACATGGTGGGTTCCATAGCTTGCGGCCGCATCTGACACCTGGGTAACGCCGGTAACGGCCAGCGCTGCGGCCTCGGCCGTCAGAGCATCCTGCATCAGGGCTTCGGCAGACGGGGCCGGGGTAGGGTCTGTCAATTCCAGTGACTCTGTGTTCCAGTCTGTGACCAGCTGGTCCGGGTCAGCCAGCCCGGAAAACGGATCTTCGGGGGCTTCCTTGGCCATCGCAACCGCTCGTTCCGCCATGGCGCGCAGGGTTTCCGGCCGGCTGTCGGAACTGGACACAATGGCAGACCGTTTGCCCAGAAACACCCGCAATCCCAAATCAGTGCCTTCCGAGCGTTCGGCGTGTTCCAGCGCGCCGCCCCGCACTTCGACGGAAACAGAGGATCCGTCGAGAACGATGGCATCCGCCGCGTCCGCGCCCGCCTTGCGGGCCACGTCAAGCAAGTGCTGGCTGATTTCTTCTGGTGTGCGGGTCATGAGGCCTCCGGGTTGGTTGCCAAGGACCTAGCCTTGGACTGCCCGTCTCGCAAGACCTGTGACCGGATTGTATGTTTAGGATCGCGGTGAACCCGTGCCGTTTCAGAGGTTTGTGCAGGGGTCGGCAGGACGGAGAAAGGGCCGCATGTTGCGCGGCCCTTTCCGTTGATCGTCACTTGATACGCTGACCATTCGCCAGGATCTGACCGTCTTCGGTGAACTCGATCTTCGAGTTCAGTGTGTCCGGTTCTTCGCCCGGGACGGCCATCAGGCCCATCATCATGCGGGCGCCCAGCGCGTCTTCGTCCGAGATGATTCCCATGCCGATCAGGGTGTCGATCAACTGGTTGGCACCAACCAATTGAAGGTTCGCCACGCCGCTTGGGCTGGGCAGGCCATCAAACTCTTCGGTGTTGGTGTTGTCGAAAGCAAAATCTCCGTCACCGGTCAGCTTGGCGCCAACCAGCGAAACCAACAGTTCGTTGATCTTCAACGAGTGCAGTTCCCCCGGCGCTTCGTCGGATTCGACGTCGATTTCAGGATCGAATATGTTCATCAGCACTTTCGCTGTACCCGTCGCATCCAACGCAATCGTCGCAGGGTCACGCGGCAGTGCGCCCGCAGGATCGAAAATGCCCCACAAGATGTCCGACATGGTGAAATCGGTCAGGTTCAGCCCAAAGCCGAAAGGTTGAACTTCATCCGATTGCTGGATGGGGAATTCGAAGTTCAGGCCAGCCTTGGCCATCGAAAGTTCGATCGGGAACGGCAGGCCCGCCGTGGTAACGGCCATCTTCGTGCTGTTCTGGTCAATGTCATAGACGATACGATCTGCATCGATGCTGGCAGCAAAACGCCCGCCTTCGGACGTGCTGTTCATCGAGAACGCCTGACCTTCGCTGGTTCCGCTCAGATCGGTGCTGCCCGCGGCATAGGTGAAGGTGCCGTCAAACGAGAAACCAGCCTTGTAAAAGGCTTCTGGGTCCGAAAAGTCAAAATCCGGCGGGATCACGTTTTTGCCTTCAAATGCCAGTTGATCCAGTTGACCGTTGATCAACCCGTTTTCGCCGCTTTCAGGATCCTGAAAGTTCAGATCATAGGACAATGTGGCTGCGTTGAACGTCTGGCTGATGTTCCGATTGTCGCCGATCTGCATCCGCGAGCTGCCGGACAGATCGCTTGCTTGGACGTTGATGCCAAACACATCCTTGGGCAGCGCCTCACCATCGACCTCAATCGAATCCAGTTTCACCCCCAGATTGTCAGCCTTGTAGTCATAGGTCATGTCGTCCGGTGTGCCTGAAACGACCATGTTCAGTTGGCTGTGGGAATAGGTGACAGTGGCTGCGAAGTTTTCGTCTTCGGCCTGACCGGTGATTTCCATGGGAAAGTTTTCCGGCAGGTCAATGGTAACGGTCCCGTCACCATTTTCGGTCAGTGTCATTTCTGGCATGACCATCCGAAACTGCCCTTCCTCTTCGGGCAGGGCCACTGAAAGTGTCATATTGGAAATCGTGGTGACGTCGCCCGAGGTGCTTTCGTCCCCCGTGATGGTGTAACCCATTGAGGTGAAATAACTCTGCCAGTCGGACCAGACATCATTGGCCGACAGGTCTGCAAACGCCCCTTGGGTGGCAACGGCATAAGCCAGGGCAGCGCCGCAGCTGCGGCGAAGGAAAACGGACATAAGGTAACCCTTCTTGATCAATTTGTGGCGCATGGTCGGGTTTGTGGCGGGTATCGTCAAGGGGGCAAGGGCTGGACCCTTTCCCCGTTTACGCGTTACGGCTGTAGCCGACAGAGATTGCAATGCGTGAGGAAGGGCAAATGCAGGGAAAAACTGTTCTCATAACCGGGGCCAGCCGAGGAATTGGGGCCGAGGCAGGGCGCGTTTTTGCCGCAGCCGGTGCCAATGTCGCATTGGTGGCCCGCAGCCAGGATCAGATTGACGCCCTGGCGGCCTCATTGGGCGATCAGGCCATCGCACTGGCCTGTGACGTCAGCGATTTCGCGCAGGTGGAACAAGCCGTGGCCACATGCGTGGACCGGTTAGGTGGGTTGGATGTTCTGATCGGCAATGCCGGCGTGATCGATCCGATCTTTCATCTCTCGAATGCTGACACCGAGGCGTGGAGCAAGGCCATCGACATCAACCTGAAAGGCATTTTCTATGGGATGCGCGCGGCGTTGCCGGTAATGCGGGCTGCGGGAGGAGGGAGCATTCTGACGATCTCGTCCGGTGCAGCGTCGAACCCGGTCGAAGCCTGGAGCCATTATTGCGCCTCGAAGGCCGGGGCCAAGATGCTCACGGAATGTCTGCATCTGGAAGAAGCCCATAATGGTATTCGCGCCATGGGTCTTTCACCGGGGACGGTGGCCACCGATATGCAGCGTTCGATCAAGGCCAGCGGCATCAATCCCGTCAGTCAACTGGACTGGGATGCCCACATTCCGGCAGACTGGCCCGCACGGGCGCTGCTGTGGATGTGTTCCGATGATGCAGATGAGTTCCTGGGCACCGAAATTTCGCTGCGGCTTGATGACATTCGCAAACGGGCCGGGCTGATATGATCGATTTGACCAAAGAAGGCGGCCTGTGGACCGTCACGATCAACAACCCTGACAAAGCAAACGCCCTGACGGGGGCCATGCTGGCGGAACTGGCCGAGATTGCCGAATCCGCGACAGGCGCGAAGGCGTTGATCCTGACCGGCGCGGGCAAAGTGTTCAGTGCCGGGGCAGATCTGGACGAGGCGCGCGCCGGTCTGGCCAAATCGGATGTCTGGGAAAGGCTGTCTGGTGCCATTGCCGCGCTGCCCTGTCTGACCGTCGCCGCACTGAATGGCACCCTGGCCGGTGGGGCTAATGGTATGGCGCTGGCCTGTGATCTGCGCATTGCCGTGCCATCGGCCAAGTTCTTCTATCCGGTGATGAAGCTGGGGTTTCTGCCGCAACCGTCCGACCCCGCGCGGCTGGCGGCTCTGGTCGGACCGGCCAGGGCCAAGTTGATTCTCATGGCCGGTCAGAAAATCACCGCGCAGGAAGCGTATGAATTTGGTCTGGTGGACCGGATTGTCGATCCCGATCACCTGATGCAAACCGCACGCGATCTGGTGGCCGACAGCGTGAATGCCGACCCCGAGATCGCAGCGGGAATCGCAAGGTTGTGTTCATGAGGCTGTCTGCACTGCGCCTGCGGGTCGCTGACCCGGATCGGCTGGCCGCGTTTTATCGCGACGTTCTGGGCATGTACGTTGGCCAAGCAGAAACCGGCCACCGTGTCGGCTATGACGGCGCAGACGCAGACATTTTGTTGCTGCCGGGGGGAGGAGGGTACACCCATGACAGGGGGCAGCGGTACTGGAAGATAGGAATCACTGTGCCGGATGTCGATCTTGCCGCGGCTCATCTGCGCGGGTTTGACGTTCCAGTGAGCACGCCGAACCAGTTTCTGGACATCGGCTACATGTGCCATCTTGCGGATCCCGAAGGGTTCGTCATCGAGCTGCTGCAACATGATTTCGAAGGCAACCGACCGCCGCATGCGGCGGACCCCGACGCGCCCTTCGCGCGGGCTCGGATCGGTCAGATTACCCTTCGAACCGGCGATATTGCCGCCGAAGACGCGTTCTGGCGCGCCCGGGGCATGTCGTTGCTGTCGATGCAGGAGGTCGCCCCTTGCGGCTTTGACCTGCATTTCTATGCCTTTACGGACGAAACCCCTCCCAATCCTGATCTTTGGGCTGTTGAAAACCGCGAATGGCTGTGGAAACGCGCCTATACGGCGTTGGAATTCCAGCATGTTGCGGGCGCACAATTCGCGCATGTACCGGACTTTCAGGGTATCGAGATCGAAGGCCTGTCCGAGCCCCTGACAGATACTTTCGGCGACCCGATCCTGCCGGGCTGATCATCGCCCGCGCCGCTTGCCCGGAACTTTCGAACGAAACCCGGGTGGGCGTTTGCGGACCCAGATCAGAAATTTCTCGAGCCTTGGATGCGCACGCAGGGCCTCGACCGTGTTGAAACTGCGTGCCAGTTCGGCCTCGGTCAGGGTGGCGTGCACCTCTTTGTGGCAGATCTGATGCAGCAGAACGGTCGGTCCGCCCTTGCCTCCTTTGAGTTTTGGGATCAGATGATGCAGGCTGCCACCCCCGTCGGGGATCGGGCGGTCGCAAAGCGGGCAGATCGGATCGCTGTTCGTCATGATGATGTGAAACTTGCGCCTGTGACGGGCGAAGGCAAGAGGGTGCGAATGGCGCAGGCAATGGTGATCGGAGCAGGCCCCGCCGGGTTGATGGCGGCCGAACAGCTGGCCGCAGCCGGGCATTCCGTGTTGGTGGCCGAGGCCAAACCTTCGGTCGCGCGCAAATTTCTGATGGCCGGGAAATCGGGGCTGAACCTGACCAAGGACGAGCCGCTTGATGACCTGATCCGCGCCTATGGTGAAGCGGCGGATTGGTTGCGCCCGATCATGACTGACTTTGATGCCGAGGCGGTGCAGCACTGGGCGCGCGGGTTGGGGCAGACGCTGTTTGTCGGCTCGACGGGGCGTGTATTTCCTGAATCCATGAAGGCCTCACCCTTGTTGCGGGCCTGGCTGGCACGGTTGGGCGAGTCCGGGGTCGAGGTCAGGACCCGCTGGCGTTGGACAGGCTGGGACGGTGAAGCGCCGGTGTTTGACACCCCGGACGGGCGGCGCCGTGTTTCGCCGGATGTCACCGTGCTGGCACTGGGCGGTGCAAGCTGGGCCCGCCTTGGCTCGGACGGTCACTGGGCGCAGATATTGGCCGGAAAAGGCGTGGCGCTGGCTCCGTTCGAACCTGCAAACTCAGCCATTTCCGTTGATTGGAGCCCACATATGCAGCCTCATTTCGGGGCCGCATTGAAATCGGTCCGATGGATGGCAGGTGACCTGGAGAGCCGAGGAGAGGCAGCGATTTCCAGAACCGGTCTGGAAGGCGGCGGGCTGTATTCGCTGACACCGGCCTTGCGCGCGGGGCAGCCATTGTTTGCTGATCTGAAGCCTGATCTGGACCAACAGGCTCTGCTGGCGCGGTTTTCTGCGAAACGGTCGAAAACAACGCTGTCCCAGTGGATGAGAAAGTCGCTGAACCTGTCCGCTCAGAAAATCGCCCTGTTTCATGAAATGACCAAACACGGCGGCCATTCTCAATCCGTGCAAGTGAGCATGTTGAAAAAGCTGCCCATCCGGCATGCCGGACTTCGCCCGATGGACGAAGCCATTTCGACCGCAGGTGGTGTGAAACGGACAGCGCTGGATGACGGGCTGATGCTGACGGCCCTGCCGGGTGTGTTCTGCGCCGGTGAAATGCTGGATTGGGAGGCCCCAACCGGGGGATATCTGCTCACGGCTTGCCTGGCGACCGGGCGCTGGGCCGGTCAGGCCGCCGCAGATTGGCTTGAAACGGCCAAGTGAGTTAGCGGGATCGCGCCAACATCGCCAAACGGATCATCGCGCGTTCCACCAGCGCCATGGCAGGGGCTGTCTGCCCGGCAGAGCGCAGCGCCAAATCCGTATCCGTCAGAACCGTCAGCGCGGTTTGCAGCTTGGCCGCCCCCCAACCTTGTGCCTGTCGCAGGATACGGTCACGCCGCTTGCCGTAAACCGGCGGACGCAGCTTGCCGATGCCCTGCGCAGCACCACCGGGATCGGACGCGCAGGCATAGAGTGTCCGAAAATGCCGCATTGCTCCGATGCACAGAGTCACGCCGTTGGTGCCCTGCGCCTGCAACCTCCGGATCAGCGGCCCGATCTCACCGGCGCGGCCCTCGGCAACGACGTTGAGAACATCATCCAGCGCCGCCTCGGTCGAGCGCGGAGCGCAGGCCTCGATATCTTCGACTGTCAAGTCAGAGCTGTCATCACGCTTGTAAAGAGACAGTTTTTCAACCGTTTGCGCGAAATCACCGGGGCTGAGGCTTGCTGCCAATTCGCTGATTGCAGACATGACATCTCGGGGCACGTTTTTCATACCCGACTCGGCAAGAACCCGTTCCACTTCGGCGCGTGAGGGCGGGTCGTCATAAATGCCAACCGCATAAGCGGCAGGGTGGCCTTCGAACACCTTGCGGATTTTCGAGTTGGGTTTCAATTGCCCTGCGGTCACGATGATCTGGGCGTCTCCGGGGGCCCAGTCTTCGAGCGCGGCCAGAATTGCAGGCGCTGCGGTTTCGGTTGCGTCTTCTACGAAAACGGCACGTGGGCCGGGAAAGAAGCCGACCGCCTTGACCGCGTCCAGCAACAAAGCGGGATCACCACGCAGATCGCCACCGGGCATGCGGGTCAGGCGCATTTCTTCTTCGGCTTCGGGGCCAAGCAGAGCGGCCAGCACCTGCTGTCGCTTGAGCGCAACCCGCATCGCATCCGCGCCATAGATAAGCAGCCCGGTCTTGTCCGCGTCCGGCTTGGCAAAATACCCCTCAGCCTCGCGCGGGCTCAGCTTCATGCGGCCAGGTCCGGCATGGCGTAAAGGCGGTTCATGATCTGACCCGACAGTATCATCATCAGCCGTCTCTTGGCATCGCGCTCATCCGCCAAGGTGGAAACGGTCGATCCTGCGGCGGAATATGACACAAAATCCGCCACCGAGCCCGAGGCGATGATCTCACCGGTTGCGTTGGACCGCAGCGTGTATTGCGCGCGTCCGTCGATGGTGTAGCGTTGCGTTTCGTTCGTGGTGGTGATTGCTGCGCCACGCGTTACGGTCGAAACCTGAACATCCAGCTTGTAGTCGTTGACCGACCCGGCGCTTCGCCCCAGTTGCTGTTCCAGATTTTGGACCAGCAAATAGCTTTCCACGGTGTTGGGGGCCGACACCTCGACACGGCCATACAAGGCCGAACCCGATCCGCCGGGCGCATAGACGGGCTCAAAGCCGCAGGCGGCCAGCGCCAGCGGCATCAGCAAAAAGGTTCTGCGATCAAACGACGACATTCACAATCCGGCCCGGAACGACGATTACTTTCTTCGGCGCATTGCCTTCCAGCGCCTTTTGGACAGCTTCGGTGCTGAGCGCGATTTTTTCAACCTCGGCTTTGTCCAGATCCTTGGCTACGCTGATTTCCGCGCGACGCTTGCCGTTGATCTGGATCGGCAAGGTGACGGTGTCGTCGACCAGCATCGCCTCGTCGGCGACGGGCCATGGCGCAACGGCCACAAGGCCTTCGCCGCCCTGATGGGCCCAAATATCTTCCGCCAGATGTGGTGTCATCGGCGACATCAGCTGTGCCAGCGTTTTGATGGCCTGCTTTTGGGCCGCAGCACCTGCCTTGGATTTCGCCAGGGTGTTGGTGAAGGCATAAAGCTTGGCGATGGCTGCGTTGAAGCCAAAGCTTTCAACACCCAATGTCACGTCGCGGATGGTTTTGTGCATCTCGCGCAGCAGTTCCTCATCGCCTTCGCCCGTGGCGTTCGGGTCCATGGCACCGATCTTGTCGCAGAGAGTCCAGACACGGTTGAGATGCTTGTACGCGGCCTCGGCCCCCGCAGCCGTCCATTCCACGTCCCGTTCGGGCGGCGAATCGGACAGCACGAACCAGCGGGCTGTGTCGGCGCCGAAGGCCGAGATGATGCTGACCGGGTCGACAACGTTCTTCTTGGACTTTGACATTTTGGCCGATGGGATGATCTCGACCTCTGTGCCGTCGGCCAGTTTTCCGTCCGTGACCTCCTCGGGCAGGTGATAGACCGGACGACCGTTGGCATCGCGGGTCTGGTAGATCTCGTGTGTCACCATGCCTTGGGTGAACAGCGCGTCGAAGGGTTCGATGGCTTTGTTCGGCAAATGCCCGGTGATGTTCATCGCGCGGGCGAAGAAACGCGAATACAGCAGATGCAGAATCGCGTGTTCGATACCGCCGATATACTGGTCTACATTCATCCAATATTCCGCCTCGGCCAGATCGGTGGGTGTTTCCGCGCGCGGAGCGGTGAATCGGGCGAAATACCATGACGAATCCACGAATGTGTCCATCGTGTCGGTCTCGCGTTTGGCAGGGGCGCCACAATTCGGGCAGGCGCAGTCGCGCCAGGTCGGGTGGCGATCCAGCGGATTTCCCGGTTTGTCGAAGGTGACATCATCGGGCAGGCGAACCGGAAGGTTCTCTTTCTTTTCAGGGACCACACCACAGCTGTCGCAGTGAACGACAGGAATCGGGCAGCCCCAATAGCGCTGGCGGCTGAGGCCCCAGTCCCGCAGGCGATATTTCGTGACCCCTTCGCCCCAACCGGCTTTTTCGGCGAAATCGATGGTGGTGTTGATCGCCTCTTCGCCGGTTGCTTCGGTCAGGCCCGCGAAATGGTTCACCCAACGGACTTTCTCGGTCTTTGGCGGGACAAAGGCGATCTTGTCGACCGGTGTGTCGTCGTCCAGCGCAAAGAACGTATCGATCACCGGCAGGTCGTATTTGCGGCAGAAATCAAGGTCGCGCTGGTCATGGGCCGGGCAGGCAAAAATCGCGCCGGTGCCATAATCCATCAGGATGAAATTGGCGATCCAGACCGGCAGTTCCCAGTTCGGGTCCAGCGGGTGCTTGACGCGGATGCCGGTGTCGAAACCCAGCTTCTCGCCAGTTTCGATGGCCTCTTCCGTGGTGCCGCCCTTGCGGCATTCCGCAACGAATTCAGCAACTTTTGGGTTTTCGGCCTCAAGCTTTTTGGCGATCGGGTGATCGGGCGAGATCCCCACGAAGGACGCACCCAGCAGCGTGTCGGGCCGCGTCGTGTAGACAGTTATCGGTTCCCCACCATCGGTGCGCTCGAACCCGAATTGCAGGCCGCGCGACTTGCCGATCCAGTTTTCCTGCATCAGCCGCACCTTGGCGGGCCAGTTCTCGAGCGTATCCAGCGCCTCGAGCAGCTCTTCGGCGAAATCCGAGATCTTGAAGAACCACTGGGTCAGCTCGCGCCGTTCCACCAGCGCGCCCGAGCGCCATCCGCGCCCGTTTTCCACCTGTTCATTGGCCAGAACGGTCATGTCGACCGGATCCCAGTTCACCACGGCATTCTTGCGATAGACCAGCCCGGCCTCGAGCATGTCGAGGAACAGCGCCTGCTGCTGGCCATAATATTCCGGGTCACATGTGGCGAATTCACGGGACCAGTCGATCGACAGGCCCAGCGGCTTCATCTGGGCGCGCATGTCGGCGATATTGCCGTAAGTCCATTCCTTGGGGTGGCCGCCAATCGCCATGGCAGCGTTTTCCGCCGGCATCCCGAACGCGTCCCAGCCCATTGGGTGCAGAACATTGTGCCCGGTGGCCAGCTTGTGCCGCGCGATGACGTCGCCCATCGTATAGTTGCGCACATGCCCCATATGGATTCGCCCCGACGGGTAGGGGAACATCTCAAGCACATAGTATTTCGGCTTGTCCGCCGTCCGTCTGGCGGTGAAGATCCCGGCCTTGTCCCAGGCCTCTTGCCATTTTGCTTCGATTTCGGTGGCCGAATAGCGCGACATTGTGCGGTCCTTCGTGAATGAAAACGCCGGGTAGGAACCCGGCGTGGTATTAGTGTGATTTTCGGCGGAGTGCTAGAACTTGTTGTCGGCGATGCGCAGCTGACGGGCGCGGGACAGAATCGCATCCTCCACGGCGCGGGTTGTTGCCGCGCTTACCGGGGCGCCCCCGCTGGATTGCAAGGCGACGGACAAAGACCGGGCCGCAAGCGCCGGATCGCTGATGTGTACGGTCGCCCTGTATGACCGGCCTCCGCCCGGAGGGGTGCCGTAACCTGTTACGATCACTCCGGTAAACGGATCGACCTCCTGCACAGGCAGGAAATTCAGTATGTCCAGAGAAGCTGCCCACAGGTACCGGTTTACATTGGTGGTCTGCTCGGCCTTGCTGCGATCGAAAATGTCCCACAACGTTGAACGTTCGGGATCGTTCAGTTCGCGTTCATCGGAATTACCGCTGGCGGGATTGGGGGAATATGTCGAAGTGGTTCGATTCTGCCCGCATGCCGCAATCGTGGTGGTCAGCATGATTAATCCCAAAATCGTAGGCAGGCGCATTGTCAGCAGGTCCTGTTTCACTTGTTTTGCAGTATTCAGGGCATACTCCTAGCCAAGGACCCTCGCTGCAACAAGCCTATTCTTCTGAAATGTAAGTGTATCACCCGCATCCGGGCGAAAAGGAACTGTGGCATCCTTGCACCAATCTGACCCCAATGACGTGACCGGGTTTATGCCAAGCTTGCGCAATGGGGGCAAAAAGAGCGAAACGGTGTCCGTGCTGAGACATATGCCGAGGCATGTGTCGAGTAGATAACTCTTTTGAAAGAAACCGAGGGAAACAAGATGAAAAAAGTTCTCTTCGCATCGACGGCGCTGATCGCGACCGCAGGCGTTGCGGCAGCTGAGATTAACTTCAGCGGTTACGGCCGTTTTGGTATTGGTTACACTGAAGACCGTACCGCAACCACAACCGTTACTGGACCTGGCGCAGACGGCCTGATGGGCACAGCAGATGACGTATCCGCAAGCTCGACCGCACAGTCTGACGACGCTATCCTGGTCTCGCGCTTCCGTCTGAACATCGACGGCATCGCAGAAACCGACGGCGGCGTTCGTTTTGAAGGCCGTGTTCGTCTGCAAGCTGACGAAGACAGCAGCACCGGTGAAGCAAACTCGGCCGGCCTGAACGGCGCACGCTTCTCGGTCATCTACGGCGGTCTGCGTGTTGACGCGGGCAACGTCGCAGGTTCGTTTGACAACCTGGCAAACTACTACGGCAACGAAGTAGGTCTGGAACTGTTCGCAGGTCAGTACTCGGGCGTTGACTACAGCTTCCTGGCGTACTCGTCGACCGGTTCGGGCGCGAACGCTGTGTTCTTCCAGTATTCGGTTGGCGACTTCTCGTTTGGTGCGTCTTATGACCAAGCGCAGGTTACAACTGTTGCAGCTGGTGGTGCCGCTTCGACCACCACTGACGCAGACCGCTGGGACATCAGCGCGACCTACACCTTCAACAACATCACTGCCGCTCTGGCCTATGGTCAGACCGACGGTGGCGCAGGCAGCGATCCGAGCCTGACCGTTCTGACCCTGGGTGGCGAATGGGGTGACTTCTCGGGTACTCTGTTTGTCGCGGACGACGCAACCAAAGTTGCTTCGACCGACGGTACTGCATGGGGTCTGTCGGCTGCCTACAACCTGGGCGCTGCAACCACCCTGCTGTTCACCTATGGTGACGGTAACGCATCTGCTGACCTTCAGCAGGTTGCAATCGGTGCAATCTACGACCTGGGTGGCGGTGCATCGCTGCGCGGTGGTCTGGGTGTAAACGACTGTGACTCTTGCGCAGACTCGACCATCAAGGCTGACTTCGGTGCTCAGTTCAACTTCTAAGCTGATCTGAACCGTAAGGTTTAAGGGCGGGTCTTCGGACTCGCCCTTTTCTTTTGCGCCGACTTGGTGTTTTTCTGCGCCAAAGACAGATTGAGGGCCCCATGTCGTTGCAAGAGATCACCGCGCGTATCGCCAAAGCCGAAGCCAAAGCACAACGGCAGGCCGGTTCGGTCAAATTGATTGCCGTTTCCAAGGTGCAGCCCAACGAACGGGTTCAGGCCGTTCTTGAGCAGGGGCACAGGTGTTTTGGTGAGAATCGCGTACAGGAGGCGGCCAGCAAATGGCCCGCTTTCAAAGAGCAGTTCGATGCCGTCGATCTGCATCTCATCGGCCCGTTGCAGACCAACAAAGCCAGGCAGGCGATGGAACTGTGTGATGCGATCCATTCGGTCGATCGCCCCAAACTGGCCAAAACCCTGGCGCGGCTGGCGCAAGAGTTGGGATACTGCCCCGACTTGTTCATTCAGGTCAATACGGGTGAAGAAGCGCAGAAGGCCGGCGTTCTTCCCGCGGACGCGGACGGGTTCATCGCGGAATGCCAGTCTTTGGACCTTCCGGTGCGCGGGTTGATGTGCATCCCGCCGGTCGATGAAGAACCCACACTTCATTTCGCACTTTTGGCCAAGATCGCCGCACGCAACGGGCTTGAGGGCTTGTCGATGGGTATGAGCGGTGATTTCGAGCAGGCCATCGCCTTGGGCGCGACCCATGTCCGCGTCGGGTCGGCCATTTTCGGCGAGCGGGTCAAACCTCTGGGATGATCAGGCGCGTTCCAGGAGAGATTCGCCCTGCAATCCAGTGCAAATGGTCCCGACGGAAGGCGATGCAACCTTCGGTCGGGTAGCCGGGCCTGCGCCACTGGTGCAGAAAAATTGCCGATCCCCTGCCGGGAACCGCATTCGGCCAGTTCCAGTCGGTCAACAGAACCAGATCGTAAAGCGGATCAGCCCGGCGCAGTTTTTCATGACTGAACGCATAAGGGGCGGGCACCATGTGATTGTAGCGGCTGTCCTCGACGTCATCCGACCACAAGTCCTGCGGCCCAATCGGGATCGCCCAGAAGTTGGGGGCGACCAGCCGGTCGGGCCGATAGAGCATGCCGACGATTCGATGGCATCCGGTAGGTGTCGCCCCGTCACCCTCGTGTTTCGTGTTGCTCAATCCGCCTTTGCCAATGGAACACGGAAACGTTCTGCCCAGAAACCGAACGCCGTTCGGGGTCAGAACCAAATCACTTGGGGTCACAGCAAGTGCCCGGATTTCGCGGCTTTCGTGGCCAGGTATCCCCGGTTATGCGCGGTTTCGCCCACTTTCAAAGGAACGCGCTCGGTCACGGCGATCCCCGTGCGTTCCATCATCGAGATCTTGGCGGGGTTGTTGGTCAGCAGGCGCACCGAGTTGAAACCCAGCGATTTCAGGATATCCGACCCGAGTCGGAAATCGCGCTCATCATCCTCGAAACCCAGCCTGTGGTTTGCTTCTACTGTGTCAAAGCCCTGATCTTGGAGAAAATAGGCGCGCATCTTGTTGGCCAGCCCGATACCGCGCCCTTCCTGGTTCAGGTACAGAAGAACTCCTGCCCCTTCGGCCCCCATTTGTGCCAGCGCGCCGCGCAGTTGCGGACCGCAGTCGCATTTCAGGCTGCCCATCAGATCGCCCGTAAAACAGGCAGAATGCAACCGGGCCAGAACCGGCTTGTCCCGATCCGGGCGGCCGATTTCGACCGCGTAATGCTCTTCTCCGCCATCTTCGGGGCGGAAAACATGCAGGCGACCGGCCTCGGAGACTTCCATCGGAAGGCGGGCGGCGACCACTTCATGCAAGGCGCTGCGGTCCGCCAGATGCGGGGCGGCGCGTGTGTGATCAATGCAGGTCAGGCCGTGCGATACGGCAAAGGCCCGACCGTCTTCGACCGGCACGACGACCGCGGCGGGAAGAATGCGAGCGGACTTGGCCAACGCAATCGCGATGCGGTGCAAATTGGCGTTACCGTGGCGCTCGGTCATCAGCGGCCCTTTCATCGGCGCGCTCAGATCGTCCGAGGGATCGGCAACCGCCTGCACCCATGTGATGTCTGCATCGGCGGGAATCGAAACCCGTGCGAGATCACCGTCATAGGCACGCGCTTTGAGTGTTTCGGCCCGCCGCCCGGTAATGGCCACCACCGGTTCCCCGAGCTTTTTCAGATCAGCCAGGCGCTGTGGGCTGAGCGTTTCCGCAGAGATCGCCACAACGCTAAAGCCGCTGTCATCGGTCAGCACCACTGGAACGCCCATGCGCAGATCGGCCCGGGCCCTGGCCAGAAGTTCGGTGATATCGGGAATGAGACTCATCTATGTTACCCTATAACGCTCAGCTTTTCTCCTAGCTGTTTCGAAAGGAAATGTGAAACAATTCTGCCAACTCTGACACGAAGGCGTGAAACCGTTGCAGCAAATCTTGTTGATTGCATATTCCGCGCGCAAGTGATGGAAAAGCGTTTGGAGGATCGGGAAATGGCTCAACTCAAGAAAATCCTGTTGGTGGACGATGACGAGGATCTGCGCGAGGCGCTCAGCGAACAACTTGTCATGACCGAAGACTTTGACGTTTTCGAAGCGTCAGACGGCCAGTCCGCGATGGAGCGCGCACGCGAAGCGATCTATGATCTGGTCATTCTTGATGTGGGTCTGCCCGATACCGACGGGCGGGAACTGTGCCGCCTGATGCGCAAACAGGGTGTCAAAAGCCCGATCCTGATGCTGACCGGTCATGACAGCGATGCCGATACGATCCTTGGCTTGGACGCCGGCGCGAACGATTATGTCTCCAAACCATTCAAATTCCCGGTTTTGCTGGCCCGTATCCGCGCTCAGCTGAGGCAGCACGAACAATCCGAGGACGCGGTATTTGTTCTTGGCCCCTATACGTTCAAACCAGCGATGAAGATGCTGATCACGGAAGAAGACCGCAAGATCCGCCTGACCGAGAAGGAAACCAACATCCTCAAGTTCCTGTACCGTTCGACCGATGGCGTCGTGGCGCGGGATGTGCTGCTGCATGAAGTTTGGGGATACAATGCCGGTGTCACGACGCATACGCTGGAAACCCACATCTACCGTTTGCGTCAGAAAATCGAGCCCGATCCGTCCAATGCGCGCCTTTTGGTCACAGAATCGGGTGGATATAGGCTCGTGTCTTAACTGGTTGTGGATTGATGTGGATCAAAGTGATACTCTGAACTCATAATTAGGTTACTCCCAACCCGTGCATGTCCGGGTCATGACATGTACCTCCCTGTTGGACTGCCGGGCCGAATGGCCCGGCTTTTTTTCGGTGCTGAAGGGGGGCTGCTACGCAAGACAGAAAGCAGCACTGACCGATTTTTGGCCCAAAATAGAACAATGAGCTCTGCGGCGGGTCACTCTTCCACGGGAGCAACGGCCCGCTGATAAAGGTGCCACGTGGTGTGGCCAAGGATCGGAAGGGTGAAAACCAGACCCAGAAACGCCGGAACCAGCGACAACAACATGGTGACCGAGATGATCGCCGCCCAGCCCAGCATGACCACCGGGCTTTCGGATACGACGCGCAAAGAGGTCAACATGGCGGAAATGAAGTTGGTTTCCCGGTCCAGCAGCAAGGGCATGGCGACGACGGTCACCGAAAACAGAACGGCCGACAGGAATGCGCCGACACAGGTGCCTACGGCAAGGAATATCCAACCCTGCGGTGTGAAGAATACGGCGTTCAAAAACCCGTCGAAATCCGAAAAGGATGCGTTCTGGAGTATGATCGCCAGCCAAAGCCGAACCTGGTAAATCCATACCCAAAAAATGAAAAGAGTGACAAAGGCCATCCAGCCCATTTCGCGTTTGCGTTGATTGGCCATAACGGTCAGGATTTCAGACCAGCCAAAGCTTTCGCCTTTCTGCAAGCGGCGCGACATTTCATAAAGCCCGGCGGCGGCAAAAGGGGCGATCAGCGGAAAGCCTACAATGGCAGGGATAATCATCCAGATCTGGCCAAGCCAGATCAGGGCCCAAACCAACAGAATTCCGAAAACCGCAAAGAAAAGGCCGAAGAAACCGCTCATGACAGGGCGGGCCAGAAAGTCGGAAAACCCTGCCTTCAGTGACGCTGTGATATCATCTACAGTGACCCTGTTGACATTGGGCATGGTCTGCTGCTGTGGCGTCAGGTTTTCCGGCGGCGTAGAACCTGCGGATTCGGATGCCATGACACACTCCTCCCAAAGCATCGTGCCGGGCCGGTCTGTTCGCGAACAGACCCAGCGGTGAAACAGACATTCCTCATTCGCACACAAGTCTGCATCAGGCGAGGTATCAGGGCAAGAGGAAGCTCGACGGCGAAGCTCGTTGACCTGCCGACGGATAGTCTAGGGATGAAGCCGCCTTTTCTCGTGGCAACTGGCTTTGTGCCACGCTAACCTGCGCCAATCGCGACAAAGGAATCCCCGACATGCCTTTCACCCTTGCCACATGGAACATCAATTCCGTTCGCCTGCGTGAGCCTATCGTTTTGAAATTGCTGCAAGAAGAAGCCCCTGACGTATTGTGCCTGCAAGAGTGCAAATCACCGGTTGAGAAGATCCCGACCGAAGGGTTTGCCGAACTGGGTTACAGGCACATGATCGCGCGGGGGCAGAAGGGTTACAACGGCGTCGCCATCCTGTCGCGCCTGCCGATGGAAGAGGTGGGTGACAAGGATTTTGCAGGCCTCGGACATGCCCGCCACATTGCCGGGCGGTTGGAAAACGGTGTCACGATCCACAACTTCTATGTCCCGGCGGGCGGCGACGTGCCGGACCGGGACGTCAATGAGAAATTCGGCCAGAAGCTCGACTATCTCACTGATATGCGCGATTGGTTCCGTGCGGAAAAGCCGGCTAAATCCATCCTTGTCGGTGATCTGAACATCGCCCCGCGTGAGGATGATGTATGGTCACACAAACAACTGCTGAAGGTCGTCTCGCACACGCCCGTCGAGGTCGAGCATCTGGCCGAGACACAGGAAGCAGGCGGCTGGGTCGATATCACCCGTCAGGATATTCCGGAAGGGCAGCTTTACAGCTGGTGGTCCTATCGCGCCCGGAATTGGGATGCGGCAGACAAGGGGCGCCGGCTGGACCATATCTGGGCCACGGCCGATATCTCGAACGCGGGCCATTCCAGCCGCATCCTGAGGGACGCCCGTGGATGGGAAAAACCCAGCGATCACGCTCCGGTCTTTGCCAGTTTCGACGTCTGATCTGCAACTCAGCCCTTGGTTTCCGCGGCCAGCGACTGCATATAGGGCGCAAATTCGAACGAAAGAGTGATTGCCATGGACCTTCTGAACGGCGGAGACGCCCCAGCAACCGATCTGATCAAAGACGGGACCGAGGCCACTTTCATGGCCGATGTGGTCGAAACCTCGCAGGAAACACCTGTGATCGTCGATTTCTGGGCACCTTGGTGTGGCCCGTGCAAAACCCTTGGCCCGATGCTGGAAGAGGCTGTGTCAGCCGCGAAAGGCGCGGTGAAGATGGTCAAGATCAATGTGGATGAGGCGCAGACAATTGCCGCGCAAATGCGCATCCAGTCGATCCCGACCGTCTATGCCTTTTTCAAGGGTCAGCCGGTGGACGGGTTTCAAGGCGCGTTGCCGGGATCCGAGATCAAGGCTTTCGTGGACCGTGTGATCGAAGCCGCAGGCGGTGAAAGCCCGGGCGGCCAGTTGGATGATGCCGTGCAGGCTGCCGAGGAAATGCTTGCCGAAGGTGCTGCCGCGGACGCGGCTCAGACCTTTGCCGCGATTCTGGGTGAAGATCCGAACCACGCCGCGGCTTATGGCGGGCTGGTGCGGGCGCATATCGCCACCGGTGATCTGGAGCAGGCAGAGGCGATCCTGAACGGCGCTCCGGCCGAGATATCCACATCGGCCGAGCTGGAAGCCGCACATGCGCAGCTGGAACTTGCCAAGCAGGCGGCAGATGCCGGCCCCGTCGCCGAGCTGATGGCGGCTGTCGAGGCGGATCCGGACAACCATCAGGCCCGCTTTGATCTGGCCCAGGCGCTGCACGCGAACGGCAATGTGGAAGAAGCCGTGGCACAATTGCTGGAGCTGTTCCGCCGGGATCGTGAATGGAATGAGGGCGCGGCCAAGACACAGCTTTTCACCATCTTCGATGCGCTCAAGGCCAATGACCCGATTGTTCTGAACGGACGTCGCAAACTCAGTTCGATGATATTTGCCTAATCTCTCATCAGAGCTAGAATTGGGTACATGATGCACCCCGCCGACCTGCCGGATACGGTATCCGTTTTTCCATTGCCCGGGGCACTGCTGCTGCCCCGCTCGCGCTTGCCGCTTCACATATTCGAGCCGCGCTATCTTCAGATGCTGGACGACGCGCTGAAAACCAAGGAACGGTTGATCGCAATGGTTCAGCCGAATCCTTCGGTCAAAGACGAGGACAAACTGCACCGTATTGGATGCGCAGGGCGGGTGACGCAGTTTTCGGAAACCGAAGATGGCCGGTATCTGATCACGTTGACCGGTATATCCCGGTTCAGGGTCCTGTCAGAGCTGGACGCGTTCACGCCCTACCGGAGGTGTGCGGTCTCGTGGGACGGGTTCGATCGTGATCTGGGAAAGGCCGAGAAAGACAACGGGTTCGACCGCGCAAAGTTCCTGACATTGCTGGAGCGTTTCTTTTCATCCCGTCAATTGTCCACCGACTGGGATTCGCTCAAAGATGCCGAGGATGAGCTTTTGGTGAATTCTCTGTCGATGCTTCTGGATTTCGACCCCGAGGACAAACAGGCCCTGCTGGAAGCCCCTTGCCTGCGCACCCGGCGCGAGACGTTGGTGACGCTGATTGAATTCGCCATGCGAGGCGGATCGAATGAGGAAAAACTGCAATGACCGACCCTGAACACGTCTTTGATCGCCACATGCTCGAGGCGATGATCTGCCCGCAGACACATACGACCCTGCACTATGACGCCGAAAGGCGGGAACTTGTTTCAAAAGCGGCGGGTTTGGCTTTTCCCATCCGCAACGGGATTCCGGTCATGCTGGTCGACGAGGCCCGGCAGCTGGATTAAATCGGGCGCCCTTGCAACAGCTTGGGCAGATCGCCGGTCAGCCCGGCAGCCTCGCGAACGAAACCGCGACGCAGCCCGGGCAAAGCGCCGACAACCCCCATGCCAATGTCACGACCAAGGCGCAGCAACGGATTGTCGTTTGAAAACATCTTGTTGAAGACATCTGTCGCCATTGCCAGCGAGGCCGTGTCGAAACGGCGCCATTCCTGATAGCGCTCCAGCACCATGAGCGAGCCGATATCCTCGCCGCGCCGTCCCGCCAAAGTCAGAACTTCAGCCAGAGCGCCGACATCGCGCAGGCCAGCATTCAGGCCCTGACCGGCAATGGGGTGCATTCCGTGCGCGGCATCCCCAACCAGCGCCATGCGATCACTGATGAAGGCATTGGCGATGGTCAGGTTCAGCGGATAAGTGAAACGATCACCCGCCAGACTGATTTCGCCAAGAAAATCGCCAAATCGCGGGCGTAGCACTTGCACGTAATCATCTTCGGGCAGGGCGTTGATGTGCTGTGCGGTGTCCGTGCGTTCGCTCCAGACGATGGAACTGCGATTGCCGGTCAACGGCAGAATCGCCAGCGGACCCGGTGGCATGAAAAACTGATGCGCAATGCCATTATGTGGCAGCTCATGTTCGATGGCGCAGACCAATGCCGTCTGGCCATAATCCCAACCGGTGCGTTTGATGCCGGCCCGAGACGCGGTTCCGCTGCGGCGACCGTCACAGCCAACCAGCAGGCTGCCGCCCAGGGTTGTGCCGTCATCCAACGTCACGGTCACGTTGGCAGTGTCGACCTGTTGCGAAACGACGGATTTGCCGCTTACCTGGGTGATGCGCGGCTCTTCGGCCATCGCGTCCAGAAAAGCACGGCGCAGGTGGCGATCCTCGACCATGTACCCCATCGGGCCTTCTTCGATCTCGGCATGGTCGAAATGCATGAAAAAAGGCGATGGTCCTGTTCCGGCATGACCATCTGTGACCTTGATTTCCAGCATCGGTTGGGCGTGCTGCGCGACGCGGTCCCAAATACCGATGGCATCCAACAACCGCTGTGAGGCCAGAGCCAGCGCATAGGCACGCCCGTCGAATGCCGCGTTCTTGCGCGCCTTTTCGACCAGCGCATCGATCACCGTGACCGAATGACCGGTTTGTGCCAGTGCCAGCGCCAAAGCAGGGCCGTTCAACCCGCCGCCCACGATCAGAATGTCAGAAGCCTGTGTCATGCCCTGCAATATGCGCGCCCTTTCGGGATTGTCCATGTGCAGTCCTGTCGCTACCGTCACCCAAAGCCTAAAAATCAGGAGGGATGAGATGCAGGACTGGTTGACCATGACCGCGTGTGATTTGGGCCGTGGCATTGGCATGGGCCAGATCGATCCGGTCGAACTGACGGAAACCTACCTGTCCGCTATTGACGCTCATCCGCATCGGGACCGCATCTATGCCCGCGTCACCCATGACCGTGCCCGGGCTGAGGCTGAAGCCGCTCGGCAACGCGCGCAACTGGGCCTGCGCCGGTCGTTGCTGGACGGGGTCCCGATCAGTTGGAAAGACCTGTTCGACACCGCCGGCACCGTGACCGAGGCCGGTTCGGCTCTGTTGAAGGATCGCGTACCGGAAGCGGATGCTCTGGTGCTGCGCAACGCGACTCAGATGGGAACGGTTTGTCTGGGCAAGACGCATATGAGCGAGCTGGCCTTTTCCGGCCTCGGGTTGAATCCGATCACCGAAACCCCGCCCTGCATTCATGACGAGGCAGCAGTGCCCGGGGGGTCGTCTTCAGGGGCGGCGGCCTCGGTCGCCTGGGGGTTGGCGGCGTGTGGCATCGGCTCGGACACGGGCGGGTCGGTGCGTATCCCGGCGGCATGGAATGATCTGGTGGGGCTGAAAACCACTGCGGGGCGGCTCAGCCTGGAAGGTGTGGTACCGCTTTGCCTGCGGTTTGACACGGTTGGACCTGTGGCGCGTTCGGTCGAGGATGCGGCGCATGTTCTGGCTCTGCTCGAGGGGGGGACGCCTGCCGATCTGCGTGGCGCTTCGCTGAAAGGACGCCGTTTTGCCGATTTGCAGAACATCGCCAAAGACGATCTGCGCGACACACCGCGCAAAGCATATGACGAAGCCGTTGCCAAACTTGCGGACGCGGGGGCCGAGATCGTGCCGTTGGAAGTGCCCGAGTTGAACGAGGCCATGACGTTGACCAGCATCGTATACACGACCGAGGCCTATGGGCTGTGGCGCGATGTGATCGAGGCCAATCCCGACGCGATGTATCCCGAGATACTCGAACGCTTCCGCATTGGCATGGGGTATTCGGGCCCCGACTATGTGGCCGCCTGGGCCAAGCTCAAGGCGTGCCGCAGCGCCTGGGACGCGGCAACCGCCGGGTTTGATGCGGTTCTGGCGCCGACAGCGCCGATTTTGCCGCCCAATCTGGAGCGCTTGCTCAGCGATCACGACTACTACGTGACTGAGAATCTTCTGGCCCTGCGGAACACGCGGATTGGCAATCTGATGGGGCTTGCAGCGCTGAGCCTGCCCACCGGAACCCCCGGTTGCGGGTTGATGATGCTGGGCTATCCCGGCTCGGAAGAGGCGTTGTTGCGGCTTGGTTCGGCAACGGAATCGGTGCTGGCCTGAATGCCACAATCCCCTGATTCGGAACCTCTTTGTCTGGACGAAGAGGCATACGGACTGTAATCTGCCAAAAAAACGGGGCGCCAATGACCCCGATATTGAGGCAGTATTATGGTTTTCCCCGAGCGGTTTTCGAACCTACCGGCTTATGCATTCCCGCGTCTGCGCGCCCTGCTGGATCATCACCAGCCGGGCGGTGACGTCATTCATATGACCATTGGTGCGCCGACACATGAATTTCCGGCCTGGGTGACGGATGTCATCATGGAAAACGCCGCCGGGTTCCAGGGATATCCCCCGAACGAAGGGTCGGATGACCTGCGCAGTGCGATCACGGGCTGGATCAAGCGGAGATATGGGGTTCAGATGGACCCTGATGCCAACGTAATGGCGCTGAACGGCACGCGCGAGGGGCTATACAACGCCGCCATGGCTTTGTGCCCGGAACAGAAGAATGGTCAGCAGCCGATCATCCTGTGCCCGAACCCGTTTTACCAGGTTTACATGGTCGCCTCGCTGTCGGTCGGCGCGCAGCCATACTTCGTGCCAGCCACCGCCGCGACGGGCCATCTGCCGGATTATACCGGCCTGCCTGCGGACGTGCTGAACCGCACCGCCGTGGCCTATATCTGTTCACCGGCCAATCCACAGGGGGCCGTTGCCTCGCGCGATTATTGGGCCGACCTGATCCGTCTGGCCGAGCAGTACGATTTCCGCATTTTTGCGGATGAGTGTTACTCCGAGATTTACCGTGAAGAGGCCCCGACAGGTATTCTGACCGTCGCGCGGGACCTGGGCGCTGATCCTGAAAGGATCACGCTGTTCAACTCGCTCTCCAAACGTTCGAATCTGGCCGGCTTGCGGTCGGGACTTGTCGCAGGTGGTCCAAAGTCGATCAAACAGGTCAAGCAGTTGCGCACCTATGCCGGGTCGCCTCTGCCTCTGCCCTTGCAAGCTGCCGCGGCAAAGGTTTGGGCGGATGAGGAACACGTTCGCGAAAACCGCGCGCTGTATCAGGAAAAATACGCCATAGCGGATGAGGTATTCGCAGGCGTGCAGGGCTATATGCCGCCCGAGGCCGGATTCTTCCTGTGGCTGCCGGTCGAGAATGGTGAAGACACTGCATTGAAAGTCTGGAAGGAAACCGGCGTCCGGGTCCTGCCGGGCGCATATCTTTCACAAGGCGATCCGGGAAAGAACCCGGGCGAAGGATTTATTCGGGCTGCATTGGTGGCCCCAAAAACAGAGTTGCAGCGTGGTCTGATCACACTCCGCGACTGCATCTATTCGTGAGGTACGAGGGCAAAATGGCATCATACAACGCGCGTAACCGCGATCCATTGCTGGACAGCACAACGCAGGCAGCCCTGGAGCGACGCAGCAAGGAACTGATTGGCATCGCCCTGATCCTGCTGGGTTTGGCTGCGGCCGCGATGATCTGGTCCTACACACCTGATGATCCAAACTGGATGGTGTCCACCGACGCACCGGTGCAAAACTGGATGGGGCGGATTGGGGCCTCGATCGCCGCTCCCTTGTTCATGATCGTCGGCTGGGGAAGCTGGGGCATCGCATTGGTTCTGATCGGTTGGGGGGTTCGGTTTGCGGGCCATTTCGGGGAAGATCGCGCGATTGCGCGTCTGATCTTTGCGCCGATCTGGATCGCCGTCGTCTCGGTGTACGCCGCAACCCTCGTTCCTGGCGCAGACTGGCGCGCGACCCACAGCTATGGTCTGGGCGGATTGTTCGGCGATACGGTCATGGGCGCGTTGCTGACGCTGCTGCCGATTTCGTCCCATTTTCTGGTGAAGCTGATGTCGCTTGCCATGGCGGTCGGGATGATCGCGCTGGGCATATTTGTTCTGGGCTTCACCAAAGCTGATGTGAAAAAAGGCTTCCGAGCCTTCCTGCTGGGTCTCGTCATGGCATACGACATGCTGATGACCCTGATGGGCCGTGGTGCAGCCTCGGCAGCGCAAGCTGCGCGAGATCGCCGCGCGCAATGGGAAGAGCGCAAACTTGCACGTGGCGCGGCGGCCGAGGCCGTGTTCGAGGATGATCTGGCTTATGCCGATCCAATCTTTGAAGAACCTGAACTGGAAAGTCCCGAACCTCCGGTCAAATCCGGCCTGTTGGCGCGCATGCCGTCACTCATCAGGCGCCCCGATCCCATGCCCGAGCCAGAGCTGGTCGATCCGGAACCGATCGCGGGTTTCGACGAAATGCCGGGGGAAGATCGCATCCGGTCGAAAATCTCGGCCGCTGTGCGCAATCGCAAAGTGGCCACCGGTGAGGTGACGCCCGAACCCGACCCGAACCTTCCGCTGACCAAAGGCCGTGGCCGCCGCCCGGGGCCGCTGATTCTGAACACAAGCCAGCCCGATGGCTTGCCGATGGAACCGCCGGTGACAGCAGCAGGGCTGCCGCCCGAGCCACCCATAACAGCGGGTGACAAGCCAGAGTCGCAAGACTCCGCACTGGTTGAAAACGCGCCCGCGCCCATGCAGACCCCCTATGCGCCCGAACTGGACGAGGGTGACGCCGAGGTATTCGAGGATGTCGAACAAGCTGTTCGGCAACCGCGCCCGGCAATGAAAATCCCGGTGGTCGAACCGCGCAAGCCCGTGGTCGCACAACCGATACGCCGCACACCGCAGCCGTCTCGCCGCGCACAGGCCGAGGCGCAGCCCGCATTGTCCTTTGAAGAGCGGCACTCGGATTTCGAACTGCCACCTCTGGGCCTTTTGTCGAATCCGGCCAGCATTCAGCGCCATCATCTGAGCGATGAAGCCTTGGAAGAAAACGCGCGGATGTTGGAGAACGTTCTGGATGATTACGGCGTCAAGGGCGAGATCGTCAGCGTTCGCCCCGGCCCGGTTGTGACCATGTACGAGCTGGAGCCCGCTCCGGGTCTGAAGGCAAGCCGTGTGATCGGCCTGGCCGACGACATCGCACGCTCGATGTCGGCCCTGTCGGCGCGGGTTTCGACCCTGCCGGGGCGTTCGGTGATCGGTATCGAACTGCCGAACGAAAACCGCGAAATGGTGGTTCTGCGCGAAATCCTGGCCAGCCGTGACTTTGGCGATGGCAACCAGGCGCTGCCGTTGGCCCTGGGCAAGGATATCGGCGGCGAATCCGTCGTGGCGAACCTGGCGAAGATGCCGCACCTGCTGATTGCGGGCACCACCGGGTCAGGTAAATCGGTGGCAATCAACACGATGATCCTGTCACTGCTGTACAAGCTGACGCCGGATGAATGCCGTCTGATCATGATCGATCCCAAGATGCTGGAACTGTCGGTCTATGACGGCATCCCGCACCTGCTGTCGCCGGTCGTGACCGACCCGAAAAAGGCGGTGGTCGCACTGAAATGGGTCGTGGGCGAGATGGAGGACCGCTATCGCAAGATGTCCAAGATGGGCGTCCGCAACATCGCGGGTTACAACGGGCGCGTGAAGGATGCGCTGGCCAAGGGTGAAATGTTCAGCCGCACGGTTCAAACCGGGTTTGACGATGAAACCGGAGAACCCACATTCGAGACGGAAGAATTCGCGCCCGAAGCGATGCCCTATATCGTCGTCATCGTCGATGAGATGGCCGACCTGATGATGGTGGCGGGAAAGGAAATCGAAGCCTGCATCCAGCGTCTGGCGCAGATGGCGCGGGCCTCGGGCATTCACCTGATCATGGCCACACAGCGCCCCTCGGTCGACGTGATCACCGGTACGATCAAGGCGAACTTCCCAACGCGGATTTCGTTCCAGGTAACGTCGAAAGTCGACAGCCGCACCATTCTGGGTGAAATGGGCGCCGAACAGCTGCTGGGGCAGGGCGACATGCTCTACATGGCTGGCGGTGCCAAGATTACCCGCTGCCACGGGCCGTTCGTGTCGGATGAAGAGGTCGAGGAAGTCGTCAACCACCTGAAACAGTTCGGCCCGCCGGATTACGTCAGCACGGTGCTGGATGGCCCGGCCGAAGATAAGGCCGACAATATCGATGCCGTTCTGGGGTTGAACACAGGTGGCAATACGAACGGGGAGGATGCGCTCTACGATCAGGCGGTGGCAATCGTGATCAAGGATCGCAAATGCTCGACCTCGTACATCCAGCGAAAACTTGCCATCGGCTACAACAAAGCTGCACGGCTTGTTGAGCAAATGGAAGACGAAGGTGTTGTTTCGTCAGCAAATCATGTGGGGAAACGCGAAATCCTCGTCCCCGAACAGTAAGATATTTAATAACAAGGGCAGAAGACCTATCTGTACGGCATGAAACAGATTGCTTTTGCCCTTGCTTTGACACTGGCCGCACCCGCCGCATGGGCGGCGGAGAAACTGCCGCTTTCACAGATTTCCAACTACCTGAACGGATTGAAGACGGTTCAGACGACATTCACGCAGGTGAATGACGATGGCTCGCTGAGCACCGGCAAGCTGTGGATGCAGCGCCCCGGCAAGATGCGGTTTGAATATGACCCGCCCAACAGTGCCGTGGTTCTGGCGAGATCCGGAAGTGTTCAGATCTTTGATCCGAAATCGAATCAGCCGCCCGAGCAATACCCGCTTAAGCGCACGCCCCTGTCCATCGTGCTGGCGCGCAACGTGAACCTGAGCCAGGCGAATATGGTCGTAGGTCACAGCTTTGACGGGACGGCCACGGTTGTCACGGCGCAGGATCCCAAAAACCCCGAAGCGGGCCGGATCGAACTGATGTTCACGGACAATCCGGTCGAGCTGCGCAAATGGGTGATTCACGACAATGCAGGCAGCCAGACAACGGTATTGCTGGGCGCCCTGAATGAAGGCGGTCGCCTTGATCAGAAGCTGTTCTCGGACAAAAAGAGAAGCGGGTCAGGAAATCGCTGACCCGCTGACGCTTCAGTACCGGCAGTTCGCCAACTGAGCCTGATATAGTCGCGCGCGCGCGTCCACGTCATTTGCAACGTTCAACAGCCAGGATTTGTTGTTGTAGCTGCCGCGCGCGTACCCTGTATGGCCTTCGTGATAGGCCAGGTATTGATTGCGCGTGTCGCTGGGATGGATGCCGTTGCGCTCGTAGCTTTTGTTCATGTACCAGCCGATGAAATCCGAGGCGTCGCGGATGCGATCCCGTTTGGCCCGACGTTTTCCTGTTTCGCGCTGATATTGTTCCCACGTCCCGTCCAGTGCCTGACCATAGCCGTAAGCGCTGCTTTGACGGCCCATCGGGATCACGCCCAGAACATATCTGTGTGGCGTGCGCGCGTCATGCTTGTACCGGCTTTCCTGATAGATGGTCGCCATCTGAACGTGAACCGGAACGCCCCATTTGCGCTCGGTATTCTTGAAGGCCTTGATAAAGTCGGGTTTTTCACGCGCAATGCTGCACGCGTCGTTCAATCTGCTGGGCGGCTGTTTGGAACCGCCCCCACAGGATGCCAGAAGCAGCACCCCAAGGAGTACGAAAAGAATTCTGCTCATGTGCCTTGTGCCTTTTTTGCTTATTCTAGCGCAGATTGAGCGCTGAGGAAATCACAATCGCTATAAAATGATGGCCAGAACAGCCGGTAACGCCGCCACGGAAAGTACGGTGGACACCATGACCATGCCGGCGACGGCGTCGGAATCGGCCCCGAACCGTTCGGCCAACAGGTAAGAGGTTACGGCAACCGGCGTACAAATCTGAACAACCAGAACGCCAAATGCGATCGTATCCAGATCAAACCATCGTCCGATTCCCCATCCCAGCGCAAAGCACACCGCCAGTTTCAGCGTCGACAGCCACAGCGCCCGCCCCAGGCTGTGCGAGGTCAGGCGGGCGATTGCCACACCCAATGTGACCAGCATCAGCGGGACGGCCATTTGCCCCAAAAGCTCCAGCGTGCTGGTCAGAAATGTCGGCGTCTGCCACCCCTGCGACAGACACACTGCGCCAAGGATCGTCGCCCAGGCCATTGGTTGGCGCGCAACCTGTCCCCACGCACCTTTACCGGCGACCAGATAAATCCCGTAAGTGAAAGAAAACAGTGCAGTAACTGACAGAAAGATGACTGCATACCCCAGGCCGACCTGTCCAAAGGCAAAGATACACAGCGGCAGGCCCAGATTGCCGGTATTGCCGAAAATCAAAGGTGACAGATACGTTCGCGGGTCCAGTCTCAACCCTCGAACGATCAGCCAGAACAACACTGCCAGCAGCAGATTTGCGACCAGTGTCGCCATTGTGAAGCGTGACAGATCATTGCCCGGGATCTCGGTTTGCATCAGGGCAACAAAGATCAGGCTGGGCATCGCCAGCATCGTTGCAAAACGGGTGACGAATTGCAGGCGGTATTCGAAACCCAGCTTGACCCAGCTAAAACCAACAGCCGCCAATAGAAAAACCGGCGCCACGATTTCGAACACTGTCAGTATAAGGTTCACAGACTGTTTCCCTGATTTTCACATCAATGATTGGCTTTTCCGCCCGGAAACGGGTAAAAAAAGCGGTGGGGGCTGATACAATGCTAAAGACACGTGCAAAATACGGCTTGGGCCAGGTGGTTCGTCACAAGAAACACCCTTTTCGAGGGGTGATTTTTGACGTGGATCCCGAGTTTTCGAATACCGAAGAATGGTATCAAGCCATTCCGGAAGACAGCCGCCCAAGGAAAGAGCAACCGTTCTATCACCTGCTGGCCGAGAACGATCAATCCTTCTATGTTGCTTATGTTTCAGAACAAAATCTTGTTGCCGACTATTCAGGAGAACCGGTCGAGCACCCGGATATACCCAACATGTTCGGACCGTTCGAAGATGGTGCATACCCCCTGCATTTCCACCTGAACTAGCGGAACCGAACCGGCGGGCGTAGGTCTGCCGCAGATCAGTATCCAAGCGAACAGCCATCCTTACGTGGGTCGCTGCCGCCTTCCAAAATGCCGTCGTTTCGGATTCGGATCGCTTGCGCTCCGCCAAGTGGTGTTTCCGGTACTTCAATTTTGTGGCCGATATCGGACAATTGTTTCGCAATCGCCTCGCTGTACCCGCGCTCCAGTTTCAGAACCGATCCGTCAAAGAAGGCACGCGGCGCATCGATGCTTTGCTGCAACCCAAGCCCGAAATCGGTAAGATTTGACACGAAACGCGCGTGTCCGGTTGGCTGATAGGCACCGCCCATCACTCCAAACGGCATCGTGACCCGACCGTCCTGTGCCAACATTCCCGGAATGATCGTGTGCATCGGGCGTTTGCCGCCGCCCAGTTCGTTGGGGTGGCCGGGCTGCAATGTGAATCCTGCCCCGCGGTTTTGCAGCAATATGCCGTATTTTTCCGACGCGATACCGGATCCAAAGCTGTGAAAGATCGAATAGATCAGCGAAACAGCCATTTGGTCGCGGTCGACCACGGTGATGTAAACCGTGTCCTTGTGAACCGCTTCGGTCAGAGGCGCCGCAGCAGGCATCGCCTTTTGGGGATCGATCAAAGCAGCCAATCTGGCAGCGATATCCGGATCCAGAAAGTGCTCCATTCTTGCCATGTGGTCGGGATCCGCGATGAACCGGTTTCGAGCGTCATAGGCCAGTTTGGTGGCCTCGGCTTCGATATGAATACGCTCCGCTCCGAATGGATCCATCGAGGCCATGTCAAAGTGCTTGAGGATATTCAGCAGCAAAATCGCGGTTGCGCCCTGGCCGTTCGGTGGATGTTCCACCAAATCCACGCCTTTGTAGGCCCCATGTATCGGCTGCGTTTCGGTATATCTTGTGTGATGAAAATCCTCAGCGGAATGGACACCACCCCTTTCCGAAAGTGCGGTAATCATATCATCGGCGATTTCACCTGAATAGAACGCGTCGCGCCCGTGGGCCGCGATCTGGCGCAATACCTCAGCCTGTCCCGGCGCACGGAAAACCTGCCCGATCGACGGGGCTTGCCCGTCAATCAGATAGTGGTCGCGGGCGGCGCCCTGAAGTGTTGCGGCCCCCGATTTCCAATCGAAAGCGACACGGGGAGCCACCGGAACACCCGCTTCAGCATAATGAATCGCCGGGTTCAAAATCGCGCCCAACCCCAGGCGACCCTCGGTCTGGGCCAGGTGGCAGAAGGCATCGACGGCTCCGGGAATGGTCACGGCATCCGGCCCATCCAAAGGTACGGATGACAGGCCCTGATCGCGCAACATCTGGGATTGCGCGGCAGCCGGTGCGCGACCTGATCCGTTGAGCGCGCGTATCCTGCTTTCGCCGGCACGATTGAACAGAACGAAGCAATCGCCGCCCAATCCGGTCATCTGAGGTTCGCAAATCCCCAGAAGAACAGCCCCGGCGATCGCGGCATCCATCGCGTTGCCGCCCTGGCCCAAGATATCGATGGCCACCTTTGCCGCCAGCGGATGCGACGTTGCGCACATGCCTTGCGTGGCAAAAACTTCGGATCGGCCCGGGCTATGCAGATCACGCATGGCGAATTCTCTCTCTGTGGAACAAGAGAAAGCTATTCACTGATCAGCGATTGTCCAGCAGTTTCGGGGGGGAAGTTCCTCGGCGCCATTCACTGGGTGGGGGCTGTGATATGTGGCGCCGAGGGAAGCTATCTGAGCTACGAGTCACTGTATGGCGGTTGTTTGCGGCGCGACAATGTTTCGAAAATGACCTTATTGTGACCAATTGCGGTCGATCACCCGTTGGATTCAAAGTCAAACCGCAGGGACAGACGATTGCATCCACCGCGCCGCTCGTACCGGATATCACTGGTGAGGCGATGAATCAGGAACCAGCCGAACCCGCCTTCGGGGAGGTCCTGTAGATCCGTTCCAATTGGAGCAGGGGTGCCATCCGGAAGCCGGTATCCAGGCAGCGGGCGCCCCGTATCCGAGATCAAGATGTCCAGAAGATCCCTGTCCAGCCGGCAGGTGACCTGAACCTTGGCCGCGGCGATGCCATTGTAAGCGTGTTCCACGACGTTGTTGATGGCTTCAGCCAATGCAATCTTCACATCATCGGCTTTATGGGGGGGCAACCCCCGTTCCGCCAGACCGACGCTGAGCTTTGCAATGCCCACACTGGCCTCTGATTCCGTCGCAGGGAAGGTCAATTCCAGACAGGTCTTGTTTTCAATCGGCTCCACGCCATCTATCCCCTGCTGCCGTCAGGCGTCCGTCTCTGACAACGCGTCATCCAGTGTTTCAAAAAGCCTGAAAACCGTATCCATGCGTGTCAGGCGAAAGACTTTTTCGACCACTGGCTGCAACCCGGCCAGATCAAGCCTCCGGTCCTTTCCCAGCTGTTTCATTGAGGCAACGATTGCACCCAGACCGCTGGAGTCAATGAACTCGACATCGGACAGATCCAGAACAACGCGATGAGCGCTGTCCTCGGTATTGGCGCGCATGTCTTCCTTGAACTGAATGGCCATTGCAGCATCGATCCGGTCGGCATGAACGGTGATGATCTGAGTTTCGCCGGTTGTCTTGCTGGTCAGCCCCATGATCCTGCCGCTTTCCAAACTGAAATTGAGTCGTAGAAATACGCTAGACGGCAATTCTTACCATTCGGTATTCAAGGGCCGGAAAGCAGGAGGAAAACCCGGATGAGAGACGTTGTTATAGCAGGGGCTGCCCGTACACCGATGGGCGGGTTTCAGGGCATGTTTGACGGTGTTGCTGCGGCTGACCTCGGGGGCGAAGCGATCCGCGCGGCTTTGCAACAGGCAGGGGTACAGACAGTCGACGAAGTGCTGATGGGTTGCGTTTTGCCGGCCGGGCAGGGTCAGGCACCTGCGCGGCAGGCCGGATTCGCGGCAGGATTGGGCGAAGAGGTTCCCGCCACCACGCTGAACAAAATGTGTGGTTCGGGGATGAAGGCCGCAATGATGTCCTTTGACCAAATTGCCTTGGGTCACGCAGATACGATGGTTGCGGGCGGCATGGAAAGCATGACCAACGCGCCGTATCTGCTGCCCAAGATGCGCGGCGGCGCCCGCATTGGCCACGGCCAGGTGGTTGATCATATGTTCCTCGACGGCCTTGAAGATGCCTATGACAGGGGCCGTCTGATGGGGACCTTCGCCGAAGATTGTGCCGAGGCGTACCAGTTCACCCGTGAAGCACAGGATGAATACGCGCTGCAATCTTTGTCCAACGCGCTGTCTGCGCAGGAAAGTGGTGCATTCGATCAGGAAATCGCGCCCGTTACGGTCCGGACGCGCAAGGGTGAAATTCTGCTGGAGACAGATGAGCAGCCAAAATCCGCCCGCCCCGAGAAGATCCCGACGCTGAAGCCTGCATTTCGCAAGGACGGTACAGTGACGGCCGCCAACTCGTCTTCGATTTCGGATGGCGCGGCGGCGCTGGTTCTCGCGTCGGCAGAGGCCGCCGAAGCGCAGGGCATGACGGTTCGGGCCCGGATTTTGGGTCATGCGAGCCATGCTCAGGCCCCCGGCCTTTTCACGACGGCTCCGGTCCCGGCGGCGCAGAAGCTGTTGTCGCGCATTGGCTGGAGCAAGGATGACGTCGACCTGTGGGAAGTGAACGAGGCCTTCGCGGTTGTTCCGATGGCTTTCATGCACGAAATGGGCTTGCCGCGAGACAGGGTGAATGTGAATGGCGGCGCCTGTGCCCTGGGTCATCCCATCGGTGCCTCTGGTGCCCGCATCATCGTTACGTTGTTGAATGCGCTGGAAAAACGAAACCTCAAACGGGGTGTCGCGGCAATCTGCATTGGCGGGGGTGAAGGCACGGCCATTGCCATTGAACGCGTTTGACCCTTCATCTTTTTCCAAATACTCCGGGGGCTCGGGGGCCGTGCCCCCCACCATCCGAAGGGGTTGCAATCAATGACTGCCGATTATGAAACGCTTGCCAAGACCATCGCGGCCCTGACCGAAGGTGAAACGGATCATGTTGCTCTCATGGCAACTGTCGCCTGCGAGGTTCACCATTCCGACGATCGTTTTGACTGGACCGGGTTTTATCGTGTCACCGAACCGGGCGTTCTGAAGATCGGCCCCTATCAGGGTGGGCATGGGTGTTTGGTCATCCCGTTTGAACGGGGCGTCTGCGGTGCTGCCGCAAGAACGGGCGAAACGCAGCTGGTGCCGGATGTCGATGCATTTCCGGGTCACATCGCCTGCGCCAGCTCAACCCGGTCCGAACTGGTTCTGCCAGTGCGGGATTCGTCGGGAAAAGTCATCGCCGTTTTTGACATTGACAGCGACCAGCCGGATGCTTTCACGCAACAGGATGCGCAAAACCTGGAAGGCATTCTGACTGCCGTGTTTGCGAGGCACTGACCGCTGCGGTCGTTGCGGATGTGCATCAACCCGAGGGATTCCCGAGGGATTGAACGGCCCGTCTGACTTCGTCTTGCAGGCTTGGAAACGATCTCCTATCAAAATCCATAGCGAAGTTTCGTTTTGGGGTGTTTCTCAGGGATGCAAGAGTCTGACATCAATCCGACGGTCGCGGATGAAGCGCCTCCAAAAGGGATCAGACGCGCCCATATGGCGACATTCCCGGATCGCATCGGCGTATTGCCCCATTCGGTGGCAAGCATCGCGCATCAGGTCGACAGAGTTTTCATCTGCCTGAACGAATACCAGAAAGTTCCCGATTTTCTGGGCGAGTTCGACAACGTCACCGCCGTGATTCCCGACCGGGATTACAAGGATGTTGGCAAGTTCATTTTTCAACCTGATCCGGAAGACACCGTTTTTCTGGTCGACGATGATATCGAATATGCGGACAACTATGTCCGTCAGACCATACGCCGGGCGCGGGGCGTCGGGCTGGAAAAGCGCGTCTTCGGTTATCACGCCACGACATTTACAAACCCGACGCCCAAGTCCATACGGCAGCGCACGTTGTTGCGTATGAACCAACGGCTGACCTACTCGACCAGGGTGCACCAGCTGGGAACCGGAACCGTCATGTTGTCCGGGTCGCTGTTCCCAGCACTGGATTACATGGAGGGCAGCGAGAAGTTTGTCGATGTGCGTTTTGCCCGCTACTGTTTTGAAAATGACATCGAAATGTGGACGCTGCCCAGAAACCGCCGCCGCTTTCCCAGCTTGCTCGCCGGGCTTGAGCCGGAAAAGCGTGAAACGATTGCTGACAGTTTCACCCGTCGTTGGCCTCAACATGTGTTGGATGAAGTGAAGGTTTTTGCCGGTCTTCAATTCTAATCCCGGGCGGGCTTTGCACGGTTCACGCTCATTCAAGACCTGTCTCTGTTGCCAAGGATTTCCCATGTCGCCGCAGCGCGACGGGGGAACGATATGTGCTGTCTTTTTGAAATGAAGCCCTTGTACGGCAAACACTGATATCCGGCTGCTGCGTACCTGCGGTTTTTCTGATGTTTCAAGGGCCTCCGTGCCTGCTGGTCCTCAATTCTGTTGTCGGTACGAAGTGATGACCAACGCCCCATTGAAACCGGGCGTGAAAAAACGCTTGGAAATTTCACCGTCTTGCTTCATCGTGAAAAACGAAGGAAGAATTTCATGAGATTCGGAGCGGCCTGTGAACAGCCAAGCCCCCCAAAGCGCGACCCTTGGTGCTGACCTGAGGGCCTTGCGCAAGGCCCGAGGGTTGACCCTGACCGAGATTGCAACTCGGCTGGATCGCTCTGTCGGTTGGTTGAGCCAGGTTGAGCGCGATTTGTCCGAGCCTTCAATCTCGGACCTGCGCCAGATTGCCGAATGCCTCGGCGTGCCAATGTCGATGCTGTTTGCGCATTCCGCTGCCCCCGCAGACGAACAGGGCTACGTTGTGCGCGCCGGGTCGCGTCGCCCGATGGGGTCGGGCGAAGAAGGGCTGATCGAAGAGTTGCTGTCGCCGGATCTGACCGATGATTTCGAGATGGTGCATTCCACTTTCGAGCCACATTCACGGATGCAGACGCCAGCCAATCGCCCGACGCAGGAAGTGGGCTATATGATCTCGGGTCGATTGAACCTGACGATCGGGGCGCGTGACTTCCTGGTGGGGCCTGGTGACAGCTTTCGGATCAAACACGAACCTTATCAATGGGCCAACCCCTATGATGAGCCTGCCGTGGCCATCTGGGTCATTGCTCCGCCGGTGTACTGATGAGCTTCGAGGCCTGGACCATATTCGCGCTGTTCTGGGTGGTATTCGTCACCACTCCGGGGCCGAACGCGGTCAACTGCATCTCGAACGGGATGAGCCTGCCATTTCCAAAGGCGATGATGGGTGTATTGGCCATCCTGACACAGGCCAGCATGTTTTTGATCCTGTCCGCGCTGGGCGTCACAGCCCTGATTGCCGCTTCTCCGACCGGTTTCTTCATGGCCAAGCTGGTCGGAGCGGGCTTTCTGATCTGGCTGGGCGTGCGGGGGTGGATGAACGCAACAAAGCCCGCACCGGTTTCAGAGCGCCCGGCCCGGCACGTTTATTTGCACGCGCTGGCAGTGGCCACGATCAACCCCAAAAGTGTCGCCGGATATCTCGCGGCGTTCTCGCAATTCGTTCAGCCCGAGGTTCCAATCTGGCAGCAGATGGTCGTGATCATGCCAACCGCGCTGATCATCACCACGCTCAGCTATACCGGTTTCACCGTGTTGGGCGCCTTGATGGGCAAGGCGGCGCTGGGCGCGGTGTTCAATATCTGGGTGCGCCGGGTGATGGCGGCCTGTTTCATAATCTACGGCGTGTTGTTGGGAACCAGCACCGCGCCTGCGGCAAGGGGGTAGTCTTATGTACAGCGGGTCCTGCCTTTGCGGTTCAGTTGCTTTCACCATCGACGGAGACCTTTCTCCGCCTTCGGTCTGCCATTGCGGGCAGTGCCGAAAGCAATCCGGCCATGTCTGGGCCTCGACCACGACCCATCAGGACAACCTGAGTTTCTCGGCCCGCGACACGCTGAACTGGTTTCACGCGTCAGACACCGCACGGCGCGGGTTTTGCAGCAAATGTGGCTCGTTTCTCTTCTGGCAACACAACCAAGAGGACACGATTTCGATTTCCATGGGCGCATTCGATGCCCCCACGGGCCTAAAGCTCTCGAAGCACATCTTTGTGGCTGACAAGGGCGACTATTACGACATCACGGACGATCTGCCCCAACGGGCACAGTAACAGGGACCAAGACACATGAGTGATTTTCCGACAAAAGCCCGCGTGGTCATTATCGGTGGCGGTGTGGTGGGGGCTTCCTCGCTGTATCATCTGGCCAAGAAAGGCTGGACCGACTGCGTTCTGCTGGAAAAGAATGAACTGACCGCAGGTTCGACCTGGCACGCGGCGGGCAACGTGCCGACCTTCTCGACCTCGTGGGCGATCATGAACATGCAGCGGTATTCGACCGAGCTGTATTCGCGTCTGGGTGAAGAGGTCGACTATCCGATGAACTACCACGTGTCCGGCTCGATCCGTCTGGCGCACAGCAAAGAGCGGATGCAGGAGTTCCAGCGGGCCATGTCGATGGGCCGCTATCAGGGAATCCCGATGGAAATGTGGACGCCGGAGCAGGCCAAGGAACGCTACCCGTTCCTGGAAACTCATGATCTTGAGGGTGTTCTGTATGACCCGACCGATGGCGATATCGACCCCGCGCAGCTGACCCAGGCGCTGGCCAAGGGTGCGCGTGACATGGGGCAGAAGATCATCCGGTTCTGCCCCGCCACCGGCGTCACCCAGCATGACGACGGCACCTGGACCGTCCACACCGAGAAGGGTGACATCGACTGCGACTATGTCGTCAACGCTGCCGGATACTATGCGCAACGCGTCGGCGAGTGGTTCAAACCCTATGGCGGCCGCACCGTGCCGGCGATGGTCATGAGCCACCAGTATCTGCTGACCGACGAAGTGCCGGAAGTTGAAGAATGGTCCAAGAAGAACGGCGGCAGGAAGCTGCCGCTGCTGCGCGATGTAGACGTCTCGTACTACCTGCGGCAGGAAAAGAACGGCTTCAATCTCGGCCCCTACGAGCCCAACTGCAAGGGCCATTGGATGACCGAGGATGACCCGATGCCCGAGGATTTCAGCTTCCAGCTTTGGAACGATGATCTGGACCGCATCGAGGACATCGTCACCGACGCGATGGAGCGGGTGCCGCTGATGGCGACCTCGGGCGTGGGCCGCGTGATCAACGGGCCGATCCCCTATGCGCCCGACGGCCTGCCGCTGATCGGCCCGATGCCGGGCGTCAAGAACGCCTTCGAGGCACATACCTTCACCTTCGGTATCGCCCAGGGCGGCGGCGCGGGCAAGGTGCTGGCCGAATGGATCGTGGATGGCGCCACCGAATGGGACATGTGGGCCGTCGATCCCCGCCGCTATACCGACTACACCGATCAGGATTACTGCAATCAAAAGGGCATGGAGGTCTACGGCAACGAATACGCCATGCACTTCCCGCATCATGAATGGCCCGCCGCGCGCGACAAGAAACTGTCGCCGGTGCATGCCAAGGTCAGGGAACTGGGCGGCGTCATGGGCGTCTACAACGGCTGGGAGCGCGCCAACTGGTTCGCGCAGCCGGGCGACGATACCTCCGAGGAAGGCACCCACACCTGGGGCCGGTCCGGCCCGTGGGAGCAGCGGATCAAGGAAGAATGCGAGGCCGTGCGCGACCATTGCGGCGTGCTCGACCTGCCGGGCTTCTCGCGCTTCATCGTCAAGGGCGAAGGCGCCGCCGAGGCGCTGCGCGGGCTGGTCACCGGTGGCCTGCCCAAGGAGGGGCGGATCAACCTGGTCTACATCGCCGACGACCGTGGCCGCATCCTGACCGAGATGTCCTGCATGCGCCTGGGCGAGGATGATTTCGTGATGATCACCGCCGCCACCGCGCAATGGCACGACCGCGACATCCTGAGGAACGCGATGCCCGCGGGCGTCACCGTCGAGGACGTGACCACCACTCGCGACACGCTGATCGTGACCGGGCCGAAATCGCGCGAGATCCTGTCGGGCCTGACCGATGCAGACCTCTCGGCCGGCTGGCTGACCCATCAGGCGGCCACCGTGGCCGGGCAACCCGCCCACCTGATCCGCGTGTCCTTCGCCGGTGAACTGGGCTGGGAGGTGCATGCGCTGAACGAGCACATGCCCGCGATCTATGACGCGATCCTTGCCGCCGGGGCCAAGCCGTTCGGCATGTATGCGCTGAACTCACTGCGCATCGAAAAGGGATACCGCGCGTGGAAGGGCGACCTCAGCACCGACTACTCGCTGCTGGAAGCGGGCTTGGAGCGGTTTGTCAAACTGGACAAGCCGCAGGACTTCCCCGGAAAGGCCGCCATCCTGAACGAAAAGCAGCAGGGCGTGAAGAAGTCGTTCGTCACCCTGACTGTCGATGCAGGTGATTGCGATGCGCCTTACATGTCGTGCATCTGGCAGGGCGATCAGATCGTGGGCGAGACCACTTCGGGCGCATGGGGGTACCGTGTCGGCAAATCCATCGCGCTGGGCATGATCAAGTCAGAACATGCAAACCCCGGTACCGAGCTCGAGGTGGAAATCTACGGCCAGAAGTGCCGCGCCGTGGTGCAGCAGGATCAGCCGCTGTGGGATCCCGCAAATGAGCGGCTGCGCGCCTGACCTAAGGAGGCCCCCATGCGTCCGCAATATTCCAGGCTGGAACCCGGTGAGGGTCCCAACTTTGACTGGGAAAACGACCATACCTTCGTTAAGGTTTCCGGTCGGGGCACGCGCGGGGCCTACACCTTGATGGAAGACAACGTGAAGGCCAGCTGTACGCTTGGCCTTCATCGCCACAACAGCCATGCCGAGGTTTTCTGTTTTCCGAAGGCGGGGTTGGTTTCTTTGTTGATGGTGGATCGCGTTGATGTGGGCTGAGGATCACGAGCCACGGTCCGTAACATTCTGATGGTGAGGTCTGAGATGACGATTCCCAATACCATGTCGGGCGTCTACCTGACCGGTCACGGTGGACCCGAGGTTCTGGAATGGCGTGATGATATTCCGGTTCCTGAACCCGGGGCAGGACAAGTTCTTGTTCGGGTCGCCGCCGCAGGCGTGAACAACACGGATATCAACACGCGTGTCGGTTGGTATTCCTCGGACGTCACCGGCGCGACGGATGCGGTTGACCAAGAGGTCGAAGCGGGTGGTTGGGGCGGTGCATTGCACTTTCCCCGCATTCAGGGCGGCGATCTGTGCGGCATCGTGGAACAGGTTGGGCCGGGTGTTGCCTTCAAACCGGGGCAGCGCGTGACCTGTCCGATAAACCTGCCGCGCCCGCGTCCGGGAAACCCGCAGGGCTTCATTGCGCTGGGTTCCGAGATCGACGGGGCTTTTGCGCAGTACTGCCTGGTTGAAGCCGATGATCTCTATGACGTCAGCGCCTCGCCCCTTTCGGATGTGGAAATCGCAGCCATTCCTTGCGCCTTTGGCACGGCGGAAAACCTGCTGACCCGCGCAGGCGTGACTGCCGGGCACAAGGTGCTGATTACCGGTGCTTCGGGTGGCGTCGGGCTGGCGGCGGTGCAACTCGCTGCGCTGCGCGGGGCGTCGGTTTGGGCTGTAACAGCTGGCGCGAAAGCCGAGATCGTGAAATCCCAGGGGGCAGAGAACACGTTTGACCGGAACGACCCGCTGCCGCAAGATATGTTCGATGTGGTGATAGACGTTGTGGGTGGCCCGGCTTGGCCATCGCTGATCCTTTCCCTGAAACCCGGCGGGCATTACGCCGTTTCGGGGGCGATAGCGGGCCCGATTGTCGAAGCTGATCTGCGGGACATATATCTGCGCGACATCACCATACATGGGTGCACGCACCAGGCACCCGAAGTCTTTGCCCGTCTTGTGGAACTGGTGAATACCGGACGGATCAAGCCGCTGGTTTCCCGGACCTATCCGTTGAAGGATATTGGCGTTGCACAGGCTGACTTTCAATCGAAGACCCTTCCGGGAAAACTGGTATTGGTGCCCTGAGGAGTAACGACATGGCAGATATCACCCTTTTGGACGGCTCTATCGGGCAGGAACTGGTAAAACGCAGTGGCGACCGGGCGACACCGCTGTGGTCGACGCGCGTGATGATCGATCACCCCGATTTGGTCGCGGAAGTACACCGCGACTATTTCCGCCGGGGTGCGACGGTCGCGACAACCAATACTTATGCCGTGCATCGCTCTCGTCTGGTGCGGGTGGGGATGGAGGATCAGATGCCCACCCTGATCGACACTGCCCTGACACAGGCGGAACGTGCCCGCGCGGAAACCGAGGGCCGGATCGCGGGTGCATTGGGGCCGTTGCTGGCATCTTATCGACCCGATCTGAACCCGGATCCGGCGGACGCGGCTGAAAAGTTCGCCGAACTTGTGGCCATGATGGCCGCGCGGGTCGATCTGTTTCTGATCGAGACCGTGTCTTCGATACAGGAAGCCGAGGGCGCTTTGCGCGGCACGGCCGGATGCGGAAAACCGGTTTGGCTGTCCCTGTCGGTCAATGATGACGATGGCAGCCTTCTCAGGTCCGGCGAAGCGTTGGCGGACATTGCTCCGCTGGTGGAAGAGTTTTCGCCCGATGCCGTGTTGATCAACTGTTCGCGCCCCGAAGCGATCCCGGCGGCGCTGGAGGTTCTGTCCGGCATGAATCGGCCATACGGGGCCTACGCCAATGGTTTTACGCATATTTCGGATGGCTTCCTTCAGGATGCGCCGACCGTGGATGCCCTGCAAGAACGGCATGACCTTGGCCCCGGGGCTTATGCGGATCAGGTGATGCGGTGGATCGATCAGGGGGCAACGATTGTTGGCGGGTGCTGCGAAATCGGGCCGGATCATATCGAAGAACTGGCGAACCGGGTGCGGGCCGCCGGTCATAACATCGTTTGAAGAAAATGGCGGCAAAACCTACTTCTGACGCTCCAAAACAGGCCATACGGCATTTCGACATCCTTGTCGCGCCGGGTTTCGTGCTGCTGGAACTGGCGTCTTTGGTCGAGGTGTTGAGGCTGGCCAACCGTGTATGCCCAAGCCCTCCGTTCACCTTCACCTATCGCTCGCTCAAAGGTGGCCCGATCGCCAGCAGCAGTGACGCCGTGGTTCAAACAGAAGCGGTGCCGCCTCAGCCCAAGGCGGACTACCTGTTCGTAATCGGCAATTCAGATCCGGATCATCCGGATTTGTCGTTGGGGCGGGTGGTGTCGGACTATACCTTCCGGGGCGCCAAGGTGTTCCTGCTGGCCGAAGCCGCCAGCCGCTATATCGACGAGCAGGGAACAGCCGACCTGGCAACCCATTGGGAAAACGCATCGTTCCTGCGGGAACGCGGAGCCCGGTTCGAAGCCAAACTGTCGATCGCAACCGAACAGGGCGCAGTGGTGACATGTGCCGGGATGGAGGCAACAACGGATATCGCCTTGGCAGTGATCGGGCGTCATGTCTCGGGACCGGCGAAGATGACCGTGGCCGACATCATGCTGCATGAGAACATCCGCGATTTCGCTTCGATGCAGCCATTTTCGGGCGCCAAGTTGACCGCGACAGGCGATTCGAAGCTGGATCAGTGCATAAAGCTCATGCAGGCCAATATCGAAGACCCCCTGCCGATCAATCAGATTGTCGAATCGCTGCACCTGTCGAACCGGTCCCTCGAGCGTAAGTTCAAAACCTTTTTTGGAACCACTCCCAACGGGTTCTACCGGGAAATGCGACTGGCCAAGGCAAATAACCTGTTGCTGAACACCACGATGAGCGTTCGCGAAATTGGAATGGCCTGTGGTTTCCCGAACGGTTTTTCGTCTGTGTACAAAAGCTTCTTCGGGGTAACGCCTTTTGTCGTACGTCGGCAAAAGCGCGCGGCTTCACATCGGTGAAAACTGCGGATTATGTGACGCTTTTGGTGCATTTATTGTCGATCTTCCATGGCAACCTATGCCAAACCTGACACAGCGGAGATTTCAGGATGGTTGATCTTCCCAGCAAGGCCCGAGCGGTCATCATCGGCGGTGGCGTCATCGGATGTTCGGTCGCGTATCATTTGACCAAAAAGGGTTGGAAGGACGTCGTGTTGCTTGAACGAAAGCAACTGACCAGTGGCACCACCTGGCATGCGGCGGGTCTGATTGCGCAGCTGCGCGCCACCGCAAACATGACCAAGCTGGCGAAGTACAGTCAGGAGCTGTATGGCTCGCTGGAAGAGGAAACCGGCGTCGCCACCGGCTTCAAGCGCTGCGGGTCGATCACCGTGGCGCTGACCGAGGAACGCAAAGAAGAAATCTATCGTCAGGCTGCGATGGCGCGGGCGTTTGGTGTCGAGGTCGAAGAAATCTCGAATGAGCGCGTGCAGGAGCTGTATCCGCACATCAATCTCGAGGGCGTCAAAGGTGCCGTCTATCTGCCGTTGGATGGGCAGGGTGATCCCGCCAATATTGCGCTGGCCCTGGCCAAGGGCGCCCGCCAGCGCGGAGGCGTGGTGAAAGAGAGGGTAAAGGTCACCGACATCGTCAAACAGGGCCGCCGCGTGACCGGCGTCGATTGGGTGGCCGATGACGGCAGCGCCTCGGGTCATATCGAATGCGACATGGTGGTGAACTGCGCGGGCATGTGGGGCCACGAAGTTGGCCGAATGGCCGGCGTGAACGTCCCGCTGCATGCCTGCGAACACTTCTATATCGTGACCGAAAACATCGACGGCCTGACCCAGCTGCCGGTGCTGCGGGTGCCGGATGAATGCGCCTATTACAAGGAGGATGCCGGAAAAATCCTTCTGGGTGCGTTTGAACCCAACGCCAAGCCCTGGGCGATGAATGGCATCCCGGACACGTTCGAATTCGACCAGCTGCCCGAGGATTTCGACCATTTTGAACCGATCCTCGAAGCCGCCTGCGAACGGATGCCGATGCTGGCCGAGGCCGGTATCCACACCTTCTTCAACGGCCCCGAGAGCTTTACGCCTGATGATGCCTATCATCTGGGTCTGGCGCCTGAGATGGACAATGTCTGGGTTGCCGCCGGGTTCAACTCGATTGGCATTCAATCGGCAGGGGGTGCGGGCATGGCGCTGGCCGAATGGATGGATTCGGGTGAAAAACCCTTTGACCTGGGCGATGTGGACATCAGCCGGATGCAACCCTTCCAAGGCAACAGGAAATACCTGTTCGAACGGTCCAAGGAGACGCTGGGCCTGCTCTATGCCGACCACTACCCCTATCGCCAGAAAGCCACGGCGCGCGGCGTGCGCCGGACGCCGTTCCACCACCACCTGAAAGAACACGGGGCCGTGATGGGCGAACTGGCCGGGTGGGAGCGCGCCAACTGGTTCGCCAATGAAGGGCAAGAGCGCGAATACAACTATAGCTGGAAGCGCCAGAACTGGTTCGAGAACTCGGCCGCCGAACACCGCGCGGTGCGCGAGAACGTGGGCATGTATGACATGTCCTCGTTCGGCAAGATCCGCGTCGAAGGCCCCGATGCCCAGAAGTTCATGAACTTTATCGGTGGCGGCGACTACGCGGTGCCCAACGGCAAGATCGTCTACACGCAGTTTCTGAACCGTTCCGGCGGAATCGAGGCGGATGTCACCGTGACACGTCTTACCGAGACGTCCTATTTGGTGGTCACCCCGGCAGCGACGCGGCTGGCGGATCAGACCTGGATGATGCGTCATTCGGGCGATTTCAACGTGGTCATCACCGATGTCACGGCGGGTGAAGGCGTTCTGGCGGTGATGGGTCCGAATGCGCGGGCCTTGCTGGAAAAGGTTTCGCCAAACGATTTCACCAATGCGGCAAACCCCTTCGGCACCGCGCAGGAAATCGAGATCGGCATGGGCCTCGCCCGCGCCCACCGTGTCACCTATGTGGGCGAGCTTGGATGGGAGATCTATGTCTCTTCCGACATGGCGGGCCACGTCTTTGAAACGCTGCACGATGCGGGGCAGGGCATGGGGCTGAAACTCTGTGGCATGCACATGATGGACAGCTGCCGGATCGAAAAGGGCTTCCGCCATTTCGGCCATGACATCACCTGCGAGGATCACGTGGTGGATGCCGGGCTGGGCTTTGCCGTCAAGGTGGACAAGGGCTGCGACTTCATCGGCCGCGAGGCGGTGATCGCGCGCAAGGAAAGCGGGCCGAAATCGCGCCTTGTGCAATTCCGCCTGACCGATCCCGAGCCGCTGCTGTTCCACAATGAACCGATCATCCGCGATGGCGAGTATGTGGGCTATCTCAGCTCGGGCAACTATGGCCACACGCTGGGAGGCGCCATCGGTTTGGGTTACGTGCCCTGCGAAGGGGAGAAGGCTGCGGACGTTCTGGCCTCGACTTACGAGATCGACGTTTGTGGCACGAAAGTCCGGGCCGAGGCGTCGCTCAAGCCGATGTATGACCCGAAATCCGAACGGATCAAGGTGTGACCACGGGGTTCGGTGGGGGCTCTGCCCCCGCCGCCTTCGGCGACTCCCCCGGGATATTTTCGGCCAGATGAAGATTGGTGCCCCTTGTTCATCTGGCCACAAATATCCCGGAGCGCGAGGCAGAGCCTCGCATTTCAGACCTCACCTGAAAAGCGTGGTCTGACAACTCATCAAACATCGTTATGTGACACTTCACTGTTTTCAGAGTTTTCAACCCGTTCATTTCTGCCTTAAACCGAACCGGTATCAACCGGAGACCCGATGTGGCAGACACGCTTCTACCTTCACAGAACACGGACACACCAAAGGGGCTTGCGCTGGCAGTCACGGCCTATGTCCTGTGGGGGTTTTTGCCTCTGTACATGAAAGCGCTGGATCATATGGGCGCGGTCGAGGTTGTGGCGCACCGTGTTATCTGGTCAGTGCCCGTGGCCGGGTTGTTGCTGGTTGTCCTGGGCCGAACCCGGGATCTGAAGGCCGCGCTTGGCAACCCGAAGATGTTGGGCATGGCCGCTTTGACCGCTGCGCTTATTTCCGTGAACTGGGCGATTTACGTATGGGCCATTTCCACGGGCAACGCATTGGATGCAGCGCTGGGATATTACATCAACCCTCTGTTCAGTATTGCGCTGGGGGCAATCCTGTTGAGGGAACCCCTGACACGGACACAATTGTTCGCGGTTGGATTGGCTGCGATCGGTGTGGTGGTACTTGTGGTGGAAGCCGGTCGTTTGCCTTGGGCCGCTCTTGGCTTGATGGTCAGCTGGGGGTTCTACGCGTTCTTCAAGCGCTCGTTGCCGATTGGGCCGAACCAGGGTTTCCTGCTCGAGGTCCTGATCCTTTTGATTCCGGCACTGGTCTATGTCACCTTTTTGGGTGTGCAGGGCACAGGACATTTCGGCGTGGCGATGTCGGACACCTTGTTGCTGTCCTGTGCAGGGGTTGTGACGGCGGTGCCGTTGCTGGTTTACGCAAATGGCGCCAAACTGGTGCGTCTGTCCACGATGGGCATTCTGCAATACATCGCGCCGACCATGATTTTCATTACAGCAATAACCCTGTTCGGTGAGAAGATAGACACCGGCCGGATGATTGCGTTCCCATTGATCTGGGCGGCTCTGGTCGTTTACTCGATCCCTATGATCCGGCAGGCGCGCGGTCAGGCCTGAAGCAACAGACGCGCGGCTGCATCCGCCCAAAGCGCATACGCCCGGGGGCTGGGATGATAGCCATCCGGTGCAGCCAATGCCGGGTCGTCCGGCAGATCGAGGGGCAGGTGTTGAACATGCGGAAAAGCAGCGACAACCTCTTGCAGCCCCTGGTCCAGGCGCGCGGATTGGCATCCTAGTACCCAGGCCAGTGGCTGTGGCAGGGCCGGAAACCTGTTCATCTGCGGGACAGCGGTGACGACGATGCGCCGAGCGCCCAGGTCTTCGGAAAGCAAGCGGATGAGACGGGTCTGGCGGTGCGCAAATTGCTGGCGTGTTACAGCCCGGGTGACATCATTGACCCCGAGTGCCGTAACGACAGCATCGAATTCGCCATTTATCTGCGACAGGCGGTCAATCGTATCCTGGGTGGTGTGCCCGGTTGTCGCTTCCAACTGCCATTCGACCGCGTAGTGCCTTGCCAGACGGTTGACCAGATGTCCGGATAACGCCTGATCCTGCGTGCCCGCGCCCACTCCGGCTGCCGAGCTGTCACCGGTGATCAGAAGCCGCAGGCGCGGCCCGCGCCCTGTGCGGCCCTCGCGCGGGCCAGTCGGTTCCGGCAGCAGCTGAGCGTTCCGTCGCACCGATAGGCCCTGCGCGGCAAGCACCGGAAGCAAAGGCACCCGCAAAATCTGATCGGCAGCCAATGAACGTGGCATTGTCAGCTCAGCGCGTTTTTGAATTCCAGAAAACGGGCGTCGGTCATAACCCGCGCCATCATGGCATCGCGCAAGGCACCTACCGTTTTATAGGGGCGCATGACGACCTCGAAAACCTGAATCAACCCGTCGTCATTCAACGTAATCAGATCGACACCGATACCATCCAGATCACCGACTTTGCATTGAAATTCCAATGCCCAGTCTTTCCCGCCGCCCATGATGCGCCGATACCGAAAATCTGAAAACACCTGCCCGACATGCCCCAGAACGGCCGCGACCGGAGCGCGCCCTGTCCAGGTGCTGTAGTAGGTTGGTGGCAGGAACTGCACATCTTCGGCCAAAAGTTCGTGGATCAAGGCCTCATCGCCCTTCGCGACAACCTCTTGCATGCGTTCTATTGTCGGGTGCATGGCATCTCCTCCGCTTTTTTGGGGAGAAGGTCACCGAACATGGGCGGGCATGCAAGGACGACGTTGCGGGAGGTCACGAGCTGGGATAGGCACCCCTGCATGAGCGAAACCTATGATCCCCCTCAAACCCCGCTGGATGTGTTGCATGAAGACGCACAGCTGATCGTGGTGAACAAACCTTCGGGCCTGCTTTCCGTTCCGGGGCGGGGGGCGCATCTGTCCGATTGTCTTTTGACCCGGGTGCAGGATGCATTTCCACAAGCCCTGCTGGTGCACCGGTTGGACCGGGACACGTCCGGTGTCATGGTCTTTGCCCAAACGCCGCACGCGCAGCGCAACCTGAGCATGCAATTCGAGCAGCGTCAGACCCGCAAAACCTATATCGCCCGTGTCTGGGGGCATCTGGAACCCAAGACCGGTACCGTTGATCTGCCTCTGATCGTGGACTGGCCCAACCGGCCCAGACAGATGGTTTGTCATGCGACGGGCAAACCTGCCGTGACGGACTGGCGTGTCGTGAAGACCGAAGGCGATACGACGCGTGTGCGTCTGTTTCCCAAAACGGGCCGGTCTCATCAGCTTCGTGTTCATATGCAGGCTCTGGGCCACCCGATCCTGGGCGATCCATTCTATGCAACAGGCGATGCGCTGGGCTTCCCCAGATTGATGCTGCATTCGGAAGAACTGCGCCTGAAACACCCGGAAGGTGGGGTTTCGATGAAGTTCCGGGCCCGGCCCGAGTTCTGATCTCAGGCCGTGCTGGTCCAGAGCATCTTCAGATTTCCCAGCGAAAAACGTCTTGATCGTTTCTTTGAAACGGGCTGCTTGCACTGCCGGGCCATGGCGATTTCGCGCTCGATCTCGAAGGCGCGCAGGGTTTGGTCCTGAGACCATTGCCCCAGCCTGAGTGTCATCATGACATGGGTGTCGAGATATGGCATTTTTCGTGCTCCTTTTCGTGATGCCATTCCAATTTGACCCATCTCTCCTGACACCCTCTTGTCAGTGGGGTGTGCTAGGGTGTCAGCATGGTGACAGGAGGATGCAATGCGCCGTTCGACCCGATTGTTTGAAATCATCCAGATCCTGCGGGCTGCGGGCGCTCCGGTCACGGCAGAGGCACTGGCCGCAAAGTTGGAGGTGTCCGTGCGCACGGTCTATCGGGACATTGCCGAGTTGCAGGCGCAACGGACGCCCATCGAAGGTGAGGCGGGCGTTGGTTACATTATGCGGCGCGGTTACGACTTGCCGCCGCTCAATTTCGACGCAGAGGAAGTCGAGGCTTTGTGGGTTGGACTGTCCATGTTGGCGCGCACCGGAGACAGCCATCTTCAACGGGCTGCCAGTCGAATATGTCAAAAGATCGACGCGCTGCACTGCCCTGCTGACTGGTTGCAGGTTGCCCCATGGGGTGCTCCGGCGGACGATCCGGAAAAGGGTTGTGTTTCGATTGCACATTACCGCGAAGCCATTCGGGCAGAACGGAAAATCCGTATCACCTATGAAGATGGTGAAGGCGAACGCACGGTCCGGGTCGTGCGCCCTGTGGCGCTGATCTATCACATCGAATGCACGATGCTGGCAGGCTGGTGCGAACTGCGCAACGGGTTTCGCCATTTCCGCACCGACCGTATCTGGTCCAGCGAATGCACGGAGGAAAGCTTTTCGGGACAGAGCAGGTCGTTGCGCGACCTCTGGCAGGAACAGCAGAATGCAGAAGCGTTCGTTGAAACGGTTTGAATACGCGTTTGGCGGGTATTCGCCGATCTCACCGCATTGTTGCTTGAGCCGCCAAGCCGGCACAGTGATATACTGAGGAAAACGAAGCATGCCCGAATAACGGGTGCTGGAGCAGAAGGTGATATCATGACGATTTCCAAGTTTTTCGTGGCCACGGGCTTGTGTTCAGCCCTTGTGTTGGCGGCCTGTACCGATCCGGGCACGCTGACAGTACAAAACGACCCGAACCAGAACGCCAAACAAGGCGCCGTATTGGGTGGTCTGGTTGGCGCTGGTATCGGGGCGATTGCCAATAACTCGAACCCCGGTCTGGGTGCGCTGGCCGGTGCCGCAATCGGTGCTGCCGGGGGCGGAGTGATCGGCAATCAACTGGACAAGCAGGCCGCGGAGCTGCGTCAACAGCTGGCAAATGACGGAATTACGATCGTAAACGCAGGGGATCGCCTGATTGTGACGGTCCCGAATGACATCACCTTTGACACCGACAGTTCGACCGTACGCCCGGCGCTGCGGTCTGATCTGGTGAAAGTGGGCCAGAACCTCGTCAACTACCCGAATTCGAACGTGCAGATCATCGGGCACACTGACAGCGACGGAGACGCAACCTACAATCAGGGCCTGTCAGAACGCCGCGCGAACGCAGTGGCCGATATCCTTCAGGCCAATGGTGTCAGCTACAACCGCATTCGCACGATCGGGCAAGGTGAAAACAACCCTGTCGCGTCCAACCTGACGCCCGAAGGAAAATCGCAAAACCGGCGTGTCGAGATTGTCGTGGTGCCCAGCGGAAACGCGTAACCCCTGCGTATTGTGAACAGCGGGGCCACCCTTTGGGCGGCCCCCTTCGCGCAATGACTGTGCGTCAAATGGGGTTTGGATCAGGGTGAACTCGGTCTAACTTGCGACAAACACAGAAACGGAGCTTTCCTGATGTCCCAACCGACCCTTCTTGGCCTGTCCGGGTCCCTGCGCCAGAACGCGACCAACCGTAAGCTTCTGCGCGAGGCGGCTCGGTTGTTCGATCCGGCGAGCTTTGTCGAAGCGGATTTGAACCTGCCCCTCTACGATGGTGATCTGGAAGACGGCGAAGGGATTCCCGAAGTGGTTCAGACGTTGGCCAATCAGATCGCACAGGCCGATGCGGTGATCATCTCGACACCTGAGTACAACAAGGGCCCATCGGGTGTTCTGAAGAACGCGCTGGATTGGGTCAGCCGTACGCAAGGCAATCCATGGGCCGACAAACCGGTTGCGGTAATGTCGGCGGCTGCTGGTCGTGCGGGCGGGGAGCGGGCGCAGATGATCCTGCGGGCCTGTATGGTTCCCTTTCAGCCGCGCATCCTGCAAGGGCCCGAAATCCATCTGGCGAACAGTTCGAACGAATTCGACGATCAGGGAAGGCTGCGTTCCGATCGCTATGAAAAGTCATTGCACGATTTGATGCAGAAACTTAGGGCCCAGGCCGGGTTCTGAACGCGGGTCAGGCAAATGACGCAAGAGCGACAGACCGATCTTCTGGATCCGGCCCGCGCGGCCGCATTTCAGGTGGCGCTGGGCGCTGTGCCGACGATCGCCAGTGGTTCGGAATTGCCGCCCTTCTTCCATCAGCTCTATTTCTGGACCCCGCAACCGGCTGCCGCATTGGGCCGGGATGGGCATCCCAAGGTTGGGGGCCTGATCCCGGATATGGGGTTGCCGTGCAGAATGTGGGCCGGGGGGCGGTTGACCTTTCACGCTCCTCTGATCGCAGGGATCACCGCCGAAAAAAAATCGGTTCTTGAAAGCCAAAGCGCCAAGGTGGGGCGGTCCGGCCCGTTGGGCTTTGTCACTTTGCGGCACGAGATCTGGCAGAACGGTCAGTTGCGCGTGACAGAGTGGCAGGATCTCGTCTATCGCGAAGATCCTGCGCCGGATGCTGAAACGCCCCAACCGCCCAGAGCGCGCACCGATGAAACCGATTTCCGCGAAGTCGGGTTCGATTCAACCTTGTTGTTTCGATACTCGGCCCTGACCTTCAATGGCCACCGTATTCACTATGATCTGGACTATGCGCGCGATGTGGAAGGATATGGCGGGCTGGTCGTGCACGGGCCGCTTCTGGCGCAGCTTCTGATTTTGTTCGCGGTGGATCTGAGCGGTCCGCTCGCCTCGTTTTCGTTCCGTGCGACTTCACCGTTGATGCATTTCGAAACTGCCCAGTTGTGCCGGAGAGGTGAAAACATGTGGGTGCGCGGCCCTGACGGGCGGCGATGCATGCAGGCTGTCGTACAGTCACAATGAGGCTTCGGGCCGGAACTCATCAGGGATCCTATCCCGGTCTTCCAGCATAAGATCGGCCATGACCTCGGCGATTTTGGGGGCCATGCCGAACCCGATTTTGAACCCGCCATTGGCGATGAACTGCCCCTGATGCAGGGGATGCGCGCCCAACATCGGCGCACGGCTTTTGCTGCGAGGGCGCACACCGGCCCAGCGTTCGATCACCTCGGCCCCGTGCAACAGGGGCAGGACGCGCGTGGCGCGGTCTATCACGTCGTCCAGAGCTTCGTCCGTGCTGGTCGGGTCATCGTAGTCCCGTTCCGAGGTCGATCCGACCGCAAGTGTTCCGTCTGCATGTGGGACAATGTGAATCGCGTCGGCGAACAGTTGCGGCACTTCCCCCGCGTCGAAGCGCAACAGGGCGGCCTGCCCTTTGACACCATTTCCGACGGTCTTGCCGTAGGCGTCGTTCAATTCCTGCAATCCTGCAAGGCCGGTGGCGTGGATGACCTGCCCCTTGTCCTCGGCTTCACTGACAATGTGGACGCCCATGACCTCCAGGGCTGCGACCAGCGCGGCACAGGCCCGCCGGGGGTGCATCCGTGCCGTTAACGTATCCCGGATGACAAAACCTGTGGGGCTGGGCGGGCACCATGAACCCGCTTGGGCCGTGGTCATGACACGCCATTCCGCGCGGCCTTGCCAAAGCTCATCTGCGGTGCCTGCGCGCTGGCGGGCCAATTCCAGACCACGCGCGTCCGGGATCGGCTGAAGGCGGCCCAGCCGGCCATAGCCGGGGGAAACCCCGCCGGTGTCTTCGACCTGCCGCCAGAACGGTTCAGCCATGATCAGGCTGTCGAACTGAAATGCTTTCTTGGCGTTCCAGTTTTCCGGCACATGCGGGGCCAACGCGCCGACCAGACCTCCGCTGGACCCCGCGCCCGGTCCGAACGGATCGACAACCTGCACGTTTGCGCCGCGTCGCGCACAAATCCAGGCGATGGACAGGCCGAAAATTCCCGCGCCGCGAACCGTCACATCGACCATTGCCAATTCCCTTTTCCTTGTTCAGTGTCGCGCCGCTTAGCTACAGGATTCCCCGATGGCAGACCAGCGCGCCAAATTGACGTGGACCGAAGATCAGATCCCGGTCTCGGACCGCTTCGACGACCCATATTACTCGTTGCAGAACGGGCTGGAAGAGACGCGCCATGTGTTTCTGGCGGGAAATGATTTGCCTGCACGGTTTGCGCCGGGGTTTCACATTGCCGAGTTGGGTTTCGGCACCGGCCTGAACCTGCTGACGGCCTGGTCGGAATGGGAAGCATCCGGCCAAAAAGGGCCATTGCGCTTTACCAGTTTCGAAGCCTTTCCCATGGCGCCGGAAGACATGCAACGCGCGCTCGGGTCCTTTCCTGAATTGCATCCGTGGAGCAGCCGTTTTCTGGCGCATTGGACAGGACGCACATGTACATTGGAGTCGCTTCAGTTCGAGGTGGTGATCGGCGATGCGCGCAAGACATTGCCGAACTGGGACGCAATGGCAGATGCCTGGTTTCTCGACGGGTTTTCACCGGCCAAGAACCCTGAATTGTGGGGTGTGGGCCTGATGCAGGACGTGGCAAACCACACTGTCACGGGGGGGACGGCGGCCACGTATACGGCCGCGGGTTTTGTGCGCCGGGGGCTTGAAAGTGCCGGTTTCAACGTGACCCGCACGCCCGGCTTTGGCCGCAAGCGGCACATGACACGGGCACGCAAAGTATGACCCAAAAGAACAATGTGGGCGCGGGCATCGCATTGATGGTGGGCGCGACGATTGTCTTTGCTTTGCAGGACGGTATCTCGCGCCATCTGGCCGGAACCTACAACACCTACATGGTGGTCATGATCCGCTATTGGTTCTTTGCAGCTTTCGTCATCGCTCTGGCTGCGCGGGCCCCCGGTGGGCTGAAGGCGGCCACAAAGACAAGTCAGTTGGGTGTGCAGATCGTGCGGGGGGTGCTGCTGGCGGCCGAGATCTGCATCGCGGTGTTCGGCTTTACGGTCCTTGGCCTGATCGACAGTATGGCGGTTTTCATCTGCTATCCTTTGCTTGTCGCCGCGCTGAGCGGGCCGGTGCTGGGTGAAAAGGTCGGATGGCGGCGGTGGGTCGCGATCGGCGTAGGATGCATCGGAGTTCTGATCATTTTGCAACCGGGTGGCGGGGTCTTTAACCCGTGGGCTGTCATACCTTTGATTTCCGCATTGCTGTTTGCGATCTATGGTCTTTTGACGCGATATGTCGCCCGTCAGGACAGCGCGGCGACCAGCTTTTTCTGGACCGGTGTCGCCGGGGCCGTGGCGATGACCGTGTTTGGCATGTGGTTCTGGGAGCCGATGGCGCGCAGCGACTGGCTCTGGATGGCGCTGCTTTGTGTCAGTGGGGTGTTCGGGCACTGGCTGCTGATCAAGTGTTATGAGATGGCCGAAGCCAGTGCGGTTCAACCCTTTGCATATTTCCACCTGGTTTGGAGCGCGATCCTGGGTATTTCGATCTTTGGCGAAACGTTGCGCCCCGAAGTCGTGGCGGGCGCAACCATCGTCGTAGCCGCAGGTTTGTTCACCTTATGGCGCGAACGCCGCCAGAGATGATCCGATCAGTTCCTGCGAAAAAGGAATCGGAAGGGCGGGTTGCCCCAGGCGCGCACGGTAGACCGGCAGGCTTTCGGTCACGCGCATCACGTAGTTTCGCGTTTCGCTGAACGGGATCGTCTCGATCCAGTCGACGATATCAACCTCGCCTGTGCGTGGGTCACCATAGCGTTCCATCCACGAGATCGGGCGCCTTGGCCCTGCATTATACCCCGCCGCCATCATCACAACGTTGCCGTTGAAATCGGCTGCCAAACCGGAAAGGTAGTTGGCCCCAAGCTTTGCGTTGTATTGCCAGTCCGTGGTCAATCGCCCGGTTTGATGGCCGCCGAGAATGCCCAGCTCGCCCGCGACCAGCTTGGCCGTGGCGGGCATTACCTGCATCAGGCCGCGCGCGCCCGCACCGCTGACGACGACCGGGTCGAACTCGCTTTCGCGGCGCGCGATCGCCAGTGTCATTTCCTTGGCCATCGGCAATCGCATATCGGCCACCGGGTGGACCGGGTAATAGGCCGCAGGAAGGACAGTACCGTTGGTCGCGGCCCGTTTGGCGATCATCACGGCCAGATGCGGCTGTTTCAGTTCAATCACCAGATCGCCCAGCTGACTGGCCTGCACTGGATCAAGGCCTTCCACCAGATGGGTCAGGAACCGTTCGGACAGGTTTGCTTCTCCGGCTTTCAACAACAGCAACCCGGCCTCCAAAACGCTGGAATCGGCAAACTCCGCCTGCCGCCAATGCGGCGCACGCCGCGGATTGGCCAGTTCCGAATCAAACGGTCGTCCGATCCGTTCTGCGGCCAAAAGACCGTAGAATGATGTCTGGTAGTCGGCCCCCATCGCATAGGCGTCATACGCCTTGTCCGCGTCACCCAGTGCCGCGTAAGCGCGCCCAAGCCAATAGCCACCACGGCCTTTCGAGATCGGAGATTTCACGGCGTCCGAAAAGTTCTGGAAGTGGCGAACGGCGGTGGCTGGATCATTCAGTTTGCGAAGCGCCAGAAAACCGGCCAGCCATTCAAGATCGGCATAGCCGTAACCCATTTCGGGGGTCATGTGATGATTGGCGGCCACGTCATAGGCGCGCGCCGCACGGCCCGATCGCATCTCAAGCCGTGCAAGACGGCGCCGTCCCTCGGCCCATTTGTCGGGCTCACCCAGGGCGTCAGGCCCGGTAGAGCGTGCCAGCATCAGATCGACGGCGCTGTCATCCAGTTCTTTCTTGTCGCGCCAGACAAAACGATCGAAGGCCAGCCCGGGCGCATCCGCCAGCGACTTGGGAACTGCTGCCACCTTGGCGTCCACACCGGGTTGGCGTTTCTGCAATGCTATGCGCGCTTCGGCCAGTTTGCGTTCGACCGGACCGACCAAAGGCAACATCTGCCCGGCGCTTACAAGATGACCGTCCCACAGCATTCTGTCCAACCGCGCCGCGTGATGCGGTTTCAGCAATGTGGCAAAGTTCTCCAGATAGCTTTTTTGCAGGCCCGAACCCATTGGCATGGTGCGCCAGGCTGTCACAATGTCGGCCTCCGCCTCTCCGATGCGTCCCTTGGCTTTCAGGGCAACGGCGTAGTTCAACGCGCCCTCTGCTGTCTGAGGCGGCATGGCGGCATAGAATTTCAGAGCTCTGTCGGGATCGGCTCCGGTGAAAACGGGCTCGCTCTTGCGGCGCAGCCACGCCAAACCGGGCCAGTCCGGCCGACGTTCGAGAAACACCAATACGTCGCCAGAGCTGCCGAACCCCTCGCGCAGCCAGTGCCAGACGATGATATCACGCGATACGGAACCTCGCTGGCCGGATACGTGCAACGCGGCGTTCCAGTCGCCTTTGCGCATTTCGTCAAGCCCGGCGCGCAAATCAGCCGCAGCATCTGCCCGCGCTGAATGCGGCGCAGTCACCGAATACAGAATCACAGCAGTCAACAGTGCCAGAAAGCGTGTCATCCCTTGCATTTCCCAACCAACCGAGGATAGAGCCTGTGAGGATAAACCGTGCGTCGCCGGGATCAACTCTCAAAGCTGGAAACGTGAGGGACCGCGGCGCAAAAACAGCAAAATGCACCTTGAAGGAGCGTGTCATGTTCAAAGGCTCGATGCCAGCCCTCGTCACCCCGTTCAACAACGGCGAGTTGGACCTGAAGACGCTCAAACATCTGGTGGATTGGCAGATATCCGAAGGCTCGACCGGGCTGGTGCCTGTGGGAACCACCGGCGAAAGCCCGACGCTCAGCCACGAAGAGCATGAGACGGTGATCGAAGAGGTCGTCAAAACCGCTGCGGGCCGCGTTCCGGTCATTGCCGGTGCCGGGTCGAACAACACGGTCGAAGCTGTCCGCTTCGTTCAATTTGCGGAAAAAGTTGGGGCGGATGCGGCGCTGGTCGTTACGCCGTATTACAACAAACCGACTCAGCGCGGCCTGATCGCGCATTTCGAGGCGCTGCATGCGGCCGCGGATATCCCGATCATCATCTACAACATTCCGGGCCGTTCAGTCATTGATATGACGCCTGCCACAATGGGTGAACTGGCCAAGCTTCCCCGTATCGTCGGGGTCAAGGATGCAACAGGCGACCTGGCCCGTGTCAGCCAGCAGCGCGCTGCCTGTGGCGCAGATTTCTGCCAACTGTCCGGCGAAGACGCCACGGCCCTTGGGTTCAATGCCCATGGCGGTGTTGGCTGCATCTCGGTGACTGCAAACGTGGCCCCTAGGCTCTGCGCCGAATTCCAGCAGGCCACGCTGGCCGGAGATTATGCAAAGGCGTTGGAGTATCAGGACAAACTGATGCCGCTGCATGAGGCGATCTTTATCGAGCCGGGCCTTGTCGGTGCCAAATATGCACTCAGCAAACTGGGCCTTTGCAGCACCGAAGTCCGCTCACCCCTGACCGAGCTGGAAGCCAGCACCAAGGAAGCCATCGAGGCCGCAATGGCCCATGCCGGCCTGATCTGACCGGTATTTCAGAATATGACGAAGGGCGGCCTCTGACCTTGAGCGCCGCCCTTTCTTTTCCATGTTTCCAGACTTCATCTGGCTAAAAATATCCCGGGGGAGTCGCGGCTTGCCGCGGCGGGGGCAGCGCCCCCTCTACCGTTTGCCGTAGTACAACCCCACGACATGTTCCGCCTGCGCAAAGAACAGCCAGCGCGACGTTGCAACGCCCGCCAGATGCGAGGCCACGGCCAGCAGGGCGAAGACGTGATTGAACGGCAGCAACAACAGCAGAACCGGCAACACGAATGCCAGAACGAACGAGATCAGCCGCAGTTTCTCGGCGTGTTTGCGTCCGACCACGTGAACGAATTCTCGCAGCAGATAATTGGTGCCGGTATGGGGCGGCTCAAAGGCGCGGACGGAACCGCGTGTGCCAAGCCCTGTGGCTGTTCCCAGATCCGTTCCCGATGATGCAAACGCCTGATCTCCCTTGCGCCAGTACAGTATCTGCACCAGCGCCGCGATCAGCAGCAGCGGCAGAGCTGCGCTTGTCTGACCTGCCAGCAAGGCACCGCCGGTCAGGCTGAAGCTGAGGAACATGGCGGGTGTCAGGTTCATGTTCCAGCGTGGGATGGTCTTGAGTTGCGTATAGATCATCGAGGTCGTGAACACGGTCGCCAGCGACAATCCTGCGCCGATCCAGCCCAGAAAACCCCAACGCTGGTCCAGAAACACCACGCCAATCGCATAGAGTCCCATGATGACCAGCGCGAGTACGGCACACCAGCCTTCACGGCTGAGCCAGCTGGTTTTCCATTGGGTGAAGGCCTTCAAGGCCCGTTCCGGATGGCCAAGGTGGAAGGTCGAGGCCAAAAGCCCGCCGACGGCCAGACCATAGGCAATGGCGAAGAACACAAAAGCCACCCAACCCGAGACAGCCGGAAACCCCAGACCAAGAAAGAACAGCAGTCCGAATCCCAGACCGGACAGGGTGGTGAACAGAATGACGGATGGTGCGGGATGCATCAGAGTTTCTCCAACGTCTTGTCGAGCCAGCCGAGGAACCCTTTGGGCTCGTCGGCGATGGGTGCCAGCAGGGGGGCCAGTATGTCGATCTGGTCTTCCACGGTGTCCTTGGGGCGCGGGGGCAGGTATTTGTTGACGGGTTTGGTGCCCATTTCCGGCATCAGGTCCATCCCGCCTCGTTCTGCAACCAACTGGCTGACATCGCTGTCAGGATCGCCCAGATCGCCAAAGTGCCTTGCGCCCGCAGGGCAGGTGCGAACACAGGCTGGGATACGGTCGACTTCGGGGAGGTTTTCGTTGTAGATGCGGTCAACACAAAGTGTGCATTTCTTCATCACGCCTTCGGCTACATCCAGTTCCCGCGCACCGTAAGGGCAGGACCAGGCGCACAGGCCGCACCCGATACAATCGCTTTCATTGACCAATACGATGCCATCCTCGACCCTCTTGTAGCTGGCGCCGGTGGGGCAAACGGTAACGCAGGGCGCGTCTTCGCAATGCAGGCAGGATTTTGGGAAGTGGATCAGCTGGGCGTGCCCGTCGGCAGGTTGCACTTCGTAGGAATGCACGCGGTTGAGGAAGGTGCCCGAAGGGTTTGCACCGTAGGCGTCCTGATCCGAAAGCGGGGCCCCGTAGTTTTCAGTGTTCCAGCCTTTACAGGAAATAACGCAGGCGTGGCAGCCAACACAGGTGTCAAGGTCGATGACCAGACCCATCTTGCGGTCGGTGGAGTTAGGTAGCTGGGTCATGTCAGTGAACCTCTGCTTTGGGGGGCAGGTGAGGGGGCCAGCCCCCTCTTGAGCCTGCGGCTCAATTCACCCCCGGGATATTTTTGGCCAGATGAAGTGCGGATCCGGGTCATTTGCCCACCTTCCAGGCCAGGTTCTCAGGGCCGGTTCCGACCGGAGATTTGATCGGGTCGAAATTCGGCTGGCTTTGCGCATCGGCGGGCGCGTCGGTTTTTTCGATTTTGACCTTCAGGTCGAACCATGCCGCCTGACCTGTGATCGGGTCCGAATTGGCCCAGCGCATTCCATCTTCTTTGGACGGCAGCAATTCGTGAATCAGGTGGTTGAGCAGGAAACCTTTGGTCGCCTCTGGCGCGTCGTCCTGCAAAGCCCAGGCACCTTTGCGTTTGCCGATGGCGTTCCACGTCCAGACCGTGTTGTCGTTCAGCGCGGCCATCTCCATCACAGGCACGGTGATCTCACCGTGTGGGGAGCTGACTTTTGCCCAGTCTCCGTCTTGCAGGTTGTGTTCTCGCATCAGTTTGGTCGGGACATAAAGCGGGTTGTGCCCGTGCAACTGGCGCAGCCACGCGTTCTGTGTACCCCAACTGTGATACATGGCCATTGGGCGTTGGGTCAGGGCGTTGACCGTGAAGCCTTCATTGCCCCGCTGGTCGGTTTCGTACCAGATCGGCAGCGGATCCATGGTGTCCTTGATGCGCTGGCGCAGGTGCTCGGGCGGCTGGCGGTCACCGTAACCTTCGGCAGCCAGCTGGAAACGGCGCATCGGTTCGGAATAGAGCTGGAACAGATACGGTTGAGGGCTGTCATAGATGCCCATCCCGACAGCCCAGTGCTGATAGGCGGTGTTCCAAGGCTTGTAGTAATCCGCGCCTTCCGGGATATGCGCCACATAAAACCCACCGTTTTCGATATACCGGTTCAGTTGATCCGGATTGACTTCGCCGCGGCCTTCCTTGTCACCGTCCGAACCCCGGAAGCCGGCCAGCGGGCCGATGCCGGGACGTCGTTCGTGGTTGACGATGTAATCTGCGTAGTCTTTCCACTTTGGGCTGCCGTCCTCATTCGTGAAACCCGGCAGGCTCATGCGGTTGGCCAGTTCGATCAGAACCGACTGGAAGCCACGCACGTCACGGTCGGGTTCGACCACCGGCCAGCGAATGGCGTCTGCTGCGGCGTCGGCCTCGCAGATCGGGCGATCCAGCAGAGAGATACAGTCGTGCCGCTCGAGATAGGTGGTGTCGGGCAGGATCAAGTCGGCATAAGCCACCATTTCCGAAGAATAGGCATCGGAGTAGATGATGCGCGGGATGACGTAATTGCCGTCTTCGGTCTTGGCCGTCAGCATCTCCATCACACCTTTGGTGTTCATGGAGGAGTTCCACGACATATTTGCCATATACATGAACAGCGTGTCGATCTTGTAGGGATCACCGGCAGCCGCGTTCGAGATCACCATATGCATCAACCCATGCGCGGACATCGGGTTTTCCCAGGTGAACGCCTTGTCGATGCGTTGCGGTGTGCCGCAGTCGTCCAGCAGCAGGTCTTCGGGACCCCGGGGGAAGCCCAGATGCGGGCCGTTCAGCGGGCGTCCCGGACGCCTGTCGCCATGGGGCGTCGGGTGCGCTTCGACCGGTTTGGGATAGGGTGGCTTGAAACGGAAACCGCCTGGTACCTCGACTGTTCCCAGCAGGATCTGAAGCACGTGCAAAGCGCGGCAGGTCTGGAATCCGTTGGCATGGGCCGAAACGCCCCGCATGGCATGGAAGCTGACGGGACGACCAATCATCTTGGTGTGCTTTTCGCCCCGAAAATCAACCCATTCCTGATCCAGTTCGATCGCCTCGTCAAAAGCGACCCTGGCGATTTCGGCGGCAATGGCCCGGATACGTTTGGCGGGGATGCCGCAGCGATCGGCCACCGCCTCGGGCGCGTGTTCGTCGCTGAGGTATTTCTCGGCCATCAGGTGGAAAACGGGGCGGTGCGTCACACCGTCCTTGTCATAGGTCGCCGACAGGTCCGGGCGCACGCCGGGCTTGTCGAATGCGGTTGGCTTGCCCGTCTTGCGATCAATTACCAGCGGCTTGCCGTCCTCGTCGCGCAGGAACAGGCCCTTTTCCGCACCCTCGCTTGCATTCACCAGAACCGGCGCATTGGTATAGCGGCTCAGGTAATCCAGATCGATCTTGCCGGCTTTCATCAGCACGTGGATCAACGATAGGATAAACAGACCATCTGTGCCGGGTGTGATCCCGACCCAGTCATCGGCAACAGCGTTATAGCCCGAGCGGATCGGGTTCACTCCGATCACCCGTGCGCCGCGCGCCTTGATCTTGCCGATCCCCATTTTTATCGGGTTGCTGTCATGATCCTCGGCCACGCCGAACAGCATGAACAGTTTGGTGTGATCCCAGTCGGGTTGTCCAAACTCCCAAAACGCGCCACCCATCGTGTAAATGCCACCGGCCGCCATATTGACCGAGCAGAAGCCGCCATGGGCTGCATAGTTCGGAGTGCCGAAATTCTGGGCCCAGAAACTGGTGAAGCTCTGGCTCTGGTCGCGGCCCGTGAAAAAGGCCAGCTTTTGCGGTGCGGTTTCATGCAGCTCGTTCAGCCAGCCCACAGCAGTGCTGAGCGCCTCGTCCCATTCGATTTCGCGAAATTCACCCGAGCCGCGTGGGCCGACACGCTTCAGCGGTTTGCGCAGGCGAGAGGGTGCGTTGACCTGCATGATCCCGGCAGAGCCTTTGGCGCAGAGCACACCCTTGTTTACCGGGTGATCCCGGTTTCCTTCGATATAGGCGACCTTGCCGTCTTTCATGTGAACGTTGATGCCGCAGCGGCAGGCGCACATATAACAGGTGGTTTTGCGGACCTCGTCCGAAACTTTCGGAGACGTTTCAAGGATCGGCTGCTGATGGGTCATTGGCGGGTCCTGTCGGTTGTGTCGGGAGGACTGTGTCACTTTCCTTCCGATTAGAGAACATCGTTCTGAAAACGACGCGAGTTATGGGCATTATTCCCTGATGGCTTGCAGTGCGGTCACGGCGATCATCTGGGTCACATCTTCGGCGCTGCATCCGCGGGACAGATCGTTGGCGGGTCGCGCCAACCCCTGCAAAACCGGGCCGATCGCGGTGTAACCCCCCAGTCGTTGCGTGATCTTGTAGCCGATATTGCCCGCGTCGAGATTGGGAAAGATCATCACGTTGGCTTGGCCGGCGACCGAAGATCCGGGCGATTTGCGATCCCCGACCGAGGGCACGAAGGCCGCGTCGAACTGAAGCTCACCGTCGACCTCGAGATTTGGGGACATTCGGCGCAGTGTTTCTGTGGCCTCGATCACCTTGTCGACATCGGGATGCTTCGCGCTGCCCTTGGTCGAGAAGCTGAGCATGGCGATCTTGGGGTCAACCCGCAGTAGTGCCCGCGCCGATTTGGCCGAGGCGACGGCAATTTTGCTCAACTCGTCAGCGCTGGGATCGATGACCAGACCGCAGTCCGAATAGAGCATTGCCCGCGCTCCGGGCTGAGCGTTTTCCGGCGGGTACATCAGGAAAAAAGACGATACCATTCCGGCATCAGGGGCCATGCCGATCACCTGAATGGCCGCGCGTACAATGTCTCCGGTCGTGTGAACGGCACCACCTACGGTTCCAGTGGCCCGCCCGCTGCGTACCAGCATGGCGGCATAGACAGGCGGTGTTTCAACGGTGGCACGGGCCTTGGTTGCATCGACGCCCTTGTGTTGGCGCAGTTCAAAATAGGTTTGGGCAAATTCCTCGGTCAGGTCCGAGGTTGCCGGGTCGTGAACCATGACGCCGTCAGAGCGAGTGGCATTCTGGTTTTTGAGGGCGGCTTCGACTTCGGCTTGTGGACCGACCAGAATGACATCGGCCAGCCCGGCCTGTTGGGCGGCCAGCGCCCCCGCGACAACGCGGGGATCACTGCCTTCGCATAACGAAATCACAGGGCGCGAGGCCGGGGCGCACTGACGCAACAGCTCAATGGGTGTCATTGTCATACGCTCTGGCCTCGTCCTTTGATCAAGCTTCCTGAGCTTTCATGTCGTCGGCCGAGATTCCGGCGACGGCGACGGGTTTTTTCATTGCGTCGCGGCGGAAGGGTTCGCCGAGCTCCTGGTTGATCAGGGCCTCGATCAGCGTGGTGATGCCGTTCTTCTGGTCCTCGATCGCCTGGTTCAGCGCCGCGGTCAGCTCGTCCTGGGTGCGGGCCACGACGCCCTTCAGGCCACAGGCCTGCGCAATACCGGCGTAAGACACTTTGGTGTCCAGCTCGGTGCCCACGAAGTTGTCGTCGAACCACAGGGTCGAGTTGCGCTTTTCCGCGCCCCACTGATAGTTGCGGAAGACGATCTGGGTCACGGCGGGCCATTCCTCACGCCCGATCGCGGTCAGTTCGTTCACCGCGATGCCGAAGGCGCCATCACCGGCAAAGCCCACGACCGGAACGTCCGGGCAGCCGATCTTGGCGCCGACGATGGCCGGCAGGCCATAGCCGCAGGGGCCGAACAGGCCCGGCGCCAGGTATTTGCGGCCCGCCTCGAAGGACGGATAGGCGTTGCCGATGGCGCAGTTGTTGCCGATGTCCGAACTGATGATCGCCTCTTTCGGCAGCGCCGCCTGAATGGCGCGCCAGGCCATGCGGGGGCTCATCCAGTCGGGCTTGGC
>NZ_JBXWNA010000010.1:0-102730 GCF_059610125.1 Ruegeria sp. YTSA144
GTCTTGCCGTGGTCAACGTGGCCAATCGTGCCGATGTTGACGTGCGGTTTTGTACGCTCAAACTTTTCCTTTGCCATTCCTCAGGCGCCCTTTTGCGATTTGGGGGACCCTTGGTCCCGTGGTTACATCTGCGCGCGCGAGATATTTGGTTCAAAGGGGAAAATCAAGCACATCCTGAGGGAAATGCGCCGATCACGTTGGATTTTGCGTAACCTCGACAGATTCCAACGGCTGGATCAGGTCCGGCCTTTTGTCAAACCAGCCATTTTCTTCATGTTCTTCAGCCAGCCATTCCTCGACACGGTCGGCTATTTTGAGGGCCAGGCCGCTCATCTGTTCTTCTTTAGTGCGCTCGTGCCCTGACCCTTTTAATGCACTTCCGCCGGTGGTGTCTTCCAGCACCTGGAATTGCTTCCCCTTGGCCAGAAACTCTTTCTTCTTCACGTCATAGACGTTGACCAGCACAATCGCAGTGCTTCTGGGATTGTAAATCACAGGGATCCCCGGCGGAGCCAGCATGTAGCCCTCCAGACTAATGCCGACGTCATATTCCTGCGAGCCGTCGTAACGCCCCAAGCGAATATCAACCGCGTTCTGGATCGCTTTTGTCCATTCTTCAGGTGTGGCGTCCCGCGATACAGGTCCCTGAACGGCCTTGTCCGCAAAGGCATAATTCACACGAAGCTTGAATTCTCCGAGGGATTCAGGCGGCTCATACACCTGTGTCTGTGTGCAAGCGGCCATCAGGGCCAGTCCGGTGATCAGCGTCAGAATGCGCAACATGTCTCGTCTCGATAGGCCTGTTTTTTATTGATCTAGCGCACCGATACGGGTTGTGCCAAGCCGTATCGGCGGAAATTCACCCGCGCTGCTGCGCGATCACGAAAACTTATAGTCACGCGGGAAGCCATAGGGCGGTTTTTTCCCGACGCTGGCCCGTTTTGCCAGCCATTGCGTCATATCCGCCTCATGTCGGGTCTTGTCGCCGCCCATGGACCATTTCAGGCCCTCTTCCCAGTTGAAGGTCGTTACATCCGACAAACCGCCATCCAGCTCGAGCGTTCCCTGCCGGCCACGCGCCATATTGTACTTTTGCAAACGCACGCCTTTTCCGCGCGTCATCTCGGGCAGTTCCTGGGTTGGGAAAACCAGGAACTTTCCGTTTTGCGACACCACGGCGACGTGGTCTCCGTCAACCGGCTTGCAGATCATCGCGGTTTCGTCACCCTTGACGTTCAGCACCTGTTTGCCGTTGCGCGTCTGCGCCAGCACGTCATCTTCGGGCACAACAAAGCCGTTGCCCGCGTCCGAAGCCACCAAAAGCTTGCGCCCCGGCTTGTGGATCAGAATGTCGATGATCTGCGCCTCGTTGGGCAGATCCACCATCAGGCGCAAAGGCTCGCCCATGCCGCGCCCACCCGGCAGGTTGGCTGCGCTGACAGTATAGAATCGGCCATTCGAGGCAAAGACCAGCAACCGGTCGGTCGTTTCCGCGTGGAAGATGAAACGCGGGCCGTCGCCGTCCTTGAACTTCAACTCGCGCTTCAGGTCGATATGGCCTGTCATGGCGCGAATCCAGCCCATCTGAGAGCAGACGACCGTGATCGGTTCCTTGTCGATCATCGCCTCAAGCGGAACTTCCTCGATCTGTCCGGCCTCGGCGAACTGCGTCCGACGCGCACCGCCTTCGTAGTCTTTGCCAAAGGTCTTCTTCGTCTCTCTCAACTGCTCGGCAATCCTGGCCCATTGCAGGGCGGGATCGGCCAGCAGATCTTCGAGTTCGGCGCGTTCTTCCATCAGCGCGTCGCGTTCGCGAACCAGTTCCATCTCTTCCAGACGGCGCAAGCTGCGCAGGCGCATGTTGAGGATGGCGTCGACCTGAACTTCCGACAGTTCGCCCTCGCCCGGCTTGGGCGAGACATAGTCGGCCTCGCTGGTGGCGCGGACATGGGTAATGCCCCAATCCTCGCGCATCAGCGCGGCTTTGGGGTCGTCGTCGTAACGAATGATATCGATCACGCGGTCCAGATTCAGGAAGGCAACGATAAAGCCCTCCAATACTTCCAGCCGGTGGTCGATCTTGGCCATGCGATGACGCGAGCGGCGCAGCAGCACCTCTTGCCGGTGATCGAGGAAGGCGCGCAGCACCTCTTTCATCGAGCAGACCTTGGGCGTCACCCCGTCGATCAGCACGTTCATGTTCAGGCTGAACCGCACCTCGAGGTCCGAGTTGCGATAGAGCATGCCCATCAGCACCTCGGGGTCCACATTCTTGGAGCGTGGTTCGAGGATCAGACGGATGTCATCGGCGGATTCGTCGCGCACATCCGCGAGGATCGGGATTTTCTTGCTCTGGATCAGTTCCGCGATCTTTTCGATCAGCTTGGACTTCTGAACCTGATAGGGAATCTCGGTAACGACGATCTGCCACTGACCGCGGCCCAGATCCTCGACCTCGAACTTGCAGCGCAGCCGGAACGAGCCGCGCCCGGTACGATAGGCCTGGGCGATGTTCTCGGGCGGTTCGACGATCACGCCACCGGTCGGAAAATCCGGTCCGGGGACGTAGTTCAGCAGCGTGTCGTCGCGCGCGTCCGGCGTCTTGATCAGGTGCAGGCAGGCGTCGCAAAGTTCCGAGATGTTGTGCGGCGGGATGTTGGTCGCCATGCCGACGGCGATACCGCTGGCGCCGTTGGCCAGCAGGTTCGGAAACTGCGCAGGCAACACCACCGGTTCGGTCAGCGTGCCATCATAGTTGTCGCGGAAATCCACGGCGTCTTCGTTCAGACCCTCAAGCAGCGCCTCGGCCACGATGGTCATCCGCGCCTCGGTATAGCGCGAGGCCGCCGGGTTGTCGCCGTCGATATTGCCGAAATTCCCCTGCCCGTCGACCAGCGGGTAACGCACGTTGAAGTCCTGCGCCAGGCGCGCCATTGCATCGTAAATCGCGGCGTCGCCATGCGGATGGTAATTGCCCATCACGTCGCCGGAAATCTTGGCGGACTTGCGAAAACCTCCGGTTGCACTGAGTCGCAGCTCTCTCATCGCATAGAGGATTCGCCGGTGCACCGGCTTCAATCCGTCCCGCGCATCCGGCAGGGCACGATGCATGATGGTGGACAGCGCATAGGTCAGATAACGCTCGCCTATCGCGCGGCGCAGCGGTTCTGCCACCTCACCCCCGTGGTCGGGGGCCTCCATGTTGGGGTCGTCGATCGTATCGTTCATATATGATGTGATACGACGCAAGGACGCCTTGGTAAAGCAAGCAACGCGTATTTTACTGGGGACAAGTCGGGCTTTTTGCAACAGGGGGAGGCAAGTCGGTGTTTTCCCCGAATTTTCGACTCTGCCCTTCTATTATGCTACCATTCCAACAATTGAATGATTGCTGCCTATTTTGTTGTTACGATTGAATTGGGGGATGCGCCATGACGCGCCTTGTACTTGTTACCTTCGCCGCACTCGGCTGGACTTTTTACGTGTTGAGCGGAGGCCCCGACTTTGAGCCGCGCGGGGTCCGCAGCGCAGAGCCCGAGCGTGTTGCCAATGCCCCGAGACCTTCAAAGCCAGCTATCGAACCCGCGCCCGCGGAAACGTTGGTCGCGCGTGCTGCGGTGAAGCCCTCGGTGCCGGTCGCACCGGTCACTGAACCCGTCGCCGAGCTGGATGAAGCAGAAACCAAAGCGCTGTTGTCGCAAGTTGCGGCTGGCCTGAAGGCAAACCCTTCGTTGTTCGCTGACGAAAACGTCACTCTGACCCTTGCGTCGCTGGAACAGGGTCTGGCCTCTCTCGAGCAGGTCACCACCGACGCCGAGCTGCCAACGGTTGAACTGCCCGCGCCTGTCGAGGCCGCCAAGGATATCCGCGAAATATCGGGAACCCGCGTGAACCTGCGCGATGGGCCGGGGACGATCTATCCGATCATCGGCAAGGCCAGGATCGGTCAGCAGGTTGAAGTCTTTGGGGATTCAGGTACCGGCTGGTTGCGCCTGCGCGTGTTGCCGGGGCAACAGGTTGGGTGGATTTCGGCATCACTCGTCCGGAAAACAACGAACTGACATCGAAGTGTCATTGCCCTGCCGCAAACCCCGCCATAGCTATGGGCGGGGATCAGGCTCGGAAGGCATATGCAGAAATCGATTCTTATCACGGGATGCTCGTCAGGCATCGGTCTGGACGCGGCACACGGCATGCGTGCACGAGGCTGGCGTGTTTTTGCATCCTGCCGCCAGCAACGCGACTGTGATCGTCTACGCGCACAAGGCTTTGAAAGCCCCAGAATCGATTACACCGACACAGACAGCATCACGTCGGGTTTGTGTTATGTTCTTGAGGCTACAGGCGGCTCGCTGGATGCCCTGTTCAACAATGGCGCACATGGCCTGCCCGGCGCGGTAGAGGATGTTCCGACGGATGGCCTGCGCCATATATTTGAGACCAATGTCTTTGGCTGGCACGAGCTGACCCGACAGGTCATTCCCGTCATGCGGGAACAGGGTCATGGCCGGATCGTGCAGTGTTCCTCGGTTCTGGGTCTTGTCGCCTTCCCGTGGCGCGGCGCATATGTCGCCACGAAATACGCGATCGAAGGGCTGACCGACACGCTGCGGCTGGAGCTTCGGGATACCGACATCCACGTCTCCCTGATCGAGCCCGGCCCCATCACCTCGAAACTCCGGGAAAAGGCGATCCCCATGTTCGAGAAATACATCGACTGGGAAAACTCGGCCATTCGGGAAAAGTATGAAGGATCACTGCTGAAGCGCCTCTACGAAAGCAGTGGGCCAGACCGGTTTGAACTGCCCGCCTCTGCCGTCACGGACAAGCTGGCCCATGCGGTCGAGGCCCGACGCCCCAAACCACGTTACTATGTGACCACTCCGACATACATCGCCGGAATCCTGCGCCGGATTCTGCCTACAAACGCCACTGATCGAATCCTTTCGGATATCTGAGACGATATTTCCCGTTCGCTTTTCGACCTCCGGACGCTAGATGGGTGGTAATCGAAAAAACCGGACGGTGACTTCAAATGGACCTTGTAATGGTCGTTCTTCTTCTGGCCATGGCGGCAGTTGTCGTCGTGCTGGCCTTGGGCATCGCGAATTTCGGCAAAGGCGGCATGGAGGCGGCGAAGAGAAGCAACAAGATGATGCGCCTGCGCATTCTCTTTCAGTTCATCGCCGTGTTGCTGATCGTGCTTTTCGTGTATCTGCGCGGACAGGGAGTTCAATAGATGGTCGTACTCAACAAAATCTACACGCGCACCGGCGATGACGGGAAAACCGCCCTGGGCAACGGAGAGCGCGTGGCAAAATATTCGGGCCGCGTCGCAGCCTATGGCACAGTGGACGAGCTGAACGCTTTTGTCGGCGTGGCACGAACCGAGGCCGAAGGCGATGTCGAAATCGCGCTGTCGCGCATTCAGAATGACCTGTTCGATCTGGGGGCCGACCTCTGCCGACCCGACATGGAAAAAGATGCCGAGGCCGACTATCCCCCCCTGCGCATCGTGTCCGCCCAGATCGACCGGCTGGAAGCCGAGATCGACGCAATGAACGAGGCGCTGGAACCTCTGCGCAGCTTCATCCTGCCTGGTGGCTCGCGTCTGGCTGCACATCTGCATGTGTGCCGCACCGTTTCGCGCCGGGCCGAACGGCTTGCGGTCGAACTGACGAATATGGAACCTGTCAACGACGTGGCGGTCAAATACCTCAACCGCCTCAGCGACTGGTTCTTTGTTGCTGCGCGCTGCGCAAACGCAAACGGCAAAGACGACGTGTTGTGGGTTCCCGGCGCGAACCGCTGATCGCGAAATACAGAGTCGCGGGTAATATTCTTTCGTCTATCTGCAAAAAAATTGCAAAACGCGACGTCCCGACGCCATGACGTGACGATTTTGCTCTGTTGTGCCACTGCGGCAGGCGCTATCTAGTCGGTCGAGAGCATTGGTGGAGTCGCCTTCGCGGCTTACCGTTTATTTGAGGAGAAAGCGCTACAATGAAGGTACTGGTGCCTGTCAAACGCGTGATTGACTACAATGTGAAGGTCCGCGTGAAAGCGGACGGTAGCGGTGTTGATCTCGCCAATGTCAAAATGTCGATGAACCCGTTCGACGAGATTGCGGTAGAAGAGGCGATCCGCCTGAAAGAAGCCGGCAAGGCCGACGAGGTCGTTGCGGTTTCGATCGGCGTGAAGCAGGCGCAGGAAACCCTGCGCACCGCGCTGGCCATGGGTGCGGACCGCGCCATTCTTGTGGTCGCGGCGGATGACGTCCACCAGGACATCGAGCCTCTGGCCGTTGCCAAGATCCTGGCCAAGGTGGTCGAGGAAGAGCAGCCGGGCATCGTGCTGTGCGGCAAGCAGGCGATCGACAACGACATGAACGCCACCGGCCAGATGCTGTCGGCGCTGCTGGGCTGGTCCCAGGGCACCTTCGCATCCGATCTGGACATCGAAGGCGACACCGCCAAGGTCACCCGCGAGGTCGATGGCGGATTGCAGACCATCAGCGTCAAGATGCCCGCCATCATCACCGTTGACCTGCGCCTGAACGAGCCGCGCTATGCCTCGCTGCCCAACATCATGAAGGCGAAGAAAAAGCCGCTGGACGAAAAAACTGCCGCCGATTATGGCGTCGACGTCACCCCGCGTCTGGAAATCGTCAAGACCGAAGAGCCGCCGGCGCGCGCGGCTGGCATCATCGTGGGCTCGGTGGACGAGCTGGTCGAGAAACTCAAAGAAGCGGGGGCTGTGTAATGGCTGTACTTCTGCTTGCCGAAGTGAACAACGGCGAACTGGCGATGGATGCGACCGCAAAGGCCGTGACCGCCGCGAAAGTGCTGGGCGACGTGACCGTTCTGGCCGCGGGTGGCTCGGCCGCTGCTGCCGGTGAGGCTGCGGCCAAGATAGACGGCGTGTCGAAGGTTCTGGTCGCCGAAGACCCGTCGCTGGGCCACCGCCTGGCGGAATCGACCGCGGCCCTGATCGTTGGCCTGGCCGATGGCTACGAGCATATCGTGGCGCCGGCCACCACCGACGCTAAGAACGTGATGCCTCGCGTTGCAGCCCTGCTGGACGTGATGGTGATCTCGGATGCCTCCGGCGTTGTTGACGGCTCGACCTTCGAGCGCCCGATCTACGCGGGCAACGCGATCCAGACCGTCAAGTCGAACGACGCCAAAAAGGTCGTCACCATCCGGACCGCCAGCTTTGACGCGGCCGGCGAAGGCGGTTCGGCCACGGTCGAGACCGTGTCAGTCGGCGAAAACCCCGGCCTGTCGGAATGGGTCGAAGACAAGGTGGCCGAAAGCGACCGTCCCGAGTTGACCTCGGCCGGCGTCGTTGTTTCGGGCGGCCGTGGTGTCGGCTCGGAAGAAGACTTCAAACTGATCGAAACCCTGGCCGACAAGCTGGGCGCCGCGGTTGGTGCGTCGCGCGCGGCCGTTGACTCGGGCTATGCGCCGAACGACTGGCAGGTGGGTCAGACCGGCAAGGTTGTTGCCCCGGATCTGTATGTTGCCGTCGGCATCTCGGGCGCGATTCAGCACCTGGCCGGCATGAAGGACTCGAAGGTCATCGTGGCGATCAACAAGGACGAAGAGGCGCCGATCTTCCAGGTCGCCGATTTCGGCCTGGTCGCAGACCTGTTCCAGGCGGTGCCGGAACTGACCGAAAAGCTCGGCTGAACCGGATATTCCGATTGATCTGCAAAGGCCCGCCAACAGGCGGGCCTTTTTCAGTTCAGGTTCCGCAAAGCGATCAGCAGATGCTCGGCAATTTCTCGATGCGCGGACGGGCCGATCATATGTTCCGCAATCGGCTGCTGAAGCGTTCCGAACATGACATCTTCGAGAGCATCCGATCGAGCGGATACAGCTACCGAAACCTCTACGACATCGGCGCAGAGCGGGCGCAGTTGTTCGATCATGGCGGCGTCGGGCACGATATGGTCGACATGCGATCCGGTTTGCCGCTGCACATGCAACCAAAGCAGCACAACGCCGGGTTCGATCCGTTCTATCAATTCCCCGGTGGCGCGTATCCAGACCTCTCGCAGTTCCTGCGCTACGACTTCGAAACGTGCGTCTTCTGTTGCGCTCAGCTGCTCCAACAGATGGCGCACAAAATGGATTTCCGTGAAGTCAACATCCGGGTACAGCACCAGCAAGTCCGCGGTGGGTTCAAGGAACCGATCGTTGCGACGCGGGTGCACGCGGTAAAACCGGTTCGATTGGCGCAGAAGATCGGGCACCTGCAACACGCATAGGTCTGACTGATTGACCAGATTCAGCACTCCCGGATCAGTGGACAACGCTTCGACTCCGCAAAACAGGCTGCCAAAGTTGACGCATGGCTTTCCCAATCGCTTCTCGAGCACGGCAGGAAACGGGCAATCGACGAATCTGCCGAAAGTTTCCTCTCCTCCCAGACAGGCCACATAGGGTTGGTCCAACGTGCCGGGTGGACCCCGGAACCAAAGTTTCGAATTGGTATACTGGCAGGCGGACTCCCTGCCGCTGTTTGTCTGATGAAAGCTCATATCAAGCCCCCCGTTTTCTCACCCGGTGCCATCTTGCGGCCATAGATATTGAGATTTTCCTAATGCGCGCATTTGAAGCAAAATTGATCGCCGCGATCCTCTTGCCGCCCGCCCCGGTCTGCCGATACTGTCGCGGTATCCTCCAGGGCAAAGGCAGCTGAACATGGAAGTCAAATCGGTCGGTGTGATTGGCGCGGGGCAAATGGGCAACGGCATTGCCCATGTTATGGCGTTGGCGGAATACGACGTCTTGCTGAACGATGTCAGCCAGGATGCTCTGGACAGCGCCATTGCCGCAATCGAAGGCAACATGGCGCGGCAGGCGTCACGTGGCAAAATCACCGACGAAGCGATGAAGGCCGCGCTGAAACGGATTACGACCACGCTTGAGCTGCCGAAACTGGGCCAAACCGATCTGGTTATCGAGGCGGCAACCGAGCGGGAAACGATCAAACAGGCGATTTTCGAGGACCTGCAACCGCACCTGCTGCCGCATACGATTCTGACGTCAAATACATCCTCGATTTCCATCACCCGGCTGGCAAGCCGCACGGATCGGCCCGAACGGTTCATGGGTTTTCATTTCATGAACCCTGTCCCTGTTATGCAGCTGGTGGAATTGATCCGCGGCATCGCCACGGATGAAGAAACCTTCAACGCCTGCAAAGCGGTGGTGGACCGGTTGGGCAAAACGGCCGCCAGCGCCGAGGACTTTCCCGCCTTTATCGTGAACCGGATCCTGATGCCCATGATCAACGAGGCGGTCTACACACTCTATGAAGGTGTGGGGAACGTACAATCCATCGACCAGTCAATGAAGCTTGGGGCGAATCATCCCATGGGCCCGCTTGAATTGGCGGACTTCATCGGGTTGGATACCTGTCTGGCGATCATGAACGTGCTGCATGACGGGTTGGCCGATACCAAATACCGTCCCTGCCCTCTGCTGACGAAATATGTCGAGGCCGGGTGGCTGGGGCGCAAGACCGAGCGTGGCTTTTATGACTACCGAGGCGAAGTTCCGGTACCGACACGCTGAAGGGGGCCAGCCCCCTCGCCCGGACTTTGTCCGGGCTCACCCCCGGGATATTTTGGGCCAGATGAAGACACGGATCAGGTCTGTTCCGACTTGCCCAGAGACATGGTGTGATTTCTGAGCCAGGCCATGAATCCGCGCGGGTCGCGCTCCAACAGCTCCATGTCGCGGTCCGAAATCGGTTCGCCGATCACCGGCGACTGGGGTTTGTTGCAGGATCGGACGATCTCGTGCAGCAACAATCCCTGCCGCAGAATTGCAGAGACGCGGTTGGCGATCTGATACCAGCGCGAATTGCTGCCCGGAAAGAAAATCGGCACCACGCGCGCGCCCGAACGGCGGATCATCTTGGCGGTGAACACGTTCCATTCCCGCTCGATCGCGGGCCCGAACCAATCATCCGAGGACATCACAACACCGGATGGAAACAGCGCCACAACGCCACCGTTCTTGAGATGCTCCATGGCTTTGCCGCGCATTTCCAGCATCTTGGCCTGCGCCTCGGGGTCATGTGGAAACGGAACCGGAATCATGAATGACGTGGCCGCTTCGTCCAGCCCTGTCAGGACCGAACGGGTCAGAATGCGGTAATCACTGCGCACCCGACCGATCAGTTCTGCCAAAATCATGCCATCGACCATACCGTGCGGGTGGTTGGCGACGACGACAACCGGGCCGGTCTTGGGGATGCGGTCAATCTGTTCCTGCGGTGTGGTCAGATCGATTCCCATAGTCTTGAGGGCACCCCCCCAGAACCGCTGGCCGCGATAGTATTCGTTCTTTTTTTCGAACTTGTTGACCATGCGCAAAATGGTCAGCTTGCCTGTGCACCACTCGATGGCCCGAATGGCAGTCGCAGTCCAGGCATCATCGAATGAATTCGCGTAGGTCAGCGTTCTACGGTCGTAGATCTCACCCTGATCTGCGGTTCCATCCACCACCGGGCTTGTCTTGGTCTCGTGCGTTGTTTCCGCCAATTCCTGGTCTTCCCGTTCTTCCTGTCCCGGCGGGGCGTCTTAGAACCCCTCTCCGAACTTGTCGTTCACAAGCGTTTCCAGAGCTTCTGCCAATGCCTCAGCATCCGGCCCGGACGTCTCGACGTCAATAGTTGTTCCGCGCGATGCTGCCAACATCAAAAGGCCCATGATACTGTCGCCTGATGCAGAAAGTCCGTCTTTTGACACCTCAGCATGCGCATCGAACCCCTCTACAACCTCAACCAGCTTTGCCGAGGCCCGTGCGTGCAGGCCCTTTTCATTGATGATTTTCAGGCTTCGGCTCGTCATATTCAATAATCCGCTTTCAATCCAATGTCACATTCTGCGCATTGATGTACTTCCGTCCAGCCTCCATTGCCTGACGGACCGCATCACCAATGGGCAAGTGGCGGCTTTTGGCCAATTTGATCAGCATCGGCAGGTTTGCCCCGTACAGAATACGCCGGTCCTGAGGCGCGCAGGCACGCAGGCTGAGATTCGAGGGGCTGCCGCCAAAGAGGTCGGTGACGACAACGACACCATCGCCGGTGTCCACTTCGTCCGCGGCACGGCAGATTTCGGCCTGTTTTTCGTCCCGGTCATGGTCAGCCTCTATCGCGACCGCCACGAGGCTGGCCTGTGGTCCGACCACGTGTTGCGTGGCGGCCAGGTATTCCTGAGCCAACCCCCCATGTGCAACGATCACAATTCCGATCAATCCGACCTCACATTCAACGACCGACGTTCCATCTCGCGATGCCTAATTGCCACCTGCTGCCCGTCTTCCGCAAGAGCCTTTGCAACGGCTTCTGCCAGGGCAACTGATCTGTGCTGCCCCCCCGTGCACCCAAACGCCACGGAAAGATGCGCTTTGCCCTCGGCCCGAAAGGCCGGCAACAGCAGGGTCAGCAAGCCCAGCACACGTTCAAAAAACGGTAAGTAGTTTGCGTCTGACTGCACATAGTGCGCAACGTCAGGGTGTCGACCATCCGCTGCGCGAAATTCCGGGCGCCAGTACGGATTCGCCAGAAACCTGCAATCGAACACCATGTCCAATCCGCGCGGCAGGCCGCGTTTGTAAGAAAAGGATTCGATGGAAACCGCCAGATGCCGCCCGCCTTGCGGGGCGAACCAGTTCTCGACCTCTTCCCGCAGCTGATGCACGTTCAGAAGGCTGGTGTCGATCAGCGTATCCGCAATCTCTCGTATCGGCGCCAGCAGCTCTTTTTCACGCTGAACGCCGGTTTCCGGGCTGGCATTCTTGGCGACGGGATGCCGCCTTCGGGTTTCTGAAAACCTGCGCACCAGAACATCATCCGTGCAATCCAGATACAGAACCGTCAGATCGACCTGCGCCAACCGGCCCAGCTTTTCAGCCAGTTCTATGAAACCGATCGTCGAGAAATCGCGATTGCGGGCATCTATACCCAAAGCCATCGGACGGTCGCTGTCCGCGCTGTCGAGCAAGCGCAGCAAAAGCCCCATCGGCAGGTTGTCGATGGCTTCAAAGCCCAGATCTTCCAGCACATGAATGGCCGTGGATCTTCCTGCCCCGGAGGGCCCGGTGACAAGTACGATCCGCCTTTGCGATGTCATGTGTTCGGCCATTCCGGGTTTACGCGCCCATTTCCTAGAAGCTGCATCATCGCTACAGCCAAGTTGGGCACGCCCGCACCCCGAAGCAAGGGAACAGTTTGCCTCAGCACGGAAACCGTCAAAGGGTCGGGCAGACGCTGAGTCTCAGGCTGATCCAGATCCACAACGTAATCCAGCGGAACCGGACCACTGGGTTCGGCTTTGATCAAGCCAATCTGGCGCGCCTCGATCAAACCGCGTATCTGCGAAACTGCCGAGGCGATCACCCGGTTCTGCTGCATCTCCAAATTGACGCGGTCATCAGCGACCAGTTCCGCACCGAACGCCATCATTTGCAACGCCAGTCCGGACTTCCCTGTGCCGGACGCACCGATGATCAAAAGCCCGCGTCCGGCAACCGATACGCAGGAGGCATGAACACAGGCGCTGTCCTGATCTTTCGCGAGTGACAACGAATCAATATGCATGGACTTAGACGGGCAACCCCACGACAAAGCGGGCACCCAGAGGATCCGACGTGATATCGGCCTCGGTCGGGCGGATGTTTTCAGCCCAGATCACTCCGCCATGGGCTTCGACAATCTGCTTCGAGATCGCCAGCCCCAGGCCCGAATTATTGCCGAAATGTTCCGCCGGACGCTGCGAGTAGAAACGCTTGAACACTTTGGTAAGCGCCTGTTCGGGAATTCCAGGGCCGGTGTCTTCAACAACGACCAACACACGGTTGTCCCGCTGTCTGACCCAGACGCGAATGGCGTCGTTTTCTTCGCAGAAGGAAATCGCGTTGGTGATCAGGTTGACGAAGACCTGCGCCAGACGCGCTTCCAACCCGTTGATCACAATCGGCTCAGAGGGCAGATCCGTAATGTAATCGATGCCCTTGGAGCGCGCATCCTCGCCCAGATACTGGCCGAGATTGCCCAGCAGCTTGAGCAGGTCAAAGGGCTGCTCTTCTTCCTTGACCAGTTCCGCATCCAGACGCGACGCATTTGATATGTCGCTGACCAGCCGATCCAGACGCCGTACGTCATGCTCGATCACGTCCAGCAGCTTGTCGCGCTGATCCTCGCGCTTGACCATCCGCAGGGTTCCCACGGCGGATTGCAGGCTGGCCAGCGGGTTTTTGATTTCATGGGCGACATCGGCGGCAAACTGTTCGTTTGCGTCGATCCGGTTGTACAGCGCTGTCACCATACCCCGCAAAGCGCGACTGAGACGTCCGATCTCATCAGGACGGGCGCTGAGGTCGGGAATGCGGATGCGCCCGGGATTGACACCCGTGCCCCGGTCTTTGCCCATCTCTGCCGCGGATGCCAGATCGGCCAGCGGGTTGGCAATGGTCGAGGCCAAAACAAGGCTGAGGCCCACGGAAACCAGCAGCGCCACCACGAACATCTGAAGAATGCGCTCCTGCTCGCGGCGGGCAAGCGCGTCGATTTCACCGGCCGGGCCGGTAATGGCCACCGCTCCGGCGGGAACATCCGCATAAAGGATCGGTGCGGCAGCCACGATGACCGTCTCACCCGCGCTGTCCTGTACCGCCTGTACCTGGCTGTTACCGGCAATCGCTTGCGGAATAATGGTCTGAACACGCTGCGCCAACGTCGGTGCCTCGGTTTCAGTTGACCAGTTGAGCAGGTTCGACAAACCTGTCCAGACGGCATTCAGTGTGTCGCTGATCACCGTGCTGCCGGTCTGCATCTCGGCCTCGGATTGCAGAAGAACCGGCATGTCGGAGGCTTGCGGGGCACCACGTGTCCAGCCGATCAACGTGCCGCTGGCGTCATATACAAAAACCTCGCCCCCTTCGGGCAGGGTGAGGCCAGACAAGGTATCCTTGACGTCCAGGTTCCCGGCATTCTGCCCGGATTGCTGTGCGCCCTGACGCAGCTGGGTTTCAAACACGTTGCTGACAAGCTGCGCATCGCCCAGCAGATTGCGGGCGGTCTGCTGAACCTTTTCTTTTCGCGAGTCGTCCAGATACAGCAACCCAGTGACCAGAATCACCAGAGCGATCAAGTTGAACGTGATGATTTTGCGCGCCAGAGGTGAACCACGCAGAGAAAACAGGTTCCTCCGGGATCGCTTTTCCCTCAGCTCCGCTGACTCGGGGTCCTGAGGAATGACCCAGTCATCCCCTAGAACGACGTCACCGTCGCGCATTTCGCTGGCTTGTTCGGTGTCGCGCACGAGACCCCATTACCTCTTGCAGGCGGCCGCGCCTATTCTTCGTTGTACCGGTAACCGATACCATACAAGGTCTCAATCGCCGAGAACTCGGGGTCAGCCGCGCGCATTTTTTTCCGCAGGCGCTTGATGTGGCTGTCGATCGTGCGGTCATCCACATAGACCTGATCATCATAGGCGACATCCATCAACTGGTCGCGGCTTTTGACGAATCCCGGACGTTGGGCCAGCGCCTGAAGCAACAGGAACTCGGTCACGGTCAGGGACACATCATTCCCTTTCCAGCTGACCGCATGGCGCAGCGGGTCCATTCTCAGGTCGCCGCGTTCCATGACTTTGGTGTCATTGCTGTTGGTTGCGACCGCGTCGCCGCTGGTCGCCTCTTGGCGGCGCAGCAAAGCCCGAATGCGTTCGACCAGCAAACGCTGCGAAAATGGCTTCTTTACATAGTCATCCGCGCCCATGCGCAGGCCCAGCACCTCGTCGATCTCATCGTCCTTCGAGGTCAGGAAGATCACCGGCATCTGCGTCTTCTGACGCAGCCGTTGCAGCAGATCCATGCCGTCCATTCGCGGCATCTTGATATCCAGAACAGCCATGTCCGGCAGTTTCTTGTTGAACGCATCCAACGCGGCCTGGCCATCATTATAAGTTTCAACCTCGAAACCTTCGGCTTCGAGGGTCATGGATACAGACGTCAGAATGTTTCTATCGTCATCCACAAGTGCAATCTTTGACATCGGGCTCACCCCTATTCCTGCTCACTCGCGCAATAATTCGCTTATTTGTAAGGCATTGTTGGCGGTTTTAAGACGCCGAATCAATCCGTAACTGCGAATCATGCCTTTGTTGCGGCAGGTCTGCGGCAAATTTGCCTTGATGCCCGCAAAAAACTGCCCGCTTTTCCGACATTGAATTTCTGATGGCGCTAAACCCGGACTTGGTTGCGCTAACTGCGTCAAACCCGCCTGTTCATGCCCTGAATGACCGTGATAAGACGCGCTCAGCCGCCGGTTTTCCCGGCTCACTGCCCCAAAGGCGCAACGACCAACGACCTTCGCGCCGCCACAGGAGAAGACACACATGACATCTGGACGGGTTAACCCGCAATTCCGCCTCGAAGATCAGGGCATCGAGGGTCTGGGCAATGTCTATTACAACTTCATGGAACCGGCGCTGATCGAAGAGGCGCTGAAGCGCGGCGAAGGCACTCTTGGCAATGGTGGCGCGTTCCTCGTTACCACTGGCAAGTTCACCGGCCGGTCCCCCAAGGACAAACACGTCGTCAAGACCGACAGCGTTGCCGACACCATCTGGTGGGAAAACAATGCCGAAATGAGCCCCGAAGGCTTTGACGCACTGTACAATGATATGCTGGCCCATATGAAAGGCCGTGACTATTTCGTGCAGGACCTCGTCGGTGGCGCGGACCCGGCTTACGCAATCAATGTACGAATGGTTACCGAACTGGCGTGGCACAACCTGTTCATCCGCCACCTGCTGCGTCGCCCGGACCGCGAAGATCTGGATGAGTTCACGGCCGATTTCACCGTCATCAACTGCCCCAGCTTTCAGGCCGACCCGGCAAAGCATGGCTGCCGCAGCGAGACGGTGATTGCAATGAACTTCGACCGCAAGCTGATCCTGATCGGCGGCACCGAATATGCCGGTGAAAACAAGAAGTCCGTTTTCACCCTGCTGAACTACATGCTGCCCGAAAAAGGCGTGATGCCGATGCACTGCTCGGCCAACCATGCCGTTGGCAACCCGGTCGACACCGCCGTGTTCTTTGGCCTGTCGGGCACCGGCAAGACCACTCTGTCGGCCGATCCGGCGCGCACTCTGATCGGTGACGACGAACACGGCTGGTCCGATCGCGGCACCTTCAACTTCGAAGGCGGTTGCTATGCCAAGACCATCAACCTGAATGCCGAGGCAGAGCCGGAAATCTACGCGACCACCTCGAAATTCGGTACCGTGATCGAAAACATGGTCTTCGACCCCGAAACCAAGGAACTGGATTTCGACGACGACTCGCTGACCGCCAACATGCGCTGCGCCTATCCGCTCGAGTATATCTCGAACGCATCCAAAAGCGCACTGGGTGGCCACCCGAAGAACATCATCATGCTGACCTGCGATGCCTTCGGCGTTCTGCCTCCGATCGCGCGGCTGACGCCGGCACAAGCCATGTATCACTTCCTGTCGGGTTTCACGTCAAAAGTGGCTGGTACCGAACGTGGCATCACCGAGCCGCAGCCGACTTTCTCGACCTGCTTTGGCGCGCCGTTCATGCCCCGTCGCCCAGAGGAATACGGCAACCTGTTGCGGGACAAGATCGCTCAGCATGGCGCGACCTGCTGGCTTGTGAACACCGGCTGGACCGGCGGCGCCTACGGCGTGGGCAGCCGGATGCCGATCCGCGCGACACGCGCCTTGCTGACCGCCGCTCTGGACGGCTCGCTGCGCGACGCCGAGTTCCGCAAGGATGCCAATTTCGGCTTTGACGTTCCGGTCTCGGTGCCGGGAGTTGCCGAAGTTCTGCTGGACCCGCGCCGTACCTGGGACGATCAGGCCGCATTCGACAAACAGGCCGAAAAACTGGTGCAGATGTTCGCCGAGAACTTCGAACAGTATCTGCCCTTCATCGACGACGACATCAAAGCCGTCGCAATTGGGTAAATTGGGGAAAGGGGCCACCGCGCCCCTTTTTCACTGCACCTGCCGCGTTTCTATCTATGGTTGTTTGCCGCGAAAAGCACATACAATTGCGTTGTTTCAAAATGCAATTTGCGCTAGCTCTGTTAACCGCTGAGACGAAAAAACCCGGCACTTTTGCGCCGGGCATTGGCTGAAATAAGATTGGGGGTCGCTCATGTGCGCACACTCACAACGCGGGATTGAGCAACCTAATCAGTCACCTAGTCTAAGTGAAAGGGGATGAGTGTCAATACGATACATGCTGAATAACGCATCATTCAGTATGGCTCAACTGGTCGCAATTGCGCGCCAAATGGCACAGTAAAAGATGGGTAAATCTATGACTGAGATCTCGAAACTCGCCGAACTGCGCAAATTGATGCAAAGCATGGAGCGTACTTTAGGCCTGGAAAAACTATCTCCGGTTGAACGCGACATCTACTATGCCGCCGAAGAGCTTTCAAAGTCCGATCAGGAAGTTCGCACATTCGGCTTGATCGAGCACACGTTGGTTCAAAGTGTTTCGCGCCCAACATTCTTTCGCGCGCTGAAATCGCTGGTCGAAAAAGGCTATCTTTCTCAAAGCGGCAGCGCCAACCGGGGACGGTACATCGTTCATGCACCCAAATGACGCGATCCACACGCGCAAGAGGCCGTGACTACGTTGCGCGGATGGGCTACTGAAACACTTCTGGCCTCTCTGGCCTATGTGCTGGCGTCGTTCCTTACATTCGCCGTCCTCATGCCATTGCAGAACGTGTTTTTCCCGGAATACCCAAGCAGGGCGAGCCTGTTGTTTCTGCCGCATGGCGTACGGGTTCTGTCGGCGTGGCTGTTGGGGTGGCGCGCCATTTTCGCATTGTTGCCTGGCGTGTTCATCGTTTTCGCCTATTTGGGTGGAACGGACGTGTTCCTGCCCAGCCGCCTGATGGCCATGGCGATTGCAGTTCTGACTGTCCCGGCCGTTTTCTATCTTCTCAAAGCAATCGGGTGGGATCTGTTTCCCCGTCCGGAACGCAAACCCTGTTGGATATGTGTGATGGGCGTCGGTTTCGTAACGTCCATCCTTGTCTCCGGGTTGACCAACCTGGCTTTTGGCAGTGCGACGGTCGAATACATCGCGTTCCTGATCGGCGATATCTCGGGTTTATTCTTCCTGATGCTGGGTCTGTACTTTGCTTTCCGGTTTGCCGACAAGCGCACGGGCTGACCTGTCACCCCACCAAACCACGTCGCAGCAGGTTCAGGCCGGCGATCAGCAATACCAACAAGGTCGCCTTGCGAAAACTTGCCTGATCGATACGGTCCTGCAATTTCATGCCGATCCACATCCCGGCCACGGCCGGAACGATCAGGGCTGCGGAAAACTGAAGTGTTTCTGCATGCAGGATGCCTGAGCCAAGATGTGCGGCCAGCAGCAAGACCGCTCCCAAACCGTAGATAACGCCCTGAATTCGAATCTGTTCGGTCTTGGGGGTGTTCAGCGCCGTCAGATAGGCAACTGTCGGAGGCCCCCAAACTCCTGACATGCCGCCGACAAACCCCGCCAGGCCACCTACAACGGCCTCGACTGCGGTCGACGGTTGGCTCAGCGCCATTCTGAACCCAAGAACCTGCAACAGCGCGAAGACCGACACGAAACCGCCCATCAGAACCAGAAAGACAGACCCCGGGATCAAAGCGACCAACTGTGCGCTCAGCAGCAGAAAGAGACCGCCGACAACAAGGAAAACCCGAAACCGCCGAACCGAGGCAACCGCCGCAGCGCGACCGCCGCGAAGGGCTTGCTGCCCATTGGCCACCAGCGTCGGCAGGATAAGTCCCGCCAAGGCCAGATCCGGCGGCAGAAATGAATTCAACCCCGATACCAAAATCATGGGCATCGCGAAACCAACCATACCCTTGACCCATCCTGAGGCAAAAGCGATTGCCATGGCCAACAGCAGTTCCTGCGGGGAAAGAATGGAAAACAGGGTCATGTCCCCTAGATAACATCTGGATTTTCTTCTGCATTGCAAAAATGATGGGGTAATATTTGAACTTTTTCGCAGCGTAATAAGTATTTTTGTTGCGCTGCACGTGCAGCATGATATGACCAGACGACCGAGGAAAGGACGCGATTCATGGCCCACGACGGACAGGATATGACCGAGATGACAACTGCTTCAGTTTTGCCCGATCTTCTGAATATGACCCGGGCTGCCCTACCCGCGGTAGAAGCCGTTTTTGAAAAAGCCCGTGAATCCGTGCGCGGCATGGTCTCGGCGGATGGCCGTATCTCTGGAGCTCTGATCGAGGCCAACCAGACCGCCGCACATGGTCTGGCATGGCTGGCCACATATAATCAGTCGCTGCAACAGATGCAGCGCTGGGCCGAAACACTTCAGGCCGAAGGCAAATTCGGCGAAGTCGAGCAGTTGCTTCACCAGATAGCCTTTGGTGAGTACCTGCATCAGGTCGCAGGTGGCATCCCGATGAACCAGGGCGAGGTCGTGCGCCTTCAGGATATGGGCCTCGGCTGGGATGCGCTGTCGGGTTTTCAGTCGACCGAAGTACAGACCTTGATGGCGCAGGCAAATTCACAAGCCGCACGCAGCCGTTTGGTCGAGCTGATGCAGGATCAGGCCGGCGCCACCATGTTCGGCGCGTCGGGCCTGGACGAAGAACTTGAGATGATCCGCGACCAGTTCCGCCGCTATGCGCAGGAAAAGGTCGAACCGTATGCCCATGAATGGCACCTCAAGGATGAGCTGATCCCGCTGGAAATCATCGAAGAGTTGGCGGAAATGGGCGTTTTCGGGCTGACCATCCCGGAGGAGTTTGGCGGTTTCGGCCTGTCCAAAGCATCCATGTGCGTTGTGTCCGAAGAACTGTCTCGTGGCTATATCGGCGTCGGATCGCTGGGCACCCGTTCGGAAATCGCGGCCGAATTGATCATCGCCGGCGGCACGGAAGAGCAAAAGGCCAACTGGCTGCCGAAACTGGCCAGCGCCGAAATTCTGCCGACCGCTGTCTTTACTGAACCCAATACCGGCTCGGATCTTGGCAGCCTGCGCACCCGTGCCGTGAAGGACGAGAACGGTGATTACCGGATCACCGGCAACAAGACCTGGATCACCCACGCCGCGCGCACCCATGTCATGACCCTGCTGGCGCGGACCGATCCCGACAGCACCGATCACCGCGGCCTGTCGATGTTCCTGGCCGAAAAGACACCGGGCACGGACGAGAACCCCTTCCCCACACCCGGCATGACCGGTGGTGAGATCGAGGTTCTGGGATACCGCGGCATGAAGGAATACGAGCTGGGCTTTGACGGCTTCCACGTCAAGGGTGAAAACCTGCTGGGGGGTGAAGAAGGCAAGGGCTTCAAACAGCTGATGGAGACCTTTGAAAGCGCCCGCATCCAGACTGCCGCGCGCGCCATCGGCGTGGCGCAAAGCGCGCTGGATATCGCCATGCAATATGCCATCGACCGCAAGCAATTCGGCAAATCTCTGATCAACTTCCCGCGTGTGTCCGGCAAACTGGCAATGATGGCGGTCGAGATCATGATCGCGCGCCAGCTGACCTATTTCAGCGCGTGGGAGAAAGACCACGGCCAGCGCTGTGATCTTGAGGCAGGCATGGCCAAGCTGCTGGGCGCCCGTGTGGCCTGGGCAGCGGCCGATAACGGGCTGCAAATCCACGGCGGAAACGGTTTTGCGCTGGAATACAAGATCAGCCGCGTTCTGTGTGACGCGCGCATTCTCAACATTTTCGAAGGGGCGGCCGAGATTCAGGCACAGGTCATCGCACGACGTCTGCTCGGGTGACCGGAACCGGCGTCCCGTTTCCCCAACTGACCCGGCCATTGCGCCGGGTCTTTTTCTTGATTTTTGAGGTTTTGTACACCGCCTACCTGCGGACCTTCCGTTTTGTACGGACCATTTCCGCATCTCTGACCGGCTGAACAACGACCAGCTGTGTCCGCACCAATCCAAACTTCCCCCTTTGATCCCGACCCATTCGCCGTTAGAGCATCAGTTTGACCCGACCCAAACCCGATCAGCACCTGGTACACCGCATGACCCGATCCATCTTTGCACTTTGCGCCACTCTGGCGGTGCTCGTTCTTGCGGGTTGCACCACCCCTGCGCCAACGGCCGATCAGAGCGATGTCGAAGCGCTTGCGCAGTCGATCCGAATGCTCGGGCCGGAAGTCGATCCGGCCGAGGCACAGAGGGCGGCCACAATCGCCTATTCCTATTCGCAGCAATTGGCGCGGGATTGGAACGTCACCGACCCGGCCATCATCCACAACGCCAAGGTCATCAACGGGTTCCGCGAAAAGGGGTTGTGCAATGACTGGGCCGAAGCCATGACCAAGCGGCTGCGGCAGGAGAACTTCCGAACACTGGATCTGCACTGGGCCACGTCGCCGCCGACTTCTTTTCGCATCATCCACCATTCGGCGTCGATCAACGCCAAGGGGGATTCGATGTATGACGGCATCATCCTTGATCCCTGGCGCAACAGTGGCGCGTTGTTCTGGGCGCCGGTGCGTGAAGATACGCGCTATAACTGGAAACCCCGGCAGGAAGTGCGTGCGCAACTGCTGAACGGGTCTCTTCCCTACTGATCCGGTTCCAACGACATCCCCTATGCGCTAAGACCCAGCCATGACTCGCCTGATCCTGACCCTGCCCTTGATGGCATTGTTCCAATGCGACAAGGACGAAACCGTCGCCGCCTATGGTGCTGCGGACCAGACCTGGGTTTTGCAGGAAATAGATGGTCAGCCCTATGAGGCGAGCGCTCTGCTGCGGTTTCCCGAAGAAGGCAGGATTGCCGGGAACGCTCCGTGCAACAGTTATGACGGAACACTCAACGCGCCCTACCCGTGGTTTGAGGTTCAGAACCTCAACGCGACGCGCGCCGCCTGCGCGGGGCTCGAGGCGGAAGGGGTCTACTTTGCCGCCCTCATGGCCATGACCCAATCCGAAGTGTCAGGCAATGTGCTGATCCTGCGAAACGAGGATGGGCACGAGATGGTGTTCACAGCCGCCGAGTGACCTGATCCACGAACCGGGCCCGCGCTTCGGGCAGCGGATTATGCCCCAAAGACGGCGCGACGCGGTGCTCCAGGAAATATCCGGTCGTGCGCAGGGCCTCTGCGATCTCGGCATCGGGCGCAGTGCCTTCACCTCGCAGACAAGGCGGAAGGGGCAACAGCTTGTCCGCCCAATCCCCGGCGCCCTTCGCACTGACGGAACGGCCTGTTTTGGGCGATACATAGATCAATCCTTCGGTCACACCGGTCACGGCGCAGGCTGTCAGATCAAGGCCAAAGCCAAGCTCGTCAAGCAGCGCGAGTTCCCATCGCAGATAAGCCAGAGGCCAGACCTCGTCCTGCCCCAGCAGGTCCATCAACTGCTCCGTCCGCGTATAGAGCGAGGCGTGTGGTTCCCGTTCGGGCAGGCAGAAGGACAGCAGAGATACGACAGCGTTCAGCCCGGACAGTGCCAGCCGCCCTGAAAACGCGGCGGCCGCGCGGGAGCGCAGGGGTTCGACCTGAAAGGTTCCGATATGTTCTTCCAGTCGCGCGCGCCACAGCACGTCCAGTTGCGCGCCGGGTTGCAGGATCGGCGCGATCTTGCGGCTGGTCCCACCGCGCACCACACCGGCATGACGCCCATGGCCTTCGGTAAAGACTTCGATGATCGCCGCTGTTTCACCATGGCGGCGTAAAGTCAGGAGTATTCCGTGATCGCGCCAGTCCAAAACTCGGCCCTGCTGTTGGTTGGGTTGGATCGCAGAAAATCCCAAGCGACGTCGGCGCGCAAGAGCGGAACTTCTTTTCCCCCTTTCGACGAGAGTTCTTTTTCCGAAGGCGCCATAGTTTTGTGACTTCGTGCCACCCGTCTTGTGCGCGTTCTCGCAACCCCCACCTGCGCTTCAAACAGAAGGGGCCGCACCATGATCGATGACGAACCGCAACCTGCCGCGTATTACGACGAACACGAAATCTGGACGCCGGATCCGACAGCCGCGGACATGCAGGTCTATGAGACGTTCGCTTCGGCCGTCGTTGAACTTGTGCAGGTGCTGGATGACAACAAGCCGATGTTGTCGCGGGATGTCTACGCCCGCTTTTTTGCGTCTCTGCTGCACCTGTCCAGAGTGTTGGGCGAGTACGAAGACGGGTGGAACGGCGGACGTGGCGCGTGATCCAAAGGCGTGCGAAGACCGTGGGGAAGACTATCAGCCTTTCATTTTAAAGGCCCGGTAGAACGCGTCAGCTGACCCACAGACCAATGGAAACCCCGTCAGTTGCCCTGTTCGGGTAGGTCGGGGGTCGCCAAAACTATTCCGAAAAACGCGTTGCTTGAAACCAGTTCAGGCATTAATGTTCTACTTATGTTCTTAAAGTGGGATTCCAAAAATGTCTCTTAATTATGTCATGATCGGTTCCAACGACGTTGCCAAGGCACGCGGCTATTATGACGCGGTTGTGCCCCGGATCGGCGGAAAGGTCATCGCCGAGTATATGCCGCATGCTGTCTGCTATGAGCTGCGTGGCGGCGGATGCATATGGGTCGCGACACCGTTCGACAAAAAAGTCGCGACGATCGGAAACGGGAACATGGTTGGCCTGCTGTGCCAAAGCGAAGCGGAAGTTCGCGATGCGCATGCAACCGCGCTTGCAAATGGTGGAACAAACGAAGGTGATCCGGGCGACCGCCCCCAATATGGCCCAAGCTTTTATGGTGCCTACGCACGCGACCCGGATGGGAACAAGATGAGCTTTGTCTATTTTGGCGACGCAGGTTGATGGCGCTGAAAACCACTTGCGAGCTTGGTAGTGAGAAAAACCCAAGGCAACAGGAGGTTCAGAACGTCACACCTGCGTGAATTAGGATGCCGATGACCATCAATAAGTTCAGCACCATCGAGAGTCCGTTGCCCACATAAATGGGCAGCTTGCCCACCACCATACCATAGGCAAACCACAGGAAGGACAGCCCGGCATAAAGCGACCAGGACAGAAGCGACTGACCGGTCGCGTGTTCGGAATGGGTAAAGTAGAGCTTGATCAGTTGTGGAAGCGTGGCAAAAGGGCCGACAACGCCGACAAAGACCATGAAGCCCTCGAACCGCTGCATCCAGTGGCCGAGTTCCGATTTTTCCAGTTTCTCCGCAAGCGTTTCAGTCACGAAAGCACCTCTTGGTTGCGCTCGGTCCGTAGGACACGTCAGTGCTGACAGGCCATTTGCAGCACCAAAATAGTCGCTTTGATCTCGGCGTCAAAGACCCTTCAGTACCGTGGTCACTCCAGCCCCTCTTCGCCCAGCAGGTGCCGCCCCTGCCGGTCTTCGACCTCGATCACCCAGAGGTCGGGGTCAAAGCTGCGTTGGCGCTGGATGGCCTGGTCCACGTCGACCTCGGGGCCAGACGAGAGTTCGACCCATTTTCGTTCACCACTCATCAGATCAAAGCTGCGTTGGAACGCAACGGCCTGCCCGTCCAGCGTGTTCAGCTTGACCAGAACTGCGCCTGCCGTGTCATCGCCATGGGCCACCACATAGGCCGGGATATCCTGGAATCGCAGCCGCGCCAGATAGGCGTGGACCCAGAATTCGGCGGTCAGGCGGGTCATGCGTTTCCGTCTTTGAAATCCAGACCCATTTCCGAATACCGCTCGGATTCTTCCAGCCAATTGGGCCGGACCTTCACTTGCAGGAACAGGTGAATTTTACGGTCGAGGAATTCTTCCAGTTCTGCCCGCGCAGCCTGGCTGACGGCCTTGATGGTCTCACCCTTCTTGCCCAACACGATGCCTTTGTGGCCGTCACGCATGACATAGATGACCTGATCGATCTTGGCAGAGCCGTCTTTGCGTTCTTCCCAGTTCTCGGTCTCGACGGTCAACTGATAGGGCAATTCCTGGTGCAGGCGCAGGGTGAGCTTCTCGCGGGTCATTTCCGCGGCGATCATGCGCAGGGGCAGATCGGCGATCTGGTCTTCGGGATAGAGCCAGGGGCCTTCAGGCAGTTCAGAGGCCAGCCACTTGCGCAGGTCTTCGACACCGTGGCCCTTTTCAGCAGAGATCATGAAGGTTTCGGCAAACGGGTAACGTGCGTTCAGGTCACTGGTCAGCGCCAGCAGCTTTTCGGACGGCACCTTGTCGATCTTGTTGATCGCCAACGCGATGGTGCGGCCCTGTCCGATTTCTTCCAGACCTTCGAGGATGCGCTCGACCCCTTCGGTGATACCGCGATGCGCTTCAACCATCAGGACAACGACGTCCGCATCTGCGGCCCCGCCCCATGCAGCAGCGACCATGGCGCGATCCAGGCGGCGGCGGGGTTTGAACAGGCCGGGCGTGTCGACGAAGACCAGCTGCGCGTCGCCTTCCATCGCCACGCCACGGATACGCGCGCGGGTGGTCTGCACCTTATGCGTCACGATGGAAACCTTGGCCCCGACCATGCGGTTCAGCAGGGTTGACTTGCCCGCATTGGGCTCTCCGATCAGGGCGATAAATCCGGCGCGTGTGGTCATGAGTCTGGCGATCCTGTTTGCAAGTGCGCACCCCTATAGCAGAAAGCTTCGACGGGCCAGAGGGATTTGTCGCATTGCGGCCATGCGGTTTCGATGTCAGATGAACGCAGACGCCCAGCCAATCCCAGCCCGGCATCAAATCCGTTCAGTGAGGTTTTCATGAAACGTCGCGAGTTTCTTCTTGGAAGCAGCGCCGCTGCAAGTGTTTTGGGATTGGGAGCGTTGCCTCTGACGGCCAGCGATGCTGCGCAGGAGCTGGTGTTGCAACCTGCCAGCTATCGGTTTCGCGATCAGCCGACCATGAGGATGGTCAGCCTGTCACCGGATGCGCCGCCACCGGTTCTTTACGGGCGTCAGGGCGAGGTACTGCGTCTGACGGTGCGCAATACCCTGCCCGACTATACTGCGATGCATTGGCACGGTCTGCGCATCCGCAACGAGATGGACGGGGTGCCCTACCTGACCCAGATGCCCATCGGCGAAAACGAGAGCTTTACCTATGAATTCACACCGCCGGATGCGGGCACGTATTGGTATCACCCTCATTGCATGACGATGGACCAGATGGCCCGAGGGCTGACCGGTGTGATGGTGGTTGCCGAACCGGAAGACCCAGGGTTCGACAGCGAGCAGGTGATCAATCTGCGGGATTTCCGGCTGGACGAAGATGGCGCGTTTCTGCCCGCTTATACCGCCCGCGGCGCGGCGCGGGCCGGCACGTTCGGCAACGTGCAGACCGCCAATTGGCAGAGCGAGGCAGTATATGACCACGCCGCGGGCAGCCTGGTGCGCGTACGGGTGGTCAACACGGACACGACCCGTATCTACAGGTTGCATCCCGAAGGGGCCGAGACCCGGATCATCGCATGGGACGGACATCCGGTAGAAACAGACGTGACACGGCCCACAGCAGCCCAGCCGCTCTTGCTGGCCCCGGGTCAAAGGGTGGATCTGGCGGTTCGGATGCCGGACGACGAGGGGCAGTCAGCCCAGCTGATGGCAAAGTTTCCCGGACAGAAACACCGCGCCATGGTCCGGTTGCGGGCCACGGGACAGTCCATTGCGCGTGATCTGCGAGAGCTGCGCCCATTGCGCCCGAACCCTGTCGCGCGCCCTGATCTGGGTCAGGCCGAGTTGCATGAGTTCGTGTTCGGCTGGACCCCGGAAGGCGGCGCCCCGAATGACGGGTTCTGCGGGTCTTTGGGCTATAGTTTCTGGTCGATCAACCGAACGCCCTGGCCGGGCGATGCGGCGCAGGGAACCGGGCCACTGGCCGTGCTGCAACGAGGCAAGAGCTATGTTCTGCGACTGCGCAATGAATCGCCCAACCTGCACCCGATCCATCTGCACGGGCTGGCCTTTGTTCCGCTGACGTCGAACCTGCGCAAACTGCCACCGTTGCTGTCCGATACCATGCTATTGCTAAAAGACGAGACCGTAGACATCGCGCTGGTCGCGGACAATCCCGGCGACTGGGCGTTTCATTGCCACGTGATCGAACACCAGAAAACCGGACTGGCCGGGTTCATCCGGGTAATCTGACCCTAGCCCGGTGGTGACATGTTCAACGCCAGAACGTGGTTCGGATAGGCTTGGTCCGCGATACGGAAATCCGTGACGCCGACCTGACGGAAGCCTTTGGACAGGTAGAAATCAATGGCCGGAGCGTTCTGGGAATTGGTCGTCAGCCAGATTTCGGGGCGGCCTTTGTTCCGGCAATGGTCAATGGCCACCTGCAACAACGCTGACCCGATGCCCTTTCCGTGGTGGCGCGGCTGCACGTAAAAGGTCACGATCTCAAGATCGGAAAGCCCGTCGATGGGGGCGGGACGGCCCTCTGCCAACCGAATGTAGCCATCGATTCCATCGCGGTTTTCAGACACCACCAGAAGATCACTCTCTTCCTCAAGCAGCGCTTCGAACCGTGCGGTTGTGAACTCGGACAATGCAAACTCGGCGAAGAAAGAACTTACGCCATGGCGCAGGTAGGTGCCGATCCAGACTTCGATCGACAACGCGGCCAGGCTGGCCGCGTCCGATTTCCGGGCTGGTCTGAGCTTCACGCCCCTAGGACGAGCTGGCCGGACTCAACCGCTCCAGCAAAGCTTTCGCCGCGGCCTGTTCGGCCTGACGTTTGGATCCTGCGGTGGCCTGTGCCTCGGTGCCGTCCTGAAGGCGGGCTGCGATGGTGAAGATCGGGGCGTGGTCCGGGCCGCTGCGTTTGATTTCGACGTATGAGGGCGGCTTTTGCCCACGCGCCTGCGCCCATTCCTGCAACGAGGTCTTGGCGTCACGCGCATCTGCCTCGACCTTGTGGATGCGGTCCCCCCAAAGCGCCAGGATGACATCGCGGGCAGCCTCGAACCCCGCATCCCGATAGATGGCGGCGATCACGGCCTCCATCGCATCGCCCAGCAGCGCTTGCTTGCGACGGCCACCGGACAGCATCTCGGACCGGCCGAGTTTCAACACCGCGCCCAGGTCGATCTGGCGGGCCACATCTGCGCAGGCCTCTTTGCGGACCAATGCGTTGAACCGGGGGGCCAACTGGCCTTCGGAGGCTTTTTTGTCAGCTTCAAGCAACGCGGTGGCCATGACCAGGCCCAGAACGCGGTCACCCAGAAACTCCAGCCGCTGGTTGTCGGGTCGGGTGGACGAAGACACCGAGCCATGGGTCAGCGCGCGCACCAGCAGTTCGGGGTTTTTGAACTCATACCCCAATCGCCGCTGGAACGCCTTTATCTCAGACGAAAGCTTCAATTGACCGCCTTGAAGAACCGATCACCGCGCCATGTCCAGAAGAACAGCATCGAACGGCCCGCGGACGAGAACATGATCCGGTCGGCGCGACCAATCAGGTTTTCGTAAGGCACGTATCCGACACCGCCGGCAGATTGCGGCAGACGGCTGTCGCTGGAATTGTCACGGTTGTCCCCCATGAAGAAATAATGGCCCTCGGGCACGGTGTAGATGCCGGTATTGTCCGATGCCTGGTTGCCGATGTTCAGCACGTCGTAGGACACGCCATTGGGCAGGGTTTCGATCAGGCGCGATTTTTCACAGGTGCCGCCAATACCGACAGGGCCGTTTTCACAGCGCGGGCGCAGGCGCTGTGGGCCTTGCGGTTCCGCAACTTCGGTAAACACGCCATCGGGCTGCTGAGGAACCGGAGTGCCATTGAGGATGATCTGGCCATTGCGGACCTGGATCCGGTCGCCCGGCAGGCCAATCAGGCGTTTGATATAATCACGCCCGGTGACCGGATGGCGAAAGACGATGACATCGCCACGTTCCGGATCACCGCCCCAGATACGGGTATTGTCTTCGCCCTGCATCCAGCCACAGATATCTTCGGCATCCACGTTCAGGCCGACGCTGGGGATGATCAGGCTGGGGCAGGATGCGTAGGAATAGCCATAAGCCATCTTGTTGACGAAGAGGAAATCACCGATCAGCAGCGTCTGCTTCATCGAGCCCGAGGGGATCCAGAACGGCTGAAAGAAGAGGGTACGGAACACGCCGGCAATCAGCAGCGCATAGACGATGGTCTTGATCGTCTCCCAGACGGGATTTCCGGTCTTGGCTTCCTCGGCCATACTGCTCTCTCCAGTTCTTTGCTTGGCTTCGCTGCTACATGCGGGGGCGATGGGGGCAAGTCAAGGCTGCGTGGTGTGATCTTGAAGCGGACGCGCTTCGATCACCACGAAAGCCTGCGCCCAGGGATGGTCATCGGTCAGGGTGACGTGGATGATCGCCTCGTGCCCTTCGGGGGTCATTTCATTCAGGCGTTCGGCGGCCCAGCCTGTCACATGCATCACGGGCTGGCCGGTGCGCAGATTGGTGACGGCCATGTCCTTCCACGCGATGCCCATGCGCAGACCGGTGCCCAACGCCTTGGAACAGGCCTCTTTCGCGGCCCAGCGCTTGGCATACGTACCCGCGGTGTCGGCGCGGCGTTCGGCTTTGCGCTGTTCGGTGTCAGTAAAGACACGGTTGCGGAACCGGTCGCCGAACCGGTCGAGCGTGCCCTGGATGCGGTCAATGTTTGCAAGGTCTGTGCCGATGCCAAGTATCATGACAACCGCACCGTCAGGATCTTGTAACTCGCCACACCAAAGAACCCGGCGAAGGCGAAATCGAACCAGCGGCGGGCGCGACGGTAGGTTCGGACCATGCGTTCGGATGAAAACAGGAAGGCATAGCCGATAAAGATCATCAACGATCCGGCATAGAGCATGGCGAAATAGCCCAGCAGCATCGACAGGCTGGCATCATTGGGCGCGACGATGGCATAGATCGAGCCCCAGCTGAGGATCGCCTTGGGGTTGGTCAGGTGAATGGCCGCGCCTTTGGCAAAGATGGTCGGCAGCGCGCCCGTGACCGGTTTGCCCAAAGCGACCTCGTCCGAGGTCATCGCGCGGCGCAAGGCCTTCAGCGCCAGCCAACCCAGATAGGCCACACCGATATAGCGGATCACCTCGAACACCCAGACATTGGCCAGCATGATCGCCGACAGGCCAAGTGCTGCGGCAATGCCCCAGGCGGCGGACCCGGCACAGATGCCCAGTGCAAAGGCCAGCCCAGCGGTGCGGCCTTCGTTCATGGCTGTTCCCGCAATGCCCATCGTGGCGGGGCCCGGAGAGCCTCCGGCCATCAGCCAGGCCAGCCAGATGGCAACAAAGCCGGGGGTGATCACGCCCGCGCCTCGTCCATCAGGCGACGCATTTCCTGAATGGCCGGGGTCAGGCCCAGAAAGATCGCCTCGCCAATCAGGAAATGACCGATATTCAGCTCTTTGACCTCTGGGAAGGCGGCAACCGGTTTTACGGTGTCATAGGTCAGGCCATGACCCGCATGAACCTCAAGCCCCAGCGAATGGGCGAAAGAGGACATCTGGCGCAGCGATTCAAGTTCGCGTTCGGCATCTTCCATGCGGTCTTCGGCATGGGCGTCGCAATAGGCGCCGGTGTGCAGCTCGATCACTTCGGCACCGATGCGATGCGCGGCCTCGATCTGACGCTGATCGGCGGCGATGAAGATCGAAACGCGACAGCCGGCATCGCGCAGAGGGGCGATGAAATGCGCCAGCTTGTTTTCCTCGCGCGCGACTTCAAGACCGCCCTCGGTGGTGCGCTCCTCGCGCTTTTCGGGAACGATGCAGACCGCGTGCGGTTTGTGGCGCAAGGCGATCTGCTGCATCTCGGGCGTCGCGGCCATCTCAAAGTTCAGCGGCACCGACAGAACCTCCATCAGCCCGTCGATATCGGCGTCCGAGATATGGCGTCGATCTTCGCGCAGATGCGCGGTGATGCCATCCGCGCCCGCTTCTTCCGCCAGTTTGGCAGCGCGCAGCGGATCCGGATAATCCCCGCCCCGCGCATTGCGCACCGTGGCCACGTGATCGATGTTCACACCCAGACGCAGATGGTTCTCAGACATCCCTCGATTCCTTTTGCATGCTTTGCCCCGAGCCTAGAGGCTCTGCCGAAGAAACGGCAGCCGAATCTTCGGCCAAACGCTTGATTTCATCAAACTTCGCCTTGATTCTGGCGCGACGACGCTGCTGATACGTCAGGATCAGCGGCAGGCTGAGGTAATAGCAGATCACCCCCGCAACGAGGCCCGGAATGATCCCACCGATCATATAGGGGTAGAAGACGTCGTCGTAGAACTGCGACAGCCCGTGCCAGTCGGCCACGCGATCCGTAAACAACGCCAGGAAATTGTTCTTGAGATCCCCCAGGGCACTGGCGAATTTGCCCATAAGCCCCTGTGTGTCGCCTTCTTCGTATTCGGTGCCCAGCAGGAAATGCCCGGTCTGAAGACAGATCACTCCGATCGGAACATAGGTGAGCGGGTTGCCGAAAAACGTGCCGCTGAGCGCGGCCAGAATGTTCCCCTTGATCAGCCGGGCACCGATGGCGGCGACAAGAAAATGCAACCCGTAAAACGGCGTAAAGGCCGCGAAGACGCCCGCCCCTATACCGCGCGCGATCCGGTCAGGGGTATCCGGCAAGCGCCGGACGCGGTGTTTCACGTAATGGAAGGCGCGGGTCCATCCGCCACGCGGATAGACGAAATCCGATGCGATCTGGACTGGAGAGCGTCGGTCTCGGCGCTTGAATACCACCCGTGATCACCCCTTCTCAGCCAGCCGCAACCGAAGTTTTGACCTGATCCCGATACCGTTCGACCGCAGCAACATCGCTTTCCGCCTCCAGCATCAGCATGAGTGAGTGAAGCTGTTCAAGGTCGCGCAGTTCGACATTGATCAGAAGGCGGTAAAAATCCGGTTTGCGATCGACAAACTCAAGGTTCGAGATATTGGCCTTTTTCTCGCCGATCAATGTGCAAATACGCCCCAGAACCCCGGCATCGTTGCCAATGGTCAGATCCAAAGTCGCGCCATAGACGGCCGGGTGCGTGCCCGAATGCCAGTGCAGATCGACCCAACGGTCAGGTTCGCCTTCGAACTCGCTGAGCCGGTCGCAATCGATGGCATGTACAACCACGCCCTTGCCCCGATAGGTGATGCCAACGATCCGTTCCCCCGGCAGCGGCTGACAGCAGGGGGCGCGGTCGAACTTCTGTCCCGGCTCCAGACCGATCACTGCACGGCGCAGCGGAATGGCGTCGCCGTCGTCCTTGGCAAGTTCGGGATAGACGGCCTGAACCACCTCGTGCGCAGTCAGCTCGGCACTGCCAAGGCGGGCCAGAAGCTCGTGCCGATCTTTCAGGCGCAGGTGTTTCGCCGCGGTATCGAGTGCCTTGTCGGTCGCCTTGCGGCCCACGTGCTCGAAACCGGAACGGGCCAGTTCCTTGCCCAGCTTGATGAATCGTTCCCGGTCCACCTCGCGCAGGGCGCGGCGAATGGCGGTACGGGCCTTGCCGGTGACTGCAATCTCCAGCCACGTGACCTGTGGCGTCTGACCATCGGCGGTGATGATGTCCACGGACTGGCCATTCTTGAGCCGCGTCCAGAGCGGAACGCGGATACCGTCAACCTTGGCCCCGACACAGGCGTGACCGATCCGGGTGTGAATGGCATAGGCAAAATCGATCGGTGTCGCGCCACGTGGCAGTTTCACCACGTCGCCCTTGGGGGTGAAACAGAACACCTGGTCCGAGTACATCTCGAGCTTGACGGCCTCGAGGAAGTCTTCGTGATCTTCCTCGTTGTCGAACTGCTCGGTCAGGTTGGAAATCCACTTGGCCGGGTCGACGGCGAACGGGTTCTCGGTGCGCACACCGTCGCGATAGGACCAATGCGCCGCGACTCCGGTTTCGGCCACGTCATGCATCTGGCGGGTGCGGATCTGGACCTCGACCCGTTTACCGTCCCGGCCGGAAACGGTTGTATGGATGGAGCGGTAGCCGTTGGATTTGGGCTGGCTGATATAGTCCTTGAAGCGCCCCGGCACCGCGCGCCAGCGCTGGTGGATGGCACCCAGGGTTCGATAGCAGTCTTCCTCGGTCTGGGTGATGATGCGGAACCCGTAGATGTCGGACAGGCGCGAGAAGCCCTGATCCTTTTCCTGCATCTTGCGCCAGATCGAATAGGGTTTCTTGGCGCGGCCGAACACCTCGGCCTCGATGCCCACTTTCTCCAGCTCGTGCCGCATGTCGCCGGTGATGCGGTGGATCACGTCGCCGGTTTCCCGTTGCAAAGTGATAAAGCGGCGGATGATCGACTGGCGGCCTTCGGGGTTGAGGACACGGAAAGCCAGATCTTCCAGTTCCTCGCGCATCCACTGCATGCCCATCCGGCCCGCAAGCGGTGCGTAGATATCCATCGTCTCGCGCGCTTTGACGATCTGTTTTTCGGGACGCATCGCCTTGATCGTCCGCATGTTGTGCAAACGGTCGGCGAGCTTGACCAGAATGACCCGCAGGTCCTTGGACATGGCCATGAACAGCTTGCGGAAGTTCTCGGCCTGCTTGGTCTCGCGGCTGGACAGTTGCAGGTTGGTCAGCTTGGTGACGCCGTCGACCAGTTTGGCGACCTCATCCCCGAAAAGTTCAGCCACCTTGCCATAGTTGGCCTTGGTGTCTTCGATCGTGTCGTGCAGCAGCGCCGTGATGATGGTCGCATCATCCAGACGCTGTTCGGTCAGGATGGCGGCAACGGCAACGGGATGGGTGAAATAGGGCTCGCCGGAATGGCGAAACTGCCCTTCGTGCATCTGCTGGCCGAATTCGTAGGCCAGCGCAATGCGGTCGGCATTCGTCTTGGGATTGTAGTTGCGGACCAGCGCAATCAGATCGTCAGCAGAAATCATCCGGTCCGCACCTTCGTCTTCAGGGCTTACCCCTGCCCTTGAGCCTCCATCAGAGCGCGCAGGAGCTTCTCTTCGGACATGTCGTCCATGGCGGGTTTGTCCGTTTCGGCACCCATCAGCAGCGCCATCTGATCTTCTTCGGGCTCATCAACCTCGATCTGGGTCTGGTTGGCCTCGATCAGGCGCTCGCGCAGCTCGTCCGCGCTTTGGGTTTCGTCGGCGATCTCACGCAGAGACACGACAGGGTTCTTGTCGTTGTCGCGGTCAACGGTAATCGCTGCACCGGCGGAAATCTCACGCGCCCGATGGGCGGCGAGCATCACCAGCTCGAACCGGTTTGGAACCTTGTCTACGCAATCTTCAACCGTCACGCGGGCCATTGGGCGCTCTCCGTTTCTGAATCCATGTCAGGAAGGGGTTTATCTAAGCGCGAATCCGCGCCTTGACAAGCAGGAAATGCTGCATTTGCACGGATCACAGCGCCGTGACCGCCGCAACCTCTGCCGCGGGAAGGGTCTGGATCATCTCGCAGACCGTGCGACCCAGAACCGGATGACGCCAGTCGGGCACGATATCGGCCATCGGCACCAGAACAAAGGCGCGATCCTGAAGGCGCGGATGCGGCAAGATCAACTGATCCGGCGCCTCTTGCCTTTGCGCGTCGGACGGCAGGGTCCGCCAGCGATCAAACGTGGCGCGATCCGGCAGGACCAGATCCTGGAAACAGACCAGATCCAGATCCAACGTCCGCATCCCCCAGCGCTGCACCCGTTCGCGCCCGAATTCCTGTTCCACCTCGTGCAGCACTTGCAACAGCTGCGAAGGAGACCTCTCGGTAGCAATCAGCGCCGCGGCATTCACATAATCCGGGCCGGCCCCGGCGGGAAAGCACGGGGTAGCAAAAAAACGACTGACAGAGCGAATCACCACATCGTGACGCGATAACGCGTCAAGCGCGTTCTGAAGTGTTACAGCGGGACCATTTCCTCTCAAATCGAGATTTGCGCCCAGCGCAACAACGGCATTTGGCATGGATTTGCTCATGTGATACCCTACATTCGACCCATTGCATACTTGCGATCATCGACAGAAGTTCTAATTATAGGCCTACCGGCGCGCGTCATTTTATCACTCACTCACTCACGTAACGCGGCACGCACTGGATTATACCGGAAGGGACCATTTATGTTTTATAAAGACGAACGGCTAGCGCTGTTCATCGACGGCTCGAATCTTTATGCCGCGGCAAAAGCACTCGGTTTCGACATTGACTACAAACTTCTGCGGCAGGAATTCATGCGCCGCGGCAAGCTTCTGCGGGCCTTCTACTATACAGCGCTGCTGGAAAACGACGAGTATTCGCCGATCCGTCCATTGGTTGACTGGCTGCATTACAACGGCTTCACCATGGTCACGAAACCGGCCAAGGAATACACAGACAGCATGGGGCGTCGGAAAGTCAAAGGAAACATGGATATCGAACTTACCGTCGATGCCATGGAACTGGCGCCGCGCGTCGATCATATCGTGCTGTTCTCGGGTGATGGGGATTTCCGCCCGTTGATCGCAAGCTTGCAACGGCAGGGTGTGCGCGTATCGGTGGTTTCGACCATCCGCAGCCAGCCGCCGATGATCTCGGACGAACTGCGCCGCCAGGCCGACAATTTCATCGAGCTGGAAGACCTGCGCGATGTCATCGGCCGCCCGCCGCGTGAAATGCCGACGGAGCATCGCAGCGTCGCTGTTGCCAGCAACAGCTGACAAGGCGACAGGCCTGTCATGATGGGGAAAAATCGCGCGGTCAGGACATCGGTCCTGGCCGCGCTTCTTTAACAAGGTACAGGTGCTTAAACATCACCCGATTAGCAACGATTCGTGTCAGAGGAATGACGATGTCCTGTCTGGACCAAGGCCGGGAAAAGACTTACCTGTGCCATAAGGAGACAGCCTGATGAAAAAGCCGCCACTGACACTTTACCTTGCCGCCCCACGCGGGTTCTGCGCCGGTGTGGACCGTGCCATCAAAATCGTTGAGATGGCTTTGCAGAAATGGGGCCCACCGGTCTATGTGCGCCACGAGATCGTGCACAACAAATTCGTGGTCGATGGCCTTCGCGCCAAAGGGGCCGTTTTCGTCGAGGAATTGCAGGAATGCCCCGATGACCGCCCGGTGATCTTTTCCGCCCACGGGGTGCCGAAATCCGTTCCCGCCGAGGCTGCCCAGCGCGAGATGATCTATGTGGACGCCACCTGCCCCCTGGTCTCGAAGGTGCATGTCGAGGCGCAGCGCCACGCGGAAGCGGGGTTGCAGATGATCATGATCGGCCACAAGGGCCACCCCGAAACCGTGGGCACCATGGGGCAGTTGCCCGAGGGCGATGTGCTGCTGGTCGAAACCGTGGACGACGTGGCCACGGTGCAGGTGCGTGACCCGGATAAGCTGGCCTTTGTCACCCAAACCACCCTTTCGGTCGATGACACCAAGGATATCATCGCCGCCCTTCAGGCCCGGTTCCCGGCCATTGTCGGACCGCACAAGGAAGATATCTGTTACGCCACCACCAACCGGCAGGAAGCGGTGAAGGCCGTGGCCCCCAAGGCGGATGCTTTGCTGGTTGTGGGCGCTCCGAACTCATCGAACTCGCGCCGCCTTGTCGAGGTTGCCTCACGCGAGGGGTGTCAGTACGCGCAGCTGGTCCAGCGCGCCACCGAGATTGACTGGCGCGCGCTCGAGGGTATCTCGACCGTGGCTGTCACCGCGGGCGCGTCGGCCCCGGAAGTTCTGGTAAACGAGGTGATCGAAGCGTTCAGAGCGCATTATGATGTCACCGTCGAGCCGGTCGAGACCGCTGTTGAAAACGTCGAGTTCAAAGTCCCCCGCGTGTTGAGGCAACCGGCGTGAACGGAGTGCCGAAAGCGCCGCTCTATCTGGGGCTGGCGGGACTTATCCCGTTTGTCTGGGGCGTCCTGACCTATCTGAACGGCGACCTGAATGCCTGGGGCGTGCAAACCTTTGGCCCACGTTTCGTGGGGCCCTATGTGCAACTGTTCTATGGATCGGTCATCCTCAGCTTCATGTCCGGTGTTCTCTGGGGTTTTGCCACCAAGACATCAGGCAGCAAGGCGGCCCTGTGTTATCTGTTGTCGGTTCTGCCCGCGCTTTGGGCCTTTGCCATGACAGGGGGTGGGCCGGTGAATGCGGGCACCAATCTGATGTATGGCTTCGCTGGCTTGTTGTTTCTGGATGCCCTGTTTTCCTACTGGCGCCTGACACCGGTCTGGTGGATGCGGTTGCGCATCCTGCTGACCGCGGTCGTATTGGCCAGCCTTGCAGTCGGAGTGTACCTGTGACCGATGAACGTACGATCAACGCCTATACAAACAAGGTGGCCGAATATCTGAAGATCCCTCTGCCGCCCGAGCAGCTTGAGGCGCGTCAGGCTTTCGCCGATGCGGTCGGCGCAGGCGGCTATGTGCTGGATCTGGGGTCCGGACCGGGGTCGGACAGCGGGTTCCTGATGCGTCAGGGGCTGAAAGTTCGGGCACTGGATGCCACGCCAGCCTTTGTCGAACATGCACGCGAAAACGGTGTGGATGCACATCTGGGTACGTTCGATGACGTCACCGAGACGGCCGAATATGACGGGATTTACGCCAGCTTTTCCCTGTTGCACGCGCCGCGCGCAGATTTCCCGCGCCATCTGCAAGCGATCCACAGGGCTCTGAAACCCGGTGGACAGCTGTTTCTGGGGATGAAGCTGGGCACTGGTGAACACCGGGATGATCTGGATCGTTATTATTCCTATTACACGGAGGCCGAGATCGAGGACGCCTTGAACAAGGCCGGGTTCACGATTGATCGCGCAGTCCACGGCATCGGAAAAGGCCTGACCGGATCGTATGACGGGTACATTCTGGTGTTCGCCCATGCCTGAATTGTTTGCCTATACGGACGGTGCCTGTTCCGGCAACCCCGGCCCCGGCGGCTGGGGCGTGCTACTGCGCGCGATGGACGGGGACAGGGTTCTGAAAGAGCGTGAGCTCAACGGGGGCGAGGCCGAGACGACCAACAACCGGATGGAACTGCTGGCCGCCATCAGCGCGCTTGAAGCGCTGGAGCGACCGTCGAAGATTACCGTCGTCACCGACAGCGCCTATGTAAAGAACGGCGTCACCGGGTGGATTTTCGGTTGGAAACGCAACGGCTGGAAAACCTCGAACAAGAAGCCGGTCAAGAATGTCGATCTGTGGCAGCGTCTGGATGAAGCGCAGGAACGGCATGATGTGACATGGGAATGGGTCAAAGGGCACGCAGGCCATCCCGAGAATGAAAAGGCCGATGAGCTGGCCCGGGCCGGAATGGCGCCGTTCAAACCGAAAAAGGCACAGGCGTGACCGCACTGACGCTGCTGGACTATGCCTCGGTTCTGATCTTCGCGTTGACAGGGGCACTGGTGGCCAGCCGTGCCCAGCTGGATCTGGTAGGATTTGCCTTCATGGCCTGCCTGACCGCCGTCGGTGGCGGCACTGTACGAGACCTTTTGCTGGATCGTCACCCGGTCTTCTGGGTCGGGCAGCCGGATTACATCCTGATCGCAGTCGCGGCTTCGGTCCTGGTGTTCTTTACAGCACATCTGGTGGAAAGCCGTTATAACTGGCTGGTCTGGCTGGACAGTTTTGCACTGTCGGTGGCCGTCGCGGCCGGAACCGGCGCGGCGCTGTCGCTGGATCAGTCCGGCGTCATTGTCGTTTTGATGGGTGTGACCACCGGATGCCTGGGCGGGCTGATGCGTGACGTGGTCTGCAACGAAGTACCGCTGGTGCTGAAACAGGGCGAGCTTTATGTGTCCTGCGCTTTTACAGGTGCTCTGACTGCGGTGCTGGCTTCCGGGTTGGGGGCGGCGCCTGCGTTTTCCCTGGGTCTCTGCGCCCTGGTGTGCTGGGCGTTGCGCGCCGGATCGTTGACGTTTGGCTGGCAATTGCCGGTCTACAAAAGCCGCCCGCCGCGCAACTGAGCCCGACAGTGGACGCCAAAGCGGCATGCTGATACCCCTTTTGAAAGCGCAACCCGGAGGCCAACGTGACATTCAGACTTGCATCCATCACAGCCTGCCTGGCCCTGCTCGCCTCATGCGGTGCGTATTACACCCCCGTCAGTTTTGTTGCGCAGGGCGACCAGATCATCGCCTCGGGCACGATTGACGAGACGACGCTGTCTACCTTTGAGGAAGTGAAAGCCCAAAACCCCGAAGCCCGCACTCTGGTTCTGCGCTACATTGAAGGATCTGTTGACGATGACGCCAATGTCATCTTCGCCCGTGAAGTGCACAGGGCCGGGTTCGACACCGTCGTGCCCTCGAACGGTCTGGTTGCCAGCGGGGGTACCGATCTGTTTCTGGCCGGAAACCGCCGCGTGCTGCAACCGGGGGCCTGTGTCGGTGTCCACAGCTGGGCCGGGTCAGGTCTGGTGGCGACCGACTTGCCCGAGGACGACCCCGAACATGATCGATACCTGGACTATTTCAAGGATATCGGCGTGGATGAGGAATTTTACTGGTACACCCTCTATGCTGCCCCGGCCGACAGTATGCACTGGATGAACGCCACCGAAGCGAACCGTTTTGGTTTGACCACCAGAGGTGCTCCGGCACTTGGGTCTGCGACGGAGTGCGACGAAAGGTAAACTAGCCGTTCAACAAGCGCGCGCCGATTTCCTTGACGAACTTCGCGGCCACCATCGCCGTCATGCCATGGGGGTCGCGATGCGGGTTGAGCTCCACGATATCCGCACCGACCAACTGGCCTTTGAACCGGTGGATCAGGTCGACAACCTCGCGCGTGCTCAGCCCACCGGGTTCATGATGCGAGACGCCGGGGGCAAAGGCCGGGTCCAGCGCATCCAGATCCAGTGACAGGTAGACCGGGCCATCGAATGAAATCTGCAAATCGGGGCTCCAGTTGCGCATGTCGATCACCTCGACGCCGAACCTGTCGGCCTGTTCGCGCTGATGGGCGTTCATGGTGCGGATGCCGACCTGCACCAGACGCTTGACCGGACAGGTCTCCATCACCCGGGCAAAGGGGCAGCCATGGCCGAGCGGTCCGATATCCTGCGTGTCGTACAGATCCGGGTGGCTGTCGATGTGCAGGATGTTCAGGCCTTCGTACCGGTCTGCATGGGCCTTGATCAGCGGATAGGCCACGGAATGGTCGCCGCCCAGCGACAACAGGCGCGCGCCGGTTGCGATCCGTTTCGCCGCTTCGGCCTCGATCCGGTCTATCGGTTCCTGCCCGCGCATCTCAAAAACATCCAGATCGCCGCTATCCCGGAACTGGGCGCTTGCACCCAGATCGGTGCCATCCTCGGCGGTCAGGTTGGCCGCGCCGGAATGCAGCGCCTCGCGGATGCGTCCAGGGGCGAATGCCGGCCCTTGCAGGAACGAGGAATGCAGATCCAGAGGAATGCCCATCAAAGCGACATCACCCGGCTTCAGTTCGTACGGCATCATCACTCCCCTTTTTACTTGAATGTGATCTGGATGGAGGAATGGCGCCGGGTCAAGGGGTTACCGGCGCAGGTAGGTCTGCCAGATCCAGATCACCAGCAATGCACCCAGAACCGCCCCGACAAAACCAGACAGCCACCCCATAACGGTTACAAGAAACCGCAGCAGCATCCCTCCGATCAGGGCCCCGACAATACCGATCAGCATGGTCGTCGGGATGTCGGCCTCGATCCGCATCAGGCGGGTGGCCAGAAATCCGGCAGCTGCACCGATGATGATCAGGGCGACGATTGGCATGTCACTTCCTCCAGTGGGTCGGCACGATGATCAGGGCACCAACAGAGGAAATCACCGCATCCAGCCCCGGAGGACCAAAGCTGATGCCGAACATGATGCGGACGAAATAGAACAGGAACGCCCCGCCCACGCAGATGATGATGGATTGCAAATAGCCGTTATGGGTGAAACCGGTCTGTTCGGACAGATACCCGACGATCCCGGCAATCACGACAGTGCCCATCATCACCATGAACATATGGCTTTACTCCGAAGACATCCGGGTGCCGACCGGGATTGGCCAGCCCCGCAGGAATGTTTCCCTATCCTGCGCGCCTTTGCCCGCCCTTTGCAAGCGCAGCAGTTCTATGGCGCCCTGCCCGCAGGCCACATACAGATCGTCATTCAGAACCTCGCCCGGTGCGCCCTGCCCTTCGGCCAGACGCGAGGCGAGGAGCTTTATCCGGTTGCCGTCGATCTCGGTCCAGGCCCCGGGAAAGGGCGACAGGCCGCGGATCTGCCGATCGACCTCGACAGCGGGGCGCGACCAGTCCACGCGGGCCTCGGACTTGTCGATCTTGGCAGCATAGGTGACACCATCTTCGGGCTGCGGTTCAGGGGTCAGCCCGGGCAGCTTTGCCAACGCCTCGACAATCAAGGCCGCGCCCATCTCCGAGAGCCGGTCATGCAGGTCCGCAGTGGTTTCCTCGGGCTCGATATCGGTGACCTGCCGCAGCAGAACGGGGCCGGTATCAAGGCCCGCCTCCATTTGCATGATACAGATGCCGGTTTGCGCATCGCCTGCCATGATCGCCCGATGAATCGGAGCCGCCCCGCGCCAGCGCGGCAGCAGGCTGGCATGAATGTTCAGGCAGCCATGTGTCGGTGCATCGAGGATGGGCTGGGGCAGGATCAGACCATAAGCCACAACCACCGCCACATCCGCGTTCAGTGCAGCAAAACTGTCCTGTTCTTCGGCCGGTTTCAGCGAGGTTGGGTGACGCACGTCCAGACCCAGCGCCTGGGCCCGCGCGTGAACCGGCGTTGGGCGATCCTTCTTGCCCCGCCCCGCCGGACGCGGGGGCTGGCAATAGACGGCGGCGATCTCATGCCCGGCCTCGACCAGCGCATCCAGAACCGGCACCGAGAAGTCCGGTGTTCCCATGAAAACAACGCGCATCTTTATCCCTGTTTTTTCGCTTTTCGAAGCAGCATGTCGCGTTTGACCTTGCTGAGCCGGTCAAAATACATCCGGCCATTCAGATGGTCGATCTGGTGCTGGACACTGGTGGCCTCGATGCCGACAAAATCGCGACGGTCCACCATGCCCTGCTCGTTCAGGAATTTGACAGTCACTGCACGCGGACGTTTTACCGCGGTCGACACGCCCGGCAGGTTCGGACTGGCCTCTTCATGTTCACGCAACTCGATCGAACTGTGCAGGATTTCCGGGTTCGCCAGACGCACGGCCTTGCCCCGCTCGGCCGACCCATCGACAACGGCCAGCCGCAACATCACTCCGATCTGCGGTGCGGCAAGACCGACACCGGGCATGGCCTCCATCGTGTCGATCATATCCTGCCAGATCCGGCGAATGTCATCGGTGATTTCAGTCACTTCATCCGCCTTGGTGCGCAAGCGTTTGTCGGGCCAGGGCAGACAGGTACGGACGGTCATGCGCGCGCCCGTTCACGTTTGAGCTTTTGCATCTTGCGGGTAATCATCTGCCGTTTCAGCGGTTTGAGATAGTCGATGAACAGCTTGCCGTTCAAATGGTCGATTTCATGCTGCACGCAAGTGGCCCAAAGCCCGTCAAAGGTTTCCTGTTGCAGGTTTCCCTTCTCGTCCATCCACGTGACATCGACCACCTTGGGGCGGGTCACTTCGGCATATTGATCCGGGATCGACAGGCACCCTTCCTCGTATACATTGGTTTCCTCGGAAGAGGCGATGACCTCGGGGTTGAACATGATCAGCGGGCGCGGTGTTTCGCCTTCTTCCTTGATGCAATCCAGCACGATCAACCGTTCCAGCACACCGATCTGCGGCGCGGCGAGGCCAATCCCGGGCGCGTCGTACATGGTTTCCAGCATGTCGTCAGCCAGCGTGCGCAGCTCGTCCGTCAGGTCGGATACGGGCGCGCAGACCTTTTTCAGGCGGGGGTCGGGATGGATCAGAATAGTGCGTTTCATGAGGCTGATTTAGGCCATCCCGCCCCGCGCCGCAACGCCCCCCTTGCACCTGCCCGATTTGCGGTTAGCTTTCGGTCGAGAAAATGGAGCAGACATGACTTTCAACGACCTGATCGACCGCCGGGGCACCAACAGTTCAAAATGGGACAAGATGGAGATGCTGTATGGCGTCTCGCCCGAGGACGGTCTGGCCATGTGGACGGCAGATTCCGATTACCAAACGGCACCCTGCGTGATCGAGGCCGTACGCAAAGCCGCAGATCACGGCGTGTTCGGCTATTCATGGATGCACCCGGATTACCTGGCCTCGGTTCAGTGGTGGATGAAAACCCGCCACGATTGGGAAATCGACACGGATTGGATTCTGACCACGCAGGGCTTGGGCAATGCAATCGCCCTGTCGCTGGATGTCTGGACCGATCCTGGTGATGGCATCGTGATCTTCACCCCCGTTTACCACGAGTTTGCCCACAAGGTGAACAAATCGGGCCGCCGGGTCGTGGAATGCCCTTTGGTGCGGGACGGCGACAGTTACGGCCTTGATCTGGACGACGCCCAGTCCCGGCTGGACGGGTCCGAGAAGATGCTGCTGTGGTGTTCGCCGCAAAACCCGTCGGGTCGCGTCTGGACACCCGACGAGTTGCAGGCCGTGGCCGCGTTTGCCGAACGGAACGGTTTGATCCTGATATCCGACGAGATTCACCACGATCTGGTCTATCCCGGCACAAAATTTGTGCCAATGGACGTGGCGGCCCCGAATGCACGCCCGTGGACCGTGACGCTGACTGCGGCATCGAAGACCTTCAACATCGCCGGGCAGCGGACCGGCAACATGATCATTCCAGATCCCAAACTACGCGCGGCCATGAAGCAACGGCTGCAAACATTGGATTACGATCCCAGCGCCCTGGGCGTGGCGATGATCACTGCTGCCTACAGCCCCGAAGGGGCCGAATGGGTGGATGCCCAGATCGCGCATCTGGAGGAAAACCGGCGTCTGTTCGATCAGACCATCGCCGAGATTCCGGGGCTCTGGTCGATGCCCTTGCAGGCGACCTATCTGGCCTGGGTCGATTTCTCGGGCACCGGCATGGATCACGCCGAATTTGTCCGCCGTCTGCGCGAGGACGCACGGATCGCAACATCGTCGGGTCCGGGCTTTGGCACTGGAGGCGAGACGTTCGAACGGTTCAACCTCGCCACGCAACGGGCGCGGGTCGAGGAAGCTTGCCTGCGGCTGAAACGAGCTTTCGGGGATCTGCAATAAGTATGCGTCGGCCGGGGCTTGCAAACCCTGCCCTGTTGTTTACAGGGGCCGGTTGATTGGCTGACGCTGCTTGGCCCGCGCGGGCCTGCCTTTATGGTGGCACCGCAAGCCTCTGGTATCGACCAAACCCTGACCGAAACCGGAACTCCGGTTGAAATTCGCCCTCAGTCGTCATGCCCCAGCAGGGCGATCGGCGCATCGGGCGCGCGGTAAAAGTCAAGCGGCGCGCTGTCATGGGCCGCCGTGCTGCGTTTGAATTCATACCGCATCTCACCGCCCTCATCCTCATCCGCGACGATGAGACACTGATAGAGGTGGTTGGCCCCGTCAAAGATATCGACAAGCCCGCGCAGGCGCGGCGTGGTTTCCGCCTCAACCGTAAAACCGTCTTTCCACAATTTGAGTATTTTGTAGGTATTGTCGCCCATTTCCACCCGTAAACGGCTGGCTTTTTTCAATGTCGCGATTCGGGCCGCGTCCAACTCGGCGCGTATTTCCTTTGAAACATAGGTACTCATAAATCCGTTCCCCCGTGAATGACCTCTATTGTGCGGGAAAAGTTGTAAAAATCCAGTGAACCACGTCACAGACTGCGATCTGACGGAGCTTTGTTGCACAGAAATCCCGGCCTCGACTGTGCGCGAATGCAGGGCATTTGCGCGGGCACTCGCATAGGAAGACGCCGGGTCCGGGCCTATCTTTGACGAAACGCGCATGCGGAGGAAAAGATATGGGCCTGCTGGTCGAAGGAAAATGGCACGACACCTGGTATGATACCAAATCCACGGGCGGTGCATTCAAGCGCAGCGCCGCGCAGTTTCGCAACTGGTTGACAGCTGACGGCGACGCGGGGCCATCAGGCAAAGGCGGGTTCAAGGCGGAACCCGGGCGCTATCACCTTTATGTCAGCTATGCCTGCCCCTGGGCGCATCGCACGCTGATTTTTCGCGAGTTGAAAGGGCTGAGCGATCTGATCTCAGTCTCGGTCGTGCATCCGGACATGCTGGACCAGGGTTGGACCTTTGAGACAGACGGCCATGGCGCGACGGGCGACGATCTCTATGGGCTGAGCTTTGCGCACCAGATCTATACGAAAGCCGATCCAGCCTATTCAGGCCGCGTGACCGTGCCGATCCTGTGGGACAAGCGGCAGGAAACCATCGTGTCGAACGAAAGCTCGGAAATCATCCGCATGTTCAATTCGGCCTTCGACGGGATCACCGGCAATACCGATGATTACTGGCCCGAAGCGATGCGCGATGAAATCGAAGAGGTCAACGCGCGCATCTATTCAGACGTCAACAACGGCGTCTACAAGTCCGGCTTTGCCACCTCGCAAGCGGCCTACGACGCCGCCGTGGGCCCGTTGTTCGACACGCTGGACTGGCTGGAAGATCGTCTGACCCGGAACCGTTACCTGATGGGGGGTCGGATCACCGAGGCTGACTGGCGGCTGTTTACGACGCTGATCCGCTTTGATCCGGTCTATCACCTGCACTTCAAATGCAACAAGCGGCGACTGATCGATTACCCGAACCTATGGTCCTATACGCGTGAACTGTACCAGTGGCCCGGCGTGGCCCCCACCGTGAACATGACACATATCGTGCGCCACTATCACTACAGCCATGACAGCATCAATCCATACCGGATCATTCCGGTGAACCCGGTGCTGGATTATGCAGAACCGCACCGCCGCGATCAGCGCCCCGCTGCGTAATGCTCGACCATCGCCGCCAGATCCTCTGGCGGCGTTTCGCTTTGCACATAAGCACAGGCATTCGGACTGTGGGCAAATATCGATCCATCCGAAAAGAAGGTGGTGTTGGTGACAAAGATCACCCGCGCCTGGGGGCGGCGATAGCTGGCAAAATCGGCCACGGCCAGAGCACTTCCGGTTTCCAGAACCAGATCCAGCACGATGATTTCGAAATCCGTGCCGTACAGCGCCAGAATGGCGGCTTCCTGCGTCTCGACCAGCGTGACGTCGGCGCCCTGCCGTTCCAGATGCCTTTTCCATACCCGACCAAGGTCGGGATTACTCTCAACAATCAGAACTTTCATTTGCAACAACCTCGGCACTTGATATGGTGAGTGGTGCCGACCCCCGTGGTCCGTGATCTCGTTATTTCCTTAACAAAGTGTTAACAGCGGCCCTACAGGTCCGTGAACAGGCGGATTTGCTTGTATTAGAGGCGAAAATCCGCTTGAAGCAGGCCAAAAGCGGTATTTTCTCGCAGAGAGAGCAGATGAACACACCGGATCAAGACTTGGATCCACGCACGGTTCGCGACCACGGCGGTGGGCTGGACAGGGCGATTGCACAATATGGTGGACAACGCACCGACTGGATCGATCTGTCCACCGGCATCAATCCGCATACCTATCCTATTTCGGGCCTGACTGCCGCTGACTGGGCTGAGTTACCGGATCACGGGGCTTTTGAACGGCTGAGCGGTGCCGCACGCCGGTTCTGGGACGTGCCGCACCGAGCAGCGATCCTGCCCGCGCCCGGAGCGTCGGCGATCATCGCGCGCCTTCCCGCGCTAACCGCGGCGGGTACGGTACAGATCACGCCGCCGACCTATAACGAACACGCCGCCGCCTTTTCGGCGCAGGGATGGAAGGTACGGCAAGACGGTCCGTGTGACGCCCGCGTCATCGTCCATCCGAACAACCCGGACGGGCGTATCTGGCAGGAAGGCGACGTATCGGCACCACTTACCGTGATTGACGAAAGCTTTTGCGACGTCATGCCGGACCAGTCCTTGATCCACCTGGCAGACCGCCCCGGCGTGATCGTGCTGAAGAGTTTTGGCAAATTCTGGGGGCTGGCCGGGGTAAGACTGGGGTTCGCCATCGGACGACCGGATATGATCAGCCGGTTGAACGATCTGACTGGCCCTTGGTCTGTATCAGGCCCTGCCTTGCGGATCGGCACACGGGCCCTTGCAGATACGGATTGGGCAAGCGCCACGCGTAAGCGACTGGCAGACGAGGCCGCTCGGCTGGATGTTCTGTTGACGGCCAGGGGGGCCAAGGTCGCTGGCGGCACAAGCCTGTTCCGATTGTACAAGGTCGATGATGCCTCCCGCTGGCAGGAACAGCTGGCACAGAACCATATCTGGAGCCGCATCTTCCCCTATTCCGACACCTATCTGCGCCTTGGGTTGCCACCTGCGAACGGGTGGAACCGGCTGGAGGCCGCGCTGTGAGCCTTGGCCTGATGCTGGTCTGTGCCATGTGTCTGGACGCAGCGCTGGGAGAGCCCGACTGGCTCTGGTCGCGTATCAAGCATCCGGCGGTAATGATCGGAAGCCTGATTGGCTGGCTGGATAAACGTCTGAATCACGGGGCCGCACGACGGGCAAAAGGGGTCGGTGTGCTTGTCCTGCTGGTTTGCGGCGCATGGGGGCTTGGGTGGGCTTTGTCCCTGCTGGGGCCAGTTGTCGAAATCCTGGTCTGCGCGATCCTGCTGGCGCAACAATCGTTGGTCGCCCATGTTCGCGCCGTGGGCAAAGGGCTGATGGCCTCGCTGGCAGAGGGACGGGCGCAAGTGGCCATGATCGTCTCGCGCGATACACGGGACATGACCGAGGCGCAGGTGGCACGCTCGGCCATCGAAAGCGCCGCAGAGAACCTCAGCGACGGTGTCATCGCGCCTGCGTTCTGGTTTCTGGTCGCGGGGTTGCCGGGGCTGCTGGCCTATAAGGCGGTAAACACCGCCGACAGCATGATCGGGTATCGCAATGAAAAATACCGCGCGTTTGGCTGGGCCTCGGCCCGGTTCGATGACCTGCTGAACCTGATCCCGGCCCGCCTGACCTGCGTGATGATCGTGGCGCTGTCGGGCCAGTGGTCGCGCTGGCGCGAAATCGTGGCAGACGCGCACCGTCATATCTCGCCCAATGCAGGCTGGCCCGAGGCCGCCATGGCCCGCGCGCTGAACGTCGCCCTGGCCGGACCGCGCAGCTATGACGGTAAGGTACGGGATCTGGCATGGGTCAATGGCGATGCCCCGCGCGAGATCGGGGCGTCAGACGTTTTCCGCGCATGTCGCATGTTGTGGCGTGTTTGGGGGCTTGCGCTTGGGCTCGTGTCGGTGTCGGTTGGGATCGACCTGATTTACTGACGGACACTTGTCATGCGTTTTCTTTCCGGCCTGATCGCCGCTGCCCTGTTTGCCCAACCTGCCCTGGCCCAATGTGGCCGTGGCTTCAATTCCTTTGTCAAAGGGCTAAAGGCCGAGGCCGTACAGCAAGGCTTTGACAAATCCACCGTGAACGCGTTTTTCAAAGGCGTGCAGCAGGATGGCGCCGTGCTCAAGGCCGACCGGGCGCAGGGGGTGTTTCAAAAGCCCTTCATCGAGTTTTCCCGTCGTCTGATCTCGGCCAACCGGATCGAACGCGGGCAAGCGATGTCGCGCAAATACGATGCGGTATTTGACCGGATCGAGAGGGAGTACGGCATCTCGCGCGGGGTGTTGCTGGCTTTCTGGGCGTTCGAGACCGACTACGGATCATTCCAGGGCGACTTCAACACCCGCAACGCGCTGGTGACCTTGGCCCATGACTGCCGTCGACCCGACCTGTTCCGCCCCCAAATCTTCGCGGCCATCGAACTTTATCAGAACGGTGACTTCGACCCGGCCCGCACAACGGGCGCGTGGGCCGGGGAAATCGGCATGGTCCAGATGCTGCCGCGGGACATTCTGGAAAACGGTGTCGATGGAGACGGCGACGGGCATGTCCGCCTGAAAACCTCGGCCCCCGATGCGCTGATGTCCGGCGCCAAGATGCTGTCGCATCTGGGCTGGCGCGCAGGCGAACCATGGCTGCAAGAGGTCACGGTGCCCGCGCAGATGGATTGGTCCCTGTCCGGCCCCGGCAAGCCCCGGTCGGTAGCGGACTGGCAGGCCATGGGCGTTGAGGCGCGCAGCGGGTCGCTGGCGAACCTTCCGGCCTCGCTGATCCTGCCGCAGGGGCGCAACGGCCCGGCCTTTCTGGCCTATCCAAACTTCGACGTCTATTTCGAATGGAACCAAAGCTTTGTCTATGTATTGACCGCCGCCTATTTCGGGACACGTCTGGAAGGGGCACAAATCTACGATGCCGGCAATCCCGCACAGGGTCTGAACGGGGCGCAGATGAAGCAGTTGCAAAGCAAGCTTCAGGCCAAAGGATATGACGTTGGCAAGATCGACGGGATCCTGGGGGCTGGTACCAGAGCGGCCGTGCAGGCAGAACAGAAGCGGCTTGGCCTGCCGGCCGACGCGTGGCCGACAGTGGATTTGCTAAACCGGCTTTAGGCAGCAACCACGCTCACGCGACCCATTCCCGTTCCAGCGGAACACAAGGCGCAAAGGCGTGCGTCACCACCGCGGCACCCTCGGTTTCGATTGCCGTGTTGGGCTGTATCTCGAGCCATCCCTCGTTATTGGCATCCAGTGGCTCGGACGAAATGATGATACCGTCTTTGCAGACCTTGTAATGCAAACTGGGCGCAAACCGATCCGAGGCATATCGGGCCGCAAAAACCCGTTTGCCGTCCGACCAGCAGGCGGCAAACCGAAGATAGGGTGATGCTCCGCGGTGCCTGGAAAGGGCTTCGACCCGACCGACCGCACGGGCCATTGCACCAACAGGATCGGCGTCCAGCCCTTCGCCATGAGCGATGAGAAAGATCGCCTCGCTCTCGGTTGCGCCCATGCGATGTTGGTACAGGTGCGCCGGGATCATGGCATCAAGCTCTTGCCGGATTCGTTCATGACCCCCGGCCTGACCGTTATGCATGAAACTCCACCTGCCGACGCCGAAAGGGTGACAGTTGTTGCGTGAGGTCGCCGTACCCGTCGAGGCCCGTACATGGGCCAGAAACAGCCGGGATTTCGTGTGATGCGCCAATTGCTTCAGATTGGCATCAGACCACGCTGGATGGGTGTCCTTGTAAAAGCACGGCATGTCACGATCAGAATACCATGCCAGACCGAACCCATCGGCATTTACCGGTGTTTTCCCAATCAATGCGTTTCGGCTTTGAATAACAAGCGATTGTTCTTGCTCAAGGACCAGTTCGTCCAGGTATCGCTGCTGACCAACCCAAGCCAAAAATCGGCACATTTTTTTTCCCGTACATCAAATAAGATTCTCCGGGACGATACCGCCTTGGTTGTCAGGTTTCCTCCCTTACATCATCTTGATTGTCGATTTTTGTCTATCAAATGAGCTGGAATCACGAAAATTTCAGATCATTTTATTCACTGCGCACCGGATACCGGTCGCCTTTTTCGTCAATCAGGATCAACCGTTCCCCCCTGCGCACGTACAAATCGCACCGGCTGAACCCGTTGCGGTAGGCGATGCAGACACTGCCATCCTCGGCAATGGAATAGGTGCCAAAAGCAGAATCTCCGCTCGCGTATGTGTAGGAATAGGCCCCGCCCGCTGAGAATTTCGCTTGCCCATCGTCGTAAAAGGTCAGCGTCTGCCCCGCCAAAGCACCAAGCTCTGCGGCCGTAAGGGGCGTGTCCCCGGTCTTGACGGGCCAGTCGGCGGCAAAGGCCGGGCTGGCGGCGATGAGGGCGGGGATCAGAAAGCGCGTCATGCACCCAGACTAGCGCGAAAAAGTCCCACCCGTCATAAACTTGCAGTGAGCGGGGTCACGCGACCATCTGTTCGGCCTTCTTCAGATCGACCGAAACCAGCTGGCTGACGCCCTGTTCCTGCATGGTGACACCGAACAGGCGATCCATGCGCGCCATGGTCACCGCGTGGTGGGTGATGATCAGGAAACGCGTGTCGGTCTGGCGGCACATTTCGTCCAGCAGATCACAGAAGCGCGTTACGTTTGCATCGTCCAGTGGCGCATCAACCTCGTCCAGCACACAGATCGGGGCGGGATTGGCGAGGAAGACGCCGAAGATCAGCGCGGTCGCCGTCAGGGTCTGCTCACCGCCCGACAACAGGCTGAGAGTCGAGAGCTTCTTGCCCGGCGGCTGGCACATGATCTCCAGACCCGCATCCAGCGGATCGTCACTTTCGACCATCACAAGATTGGCCTCGCCGCCACCAAAGAGATGCTTGAACAACATGGCGAAGTTGGAATTCACCTGTTCAAACGCGGTTAGCAAACGCTCGCGCCCTTCGCGGTTGAGGCTGGCGATCCCGCTGCGCAGCGCCTTGATCGCCTCTTCCAGATCGGCTTTTTCGCTGCTGAGCGTATCGAATTCTTCCTGAACTTCCTTGCTGTCTTCCTCGGCCCTCAGGTTCACGGCCCCCATCGCATCGCGCTGACGTTTGTGACGGTTCACTTCGGATTCCAGAACGTCCGCAGCTGGCATCTGGTCGGGGTTCACGTCCAGCTGGTTCAGCAATTGGTTCGGGGTCAGTTGCTGATCTTCGGCAATCCGTTCGGCCGCCGCGACAACACTTTCCTTGGCCGCGTCACAGCGCGCCTCGGCCGCGGCACGGCTTTCGCGCGCTTCTGATGCCAGACGCTCGGCTTCCCGTTCGGCCAGAACGATTTCACGGTGCATGGCCTCGGCCTCGGCCAATTTGTCGGCGGCTTCGGCGCGCCGTGCTTCGGCGGCTTCGATCAGTTCGTTCAGTTCCTCACGCGCCTCGGCGATTTCGCCGGGTACGGCCATGGCCTCGGTCAGTTCTTCTTCCGAGCTTTCCTTGCGCTCGGCAAGTTCGGAAATCCGCTTTTCAGCCGTTTCCAAGCGGTGGCGCCATCCGCTGAGATCTTTCGCAACCTCCTGGGTGCGACGCGTGCGGGCGTCCCCTTCGCGGCGCAATTCGTCATGGGTCGAGCGGTGGGTCAGCATGGTGATCCGCGCCGCCTCGACGGTCTGCTTGATGTCTTCCACTTCTGCGCGGGCGCTGTCGAGATCGCCCAGACCGGCCAAAGCCGCTTCGGCCTCGCGCAGTTGCGCACGGGCGGCCATGGCATCGTCCTTGTGGCGATCAACGGCGAGGGTCAGGGTTTCCAGCTTGCCCTGCGCCAGATTGCGGTCGGCCTCGGCCCGCGACAGTGCGCGCGCGGTTTCGGCCATGCGCTGATCAGCAGCACGGCGGGCTTCTCGCGCACGGCGGTCTGCCTCGGTCACGTCCGCCAATTGCTGAGACAGTGCTTCATGTGCGGCACGGGCACCGTCAGCCTGTGCTTCGGCACGGGCAAGGTCCTGTTTCAGCGCTTCGAGCCTGTTGAGCTGCTCCAACCGCAGAGCAGCAGCACTTGGCGCGTCTTCTGCCCAGGCACGGAACCCATCCCAGCGCCACAGGTCGCCCGAGCGGGACACCAGACGCTGGCCGGGTTTCAACGACGCCTGTAACCGTGCGCCCTGATCCGCATCCACCAACCCGATCTGGGCAATTCGGCGGCTGAGACGATCCGGCCCCGACACATGAAGCGCCAGTGGTTCGGCCCCTTCAGGCAATGGCTGGTCGCTGTCATATCCAGCCACCTGCACCCAGCCGGACGGGCCGTCGCCCTCGACCAGCGGTGCGCGCAGATCGTCAGCCAGAGCAGCACCCAGAGCCTTTTCATAGCCGGGTTCGACGCGCAGCAGATCCAGCACCTGACCACCTTCCGCCGTGTCGCGTTCCACCAGCTTGGCCAGCGCCGTGGTTTCGGCCCGGATCGCCCCCAGCTCGCCTTCCGCTTCGGAACGTCGCGCCCGGGCCTCGGCTTCGCGCCCTTGCGTTTCGTTGCGCAGTTCATCCGCCGCGGCAAGTGCCTCTTCAGCGGCTTCGACCGCTTCTCGGGCTTCTTCCTCGCCCATTTGGGCTTCTGCAAACGCCTCGCTGGCGCGGATCAGGGCGGTTTTCGCCTCGTCCACGGCCTGCCGGGCTTTTTCCTCTTCACCCTCGGATCGGGCCAGCGTCTTGCGACTGTCTTCGACCAGACGCTGGGCTGACTGGTGCCGGGCGACCAGGCGGGCCATATCCTCGGTTTGCTGCGACAGGTGGTCTTCGCGTTCCTGTAGGATCGAGGCCGCCTCGCGGGCGATTTCCGCCGCCTCGGCCACTTTTTCATCGTGACCTTCAGCTGCCTTGGCCAACTCGCGCGCTTCCCATTCCAGCCGTTCAATCATTTGTCCCGCATCGCGGTTCAGACCGGCTTCGCGTTCGATATCGTTGCCCAGCTGCTGGATTCGGTTGGTCAGTGTTTCGATCGTCTGACGCGCGCGGGTTTCCTGATCGGACAATTGATCGCGCTGCACCTGCTGGCGTTGCAGCACGGCGGCGGCAATGGCCTCTTCCTCGCGCAGCGGCGGAAGGGTTTCCTCGATCTCGGCACGTTTCGCGGCAGCAGCGCGGGCTTCAGCCTCGGCACGGGAGGCTTCGGTGATCCGCTCACGCAGTTTTTCTTCGGCCTGCTGGCGGGCCATGTCGGCCTCTTTCCAGCGTCGATAAAGCAGCATCCCCTCGGCCTGACGCAGCTGTTCGCCAATTTCACGATAGCGGGCCGCCTGACGGGCCTGACGCGCAAGCTGGGCCAGTTGTCCGCCCAACTGCTCCAGCACGTCATCGACGCGGGTCAGGTTGGCTTCGGTGCCTTTCAGCTTGAGCTCGGCCTCATGGCGACGCTGATACAGGCCCGAGATCCCGGCGGCCTCTTCCAGAATGCGGCGACGGGCGCGCGGCTTGGCGTTGATCAACTCGGCAATGCGGTTCTGTCCGACCAACGCGGGCGAATGCGCGCCGGTCGAAGCATCGGCAAACAGCATCTGCACATCACGCGCCCGAACGTCTTTACCATTGGTCTTGTAGGCACTGCCCACATCGCGGGTGATGCGGCGTACGATTTCCAGTTGATCGCTGTCGTTGAACCCCGACGGTGCCAGCCTTTCCGAGTTGTCCAAGGTCAGAACGACTTCGGCAAAGTTGCGCGCCGGGCGTGTCGCCGCACCGGCAAAGATCACGTCTTCCATCGCGCCGCCGCGCATGGATTTGGGGCGGTTTTCCCCCATCACCCAGCGCAACGCTTCCAGAAGGTTGGATTTGCCGCAGCCATTCGGACCCACCACACCGGTCAACCCGTCCGCGATGATCAGATCGGTCGGATCAACAAAGCTTTTGAAGCCGGTCAGTTTGAGCTTGCTGAAACGCAATGGCTGCGTGTCCCATGATTCCTGTGCATTGGAAGTCTGCGCAAGGGATGGGGTCTGAGTCAACGGAGTTGCGCAGGATATGGGATATCACCCCGAGTTATCCACAACATCTTGCCGAAATACGCAAGAATGCGCGTGTTTTAATAAGGGGTGCATTCAAAGACCTGGTAACCGTAGTCGTCACCGACATTTTCATAGGTACCATAGTCGATGCACTCGTAGTTCGGGGTCGAGACGGCCGTCAGCAACAGCCGTTCACCCGCTTCCCGGTCACACCCCAGAACACCAACCGTGACCGCCGCATCACCCAGAACATCCAGGATCGGACAGCCTGAAACCTGCGCCATCGCCAACCCGGCCCGATCCCGGACCGGTCCCAGCCGAGGGGCGTATTGTGCATTGATCCGCACAGCCTCGACCAGATCGCCGCGCACGCGCACGTCGAACACACTGCCGTTTACGGCCACGCGTGTGGCAGGAACATCGCGAAAATGCGGAGTGCCGGCGGCACAGGCGGCCAGAAAGAGAGGTGCGAGAAACCGGATCATGCCGCAGAATTGCAGCATTTTGGTTAACAGAACCTTTCCGGACGTCAGGCCCGCAGCACCTCTCCCAGTCGGCGAATGCCTTCGCGGATCGTCGCCTCGTCGGAATTTGAAAAACTGAGACGGATCGTGTTTGCACCGCTGCCATCCGGGAAAAACGCCTGGCCCGGAACAAATGCCACTTTGACGGTGTCCAGCGCTCGCGCCAGCAGGTCAGAGCCAATCATCCCCTCGGGCAACGTGACCCAGATGAACATTCCACCCTCGGGACGTGTCCAATCCACCCCCTCCGGCATATGCTGTTCCAACGCGTTCAGCATCACATCACGACGGGCGCGATAGACGTTTCGTACTTTCGGAATATGGGTGTCAAAACAGGCCTGCGCCACCTGATGCACGGCCATCTGGTTGATGGTCGCGGAATGAAGGTCGGCTGCCTGTTTCAGCAGTACCATCTGAGAAATGACTGGCTTGGATGCAACGACCCATCCCATGCGCAAACCCGGCGACAGCGTTTTCGAGAAACTGCCGCAATAGATCGTCCGGCAGTCCTCGATTGACCCTTTGCGGGCCTGCTCCAATGACAGTATTGGGGGGATCGGGTCCCCGTCGTAGCGCAGCGCCTGATAGGCTCCGTCCTCGATCAACGCGCAATCCAGTTCCTCGGCCAGATCCAGCAGAGCCTCCCTGCCCTGCAAATCCACGGTTTCTCCTGTCGGGTTTGCAAAATCCGCCGACAGATAGGCAAATTTAACTGCGCCTTCGCCTGCTGCGGCCTTGTATTCCTTGGCCCCCTGATTGCCATTGAGCCGGTCAAAGCGCGGCTCATAAGCGTTGAATGCCGCCAGCGCACCCAGGTAAGTGGGCCACCCAACCAGGGCCGTATCGCCGGGGGACAGGAACAGCTTTCCCAGATAGTCCAGCGCCTGCTGCGAGCCCGAGGTGATCAGGATGTTGTCGATGTCACACTCCACCCCGATTTCGTGCATGTGCTGCACCAGCCATTGCCGCAAGGGGACATAGCCTTCGCTGACCGAATATTGCAGCGCCTGCGCTTGCATATCCGGCCCCAGGGCCTGCTGAAACGCCTGTGCAAATGCATCGGCGGGAAACAGGGCGGGATCAGGAATCCCACCGGCAAAGGAAATGATGCCGGGTTGGTCGAGCAGCTTCAGCAATTCGCGAATCTCTGACGCTTTCATCCGCGAAGTCCGGGTGGCAAACAAAGGGTGTTGGGACATGAGGCTCCTCCGATCTCAATTCGACGCAGCTTATGCCCTCTTGTATTAAAGTCAACATTACTGACCTTATTTTTCAGCGGATATGAACGGGGTTTCTTGAACAGCACCGGCGTCCATGGTCAAATGAATTGACCAATTTCGGAAGATGAGATGCCCTTTCACAAAGTTCAGACGGAAAAGCTGTCGCTTGCGGTCGTTCGCCAGATCGAGCTTCTGATCCTGCGTGGCATCCTGCGCCCCGGCGAGCGCCTGCCGTCAGAGAGGGAGTTGGCAGAGCGCATGGGCGTTTCGCGCCCGTCCTTGCGTGATGCAATTTCCGAACTTCAGGAACAGGGGCTTTTGACTGCAAAAGCCGGATCCGGGATCTATGTGGCCGAGGTTCTGGGCTCTGCCTTTTCCCCGGCGCTGATCCGTTTGTTCGGCAGCCACGAGGAAGCCGTATTCGATTACCTGTCCTTTCGCCGTGACATGGAAGGGCTGGCGGCAGAACGGGCCGCGCGGTTGGGATCAGACAGCGACCTGAAAGTCGTTCAGGCGATCTTTGACAAGATGCAGGCGGCCCACAACCGAAACGCCGCGAATGACGAGGCGCAGCTGGACGCCGAGTTCCACATGGCCATCATCGAGGCCAGCCACAATGTGGTGATGCTGCACATGATGCGGTCGATGTATGACCTGCTGGTGCAGGGGGTGTTCTACAATCGTCAGACCATGTTCCGTCAGCGCGCCACCCGCGAGGCCATCCTGGATCAGCACCGCGCCATCAATGTGGCGCTGCAAGAGCGTGATCCTTTGGCTGCACGAAATGCAATTGAACGCCATTTGGACTTTGTGGAACGCTGTATGGCGGACCAGCAAAAGGCCGATCGAAACGAAGCTATTGCGCAACAAAGGCTGCAACACGAAACCGGGCGGACCTAAGGGCCATCCCGATTTTTCAGACAGTGCAGCGCAAGGCCGGGACTAGGCAGCCCCTGACGCGGCTGGCAGCAGATGTCGGGGGAACGGAGCGCCGCTGCCTTCTCCCAGACGGTCCTCGGTGGCCAGAGTTGTCAGCGACGGGTCGATGAACAGCCTTGCGCCGCGATCCCTCAGACGTTTGTGCAGCATAACATGTTCGCACACCTGTTGGCCTTTTTCGTCCCGGCAAGAATAGCGCAACCCCCGCAGCGCGCGGGATTTATACAACCCGGCGCCGCCGAATGCGCTGTCGACCGGGATCAGGGGCGTGTCGGCAGGAATGTGAAACTGGCGGTCGAAAACTGCGGACTTCATGACAGACCGGCGCCACTTGCGACGCCCGAACAGCGGCCTGCGTGTGCTTTGAATGCGTTGCCACACGTCTTCATCACACCAACCCGAACACCGCAGAGCGTAGATATCGTCATACGCTGGTTTGGGGTTGGCGAAAACGCCCTCCCACAAAGGGGCGACCCGCTGCGCTGCTGTCAGAACCGCCTGAGCATCCAGGCAGGTATTCGGGCCATCCAGATCCAACACCAGCGTCAACTCCAGGTCCCTGTCCTGATCCTCGAGTTTTTTGAGAACCGCGTTTCTGGCCGCCGTGATACGCTCGACCCGGTTTGGCAATTCTGACGCCAGACCATCCAGTCGCATGATATCGACATGCCGGCTTTGGCCCGCATAGTCGGACAACACTTGATCCGTGCCATCCGTGTTGTCGTTCGTGGCAATGGTGACGGTGAACCGATGCAACTGCGCAGACAGGTTTTCGATCCTGTTGATCGTGTCGATCAGCGCCGACCCGCCATTTCGGACGACACCGACAATATTCATCGAAACTGCGTTGCCTGACACCGCCTGTCTTTCCCTGTAAATGTCACGCCCCCATCAGGGCGCTCCTATCAACCTGATCCCCGGCAGGTCGTAGGATTCGGAGTGTTTGAAACAACAGAAACAGAAGCACGACAAAAACAAAAGACCCGACAGCCAAAAGCTCTCGGGTCGTCTGTATCACTTGTCTGTCGGGGTCACCCGTCAGTGCAGCTTGGCATCCACGTCTGCAATCGATGCATCGATCAGCTTGTTGGCCTGCGCTGCGGTCATTTGCTTTGCCAGAACCGAGCTGGCCGCCGAAACCGCAACCGAAACGGCCTGATCGCGCACTTCCTTCAGTGCAGACGCTTCGGCCGAAGCGATCTGGTCCTGAGCTGCGGCAAGACGACGCTCGATCGACTTTTCCAAGTCAGCTTTCGCCTGTTCTGCCGCCAGGGCTGCGTCTTCCTTCGCTGCCGCGACAATCGCATCGGCCTGCCCCTGAACTTCACGCTGCTTGCGCTCGTACGAGGCCAGCAAACTGCGTGCTTCTTCATGCAGAGCACGGGCTTCGTCCAGTTCGGATTTGATGCCTTCGGCACGGTTGTCCAGCGCACCGCCGATCATACCGGGGACCTTGAAGTAGAACAGGACCGCGATGAAGACGATAAAGCCCAGCAGGACGACAAAGTCGGTATTGCCAAGCGAAAAGAACGGGCCGCTTGCCGCCAGCGCGGGGCTGGCTGCACCAACGGTCAGGATAAGGGCAAGAGTGTTCCGCATGTCACTTATCCTTTCGTCTGTGCGTCTACTGCACTGTTGATGGCTTTGGCATCTGCCTCGCCGCCCAGTGCGGTGACCAGTTCAGCCGCCGTATCCTTGGCAACCACTTGAATGCTTTCCAGTGCACCGGCACGGATTTCGGCGATTGCCTTTTCCGATTCAGCCGCCTTGGCAGCGATTTCCGCATCCGCCTTGGCAATCGCGTCATCCAGTCCAGCCTGAATTTCAGCGCGTGCTTCGGCAGCGATCCGCTGCGCTTCGGCACGGGCATCGGCCAGCGCCTTGTTATAGGCCTCTTCGGCCTCGACCGCCTTGGCCTTCAGATCTTCGGCCGCAGCCAGGTCATTTGTAATGGTCCCCTGACGTTCAGCCAGGATTGCCGCGATGCGCGGCAGGGCCACGCGGGACAGGACCAGAAAGATGACGACCAGCGTAATGACCAGCCAGAAAATCTGGTTGGGGAACCAATCGAAGCAGAGCTGCGGCATCCCGATGGCAGAGCCATGCGAGTCGACGCACGAGCCAACCACTTCTTCGCTAATGGGTTCAGTCGCCATGATGTCCTCCGTCGGAACGTTGTCTTTACAACAGGTGGGCCGCTATGGCTTGGGCCCACCTGCGCGTAAGGATCAGGTTCCGCAGATCAGACGGCGAACATCAGCAGCAGCGAGACCAGGAATGCGAAGATGCCCAGCGCTTCTGCGAATGCGATACCGATGAACAGGGTCGCGGTCTGCGAAGCAGCCGCCGAAGGGTTGCGCAGGGCGCCGGCCAGGAAGTTGCCTGCTACGTTGCCCACCCCGATTGCGGCTGCGCCGGAACCGATTGCTGCCAGGCCTGCGCCGATGTGTGCGAGATCGCCTTCCATGATGTATCTCCTTACGAATTGGAAGTTTCGATGTTGGGGTATCGGACCTTAGTGCGAAGGATGCAGCGCATCTTTCAGATAAACACAGGTCAGAATGGTGAATACGTAGGCCTGAATGAAGGCCACCAGGACCTCAAGGCCGTACATTGCGGTGATCGCCAGAACCGACACGGGCGAGATCACGGCAATCGCGGCGAAGCCTGCGAAAACCTTGATAACCGCGTGGCCTGCCATGACGTTGCCGGCAAGACGAATGGAGTGGCTGACCGGCCGCACGAAGTACGAGATCAGCTCGATGATCGCCAGAATCGGACGCAGCGCCAGCGGCGCGCTGGACACCCAGAACAGACCCAGGAAAGCGGCGCCGTTCTTGACGAAACCCAGAATGGTCACAGTCAGGAACACGGCCAGTGCCAGCGGGATGGTCACGGCGAAATGCGACGTGGTGGTGAACGAGGTCGGGATCAGACCCAGGAAGTTCGCCACGACAATGAACATGAACAGGGTCATGACATAAGGGAAGTACTTGACGCCTTCCTTGCCGCAGATGTCTTCCAGCATCTTGTAGATGAAGCCATAGGCCAGCTCGGCCACCGACTGCATACGCGTCGGCACAATGGCACGTTTGGATGTGGGCAGAACCAGCAGAGCTGTTACGGCCAGCACCGCAAAGAACAACCACAGAGTCACGTTGGTGACCGTGAACATGCCTACCGCACCGTCGCCGAACAGCGGCTTGACGATGAACTGATCCATCGGGTGGAATACCAGGCTGCTGCCTTCTGCTGCGGTGGTCTCAGTTGCCACGTTCAGTCCCTCTCGTCCTTCTCGGCAGCCGATGCCGCCGTTTGTTTATCTTGAGCCTCTTTCGCGCTGCGGAGCATAACCTTCACGCCCGCGACAAGGCCCAGCAGTGTGAACAGCACCAGAAAGATCGGGATCGTCCCGAGCAGGCTGTCCAGCCCGTATCCGATGCCAAATCCGATCCCAAGACCGGAAACCATTTCGATGACCATCCGCCAGGCAAGCTCGCCCCCGGACACGTCAGCGTCCGCACGAGGTTTTGGCGCCTTGGCCTTTTTCGCCGCCTCGATCTTGGCCTCCAGCTGCGCCATACGCTGCTTTTGGTCATCATCGGTCACGGGCGTTTCCCTCGTACAGTCTTGGGCATGGTGCTAAGGCGCGGCGCGCGCAGAGTCAACGACCTTGAATGCCCTCGTTGACGCAGTCTAAAATATTGAATTTGTTATGATTTTCACAAGACCCAAGACGCGCCATTCGTTTCGATGACCGCCGTTGCACCGCCAAAGCCCTGAATCCGCATATTCAACCAAATGGTTGACCAATCCCGACGGCTATGGTTGAGCGGTCACATGTCCAACGATCTCGACACAGTCTTTGCGGCCCTCGCCGACCCCACCCGCCGCGCCATTCTGGCGATGCTGCTGGAGGATGACATGGCGGTGACGGATGTGGCCGAACCGTTCGAAATGTCGCTGGCCGCGATCTCCAAACACCTGGTCATCCTGACCAAGGCCGGTCTGATCAGTCAGGAAAAACGCGGGCGGGTAAAATGGTGCAAGCTGGAACCTGACGCCTTGCGCGCCGCCTCGGTCTGGATGCAGGGGTTTGGACAATTCGAGCCCGTCAATCTGGACGCGTTCGAGCGGTTTCTGGAAGCTGAACTGCCAAAGTCGGGCGAGGCCTAGCGCACCACAAAAACCGACATGCTGGCGTGTTTCGCCAGATACCCGGCGTGGCTGGAAAAAATATAGTCGGTGATCCGGGGCGCGTGGGTGCCGACAATGACCAGATCTGCGCCGATCTCCTCGGCCGCGCGGGTCAGATCACTGTCCACTTCTGCGGCAACGTCGACCGAGTGGATTTTGCGCATGGAAACGTCTGATCCACTTTCTGCGGCCAACTGTTCGGTGAACTCTGCCAGTTCCTTGTCAATCTCGGCTTCGGTTTCCGAGGATTCGCCCATATGGGCCCCGGTGACGCTGACCAGAGTGATTTTGGCCCCCTGCCATTTCGCAACTTGTGCAGCGACATCGGCCGCTTTGCGAACCTCGGGCGGTAGATGCCGGTCAACCGGCAACATGATGTGTTTGAACATGATCTCCTCCTTTAGCCTGCTGACGAAGCTAATGGAGGTGCCGCAGGGGCGCCTTGATCTGGCTCAACAAATTCCACCTCTGGAATACATCTTGGACCTGCCGTGTATTTCCAGCGCAGATGTGGCTTATTCCCTGGCGCGACGAACTGGAACCGAGGGCGGGACTTCCTCTTTCAACAACATCAGCAGGGCGATGATTGTCAGCGCCACACCACCCAGGATCAAACCGGTTGGCACGCCTTTGCCCAGCGCAATCTCCCACAGAATGACCCAGCTGGGTACCAGATAGGTATAGGCCATGACCTTGGCCGACGGCAGCCGGAGTGAGGAAAACTGCACCAGCACGAAACTGGCTGCCGTGGCAAAGAACGAAATATAGAACAGGCCGATCCAGACAATAGCCGGAAGCGCAACCCAATCGGTGGCCATCAGGTCGGACCAGCCGAACACGACCAACAACAGGCACCCGGCGACCAGCGTTCCGAAGGTGAACACCACGGCGGGCTCTCCTCGGTTCAGTTTGCGGATCATGGGCGTGTAGATCGCATGGGCGACGCAGCCCCAGAAATAGATGATTTCTCCGCCACCGATTTCAAAGGCACGGAACATCTGCCAGTCGGCCCGAAAGATCACCCATAGCGCGCCCACAGCGCCAATGCTCAGGGCCAGCGCCATGCGCGGCGTGGTGATCTGACGCAACAAGACCCACCCCGCCATGGCAGAGACAACTGGTGTCAGGGTGAACACCGCCGCCGCACTGACAGGCGGGGCGGTTTGCAACCCATAAAACATCAGGACGAAATAGGTGGCGAACAAAGCCCCGAGCACCAGATAGCGCCAAGGGGCCTGCGCGGCACTGCGCGGCAGGCCGGTTGTCGCCAGTGCGGCCAAACCAATCACGGCAGCGGCAATGGCAAAGCGCACCGCGTTCAGAGCAGCCGGGGCGATTTCGTTGGCGATCATGGACCCCAGCGAAAAGCTGCCTGCCACAAGGGCTGAAAAAGCGAGCATGGCCAGGTGGCCACGCATCTGCGTGCTCATGGCTGCCAGCCTTTGGCTTCTTCCTTCAGAAAGCTCAGGAACGCCTGTACCTTTGTGGTGCGGTGCAAATCCACGTGGGTCACCAGCCACAGATTGCCGAACCATTCCGGCAGCGGATCAATCACCTCGACCAGATTGTCGTGGCGGGCGGCCTCCCAACGGGCCATGAAGCCGATGCCGGCACCAGCCAGAACGGCCTCGCGCATGCAGAAGTTGTTGGTGCAGCGGAAAGTGATGCGTTCGGCGGGTACCGTCGCGCGCAGCCAGCGTGTGAACGGCGCGCGGCTGGTCTCATCATCGGAACTGACGAAGTGATGGCGTGTGAAATCCTCGATTCCGGATGGTTTGCCAAACCGTTCGATGTACGAGGTGCTGGCATAAAGACCAACCTCCTGCTGCCGGAAAGGCTGGACAACGTTGTCAGGTTGGTCGGGGGCCGATCCGGCGCGGATCGCCACATGCGCCTCGCCATACTCCAGCCGGAACAGCCGGTCGCCCGTCAGGTATCGCACGATCAGGTCCGGATGCATCTTTTGAAACGTGGTGAGCGTCGGCACGACCAACGGCGCAAGAGACCCCAGAGAAGTCACGACCAATTCACCCGAGACGTCGTCTCCGCGACCCTTCATCCGGCCGACAAGCTGATTGAACTGATCTTCGGTCGCCTGCGCCACACGCAGCAGATCGTCGCCTGCTTCGGTCGGCGTATACCCACGCGCGTGGCGCTGGAATAACTTGACACCCAACCGCGACTCGATCGCATCGATGTGACGGATCACGGTGGCGTGGTGAACACCCAGAACCTCTGCCGCGCCGCTGACCGTCCCCATGCGCGCCACCTGATAGGCGGTTCTCACTTCATCCCAATTGTCCATGGCAATGTCGTCACTGTGCAATTTCCAACAATAACTGTTGATATATCCGAGTTTTGTTCACCAGCGCAATAATCATATTGGGCGCAGGACAAGATTCCCGTGACCCAAAGGACCAGAACAATGGCTAAAACTATCCTTCATATCGACTCTTCCGCCCGCCGCGTGAACTCGACCACGCGCGATCTGTCTGACCGTGTGGTCAAGCAACTGGGCGCAGATCGCATCATCCGTCGTGATCTGGCCACCCCCCTGCCCCTGCTGACGGAAGACTGGATCGCCGCCAATTTCACCCCCGCCGACCAGCGCGACGATCTTCAACGCGACCGGCTGGCCCTGTCGGACGAACTGGTTTCCGAACTGCAAGAGGCCGACACCATCGTCATCGGCCTGCCGATCTACAACTTCTCGGTCCCTGCGGCGTTCAAGGCGCGGGTCGACCTGGTGGCCCGCGCGGGTCTGACCTTTTCCTACACGGAAAACGGCCCCAAAGGCCTGTTGGAAGGAAAACGTGCCATTCTGGCCATCGCATCGGGCGGTGTTCCCGTCGGATCCGAAGCAGATTTCGCCACCAATTACGTACGCCATGTTCTGGGTTTCATCGGCATTCATGACGTCGACGTCATCGCCGCGGATCAGATGGCCGTGAACCCGGATGCGGCGCTGGAACATGCCCACAAGGCCGTAGCCGAGCTTGCTGCCTGATCGCCTCTGGCCAACAGGCGCTGAAACGTCCAGTCTGCCAGCGAGCAAACAGGCAGACTGGATGGGCCGCATGAAGAAAATCGGCATTCTGGGCGGTGTGGGCTGGGCCTCGACCGTCGATTACTACCGGGCGATTGCCGAAGGGGCCGGGCGTTATTTCGCTGAACGTGGTCACGGCTCGCCTTTGCCAATCCCACCGATGACCATCGAATCCGTTACGCAGGCCAGAACGCGCGCCCTGCGCGGTGTCGCCGGGGATGAGGCAAGCTGGGCGGATTTTGACGCGGTGTTCCGCGACGCCCTGCTGACTCTCGAACGCGCCGGGTGCGATTTCGGCGTCATCGCGTCCAACACCCCCCATGCGCGGCTTCACGCGATACGGCAGGGTGTCTCGATGCCAATCCTCAGCATCTTTGACGCGACCGCCGAAGCCACTGCAAGAACTGGCGCGTCCAAGGCTCTGGTCTTGGGAACAGCCGTGACGATGCAGGCCAACAACTATGCGGATCGTCTGGCCGCCGAAGGCATTGCCGCAAATGAACGGCTGCCCGAACCCGAAATTTCCCAGATGCAGGCCATGATCGACAGTGATTTCTATGGTGGTGCGTCTGACATTGCCCGCGCCCGACTTCTGGCGTTTTGCGACAAGCACGCCAGCCCCGGAACTGCGATCCTGCTGGCCTGTACCGAGCTTCCACTGGCTTTTCCGAACCACCTGGACGATCCGGTGTTCGAGGCTGACGGACACCTGTTCGTCAACCCGTCAGCCGCGCATGTCGCCGCCGCATTGAAAGAGGCACTGACGTAATCAGGGCAACCAGGTGATCTCGCACCCGATGCGATCGAAGAAGGCCATCATATCGGCCCGCGTCAGGGCCACGGTGCGGTCGTTGACAAGGGGGTGCATGTAAATCACCTCGGCCTGCTGCGCCGCCGCATCCATGAAGAACCGTACATCATTCTGAACACCGTTGATCATCGCCAGCGGACTGACCGCGCCGGGGCGTATGCCGAGGTTCTGCAACAGCCGGTCCGCCGAGCCGAAGGACAGGTTGCCTAGGCCCAACTCGGCCCCCAAAGCTTTGAGATCAATCTCGCGGCTTTGTTCCAAGGTCACCAGATAGTTGCGCTTTTTCTTGTCGCGCAGATACAGATTCTTGACCCGCAGCGCGTTCTCTCCCGGCACCTTGAACTGGTCTTCGACGGCCTTGGCATCCTCAACCGTACGCAAAGGCACATGGGTATGCAGGCGATAGGCCAGCCCCCAATCTTCCATCTGCGTCAACAATGCGTCGGAGCTCAGCGGTAGTGTGTCCTGATAGGCGGATGAAGCGTCCATGAAACCCTCCTGTTTGGACTGCTCATCGCGCACCAAGGCTTGGAATTCAAGCGCGGGACATACAATCGCCCGGGTGATATCCTGCACGAATGAAAGTCGCGCGCAACACACCCCAACAGCTGATCCTCAGCGATACCCCTTGGTTCTTCGGAATTCTGTTTGCTTTGAACACCCTGATTTTCGCAGCGCTTGGCCTGTTGCTGACATGGGCTGGCGGGTCGGCTTTCTGGTACGGGTTGAGCATGATCATATTTGGTGGCGCTATGGGTTTATGGAGCTTTCACCTGCTGGTGAGACGCGTTCAGGTAATATTTGACCGGACCAAGGGCACGTTGGTGATCCGTCAGAAATCCATTTTCGGATATGAAGCCATAGAGCACGCTCTGTCCGACCTGTCCCATGCAGAAGTAGAAACCATACTGAACAAGCCCGCATGGTTGTTCGCAAGCCGTCATCGTCCGGTTCTGTTGCTGGACAAGGGTATGAGTGCGGGTCGTCATCCGATCATCCAAGCTTTTTCGACCGGAACCTGTGCCGAACGTATTACCGGCACGGTCAATGACTGGCTTGCTGCGCGTGGAAGTGACCCCGGCAACCGCTCTGCCTGAAATCAACGAGATGCGGTCTTTTTGCCTGCCTGTTTTTGCCTGCCTGTTTGCAATTCCATTCCCGCAAGGCGCGGGCAAATCAAACTGGAACAGGGTGTTGGAACGGTGCTAGCGTACCGCCATGAAAGTGACCCGAGACACCCCGAACCAACTGATCATCGCCAATACGCCCTGGTTCATCGGTATCATGCTGGTCATTTTCATTCTGGCCTTTGTCGGCCCCGGTGTTTTCCTGATGAGCACGGGCGGCGAAGGCATCTGGTTCGGCCTGATCTTCGCCCTTGGCGGAGGTGGTCTTGGCTTTGGTGCGTTTTGCGTTTTCGTAAGGCGGGTTCAGATCATCCTGGATCGGCACAAGGACAGTATCCTGATCCGCCGCCAATCCGTTTTCGGGTATGAAGCGGTTGAACACAAACTGTCCAACCTGTCCCACGCTGAAGTCGAAAGTACGACATCCCGCGGCAAAAACGGCACCTCGACGCTGTATCGCCCGGTCCTTGTTCTTGAGAAAGGCATGAGTGCGGGTCGCCATCCCATTGTCGAAGCGTTTTCTAGCGGCTCCGGCTCTCACCGGTTGGCCGAGGCGGTGAATGACCGGCTTCCATCGAAGCCTGCCCAAGACCATCGCGAAGCCGGGACGGATTAAGCGGCCAGGCCGCGTTCCAGCCACAAGCGTTCTTCGGCTGAGACCAGCCGGGACATGCAGGCGTCATATCGTGCCATGTCCTGCTCGGTCAGCTTGCCCTCCCACTTGTTGCTTGTGCCCGAAGAGAAGAACTGCGCAAAGTCGTGAAAACCACTGGTGAATCCGGGGGTTTGCTTTAGACGTATGGCATTGTTTTTCATCGATCCGAAACTGCCGGCTTCGGCGATATCCTTGACCAGGTCCGGGTCAATTTCGATGTCCATGATCCGTGCAAGCCGCGTGACCTGTCCCGGAAGATCCCGGCTGAGCTCGGCATAGTGCAGAAAATGTATGTTGGGCAGGTCGCGATACACCCAAAAGGAATGGAAGTGATGAATGATCGATCTGAGGGTCAGGTCATCTGTGCCCTTGGACGACGCGGGCCGGGTCAAAAACATGTCGAAAGCTTCCGACAGATCTTCGGGGAAGAGGTAATCAAGCCAGTCATGCTTCATATTCTCGACATGGCGGCGCAGGGAAAAATGAATGTCAACCGGATGACGGTGAACAACCAGATATTGCGCATTTGGCGAGAACACGATGCCATCAAGCGGGGTATGTGTCTTGATACAGCGCCGATGGCTTTGCGCACTCAGGTCATCCGCCTGCGCGACCCGATCGCGAAAACTGCAATCAAGCCACGGTGAGACCTTGTTGTCGTACACGCCGGGGTCGGCCGTTTCGGTGATGAGCATGCGCACCAGTGTTTGCGTCCAAGTGGTGCCGCATTTGGGCGGTGTGCACACAAAGACGTCGCTGGGCCGTATCTCGAATCCGGACCAGATATCGGTGTTGGTGACTTCGCCGACATAGTCGGTCGTCTTTCGCGGCGGACCGTTCTTCATTGCCCCCTCCCTCTGCTGCATTCACGCAGAATAACCCGCAATGTGACACCCATACAGCTTATCTTGACTCACGCGGCCCAGAGGCGTAGATGACGCCCCAACATCCGGAAGCGTTTGATCTTCCGGTCCCTCGAGTCGTTCAGGGATCGCCCCCCACCAGCGAGTTTCGCCCGTGGGGGCGTTTGTGCATTGACCCGTCTGCCCTTATCTATGGGGCGCCAAATCAGAACCGGCTAAGGAGGCCGCAGGCATGTTTGAAAATCTATCCGAACGCCTCTCTGGCGTCTTCGACCGGTTGACCAAACAGGGCGCCCTGTCTGAAGAAGACGTCAAAACCGCCCTGCGCGAGGTCCGCGTTGCCCTGCTTGAGGCCGACGTCTCGCTGCCGGTTGCTCGGGAATTCGTCAAGAAGGTGCAGGAACAGGCGACCGGTCAGGCGGTCACCAAGTCGATCACACCCGGCCAGCAGGTCGTCAAGATCGTGCATGACGCTTTGGTTGACACCCTGCATGGCGAGGAAGACCCCGGTGCGTTGAAGATCGACAACCCGCCTGCCCCGATCCTGATGGTCGGCTTGCAGGGCTCGGGCAAGACGACGACCACCGGCAAGCTTGCCAAGCGACTGAAAGAGAAAGAGGGCAAGAAGGTCCTGATGGCCTCGCTGGACGTCTACCGTCCGGCGGCGATGGATCAGCTGGCGGTTCTGGGCACGCAGGTTGGTGTGGACACTCTGCCGATCGTGCCGGGCCAGAAGCCTGTCGACATTGCCAAACGCGCCAAGCAACAGGCGACGCTGGGCGGCTATGACGTCTATATGCTGGACACCGCGGGTCGTCTGCATATCGACGAGGTTCTGATGGACGAGGTCGAGCAGGTCCGCAACGCCGTTGACCCGCGCGAGACGCTGCTGGTGGTTGACGGCCTGACCGGTCAGGTCGCCGTCGAGGTGGCCGAGGAGTTCGACGCCAAGGTCGGCATCTCGGGCGTGGTCCTGACCCGGATGGACGGTGACGGGCGCGGCGGTGCGGCCCTGTCGATGCGCGCCGTGACCGGCAAGCCGATCCGCTTTGTCGGTCTGGGTGAAAAGATGGACGCGCTCGAAACTTTCGAGCCGGACCGGATCGCCGGTCGTATTCTGGGCATGGGCGACATCGTTGCCCTGGTCGAAAAGGCCCAGGAAACGATGGAGATGGAACAGACCGAGCGCATGATGAAGCGCATGGTCAAGGGTCAGTTCAACATGAACGACCTGAAGATGCAGCTGGAACAGATGATCCAGATGGGCGGCATGCAGGGCATGATGGGCATGATGCCGGGCATGGGCAAGATGGCTAAGCAGATGGATCAGGCCGGTCTGGACGACAGGATTCTGCGCCAGCAGATCGCCATGATCCAGTCGATGACCAAGCGCGAACGCGCGAACCCGCAGATCCTTCAGGCCAGCCGCAAAAAGCGTATCGCGGCGGGTTCCGGGATGGAGGTCAGCGACCTCAACAAGCTGCTCAAGATGCACCGGCAGATGTCGGACATGATGAAGAAGATGGGCAAGATGGGCAAAGGCAAGATGCTGAAACAGGCCATGAAAGGCATGTTCGGCAAAGGCGGCCCCAGCCCCGAGGACATGGCCGCAGGCATGGATCCCAAGGCGCTGGAACAGGCGGCCAAGGCCATGGGCGGCAAGATGCCCGGTCTGGGTGGCGGCATGGGTCTGCCACCGGGCCTGAGCGGGTTCGGAAAGAAAAAGTGACGCCAGCACGCTGCACCCAGCCCCCGTCCGGAAAGGCGGCGATGGCAGCAGCGCAATACCGCGCAGCTCTGCCGGTCATTCAGACCCGGCGGCTGGTACTGCGTGTGCCCACTCTGGACGACCTGCCGGTGTGGACGTCGATCTGCAAAGACAGCTTTGGCGATACCGACCGAGAAGCCTGGACCGAGTTTTCCTATTATACCTCGGGCTGGCTTCTGCATGGTCACGGGCTGTTCTCGGTCACACTCAGGGGTGATGATCGGGCAATTGGCTTCGTCGTTCTGGGCCTGGAATGGGACGATCACGAACCGGAACTTGGCTATATGTTCAGCGCTGAACACCGCATGCAGGGCTATGCCACCGAAGCTTGCGCCGCCGTGCGTGATTTCGGATTTGACCTGCTCGGATCGGGGCAGTTCGTAAGCTACGTTTCACAATCCAATACCCGTTCGAACGCACTTGCACAACGACTGGGCGCAGTGCGTGATGCCAACGCAGAAAGCGCCTTTGGACCAACCCAGCATGTCTGGCGGTACAGCGAGGTGCAGGAATGACATTCGCGATGCCAATCCCGACGCTGGAAACCGAACGTCTGATCATGCGTGCGCCGTCCGAGGCTGATGTCAGCGCGGACACTGCCTTCTTTGCCAGCGACGCCGCGAAGTTCGTCGGCGGTCCCCTGCGCAAGGATGAGGTATGGCGGGTGGTTGCCTCTCTGCTGGGCCACTGGGCCCTGCGCGGCTATGGGTATTGGAGCGTCGATGAAAAGGACACCGGCACCTATGTCGGGCGGATCGGGCTTTGGTTTCCCGAAGGCTGGCCGGAACCCGAGGTCGGCTGGACCCTGTTGAACCACGCCACAGGCAAGGGCTATGCGACCGAGGCCGCGCTGACTGCACGCGCCTACGCCTATGATGTACTGGGTTGGGAAACCGCGATTTCACTGATCGACCAGGACAATCACGCCAGCAAGGCCGTGGCCAAGCGTCTGGGCGCACAGTTCGAGCATCACTATGACCACCCCAAATTCGGAAAGTCCGAAATCTGGCGGCACCCGGCACCCTCGGATCTGGTGAATGGCGGAGTGGAGGCTTACGCATGACCTCTTTCACCATCCCCACGCTCGAGACCGAACGCCTGATCCTGCGTGCGCCGCATCTGGATGACCTGCCGGCGATGACCGCATTCTTCGCGACCGCGCGCAGCCATATGGTGGGCGGCCCCAGGGATGCGTTCGAATGCTGGAACTCGTTGTCGAACCGGCTGGGTCATTGGGCGCTGCGGGGTTATGGCCTTTGGCACCTGACCGAAAAGGCCGGCGGCACATTCGTCGGCTGGGCCGGAATGATCTACGTGCCGGGCTGGGCCGAACCGGAACTGGGTTGGACCCTGATGGAAGAAGCCGAAGGCAAGGGGCTGGCCTTTGAAGCTGCATCGGCTGCGCGTGACCATGCCGCCCGGCACCAGGGCCTGAACGGTGTGATCTCGTACATCGCCCATGCAAATGATCGTTCGCGCGCTTTGGCTGAACGGCTTGGTGCAACGCTTGAGCTTGAGAATGCCGAACTTCTGGGCAAGCACGCTCAGATCTGGCGCCACCCGCAGATAGACTTGACCACCGAGAGGACCGGCCAATGACCAACCCCGTGACACAGGCTGCCACGCTGTTGAAAGAGCATCGCGAAAGCATCGACCGGCTGGACGCGATCCTCGTCTATACGCTGGGCGAGCGGTTCAAGCACACGCAGGCCGTTGGCAAGCTCAAGGCCGAACACGACCTTCCCCCGTCCGATCCCTCGCGCGAAGCTGCGCAGATCGCACGGTTAGAAGACCTGGCGAATGAAGCCGATCTGGACCCCGATTTCGCCAAGGCTTTCCTGAATTTCATCATTCAGGAAGTCATCCGACACCACCGGAAGCATCAAGAGTGAACCTCCGGTTCAACAAACACCAGAACTAACCGGCACCCACGCCGGATACGCCATTCAAAGGAGATACCACCATGGCAATGAAAATTCGTCTCGCCCGCGGCGGCTCGAAAAAGCGTCCCTTCTACCGCATCGTGGCTGCTGACAGCCGCATGCCGCGCGATGGCCGTTTCATCGAGAAACTGGGCACCTACAACCCGCTGCTACCGAAAGACAGCGAAGAGCGCGTGAAAATGAACATGGAGCGCATCCAGTACTGGCTGGACCAGGGCGCACAGCCCACCGACCGTATCGCGCGTATGCTGGAAGCGGCCGGTGCCCGTGACAAGGCCGAGCGCAACAACCCCAACAAGGGCACCCCGGGCAAGAAAGCCCAGGAGCGCGCCGAAGAGAAAGCCGCCAAGGCCGCTGAAGCAGCCGAAGCCGCTGCTGCTCCGGCAGAAGAAGCCGCAGCAGAAGAATAAGCAGGCGCACGCGTGCAGGATCACCCCTTTACAGACGATTTTCGCACGCAGTTCGACCTGTTGTTGCGGCTCCGGCGGGATGTGCGCCGGTTCCGCACCGATGCGATTGACGAGGCAGTGCTGGCGCGCTGCCTCGACGCATTTCGACTGGCCCCTTCGGTGGGGCTCAGCGAACCCTGGCGCGTGATCCGCGTCGAAAGCGAAGCGGCAAGGGCCGCAGCGCTGAAGAATTTTCGCACCGCCAATGACCACGCTTTGGCGGGCTACTCGGGTGACAAGGCGCAGCTGTACAGCAGCCTGAAGCTGTCCGGGATGCAGGAAGCGCCCGTGCAACTGGCCGTCTTCTGCGACGACAGCACCGAAAAAGGGCTGGGACTTGGCGCCGGCACGATGCCCGAGATGCGGCGCTATTCTGTCGTGTCCGCGATCACTTTGTTCTGGCTTGCACTTCGGGTCGAAGGTCTGGGACTGGGCTGGGTTTCCATTCTGGATCCCGACAAGATGAAGCGCGATCTGAATGTTCCTGAAACCTGGCGCTTGATCGGCTATTTCTGTGTCGGCCGGCCGGAACAGATGTCGGATACGCCTGAACTGGAACAGGTCGGCTGGGAAACCCGGGCGCAGGGCCTGGCGATCGAAACACGGTAAGACCTCATGTTCGGATTGATACGACTTCCCATTCTGCTGCTGATCGCCTTTATTGTGGGCGTGTTCTTCGAGCGCAACAACCAGCGCGAAGCCTGCAACGGGCTTGGCGAATGGAGAAACGGGATATGTTTGACGACTGGGGCAGCCAATGAGTGATCTGATCTGCGTCGGCAGCATTGCCGGGGCTTACGGTGTGCGAGGCGAGGTGAGGCTGAAAAGCTTTTGCGCCGTTCCCGAAGATATCGAGACCTATTCGCCGCTGACCGATGAAGCGGGCAAAGAGCGTTATCCGGTGGTATTGACGCGCACCATCAAGAACGGATTCGCGGCCCGCCTTGGTGGCGTTGAAACCAAGGAACAGGCGGATGCCCTGAATGGTTTGCGCCTTTATGCAAGGCGCGATCAGCTGCCTTCGCTGCCCGATGATGAGTTCTATCACAACGATCTGATCGGGCTGGATGTCTATGACACCGGAGGCACCCTGCTGGGCAAGGTCAAATCGGTGCAGAACCACGGGGCCGCGGACTTGTTGGAATTGCACGGGCCGGGCCTGAAGACCACGGTTTTTCTGCCTTTCACGATGCAAGTTGTACCCACGGTGGATCTGGAACAAGGCCGTATCGTGGCCGACCCGCCCGAAGGCCTGATCTGATGCGTCGGGTCCTGCTGCATCTGGGCCTGCACAAGACAGGCATGACCGCAGCACAGTCCTTCCTCCATGAAAACCGGAAACTGATCTGGCCACGCTTCGCATTGGTTCTGCCCTACAAGACGCGCAACAGCGGCTTGAGCGAGGCGGCCACGCGTCACTCGCTTTACCGGCTGGATTCCACATTGGCGGGTTTTGGAAGCCACCTGCACGCGTTTCTGGACGATCTGGATTTCGGCGCACGCCGGGGGTTGATCCTGAGCGAAGAGAATTTCGCAGGCTTGCGCCCCAGCAGAAACAAGCGTGAAGGTTACGGCGCCGCACCGGAACTGGCGGAAACTCTGGTCAGCGTCGTGCGGCGGCGGTTCCTGGGCAATCAGACCGATATCACGATCTACATATCCTTGCGCGCCCGCGATCAATGGCTGCGGAGCCTGTGGGCCCATGACTTGCAGAAATCACGCATGGTGCAGGATTTGGACGCCTTTTCTTCCGACCTTACCCATCTGCCATCCCTTCAGGAAACCGCTGACGCCGTCCGAAACCGGCTGCCATCCGTTACCGTCAGAACGGAATGGATGGAGGCGTTGCAGAATCACCGCCTTGGTGCGGGTGCGCCGTTGGCCGAATTTCTGAACCTGCCGCCCGAGCTTTCGTCACAGCTTGTCGGGCCCGCTCAGGGCACGCCTGCATTTTCAGACGATGTGCTACAGGAAATCCTGGCGCTGAACCGATCCTCGCTGGACGACGCCGCCATGATCGCCCAGAAGAAAGCACTGATTCACTCCGCACAGAACGAACTGGCCCGCCAGACATGACAGAGAAACCCAGCAGATCCCATGGCCGCAAGGCGATCCGTCCTGCCCTGAAACCACGCGAGCTGATGACGCCGAGCCCTGACCTGCACGGGGTCTGGAAAGCCAAGATCATCACTCTGTTCCCGTCCGCCTTTCCCGGTGTTCTTGGCGAAAGCCTGACAGGCAAGGCCTTGCAGGAAGGGCTCTGGCAACTGGAAACAGTGGATTTGCGACAGTTCGGTATAGGCAAACACCGCAACGTTGATGACACCCCGGCCGGGGGTGGCGCCGGCATGGTTCTGCGGGCCGATGTTCTGGGTGACGCGATCGAGCATGCGATGGCAGGCGTTCAAGGGAACTGGCCGCTGATCTACCTCAGCCCGCGCGGGCGCCGCATGGATCAGCGCATGATGCAGAATCTTGCCCGTTGTGACGGCATGACCCTTCTGTGCGGTCGTTTTGAAGGCGTGGACGAGCGCGTTTTGGAACATTATGGCGTGCAAGAGGTGTCGTTGGGTGATTTCGTCATGACCGGCGGCGAAATCGCGGCACAAGCCCTGATCGATGCCACAGTACGGCTAATTCCCGGAGTGCTTGGAAATCAGGCTTCGACCGAAGAGGAAAGCTTTGCCTCGGGTCTGCTGGAGCACCCCCAGTATACCCGCCCCGCAGATTGGAAAGGGCGTCCGATCCCCGAGGTTCTGATGTCGGGCCATCATGGCCGGATCGCGGAATGGCGGCATAAAACGGCACAAGACATCACGCGCGAACGGCGTCCTGATATCTGGGCGGAATATGTCAAAGCCACATCGGAAACCCAGGACTAGACCCACTTGTTGTGGCCGGGATGCCTCAGTTTCGATGTTTGTCAGAATGCCATTTGAAGTTGAACGTACCTGAACTTATTCACCTCCAGGTCCCATAGGTTTTTTGGGCAACAAGAAGTGAAACAGAAGGCATTATGAAAAAGCTAATTTTTGGTATGTTACTGGTTGCATCCGCCTGCACCACCAAACCGCTCGGGATGTCCGTTCCGACGCAAGCCGGTCACAATCTGCACTCTGCGAAGGTTGCCGTTGATTCCTGTTCTCAGGAAGCTGACGAGGGCGGCAACAGCGCCGTTATCGGTGGATATGCAACCAATATCCTGCTTTGGGGCATCGTCATCGGGCCTGCGGTCACCGCACCGTTTCAGGACGAGTTGCGCGCGCAGGGTGAAATCGATCAGGTTGACCGCTGCCTGCGTGCACGCGGTTTCGAACGACGCGAACTGACCGCGGGTGAGTCGTTCTGGGTGCGCAATGCTTTCGGTGACGAACGCGAACGGCGGCTGGACCACCTGGTCGGGGGCGGCACTATTGAAACCTACGGAACACCGAACTCCTAACGCCGTGCTTTCCAACTGGCCCAAGTCTCTGGGGTGCCGTTGAACGTGTTGATGTCCACCCGGCCCTGAACCCCCGGCACCAGCCCGGTGCCGGTGTATTGCCAAAACCGCCAGACCGTGCGGGGATAGACCTGGCGTGGGTGGCCCGCGACGGATCGCAACCAGAACTCGGTTTTGGGCAAACGCCCGATATCCGTATCCGCGAAGAAATCCACTGTCGTATAGACGATGGGACGCCGGCCATAGTGTCGTTCGAGAATGTCCAGAAAGCGCTGCGCTTCGGCGCGGATGGTTCTGCCATCGGGCCGCAACGTGCAGGTCTTGGAATGCGGTGTCCACTCCATGTCAAGCACATGCGGCAAGTCTGCCCCTTTCGGCACGTTCTGAATGAACCAACGCGCCTGTTCCCGGGCCGATCGGCAGAAATAATAGTAGTGATACGCCCCCCAGGGTACGCCCGCCGCCTGCGCACCGCGCCTGTGGTCGTTGAACATCGGATCCGCCACATCGCCGCCTTCGGTCGCTTTCAGAAACGCAAAGCTCACGCCCGAAGCTTTGGCCGTGCGCCAGTCTATCGGTCCCTGCCAGCGCGAGACGTCAAGCCCATGGATCGGATACAATCCGGGATGACGACCGTCCCAGTCATGCGGATCGGCGTCACCAAAATCAGGGTAGATTACGGACGGTGCTGTCCTGTCCACGCCCGGCGTGGGTTCCACGACCTGCGGTTTCGGGCCGCCGCGTCCGCACGACATAAGCAAGGCGGCTGCAATCGTCAGCGTAAGTGCAATTCGCATCATTGGGTCCTGTCTGAAATTTCTGCTCTTTCAATTTTCTTCAGAATGCCTGATCTGACCGCTGTGGCAACGGTGTGATTTTCGAAAGGCGGATTCCCACTGCCTGCCACACGATTTGTCCTTGATCCCGGCACACAATACCCTTAAACGACCGCAATCCGGTGCCGCATTCTGCGACTCCGGTGTTTTGGTTTGATTGGTGGCTTGAAGCCCGGCTTTCTTCGGCGGGGATGTGTCAGATCAGACCAGACCAAAGGAACATTCGATCTGACCTCTGGCGGGCTGCGTGCAGGACCCGGTGAAGACCAAGAGCTCTCAGGCCGTGCCCAAACTTCGTGGACCAACCACGAGCAGATAGGAGAACCTGCGATGGACCTGATCGCACAGCTTGAGGCGGAACAGATTGCCGCCCTGGGGAAAGACATCCCCGACTTCAAAGCCGGTGACACCATCCGTGTCGGCTATAAGGTGACCGAAGGGTCGCGCACCCGTGTGCAGAACTACGAAGGCGTCTGCATCGCGCGCAACAACGGCAATGGCATTGCCGGGTCGTTCACCGTTCGCAAGATTTCGTTTGGCGAAGGCGTGGAGCGTGTGTTCCCGCTGTATTCGACCAACATCGACAGCATCACCGTTGTCCGCCGTGGCCGCGTTCGTCGCGCCAAACTGTACTATCTGCGCACCCGCCGCGGTAAATCCGCGCGTATCGCAGAAGTCACCAACTACAAGCCCAAGGCTGGCGCCGAAGCGTAAGGAACGGAAAGATGAAAAAAGACATCCATCCCGATTATCACGTCATCGACGTCAAAATGACCGATGGCACCGTGGTTCAGATGAAGTCCACCTGGGGCGCCGAAGGCGATCAGCTGGCTCTGGAAATCGACCCCTCCGTGCACCCTGCATGGACTGGTGGTTCGTCGCGCCTGATGGACGCCGGCGGCCGCGTGTCGAAGTTCAAAAAGAAATACGAAGGTCTGGGCTTCTAAGTCTGACTGGTTTCGCATTCGAAAGGCCGTCCCTTGGGGGCGGCCTTTTTCTTGGAAGCTTCCATGTGTCTTATGGACGCGACAGCGGACAAGATGCGTTTTGGCACAGGCCCAGTGATGCTACACTCCGGGTGACCAACGCCCAGCTTCCACGGAGACCCGGACATGCCCCAGTACAACGACATGATCGAGCTATCGGTCGAGGATATGGATCTGATTGAAACGGCATTGCGCGGTTCGATCGCGACGTTGTCACAAGCTGCACTGGACGAACCAGAGAACAGCAGGACCAGCCGGGAAGACACATTGCGGCGCATTCACGAACTTCTGGGCAAGCTGCACGATCAGAAGGTCTTTTTTCGTCCTCAAAAGGGGGTGTACCTCGGCGGTTAGGGACAAGGTTATCGCGGTTTGCGGGTCAAGTCCGCCGCACTGTGTACGGGCGGAACCGGCCCACGCAACAACATCAGTGCCAGAGCCATCCCGGCCAGCGCCGCAATCGCGGCAACCAACATGGCATTGTCAAAGGCGTTGTCCTGCATATCCCGCAGGGCCTTCGCCAGTGCATCTCCCGCAGCCGGATCCATCCCCGAGATCAATTGCTGTATCTGGCTCGGCGTTCCATGTGTCAGCGCATGGGCCAGATCCTCGCGCTGGGTTGACCCGGCGGGCAACGCGTCGATCACCTCGGACAGACCACGGCGTTTCGTGATTGCTTCAGCCAGGCCTCCGACCACGGCGCCAAGTGTTGCTCCGAAATAGAGACAGGCATTTATGACCCCCGAACCCTGCCCGACGTGTTGCTCGGGCAGCAGGCGCAGACCAAGACGAGGCAACAGCGAAAAGCAGATGCCCAGCCCGACCCCGACGATCAGCAGCTTCCACCAGATTTCGGAAAACTGCGTGGTGTTCGTGGTTGCCATCAACAGCAGAAACCCGCAGGCCATTGCCCCCAGGCCAATCGCGATCGGCCACTGAAAGCTGTAGGGGGCAAGAAAGCGGGGCGCGGTGACCGATATAACAAACATGCTGAGGCTGAGCGGCATGATCGCCAGCCCCGCACCGATGGACGAATACCCAAAAGCATCGGGCGATTGGACGAATGTGTTGAAATAGACAAAGAAGCAGAACAGCGTAAAGCCGGTAAAGAACATCCCCGCCGCCGCCATCAGATAACGCGGATGGCGAAAGTACCGAAGCTCGATCAGGGGGTCGTCGCTGTGGCGGGATACGATGACAAGGGCAATTGCCGACACGGCCGCCACGCCCAGAGGCACCAGTGTCGAAGGCGAAGTCCACCCGCCGCTTTCCCCGTTGCTGAGCGCAAAGGACAATGGCCCGAGGAAAAACAATATGGCAACGGCCCCCGCAAAATCGAACTTTGCCCCGGCAAGGCGGGTATCGGGAACATATTTCCGTTTGCTGACATGCAGCCCGATGGCAAAGGCCACAGCCAGCAGAACCAGGTCGGCTGCAAAAACCGCGCGCCAACTGACATAGTGGCCGAATGCGCCGCCGACGACAGGCCCGACACCAATCGCCAGTCCGACAATCGCCCCCCAGATGCCGGTGACGCTGGCGCGCTGCTCCTCGGGCGTGGCTGCCGTCAACAATGACAAAGAGGTGCCAAACAACGCCGCCGCGCCTGCACCTTGCGCGCAGCGCCCGACGAGCAGCATGGCCCCATCCTGCGCCAACAGGGCCGAGGCTGACCCGATTGCAAAGACGATCATGCCAATGAAGAAAACACCCATCTTGCCGGTGATGTCCCCCAACCGGCTAACGATACAGACAAGCGTCGCGCTGGTCACGGAATACGCGGCCATCACCCATTGCACTCCTGAAGGGGTCAAATCGAACTCGGCCTTGAGGTTGGGCAAGATGGTGGTCACAGCAGTGGTGTTGAACCCCACGACCATCATGCAGATGGCCGTCATGGCCAGCACCACGCGGGCGCGGGACTGCGGAGATACATTCACCGAGCTCTCGTCGCCCATAAAACACCCACTGTCCAAGACTGTTGAATACAATCAACATCAGTTTAACGATTTCTGGCCTTGCGCATAGGGGTGCGTCAGATCCAGTAAGACAGCGCAATGGGCAGCACCAGGACAGTGCTGAGCGTCGAGACAAGAATGAACCCGGCCACATCTGGCCCGTATTGCGGAACATGCTGGTCGACGAACAGATAAGTCGCCACGGATGAAGGCATCAGGCAACACAGAATCAGCGCACCCCGCTCGGTTCCCGTGAAACCAAACAACCAGATCAGAACACTGGCAATTGCAACCGCCATCGCCAGATGCAGGGCCGTAAGCAGAACCGCACGACCCAGGCTTTTCACACGCAGCGTCGCGAGCGTATGCCCCAGGGTCAGCAGCATGAGCGGGATCGACAATCCACCCAAGATGTCAAAGGACTTCGCGACCGGTTGCGGCAGGCTCTGCCCCGTTGCCATCAGGATCAGAGCGAGGCCCACGGCGTAGATAATCGGGGACGTCGCCAGTTTCCTGGGCGAGAATTCTCCGGCCGGGATCCACATGCCGACGGTAAAGATGCTGATCAGCACCACCACCACGAACGCCATGGTAAAGGCCATACCTGCATCACCCAGCGCCAGCAAAGTGATTGGCAGGCCGATATTGCCGACATTCCCGTGCATCAACGGCGTCAGAAATGCCCTCACCGGCAAGCGAAGAACCTTGAGCCCGACATATCCCAAAACCCCGAAACCGGCCACCGCAAGGGCAGCGGCGGTCATCATGTCAAGAAACGTGCCCACGGCCAGTTTGGTGTTCGACAGATGAGAAATGATCAATGTCGGATAGCCGACTTTTGAGACGATCCCGCCAATGACCCTGTTGTCGAAAGGCGCCTGAATCACGGCCAGAGCATAGCCAATTCCAGCGCAGATCAGAACTGGCAGAACCACGTTCAGTACGTTCAGGAACAGGTGCTCCAAACAGAATTCTCCTTGCTGAAACCGTTTTTCGACAGTGAATCAGCGCCATTGCAATGGCAAGCACCCTGTGTAACCCGTGCACGGCGTTGGGTTTTCCCGATTAGAGTCTGATAATGCCCGAAAGCGCCGCTTGAGGTTCTTTCCTTCGCCGCCGACACAACATATAGTGGCTGACAACAACGTGTAGTGAAGCACGGCGAGACTTGGGAATACAAGCATGGCACATATCATTGTGGTCGGGAACGAAAAGGGTGGCGCAGGCAAATCGACCGTGTCGATGCATGTGGCGACCGCGCTGGCCCGATTGGGACACAAGGTCAGCACGTTGGATCTGGACCTGCGCCAGCGCAGTCTGGGACGATACTTCGAGAACCGCAACAACTTCCTCAAAAGCTCGGACCTGACTCTGCCCAGCCCGCGCCATCACGACCTGCCCGAGATCGACGCCGCAACGTTGAAACCGGGCGAGAACATCTATGACCATCGCCTGTCTGCTGCCGTATCCCAACTGGAAAGCGACAGCGACTTTATTCTGATCGACTGCCCGGGGTCTCATACCCGTCTGAGTCAGGTGGCGCATTCACTGGCCGACACGCTGATCACCCCGTTGAACGACAGCTTCATTGACTTTGACCTTTTGGCGCGGATCGACTCGAAGGGAGAGAAGATCCTTGGCCCGTCCGTCTATTCCGAAATGGTCTGGAACGCTCGTCAACTGCGGGCACAGGCCGGGCTGAAGCCGATCGACTGGGTCGTCGTTCGCAACCGGGTCGGTACGCAGCGCATGGTCAACAAGGAAAAGATGCAGCGCGCGATCGAGATGCTCTCCCAGCGCATCGGCTTTCGGGTCGCCTCGGGCTTTTCCGAGCGGGTTATCTTCCGCGAACTGTTCCCGCGCGGCCTGACCCTGCTGGACCTGAAGGACATCGGCGTCAAACAGCTGAACATCTCGAACATCGCCGCCCGGCAGGAACTGCGTGACATGATGAAAGAGCTGAACCTGCCGGGTGTGGAGATTGATTTCTGATCTGTTGTTTCGGCGGCCGCTCTGCGGACAAAGCTGCCGTTCCGTTTGGAGGGCCGTATGTCCGTTTAGCTGAGGGTCAGTAAGCTTTGCTTCAAAGCCCCATACTCATCTCATGCCACGCCATTCCTCCGTGGTCGGAAGCAGACCGTCTCAGGTAGCTATAGCCGAACTTCTCGTAGAGCGACACATGATGCTCTTTGCACATCAGATGGATCGTTGCCTTGTTCATCTGCTGCATGCGCCTGACAAACTCATCCATCAGAGACCTTGAATAACCCTTGCCTTGTTCGGTCGGGTCTACGACGACGGACATGATGACCACATTGGGCGCGTCAGGGTCGTGGCCGATAAGTTCCTTGAACTCCTCGTCAGACATTTCAACCACATGAGCGCATCCGCAGTTGATAAAGCCAACGACCGTTCCATCCACTTCAAGGATCAGAAAGCCATCGGGGTAGGTCTCGATCCGTTTACAGATTTTGGCGTGTGTCGCAGCCTCTTCACCTTCGTAGGCCGCGGTCTCGATTTCGAAGCAGCGATCCGCATCGGCGGCTTGGGCATTTCTAAACTCGCGCATACAGTTCTCCTATGTCTTATGGAGAGATATAGCCCAAGAAACCCGAAGCTGTCTCGCGGCCGGCAAAGCGTATCGATAACCAGACAAAGGCGCGAATTGCAGCCTCTGCCGATTTGGCTCGAACTGTTCATCTGACGGTTTCTGTAGGTCATCCGCTCGGTTCAGGCGAAATCAAAATCCGGCTAGCGGGACAAAGATGCCAGTCGGTGCACGCGCATAATCACAAAGAATTTGCAAATGTCAGCAGCGAACGGCCGAAACGATGACGGACGGAGCCGGGACCAGAAAACCGCCATTGTGTTTCATACCTTGAGAGCGAGTACGTGCCGCCAGATCAGAGCGAATTGCGTCTCGCTTTATGACTGGCTACGCTCCCAAAAGCGATGCTGCGCATGTCTGACATCCGCGCTCATGGAACAGAATAGGTTGATTGCGTAGCGGAGGATTTCAGGCTCATCGTAACCATTAGATAGTGGAGATGAGAATGAAATCCGGGAAACACAAAGCACCGGCAGAGAGGGTCGTCAAAGACATCCGCAGGAAGACGCGGTGACAACATTCAGCAGAGGAAAAGAACCGCATTGTTTTGGATGGGCTTCGTGGTGAGGATAGCATAGCGGAGTTGTGTCGCCGCGAAGGAATAGCCACGAGCCTGTATTACAGTTGGTCGAAAGAGTTCCTTGAGGCTGGCAAGAAGCGGTTAGCTGGATTGGCCCGGCCTTCGCGCTCCATCTTCTCAAAATCATTGAGGTCGGTCATGCATCCTCAAAAACAGGCCAGCGTAGCATCAGCAATTTTCTGAAGCCAATGGAAGCGCTTTTTGCGCAGTACGATAGCCTCCCGACAGTCTTGCCACGACCTCCGCTGGAAGCTCAAACCAGCTATTGGATTAAAGTCGCATTTTTCTTGAACATTCGGGCTAACCCGCCGCTCGTGTCCAGCTGAACCGAGACGTGCCATCACGTCTTTCAGCTTCGGTACCGCTGAACGAAATAACCGCAGTTTCACTTGGTTTCTGATGGCCCGCCGGGACTGTATACCGTAAACAGCTCCTTCGGCTCATTCACACCGCGAAGCATGTAGCGGCCGACCGAGACAAGTTCCTGCGCGCAGCGCTGTGCAGCGCGGGCGACGTCGTCCGAGATCAGGATCCTCTGACCCAAAGACCGGTGCATTCCCGCGATGCGGGCGGCCTGGTTGACAGCCGGGCCGATCACGGTGAAGTCCAGCCGCGTTTCGGACCCGATATTGCCATAGAGAATCTCGCCCGAATGCAGGGCCAGCGTGTAGTTGACCACCGGCAGACCTTGCGCGCGGCGTCTTGCGTTCAATTCATCCATGCGGGACTGCAACAAGGGCACGGCATCAAGCGCGGCACGGGCGTCTTCGTCGATCTCTCCGACATCGAACATTGCCATCAGCCCGTCACCCATGAATTTCAGGATGTTACCGCCCTTGTCATGCACCACACCCACGGCAACGGCCAGATAGTCGTTCAGCATGTCGATGATCTCATGGCCCGGCAGGTCTTCGGACAGCGTGGTGAAGCCTTCGAGGTCGAAATTCCAGATCACCGCATCGATTTGCTGCAAGGACCCGCGCCGAATTTCACCCGACAGAACCCGGCGACCGGCATCCCGGCCTAGGTAGACCCGCATCAGGTCCTTGGCCAGATCGTGGTTCTTGGCGGATTTGAGCGCCAGCCCCAGATGCGGCAGTACAGTTTGTATTCGGTTCAGATCACTGTCTTCGAATCCGTTCGGCGCGTCGCTGGTCCAGGACATCAGAACGCCATCGCTGACCTTTTTCGTGCCGTCGGGGCGCAGCTGTTTCGCCCCTTCATAAGACAGGCCCGTGGCATAATAATCGGTTGCTCCGACTTCGCGCAGATCGTTAAGCAGGGGAAAGCGGCTGGGTTCGTTGTGCTCGACCAGTTTGACCCGGATTTCATCCAGATCTTCATTCAGCAGCGCATAGAGAGGGCTTTGCTGCCAAACTTCGCTGGGCGTGTCCGTGTATTCAAACGTCTCGGATTCGCCACCCGCGCCGTTGTACCAGCTGTAACCGGTGCCGCCGTAAACCGGATGCAGGGTCGATTGCGCCGCATGAAAGCGCATCAACGGAACACCCATATCTACCAATCGGGTACAAAACCCTTCCAACAACTCTTCTTGCCCGGCGCCCTCAAGCCCCTTGTTGACCAGCCAATCGATCAGAGAATCTGTGGAAACCGAAGCGGAATCTAGCGAGGTCATTTTAATGTCCGTATCAAGCATGATCCCCATTTGGGGGCTACACGCATCAATTGCCATAGGTCAGTCCAAACCGGACAACCTTTGCAGCATTTGACGCAACAACGCGGCCTCTTCCGGTTTGAACAGGCCTGACAGTTTCGCATCGTACTTGGCAGCAACACCGCGCAGGTCACGATACACAGCCTGTCCTGCCGGTGTCAGTGTCAGCCATTCCGCCCGCCGATCCGCTTCGTCCCGCGTGCGTTTCAGATATCGACGCTCTTCCAGCTTGGCGACCGCACGGCTGATCTTGGTTTTGTGCATTCTGGCACGCGCGCCGATTTCCTTGGCGGTCATCTCGCCAAACAGCCCCAGATGGAACAACACCCGCCATTCGGTTCTGAGCATCCCATAGCGGCCCTTGTAAACGGCCTGAAACTCAAGCGAAGCCCGCTCGGCCGCCTGATTCAGCAGGAAGGGCAGAAAATTCTGCAAATCAAAGTCATCATTTTTTTCGGATTCATCGTGTGTCATGCTTGTTAGTTACAAAATCAACTATTAACCGACAAGCAGCAAACGGAGGAAAACGCAATGAATCGTCCGACTGATCCGCATACGCTGACACAGGCTGCGACGCCTGTCGGAACTCATGCAGGTTATATGCCAGGCTTTGGGAACGACTTTGAAACCGAGGCCTTGCCCGAGGCCCTGCCGCAAGGGATGAACAGCCCGCAACGGTGCAACTATGGTCTTTACGGAGAGCAGCTGAGCGGCACGGCCTTTACCGCCAACCCGCCTGAGCGTACGTGGTGCTATCGCATTCGCCCGTCCGTAAAGCACTCGCATCGTTATGAAAAAATCGATCTTCCCTACTGGAAATCGGCCCCCTGCATTGATCCGGATGTGATCAGCCTTGGCCAGTACCGCTGGGATCCCATCCCGCATTCCGATGAAGGTCTGAACTGGATGACCGGTATGCGGACCATGACAACCGCAGGTGATGTGAACACGCAGGTCGGCATGGCAAGCCACATCTATCTGGTCACGGAATCCATGGTCGATGACTATTTCTTCTCGGCTGATTCCGAATTGCTGGTTGTGCCACAGGAAGGGCGCCTGCGATTTGCGACGGAACTGGGGGTCATCGACCTGGAGCCCAAGGAAATCGCGATCATTCCGCGTGGTTTGCTATACCGGGTTGAGGTTCTGGAAGGCCCCGCACGCGGCTTTGTCTGCGAGAATTACGGTCAGAAGTTTGAACTGCCGGGTCGCGGACCGATCGGGGCCAATTGCATGGCGAACCCACGCGATTTCAAGGCACCTGTGGCGGCTTACGAGGATCGTGAAACCCCATCTACCGTGACAATCAAATGGTGCGGGCAATTCCACACCACCAGGATCGGCCACAGCCCGCTGGATGTCGTTGCATGGCACGGCAACTATGCGCCCTATAAATACGACCTGCGCAACTATTGCCCCGTCGGCGCGATCCTGTTTGACCATCCCGACCCGTCGATCTTTACCGTTCTGACGGCCCCGTCCGGCCAGCCCGGCACGGCCAATATCGACTTTGTCCTGTTCCGCGAACGCTGGATGGTGATGGAAGACACGTTCCGCCCGCCGTGGTACCACAAGAACATCATGTCCGAGCTGATGGGCAACATCTACGGCCAGTACGACGCGAAACCGCAGGGCTTTGTTCCCGGCGGCACAAGCCTGCACAACATGATGATCCCACACGGCCCCGACAGGGAGGCTTTTGACAAGGCGTCATATTCCAACCTGGGGCCGGACAAGCTGGATCAGACGATGTCGTTCATGTTCGAAACCCGTTTCCCGCAGCACCTGACCCCGTTTGCCGCCACCGAGGCGCCGTTGCAGGATGATTACATCGACTGCTGGACATCGCTTGAGAAGAAGTTCGACGGAACGCCGGGCAAGAAATGAACCGCCATTGGTTCAGTTTCATTGCCGTCGTCCTGCCCGCGCTGAACATGCCGGAGTTGAACCGGTTGCCGACCCGACACGCCTCGGCAACCGGTGTGCAGCGATGCCTCGTGCATATGACATGCCACAACCGCGGCGGCTTCGTGCTATTGCTATCTCCGTTCCAAAGCCAAAATCCTTCCGAACCTCTTAGAACATAACAAAATAGGGGCAAGACATGCCTTTGATGACTTCCTGGGTTGCGTCGGCCAATGACGCGACACATCCGTTCCCACTGAACAACCTGCCTTATGGTGTCTTCTCGACCGAAGGTGATGATCCCCGCTGTGGAGTGGCCATCGGTGACATGATCCTCGACGTCACCGCCGCCGAAGCCGAGGGGTTGATCACCCTAAGCGATGAGCCGCTTTTCGACATGCCATTCTGGAACCCCCTCATGGAAGAAGGTCCAGCCGTCTGGACCGCGCTGCGCGAGCGGCTGATCAGCCTGCTGGCCGAAGGTTCAGATGAACAAGCCAAGGTCGAGCCGCTGCTTGTCAAACAAGAAGATGCGGAAATGCATCTGCCCTTTGCGGTCAGCGAATACACCGACTTTTATGCGGGTCGAAACCATGCCTTCAACGTGGGCACCATGTTCCGGGGGCCGGAAAACGCCCTGCCGCCGAACTGGCTGCACATTCCCATTGGTTACAACGGACGTGCATCTTCGGTCGTGGTATCGGGCACGGATATTCGCCGCCCCTGGGGTCAGCTGAAAGCCCCCGATCAGGACTTGCCCGCCTTCCTGCCCAGCCGTCGCTTTGACATCGAGCTTGAGATGGGCGCGATTGTCGGAACACCCTCGGATGGTCCGATCACCGTGCAGGAAGCGGATGACAATATTTTCGGCTACGTGCTTCTGAATGACTGGTCCGCACGGGACATCCAGGCATGGGAATATCAGCCGCTGGGCCCGTTTCAGGCAAAGGCCACGGCAACCTCGATCAGCCCATGGATCGTGACCAAGGCGGCCCTCGAGCCGTTCCGCTGTGACACGCCGCCCCGCGAATTCGAACTGCTGGATCACCTCAAGGATTGCGGCCCGATGCTCTATGACATCGATCTGGCGATCACCATGGCACCTGCCGGGCAACCCGCCACGACGATTGCCCGGACCAACTACAACCAGATGTACTATTCCGCTGCGCAGCAATTGGCGCATCACACCACATCAGGATGCCCGATGAACACGGGCGACCTGCTGGGGTCGGGCACGATCTCGGGGCCGACGAAGGACAGCCGCGGTTCGCTTCTGGAACTCAGCTGGGGCGGCAAGGAACCGATCACACTGGATACCGGCGAATCCCGCAGCTTCATCGAGGACGGCGATACCCTGACCCTTAAAGGGGCTGCCAAGGGCGATGGCTACACGATCGGCTTCGGCGACTGTGTGGGCAAGCTGCTGCCCGCGCTCGAGAACCCTTACGAAAGATGACGCACTGATCTTCATCTTTTCCCAAATACTCCCGCCGGAGGCATCCAACCTCTGCCTTCCGCGCAACCGCAAAAGGACAAAACCAAGATGGCCAAAGCATTCGCGTCCCAGGGGGACATGTCGGAAAAAAAGATCAGCTTCACTGAAGTCGGAGAAGGGCTCTATGCCTTTACCGCCGAAGGCGACCCGAACTCGGGTGTGATCATCGGTGACGACAGCGTGATGATCGTCGAGGCGCAGGCGACTCCGCGTCTGGCAAACAAGGTGATCGAATGCGTGCGTTCCGTCACCGACAAACCGATCACGCATGTGGCCCTGACCCACTACCACGCAGTACGTGTTCTGGGCGCAAGCGCGTTCGGCGCGCAGCAGATCCTGATGTCGGACATGGCCCGCGCCATGGTCGTCGAGCGGGGTCAGGAAGACTGGGACAGCGAATTCCAGCGCTTCCCGCGCCTGTTCGAAGGGCATGAAAGCATCCCCGGCCTGACCTGGCCCACCACCACCTTCAGCGATACGATGACGGTGTATCTGGGCAACCGCCGGATCGACCTGATGCATCTGGGTCGCGCGCATACGGCAGGCGACATCGTCATCCATGTGCCGGATCAGAACGTGATGTTCACCGGCGATATCGTCGAATATCACTCGGCCTGCTATTGCGGCGATGGTCATTTCAGCGACTGGGGTGACACGCTGGACGAGATCAAGTGGTTCGATGTCGACGCCATTGCACCGGGGCGCGGCGATGCGCTGGTCGGCAAGGATATGGTGAATGCGGCCATCGAGAACACCCGCGATTTTGTCGAAAGCACATACCGGCCGGCGGCGAAGGTCGCGGCGCGCGGCGGCTCCCTGAAAGAGGCCTGGGACGCAGTCCGCGCTGAATGTGACCCCAAATTTGCCGATTACGCGATCTACGAGCACTGCCTGCCGTTCAACGTGGCCCGCGCCTATGACGAGGCGCGCGGCATTGACACGCCCCGCATCTGGACCGCCCAGCGCGACCTCGAGATGTGGGAAGCTCTGCAAGGCTGACGAAAAACGGTCGAGTTTGATCCAGATCGTTTTGTGCGGCGGGATTCGATGAAACCATAATCCAAGACCTCCGGCGCCCGTCGCCGGGGGACAGGACATGCAGCACATCGGTGCATCTGTTTTGGGGGGGAGCCCATGAACAAGATCTTTGAAACGCCGCTTTACGGATATGAACGCAGCCCGGATCAGGACAGCCCGACGCCCGTCAGGCACAAGGTCATCGTGATCGGTGCAGGGCCGGTTGGTCTGGCCGCCGCCATCGATCTGGCCCAGCAAGGGGTCGAAGTTGTGGTTCTGGACGAAAATGACAAGGTCAGCTTTGGCAGCCGCGCCATCTGTTTTTCCCAACGCACGCTCGAAATTGCAGACCGGCTGGGCTGCGGCCAGCGATTGGTCGACAAAGGCGTTCTATGGGACCGCGGCAAGGTCTTTTTCGATGATCGTCAGGTCTATGAATTCAACCTGCAACCGGACGAAGGTTACGCCAACCCGGCCTTCATCAACTTGCAGCAATACCATTTTGAAAACTTCTTTGTGGAACGCGTGCGCGAGTTGCAGGCAGACGGCGCACCGATCGAGATTCGCGGGCGCAACAAGGTTGATGCAATCGGTACGCACGAAGATCACGTTCGGCTGGAGGTCGAAACCCCCGAAGGCCCTTATACACTCGAGGCCGAGTGGCTGATCGCCTGCGATGGTGCCGCGTCGCCCACCCGGCGGATGCTGGGCATCGATTTCGAAGGGCGTGTTTTCGAAGACAATTTCCTGATCGCGGACGTGATCATGGATGCCGATTTCCCCTCGGAACGCTGGTTCTGGTTTGACCCTCCGTTCAATCGCGGGCAATCCGCGCTTTTGCACAAACAGCCCGACAATGTCTGGCGTATCGACCTGCAACTGGGTTGGGACATCGACAAGGAACGCGAAAAGCGCCCCGAGAATGTGATCCCGCGCCTCAAGGCGATGCTGGGCGACGACGTCGAGTTTCAGCTGGAGTGGGTCTCGATTTATACCTTCCAGTGCCGCCGCATGGAAAGCTTCCGCAAAGGACGGGTCCTTTTCGCAGGCGACAGCGCGCATCAGGTCAGCCCCTTTGGCGCGCGCGGCGCCAATTCCGGCCTGCAAGACACTGACAACCTGTGCTGGAAACTGAAACTGGTGCTGGATGGGAAAGCCCCCGAAAGCCTGCTGGACAGCTACGACGCGGAACGCGTGCACGGGGCTGATGAGAACATCCAGAAATCCAGCCGGTCCACCGATTTCATTACTCCGAAATCCGAAATGTCGCGAGTTCTGCGGGATGCGGTTCTGGACCTGAGCGAGCAGTACGAGTTTGCCCGTCCGTTGGTGAATTCAGGACGCCTGAGTCAACCTTGCACCTATGACGGCTCTACCCTGAATTCTGCCGACGCGCTGGATGGCCCAGCCGAGACGCGCCCCGGCTCGGCCTGCCCGGACGCGCCGCTGGGTGATGCGTTCCTGTTGCCCAAACTGGCAGGCAAATTCACCCTTCTGACGATTGACGCGGATGCCCCGGAGGTGCTGGAAGAAGACGGGGTCGAGGTCACGCGGTTGGCGCTGTCGGTCAAGGATGATCTGACCCTGGCGCTAAAACGTCGCTATCTGGGCGACGCAACCAGCGCCGTTTATCTGATCCGCCCCGATCAGCACGTGGCGGCGCGGCGGGACAGCTATGAAGAAAACAGTTTCCGCCATGCGATCCGCAGAGCCTGCGGCAAGGAGTAAGCGCGATGTCTGACCTGATCCTATCCCCGAATATCGACGATGCCGACGACTTCTATGCCGAGCTGCTGGCCGCGCATGAAGGGCTTGATAAAGCCGACAGTGACGCGCTGAACGCCCGGCTGGTTCTGGTGCTGGCCAATCACATCGGCGACAAGGCGGTGTTGTCTGACGCCATTCGCGCCGCCACCCTGGCCGACAAGTGACGGATTCGAATGTGAGCAAAACCGTCCTTTATGACTATTGGCGCTCCTCGGCCAGCTATCGGGTGCGGATCGCCCTGAATCTGGCCGGAATCGACTATCGCGCGGTTGTCGTCGACCTGGTGGATGGCGAACACAAGGGCGATGCACATATTGCCCGAAACCCACAAGGGTTCGTTCCGGTTCTGGATATTGACGGGCTGCGGCTGACGCAATCTCTGGCCATTCTCGACTATCTGGACAAGACACGTGAATTGAACCTTCTGCCCGACGATGCAGCAGGGCGCGCGCGCGTGCAGGCGCTGGCCTATGCGATTGCGGTGGACATTCACCCTGTTTGCAACCTTTCAGTTGCACGTCATGCGACCGCCCTCAGCAAAGACCCATCCGACATGCCCGGAGAGTGGATGCGGCACTTCATCCGGCCGGGGTTGCAGGCCTTCGAGACCATGTTGGGTGAGTTTGAACAAACCCCCTATTGCGTCGGTTCACAGCCCGGCCTCGCCGACATCTGCCTGATCCCGCAGATCTACAATGCGCGCCGGTGGAAGGTCGACTTGTCGGACATGCCGCGTCTGCTGGGTGTCGAAAAGGCCTGCGCCGGTCACTCGGCATTTGTCGCGGCGCATCCTGACAGGCACGCACCCCAATAAGCTTGCACAGGCCCTGTGTGCCTGTGTGCCTAGGCGTCTGGCCCGATCGGACTTAGCTTTGTTTCATCAAAGCAAAAGAGGTTCTGATGCCCCAGATCACCGGATACCACGCCCATGTCTATTTTGACGCCGACACGCAGAACACGGCACAACAGGTCTGCGAAGAGGCCGCCCGTCTGTTCCCCGTGCGGATGGGACGCATGCATAGCCGCAATGTCGGCCCCCACCCGCGCTGGAGCTGCCAGTTGAGCTTTGCGGCTGATGCCTTCGACCAGGTCACACCGTGGTTGATGCTGAACCGGCGGGGCCTTACCGTTTTCACCCACCCGGAAACCGGCGACCATCTGGCCGATCACCGCGATCGCGCGATTTGGATGGGTGAAATGTTGGATCTGGACCTGTCGATCTTTGGCACGCGTCAGCCCAGCGCCCGCGCCTGATCCCGCAGAACGAATTTCTGCACCTTTCCGGTTGACGTTTTCGGCAGGGTGCCAAACACCACGGTCTTGGGCGCTTTGAAATGGGCCATGTTGTTTCGGCAAAAAGCAATCAGCTCTGCCTCGGTCGCGGTTGCGTCAGGCTTCAGCTCGACAAAGGCGCAGGGGGTTTCGCCCCATTTCTCGTCTGGCCGGGCCACAACCGCCGCTTCCATGACTGCCGGGTGTTTGTAGAGGATACCCTCGACCTCGACGGACGAGATATTCTCGCCGCCTGAAATGATGATGTCCTTGGACCGGTCTTTGAGCGCGATATAGCCATCCGGATGCATGACGCCCAAATCGCCGGATGCAAACCAGCCGCCCTTGAAGGCCCCATCGGTGGCATCAGGGTTCTTGAGATACCCTTTCATCACCACGTTGCCCTGCATAAAGATCTCGCCCATGGTTTCGCCATCTGCGGGCACGGGTTCCATCGTTTCGGGATCGGCCACCATCAGACCAGACAGCGCCGTATACCGCACGCCCTGCCGTACTTTCAGGGCAGCACGGTCTTCGGGTCCCTTGTCGTTCCATTCATCCTTCCAGGCACAAACGACCGAAGGCCCATAGGTCTCGGTCAGGCCATAAACGTGCGTGACTTCGACCCCCATCGCCTCCATCGCTTCGATCACGGCGGCCGGCGGCGGAGCGCCCGCGGTCATCACCTTGATCTGATGGTCAAAGTCCTTCAGTTCATCCGGCGCGTGGGCCAACATGTTCAAAACGATGGGAGCGCCACAGAAATGGGTGACTTTCTCATCCCGGAATGCCGCATAGATCGGCTCGGCGCGCACGGCGCGCAGACAGACGGACACGCCCGCATTGGCGGCCATGGCCCAGGGGAAGCACCAGCCATTGCAGTGAAACATCGGCAAGGTCCACAGATAGATCGAATGCTTGGGCATATCCCAGTCCAGCAAATCCGATTGTGCATTCAGGGTGGCGCCGCGGTGGTGATAGACCACGCCCTTGGGATTGCCCGTTGTGCCGGACGTATAGTTCAGCGTGATCGCGTCCCATTCATCCTCGGGCAGTGACCAGTCAAATTCCGGGTCTCCCTCTGAAATCAGGGCGTCATAGGTCAGGCTGCCCAGCCTTTCACCGCCTTCAAAGCTGGGATCCTCGATGTCGATTACCAGAATGTCATGATCAACCTGCTCCAGCGCCTCTTTCACGACACCGGAAAACTCGGGGTCAACCAACAACGCCTTGGCTTCGGCGTGGTTCAGGATGAAAGCGACTATCGGCGCATCCAGGCGCGTGTTGATGGCGTTCAATACGGCGCCCGCCATGGGCACACCAAAATGCGCTTCGTACAGTTCGGGGATGTTTGCAGCGATAACTGATACGGTATCACCCTTTCCGATACCCCGCGCATTCAGGGCACCTGCCAGCCGGCGGCACCGGGCATAGGTTTCAGCCCAGGTATACCGCCGCTCGCCATAAACGACCGACGGGTAATCGGGATAAACCTGCGCCGTGCGCTCGATGAACGAGAGGGGCGACAAGGGTGTGTAATTCGCCCGGCATTTGTCCAAATGACGCTCATAGATATTGGTCGCTGCCAACTGCTGATCCTCCCTGCACTCGATTTGCGCGACTTGAGCACAAACTTGGTGCTCTGACAAATCCGTAGTATTACGATGCCCTAATTGACTGGCAATACGGGATGGTGCGATCTGGCCCTACTTAGATCCGGCCATTCGCGGTGATCTGAAGCATCTTAAACATATGCTGGGGCACACCATTTCCGCACCCCGTGCACCGCACCTCACTGAAAGGACTTGTCATGGACGGCACGTTCAACGAAAACGATCTTTCCCGCGTGGTCGAGGCCGACCGCGCCCATATCTGGCATCATCTGATCCAGCACAAACCCTTTGAAACCAATGACCCCCGCATCATTGTCGAAGGCAAGGGCATGCGCGTCTGGGACCAGAAAGGCAAAGAGCATCTGGATGCGGTTTCCGGCGGTGTCTGGACCGTCAACGTCGGCTATGGCCGCGAATCGATCTGCAAGGCCGTTTACGACCAGCTGATGAAGCTGTGCTATTTCGCCAATTCGGCCGGCTCGATCCCCGGCGCGATCTTTGCCGAGCAACTGATCGACAAGATGCCCGGCATGAGCCGCGTGTATTACACCAACTCAGGGAGCGAGGCGAACGAGAAAGCCTTCAAGATGGTGCGCCAGATCGCGCACAAGAAGTACGGCGGCAAAAAGACCAAGATCCTGTATCGTGACCGCGATTATCACGGCTCGACGCTGGCAACCATGTCGGCAGGCGGTCAGGACGAGCGCACCGCACAATACGGCCCCTTTGCACCTGATTTCGTGCGCGTGCCCCACTGCATGGAATATCGCAAGCACGAACTGGACGGTGCCCCCGAAGAGAATTTCGGCGAATGGGCGGCAGACCAGATCGAACAGGTCATCCTGCGCGAAGGCCCCGACACCGTTGGCGCGCTGTGCCTTGAGCCGGTGACCGCAGGTGGCGGCGTGATCGAAGCGCCCGAGGGTTACTGGCAGCGCGTGCAGGAGATCTGCAAGAAATACGACGTGCTGCTGCATATCGACGAGGTTGTCTGCGGCGTGGGCCGCACCGGCACATGGTTCGGTTATCAGCAATACGGCATCAAGCCGGATTTCGTGACCATGGCCAAGGGCGTGGCCTCGGGCTATGCCGCGATTGCCTGCATGGTCACCACCGAGGAGGTCTTTGACATGTTCAAGGATGATGCTTCGGACCCGATGAGCTATTTCCGCGACATCTCGACCTTTGGTGGCTGCACTGCCGGTCCGGCTGCTGCGATCGAAAACATGCGCATCATCGAGGATGAAAACCTGCTGGGCAATTGCGCGGCCATGGGTGACCGCATGATGGGCAACCTTCAGGCACTGATGGAAAAGCACAAGGTCATCGGCGACGTGCGCGGCAAGGGCCTGTTCCTGGGTGCCGAGCTGGTTGCAGACCGTGCCAGCAAAGAGCCTGTGGACGAGAAACTGGCACAGGCGGTAGTGGCCGACTGTATGAACCAGGGCGTGATCATCGGTGTCACAAACCGCTCGATCCCAAGCCGCAACAACACGCTTTGCTTCTCGCCCGCCCTGATCGCGACGGCGGAAGACATCGACCAGATCACCGACGCTGTGGATGGCGCGCTGGGGCGTGTGTTCGGGTAAGTTCGCCGAACTTGGCAAGTAAAACTGAAACCGGCGCATTTCGCGCCGGTTTTTTTTGTCGGGTGTCCGGTCTTGAATCTGTACGGCCCCGTCGCGGTTATTCGGCCGCAACGCCAACTTTTTCGTCCGTTCCGATCAAGCTGTCCGGCAGAATGAATGCAACCAGAACGAAAACTGCCCCCAGAGCGATACCGAGAATGTCGCCAGATACTGACAAGACGCCCTCGTAAGCTGACCCCGGAACTGTACCGAGGGTAACTTTGCCACCCGCAATTCCATCGAGAAGGCCCGTGGCCTTCCAGGCCGGATATGTCGCCATATAGGCCGCGGCCCCGAGCAGACCTCCGAAGATGAAGAACAAGGCGTCACGGCGACCCGAGGCCGCTGCGCAAACCCCTGTTCCTGGGCAGTACCCCGATGCAGCCCAGCCCGCACCCAGCAACAACCCGCCGATGAAGACGCCGACATATGCCGACTTCACCGACATGTGGCCGACATCCACAAAACCAAGCATCTGCCCGCCAAACATCAGGATCGAACCGGTTCCGATTGCAAGGAGGATCGTTTTCATCAAGTGGAGCCGCCGCAGCGTCAACATGCCGACAATCCAATTTGGGTTTGCCGCGCCGACCCGGTCGAGAACGGCTCCGAAAGCGGCACCAATGATGATCGCAAGAATGATTTCCATCGCCTTATCCTTTCCGATAGACCAGCATTGCCGCGGGAATTGCCGCCGCAAATGCCCCAGCTGCAAAGATATATCCGGACAGTGCCGTCTGCATCATGCCGGACATCATGTGACCGGATGTGCACCCTCCGGCCAACCTGGCCCCATACAGAACGACGAAGCCGCCCAGAAGCGCGACCGCGTATCGGGCCCAAGGGGTATTGCCGTAGTTTTCGCGCCAGACCTTTGGCAGCTTGCTTTCTTCGGGTTCCAGACCGCCACGGGCCCTGACCGACAAGAATGCCCCCACAGCCATCGCCAGAACGAAGACAAAGCTGTAGTTCAACGGATTGGATACGTGTTTGGCGTATTTTCCATTGGATTTCGCCAAGTAGGCATTGGTTGAACTGTAGCCGTCAACCGTCTGAGTTACGAATTCCGGATTGACGGCATCCGCGATGATCCCGTCGAGAATGACGAATTGGGTCGAAACACCGATTGGCTTGACCAGAAGAACGGCTCCGAAGAACACGAGCCCCAGCAGCACACCTCCAATTTTCCAGTTTAGTGTCATGATTTCACCTTTCCCCTAAACATTCAAAAAATCATATACATCATCTTGGAGTAATAACTGCATGATCTAGATCAAACCGCGCATGCATGAAGAATGTTGGGCAAACGTCGATGCGACAAGGCGGGATCATTCTGGTCCAACAAGCGCACGGATTACGCCGCTGGCCACAAGAAAAAGGCCGCCCCAAAATGGGACGGCCGTTCTTTCACTGTCTCTCGAAAGAGGATCAGGCTGTCAGAGCAGCCTGAGCTTTGGCGACGATCGCGCCGAACGCTTCCGGTTCGTGCACGGCCAGGTCGGCCAGAACTTTGCGGTCCACTTCGATACCGGCCAGGTTCAGGCCGTTGATGAAGCGGGAATATGTCAGTGCTTCGTCATGCGAACGCACAGCAGCGTTGATCCGCTGGATCCACAGTGCGCGGAAGTTGCGCTTGCGGTTCTTACGGTCGCGGGTTGCATACTGGTTGGCCTTGTCAACGGCCTGACGGGCAACCTTGAAGGTGTTCTTGCGGCGGCCATAGTAACCTTTGGCGGCCTTGATGACCTTCTTGTGACGGGCGTGAGTTACGGTTCCACCTTTAACGCGGGACATGTCTTAATCTCCTCTTAGCGGTCGTAGGGCATGTAGCCCTTGACGATCTTGGCGTCGGGGGCGGACAGGGTGGTGTTGCCACGGGCGTCGCGGATGAATTTCTTGGTCCGCTTGATCATGCCGTGACGTTTGCCGGCCTGGCCAGCAAGGACCTTACCGGTCGCAGTCACCTTGAAGCGCTTCTTGGCGCTCGACTTTGTCTTCATCTTAGGCATTTCCGTCTCCTTTTTCGGGTTCGGTTCCAGACGCGACTCGGCATGCCATCTCGGCCGGTCACGCGATCAGAAGCGCCGTTTACGCAAGTTCGGTCATACTGGCAAGGGGGTTTGGATCAGATTCTGCGCTTTTTGCAGGCTGATCGGGCACTGGGGCGACAGAAGCCGCCCCAGTGATTGGATTTAGTGTTCGAATTTGCGGATTTCACCGGTTTTCAAACGCTCGGAGTACGAGGCCAGCTCCTGACGCACCACTTTCATCAGGAAGTAGAGCGCAAAGACGTTGACCACCGCCATCGCAAAGATCGCCGCATCCGAGAAGTCGATGACCGGGCCAAGGTTGGCTGCGGCGCCGATGACGACGAAGATGCAGAAGATGATCTTGAAGATCAGCTCTTTGGTGTGGCCCTCACCGAACAGGTAGGTCCAGGCCTTGAGGCCATAGTAGGACCAGCTGATCATGGTCGAGAAGGCAAACAGAATCACCGCAACCGCCAGGATATACGGGAAGAAACCGAATGCGCTGCCGAAGGCGGCAGAGGTCAGGCTGACACCCGAGTTGCCGTCCACAGTGGCAATCGCCGTACCGGCCTCATTCAGCATGTAGTTGCCGGTTTCCGGATCGATGATCAATTGCTGGGTGATGATGATGACCAGAGCGGTCATTGTGCAGATCACCACGGTGTCGATGAACGGTTCCAGCAAGGAAACGAAGCCTTCGGTGATCGGCTCCTTGGTCCGAACAGCCGAGTGTGCAATCGCTGCCGAGCCAACACCCGCTTCGTTCGAAAACGCCGCACGTTTGAAGCCCTGGATCAGTGCGCCGACCATGCCGCCTGCAACACCCAGACCGGTGAAGGCGCCGGCGAAGATCTGGCCAAAGGCCCAGCCGATCATATCCGCATTCATCAGGATGATGACCAGAGCAGTCAGAACATAGAGAACGCCCATGAACGGTACGACCTTTTCAGTCACCCGTGCGATGGACTTCAGGCCGCCGACGATGACCATGAAAACAACCGCTGCAAAGACCAGCCCGGTAATCCAGCCCGGATAATCGCCCACGATGCCTGCGATCTGCTGATGCGCCTGATTGGCCTGGAACATGTTGCCCCCACCCAGCGCGCCAAGGATACAGAAGATCGAGAACAAAACCGCAAGGATCTTGCCACCCGGCAAGCCCAATTCGTTGAACCCTTTGGACATATAGTACATCGGGCCACCCGAAACGGTGCCATCTTCGTACTCGTTGCGGTATTTCACACCCAGCGTACATTCGGTGAATTTCGACGCCATACCCAGAAGACCCGCCAGGATCATCCAGAAGGTTGCACCCGGTCCGCCGATGCCGACGGCAACAGCGACACCCGCGATATTCCCCAGGCCGACTGTGCCGGAAAGCGCCGTGGCCAGAGCCTGAAAGTGGCTGACCTCGCCTGCATCGTTGGGGTCGGAATAGTCACCTTTGACAAGACTGATTGCGTGACTGAAGAACCGCATCTGCACAAAAGCAAAGTACAGAGTGAAGACCGTCGCAGCGATGACCAGCCACATCACGATCCACGGGAAGCTGGTCCCGGGGAATGGTGCGAAGATGAAGCTGACGAATGGGCCGGTCAGGTCAGCGAAAGCCTGGTTGATTTTTTCATCAAGCCCCGGGGCTTCTTGCGCAAAGGCAGGGCTGGCGACAATAGCGGCGGCCGTTGAGGCGCCGAGTTGTTTAAGCATTCTCATTTTGTCCCTCCCTTCAGTTCACAACCGTGACCGGAACATCGGCATGCATCACAAGGTTCTGGGTCGAACTGCCGAAGATACGTTTCTTGATCCCGTCTGCCGAAGATCGGCCGACAACGATCTGCGAGCCGCCCATTTCCATTGTAATGGCGTTCAAGGTCTCCGCCACGTCGCCATGACGAACAACACCCTGCGCTTCGAAACCAGCCTCTCTGAGGGCCTCAACGGCAGGCGTCACGATACGCGACGTTGCCAGATCAACCTCTTCTTCCCTTCGCTTGTGACGCTGTGCGTTTTCTTCCGGTGTCTGAAAGGTGTAAGGGGACCATTCGATCACATAAGCGACCACCAGTTCACACGAGCCGATCAACCTTGCCAAATCCTTGGCAAAGGCAATCACGCGCTCACCGGTCTCTGTCCCGTCGAGTCCTATGACAATCTTTGTTGTCATGTCGTTCCTCCATTTTTTTCATTTGGCCGGGGCCCGTGCCCCCGGCAGGGCAGCCGGAACTTGGAACTTTCAATAAGACCGCCCTTTGGTAAGTATCAGGAATTTTCACTAGGAATTGGTGATTTTTTTGGCCTATACTCAGTGTAAATTATCGTTCTGCACTAAAAAAACAGGAAGATTTACTGATTAGTAGAGAATTGGACAATATCGATCAGCGCATCCTGCACGAGCTTGAGGCCAATGGCCGGCTCTCAATAGTTGAGCTTGCGGCGCGCGTAAACCTTACAAACACGCCCTGTTCGGAACGCGTGAAACGGCTGGAAAAGAACGGCTATATCAAGGGCTACAGCGCCATCGTCGACAAAGAGAGAATGGGGCTGGCCCTTCTGACCGTCGTACAGGTGTCGCTGACCGCAACGGCCGAGCAATCCCTGGATAAATTCAACGAGGCCGTACGCGATGTGCCGGAAATCGAAAGCTGCCTGATGGTGGCAGGGTCGTTCGATTACCTGCTGACTGTCCGCACCCGCGATATCGCGCATTTCCGGATGATACTGGGTGAGAAAATCAACAAGCTGCCCGGGATTCACCAAACCAGCTCTTTCACGGTCATGGAAGCCGTGAAAGAGCCTGTTGGCCAACGGGTGTCCGGGCTTTGATACCCGTTCTGATTATTCGGGATCCGTGCTGTAGATCAGTCGCTCGTCACACGGGGCCACGCGCAGAATGTTGGTCGTGCCCGGCACGTTGAACGGCACGCCGGCAGTGACAACAATCTGATCGGTCTCGGTTGCAAATCCCCCTGCCCTTGCGGCGCGCGCTGCGTTTACAACCGCGCTTTTGAACCGTTCAAGCTCGGGCGTCATGACGCAGTTGCAACCCCAGGTCAGGCAAAGTCTGCGCGCCGTTCCCATCAGCGACGTCATTGCGATAATCGGAACACCGGGACGTTCGCGCGCGGTCAATGCGGCTGTCGTGCCACTTTGCGTAAAACAGCAGATCGCCTTGATTTCGGTTTTCTCGGCTATTTCGCGCGCCGCGGCAACGATCCCGTCCGCAACGGTGGTTCCCTTGGCGGTACGCGAGGCGGCGATGATCTGCGTATATGTCGGGTCGGCTTCGACTTCGATGGCAACCTTGTTCATCGTCTGCACCGCTTCGATCGGATAGGCACCGGCTGCCGATTCCGCGCTGAGCATGATGGCATCCGTTCCCTCGTAGATCGCCGTCGCAACGTCCGACACTTCGGCACGGGTCGGCATCGGGCTTTCGATCATGCTTTCCAGCATCTGGGTGGCGACGATGACGGGTTTGGCTGCCCCACGGCATTTTCGAACCAGGCGTTTCTGGATCGGAGGCACGGCAGATACAGGCAGTTCCACACCCAGGTCGCCGCGGGCCACCATGATCCCGTCCGACGCATCAAGGATGTCGTCAAACGCCTCTACTGCCGCAGGTTTTTCAATCTTGGACAGAATCGCCGCGCGGCCATCGGCCAGCGCGCGCGCCTCGAAAACGTCCTTGGCGCGCTGCACGAAGCTCAGCGCCAACCAGTCCACACCCAGTTGGCAGACAAACTCCAGATCATCTCGGTCCTTGGCCGACAAAGCCGCCAGCGGCAGCACCACGTCAGGAACGTTGACGCCCTTGCGGTTCGAGATCGTGCCACCCACCTCAACCACGCAATTTGCATAATCCTGTCCGCAGTCCTGAACGATCAGACGGATCTTGCCGTCATTCACCAGCAGGCGCGCGCCCGGTTCCAGCGCCGCAAAGATCTCGGGATGCGGCAGGCAGACCCGGTTGACGTCGCCAGCATCAGTGTTGAGGTCGAGCCGGAAAGCTGCACCTTCTTCCAGTTCCTCGGCCTCGTTGGCAAAGACACCAACGCGCAGCTTGGGCCCCTGAAGGTCGGCCAGAATGGCAATCGGGCTGTCCAGGTCCTTTTCCACCTGCCGAATGATTTTGTGCCGTTCGCGGATCTCATCATGGCTGCCATGGCTCATGTTCAGACGAAAGACATCCGCACCAGCCTCGTGCAGGGCACGAATCGTGTCATAGTCATTTGACGCTGGCCCCAGCGTCGCCACGATTTTCACATTTCTCAGGCGTCGCATTAGCAAAGACCTCCTTACGTCATCTCAGGTTTGCAGATCAGCTTCCGCAAAATGTTACCGCAAACATCGTTTCGGTGCTTATTGCGCAATTCCCTTTTCAAAGCAACTGCCCTACACCTGCGGCAAACTAGATGACAGGCTCATGACATACACTCCGTTTTTCGTCCACGGTGCGGATCGCCCGTCGCGCTGGCTAATCACATGCGACCACGCAACCAATACTGTTCCCCCAGACGTAAATGGCGGCGACCTCGGTCTGCCGCGCGAGGATATGGAACGCCACATCGCCTATGATGTCGGCGCGTATGAGGTGTCGAAACACTTGGGTGAGATCCTGAACGCGCCGGTGATTGCCGCCAACTTCTCGCGGTTGGTCATCGACCCGAACCGGGGTGAAGACGATCCGACGCTGTTGATGAAGCTCTATGACGGGTCAATCATCCCGGGAAATCGCCATGCAGATGATGACGAACGCGAACGTCGCCTGAATATGTGTTACCGCCCCTACCACGAGGCACTGGCGCAAATGGCGGCCCTGCCCCATGCGGTGATCGTTTCGATGCATTCCTTCACCCGCCAACTGCGCGGTCGTGAACCGCGCCCATGGCATATTGGCGTGCTGCACACCTTGGACCAGCGGTTCTCGCGCCCACTGATCGAAAGGCTTCAGGCCGAGGATGATCTGTGCGTTGGCGTCAACGAGCCGTATACCGGAATATTGCCGGGGGATGCGATCGACAAACACTGTACCGCGTTCGGACGCCCAAACGCACTGATCGAGCTGCGCAACAACTTGATCGCAGACCATGCAGGGCAAAGGGAATGGGCCGAGCGATTGGCTCCGATCCTGGAAGATGCATTGGAAGCCAGCGACCTTTGACCGCAAGTCTTTCGCGTGCTTTACCGCGCATCACGCTGTTGTGAGCACGGCCTTCATTCCCCATATAAACTGGGAAAGGGGGTCATCATGACACAAGAGTTTTTGACGACGTTTTTTGGTTGGATGGCCGTGCTCAATATAGCGGTGCTTCTGTTTACCACCCTGATGGTTCTGCTATTGCAGGATTGGATTGCCGACATTCACGGCAGGATGTTTCGGATGGAACGCCCCGACGTGAAACGCGCCTATTTCAGGTATCTTGCGAACTACAAAATCCTGACGCTGGTTTTCTGCATCGTGCCGTGGCTGGCATTGAAACTGATGTGAAAAGGCGCTTCGGCACGTCTGATTCTTGTAACGGGTCCACTGGATTGTTAGGTCAGAAGCAACTCAATCGCCATCCGGAGCCACTTCATGGACAAGCAAACCGAAATTGAACTTCAGGCTGCCGCATTTCGCCGGTTGCAAAAGCACCTGATGGAAGACCGCACGGACGTTCAGAACATCGACATGATGAACCTCGCCGGGTTTTGCCGCAACTGTCTGTCGCGCTGGTATCAGGAAGCGGCAAACGAAAAGGGAATCGAACTGGGCAAGGATGAAGCCCGCGAGATTTTCTACGGCATGACGATGGACGAATGGAAATCCAAGTATCAAACCGAGGCTGGCCCCGAGAAACAGGCGGCCTTCAAGGTTGCGTTCGAAGAAAACGTCGGCAGGAAAGACTGACTGGGGTGCCCCTGTTGCGCGTTAACCACAGGCCCAGTTCGCTCCATTTGCTTCCACAGTGCTTCCATCGCCATCGCGACAACGCAAAACACCGCCGTGAGGCGGTGCGTAACATACTGTTTTATGTAGGTATTTTTGGTTGCGGGAGTAGGATTTGAACCTACGACCTTCAGGTTATGAGCCTGACGAGCTACCGGGCTGCTC
>NZ_JBXWNA010000011.1:0-92506 GCF_059610125.1 Ruegeria sp. YTSA144
GCTGACGACCCAGTTCCGACGTGATCGAGCCAAAAAGCTCGGGATCACGATCAGCAAGGGACTGGGTGAAAAATCCGGTGTCACGAAGATTGGCGTTCATGGGCGCTCCACATGGCTGGGTAAAAAACTTGCGGATTTCCTATCGGAAACGCCACATTTGCAAAAGGCTTAAAGCGACGATTTGGCCCGCTGCGGCGTCAAGACTGGCCTATCGGGGAAAGGTATGTTTGTTTCGGAACCAAATGTGCAGCACCGGAAACCGGAAAACATGAAAAAAAGAATCGCCTTTCTTGCCAGTGAGGTCAAAGTGGCGCAAACGGCCCGGGATATTCTGGTGTCCAAACACGGTAATGCGGCGCCCCGCGACGCAGATGTTGTGGTTGCTCTTGGGGGGGATGGCTTCATGTTGCATACCCTGCACAACATGCAGCACCTTGATACACCGGTATACGGGATGAACCGTGGCACGATCGGGTTCCTGATGAACGAGTATCACGAAGACGACCTGATGGCCCGCCTGGAAGATGCCGAGGAAGAGGTCATCAATCCGCTGGCGATGCGGGCGATGGATCAGTCCGGAAAGCTGCACGAGGCGTTGGCGATCAACGAAGTATCGCTGTTGCGCGCTGGGCCACAGGCGGCTCGTTTGAAGATCAGTGTTGATGGCCGCGAGCGCATGGATGAACTTGTCTGCGATGGAGCGCTACTGTCCACTGCGGCAGGGTCGACGGCGTATAATTACTCGGCACACGGGCCTATTCTGCCGATTGGCTCGGACGTTCTCGCGTTGACCCCAATCGCCGCATTCCGCCCCCGCCGGTGGCGTGGTGCATTGCTGCCGAAAATCGCGAAGGTACGGTTCGATGTGCTGGATGCGGACAAGCGACCCGTAATCGTTGCCGCTGATTCCGTAGCTTTCCCAGACATTGACTGGGTCGAGATCCGATCCGATCCCACGATCTCACACCGCATTCTTTTTGACCCCGGGCACGGTTTGGAAGAACGACTGATTTCCGAACAATTCACATAAATTTTCGTTTCTGCGAGCTTTTTTGAGCCTGTGTGAAGCAGTTCACAGGGGATTTGCTCACAATTGGATAGTGTGGACTTGCCCGGAGAACACGCCAAGGTGGGAGTGAGTGGCCACCTGAACGGCGTATTCGAATGATTGCGCAGATTTTGCGCTGGCGAGGGTGGGTGGTGCTACGCTCGTCATCAGAAATCCGGGCTTATTTTAGCAGTCGGGCCCCGGGTACAATGTCCCGGGGTCTATTTTTTGCAGCCACCCTGCAACTCTGTCTTTTCCCAAAGCGGCAGGCACATTTGCCCCACGCGTGCCTCGATGGCCGCGGCCGCATCCACCGCCAGATCTTCGCGCCAGCGCTGAGCGGCAATCTGAACACTGATCGGCTGAGGACCCTTCGGCAATTCAGCCAGCCGGGCCGGGACACATGCCGCAGGCAGGCCCAGAAAGTTCATCGCATAAGAATATACGGCGCACCCCAAAACCTCGTGCACACCCTCAGCGCCTTCGGTGTCCCGGTCGGGTTTGAAGAACGGTTGTGGCAGGAAAGGCGACAGCACCAAAGGGTAATCCTGCAAAAACAGGGACCATTCGCGCGCATAGTGGCTTCGTTTGGCCAGCATCCGAACCATCTCGGTTTCGACAATTGGCGGGAATTCCTGAAAATACACCGCAAAGATATTCTGAATCGTTTTCGAACCAGCGGCTTCGATATCTGATTTCATAAGCGTCAGCACTTCGCCCATCAGCGTACGATAACCGATTCGACCGCATTCAAAAACGTCAGGCGGGTCAATCTCTTGCACCACATATCCCGCATCAACCAGCGCCTCTCGTGCCGTGTCGAGTGCTTTCTCGACCTCGGGGTGCAAGGCATAGCCGAATGTGTTTTTCGTAAAGGCCACCTTGACGGGCGCGTCGGGGGCAGGGCCACGCCAGGGCATCGGCACGTGAAACGGATCACGCGCGTCGGCGGCGATCAGGCTGGGCATGGACAGATGCAGGTCAGCGGCCGACCGGGTTATCAGGCCCTGAACAGACATCGACTGCGCCAGCAAACCGCGTTCGGCTTTCTGGCTTGGGTTCCATGCCGGGACGCGCCCCAGCCCGGGCTTCACCGTCACGGCTCCGTTGGCCGCCGCGGGAAAGCGCAGGCTGCCGCCGATATCGTTGCCGTGGGCCAGCGCGCCGATTCCGGCCATGACCGCAGCGCCAGCCCCGCCGGAAGAGCCGCCGGGTGAGATATGCCGCCCCCAGGGGTTGTGCGTACGGCCATACAGCGGATTGTCCGTGTCGGCGCGGAAAGAGAACTCGGGCGTGTTGGTCCGTCCGACAACAACAGCCCCTGCCTTTTGCAGATTGCTCACAACCGGGGCGTCATCCGGTGCAATTACATCTTTCAGTGCGACGACACCGTTGGTTGTGGCGTGGCCTTTTTGGTCAACATTCACCTTGATCGTGACCGGCACGCCATGCAGCGGACCCGTGGGTTTACCGCCAGCCCGCGCATTGTCCAGCGCTCTGGCGCGTTCCAACGCCTGCTCGCGAAGGTCTTCCACCACCGCATTCAAATCCGGGTTGACCTCATCCATTCGCTCGATCGAGGCCTGAACCGCCTCGGTCGCACTCAGGTCGCCGCGTCTTGTCAGGGTGGTCAGGTCTGTGGCGCTGAGACGCCAGATATCGGTTTGTGTCATGGGTCCTCACTGTCTTAACGTGACAGTAGGGAGGCTGCTTCCGGTTGCAAGAGAAGACACGATAAAGGGCGGCTTGCGCCGCCCTCGGGTTACTTGGCGTAACCGATTGTCTGCAAGGCCTCTCTGATCTCGTCAAGAATGGCTGGATCATCGATCGTTGCAGGCATTTTATAGTCCTGACCGTCTGCAATCGACACCATCGTACCCCGCAGGATTTTACCCGAACGTGTCTTGGGCAACCTGTCGACGACGACGGCCAGTTTGAAGGCCGCCACCGGGCCGATCTTTTCCCGCACCATCTTGACGACTTCCTGAACCACGTCGCCATGATCCCGATCAGCGCCGGCATTCAGGCACAGGAACCCAACGGGCATCTGACCCTTTAGCTGATCCGAAACACCAATCACCGCGCATTCGGCTACGTCCGGGTGAGCGGCAAGCACTTCTTCCATCGCCCCGGTCGACAGGCGGTGGCCCGCGACGTTGATGACATCATCGGTGCGGGCCATGATATAAAGATATCCGTCCTCGTCGATCATTCCGGCGTCGCCGGTTTCATAATACCCGGGGAAGTGCTCCAGGTAGGATTTCCTGAACCGCTCCTCGGCGTTCCACAGGGTTGGCAGGGTGCCCGGAGGCAGCGGCAGCTTGACCGCGATGGCCCCCAGTTCGCCGGCTTTCATCGGGTGGCCACCTTCGTCGAGAATTTGCACGTCATAGCCGGGCATCGGTTTCGCGGGCGAACCCAGCTTGATCGGAAGCTCTTCGATGCCCAGCGGGTTTCCGGCAATGGCCCAACCGGTTTCGGTCTGCCACCAATGGTCGATCACTGGAACCTTCAGCGCATCCTGTGCCCAGATGATAGTGTCGGGGTCAGCGCGTTCGCCCGCCAGATACAGCGCCCGCAGATGAGACAGATCGTATTTGGCGATCAATTCGCCCTTTGGATCTTCACGTTTGACGGCACGGATCGCCGTAGGGGCGGTGAAGAAGCTTTTCACCTTATGTTCAGAGATCACGCGCCAGAAGGTTCCCGCATCAGGGGTGCCGACCGGTTTGCCTTCGAACACGATCGTCGTGTTCCCGTGGATCAGGGGTGCGTAGCAGATGTAGGAATGTCCAACGACCCAACCCACATCGGATGCCGCCCAGAATACGTCACCGGGATCAACGTTATAGATGTTCTTCATGGTCCAGTTCAGCGCCACCAGATGCCCGGCAGTGGGGCGCACGACGCCCTTGGGTGCCCCTGTGGTGCCCGAAGTGTACAGGATGTACGCCGGATCGTCTCCGTCGACGGGAACACATTCCGCCGGTTCGACACCGTACTGGAACCCGTGCCAGTTGTAGTCGCGCCCTTCGATCAGCTGAGCAACTTCTTGTTCGCGCTGAAAGATGACGCAGAAATCCGGCTTGTGTTCAGCAAGTTCGATGGCGCCGTCCAGAAGCGGCTTGTAGTGCACGACCCGGCCAGGTTCCATACCGCAGGACGCCGCAATGACGGCTTTGGGTTTGGCGTCGTCGATACGGACCGCCAGTTCATTGCTGGCAAATCCGCCGAACACAACGGAATGTACAGCGCCCAGACGAGCGCAGGCCAGCATCGCCTCAAGCGCCTCGGGGATCATCGGCATGTAGATGATGACGCGATCACCTTTCTCGATGCCTTTCGCCCGCAGCGCGCCGGCAAGATTGGCCACGCGGTTGCGCAGCTCGACATATGAAATCTCGCGCTTGGTATGGGTGATCGGGCTGTCATAGATGATGGCGGTCTGCTCGCCGCGCCCGTTTTCCACGTGGCGGTCCACGGCGTTCCAGCAGGTATTGACCCGTGCGTCGCTGAACCATTCGTACAAGGGCGCGTTGTCGTCGAACAGAGCTTTGCTGGGTTCTTTGACCCAATCGATCCCCTTGGCTGCGTCCATCCAGAACGCCTCGGGGTCTTTCTTCCAACTGTCATAAACGTCCTGATACGCCATCTCGTCCTCCTCACAACGACTTGGTCTTTGTGTTAGGACCCAGAAAACTATCGGGCAAGCGCGTCAAATGACGACGCGTCAGTTTATCGCAAAATATTTGCAGTAATTCGCGCAACGACTTGCAAATTTTTGCAAACTTCTTTCTCAACATTGGATTTTCTGCGCCGAAGAGGCCATTTTGCAAACTTGCAAACTCGACCATGCAAAAGATCACGTCCGAGGCGACTCGGCACAATGCCAATTCGCCATTCTTCCGCGTGCCCCAGGGTTCCCACGGAGATGCCACGACATATAGCCGTCAAAGTGTGAGAATTGTGTTAACCGCACCCCCGCGGGGGATGCGGTTCAGGATGTTAGGCGACCGGCTTACCCGTAATGCGCCACCGGCGTCCCCGCGATGGCAGCCATGTTCAACAATCCGCGTGCGGTAATGGATGGGGTGACGATATGCGCCTTGTTGCCCATTCCCATCAGAATGGGGCCGACTTCGATCCCGTCCGCTTTCATTTTCAGGATATTGCGCACGCCGCTGGCCGCATCCGCATGGGCAAAGATCAGCACATTTGCCGCGCCCTGCAGGCGTGAACCCGGAAAAATCCGCGCCCGAAGATCCGCATCAAGGGCCGCATCCAGGTTCATTTCGCCTTCATAGACAAAGTCGCGCGGTTTCTGGTCCAGGATGTCCAATGCGGCGCGCAGGCGTTTTCCCGATCCTTCCGCCTGATTGCCGAATTGCGACTGCGAGCAGAACGCGATCTTGGGTTCGATCCCGAATCGGCGAACATGCCGCGCGGCGCCAATGGTCGATTCGGCCAACTCCTCCGGTGTCGGCAATTGCCGGACATGCGTATCGGCGATGAACAGGGGGCCGTCTTCCAATATCATCAGCGACAACGCGCCGTGCGGGCGCAGGTCGCCGTCGGCCAGCACCTGTTCAACATAGTTCAGATGCCAGCGATATTCGCCGAACGTGCCGCAGATCATACTGTCAGCCTCGCCCCGATGCACCATGATCGCGCCAATGGCGGTTGTATTTGTGCGCATGATCGCTTTGGCCAGATCCGGGGTCACACCTCGGCGCTGCATGATCTGATGATACGAGCTCCAGTAATCGTAATAACGCGGATCGTTTTCCGGGTTCACGATCTGGCAGTCCGTGCCCGGGCGAATGGTCAGGCCCAGTTTTTCGCATCGGGATTCGATGACTTCGGGGCGTCCGATCAGGATCGGTGTTTCCGTTGTTTCCTCAAGAATGGCCTGTGCAGCCCGCAGCACCCTTTCATCTTCGCCTTCGGCAAATACGATGCGACGGGATGCGACGGCCGCGGCCTCGAATACGGGGCGCATCAAAAGCGCCGACTTGAAAACAGACTGGTTGAGTTTTTCCTTGTAGACCTCAAGATCCTTGATGGGGCGCTTTGCGACGCCGCTTTCCATGGCTGCCTTGGCAACGGAAGATGAGACGACGCCCACCAAACGCGGATCAAAAGGTTTCGGAATCAGATAATCCGGCCCAAAGGTCAGTTGCTCGCCCTTGTAGGCGGCAGCCGCCTCGGCGCTTGTCGTTGCGCGGGCCATTTCCGCAATGCCGTCAACGCAGGCGATCTGCATCGCGTCATTGATCTCGGTCGCACCCACATCCAGAGCGCCCCGGAAGATGAACGGAAAGCACAATACGTTGTTGACCTGATTGGGAAAATCGCTGCGCCCCGTGGCGATGATCGCGTCCGGTGCAACCTCACGCGCGGCCTGAGGCAGAATTTCTGGCGTCGGGTTGGCCAGTGCGAAGATGATCGGACGATCGGCCATTTTCTGAACCATTTCAGGCTTCAGGACATTCGGGCCGCTAAGGCCCAGAAACAGATCCGCATCGCCGATTACATCATCCAGAGTCCGCAAGTCCGTTTTCTGCGCGAACTGCGACTTGTGCGGGTTCATATCCTCGGCACGCCCCTCGTAGACGAGCCCGTGAATATCGCACAGCCAGATGTTTTCCTGTTTCACACCCAGTTTCACCAGCATGTTCAGGCAGGCAATCCCCGCGGCCCCGCCGCCGGTTGATACGACCTTGATGTCTGCAAATGTCTTGCCGGCTACATGCAGAGCATTCTTCGCAGCGGCCCCCACGACAATGGCGGTTCCGTGCTGGTCATCGTGGAAAACGGGAATGTTCATGCGCTCGCGGCACAGCTTTTCGACTATGAAACAATCCGGCGCCTTGATGTCTTCCAGGTTGATGGCCCCGAATGTCGGCTCCAGCGCGCAGACGATATCCGCCAGCTTTTCCGGATCGGGCTGATCGACTTCGATATCAAAACAGTCAATGCCTGCGAACTTTTTGAACAGAACGGCTTTGCCTTCCATCACCGGTTTCGAGGCCAGCGCCCCGATATTGCCTAAACCAAGAACCGCAGTGCCGTTGGACACCACGGCGACAAGGTTGCCGCGCGCCGTATACTTTTCCGCGTTTGCGGCGTCGGCTTTGATTTCAAGGCTGGCCTCGGCAACGCCGGGCGAATAGGCGCGCGCCAGATCGCGACCATTGGCCATCGGTTTTGTGGCCTTGATCTCGAGTTTTCCAGGTTTCGGATGGGCGTGATAGTCAAGCGCGGCCTGTCGCAGGCTGGGGGTGTCAGACATTGGAGATTCAGTTCCCTCTGAGAATTTGATTTAACATTAAACTATTCGTCCGAGCTTGGCTACGTTGCGTAACAATGCCGACGTGTCGCAGTTGCGAGCCGGACATGGGTTGAATTTTGACACATTTTTTTTACATCTAGGTAACTTTGCGAAACGCACAAACACTCAGGCAAGACGAAGCAGCAATGACATACAAGACAGATGATCAGGCCCACGGCCTGTCCAACGGTCCTGGGGCCGGCACTGGACTTGGGCGGCTGACCATATGGTTTGCGGCGGTGGCGGGAGTTATGCTTCTCGGTGCGATTGTCATCTGGCCGGAACAGGCAGCGTTCTTCAACCAGGAAGGCGGATTGTTCGAAACGGTTTCCGCGGTTTGTTTGTTTGTTGCGGGGCTGGTGGCGTTGTGGCGATACCCGGGTGTCACCCGGCTGTATATCGGGCTGACATTCCTATTGTTGGCCGAGCGTGAGCTGGAAGCAGGCGTTTACCCTGAAGGCAGTTTGCCGTTCCTGATCCTTGACGGTCTGGATGTCGTGCTGGACGTCAATGTGGTCAGGGTCTTGCTGGCCTGCGTTATCCTGGGCGGCGTCATCTGGCATGGGGCCCCGACGGGATGGCGTGCTGTCAAACGGCGCGCTCCCTTTATGATCTCGTTCATGGCGGCCGGCTGTCTTGCCGTCATCGCTCAGCTTCTTGAGGAATATACCGGGCTGCACAGCGACGCTTTGTCGACAGTTATGAAAACGCGACTTTTCGTCATGGAAGAAACGCTCGAGATGTTCTTTTCGATTGGCATTTTGGCCTCCGTTCTGATCGGATGGCCAAAATCGAAATCTGACGAGACATCTCATGACAAAGACAGCCGAGCCTTCGCAGACCCAAGCTGAATTTCGTTTGCCAACCCAGGAAATTCGAAACGACATCCCCTTTTATACCAAGGTGTTGGGGATGCAGATGGACATGATCTATCCCGCAGACGATCCGCGCGTCGCAGTGTTTTCAGGGCACGGTCTGCGGTTGCGGATCGAAAAAGACGCGCCCGAAGGTCCGGGAACATTGCGCATCCTGACAGATGACCCGGAACGCTTTGCAGATGGCCAACGCGTTCTTGTCGCGCCGAATGGGACCCGGATCGAAATCGAAGAGCGAAATCCGCCGCTGGTGATGCCTGAAACAGTTCATTCCTTCGTGGTGCGCAGGCTCAAGGATCAGGCGCCCTGGATCATCGGTCGAGCGGGGATGCACTATCGCGATCTGGTGCCGGATCGTCTGGGCGGATCGATCATCGCCAGCCATATCCGCATCCCGGACGGGGGCCCGGTGCCCGATATGGTGCATTTTCACAAAGTCGGGTTCCAGCTGATATTCTGCATTCATGGCTGGGTGGATGTCGTCTATGAGGATCAGGGAGAGAGAATGCGCCTGACCGCAGGGGATTGCTTTATCCAGCCGCCGGAAATCCGTCATCGCGTGCTTGAGGCGTCGGACAATGTTCAGGTCATCGAGATAGGTGTGCCAGCGGAACATGTCACGGAAATCGACCATGACATGCAGCTTCCCACGCCGCATTTTCGCCCGGACCGCGAATGGCAGGGACAACGCTTTGTCTACAACCGGGCCAAGGACGCCGAATGGGTACCGTTCCGCCTTCCGGGTTACATCTGCCGCGACACGACAATTGCCGAGAACACCAAAGGGGTCGCAGGCGTTCAGGTCGTTCGCAAAGGGCAGGGCGATACCGAATGGGCCAGCCACGATACGGACATTCACTTTACCTTCGTGATGGACGGAGCGGTCACACTGGAAGGCGAAGGACGCGAGCCCTACCGGCTGGAGCAAGGAGACGCCTTTGTCATCCCGCCCGGGATGCGCACGCGCTTGTCCTCGCCCTCGGACAACATCGAGTTGCTGGAAGTCACCTTGCCCGGTACGTTCACGACAACACTGGGCTGACTGAAAAACATTGGCTGGGGGCTTCAATTCCTCTGCCTTTTTACTTAACGGTCCAAATTTCTGACCAGATGATCAAAAAAACGGGGAATCGCCATGTCGCTCAAAGACGCTGCCTTGTCAGTTCGCGAAAACGCCTATGCGCCTTATTCGAATTTCAAGGTTGGCGCAGCGCTTCGATCCTCCTCGGGTCAGGTCTATTCCGGGTGCAACGTTGAGAATGTGGCATATCCCGAAGGCACTTGTGCCGAGGCCGGTGCAATCGCCTCGATGGTTGCTGCGGGCGAGCAGGAACTGACAGAGGTCTACGTGGTTGCCTCCAGCCCTCAGCCTGTGCCGCCTTGCGGTGGGTGCCGCCAGAAACTGGCCGAGTTTGGCAAGCGCGATGTGAAAGTTACACTGGCAACCGTGGACGGTGCCGAATTCGAGACAACCATCGGGGATCTGTTGCCGGGCGCATTCGACGCGTCACACATGGAGGATGTCTGAACGCATGGATGCCCGCTCGATCATAGCAAAACTGCGCAGGCAGGAGGTGCCCGGTCGCGAGGAGCTGATCTGGTTTGCGCAGGGGCTTGCGGACGGAAGCGTCAGCGACGCGCAGGCCGGGGCTTTTGCCATGGCCGTCTGCATGGGCGGTTTGGGCCCTCGGGGACGTGCGGATTTGACGATCGCGATGCGCGACAGTGGAGACGTACTGACCTGGGATGTGGACGGATCGGTGGTCGACAAGCACTCGACCGGTGGTGTCGGGGACAGTGTCAGCCTGGTTCTTGCCCCGGCGCTTGCGGAATGTGGGGCGTATGTCCCAATGATCTCGGGCCGGGGCCTGGGGCACACCGGTGGAACGCTTGACAAGCTTGAGGCTATCCCGGGGGTCAGCACTCAGATCGGGCAGGGCCGTCTTTCGCAGATTTTGCGCGAAACCGGCGCCGCCATCGTCGGAGCGACGGGCCAGATCGCGCCCGCAGACAAGCGCCTTTATGCGGTGCGGGATGTGACCGCGACGGTCGAGAGCCTGGATCTGATCACAGCGTCGATCCTGTCCAAAAAGCTGGCCGCCAGCCCGGACGCGCTGGTTCTTGACGTCAAGGTCGGCAGCGGCGCTTTCATGAAAACGATGGAAGATGCCCGCAAATTGGCCACCGCATTGACCGAGACCGCCAACGCAGCAGGGTGTCGCACGTCGGCGGTGATCACTGACATGAATCAACCCTTGGCCCCGGCGTTGGGGAATGCTTTGGAGATCGCTGAGGTGATGAAAGTGCTGACCACGTCGGATATGTCACCTTTGGCAGACATTTCTGCCGAGTTGGGGGGCGTCTTGCTGACCGATGCAGGAATGTGCGGTTCGGTCGAGGAGGGGCGTGATAAAATCTTTGAAATCATCCGAGACGGACGCGCCGCAGAGCGATTTGGTCGCATGATGGCAGCTGTTGGTGGCCCCGTTCAGTTCGTCGAGACCTGGGCTCGGTTCCTGCCTGAGGCGAATGTCATCCAAGAGGTTCCGGCCCCGCAGGACGGCTTCATCTCGGCCGTCGATGGCGAAGCTCTGGGTCTTGCCGTGGTTGCGCTGGGCGGTGGCCGTCAGGTCGAAAGTGATGAGATCGACCCCGCCGTCGGGATATCCAGTATTCTTCGGCTTGGCGATCGCGTGTCCAAAGGCGCGCCGATTGCCGTGATCCATGCTGCGCGGGAAGATGCCGCGCGCCGAGCCGCAGAAACCGTGCTGAGCGCGATTGAGATCAGCGATACGGCTCCGACGCTTCCAGATCTGATCCACGAAAGGGTTCGCGTATGAGCCGTGCTTTTCTCGTCGTCATGGATTCCGTCGGAATAGGCGGTGCGCCTGATGCCGATCGTTTTTTCAATGGTGACGTCCCGGATAGTGGGGCAAACACGCTGGCTCATATCGCGCAGGCCTGTGCCGAAGGGCGGGCCGAAGACGGTCGCTCGGGTCCTTTGAACCTGCCGAACCTCGACGCGCTGGGGTTGGGTGCGGCTGCGCGGCTGGCGTCTGGGGACGCAACCCCCGGATTGGACGCCGAACCCAATGGGTTGTGGGGCTGCGCGCGCGAGCATTCGCCCGGCAAAGACACGCCCTCGGGCCATTGGGAGCTGGCAGGTCTGCCGGTGCCCTGGGATTGGCACTATTTCCCGGATACGGTTCCAGCTTTTCCAGCGGACCTGAGCCGCGCAGCGGCCCAAGCCGCCGGGACCGAAGGCATCCTTGGCGATTGCCATGCCTCGGGCACGGCGATCATCGCTGAACTGGGTGCCGAGCATATGCGAACCGGCTGGCCGATCTGTTACACCTCAGCCGACAGTGTGTTTCAGATCGCAGCCCATGAAGAGAGTTTCGGGCTGGACCGTTTGCTGGGTATGTGCCGCGCGCTTGCCCCGCGCTTGCACGAGATGAAAGTGGGTCGTGTCATTGCGCGCCCCTTTGTCGGCACGCCAGAGGCGGGATTCAGACGGACAACCAACCGCAAGGATTTCGCCATTCAGCCGCCCGCTCCGGTTCTGACCAATTGGGCGCAGGATGCCGGGCGGAAAGTGCACGCAGTGGGCAAGATCGGCGACATCTTTTCCATGCAGGGTATCGACACGCTGCGCAAAGGGTCGGACGCTGAACTCATGCAGCACCTTTCAGATCTGGTGGATGACGCCGAAGAGGGCAGCCTGACTTTCGCCAATTTTGTTGAATTCGACAGTCTTTATGGCCACCGCCGCGATATCAGTGGTTATGCCCGAGCATTGGAATGGTTCGACCACGAGATCGGCGAGATTCTGCCCCGGCTCCGCCCCGGCGACCTGTTGGTGTTGACCGCCGATCATGGCAATGATCCCAGCTGGACCGGGACAGATCACACACGTGAACAAGTACCGGTTCTGATTTCCGGGTCAGGCACGGGGCAGATCGGCCAGGTGGACTTTGCCGACATTGCCGCCAGCATCGCCCATCACCTGAACATTCCGGCGCAAGGACCGGGAAGGAATTTTCTATGAGCGTCGCCGATCTGCCGAAAATAGAACTGCACCTGCATCACGAAGGCGCCGCGCCACCGGCGTTCATTCGTCAGCTTGCGCATGAAAAACGGGTGGACCTGAGCGGTATCTTCAAGCCGGACGGATCTTATGATTTCCGCGATTTCGCGCATTTCCTGAATGTGTATGAAGCGGCTTGCGAAGTCCTGAAAACGCCTGAAGACTTCCGGCGGCTGACATTGGCCATTCTCGAAGAAAGCGCCGAAAATGGTGTCGTCTACTCTGAGACTTTTCTGAGCCCCGATTTTTGTGGCGGCGGCGACCTGCACGCCTGGCGGGACTATCTGAACGCCATTCAGGACGCGGCGGACGAGGCCGAGCGCAAGTTTGACATTACTTTGCGCGGTGTCATTACCTGTGTGCGCCATTTCGGTCCCGATCAAGCCAAGCGCAGCGCCAATTGCGCGGCAGAGACTGCGGGCGACTGGATCACCGGTTTTGGCATGGGGGGAAATGAATCCGTTGGCACTCAGGGCGATTTCAAATGGGCGTTTGACTGCGCGCGCGAGGCCGGGTTGCGGCTGACGACACATGCCGGAGAGTTCGGCGGCCCTGAAAGCGTGCGCGATGCAGTGCGCGATCTGGGGGTCGAGCGCATCGGGCACGGTGTTCGCGCCCTCGAGGATCCAGACCTTGTTCGCGAACTGGTCGACCGGGACATCACTCTTGAGGTCTGTCCTGGATCGAATGTGGTTCTGGGGCTTTTCCCCGATTTTGCGGCCCACCCGATTGCGAACCTGCGCGATGCAGGCGTGAAGGTCACGGTATCCACAGACGATCCCCCGTTTTTTCACACGACCATGCGACGGGAATATGAGATGTTGAACGCAGCCTTCGGCTGGGAGGCCGAAGATTTTGCGGCCCTGAATCTGACCGCCCTGGAAGCGGCCTTTTGTGATGATGATACCCGTGCGCGGGTCAAGAAAAGACTGGAGAACACATGAGCGAACATCTGACCGTCGTCGATCACCCGCTGGTGCAACACAAACTGACGCTCATGCGGGACAAGGGGACCTCGACCGCCGTGTTCCGGCAGTTGCTGCGCGAAATTACGCTGCTGCTGGCCTATGAGGTCACGCGCGAAATACCGTTGACCACGCGCCATATCGAAACACCGATGGAAGAAATGGACGCCCCCATTCTGGCGGGCAAGAAAATGGCGCTGGTGTCGATCCTGCGCGCTGGAAACGGGATGCTGGATGGGGTGCTGGAGCTGGTTCCTTCCGCGCGCGTCGGTTTTGTCGGTCTGTATCGCGACGAAGAAACGCTGAAGCCCGTGCAGTATTACTTCAAAGCACCCGAGAGCCTTAAGGACCGTTTGGTTATCGCGGTGGATCCAATGCTGGCCACCGGCAACAGTTCGGCTGCGGCGATTGACCTGCTGAAAGAGGCGGGGGCGACGGATATCCGCTTTCTCTGTCTGTTGGCCGCGCCGGAAGGTGTGGCGCGCATGAAAGAGGCGCACCCGGATGTGCACATCGTCACCGCCGCACTGGACCACGAACTGAACTCGAAAGGCTATATCATGCCGGGGCTGGGCGATGCGGGCGACCGGATGTTTGGAACCAAGTAATCCGGATTATTCGCCGCATATGTTTTGCAGCCGGACCCAGTCGCGGTCCGGCAACACCTGTTCCAGGGTACGGCCAGCCATGGGATCAGCCTCGATCAGACCCAGTACTGATTCACCGGTAATGTCCTGAGCATAGGCGTAAGGGGTAGAGGGCAGGGCGCTTTGTGAGAACATCGCCAGCAAGTCGTCGTCCGGAAGGGATGGTCGGGGCTGCGAGAGGACCTGTTCGGTATAGGTGTCAATGATCTCAGGTGTCAGTTCCCCGGTCGTCAACAACCGAAAGGCCGAGGATGCCCCGGTTCTGTCCAGCAGATCATCCAGCGGGTCCTTGAGCGCCGTCCGCGCGCGCTCTGCGATAACATAACCTGCTGCGACCGCAGGGTCTTCGTGGTCTTCTACCAGGGCACGATTCAATAGAACGGTGCCACCCGGCAGGCTGAGGCTGTCCTGAACGCCCGCGGGCAGAATAACGATCTGCCGGACGCCCGTACGACTGGCCAACCGATCCAGTGAAGCCTGCGCATCCACAGACGTGCAGGCCGGGCCCGAGACGCGCTCGATCCGCCGCAGGATCGTGTCTCCGATCTCCTGTCGTTTGATTTCGGGCACGACCGAGACAACATGGTTTTGCAACGCACCGGGCAGCCAAAACAACAATACCGCCAGAACCGCGGCCACAACGCCTCCGACGCTCATCCAGCGCAAACGACCGGGATGAGGACGAGAGCGTTCGATGGCACGTTGCAGCCGGTCGATCGCTTCAAGCATCGTGGTTTCGGATTCTCCCAGTTCCAGTGTCTCATCCGGATCGCCATCGGGGCAAAAAACAGCCGGAAAGACACCGGGGTTCTGCCGTTCAAGCGCTGCCAAAGACCAATGAGTCAAAGCCCTGTCATTGAAATCGGAAATGGTCAGGGTCGCCTTGCCAATCGAAACCACAACTTCGCGCCGCTGTTCATCGGGCGAAGGGCGCCACAGACCGGTGGCTTCGATCCGCTGGTACTGTTTCAGGGCCGTCATCTGGTTGGGGTCTGCTCGAAATTGTTTTGCCACAGCTTAGCATGGTGAAATCGCCGGGCGCAAACCTGTTGCGCAGGTATTCCGATTTGTGCTGGATACCCGTCAGGAAAAATTTGATCGCAACAAAGGCGCGGACATGCAGCAAGACACGACCACCTCTCCGGTGCTGGCTTCGGTCCTTATGGTGGCTGCAATGGCGATCATCGGCGTGATCGACAATGTTGTGATCCTGCTGGCCGAGACGGTCGGGCTGTGGCAATTCCATTTCATGCGTGCATTGCTGATGCTGCCGCTGATTGTCGGCCTTTCCCTTATGGGGCTGGGCGGGCTGAGGCCGCAACGGTGGGGAGCGGTCACCTTACGCAGTCTTCTGATTACGACGGCCATGTTTTTCTATTTTGCGTCGCTGTCGATGATGCCGATTGCGCAAGCCCTGGCAGGGTTGTTCACCTCGCCGATTTTCGTGCTGTTGATTTCGTCCATAGCGCTCGGGCAAAAGATCGGGCCGTGGCGCATTCTGGCCGTTCTGGTCGGTTTTTCGGGCACTCTTCTGGTTTTGCAGCCAAACCCGGTTGCATTTGACATGCGTTCGGTTTTCCCGGTTGCCGCTGGTTTTTTCTATGCCTTGAGTTCGATCATGACGCGGACATATTGCGCGCGTGAAAGCACGGTAGCGATGCTGGCAGCCATGGTCATTACCCTTGGGCTGTCAGGGGCCGTGGGTGCCGCCTTGTTCACAGTTGCACCCGTTGCCACGCTGGACGGGCCGGACGGCTTTGTTACACGGGGTTGGGTCTGGGAAGTGGGGCCCGCGCTGCAATGGATTGTTGTTCAGGCCGTCGGGTCAACGATTGCCGTCTTCATGCTCATCAAGGCCTATCAGGTAGGCGAGACCTCTTACGTGGCCGTGTTCGAGTATTCGGTGATGATCTTCGGGCCGCTCTTTGCATTCGTCGCACTGGGTCAGGCCCTTGATTTGATGCAAGTGTCCGGGATTGTCCTGATCGCGGCGGCAGGGGTTTTGCTGGGCTGGCGGGCCAGGCGGTCATCCACCCAGCAGGAACTTGCCTGAAACGTACAACAGCGCACTGCCAACGGATTTTGCGGCTGCAACCTCAACAAGCGGGTTCATTTCAACGGATCAGGTGTAGATGGATTCGTAAGTTCCATGCATGCTGACCGTTTCGAAAATCGCACAAAAGCCTGTTTAAGCCTTGTGAGTGTTTACCAAATCGCCCTGAGAACGCGCTGAGACGGCCTAAATTGGGCATAAATATGTCCGAAATAAGACAGCCCCGATTTTTGATGTTAGCTGTTTGGCATAGTGAGTTTGTGCCAAAGGGGGTTAGGCACGTGTCTGAAGTTACGAGTATTTCTGTATATCTTGATCAGTCGTCCGAAACTGATCCATCCAGTTTGAACCACGCCGTGAATGCGCGCCGTGGCGGATTTTTGAACGGCACGAAGGTTGCGACAACCAGCGGGTGGAAACCGGTTGAACGCATTGCCGTCGGCGATCTGGTCCGAACTCTGGATCACGGGTTCAAAGAGGTGCGCCGCATCTCGACCAGCGTCGTGGTCATTCCTGCCGAAGAGCGCCGTTCCGAGTATTTGCCGGTTTTCGTACCTGCACGCGCCGCATACAACGGGCGCCCCGTCTGGCTGATGCCCGAGCAGGGCATCGCTCTGAACCTGTCGCAGATTGATGCCAGTGTCAGCGGGTGTTCCGTTGTCTCCGCACGATTGCTGAATGGCGTGGGTCGGTTTATGTCGCAGGCACCGGGATCGTCGTTTGAGGTCCGTTCCCTGTTTTTCGACGAAGATCAGGTAATTTTTGTCGAGGGCGGCCTGCAAGCGTACTGCCCTTCCGGCCTGTTCAACATGCGCGGCACAGCCAGCGGGGCTGGTTACGATGTCGCCGACGAAGACACCGGCACAGAGCTGGTCAACCAGATTGCAAGCAGGGGCGATATGTCGGCCCTTGCCAATCCATTGGGTGCCCTGCCTGCACCCATTCCGCAGGAACCGATATTTCCGATCCGTCCGCCCTCTGGGGTCAGGCGGCCGGGTCGACCGGGGCGTCCAAACGCACCGGTGCTGTTTTTGCGGCCCGAATGGCAGATCTAACCAAACACTGACAAAAACGATGCAGGCGCGTGAACTCACGCGCCTGCATCACTGTTTCAGGCAGCTTTTGCTTCGGGGTTGAAGCGCCCGTAGAAGGTTTGCCCCTTCTCGGCCATCTCACGCAGCAGCGGCGGGCAGGCAAAGCGTTCGCCATATTTCTCGGCCAGCTGATCGCATCGTTCGGCTGCGTAGGGCGTGCCGATGATGTCGAGCCAGCTGAGCGGACCACCGGACCAAGGCGCAAAGCCCCAGCCCAGAATGGCGCCTACGTCGCCTTCACGGATGTCTTCCAGCACACCTTCTTCCAGCGCCCGAACCGCTTCCAGAACCTGCGCGAACATCAGGCGCTCCTGTACTTCGATCAGGTCGGGCTGGTCTTTGGCAAGTGGATACTTCTCTTGAAGACCCTTCCAGTATTCGACGCGTTTGCCCTTTTCGTCATAGACGAAGAAGCCGGCGTTTGCCTTGCGCCCCAAACGGCCCTGTTCTTCCATCCAGAAGATCAGATCGTCCGAGGGGCTTTCCGGATAGGCATCGCCCATGGCTGCCTTGGTCGCACGGGCGATCTTGGCACCCAGATCAATCGAGGTTTCGTCGGTCAGCTGGATCGGACCAACCGGAAAGCCCAACTGACGCGCCGCGTTGTCGATCAGCACGGGGCTTACGCCTTCGGTGATCATCCGTGCACCTTCGTTGATGTACGGAATGATGCAGCGGTTGGCGTAGAAGAAGCGCGCATCGTTGACCACGATCGGCGTCTTGCGGATCTGGCGCACATAGTCGAGCGCCTTGGCAACGGCGCGATCACCGGTTTCCTTGCCCTTGATGATCTCGACCAGCAACATCTTCTCGACCGGCGAGAAGAAGTGGATGCCGATGAATTGGTCCGGACGCACGCTTGCCTTGGCCAGATCCGAGATCGGCAGGGTCGAGGTGTTCGAGGCAAAGATGCAGTGCTCGGGGATGATCGCCTCGACCTTTTTGGTCATCTCGGCCTTTACGCCCATGTCTTCAAACACGGCTTCGATGATCAGGTCACACCCTTTCAGATGGTCCAGATCCGGTGTCGCCGTGATGCGCGCCAGCATGGCCTCTTTCTTTTCGGCCGTGACCTTGCCGCGCTTGATACCCTTGTCCAGATAGGTTTCGGTATAAGCTTTGCCTTTGTCGGCCGCCTCCTGATCACGGTCGATCAGAACGACCTCCATGCCAGCTTGGGCAGAAACCAGTGCGATACCGGCCCCCATCATGCCAGCGCCCAGAACGCCGATTTTCTTGACGCGTTGATCGGGCACACCTTTCGGACGGACCGCGCCTTTTTCAAGCGCTTCCTTGTTGAGGAACAGTGTCCGGATCATCGCCGACGAGGACGGGTTCATCAGAACGTTGGTGAACCAGCGGGCTTCAATTTTCAAAGCGGTGTCAAAATCAACCAACGCGCCCTCATAGATCGCGCTCAGAAGGGCTTTGGCCGCAGGAAACGCACCTCGCGTTTTTCCGTGAACCATGGCGCTCGCGCCCACGAAGGTCATGAAACCGGCAGGGTGGTAGGGCGCACCACCGGGCATCTTGTAGCCCTTCGCGTCCCAGGGTTTCACCAGATCAGCGTCCTTGGCATTCAGAACCCATTCCTTGGCCGCGGCAACCGGATCGTCGGCAACCGCGTCGATCAACTGCGCGCCCTTGGCCTTGGCCGGGTCCATCATCTTGCCTTCAAGCAGTACGGGGGCCGCCGCCATTGCACCAACCATGCGGCTGTAACGGATGGTGCCGCCGCCGCCGGGGAAGATGCCCAACAGGATTTCGGGCAGACCGATCTTGGACTTTGGATTGCTGGTCATAACACGGTGATGACACGCCAGTGCGATCTCGGTCCCGATCCCGGCGCAGGTTCCGTTGATCGCGCAGGCGATGGGTTTGCCGCCTTTCTTGGTCTTGGGGTCCATGCCCGCCAATTCCAGCTTGCGCAGGATGTGATGCCCGCCCATGACGAAATCAAACAACGCCTGTGCGGGTTCGTCACCCGCTTCCTGACGGATAGTCGCCAGTGTGTTCAGGTCCATGCCACCGGCAAAAGAGCCTTCCTTGCCCGAGGTGATGACAATACCTTTGATCTCGTCGTCGCTCAGGGCCTGATCAATCAGTTGGCTGACTTCCTGAAAAGCTTCGCGGGTCAGCACGTTCATGGATTTCCCCTGGGCGTCCCAGGTAACGAAAGCGACGCCGTCCGCGTCTTTGGTCAGAGTGAAATCAGTCATTGTCATCTCCAATCTGGTCAGCCGTCAGCGGGCTGCCGTCTTTCCGGGTGAAAGAGAATCCGTTCTCATCATCCTTCACCATCATGTCTATGTCGCTGTAATAGCCGGTCTCGGTCGGGGTCCGTGTGCCCACCACCAAAAAGGTCGCGGGCGCATCGGTTTTGTTCACAAGGTGGTGGCCGTTGGCCTCACCAGCGGGCCAAGCGGCGCAGTCACCGGGCAGCATCTCATGCTCACCATCGTCATCGATCAGCACGCATTTGCCGCTGAGCATGATGGCAAATTCGTCCTGCTCCATATGGTAGTGGCGCAGCGACGAAAGGCCCCGGGGCTCCAGCCGCACGATGTTGACCCCGTACTGGGTCAGCCCGCCCGCATCCCCGACGCGCTGCACGAAACGACCAGCGGTCGCCTCGGCCAGCTTGCCCGGATAGGACGAGCCCCCCTTGAACGGGATCTGAGAGAGATCCAGCTTGGGCATCAGACCCGCTCGATAATCGTTGCCGCACCCATGCCGGACGCAATGCAGAGCGTGGCCAGACCGATTTCCTTGTCCTGGCGCTCCAGTTCGTCCAGCAAGGTGCCGATGATGATCGCACCGGTTGCGCCCAACGGGTGTCCCATCGCGATCGAGCCGCCGTTGACATTGACCAGGGCCGGATCGACGTCAAACGCCTGCTGGAACCGCAGCACGACCGAGGCAAAGGCTTCGTTGACTTCGAACAGGTCCAGATCGCTGATCTTCATGCCGTTGTCGGCCAGGATCTTCTCGGTCACCGGAACCGGGCCGGTCAGCATGATGGTCGGGTCGGTGCCGATCTTGGCGGTCGCCTTGATGCGGGCGCGCGGTTTCAGGCCGTATTTTTCGCCAAATTCCTTGTTGCCGATCAGGACGGCCGCAGCCCCATCCACGATGCCCGAGCTGTTGCCGGCATGGTGGATGTGATTGATCCGCTCTAGATGCGGGTATTTCAACATTGCTACCTTGTCGAAGCCGGGCATCTGTTCGCCCATCATCTGGAAGGACGGGTTCAGCGCGCCAAGGCTTTGCATGTCGGTGCCGGGGCGCATGTATTCGTCACGGTCCAGAATGGGCAGGCCGTTCTGGTCCTTGACGGTGATGACCGACTTTTCGAACCGGTTGTCGGCCCAGGCTTCCGCCGCGCGCTTTTGCGATTCAACCGCAAGAGCGTCTGCGTCATCGCGGCTGAACCCGTATTCCGTTGCAATGATATCGGCCGAGATGCCCTGCGGCACAAAGTAGGTCTCCATTGCCAGAGAGGGGTCAACGGCAATCGCCGCGCCGTCGCTGCCCATGGGAACACGGCCCATCATCTCAACGCCACCTGCGATGTAAGCGTCGCCTGCGCCGCCCTTGACCTGGTTTGCGGCCAGGTTCACGGCTTCCATTCCGCTCGCGCAGAAACGGTTGATCGCCAGGCCGGGGATTGACTGGTCCAGGTCCGAGGCCAGAACAGCCGAGCGCGCCAGACAGCCGCCTTGCTCCATCACCTGCGTGACGTTGCCCCAGATCACGTCTTCGACGGCGTGGCCTTCCAGGTTGTTGCGTTCTTTCATCGCGTTCAGGGTCAGGGCGGACAGGCGCACCGAGGTTACCTCGTGCAGGCTGCCATCCTTGCGGCCCTTGCCGCGCGGTGTGCGCAGAGCGTCATAAATATAAGCTTCGGTCATGGGTCTTCTCCTCAAGCTCGATCCGACGGGTTGCCGGGCATCAGGTCATAGGGGTGTTTCCAGCCGGGCTGCTCGGACAGGCGAGTCAGCCAGGCGTCGATATTGGGCCAGTCGGCACGGTCAAAGCCGAATGGTTCGGGGTAGTAAAGGTAGCCGCAGCAGCTGAGATCAGCGTTGGTTACGCCGTCGCCGACGATCCAGTCGCGGCCTTCCAGATGCGTGTTCAGCACCTGATAGGCAGCCTTCAGGCGGCCCTGGTTAAAGGCGATCACATCCGGGTTGCGATGCTGTTCGGGCAGAAAATTGATCAGGAACCGGGTCAGGCCCGCCATCGAGCTGAGCTTGTGATTGTCCCAAAGCACCCAGCGCAGGATGTCATAGTTCTCTTCCCGGTTTTTGCCGCCGAACTTGCCGGATTTTTCAGTCACATAGGCCTGAATGGCACCAGATTGGGAGGTTTGGAAGTCACCATCGACCATGAAGGGTGCTTCGCCCATCACGTTGAGTTCTGAACGGAACTCGGGGCTGCGGGTGACACCTTTGAAGAAGTCGACAAAGACAGGCTCCCAATCGAGACCGGACATTTCCAGCGCCAGAGCGGCCTTGTAGGAATTGCCGCTTTCTCCGAAACAGTGCAGTTTTATGCTCATGCAATCGCCCCTCCCGTGGCGCACGTGGCTAAGCCGGAATTGAGTATTTTTGAAAAGATGAAGGTCAGTCGGTAACCTTTGATCAACCATCTTCCTATTCAATGGTCGCGCGGTACAGGCTGGAGAGCCGATGACCGCAAAAGGTGAAGTCGTCCCTGTCCTGATGGCGAGTGCGCCCGGTGGCAGGGACGCGTCGCAGCTTCATCTTTTCATAAATACTCCCGCCGGAGGCACCCGGCATCCAAGTTAGCGGTTTCGTAATAAATCGCCGCTGGCATTCACTTTTTCCGGGCTTCCAGTTCGGAATTGAAGATTCGCAGGCGATGGGTCAGGTTGTCCTCGTTGATTACGCTGTTGAAGTTTTCGAACAGAAACGACAGCGCCTCTCCCTCGTCCAGACCGGCTTCGCGCGCGAACGCTTTGAGCTTGCGGTACCCGTCCTCGGTCATTGCCACGGGAAAGCGGCGAGTCAGGCGGAAACGTTTTGGCATGTTGTTCCTCCGGTAAGCTGGGTCCAGTCAATGTTGCCCGGACCCAGATTGAGATCAGAAGCTTGCCGCGTCCAGCGCCATGACCGTGTCCGCACCGGTTTGAATGCGCGACAGGTGCAACGCCGTGGCGGGGAGGCGCCGGGCCATGTAGAAGCGGCCGGTGTTGATCTTGGTCTCGTAGAACTCTTTGTCCGACGTGCCATTGTCCAGCGCTTCTTGCGCGGCCTTGGCCATACGCGCCCACATCAGGCCCAGGCAGACATGGCCAAACATGTGCATGAAATCGTAGGAACCGGACAGCGCGTTGTTCGGATTCTTCATGCCTTCCTGCATGAAATACATGCCGGCAGCCTGCAGATCCTTGGACGCGGCTTTCAGCGGTTCGATGAAGGCTTTGTCATACGCCTCGTTCTGGCCCGCGTTTTCCTTGCAGAAGGTTTTGACCATGTCGAAGAAGGCCATGACATGCTTGCCGCCATCCTGCGCCAGTTTGCGGCCAACAAGGTCCAACGCCTGTACGCCGTTGGCGCCTTCATAGATCATGGCGATCCGGGCATCGCGGGTATATTGCGACATGCCCCATTCCTCGATGTAGCCATGGCCGCCATAGACCTGCTGCGCCTGAACGGTCATGTCGTAACCTTCATCCGTCAGGAAGCCCTTGATGACCGGGGTCAACAGTGAGATCAGGCCGTCTGCGTCCTTGTCGCCCGACCTGTGCGCCTTGTCGATCATCGTGGCACCCCACAGAATGAATGCGCGCGCACCTTCGGTGAAGCTTTTCTGGTCCATCAGGTTTCGTCGGATGTCAGGGTGAACAATCAGCGGATCGGCCGGGCCGTCCGGGTTCTTTGTGCCAGTAACATCACGGCCTTGCAGGCGATCCTTGGCGTATTCGACAGCATTTTGATACGCAGCTTCGGCCTGAGACAGGCCTTGCATGCCCACACCCAGACGCGCTTCGTTCATCATGGTGAACATGGCGCGCATGCCTTTGTGCTCTTGGCCCAGCAGCCAGCCGGTGGCCTCGTCATAATTCATGACGCAGGTCGAGTTGCCGTGGATGCCCATTTTCTCTTCGATCTTGCCGACCGATACGCCGTTGCGTTCGCCCAAAGAGCCGTCTTCGTTGACGATGAACTTGGGAACGATGAACAGCGAGACACCCTTGATACCCTCGGGGCCGCCGGGGATTTTCGCCAACACCAGATGGATGATGTTGTCGGCCATGTCGTGATCGCCAGCCGAGATAAAGATCTTCTGGCCCGAGATTTTATAGCTTCCGTCACCCTGCGGTTCCGCTTTGGTGCGCATCAGGCCCAGATCGGTGCCGCAATGCGGTTCCGTCAGGTTCATGGTGCCGGTCCATTCACAGCTGACCATTTTGGGCAGGTACTTGTTCTTCTGTTCGTCCGTTCCATGCGCCAGAATCGCCGATGCAGCACCGTGCGTCAGGCCCTGGTACATTGTGAAAGCCTGGTTGGAACCCGAGAACATCTCGCCCACGGCGGTGCCCAGCACATAGGGCATGTTCTGACCGCCATACTCTTCCGGCATGTCGAGGCCAGTCCAGCCACCTTCCTTCATCTGCTCGAAGGCGTCCTTGAACCCGGTCGGGGTGTACACAATGCCGTTTTCCAACCGGCATCCTTCGGTGTCGCCGACAACGTTCAGCGGATGCAGAACATTGGTGGCAACCTTGCCGGCTTCTTCCAGAACCGCGCCGGTAAACTCGGCTTCCAGTTCGTTGTAGCCGGGTATGTCCGACTGCGAGACATTCAGTACGTCGTGCAGGATGAACTGCATGTCTTTGGTTGGCGCGTTGTAAACGGGCATGTGAAGCTCCCTTAATTCATATGTCCGGATGACAGGTCGAGGTTACTCGGCTGCCTTCTTTTCCTGTTTCATCGAGGCGATGACTTTCTCGCCCCAGCGCAACTGCTCTTTCAGATCGTCGATGGCCTGCGTCAGCTCTTCGCGGCGCGATTCCATGTCCTCCAGACGCTCGCACGCGATTTCATAGGTGCGGGTCATCTGCGTGACCTGCTGGTCGCCGACATGGTACAAATCCAGCAGTTGCCGAATTTCTTCCAAGCTGAAACCAAATCGTTTGCCGCGCAGGATCAGTTTGAGCCGCGCCCGATCACGCTTGGTGAACAGACGTTTCTGGCCTTCACGGATCGGGAACAGAAGTTCCTTGGCCTCATAGAACCGCAAGGTGCGTGGTGTGACATCATAGGTCTCGCACATCTCGCGGATGGTCATCACATCTTCGGTCATTCGTCATACTCTCGTCACTGGCGTCATGAGATATGAGTTGCGCAGTTGATACGCGCTTTACAACACGAGAGTGACGTTTACGTAATCCAGACGCTGCGTCATTTCGAAGTTGACGTAACATCCGGTCACGTAAGCATGGTCTGACGCAATTTTCTTTCCGTTACGTCATGCGGTTTTTCCCGCCAAAGCAGTCGCAATTGCGGAAACACTGCGCATCTGTTTGCGCGGATTCAGGGTGATAAATTTGGTTTTTCGGACTCGGAAGGCGCGGCTATCCCAACGACTTGGCCGTCTGGTCGCGCAGACGCTTGAGTTCGTCCATGGCTTCATCCAGTTGCTGGCGCTGCTGCTGAAGCTCGTTCATCTGGCGATCCGCCATCTCGACGAACGTAGCCATTTGCGCCTCATTGCCCTGATCTTCGTAGATCAAAAGCCATTGGCGAATCTCTTCCAGGGGGAATCCGAACTTGCGGCCGCGCATGATCAGTTTCATCCGCGCGCATTCACGCGGGCCGTAAAACCGGGACCGACCTTCACGGTCCGGTTGCAAAAGTTCGATGTATTCGTAATAGCGCAGAGTGCGCGGGGTCACGTCGAACTCGGCGCACATCTCTTTGAATGACAAACGGTTGTTGGACATTCCCGATCTCCTTGTCAGCAACCTAGGCGGTCCCGATCCCGAGCGCAACAGGTGGGCTTGCCCTTTGCGGAAACAGCGGCTCATAAAGGACGGGCAGAGAACAGGACGCAAACCTATGGTCGACAAGACAGTTTTAGCCCGCCAGTTTATCGAGGCGATCCCCCACGCGCGGGCATTGAACCTCAAGCTCACGCAGATCGGCGAGGGCGAGGCAGAGATCACGTTGCCCTACAATGAGGATCTGATCGGTGATCCGCGCACAGGGGTGATTCACGGTGGGGCGATTTCCACAATTCTGGACACTTGCTGCGGTGCTGCTGTGATGAGCCACCCCTCGGCCCCCGGCGGGACAGCCACGATCGACCTGCGAATTGACTACATGCGCGCGGCGACACCGGGTCAGACGGTTACGGCGCACGCCGTCTGCTATCACATCACGCGGAACGTGGCTTTTGTACGAGCGACGGCTATGGACGACGACAAGGACCTGCCGGTGTCCACGGCCTCGGGGTCTTTTACGGTTGAGGGGAAATAACATGGCAAGACCTCGTCCCGAACCAATGCAGGTGGTCAAGCAGCGACGCGATGCAGCGTTGCGTGCGCTGGTTGACGGTGTGCCTTACATCCGCTTTCTCAATATCAGCTTCGACCGGCGCGGGGATGAACTGACCGGTGTTCTGAACTTCGATGACAAGTTGATTGGCAACCCGTTCCTGCCTGCGATTCACGGCGGTGTAACCGCGGCATTCCTCGAAGTGACCGCTGTCATTACCCTTAGTTGGGAGCATTTGTTCCCGCGTATCGAAAGTGGCGAGATCGACGGAGAGGCCATTGTGACCGACCCGAATATCCGCTTTCCCAAAACCATCGACTTTACCGTCGACTACCTGCGTTCGGGCCTTCCACGGGACGCATATGCGCGTGCCTTTATCAGCAGATCTGGGCGGCGGTATGCCTCGGTCCGGGTCGAAGCCTGGCAGGACAATCATGCGAAACTGTTTGCGCAGGCTTCCGGACATTTCCTGATGCCGCAACCCCCCAGAGACAAGAGCTGACCGTGCAGGACGCCTCGGCGCCCATTACGCACAGGCGGGTGTTGAAGATCGCGGTGCCGATTGTCCTGTCGAATGCCACCGTGCCCATTCTGGGTGCGGTGGATACGGGCGTGGTCGGGCAGATGGGCGAGGCGGCCCCAATCGGGGCGGTCGGCATCGGCGCTGTGATCCTGTCCACAGTCTATTGGATTTTCGGTTTCCTGCGGATGGGAACCACCGGGATGGCGGCGCAGGCACGCGGGGCAGGCGATATCGTTGAAACCCGGGCGCTGCTGATGCGCGGCCTGATCCTGGGAGGCGCGGCAGGGCTGTTCTTTATCCTTGCGCAAGTGGCCGTGTTTGCGGGTGCGTTCGCGCTTTCCCCGGCAAGCCCCGAAGTCGAAGCCCTGACCCGGTCCTACCTGGAGATTCGCATCTGGGGGGCACCCGCCACCATCGCGTTATATGCCGTTACCGGCTGGCTGATTGCCGTCGAGCGTACGCGCGGCGTGTTCGCCCTTCAGGTCTGGATGAACGGGTTGAATATCGTTCTCGACCTGTGGTTCGTTCTTGGGCTTGGCTGGGGGGTCGAGGGAGTTGCCATTGCCACCCTGATTGCAGAATGGACAGGATTGGCATTGGGGTTATGGCTTTGCCGGGATGGGTTCGCAGACGGAATCTGGCGCGATTGGGCGCGGGTGTTCGATGCTGCCCGGCTGCGGCGCATGTTGCAGGTCAACGGTGATATCATGCTGCGTTCGGTTCTGTTGACCGGATCGTTCACGACATTCCTTTTTGTTGGCTCGGATCTGGGTGACGTGAATCTGGCCGCCAATCAGGTCTTGCTTCAATTTCTTGAAATCACCGCCTTTGCGCTTGATGGGTTTGCCTTTTCCGCCGAAGCGCTGGTCGGAGGCGCAGTCGGGGCCAGAGACAGGTATCAGGTGCGTCGCGCCTCGGTCATGGCCTCGCAATGGGGTGTTGGGGGGGCGCTGTTGCTGGGAACGGTTTTCTTCTTGGCCGGCCCGGCGCTGATCGACCTGATGTCAACTTCACCGCAAGTGCGTGAGGCCGGACGCGAATACCTGTTCTGGGCTGCAATCGCCCCGGTGATCGGAGTGGCAAGCTGGATGTTCGACGGTATCTACATCGGTGCCACCTGGACCCGCGCCATGCGCAACGCGATGATTCAGTCAGTGGCGATCTATGTGGTTGCACTTTTCATACTGGTGCCGAGTTTCGGCAATCACGGCCTGTGGGCCGCGTTGATGGTTCTCAATATTGCACGCGGCGTGACAATGGGCTGGCGCTATCCCAAGCTTGAGGCACAGGTCGCCTAGAGCAGCGTCAACAGGTTTTCCGGCGGACGTCCGATGGCGGCTTTGTTTCCGGCAATTGCCAAAGGCCGCTCGATCAGGATCGGGTTTTCGGCCATGGCACGGATCAGGTCTTCGTCGGGCGAGGTTTTGGCCAGCCCCAGTTCCTTGAACCGTTTTTCGCCCGTCCGCATCATTTCGATGGGCGACAGCCCAAGGGCGGATTGCGCAGCGCGCAACTCGTCTAATGACGGCGCGTCTTCCAGGTATTTTCGCACAGAGATCTGCGCACCGTTTTCTTCCAAAAGCGCCAGACCGGCGCGGGATTTGGAACAGCGGGGGTTGTGCCAGTATTCGATCACAGCCAATCCTCTCGTTTGCTGCCGACAGCTTGCGATACGGTGTCAAAACCGTCACGCGCCAGCAAGTCATCCAGCCCTTCGGCGATGTCGGCAGCCAGGGAAATGCCGCCATACACCATCGCGGTATAGAACTGCACAGCCGATGCCCCGGCACAGATCTTGGCATAGGCCTGCTCGGCATTGCTGATGCCGCCCACGCCTATCAGGGGGATATCCCCGTCCGTCAGTTTGCTCAGCCGCGCCAGTACACGGGTGGACTTTTCAAACAATGGGGCGCCCGACAAACCACCGGTTTCGTCTTTGTGTGCGCTGCGTAAACCGTCGCGGGACAGGGTGGTGTTGGTGGCGATCACAGCGTCCACCCGGGTTTCGCGGGCGACCTCGGCGATGTCCTGCAACTCCGCCTCGGTGAGATCCGGTGCGATTTTCAGGAAGATCGGCAACGGGCGCGGCAGCGCATCGCGCGTCTCGATCACACCGCTCAAAAGCGCGGTGAGTGCGGCTTTGCCCTGCAAATCCCGCAACTTTTCCGTGTTCGGGGATGACACGTTGACGGTCGCAAAATCCAGATACTCGGCACAATGGGCCAGCACTTTGACAAAGTCGCCGGCGCGGTCTTCGCTGTCCTTGTTCGCCCCCAGATTCAGGCCGATGACCGCGTCTTTGGGGCGGTGTGCCAGCCGTTTGGCCATCACCTCCATGCCTTCGTTGTTGAAGCCAAAGCGGTTGATGGCTGCCCTGTCCTCGGTCAGGCGAAACAGGCGGGGTTTGGGGTTTCCCGGTTGCGGGCGCGGCGTGACCGCCCCGACTTCGACAAAACCGAACCCGGCGCGGGACAGCGGGGTCAGAACCTCGCCGTTTTTGTCGAACCCGGCAGCCAGCCCGACCGGGTTCGGCAGGTTCAGCCCGGCAACGACGGTTTTCAGGCGCGGCGTCGTTACCGGCCCCGGTGCGGGTGCAAGCCCGGACTTCAACGCCTTGATCGACATCCCGTGGGCGGTCTCGGGGTCCATGCGGTGCAGGGCGGCAAGGCCCAGTTTCTCCAACAGTTTCATCCGAATGTCGCCCCGGCTTCACCTGAACCGCATCGGATCAGGCGCGACGTTTCCACCGCCGCCTGACGGTGGATCACCGCCGCCCGATAGACCGGGTCAGTGACCATTTCCAGAAATGCATGTGCCGTCGGATAGCGGGCAATGAAAACGACATCCCATGCCTCGTCCGCCGGTCCAATCAGGGTTGCTTCAAACACCCCACGCCAGAGGATGCGCGCCCCGATACGTTCAATGATCGGAGCGGTTTCTGCCCCGTAGTTCTGATAGGCTTGCGCTCCGGTCAGCCCTGCATTTGCCAGCTCATGCGCGGTTGGGTACTGCGCCTTGGCCCGAAACTTCACCAGATTGAGCATTTCGATCGGCATGTCCCGATCCAATGCCTTGAAGGCCTCGAACTGGTCGCGGTCCGGGTCGATGTAAGATGTCATGTCATGTCCTTTGGGAACTGGTGCGCGGTGCCGTCAAAGGGCAGAGGGCGTGACCAGACGACATCGCTCATCCGGATCTGGCGATAAAGGTGCGGGAACAGGGCACCCCCGCGCGAGACCTCCCATTTCAAGTCGTCGCCCATCGCGTCTGCGTCACAGGCCAGCAAAACCAGACCATCGACACCGGCAAAATGTTTGGCTGCGGTTTCAGCGGCTTGTTCAGCGGTGGAAAAGTGGACAAACCCGTCAGCGACATCAATCGGTGCGCCGTCCGAGGCACCCTGGTTCTGCAAGGCGGCCCACTCTTCGGCTCGGAAAATCTTGTAAATCAGCATACGGACCTGATGCCCCGCGCCGAAGATGGAATCAAGTCGGATTTCTTCTTTGACTCTCTGCCGTCATGCGCGCACGATCACCACAAATAACAACTGGGAGTACCATGATGCAGACCCGAATTTTGACTTCAGTCGCGGTTCTGGGCCTGACCGCCGGAGTTGCGGCAGCCGACTACAAGTTGACAATTTTGCACACCAACGATTTTCATTCTCGTTTCGAGCCGATCAACAAATACGACAGCGGATGCGACGCGGAAGACAATGCCGAAGGAAAGTGCTTTGGTGGATCGGCGCGCCTGGTCACTGCCGTGAAAGACGCACGTGATCGTGCCGACAATTCGATTCTGGTGGATGGCGGCGATCAGTTTCAGGGGTCTCTTTTCTACACGTATTACAAGGGCAAGGTCGCTGCCGAGTTCATGAACAAGCTGGGCTATGACGCCATGACCGTGGGCAACCACGAGTTTGACGACGGCCCGGAAGTGCTGCGTGGCTTTATCGACTCGGTCGATTTCCCGGTCCTGATGTCCAATGCCGATATTCGCGACGAAGAGCTTCTGACCGACCACATCAAGAAATCCACCGTGATCGAGGTGGGTGGCGAACAGATTGGCCTGATCGGGCTGACGCCGATCGATACGCATGAACTTGCGTCGCCCGGTCCCAACGTGACCTTTTCAGACCCGGTACCGGCGGTGCAGGCCGAGGTCGACAAGCTGACGGGCGAAGGCGTCAACAAGATCATCGTGCTCAGCCATTCGGGCTATGGCGTTGATCAGCGTGTCGCGGCAGAGACAAGCGGGGTCGACGTGATCGTTGGCGGGCATTCGAACACCTATCTTTCGAATGCATCGGACAAGGCCGTGGGCCCGTATCCCACGGTGGTCAACGGTGTGCAGATCGTTCAAGCCTATGCCTACGGCAAGTTTCTGGGCGAACTGAACGTCACGTTTGATGACGACGGCAATGTGGTCGAAGCCGTTGGTGAACCTTTGATCATGGACAACACCGTGACCGAGGATCAGGCCGCATTGGATCGGATCGCCGAACTTGCTCAGCCTCTGGATGAAATCCGAAACAAGGTTGTCGCCAGCGCGGCCGAGGCCATCGAGGGGGACCGCTCTGTATGTCGTGTACAGGAATGCCAGATGGGTAATCTTGTTGCTGATGCGATGCTGGCGCGGGTTGCCGATCAGGGTGTACAGATTGCCATCGCGAACTCGGGTGGTTTGCGGGCGTCTATCGACCCCGGAGACGTGACCATGGGTGAAGTGCTGACCGTGCTGCCGTTCCAGAACACGCTGTCCACTTTTGAGATCAACGGGCAGACCGTTATTGACGCGCTGGAAAATGGCGTCAGTCAGGTGGAAGACGTGAAGGGGCGTTTTCCTCAGGTCGCTGGCCTGCGATTTACCTGGGATCCCAGTGTAGCGCCGAACGAAGGGCGTATCATTGATGTGATGGTCGCCGAGGGCGATGGGTTTGTTCCGATCGACCCGAACAAAACCTACCTGGTCGTAACCAACAATTACGTCCGCAATGGTGGCGATGGGTATTCGATGTTCGAGGGCGATGACAAGAACGCCTATGATTTCGGTCCGGATCTTGCGGATGTAACCGCGGAATACCTGGCGGCAAATGCTCCGTATCAGCCTTATGTTGATGGGCGCATCAAGCAGAAGTGACTCTGTTTTCGAAAAGGACAAAAGCCGCGTCATCATGATGCGGCTTTTTTGCTTCCACGGATCAACTGAAATCGTATTCCGGCCAGAGTTCCGAGCCCAGGCCGTCAAGCATCGGTTTGATCTGATCCGCGACCTCGCGCCAGCCCCTGATTGACTTGGACGAACCCCTGGCGGTTGGCAAGCTTGCACGCGTTTTTGCAGGCACTTCCGGGTTGTCGGAGTTTGAGGCCAATTTGCGGGTGGTGAACCGGGCAATTGACCTCCAGTTTCCCCCTCACGCCTACTCTCGTCCATGACCCGCACAAGGTCCCGGTGGTCTGGGAATTGTATTTCCTTTTCGGGTATCAGCCAAGGCACGCGTTACCTGATCCGTGTGTATCAGCGCGTTCGCCGATTTCTCGGCAAACTGCGGATCATCGGGCTTTGTCCACGAGGCTTCAGTGAAATGTGAGCAGGGCTTTCCTTACAGCTTCACCCCGGTCAAAACGAAGCCGGAAAAGGCTTGATAGTCCGAGTTCTTCGGGAACTTTTTGAGCCCCCGTGGGGTCTTTTCAGTACCTGTGGACGCTTGTCAGCCTCCCAAAAGGCCGCCGCTTTGCTCTTGTGGGATCGCGTTTTCTGGTTTTCCATGCAATCCAGTAAGGTCCTGTGTCAGAACCAGGATTGGAACGGTGGTCCATTACCATGTGCGGACGGTTTGCAATAACTCTTCCCAATGACGCGATGGCGCAGCTGTTTTCCGCGCGCCCGGCTAATGCGTTGCCAACCGTCCCGAATTTCAACGTGTGTCCGACAAATCAGGTGCATGTGGTGCGGGGTGGTGAATCAGGCCGTCATCTGGATGCGCTGCGCTGGGGGTTTTTGCCACATTGGTACAAGACGGAAACTGCCGGCCCGTTGCTGATCAACGCACGTGCCGAGACTTTGGCGGAAAAGCCCGCCTTTCGCGATGCCTGCCGATCACGCCGCTGTCTGATTGTCGCAACAGGGTTTTACGAATGGACCAAGACGGACGAGGGAACGCGCTTGCCCTGGTACATCCATCGCAGGGATGGCGCCCCGATTGCTTTTGCAGGGATCTGGCAGGACTGGGGGGTGGATGAAAACCGTCAGGGCACCTGTGCCATCGTGACAACGGCGGCCAACGAAAACCTTGGCACCATCCATCATCGGATGCCGCTGATCCTTGAACCCGAGCACTGGTCATTGTGGCTGGGTGAAGCGGGAAAGGGGGCTGCTCGTCTGATGCAGCCGGGGGCAGAGGATGTGCTGACGTTTCATCGCGTTGATCCGGTCGTGAACTCGAACCGGGCCAGCGGGCCTGATCTGATCGAGCCTTTGCACGTGTGAGGGCGTGCGGCCTTTCCTTTGCAAACGCGGCAAGCTAGACCTTCGGCATGGCTCTGAACTTTCCTGATCTGACACAGCTTTATGCTCATGGTTTTGACACAGTCATCGATGTGCGCAGCCCGGCAGAGTTCGCTGAAGATCATCTGCCTGGCGCGATCAACCTGCCGGTTCTTAACAACGAGGAACGCGCCCGTGTCGGGACCATGTATGTACAGGAGAGCCCGTTTCTGGCGCGTAAACTCGGGGCCGCTCTGGTGTTCCGCAATGCGGCCAACCACATCGAGCAACATCTAAGCCACCATGAAGGCAGCTGGCGCCCTCTGGTCTATTGCTGGCGCGGCGGACAGCGTTCCGGGTCGTTCACATGGATGCTGCAACAGATCGGCTGGCGGGCGGATGTGATCGAGGGCGGCTATCGCACCTACCGCAGGCTGGTGAATGCGTATTTGTACGATGATCCGTTGCCACATCGGTTGGTGGCGCTGGATGGCTATACCGGAACGGCCAAGACAGAATTGCTGGCACTTTTGCAGTCACGCGGGGTGCAGGTTCTGGACCTCGAAGCACTGGCCAATCACCGAGGGTCCCTGCTGGGGGAAAGACCGGGCGGGCAGCCCAGCCAGAAAGCTTTTGAATCGGCTCTGGCTGGGGCGCTTTGTGCGATGGATACGGCGCGCCCGGTTGTCATCGAAGCGGAATCCTCCAAGATCGGCAGCCTGATACTGCCACCCAGCCTGTGGAACGCTTTGTGCGCAGCCCCGAGGGTGAACATTTCGGCTCCGCTCGAGGCGCGTACCGCCTATCTCGTTCAGGCCTATGACGACATCCTGTCTGACAGCGACCGTTTGAAGGACCGGTTGTCGCCGCTGCGCTTTCATCGCGGGCACGAAGTTGTGGATGGTTGGATGCAGCTGATCAATGCAGGTCAAAAACAGGTGCTGACCCGGGCCCTGATGGAGCAGCATTACGACCCGGCATACGCAAAGTCGCGGCGGTCTCGTTCCGTCGAGGTGCTGGCCGATATTGAGATCGCCGTTCTGAACGACACCGGCCTGAGCGAGGCTGCGACCCGGATCGAAACCCTGCTGGATCAGCTTTGAAGACGCAGCCCCGGTGCTTCGGTGAGTTCGCCGATTGCCCTGGCTGGATAGCCAGCGTTCTTGAGGTCTTGCAGGACGGTATCGGCATCCTTTGCCGCGACCGCGGCCAGCAGGCCGCCTGCTGTCTGCGGGTCGAACATCAAGGCGGCTTTGCCCTCGGCGGGCAGGGCAGGTGCTATTGCCCGGTTGTCTGCAAAAAGGGTTGACCGAACACCCCGGTCCGTCAGCTCCTGCGCACCATCCATCACGTCCACGGCACCCAGGTCCAACATGGCCCCGCATCCGGAAGCGTCACAGATGCCTTGCAGATGTCCGGCCAGACCAAACCCGGTCACGTCGGTCATCGCATGGGCCCCGGCCAATATGCGGGCCGCCTTGCCCTGCGGCTGCACCATCTGCTGGTAGGCTGCGGCGACCCAGGCACCATTGGCCTGGCCGGCCATCTCGGCCGCCATAAGAACACCGCTTCCTATGGGTTTGGTCAGGATCAGACGATCCCCCGGTTGCCCGCCCGCCAGTGTGATCGGGGCGGATTCGCACAACCCGGTCAGTGTGAAGCCGATCGTCATCTCGTCACCCATGGAGCTGTGTCCGCCCACAATCTCGGCACCGGCGTCCCGCATGACGGCTCCTGCGATCGACATGATTTCCGACATGGTTCGGCTTTGCAGGGCAGAAGACATGCGCGGCAAGATGATGGTTGCCGTGGCTGCCTGAGGCGTGGCCCCCATGGCCCAAATATCGCCTAAGGCGTGAACAGCCGCGATACGCGTCATAAGCGCAGGATCCTTGGTGAAAGCCCGCAGGTGATCGGAAGTCATGACCTGCTGAACTCCGCCTGGCTGAAGCAGAGCCGCGTCATCGCCGGGCAGGGGGGTGATGTCCGGGCGAATGGGCGCGGGCTGCGATTTCAGCGCAACCTGCAATGCACCACGCCCGACTTTGGCACCGCATCCGCCACACATCGGTTTTTCACCCAGCGCCTCGACAAGTCCGGCGGCACGTGCGCGCGGCAGCGCAGGGGGCCTCATCTGCGGCAGGTCCCGGAACTTGTTCATGAAGGTCTGGTCGATGTGGTTCTTCCATTGCCACATCATCGCTCCGCTGTAGGACAACCCAAACCGCTCACCCAGCGCTGATTTGCCGCCCAGCGAAATCAGCTTCAGGTAATCTTTCTGCGGGACAAATTTGCGCATCCGCCCAGCCCCCAGCGCCGCGCGCAGATTGTCGAACAGAACCGGCGCTTCGCGCACTGCATAAACTCCGGCCTTGGGTCTGGGATTGTCCGTCAGATGGGCGCAATCACCGGCGGCAAAAACCACGGGATCGCTGGATTGCAGGTAGCTGTTCACCCGGATGAAGCCATCCTCAAGGTCCAGCCCGGTCTTCTCGATCCAGTCATACGGGCGGGCTCCGGCCGCACCTGTCACGAAATTGGCGGGAATTGTGCGCCCGTCCTGCAATGCGACGTGATCCGAAGCGATCCGGCTGATTGCCGCGTTTTCGATCACCTCTACACCAAGATTCTGCATGGCTTGCCGGATCGTCGCTGCCGCCTTGGGTTTGGTGGCCGTCAGGGCGAAGGCATTGTCGATCAGTGTAACCTGTGCTGTCCGACCTTTGGCCCTGAGCGCGTGAGCCATCGCCATGACCAGTTCAACCCCGGCGACTCCACCGCCGATTACGACGACCGAGGCAGGGCCGCTGCCTTCCAGATAAGCGGCCCACTTTGCCGCGAATGGCCCCAGTGGTTTGGCCGGCACCGCATGTTCCGCAAAGCCGGGCATTGCGGGCATGTCCGACGTGATGCCAACATTGACCGATGCCACGTCGAAACCAACCGGAGGATGCCCGGGAACATGGATTTCCTGACGATCGGTATCGAGTCCGTCGGCCGAGCCCAGAATGACCCGCGCGCCTGCAAAACGCGCCAGTTTGACAAGATCGATGTCCAGTTCCCACCGGTCATAATGCCCTGCGATGTAACCTGGCAACATTCCGGAATAAGGGGCCGTCGGGCCGGGGTTGATCACGGTCACCCGTGCCCCGGGCAAAGGGTTCATCCCCCATTTGCGCAGCAGCAGCGCGTGGGTGTGACCTCCGCCAACAAGAACCAGATCGCGGGTCAGGGGCAGTGGGGGAATATGCATAGGTTTCAATTCGCGCTATGGTCCGGGACGTCCTCGACCTGCTCGACGGCGTGGGTGGCCCAAAGCTCATCCTCGCCAGCATCCGGCAGGTCTTCTGGTTTTTCATGACGGTGTATGTGCCATTTTGCAATGAACAGGGCCGTGATCGGAGCGGTCAGGAACAGGAATAGCGTGATGAGCAGTTCGTGCAGGGACAGCTTTCCTTCCAGAAAAACAGAATGTGCGATCGAGGCCAAAAGCACGCCACCCACCCCCAAGGTCGTTGCCTTGGTCGGCGCGTGCAGGCGGGACATTGGGTCTTTCAACTTGATCATCCCAAAAGACCCGACAAAGCCGAAGATACCCGAGACAATCAGGAAAAAGGCGATCAGCAGTTCCACGATGAATGTCATCCCGCCCTCACTCGATAATATTGCCGCGCAACATGAAGCGCGCGTAGGCCACGGTGGAGACAAAACCAAGCATGGCTATGATCATGGCGGCCTCGAAGAAGATCTCGGTGCCCTGATCCAGCCCATATAGGATCATCAGGGCGATGGTGTTGATCACCATCGTGTCCAAGGCCAGAACCCGAGTGCCAACCCCGTCAGCGGTGATGATCCGCCACAGACACATCATGATCGCCGCACCGAAACAGGCAAATGCAAAATAAATCGCGTAGTCGATCATTCGAAAATCTCCTTCAGGCGACGTTCATAGCGCTGCTTGATCTGGTCTCGCACCTCGTCAGGGTTCGGTGCGTCGAGGCAATGTACCAGCAGGTTGTGCCCCTGCGCCGAAAGATCGCAACTGACGGTGCCGGGAGTCATCGTGATGGTCCCGGCCAGAAAGGTGATTGCTTCGGGGGTGCGCAGCTCAAGCGGGACACAGACCCAGTTGGGCTGGCGGTCATCATTGCGCTTGAACAGGATGATCCAGGCCACTGTTACGTTTGCAACCACGATATCCCAAAGCACCACCAGCATGTATTCCACAACCATTGGCCAGTTGCGCACTTTGGGACGATCCGGCCAGTATGGCTGTGTGATGAAGGGAATGATGATCCCGAGGATCAGGCCAAAGACCAGAGAGTTCAGCGAAGGCTTGTTCGCCAGCAGAATCCAGACCAGCGTCAGCAAAATCGTCAGGTGGGGGTGCGGGAAAATCCGGCGCAGCAGTTTCATCACTCTTCCCTTCCCAATACGGCAGAGATGTAATTTTCAGGCGTAAACAACTGCTCTGCGGTTTTGCTCGTGTACTCCAGAGCCGGACCTGCGAACAGGGTCAGCAGGATCAGACCTGCCACGGCCCCGAACACAGCCGTAAAGGCAAGGCCGGGTTGCGGTTCGGGGGCGGCGGGGGCAGGCGCCTCATCGCCTTCGGCGGTTTCATCGGCTGTGACAACCTCAGCGTCGTAGCTTTTCCAGAAAATCAGCGTCCCGGCGCGGGCGAGCCCGACGATGGTGACGAATGATCCAATCAGGATAACCGCCCAGACCGTGGTGGCATCGGATGCATCGCGCGAAGCGTCCAGAACCAAAAGCTTGCCTACAAAGCCGGACAGCGGCGGCATTCCAGCCATCGCGATGGCGCCGACAAAGAACAATGCAGCTATCAACCCGCTTTGCGGCATCGGTGGCTTGGGGGCTATGGCACCTCCCTGCCGTTCCATGATCAGGTCAGCAATGAGAAACAGCAACGCGGTCGCAAGTGTCGAATGGAACACGTAATAAAGGGCGGCTGCCGTCGCGCCGGGCGTGAATTGAGAAATCGCGATCAGCAAAGTACCCATGGACGCAATGGCGCAGAAGGCAACCATGCGGGCAATATGCTGCGATCCCAGAATGCCGACGGCGCCGACCGCAAGCGTCAGCAGCGCCGCAGGTTGCAGCCACTCGCCAACCAGACCCTGCGTGACTTCGACGTCGGGGCCGAAGGCCAGCGTGTACATTCGCAGGATCGAATAGGCCCCGACCTTGGTCATGATTGCAAACAGGGCCGCAACAGGCAGCGGAGCGTTGGCATAGCTGGCGGGCAGCCAGAAATGCAGCGGCAGAACGGCAGCCTTGATGCAGAAGACCAGCAGCAACAGCACTGCGCCAACCCGCAGCAATGCGGTATCTTCGGCCGGAATTTCTGCAACGCGCACGGCGATGTCCGCCATGTTCAGCGTGCCGGTCACGCCATAGATCGTACCGAGGGCAAACAGAAACAGGGTCGACCCCAACAGGTTATACGCCACATACTGCACACCCGCTTTCAACCGCACCGCGCCACCGCCATGTGTCATCAGGCCGTAAGAGGCGATCAGCAGAACCTCGAAGAACACGAAAAGGTTGAAGGCGTCGCCGGTCAGGAAGGCCCCGCAGACGCCCATGAGTTGGAAATGGAACAGCGCGTGGAAATGCTTGCCCCGGTCATCCCAGCCCGACGCAATGGCATACAGCACGATCGGCAGGGCCAGCAGGGCGGTCAGCAGAACCATCATTGCGGACATGCGGTCCAGCACCATGACAATGCCAAAGGGGGCGGGCCAGTCGCCAAGCTCGTACACCTGAATGTCCCCGCCGGAGGCCTGAGCCGTGATCGTCAGCGCAATCCCAAGCAAAGCCACGACACCCGCGACCGAGAAGATACGTTGCAGGTCCAGGTGGTATCGCAGGACCATGATGATAAACGGGGCCAGAATCGCGGGCAGGACGATCGGCGCAACGATCCAGTGGTTCATGCGTCATCTCCCGGCGCTTCAACACTGTCCTGGGCGGTCATGTCGATATGGTCGTCTTTGGCGGACAGGTATGCGCTGAGTGAGATCATCACGATCACGGCGGTCATCCCGAACGAGATCACGATAGCCGTCAGGACCAGCGCCTGTGGCAGAGGGTCGGTATAGGGCACGTCCTTGTACTTGTTCAGAACCGCTGGCGCGTTCAGCGCCAGTCGTCCGGTCGCGAACAGGAAGACGTTCACCGCGTATGTGATCAGAGACAGGCCGAGAATGACCGGAAACGTCCGGCGGCGCAGGATCAGGAAGATCCCGGCGGCAGTCATGATGCCAACGGCGGAGGCTACGAGCGCTTCCATCAGGACTGCTCCTTCTCTTGTTTTTCTTCCAGAAGATCATCCCGCAGTGGGTTGATATCCATCGGGAATTCCTGAGCCATTCCCGGCTGCCACGCAAAGCGGGACAAGCTGTCCAATGCAAGCATGACCGCACCCAGAACCGCCAGGAATACGCCTGTATCAAACAGCATGGCGGTGGCCCATTCGAACTCCTCCAGCGGAGGCCAGTCGATGTAGCCGAAATCGCTGGTCAGGAAAGGACGATCGTTGAACCATGCACCCAGTCCGGTTGCTGCGGCGATCAGAACGCCCCAGCCGATGGTGCCGTGGTAATAGAACCTCTGCCGCTCGATGGCCCAGGTATAACCGCTGGCCATGTACTGCATCAGGTAAGCGATGGCGACGATAAGTCCGGCGATAAAGCCACCGCCGGGCTGGTTGTGCCCGCGGAAGAAGATGTAAGCCCCGACCATAAGTGCGATCGGCATCATCACGCGGGTAACCACAACCATCATCAAGGGATGAGAGTCGCCGGATTGAGGCCAGTGCGGTTTGCGGTTCAGCAGATAGCTGCGGACGTTGGTGCTGAGCACGGATTCCGTCAGCGCAAAGATGATCAGTGCGGCGATGCCCAGAACGATGATCTCGCCAAAGGTGTCAAAACCCCGGAAGTCGACAAGGATCACATTGACCACATTGGTGCCGCCGCCGCCTTTGTAGGAATTGGCCAGATGGAACTCTGAAATCGTCGGGAAAGCGAAATCGCGCATCATCATCGCGTAGATCAGCGCACCGGTACCAAGGCCCGCGACCACGGAAATCGCCGCGTCCCGCCAGCGCCGCGCCGCCGAACTGTCCCAGGGCGTTTCGGTCGGCAGAAAGTTCAGCGACAGCAACAAAAGGATCATTGTCACCACCTCGACCGAGATTTGCGTCAAAGCAAGGTCAGGGGCCGAGAGATAGTTGAAGGCAATCGAAACGATCAGGCCGACGACACCGATCAATACCAGCGACAGAAGACGATTCCGGTGGAACCACATGATGCCCAGCGTCGCACCCACAAGGCAGATCCAGCCAATGATCGGAATGATCTGAGCCGGCAGCGGAACGCGGGTTTCAATACCAATTGTCCCGGTCGAATACGCGTAATAACCCAGGCCAACGGTAAAGGCGACAAAGATGATGGCATAGCGGCTGAGGACCCCGTTGTGCAATTCATCCGTGATCCAGCGGCTCAACCTGGTCAGTGCTTCTATGATTGCTTCGAAGATCTGCTTGGCTTCGGGGCGGGGCAGGGCGTTCCAGATCTGCTCACCCCGTTTGTGCAGCGCCAGCAGGAACAGACCGCCCAGAGTCGCCACGACCGACATGTAAAGGGCCGGTGTGAAGCCATGCCAGAGTTTCAGCGAGTAATACGGAAGCTTCTCGCCGCCAATCACTGCGCTTGACACCACTGCAACCAGAGGTCCGACAATGGCAGCGGAATAGAGGCCGATCAGGATGACAAGTACGACCAGGAATGCAGGCGCGATCCACAACCCAACGGGCGGGTCATGCGGATGGGCCGGATAGTCTTCCCTCTGTGGACCAAGGAAAACGTGACTCACAAAGCGGAAGGAATAGGCGGCCGAGAACAACGCAGCCAACAGCGCCAGCCCCGGCACCAGGTAATGAGAGTGCAGCCATGTGGTATGCACGGTCTCCTCAAGCATCATCTCTTTGGACAGGAAGCCGTTCAAGGGCGGCAGCCCGGCCATCGAAAGGGCGGCAATCGTGCCAATGGTGAAGGTGATCGGCATCAGGTGGCGCAAGCCGCCCAGCCTTTTGATGTCGCGCGTGCCGGTCTCGTGATCCACGATCCCGGCGGTCATGAACAAGGCGGCTTTGAACGTCGCGTGGTTGATGATGTGGAACACGGCAGCGACGGCTGCAATCTTTGTGCCAAAGCCCAGCAGCATGGTGATCAGGCCCAGATGCGAAACGGTCGAAAACGCCAGCAATGCCTTCAGATCGTCCTTGAACAACGCGATAGACGCGCCGATCAGCATGGTAACCAGACCCGTGGTGGCCACGATATAGAACCACGCATCCGTACCGGCCAGAACCGGCCACATCCGTGCCATCAAAAACAAGCCGGCTTTCACCATGGTGGCAGAGTGCAGATAGGCCGAAACCGGTGTCGGCGCGGCCATGGCGTGCGGCAGCCAGAAATGAAACGGGAACTGCGCCGACTTGGTGAAACAGCCCAGCAGGATCAGGATCAGCGCCGGCATGTAGTAGGGTGAAGCCTGGATCAGTTCTTTGTTCTGCAAAATGACGCTGAGGTCGTAGGACCCCACGATATTGCCGAGGATCAGCATCCCTGCAATCATCGCCAAGCCGCCAGAGCCAGTGACAGCCAAGGCCATGCGCGCGCCCTGACGACCTTCGGGCAGTTGCTTCCAATAGCCGATCAGCAGGAATGAGCTGAGCGATGTAAGTTCCCAGAAAATAAGCAGAAGCAGGATATTGTCGGACAGGACAATCCCGACCATCGCGCCCTGAAACAGCAAAAGATAGGTAAAGAACTGCCCCATCGGGTCTTCGCGCGACAGATAGAACCTTGCATAAAGGATGATCAGCAACCCTATGCCCAGGATCAGCAACGCGAACAAAAAGCCCAATCCGTCCAGCATGAAATTTGCGTTCAGACCCAGCCCCGGTATCCAATCGAACCGGGCGGTCACCACCTCTCCGCGCATCACTGACGGGATATGAATCAACAAGCCCATCAGGGCCAGGAATGTGGTCAACCCGGCAGCGGAGGCGGCTGCGTTCCGGCCTGCCCGGATCAGCAGGGCGGGAAAAACAGCGCCAAGGAAGGGAAGGGCCGCGATAAGGAATAGGGACAAGTGCGATACTCCGATCTGGGCGGTCAGTGTGAAGCCAATTTTGTAAGGATATTTTCCCGACTGTCCAGATATTGTAACTTTTTTACAGAGTCCTAATGGCCCGGTCAGGAATTCTGCCACGTTGCGAAAAAATGACGCGATCTTGATGCGGGCCGGGGTTTTTCAACGCCCCCGTTTCAGACCATCTGTGATAGAACAAATCTCAGCGAACAGGAGGCTGAATCTTGGCCGAGAAAGTGAACCGAGCCCGAAGATGGATGTTGATCGGCGTTTGTGCTGCGATCGCAGGCGGGTTTGCGATCAGGGAATACCGTTTGATCCCCGAAGATCATGGCGGCGGCCGGATCAGCGTAGCCGTTGCTCATGAACAGGCATCAGACGGGCGCATTCTGCTGGTCGATATCCGCACGCCGCGCGAATGGCGGGCATCCGGAATTGGCGAGGGTGCTGTGCCGCTGGACATGCGGCGAGAAGATTTCGTCAATGCACTGACGGAATTGACCGGCGGCAATCAGGCAGCGCCAGTGGCGCTGATCTGCGCGCGCGGTGTGCGTTCAGCACGCCTGAGCAACCGCCTGATCGAGGCTGGATTCACCAATGTGATCGACGTGCCAGAGGGTATGCTGGGTTCGGCCGCAGGGCCGGGATGGGTTCGGGCCGGATTGCCGGTGCGTAAATATGATGAGGATGCAGGATGATCCGGCAGTTCAGCCTGGCTTTGGCCTTGTCAGTGACCGGGCAGAGCGCTTTCGCGGGGTGTGCCGGCCAAGAGGATACCTGTGAGACTCCCATGGGAGCCTACCACATCGAACTGCCCGATGCGGACAATGCGCCCATGGTGGTGTTCCTGCACGGGTATGGCGGCAGCGGGTCGGGTACGATGCGCAATCGCGGGATGGTCGAACCGCTGTTGAAACGCGGGTATGCGGTGATGGCCCCTGAGGGGCTGGAACGGCCCGACCGGGGCGGAACCAAAAGCTGGAATTTCTATCCAGGCTTTGGGGATCGGGACGAAACCGCCTTTCTGACCGAAGTGGTGCAAGACGCGGCAAAGCGGTTTGGTATCGACGCCGACCGTGTCTTGCTGGGCGGGTTTTCCGCTGGCGCTTTCATGGTCAACTATCTGGCTTGCGAGGCCCCCGATGCGTTCTCGGCCTATGTTCCGGTGTCCGGTGGTTTCTGGCGCCCGCACCCTGATGCCTGCAAAGGTCCGATCCGCATGTTCCATACGCATGGCTGGACCGACAATGTGGTGCCGCTGGAAGGGCGCCTGCTGGGCGGAGGGCGCTTTCAGCAGGGGGATATCTACGCGGGCCTCGAAATCTGGCGTGATGCCAACGGTTGTGTCGATCACAAACCGGCCGGGTTCAGCACGACGGGTGAATTCATGCGCCGCCGCTGGACCAATTGTGCGGAAGGCAGCGCGCTGGAATTTGCTTTGTTTCCCGGAGGGCACACCGTTCCCGCGGGCTGGGCCGACATGATGGTCGATTGGTATGAAGGGCTTCCCGGCAGCTGATCACTCGGCCGGGGTCATGTTGCCTTTGCCTTCGACCAGTCGCTTCAGTTCATCGCGATAGCGGCGCGCTGACCGGGTAATGGCGGGTTCGCTGAAATCCTCTCGCATTCCGACCATCTTGCGGGCGGCACCTGCCGAGACACCGCTGAGCGCCGACAACGGGATAGCCAGTGCCAGGCTGATGGCGATCGGGGCCAGCCAGATCGACACCAGACCGGACAGGATACCGACGCTCAGCGCCACTCCGCTTACGGTTTCAAGCGCATGGCACAGGATCAGCGTTCGCAGACCATAGGTGCCACCGTCGCGGGCCTGTGGCGACCAGCCGCGCTGAATGCCAAAAGCCGTACGGAAAACAGCGATCATCTGTTGCACCATCAGGATCGGAGCGTAAAGGATCGACAACAGAACCTCGGCCAGGAAAGAGCCGAGGAATTTGCGCCCGCCACCGAAATCCGCATAGCGTACACCGCTAAGCGGCAGGGCCAGAACGCCCAGAACCTTGGGGGCCAAAAGCATCGCGTACATGACCAGAATGATCAGCACGTGACGGGTTTCCGACATCTCGGGCCATTGCGGGAACAGAGGATTGTCGGGGCTGAAATAATGCAGGACAGAGGCATCCTGACCCTGACCGATCAGCGCCCACATCAACAATAGTGCAAACCACAACGGGGACATCAGATAGCCGACTGCGCCATGGAACATGTGGAACCGCGACACGGCACGGAATCCGGAAGAACCCAGCAGTTTCAGGTGTTGCAGGTTGCCCTGGCACCAGCGGCGGTCCCGCATGGCGTGATCGATGAGGGTGGGCGGTGTTTCTTCATATGACCCGCGTATACGCGGCAGGAAGCGCACGGCCCATCCGGCGCGGCGCAGCAGGCCGGCCTCGACGAAATCGTGGCTCATGATCAGCTTGTCCTGACCGCTGAACGAACGCAGCTTGGGCAGTCCGGCGCTGCTGGCAAAAGCCCTGGTGCGGATGATGGCGTTGTGGCCCCAATAGTTGCCTTCCTGCCCGCACCAGCGGGCCAGACCTTCGGCAAAGGCGATGCCGTAGACGCCATTTGCGAATTGCTGCATCCGGGCAAAGACCGACTGCGCGCCGATCAGCTGCGGATAGCTTTGAATCAAGCCCGCACCCGGATCACATGCAAGTGCATCAGTCAGGCGATGGATCGCGCGCCCGGTCATCAGGCTGTCGGCATCCAGCACCAGCATGGCATCCCAATCCGCGCCCCAGCGGCTGACCCAGTCGGCAATGTTGCCCACTTTGCGATCGGTATTCTGTTCGCGGCGGCGATAGTACAGCTCAAGCCCAGGTGCCAGCGTGGTGCGCAGCGCCTCGACGCTGGCCTGTTCCTGCGCCGCAATCTCCGGGTCGCGCGTGTCCGACAGAATGAACATGGCATAATGATGTTTCCCGCCGCGTGCCTGAAGATCCTCCAGCATGGTGCGGGCATTGCCCAGTACGTTCCAGGGGACCTCGTTGTAGACCGGGGTCAGCAGGGCCACCCGCAGGGGTTGCGCTGCGGTCAGGCGCTCGGGACGTTCTTGTTTTGCCAGCGACACCATGCCCAGCAAAACGGTGCAGACGGTGAAGGAAATCCAGAAGAAGTTGAACGAAATCAAAGTCAAAAGGATGCCTTCAATCACGTTGATGCCTTCCGCACCGAACCAATCGCTCATGACCCATAGCAAGGCCAGAGTGGCGGCCATTGCAGGCGAAAAGGCCAGTGCGCGCCAGAATCCGGCAGATGATTTGTGCTGACCGGAAGGTGCATCCGCATCCCGGAACCGTGCGCTGAAGTTCTGCGCAGGCATCGCCAGGGGCGCCTCGGGCGGCATGATATGCAGGTCGCTGCTCATGTGGTCCAACGGTATAGCCAGACCTCGGAGGCAGGCTGTTTGTCTTTCAGCAACTGCGCCCGCAATTCCACATGGTTACGCTCGCCGGGCTGGAATGAGAACGCCAGACGCAGGCCACCGGTATCCGGGTTGCGTTGCAAGACGCCTTCCGAGGTTTCCGCATGGGGGGAATCCACGAAAATCGTGATCGCGTCTATATCCGCGAACAAATCGCTTTCTTCAAAGTCGATGACGGCCAACCGGCCTTCGCCAAAGGTGTTCTCGCCCATCGCGGTGTTGATCACGCGTGGCATCGGTGTGCGCTGGGGTTCTTCCCCCCAGATCAGGCGATAGGACAGGTCGACCTGACTGCCTGCCGCATAGGGTTCAGCGGGCCGCCAATATGCAACGATGTTGTCATAGATTTCCTGATCTGCCGGGATCTCGACCAGCGTGACCGAGCCTTTGCCCCAATCTTCACGGGGCTCGACCCACAGGCCCGGGCGTTTGTGATAATTGGCTTCAAGATCGGCATAGTCCGAAAACTCTCGTTTGCGCTGCATCAGACCAAACCCGCGCGGGTTTGTGTCGACGAAGGATGAAACCTGCAATCGGGTCGGGTTGGCCAACGGACGCCACAGCACTTCGCCTGCGCCATTGCGGATCAGCAGGCCGTCGCTGTCGTGCACAGCAGGGCGGAAATCGTCGAACCGGCTGTGGTTGGTCTGGTCGAACAGGAACATCGAAGTTCCCGGAGCGATGCCCACATGGGACAGGTCTTCGCGCGGGAACAGCGTTGCCTCGATATCCATGATGCAATCCGCGCCCGCCGTGACGTTGAAACGATAGGCGCCGGTCACGCTGGGGCTGTCCAGCAATGCATGCACGACCATGTTGCGTTGGCCCGGTTCGGGACGCTCCAGCCAGAACCGAATGAATTCGGGGAATTCCTCGCCATCCGGATCGCCGGTTTTCAGCGCCAGACCCCGCGCGGACAGTCCGTAAACCTCGTGCAGACCGATGGCGCGGAAATAGCTGGCCCCCTGCCAGACGCAGAATTCATCTGTCTTGCCGGGGCGGTGCATTTCAGTGCGCAGGCGCAGGCCCGAGAAGCCCAGCGTGTCATCGATCGGCAGTTGCGGCACGTCTTCGGACTTGTCGAACATTTCCAGATCGAAGGCGACCGGCTTGGTCATGCCGTTCTCGACCGTCTCCACCTTTACGGTGCGGGGGAAATACAGGCCGGGGGTGAAGAAATCGACATTGAATGGCGTCTCGGTTTCATACCACAGCGCCCGATCAAGCCGGAACCGGATGGAGCGGTATTGCTGATAGGTCAGGTCCTGCCATTCCTGCGGTACCATCTCGCGTTCCACATAGGGGCGGCTGGTCAGATCGCGGGCCATTTTGATCACATAGTCGCGGTCAAAAGGCGTTTCACCGCCCGTCGCATACGCGGTCGGGGCAAAGGCCAAAGCAGTCGTCGAGACGAGGAATGCGCGGCGGGTGAATTTCATTTCTTCGACTTCCAGGGTTGTGACTTGAACCAAGCTGCCAGATAGGCAACGCCGATGATCATCGCAAACCCAATCATGTTGGCAACAAAGACAGTGGCGACATCCCGCCCAGCCTGATCCAGCGCGACGCCGATCAGCCGGGCCGCGGCCATGGAAAACACAAAGACGGCAAGGGATTGCTGGCCGACCTTGGTGACAACGGCCAGCAGGAATTGCCAGATACGTGCGCCCACACCATGGCCTGTCGCGATCAGACGGTGGCCGTGCTCGCCCGCTGCGACCCATCCCAGATAGGCCAGCGACAGAAAGTGGACATATCGCAGAAAGCCGAACTCGGTCTTGCCGCGCAGCTCTTCGGTCAGGGGCCAGCCCTTGCGGATCATTGCGCCAAGCTCGGGCGCAGCCGTATTGATCCAGGTGAAGACCTTCCAAGACCCGAACGGGGCTGACAATACGACAAAGGCAATCGCCACCCAGATTAAAGATTTCGACACGGGCGGGGCCGGAATCCAACCGCGCATGAAGGCAAAGCCGGTGAAGAACAGCAATTGCCAGCCAAAAGGGTTGAAGAACCACTGGCGCGCGGACCAGGGTTCGGCGGGAAGGGCCAGCGCGCCGGTTTGTGCGATGAACCAGATGGCCAAGCAAACTGCCGCCATCAGCCAGAAACTGACGCGATGGAGCGCCATGTAAAGCGGCATCAGCGCCAGTACGACCAGATACATCGGCAGGATATCGAAGTAGTTCGGAACATAGGTCAGAGTGAAAATCCCGACCATTTGCGGCGCTGGATCATTGAAGAAATGCTGAAGGTTCAGCGACGAGACATAGGTTTTCTCGAACGCGCCAGTCTGATCCAGCGCGGCCATCGTCATGGCAACAAAGAAGAACAGGGCAATATGCGCCCAATAGACCTGCCAGATGCGGTAGGCCACTCGGGCGGTGCCCATCCACCAGCCTTTGCGCAGAAATGCACCTCCAAAGGCGATGGCCGAGGCCATGCCCGAACAGAACACAAAGATCTCGGTTGCATCGGAATAGCCAAACCGCGCGGGAATCCATTTGGCCCAGGGATCGTTTGGAATATGGGCGATCAGGATGATGAACATCGCAATGCCGCGATAGAAATCCAGACGCGGATCGCGCGTGCTGGCAGGGGCAGCGGCCGGGGCCGCAGCGGGTACATAATCAGAAGCGGGCGATATGGTCGCCATACGTTTTCTGTCCTTCTTGGTCTTTTTGTTATTCTGCGGGAACGCTTTGTGCGTCACCGCTGTCGCGGGCCGCGTCGATCAGGGCGCGGCGCGCGATGGCATAATTGTCTTCGCCCCCGGCGCGCTTGGCCCGGCGATCATCCAGAATACGCTCGACTGCATCGAGGCGCCCGGCCCGAAGACCGGAATCGATGGTAATGCGTTCAAATACATCACGTTGCGCATGGCTGCCACCGGCCAGTTGCATGGAATCGCGTGCCGTCAAAAGATGATCAAAGGCCGTGGCGTAATGACCGTCACCAAAGGCCTCGAGGCCCATGGCAGCGGCAACACCGGGGTCTGCCATGCGGCGGGTCATGTCGTCATTGGCGCGCGCTGCATCCTTGTTCATGCGGCTCAGCATCTTGGCCGTGGCGTCGGCGCGGTTATCGCCGGTCAGCGCCAGCATATAATGTAGATCCGCAAAGATCAGGCAGCCGTCTTCTGTTCGTGCGGCACTCAGATCAGCCAGTTCTTCCCAGCGGTTCCCAACATCTATGCCTTCGAGCTCAAGCCGAGACAGAAGTGAAGTTGCGTTCGAGATGTCCCGGTAATCGTCGGTTTTGTCCTTGCGAATATGGGCGTCATACAGTTCCATCACCTGATCGACCTGGCCCAGATCCAGATGCATCAGCGCCTTGTGCCACCAGACGTGGTAACGGAAATTGTTGCAGTGGGACCAGGCCGCCTCGCGCCCGGCCAGCCAGTCAAGGCCCAGCTGCGCATTACCCGTCATCTCGTGGACATGGGCCACCGCGTGCAGGCCCCAGGCATCATCGGACACCATCCACAGCGCCTGACGGCCCGCGATTTCGGCCTTTTCGTAAGCGCCTGTTTCTTCCAGTGCGAAGGAATGACAGCCCAGCAGATAGCCGCGCCCCAGATGATCGGGTTCATAAGCGGGCAACACCCGCTCGATCGAGCGGCGCATCCCTTTGGCGTCGCCCAGGACAAAGCGGGTTGCGTGGCTTAGTTTCATCGCCAGCGTGTCCTGCGGGTGATCGCGCAGAATCGTTTCGAATTTCTGAACCGCCTGCGTCTGTTGCCCCGCCAGATAGAGGGCAAGCGACTCCACATAAAGATGCTCACGCGTGGTGATGGGCTGGCGTTCCATCGCCGCGTGGGCAGCAGCCAGCGCTTCGACGGCAACGGCCATCATCTCGCGCCGCCCAAGCAGCGCCATGAACAGACCTTTGACCGCATGACCCAGCGCGAAGTCGGGCTCGAGTTCAAGCACTTTGCCCAAATGCTGAGGCGTGACAGCGGCATGAGCCATGAACCCAAGCAGAACACCATTCCACGCTTCGACGGCCGCCGGCTGGGTCAGGGTGTTCATCTGTCCGAAAACGTCTTGTTTCATGCTTGGGTCCAATCTGATTGCGATATTTGACACTGTTCGATGTAACAGAGTGTGCAAGAGCGGCGTAACAGTATCGACGCTGCTCTCGAATTGGTGAAATGACGTGTGCGAAAAAGACGAAAAAAACCGCCGATTCAAGGGCATGTTTCAGCGACTTGCCGCCTAATTGTGCAAGTATTTCAATCCTCGAACGGGTTTTTTGCGCTCAGAACGGCCGCGGTATCGGCTCCACAGACCGGTGGAGCGTTTCGATATGTTACAGGTGTGCGAGACAGGTTCAGAGGATTCCCGATCAGGTTGACCTGACCCGGCTGGGCCTGCATGGCAATCTGCATTCGTCTTGCGGCCACTTGTTCCGTGTTGAACACCTGATCCAGCGTCTGAACCGGGCCGACGGGCACTTTGACAGCTTCGAGGCCGGAAATGACGGTCTGGGTGTCCAGCGCCTTCACTGCGGGGCGAAGGATGGAATTCAGTGCATCACGATGCTCAAGACGGGCCGGGTTGGTCGCGAATCTCGGATCGACTGCCAGTTCAGGAGCATTGATGAAGTCGCAGAGCTTTCTGAACTGGCCGTCATTTCCAACCGCGAGAATCACGTGCCCATCAGCGGTTTCGTAGACGTCATAAGGGACGATGTTGGGGTGCCCGTTACCGCGTCTTTGCGGAACATCGCCTGACGTCAGATAGTTGACGCCTTCATTGATCAGCCAGGCAATCTGAGAATCCACCAGCGCCAGATCGATCTGCTGGCCTTCGCCGGTCAGGTCGCGGTGGCGCAGCGCGGCCAGGATACCAACAGTCGCATACATCCCGCACATCACGTCGGCGATGCCAACACCCACTTTCATGGGGGCGCCCTCGGGGTCTCCGGTCAGCGACATGATCCCGCCATAGCCTTGCGCCATCAGGTCATAGCCGGGCTTGCTGGCATTCGGCCCGGTTTGACCGTAGCCCGAGATTGAACAGTACACGAGGCTTGGAAACTCTTGCGACAGGGTGGCGTAGTCCAGCCCATACTTGGCCAAGCCGCCCGGTTTGAAGTTCTCGATCAGAATGTCCGCGTGTGACGCCAACCGTCTGATTTCCGCCTGACCCTCGGCCGAGGAGATATCCAGCGCGACGGATTTCTTGTTGCGGTTGGCCGACATGAAATAGGCGCTCAGGTCCGAGCGGTTGCCCTCGGCATCGCTCACGTAGGGCGGGCCCCATTGCCGCGTGTCATCGCCCCCGGTTGCCGGGTTTTCGATCTTGATGACGCTTGCACCCAGATCGCCCAGCAGTTGCGTGCAGGTGGGGCCTGCCAGAATCCGGCTAAGGTCCAGAACCTTGACACCCTTCAACGGGCCTTCAGATGCGGCCATCATAGCCTCCACGCTCAACTTCAGCAGCAATCACCGTAAGTGTCTCAGCCTTTACAGCAGCTTCCAGTGCGGTGCGCAACTCTGTCCTGTTGCGAACCGTATGGCCATTGCCGCCAAAGGCCCGGCCCATGGCGGCAAAGTCATGATGGCCGAAATCGACGCCCGTGTTGCCCATCTGCCGCTGGCGTTGTTTCAATTCGATCAGGGCAAGGCTGGCATCCACGAAGACCAGAAAAATCGGGTTGCCGCCCATTTCAGCAGCAGTCGACAACTCGCCCGCAACCATAAGGAACCCGGCATCGCCCGAGAAGCTGATCACCGGGCGGTCCGGTTCGGCCAGTTTCAGGCCAATGGCCATCGGAACAGCGCAGCCCATGGTGCAGAGCGCCGAGGATTGGATCAACCCGCGTTCTTCGTTGCACGCCCACATCTGGCTCAGCAGAATGCGATGCGCGCCACTGTCGGCCGTGGCCAATGTTTCAGGCGGCAGGACGGCACGGGTTTCGGCAATGACGGCAGCGGGGCCCCAGCTTTCATCGGCGGGGAAGGCCTTTGCCAGCGCGGCTTTGACCTGCGCGGGTTCGTTGCCCGGCCATGTTTCATGGGCCGGGTTGCCTTTGGCTATTGCCTCCAATGTCTCGCCCGTGTCGGCGACAAGGTTCAATCCAGCCTGATGCATGTAGTGGTCGTTGACCACGGCAGAGATATCGATGACGCGCTTTTCTTCCGGATCCCAGATCTCACGCCAGCCGGGGCGCATTTCGATCGGGTCATATCCCAGACACAATACCAGATCCGATTGTTCGATCAGAGGCACAAGATGCTTGTCAGCCAGCGGCGACAGCCCCGCGCCACCCAGACACAGTGGGTGATCCTCGGGCACGACGCCTTTGGCCTTGTAGGTCGTCACGAAAGGAATACCAAAGTGTTCCAGGAACGCCTGTACCACACTGCGCGAGTCGTCATAAAGGACATCCAGGCCGATGATGGCAATGGGGCGTTCGGCCTCGGCCACCCAGCGGCGGGCCTTTTCCAGGCATTCGCCACCGGGGCTGACCGGCGCAACCTTGGCCAGCCGGCGGCATTTCACGCCGGTAACAGGCGTGTCGGCAACCGAGATCGGGACATCGATATGAACCGGGCCCGGTCGTGGCTGCATGGCCAATGACACCGCCTTGTCGGCTATGATATCTGCGCCTTTGGCTGTCAGTGTAAAAGTGCCTTTGGTGATCGAGCGATAAACCCGGCTGTGATCCATGACCTGATGGGTATAGGTCAACGCTTCGTCGGCATCGACGCATCCGGTCAGAACGACCATCGGCACACGATCCTGCAAAGCGTTCGCCACCACATTGATCCCGTTCATTGCACCCGGACCCAGGGTGGCCACCAGAATCGCAGGTGCTCCGTCGCGATGATGAACGGCCTCGGCCATGAACCCGGCAGAGTTTTCGTGCTTGGTCAGATGAAAGGTGATCCCAGCCTTTTCCAGTGCGTCGACCAGGGTCAGGACCTCGCCCCCCGGCATCCCAAAGGCGTGACGACAGCCCGCTTCATAAAGACGTTGGGCCAGAAGATCCGCAGCGCGGGGCGAGGGGTCCTGCATCAGTCATGCTCCGAGAAAACTGTTTCGAAGCAGATTGCGGAGGACGCCTCTGGACGCAAGGCGGTTCACGGCAGTGTGACTATTTGACTGCGCGTTCAGCGATCGATTGAAACGTCGTGTCAAGCTCGGCGGCAATATTCAGCAGGTCTTGCCCACCTTCCGGGGCGTAAGGCGCAAAGACAAAGCTGGGGGTCTTGTAAGACAGGGTCGCCGTCCCGTCCTGGTTCTCGGTTACGTAAAACCGGATCGGAGCCTCGATCATCGCGTGGACCGAGGTCTCCAGAACCCGCACGGCGTAGTCATTGTTGAAGGCCCCGATCACGCGATTTCCGGGAATCGAAATCCCACGTGCTGCCGCCGCTTTGGTCGGGCCCGCCTGTGTCACGACGATCAACCCGTTTTCCTTGATCGCGGCTTTGGTTGCGTCAACCAGTTCTGCATACGGTTTCTGGGTTGGGTATACGGCCCAGCCCTCGGGCGCATTCTGAGCCCACAGAGGGAAAGCGATCAGGCAGAGCAGGGGAATGAGAGCTTTCATCAACGCGTCTCCGGTATCTTGCTTTGACCTGTGTGCCAGACCTGAGGGTTCTGCGCAGTCACGAATCCGTGTTCACCGCGCGCTGCTGCCCCCCGCGTTTCTTCAGCAAGTAGATATCCATGATCCAGCCATGGTCAGCTCGGGCGCGGGCGCGTGTGTCAAGGATCCGCTGCGCGACCTGGTCCAAAGGGCCGCTGATCAGCAGTTCTTCTTTCATGCCCACATAGGCCCCCCACCAGATGTCATACTCTGCCATCCTGAGGGACTGGAACGAGCATTCCCCGTCCAGCATGACGGCGACTTTCGAAGCGGCTTCAGGCCAGCCGTCATCCTGGATACGGCGTCCGGTGGTCACGACATAGGGTGCGCCCAGCTCATTGATCGGGATCGCATGAGCCGCGGTCAAAGCCTGCAAGGCCGTGATGCCCGGGATCACCTTTGTGTTGGGCTTGGGGTCCAGCCGCGCCGCGATTCGCAGCGAACTGTCATACAGGGACGGATCGCCCCAAATCAGCAGCGCAATGTGCTGCGCCTCCGGGTGGGCCGCGATCGCCTCCTGCCAGCGCAGTGCAATGGCGTCATGCCATTCGTCTACGCCGCGCAGATAGCCGTCATCCGCCCGGCGCTTGGGAATGTCAAAATAGGCTATCCTTGGCGGTGTCTCGGTTACCCGATCGATGATGTCCTCTCGCAGCCCGGCCAGATCGGCCTTGTTCTCACCCTTGCGGGGGATCAGGATCAGATCGGCTGACCGGATCGCCTGCGCACCCTGAAAGGTCACGTGATCCGGGTTGCCGGTGCCGATGCCAATCAGGCTCAGGTCAATCATCTTCGCACTCCGCCAGCGGCCCGTAAAGGATCAGGGCCGGAGCTGTGCCGATCTCGGATTTCAGCTGTTCGGCCAGGGCACCGATGGTGGCGCGCGTCAGCTTCTGATCCGGGGTCGAAACCGATTCAGCCATCAGGGCGGGCGTATCCAAAGGCAGGCCGTGTGAATGCAGCGCTTCTGCCAGAAGCGGGAAAGTTCGTTTGCCCATGAATACGACGGTGGTGGCCTGAGAATCGGCCAGTGCGGTCAGGTTCAGATCGTCCGGCAACGCGCCGCTGACGTCATGTCCCGTTACGAACTGCACCCGCCGTGCGGTCAGACGACGCGTCAGAGGAATGCCAGCGGCAGCTGCGGCGGCCACCGCAGACGGGATGCCGGGAATGATCTCGAATTCAATGCCTGCATCACGAAGGGCAACAAGCTCTTCTTCCAGGCGCCCGAACATGCCGCCATCGCCGGACTTCAGCCGCACGACATGCTGGCCGGTCTGGGCGTAGTCCACAAGCAACCGGCTGACATGGTCCTGCTTGGGGGACGGTCGACCGGCCCGTTTGCCCACGCCCACAAGATCCGCGTCTTCGCGCGCGTGGCTCAATATCGGCCCGCTGCTGAGGTCATCGAACAAAACCGCATCGGCCTTTTGCAGGCGATCCACGGCCTTCAGTGTCAGCAATTCGGGATCGCCAGGGCCGGATCCGACGAAAGAGACAAATCCGCTCATTCAGATGCCTCCGCAATCAGGTGAAAGAACGTACCGGTGACATTGCCCCGAACAGAGCCGGTCTGAGGTCCTTCTGCGCCTTCGGCATCGAACACACGGGCCAGCGGCGCGTCAGGCTGATCCACGATCGAAGAATAGTGGAACTCGTGCCCGCGCAGCGCCGTATTCTGTGCAAATCCCGGCATCGGGGCCAAGAGTTCCGCTTTGCGATAGCCCAGGTTGAATTTGCGTTTTTGGTACGACGTCACCAGCCCCAGCAGGCCAGCCATTTCATGCCGCACGCCATCCTTGTCGATCAGCGCATGACCCAGCGCCATATACCCACCGCATTCGCCATGCACAGGCCTTGTTTCCGCGTGCTTGCGCAGACCAGCGAGGAACGTTTGGGCAGCAGCCAACGTCCCGGCATGCAGTTCCGGATAACCGCCGGGCAGCCAGACCAGATCGGCATCCGCCGCCGGCGCTTCATCGGCCAGTGGCGAGAAGGGCAGGATCTCGGCCCCAGCTGCGCGCCAGCCTTCCAGCAAATGTGGATAGGTAAAGGAAAATGCCGCGTCCCGTGCCAGTGCAATCCGCTGGGCAGGAGGGCGCGGCAGCGCGTCTGACGATGGCCCAATGGGGCCTGAGGAAGCCGCCCGTTTGATCGCTTCCAAATCCACATGTTCGCGTAGAAATGCGGCATATCCCACAATGGCGCTTTCCAGATCCGGGTGTTCGACGGCCTGGATCAACCCCAGATGCCGCTCGGGGAGGGTCAGATCGCCTCGGCGCGGCAGCACACCCAGAACCGGCAGGCCGGCGCGTTCCATCCCCAACCGGGTCAGGCGCTCGTGCCGGGGGCTGGCACAGCGGTTCAGAATGACGCCGGCAAAGGGCAGATCGGGGTTGTACATCCTGAACCCCAGTGCGGTGGCCGCCGCAGATTGCGCCTGACCGCCGACATCCAGCACCAACACAACCGGCCAACCCATCCGTGCAGCGGTCTCGGCGCTCGACCCATGACCCAACTCACCCGGCTTGGCCACGCCATCGAACAGACCCATCGAACCTTCTGCCACCACGATGTCGGCACCTTCGGCCTGAGCTGAAATTGCGTTCAACAGCGGGTCACCCATCGCCCAACTGTCAAGATTAAACGAAGCCCGCCCAGCCGCGGCTCGGTGGAAGGCGGGGTCAATATAGTCCGGTCCGCTCTTGAACGGTTGAACGGTCAGGCCATCCTCGGCCAGCGCGCGCAACAGGCCCAGCATGACCGTTGTCTTGCCCGTGCCCGAGGACGGAGCGGAGATCAGAAGGCCAGGAGGGTTAATCATCACCATGGCTCCAGCTCGACCAAGGGCTCTCGGCGCTTTGCGGGCGATAGCGGCGGTCGTAATCTTTCGAATACAGGCAGCTTTCGTCGAAACCTTCGCCCGCCAGGGCCGGACCGACCATGATCAACGCAGTCCGCGAGATGCTGTCATCCAGCGCCTCTTTGAGCGTTCCCAGCGTCGCGCGGATGATTCGTTCGTCCGGCCAACTGGCGCGGTACACCACGGCCACGGGGCAATCGGCGCCATAGGCCGGGGTCAGATCGGCAATGACCTTGTCCAGATTGCCGATCGACAGGTGAATGGCAAGTGTCGCCCCTGTGCGTGCGAAATTTTCCAACGTCTCGCCTTCGGGCATGGAAGATGCACGGCCCGGGGTCCGGGTCAGAACCACGGATTGCGCCAGCCCGGGCAGAGTAAGTTCGGTTCCCAAAGCCGCCGCAGCCGCCGCAAAGGACGGAACGCCCGGAGTTACGCTGACCGGGATGCCCATTTCCTTGAGGCGGCGGATCTGTTCCCCCATCGCCGACCAGACCGACAGGTCGCCGGAATGCAGACGGGCCACGTCCTGGCCGGCCTGATGTGCGGCCTCGATCTCTGCCATGATCTGATCCAGGTCCATTGGCGCGGTATTCACGATCTTTGCGCCTTCGGGGCAGTGACCGAGGATTTCTTCCGGAACCAGGGAACCCGCATAAAGGCAAACGGGGCAGGATGCGATGATGTCGCGCCCGCGCAGTGTCAACAGGTCGGCGGCGCCCGGTCCGGCGCCGATGAAATGAACGGTCATGTCTGTCCTCCGATGGCAATGGCGCAGGTCGCCAGCCGGTCGTCTGAAATCTGTCTGGGTGAAAGCAGCCGCGCGCCCGGGCCAAAAAGCTTTCCGGCGGCGGCCAATGCGGATGCTTCGGCCACGCTCCCGGTGCCATAGGTGGCGCGACTGCGGGTCGAGCAGGTTAGCGTGCGTTGACCGGCCAGGTCGGCGGCGGCAACGAAGTGGAGTGGAAGGGACAGTTCTTCAGCAAAAACCGTCAGGGCGGAATGACCTTCCTTGTCGGCAACGGTTGCCAGGGCGGTCACCTCCTGGCTCGCCGCCGCAACATTATACGCGGCGCGCAAGCTGTCAACCGTGGCGGCGGACGAGAATCCCAAACCGGCAACGATCATAGCGTCACGCTCCACTGCACCACCGGATAGGCGGATTTCCAGCCGCGGCGCGGTCCAAGCGGCGCCGACTGCGCGAGTTCGATCCGCAGAAGCTCTCCGCCCAGTTTCTCATGCCACTGGGCCAACGTGGCCTCGCTTTCCAAAGTCACGGCATTGGCAACCAGGCGGGTTCCGGAAGGCAGGTGCTGGTGCAGCCAGTGCAGCAGGTCTGGATCAAGCCCCCCTCCGATGAACACCACGTCGGGGAATTCCAGCCCGTCCAATGCAGCGGGCGCGGTGCCATGGATGACATTCAACCGATCCTGACCCAATGCATCGGCATTCCGACGAATGCGCTCAACCCTGTCAGCACGGGGTTCTATGCTGGTTGCGGTCAGGGTCGGATCACACATCAGCCATTCGATGCTGATCGAGCCGGTGCCCCCTCCGATATCCCACAGATGCTCGCCCCGTTGCGGAGCAAGCGCCGAGAGTGTCAGCGCGCGGATCGGGCGTTTGGTGATCTGCCCGTCCGTCTCGAAGATGTGGTCCGGTTTGCCAGACGCCTTGGAAAGGGCAGGTCCTGCACCGGAAACCTCCAGACCGACGCAGACCGGATGGTCGAACGTACCCAGCAGCGCCTCGGTCAAGGTGACTGTTCGGGTGGTTTCGCGCGGACCACCTAGGGCCTGCATCACATGCAGGGCCGAGTCGGCAAAGCCCGTCTCGGTCAGATACCGTGCCAGTTCCGCCACCGCCTTTCCGTCACGCAGCAACAGGATCGCGTGCGCTCCCGGGGCCAGATGCGGTCGCAAACGGGTCAGTGGAGCGGCGTGCAGGCCGAAGGTCAGTGTGCTTTCCAAAGGCCAGCCGAGCCGGGCAGCGGCCAGCGAGAAGGTGGATTGGCCGGGCAGGGCGGTCCATTCACCGGCATCGAAATTGCGCGCAATGACAGAGCCTGCGCCAAACCAGAACGGATCGCCCGAGGCAAGAACAACGGTCTGCCGGCCACGCAATCCTTTCAGGATCGGCAGCCCATCCGAGAACGGCGCAGGCCATTCGACACGTTCCGCTCCTGTTTCAGGCAGCAACGACAGGTGACGGGGCGGCCCCATGATCACTTCGGCCCGGTCCAGCACTTGACGGCCGGATGGCGACAGGCCATCAAACCCACCTTCGCCCAATCCAAGAACGGTCAGCCACGGAGATTCAGACATGACAAACCTCCTGATCCTTGGCGGCACGACCGAGGCCAATGCGCTGGCCAAAGCTGTTTCGGAACAAGGGATTGCGGCTGTGTATTCCTACGCTGGACGGGTCGAAAACCCGCGTCCGCAGCCCTTGCCGGTAAGGGTTGGCGGTTTCGGCGGTCCGGAAGGTCTGGCCGCCTATATCCATGAGAACGCCATCACCCATGTCGTGGACGCGACCCATCCATTTGCGGCCCGGATGAGCCGGAACGCGATTGAAGCATGCACCGCGATGCGGACGCCGTTGTCCGCGTTGACCCGCGCGGCGTGGACACCGCAGCCCGGCGACAACTGGTATCGCGTCCAGGACATTGCAGCGGCTGTCGACGCGTTGTCCGGCGAAGCCCGGCACGTTTTCCTCGCCGTTGGCCGTATGCACCTTGAAGACTTTGCCGCCCAGCCCCAGCACCGCTACCTGCTGCGTCTGGTGGATGACCCCGACACTGTGCCCTTGCCGAACGCAGAGGTTGTCGTTGCCCGAGGGCCGTTTACCGAAGCTGACGACCGGGCGCTGATGCAGCGCCACGGCACGCAGTTGGTCGTATCCAAGAACGCAGGCGGCACGGGCGCGCGCGCCAAGCTGGACGCGGCGCGGGCGCTGGGCCTGCCCGTGCTGATGATCGACCGCCCGGTTCTGCCGAAGCGGACCGAGTTTTCGCAGGTCGCACAGGTTCTGGACTGGCTGCTTCATCCCTGATCCTCATCAGGGGTGAAGCGAGGGGTGTAAACGATGGGTGCGCCATCGCGCTCGATGACGCGCGTTCGGGATGACCCCACGATCACCACGGTCTGCATATCCGCCATGTCGGGCGTGGCTTCGGCCAGTGTCGAAATACGCATCTCTTCATCGGCCCGCGATACGGCGCGGGCGAACAGGATCAGACGTTGGGGCTCACACTCTTCACGCAGGATTTCCAGCGTCTTTACAAAGCCTTCCGGGCGGGACTTCGAGCGCGGATTGTAAAAGGCCATCGAGAAATCCGCCTGTGCAGCAAGACGCAGGCGTTTTTCGATCAATGACCAAGGTTTGAGATTGTCGCTGAGGTTGATGGCGCAGAAATCATGCCCCATCGGGGCGCCCGCGCGCGCGGATGCAGCCAACATCGCCGTGATCCCCGGCAGCACATCGATCTGAAGATCGCGCCATTCCACGGGGCCGTATTCCAGCGCTTCGAAGACGGCTGCCGCCATGGCAAACACGCCTGGATCACCCGAGGACACAACGACCACGCGTTTGCCTTCTGCGGCCATTTGCAACGCGTGTTGCGAACGGTCGATTTCGACCCGGTTGTCACTGGCATGCAGCGTAAGGCCCGGGCGCTCGGCAATACGCGCCACATATGGGATATAGCCCACAACATCGGTGGCTTCGGCTAGCGCGGCCGTTACTTCCGGCGTTACAAGCGCCTCGTCACCCGGCCCAAGACCGGCAATTTTGACCCAGCCGCTCATGGTCGCCGCCCCTGACCGTGCACGACGATGATCGAGAAATACGGGGTAATCTTCTCGCAGGCTTCAGACAGCTTGGTCACCGTCTGGTTTGGCATCTGCGCATATTCCACGATCCATGCCCGGTCATACAGGCCAGCGGTCTTCAGGGCGCGTTTCACCTTGTCGATGTTGCGCCCGATTTTCATCACGACCAGTGCATCGGTTTGAGCCATGCGTTCAGCCAGCGTGTCTTCGGGCAGAGTGCCAACCAGCACGGTCAGAACGTCATCACCCCAGGTGATCGGGTCCCCTGTCGCTGTCCAGGCTCCGGACATGCCGGTAATGGCGGGTACAACTTCGACCGGTGCGTCTTCGCGCAGGCGACTGTAAAGATGCATGAACGAGCCATAGAAGAACGGATCACCCTCGCACAGAACAACCACGTCCTCACCCTGTTCGGACAGGGCCCTGAGATGCTTGGTGCAGTCTTCGTAGAACGCCGCCAGCAATTCGTTGTAGCGCGGATCTGTGACCGGGATCTCGGTGGTCACGGGATATTCCATAGGGAACTCGATCGCACCTTCGGGGATCATCCCGTTGACGATCTTGCGGGCCTGGCCGCTGCGACCGGGTTTGCGGAAGAACGCCACATGCTTTGCATTGCGCAGCAGGCGATCAGCCCGGACGCTCATCAAATCCGGGTCGCCGGGCCCCAGGCCCACACCGTATATGGTGCCCATCTTCATTCCGCCCGGCTTGCGATGGCGTTGACGGCCGCCACCGTGATGGCGCTGCCGCCCAGACGACCTTTGACGATGCAGGACGGCACCGGTTGCGCCTGCCACAGCGCATCCTTGGATTCCACCGCACCGACAAAGCCAACCGGGCAGCCGATGATCGCGGCAGGGCGCGGGCAATCCGGGTCTTCCAGCATGTTCAGCAAATGGAACAGTGCGGTGGGCGCATTGCCGATGGCGACCAGCGCGCCCTCCAGATGCGGCCGCCACAGCTCCAGCGCAGCGGCGGAACGGGTGTTGCTCATCTCGGCGGCCAGCGGGCGTACGCGTTCATCGTGCAGGGTACAGATCACTTCGTTGTCGGCGGGCAGGCGGAAGCGGGTGACGCCTTCGCTGACCATGCGCGCATCACACAGGATCGGTGCACCGTTTTCCAATGCAGTACGGGCCGTTTGCACGAAGCCGGGCGAGAAATGCACGAACTCTTCCAGCCCGACCATACCCGCGGCGTGGATCATGCGAACGGCAACCTGCTCTTCATCGGCATCAAACCGGGCCAGATCAGCCTCGGACCGGATGGTGGCAAAGCTCTCCTTGTAGATCGCTGCGCCATCGGTTTCGTATGTATAGGGCATCAGGTGAAGTCCATGGTCATGAGTGTTTGGGGGTCAAGCCCGCGCTGGCAGGGCTCATCCCCCGCGCGGCCCTGTTTGACAAGATCAAATCGTCCGTTATCGCCTACCAATGTGATGTCCGCAGTACCCATGCGAGCGCATCCCTTGCTACAGCCTGAAACATGGAGGCGTCCGGAAACCCGCGAAGCCAACGCCCGGGCGATGTCGCGCGTCTCTGCCTGCGCCTGCGGGCAGAACGGCGCGCCGGGGCAGGCGTCGGTGGTCATCAACGGATCGGTTCCATCTTCGACAAACGCCGGGGCAGGTATCGCCGCCCCGCCTTCCAGCAGGATCAGCCGCCACGGGGTGACGCGCAGGGCGCAAGCACCGCTGTCCTCGAACAGATCATACAGCTTGCGCGCCGGCAGCGACCCAAAAGCCGCGCCGTACAGAGCACCCAGTTCGCAGGGGCCGGGTTGAAGCCTTGCGCCAACTGATCCGGGCGCACAGCCTTGCCATTCCTGTGGAAGGGAGTCGATGACGCGCGCCATGCGGCGCCTCTCGGGCGTGTAGGTTTCAGCAAACCACATTGCCAGCGCGATCGCGTGGTCAATGGCGTCGGTCTCGGTCACGCTCCGCCCGGTTTCGCACCCGTCAGCGCGCAGGATCAGGCCGTCTGCACCTGTTTCCAGACGAATATCCGCCGAATCCGACGCCAGCAGACGTTCGGGGCCCGTGTCGATGGCAAAGCCGAATTTTGCAGGCAGGGCCGGCAGCTCCGCAAGCCGGTCGATCAGGTCACGGGTCAGTCGAGCGGTCAAATCGCCCGCCTGATAGAGCGGTGTAACCAGAATATTCCGGCGTATCTCGATACCGGGTTCCGCATCCAGCAGGTTCAGCGCGGCAAGCTCTTTGAGCAGGGGCTGGTGGTCTTCCTCTTCCACGCCCCGCAATTGCAGGTTGGCGCGATTGGTCAAATCGATCGAGCCGTTGCCAAAACGGTCCGCCAGATCGCACAGTCCCAGAGCCTGATCGGCGTCCAGACGCGCCAGCCGGGGCCTGACCCTGACGACCAGACCGTCACCGGACATCATTGGTCGATGGGCGCCCGGGCACCAGCCCTGAACAATCGGAGCACTCATCTCAATACCTCCAGATCAGCCCGGATGGAATTCCGGCGCGTGTTCCAAAGCCCGGCCTCAAGCAGCGCGCGGAACCGGTCCTGCATGGCTTGATGAGCTTTGGGATTGGCCTCTTGCAGGAACGCGTCCACCTCTTCGTTGCCCAGCGTGGCATCATGGTAGAGGTCAAAAAGATGCGGTGCGACCGTGCCGGACAGATGCGCGAATGAGGCCATATGATCCAGCGTTGCCGCGATTTCAGCCGCCCCCCGGAAACCATGGCGTTGCATCCCGGCGATCCAGTCGGGATTTGCGGCCCGGGCGTGGACGACACGGCTGATTTCTTCGCGCAAAGTACGGGCACGCGGATTTTCGGGGTTGGTGTTGTCCAGATGGTAAAGCTGCGCGGTTCCGCCGGCGATCTTCTTGGCGGCGGCAAAACCCGCCTCGTGTGTGGCATAATCGTTGGCCAGAAGAAGATCGGTTTCGGTCAGGTCCTGCAAGTGGACAAAACTGTCTGCATTTGCAACGCGTTGGGTGATGCCGTCCTTGTCCTGCGCGATGTGTTCGCCTTCCAATGCAAAGGAACTGGCCTCAAGCCACGCCTCGCCGGCCTGTGCACGGGCCTCGTCGGTATACACCTCGGAAAGCTCGGTCATGTTGACGCCATAGCTTCCGGGCGCAGGTCCATAGACACGCGCTGCCGGCTCCTGCCCGGCATAGGGGTTCCAGTCCGTCGCTTCATCGCGCGCGGCCAATGCGCGAACCGCTTGGCCAAACAAAGCGGACAGCGTCGGGAATACATCCCGGAACAGGCCCGAGACCCGCAAGGTCACGTCCAGGCGCGGGCGGCTCAGGTCAGTGATCGGCAGAACCTCGATGCCGGAAACCCGCTCGGACCCTTTGTCCCATACGGGTTTGACGCCCAGCAGGTGCAAGGCCATGGCAAATTCCTCGCCGGCCGTGCGCATGGTGGCTGACCCCCACAGATCGACGATCAGCCCTTTTGGGTAATCGCCTTCTTCCTGAAGATGGCGTCGCACCAGTTCCTCGGCCAGTTTCACGCCTTGGGCATAGGCCGCACGGGTCGGGACCGACCGCGGATCGGTGGTGTAAAGGTTCCGCCCGGTGGGCAGAACATCTGACCGACCACGATAGGGTGAACCCGAAGGCCCGGCATCGATCCGTTTGCCTTCGAGCGCTTTGATCAGCGCGTCGCGTTCGGCATGGGCTGACGGGGCCGGATCGAAATTGCCCGTCACCTCGGGCACGCGCCCGAAGATGTGCAGCCCGTCGCCAAACTGGCTTTCCTTGATGTCACAGACAAAGCGGTCGATGCGGGTGATCGCTTCGGCGGTGCAGGTTGCCTGATCAAGGCCGAGATCGCTTTCCAAGCCAATGGCCTGCGCTTCACCACGGATATCTTCCTGCAAGCGGTCACGGCGTTTGGGGTCAAGCCCGTCGGCGTTGGAAAACTCGTCCAGCAGCGATTCAAGCCGCACCATCCGATCCGGCGTGCCGCTGTCCTTCATCGGCGGTGGGATGTGGCCCAGCGTGACGGCTCCGATCCGGCGCTTGGCTTGCGCGGCCTCGCCCGGGTCGTTCACTATAAACGGGTATATCACCGGCAGATCGCCGATCAGCGCCTCGGGCCAGCAAGCGGCAGACAAGGCGACCGATTTTCCGGGCAACCATTCCAGCGTTCCATGTGCGCCGATATGGATCAGCGCATCCGCACCCAACCCTTTGCGCAGCCACAAATAGAAGGCGACATACCCGTGGCGCGGGGTGCGCGAGAGGTCATGATAGTCGTCATCCCGCAACTCGGGCGTGCCGCGTTCGGGTTGCTGCGCGACCAGCGCCTTGCCGCGTCGCATTGCGGTGAAATGGAAGGCCCCATCGGCACAGGCCGGATCATCTTGGGGCGCGCCCCATACGGTGTGCAGATCGGTGCGCAGGGTCTCGGGCAATTCCGCAAGCGCATTCAGATAATCCCCGAGCGACCACGAAATCCGGGCGTCCAGAAGAGTGTCGGCAATCGGTTCGCCAGTCGCGATGTCATAGCCTTCTTCATCAAGATCCGACAGCATCGCCTCGGCCGAAGCCAGCGCGTCAAGGCCAACCGCATGCGCCATCTGCCAGTCTTTGCCGGGATAGGTGGACAGGATCAGCGCGGGAATCTGATCTGCCTTGGGTTTGTCATTCAGTGCAAGCCAGCCCGATACACGGTCGATGATCGCTTCGATCCGGTCCGGTTCGGGCCGATGTGCAAAGCGCGCGTATTCCAGATGCGGATCACGTTTGCCTGGTTCCTTGAAAGACGCGATTCCCGCCGAAATCCGCCCATCGACCTCGGGCAGTACCACATGCATGGCCAGATCGGCGGGGGACAGCCCGCGTTCCGCCTCGGCCCAGGCTTTGCGGCGCGAGGTGGCGAGAGCGACCTGAAACACCGGCACTCCTGCCGCGTCCAGAGGCGATGTTCCCGACGCGCCTTTGCCCGAAAATGAAGTGGCATTGACAATGGCGGATGGGTTCAGCGCAACAACCTGGTCCCGCAACCAGTCGGCGGCTACAGGCGCCTTGAGCGACGGGGCAAACAGGCCCACCGCCTCGAACCCACGAGCGCGCAGGCTGCGGATCAGGGCCGCGATCGGGGCGGTGTCCGCCGAGGTCAGGTAAGCGCGGTAGAAGGTGACGAGGATGCGTTTGGCGTTACCTTCGAACGCGGTTTCCACCGGGATTACGCCGCGATCCGGACACCACGCGCCACATTCGGGCAAGGTCTTGGCGCCCATCACCGGCCCGGCATAAAGCCCCGCCGCCAAAGCCATCTGCGCCAGCGCCGCCTGTGCCGCGACCTCGCCGCCGGTATCGCACAGATGCGCCAGCCGCCGCAGGGTGGAAACGGGCAGGGTGGAATAGTCGTCCAGCCGCGTGTCCTCGCGCCCGTCGGCGGGTAGCACCGCCAGCGCGATGCCTTTGGCCTGCGCCAGCGCCAGCACCTGCTGCAACCCGTAGGACCAGTAGGGCACCCCGCCGATCAGACGGATCAGAATGCCCTTGGCGCCCTCTAACGTCTGTTCGACATAGGTATCGACCGACAGGGGGTGTTTCAGCGCCGTCAGGTTGGCCAGCCGCAACGAGGGCATCCGCCCCTCGGGCCCGCCACCACGATGCCAGCCCGCCGCGAACGCACCCAGGTCGCTGTCCGAAAAGGACAGCACCACCAGATCCGCCGGGCTCTGGCCCAGATCGGTCGGGGTCTCGGTTTCCTCGAGCCCGTGGCTTTCGCGGAAGACGACGTGCATGGGTCTTACTCGGCAGCCTCACGCACACCCACGAGGATTTCGCGGATTTCCGCCTCTTTGATATCGTCATGCTCGGCGATGACGACCAGACGCGAACGGCGTTCTTCGCCGGGTTCCCACGGACGGTCATATTGGTGCCGTACCCGTGCACCGACCGCCTGAACCAGCAGGCGCATGGGTTTGCCCTGAACGGCAGCATACCCTTTGACCCGCAGGATGTTCAGCTCATTCGCCAGACGCTCGATATTGGCCACCAGTTGGGTCGGATCGGCTTGCTCGGGCAACTCGACGATGATGCTTTCGAAATCGTCATGCTCGTGATCATGGTGGCCGTCGTGATGCGAGGGCCGGGCGTCCATGTCATCCTCGGCGGCGGCTTCCAGACCCAACACGACGCGAACGTCCACGGCACCTTCGGCCACTTCGACCACGGGCAGCGGGCGCGGCGCCTCGGCGGCGATGATCTCGCGCGCCTTCGCCACGCCTTCGGGGCCGGCGAGGTCGGGCTTGGTCAGCAGGATGATGTCGGCGCACGAGATCTGATCCTCGAACACTTCGGACAGGGGCGTTTCGTGGTCGATCGAGTCATCGGCCATGCGCTGGGCATCCACCGCTTCGACATTGGGTGCGAAACGACCGGCGGCCACGGCCTCGGCATCGGCCAGAGCAATAACGCCGTCCACGGTGATCTTGGAACGGATATCGGGCCAGTCGAACGCCTTGAGCAACGGTTTGGGAAGCGCCAGTCCCGAGGTTTCGATCAGGATGTGATCCGGTCGCGGCTCCAGCGCCATCAGGGCCTCGATGGTGGGAATGAAATCATCTGCCACGGTGCAGCAGATGCAGCCATTGGCCAGTTCCATGATGTTTTCCGCCGGGCAATCCGGGATGGCGCAGGATTTCAGGATGTCGCCATCGACGCCCACATCGCCGAACTCGTTGACCACGACAGCAAGGCGCTTGCCCTGCGGGTTCTGCATCAGGTGACGCACCAAAGTGGTTTTGCCCGAGCCGAGAAAGCCGGTGATCACTGTGACGGGGAGTTTTTCGAGGTTCGACATGTCAGGCTCCAATCGGGGGAATGCGCGAGGCACAGTTCTTGCGAAAATGTTCGGGGCGTTCGCGCCATTTCACCAAGCCATCTTCAGTGGCCAGATACTTGGTCGCACCGTCGACAATGACGTCGACATGATCTGTTTCGCTCAGGTTTTCGTACACGAAGGTCCAACGGCCCGGCCCGCCGCGCAATACGATCGAACAGCCTTGATCGCAGTTTGACAGGCATTCAACGGCTTTCAGGGTGACACCGTCGGGCAGGTCCGCCTGTTCCAGGGCCTTGTGCAACAAAGCGCCCGGGCGTTGCGCGTCATCTTCGACAGGCAGGCCGCGACGGCAGGTGGTACAGACCAGCAGCTCGACTGGTGTGGTCTCGGTCATGTCTCTCATCCCCCCAAATCCTCTTCGCGGGGGACGGGGTTTCATGCGGGCCACGATTGGTCACGGACCCGACACCGGAACACCCCGCCCGGTTTCAACTTCGGTTGTTGGCAGGTCTCCCGGCTTGCGGATGCCAGAGGCGGGCCTCTGTCGGATGTCCCGCCTTCCCGGCCTTTGGGCCAGTGGCATTGGGCATCCTCTCCGTTCACGGTCGCGGGGGCGGCTGCGTTTGGCGGCATGACCGTTGACGCATTCCCTTTTCATCGGCTGTCACCGACACCAACGAAAGGGACATGCGGCACCGCTGGCCTGCTTGTCAAGCGAGTCGCGCGCAACAATGATGCAAAGGAGTAGAAAGCGACCTGTGGGCGTCGATGGGCGGCATGTCGTGCGGGGTTCAGCCTGAGATGGGCCCAGAGACCAACGGTATCTCTGCTAGGGTCGTACACTGTGGTGAGCGGGTGGCTCAAGGGAACCTGTCCCGATGATGGGAAAAGACCACCGAATACCCCGGATCCTCTCGCGCTAATAAATGACGTTGATCATGAGCAGCGAGACGACCAGAAACAGCACAGTCATGATCCCTCCGGACCGCACGAAATCCATCACCTTGTATCCTGCCGGCCCCATGATCAAGGCATTTACCTGATGGGTTGGGATGATGAAGCTGTTCGATGTTGAAATGGCGACGGTCAGGGCAAAGACGGCCGGATTCCCGCCAGCCGCTATCGCAATCGATACCGCCAGAGGCACCAGCAGAACCGTGGCCCCCACATTTGACATGACCAAAGAAAAGGCCGTCGCCAGAATGGCGATGCCGGTTTGCAGCGACCAGATCGGCCAGCCGTCCAGAATTATCATGATCTGCTGGGCGATCCACGCAGCGGTGCCTGTGTTCTGTACGGCTTGTCCCAACGGTATAAGGCAGGCGAGCAGGAATACGGTGTTCCAGCCGACCGCGCGGTATGCCTCATCCACGCTGAGCACACGGGTCAACATCATGCCCACCGCGCCGGTAAGAAGACAGAGTGAAAGCCGGACATCCGTGAACAGGATCAACGACAGCGAAATGGCGAAAAATGCCAGGGCCCAGCCGACTTTTTGCGGCCTCAGCTCGTCCTGTGGAAAGTCCGTTGTCACAACGACGAAATCCGGATCTCGTTTGATCCGCATCAGGTTGTCCCATCTGGTATGCGCCACGAGCATGTCACCGGCCTGGAACTTTTCGAGCCCGATCTGAGTGGATTCGTGATCCTCGGTCTCGACATGGCTCAGCGTCTCTTCGCCGCGGTGAATGGCCAGCAGCGACATCCCGTAGGTCTTGCGGAACAAAAGCTCGCGGGGGCATTTGCCGATCAGCTTGCTGTCGGGCGTGATGACCACCTCGGCCACGCCTGCATTGGTTGGGGCGAACTCTTCGACGAAAACGTCCAAGTCGGGAAGAACGGTCAGCCCGTATTTCTCGGCGAATTTCTCGACCTCCCAACGGCGGCCGACGATGGCCAGCCGACACGGCGCTGCAATTTCCGCTGTCAAAACCTGAACCATCGAGGTTTTGCCGCGATAGAAGGTGGAAATGATGTACAGGTGGTTTTCGTGGTTGATGTCGGCCAGAATCTCGCCGACCAGGGGGCTGTCCTCGGGCACCACGACTTCGAACACATCGGCTTTGAGGCCATAGACCCTTTGCAGGTATTCCTGTGTCCCTTGTCCGGTACCCGTATTGTCAGGCTCTTCAGCCTCGGGCAAAACCCAGCGTCCCAACAGCAGAAAGTAACCAATTCCGGTCAGGATCAGAACCGCACCGATCGGCGTGACCGAAAACAGGCCGAAGGGCTCCATTTTCTGAGAGGTCGGCAGACTGTCATTAGCCGTCAGGATCAGATCGTTCAGCAGGATAAGAGGAGACGACCCGACCATCGTCATTGTGCCGCCCAGAATGGCGCAGAATCCCATCGGCATCAGCAGGCGCGACAGCGGTATACCTGACCGTGAAGATATTCGGCTGACAACGGGAAGAAACAGAGCAGCGGCGCCGACATTCTGCATGAACGAGGAAATGACGCCAACGGTTCCGGAGATGATTGGAACGACCCTGCCTTCCGATTTGCCGCCGTATTTGAGGATGACGGCAGCCACCTTGTTCATGATCCCCGTCTTGTCCAGACCAGCCCCGACGATCATGACCGCTATGATCGAGATTACGGCATTGGATGCGAAGCCGTCGAACAGAAGGGTGACATCCGCCAGATTTCCCAGCCCGGGCGCGTAGCTGAGCAAACCTATGAGAACCAGAACCAATATGGCGGAAAGGTCGATCCTGATGATCTCGGAAACGAACAAGAAAACGGTGAAAGCCAGAAGGGTGCAAACGACCCCCATCTCGAAGGTAAAGGCAATGTGTTCCACAATACGTCCAGAACTTTTTCTTTGTTAGATTCCTAGTTCATCCTTCCCCGCTTGTCATGAAGTTTCGTTTTTCGCTCATCTGGGGACATTATATTTCTCAAGGAATGGCGGCTTGAGTAATGGTAAGGACCTTGTTTGACGAACCGGTCAGATGGAGGCGTTTGCCAATTTGCATGAGGCAGCCCCCGAACCTGGCATGAGAGGTGCAGTCCTCACATGGTCGAAGCAGAGCAAACGGAAGGGGTTGAAACACGACCCGGACAACAGACGATCCGGAAATGTGAAAGCCCGCAGCACACGACTTGCCCAAGGGTCTTTTGCGGTTGCCCGAACAAGATTAGAGCTGCGAGCAAAAGCGGCTGTCAGCCCGCGCAGCAGGACAGCTTGCCAACGTCTTTCTCAAATGTCTGCGCGGCCAGTTTCAGGCCCTCGACCGTCGTGAGGTATGGAAAGATCATGTCACCCAAGTCGTCGTAGGTCATACCCATTTTCAGAGCCATCGCAGCGGTCTGGATTGTGTCTGATCCTTCGGGCGCGATGATATGGGCACCAAGCAGTTTCTTGCTTTGTTTGTCCGCCACCAGCTTGATCAGGCCGCGCGTATCGCGGGCCGCAAGCGCGCGTGGGACGTGCTCCAGGCCCAATACGGATGTGATGACGTCATGGCCCTGAGCAGCAGCCTGCGCTTCAGTTGCACCGACGCTGGCGACTTGAGGATCAGAAAAGACCACAGAAGGCATGACGCTATTGTCATAGCTCAGCGAGTTTCCGTTCATGGCATTCTTTGCCGCCAGCTTTGCGCCATAGGCAGCCATATAGACGAACTGGTCATTGCCGGTTACGTCACCAGCGGCATATACACCCTCGCGGGAACTGTTCATCGCGGGATCGACGATTACTCCGCCTCTTTCGTCCGTCGCAATCCCTGCGACATCAAGCGCGAGGGATCCGGTGTTCGGGACACGCCCTGTCGCCAGCATCAGTTTTTCTGCATCCACTGTCACCGGCTGGCCGTTTCGGGTGGCGTGCAACCGAACTAGGCCATCCATGGCTTCCAACCGGTCGTAGGACAGGCCATCAAGCACCGTGATGCCTTCCGCTGTGAAGGCGTCGGTGAGTGCCGCACTAATCTCGGGTTCGGCTTCGGGCAACAGCCCCCTGCGTGATACAATCGTGACGTCCGCACCGGCGCGTGCAAAGACCTGTGCAATCTCGACACCGATGTAACCCCCACCCATAACCATGAGGGACGCGGGCCGTTTATCGAGCTGCAAGGCGGACGTGCTGTCCAGCCATTCGATCTCGGCCAGGCCGGGAATGTCGGGCACGTGCTGAGTTGATCCGGTTGCAATGATGACTTTCGCGGTTTTCAGGTTGCGGTCGCCAACCTGAATGGAACCGTCTTCCTGAAACACTGCCTGACCTTCAATGTAAGTCACAGCCTCATAGTTTGGCAGCACATCGACGTATTTTGCAGCCCGAAGATCATCTACCAGGGCTTGTTTCTGAGCAATCAGCGCCTTCCAGTCAGAGATTTTGGCGGATGCTTCCACCCCGTCAAAGCGGCGGGCCGCTTTCGCAACGTGCAGCGTTTCGACCGCGCGGATCATGGCCTTGGACGGGACACAACCGACGTTCACACATGTGCCGCCAATCGTGTCATATCCGACCAGCGCGACACGCGCGCCTTCTTCCGCAGCCGTGATGGCGGCAGAAAAACCGGCAGACCCTGCGCCGATGACGACAAGGTCAAACCGGTCAGAGCCGGATTTTTCGGGTTTGCAACAGTCAGACATGGAACGGCCTTTCAGGAAGTCGTGTTTCGCGCGCGACGGATCAGCGCGTAGATTGTAATCAGAATGAATATCGCGAGGGCAGGCATGAGAACGTAGTCAAGATATCCAACGACAGCGGACAGACCGACGATGCCGAGAAGACCAACCAGCAAGGGTGTAAAGCAGCAAAGTGCGGCGATGACAGCGCCGATGATACCCGTTTTGAGAAGTTTGTTGTTCACGAGGTTTCCTTGGCATTTCGATCTTCGGCGTCATGATCCCGGCGGCTTCGAAGGATTGTTCGAACCGAAAGAAGGACCACGCGGTTCCAACGGCGATCAGCAGGGTAGTGAGAACATCAAGGCCGGTCGCCGTTCCGATTGCTCCGCTCAGCAGGGACATCACCACGGCGGCATGTCCGCCACAGCAAATCACGATCACCGGGGCTGCAACGATGAAGGCAAGAATGCCGCCTGCGGATCTGTCCTTCATGGGCTGCGATCAGGAATCGGACGGAGCGGTGACAAGCTGGGCTTCATACCCGGCCGCGGCTGATGCAAATTCAATGTCCTCAACACTCGCAACGGCGTCATCAAAGACGACTTCCGCCGTCAACGTGTCAGAATTCGCCGTCACCTGTGTGACGCCTTCGACGCTGCCCATTGCCGATTCAACGATAAAGGGGCAACTGGGGCAATGCATACCAGGCACCGAAAATGTCACGGTTTGCTCTGCTGCAAGTACAGGAGCCGCGGTCAACAGGCCGACGAGGGTCAAGACAGGCGTGTAGAGTTTCATTTTGGTTCCTTTCACAGACCAAGAAGAATGGGGGCGACGATCGGCGCGATCCAATTCCAGAACAACGCAATCATGATGAGAACTGTCGATACCCAAAGCGCGGATTTCACCAGCCGATTGGGAAGAGGGCGCGCGCAGGCTTCGCCTTCTGCACAGGCCCTGGGTTTGAGATAAACCATCCAGAAGCCGTAGCCGAGGAAGCCAAGTGTGACTGCAATGAAGATCGGCTTGTAGGGCTCGAGCGCGGTCAAATTGCCGATCCAGGCACCGGAGATACCAAGGCTGAACAGGATCAGGGGAACGACGCAGCAGGTTGACGCCGCAAGGGCGCCAAGAACACCGCCAGCCGCAATCATGCGCGCCTTTTTCGTTTCGGGGCCGACCTGTTTGAGATCGACATCAAGTGCATCAGTCATTCGAGAACCCGCTTTTCAAGTTTCGAGATGCAAGATAGGATCTGTAGCAGCTACAGAAGCAAGAGGGTTTTTCGATGGCCGAGTTCACGAACGCGCGAGGCTATCCAATAGGCGCGATGTCGAAGCACACAGGCGTCAATATTGAAACGATCAGGTATTACGAACGCATTGGGATCATGCCGAAACCCGACAGAACGGCGGGGGGCAACCGCCAATACAACCACGACCAACTCAAGCGCTTGTCTTTCATTAAGCGTTCACGGGAAATCGGATTCAGCATCGAAGAAATCCGCGCGCTGCTGGAAATGGTGGATCGACGCGACTTTACCTGTGGCGAGGTTCACTCCATGACGGTCAATCACCTCGCGTCGGTCAAAGAGAAGATACAGGCCCTGCATCGGTTGGAGGACGCGCTGGAAGCGATGGCGGCAGAATGCAGCCGAGGTGATGTTCCCGACTGTCCGATCCTGGATACGCTTTTTGACGTTTCCGAAACAGGATGAGTTCACCGGAACGGGCGTTGAGCGACCGATTGGTCGGTCCTGCGCTTTGATTGAAAATGGCTGGTTCAAAGACCATCCGCTTACCGTCGAACTGGTCGCAAATTGCGGTGCGATTGCTGCTTGTTCCAAGCCTATGATGCGCTTGTTGCGGACCAGAGAGTGAAGCGAATGAAGAAACCTCGCCCTGACACTGCGGCAAGGTAGGCTTTCCCTGCATTGCTTTGGGATGCGCACAGCGCTGACCGATCTTGGGCAAGGTTCGAATCTCAGCCGGCGGTAAACATAACGCATGAGCCGGGCGGGGCGGGCACGGTTGCCTGTCTGCCGTTTCCGCATTGTGTGCCGTGCCGGGGCCGGCGCGAAGCTGGATGCCCCAAGCAATTCACACCGCAACAGGTGTCCCGGCGACCACGATGACAAGCCCCAGGACAGCCAATCCCAAAAAGCAGATCGCCTTGGTGTTTTGTTCGCGCTTCCAACAACCCAAAGCCGCGATGGCCGCCTGTATGGCATAGTACAAGGCGAAGGCGCGCGACGCGATTGTGATGATCTCGAACACGTTCGCTGTCCATGTCAGGGCCACACCGACGCCTGCAAGCAAAATATATCCTGCTCGTGCGGTGATCCGGTTTCTGGTCAGCTCTGACAGAAGACCACCTGACCCGGCGGTATCGGCTACCGCCGCACTGAACTGCGCGGCAATTGCGGCCCCAACAAGCAGGGCCGGAAGGATCGGTGCGACGATCTGCATCAGGTCGATTATTGCGGTCTCGCTGAACGGTATCGTCCCGGCGGCGAACACATAACTCAGCATCCCGATATAGATCATGTAGATTGCGGTTGCGATCCACTGGGCCCGTTTCATGGACGCGACGCGGGTTGCTGCGTCGTACTCCTTGCCCAGGTATCGGGATGTTTCAAACCCCTGAACCGTTACGATCAGACCGAAAAGCAACGCCAGGCCTGACCAACCAGTCGTCAGAGGCGTGTTGATCAGAAGTTCGCCTGCTGCTGCGGTCCGTCCGAAATGGACGCCAAGCCCGACCAGAAGCCCGGCGATGATCGCCAGTTTCAAAGTGACGGTGAACTTTTCCATCCCCTCAAGGGCTGCAAAGCCGCGTGTCCATCCAACATAGGCAATGAGGATCAATGTTGCGGTCGTGACCAGCCGCGCTGCGTTGGGCTCGTCATAAGGCGTCAAGCTTACCGAGAACGCGCCCAGCAGGTTGAGATAATAAGCGACCGAGATTGTATATGCACCTGCCAGAACCCACGAAGCGGACGCATCAAGGATATTCTCGGCCCGGGAACGATCCGGGGTCTGCTCTAGACGCAGTATGTTGCGGCGAATGGCGGCGCCAAAGGCGTATGCGACCACACACAGAAGGGCCATCGCCACCGGCGCAAGGTAACCAAAAGACGTGTCGAGTATGGGGCCGATGACCAGAAACCCGCTTCCGATGATTGACGCGAGCGGCGTGACGATCGCACGCCACCCGATCGATTTGCTGACCCTGGGGTGAACGAGTGCCGCAGTGACAAGTAAAACGACGGAGACGACAGCCAGATCAATCACGGTTTGGACGCCCCGGTTGCCGGTGTCGTACCGGTCCACTCGGGCGCGTCCGAGGCGGGAAAGGACGCGAGACTTGCCTCTGGCACGGGGTCCATGGGGCCGTTGAGTGTGCCACCAGAAGCGTCGAACGTGCCGGGTGCGTCCACGCCACGAAAGAGCCTGTGCGCGCTTTTTGGGTGGCGCCCGGTGTCGATGCTCCACGAGCCGGGCGCATCGGACCCCTTGCTGGCCGGAACCTCTTCCCACCAGAACCGCCGAGGCCCGAGGCTGCGTCTGGTGGCCGGATCATCACGCAGGTCATAGCGCCAATCGTTGTTCTCGGCATGGGCAATTGCGCTTTCACGGTCTGGGAAGGTCAACCGGATCTGCCGGAACGGATCCCTGCCGAGTGTCGATTCCGTCAGTGAGTCCAATGCTTTTGCGCGAAACGGTTCGAACTCGAGAATCCAGTCGTGTTTGCGTGGCGCCGATTGTGTCGCCGATTTCGCAGGCCGGTAGATCCGGACTCTCGGCACCTCTTTCCAGCGCAGATCGGTGCCCGGTATCCTGGGGTCAAATGGCGGTCGGTTGTGCCAATGCTGTCCTGTCATCACAATCATTCCCTTTTCGTCCATCAGGCCGAAACTGCGGCGCCGGGCGCGTCATCCGATGTATCAAGGATTCCCGGTTTCAACGCCAGAAGGATCATGGCGGCACCAAAGATCGCTGCGTGGGTTCCAGGCAACCAGCCCAGGGCCAGAACGCTGCCGACAGGTGTTGAGAACAAGATCCATATGAGGGCGCACCCGAACAGGACCGTCAGGGACAATACGCCTTGGGCAGGCATCAGCCGTGCAAGGACGGCAAGAACCCAAGCGATAGTCTCTCGCCATGGAAAGGCCGTCCGGTTCTTCGAAAGCGAACAGTTTTGACGTGCTTCAGTCAGAGCGGCGTCAGTCATTGCCGTGCCTCCTTTTGAAGTGCCATCAAACAGCTTGCGGGTTGGAGCTTGTCGTGCAAGTCCCGCGATATCGGGACGCAATCAGGTGCTGAGCATCTGCGCTCGGTTCCCTTAAACTGTTCCCGCGAAGTGCCGCGTCCAGGGCCGTGTCGCTTTGCAGCTTATTCGCATCCGGCCGATCCGCCAGGCGCGCCTTGAGGTAGCGCCGGGCATCCACAAGAATGTCGGTGAGTTCAACCGGTGAGATTCCCAGGATTTCAACCACGACGTATTCCGGCAACTCGTCGATGTGCACCAGGGCCAGCGCATGACGCCAGAGTGACGGCAGTTCGGCGACCGCAGCGTGCAAGGCAAGTGCCGTTTCACGCTCGGCGTAGTGATCCTCGGTTGATCCCGTTCCGGGATACGGGATCAGGGTTTCAAGCGTCGGCGCGTCGTCGGGTTGAAAGAACTCGTAGAATTCCTGGTCTGCTTCCGTCGGGTCTGTTGAGGATGACGGAGGATTGTCATCCAGAGCGACGGCGTCCGCCAACTTGGTATTCCTGATTTGACGCGATTGAGCATCCAGCGTCCGAATGCTCAGTTGAAGCAGCCAGTCCTTTATGCCCATATTCGGCGGGCGTTTTTCAAACGCTTCCACCCCGTTGAGCAGAATGGCATCGACCGCATCCTGCAAGGACAACGCACCTGCCGGAAGGTCCCCGTTTGCTTCGCGATAGGCCAGCTCGCGCGACGCGTAGTTCCAAACAAGGTCAAGATGGTGCTCGATCATTTCAAAGAAGAGGTCGCGGTGCTCGCGACGTTGCGTGTCCTCTTCGATCGCCTTGTGTTTGGCCAGGATGTCCCGGCGCACCTGTCTGCGCCATTTATGGAAGTGGCGCAAATGGGCCAGATGCCTGCGAACCTGTCGTATCAAGGCGTCACGCGCCTCTGCCAGCAGGGCGGCAAAGTCGGTTGTCTCTTTCCTGAAAACCAGGGTTGCGGACGGCAGATGCAGGCGCAGGCTTACGGCATAGCGGTGGCCTTTCGCGGCCTTGCGGATATGACCTTCGAGGCGTTGAAGGCCTGGTTCCATTCGCGGCAAAACGCGTGCAACCGCATCACGGATTTTGCCGATTTCATCCTCGGCACAGTTGCGGTCCGCTTCTTGCAGGTTGTCGTATCTGATTTTGATCTTCATCGCACACTCCATCAATCACGGGTAATTCCAGTGGCTTTGCCAGGTGTGCGGACTGAGGGCGAATCCGCACCCAATCCGGTTTTTCTTCCAAACTGACGTCACAGCGTCGTCGTCGGCGTTCAATACGACCTCACCGTCGCTGTTCGCCTTCGGCTCGGCGTCAACCGCTTCGCCTTTCGGGCTTTTGCGCGGTCGTGTCAGGCGCCCTCTCGGGCGTCCTCAGGCTTTCGTGCTTTGGGCGGTCTTCTGTGCGTCCGCCGACCAAGTCACTTCGACCCGGTCACCGCCCGCGACAAACCCGGCCGGCAGTTCGCGGGCCAGCGCTGTTTCAAGTTCGGCCCGGTTGAGACGTCGCAGCGTACATGCGCCAAATTCAGGCCGAAAGTGGCAGCGCAGATCCAATTTCGGATCAAGTCTGCAAGGTCGTGAAACAGAGTGCTGACCAGATCATCCGTCTTGTGCATCATCGGTAAGCATACCTTCTGCCAGTGTAGGAATTGATAGCATATGGCTTGCGCCCGAGATGTGTGAATGAAGAAGGGTTCTGTCAATACCGGGCTTTGATTTTCACGCGTCTCAGATTGACGCTGTGACCGCAGTTGTTCTTCATGATTCCAACGCGTTGGCGCAGGATGAATTTCGCGCCATCAAGCCTTTGGCCTGGTCTGGCGGCTCGACTGACTCGAACATGGTTCTGCACCGCTGCGGTATTTCCAGTCCCTCTCTGATCAGTACAACTCCCCCAATCAAGGTAGCATGCGTCCGAGGCCCCTTGACGGTGGGCAAGCCAAGCTTTCGTTCGTGCGGCCGTTTCCGATGCGGCCCGAAGCGCCGGACGGTCCGGTTTTTGCCCGAGAGATTTTTGCCTGAAAATTTTTTCCTGGCGGGCTCTTGAAGTTGAAAAAAACCTTTACTTTCTATGACTCGAAACGCCCAGTTTGGGGTTTCACGGATACGCAGAAAAGGTTCGGCTGAGACAGCGGACCGCCGCTCGTTCGCCTGTACGGGAACGATTGGGCAACGCGATTGACACCGACCGCCGCTTGGCGCGGCGTCCCTTTTCTCATGGCCGTCCTCCGTGGGCGTTTCGATCCGACGTGACCTTCGTCACGTCATCGATTGGAAGCGAAGGAGGCGAGACATGTACTACCCATCCTATATCCGTCGTAACGATCCGTTTGCGCTCATGCGCTCCATGATGCGCGATGTTGATCGCTTCATACCGAACCGGACGGCACAATCTGTTTTTCCGGCCGTGAACGTCTGGCAGGGTGATGACGCCATCGCGATCACTGCGGAACTGCCCGGTGTTGACGCTGCGGACATCGACATCTCGGTCAAAAACAACGTCCTTACATTGTCGGGGGAACGCAAGGTGCCAACCTTGCCCGAAGGTGCGAAGTGGCATCGCAGCGAGCGTGGCTACGGCAAGTTCACACGCTCCATCAAGCTGCCGTTCGCGGCCACCGAAGACAAGGTCGAGGCCAGGATGGCCGACGGCGTTCTGCATGTCGTGATCGGGCGACCCGAAGAGGACAAGCCGAAGAAAATCGAGATCAAGGCCGTATAAGAGGAGGATGAGACAATGACCAATGAAGTCACTCAAACCGCCGAAAAAACCCCGACCGAAGCGCCGGAAACCACCAGCGGTGCTCGTATCTACCGGCCTCTGGCGGACATCATGGAGACGCCCGATGGCGTGACGCTGATGCTCGAGATGCCGGGGGTGGCCGCCAAAAACGTGGACGTCACGCTGGAAAAACGCGTGCTCACGATCCGCGGCAAGGTACAACCGACCGCGCCCGAAACGCTGCAACTGGCCTATGCGGAATATGGCGAAGGCGATTTCGAACGCAGCTTTACCCTGTCAGACGATTTCGACCCCGACAAGATCGACGCATCGGTTGTCAACGGTGTGCTGACACTGACGCTGCCGCGTGCAGCCGAGGCCCAGCCCAAGAAGATCGCAGTGAAAGGCGTTTGATCAACAAAAGGAGAAGACCTATGCAAATCAAGGACCTGATCCCATGGGCGCGCAAGGACCATGCGCCCGAGCCAAAATCGGAAGAGCACAACCCGATTGCCGCCCTTCAACACGAGATGAACCGGGTTTTCGAGGGCTTCCAGAACCGCTTTGGCGATTTCGACTGGCCCTGGGGCCACGGCGAAGCCAAATCCGACGTGGTCGAAACCAATGACACAATCGAAGTCTCGATCGAACTGCCCGGCATGGACATGAAGGACATCGAGGTCTCGGTCACAGAGGACATGCTGACGGTGAAGGGCGAGAAACGGATCGAACGGCAAGAGGAGAAGAAGGGCTATTGCCTCTCCGAGCGCAGCTATGGCGCGATCTACCGCACGATCCCGCTGCCACCGGCGGTGGATGGCGAAAAGGCCGATGCCAGCTTCAAGAATGGTGTGCTGACCATCAAGTTGCCGCAAACGCCCGAAGCCAAGGCCAAGGTCAAACAGATCGAGGTCAAAAAGGCCTGACTTCAAGAACAGCCCGGCGGCACTCGGGCCGCCGGGCATCACCAAACCCCATGCAGAAGAAAGGAGACAAAAATGACCAGAAAATCTATTCTCGCCAGTACAGCTCTGGCAGCGGTTATGGCCATGAGCTCCGTCTCTTGGGCACAGGACACCGCAGATCCCGAAGCAGCTTTTGATCTTGAAGGACGCACGCAGGTCGAAGACAGCGTCACCGATGAGACTGACGCCCAACTCTCTGACAAGCGGACGGCTCTTATCGAAGAAGCCATCAGCGCACTGGATGAAACGCACCGGGCGATCACGGCAATTGAAGAAGGCGACACCGAAGCCGCCTTGGCTGCTCTTGCGGCGGCAACCGGCAAGCTTGAAACGGTGGTCGCTCGTGAACCCGGTCTGGCCTTGGCGCCGGTGGATGTCAATTACATCACCTACGATGTCCTCGGGTCGCTTCAATCCATCAAGGATACCGGAAACCGGATCGAGGATCTTGTCGACGATGGTGAGTTCCAGAAGGCGCGCAGGCTGCTGAGCAACTTCGCATCGGAAGTGGTGATTCAAACGACAAGCCTGCCTCTGGCCACCTATCCTGATGCTATTCTCGAGGCCACGGCGCTGCTTGACGATGGCAAAACCGAAGAGGCGTTGACCGTGCTGAACACGGCCTTGGGTACGCAGGTCATCGAGGAAACGGCCGTTCCTCTGCCACCGCTGCGTGCAGAGGCCATGATTGAGGCCGCAGAAGACATCCTGCAAGGCGAAGCTGAGAAAGACGGCGATGACGCCCACGCCGACCTGACGCCCAGCGACTATGTGCGGGCCGCGCGGCAGGAACTCGAGATAGCCGAGGCGCTGGGCTATGGGCGCGAACGCGACTTCGAAGATATCCATGACGACCTCGACGCGCTCGAGGAACAGATCGAGGCGCAAAAGGATACCGGCGGTATTCTGGACGCCATCTCTGGCCGTTTCGACCAGTTGCGCGAACGCATCTTCAATTGACATGCAAATAGTGAGGTGCCCCGCCGGGTGCTACTCGGCGGGACCGAATCCGGAGACTTGAACCATGTTGAAATCTCTTAAAGCTTTCGTGCTCGTACTGGCGGCTGGCTTGTCGGCACCCGCGATGGCTCAGCTGGCTTCCGTGGGGGCGGATGCGCGCGGCATTCCAACCATCGCCCCCGTGATTGACGCCGTGGACGATGCGGTCGTCAACATCGCCGTGACGTCTGAACGGCCTGCGCAGATGACGCCGCTGTTGCGCGACCCGTTCTTTCAACCCTTCCTGCCTCCGTTGGAGCAAATGCCGCCACAAAGGCAGATGAGCGCAGGATCGGGCGTGATCGTGGACGCTGAAGAAGGGTATATCCTGACCAACAATCATGTAATTGAGAACGCCGAGGATATCCGGGTCACGCTGCGTGACAACCGAAGCCTTGAAGCTGAACTGATAGGGCGCGACCCGGCAACGGATATCGCGGTCCTGCGGATCGACGCCGACGATTTGAAAGACGTGCCCCTTGGCAATTCCGAAGACCTTCTGGTTGGCGATTTTGTCGTGGCGATCGGCAACCCGTTCGGTCTGGGTCAAACCGTGACAAGCGGGATCGTGTCAGCGCTTGGCCGGTCTGGAATCAACCCAGAAGGCTATGAGGACTTCATCCAGACAGACGCCTCGATCAACCCAGGCAATTCCGGTGGTGCGCTGATCACGCTGGACGGCAAACTGGTCGGCATCAATACGGCGATCATTGCGCCTAACGGTGGCGGCAATGTCGGGATCGGGTTTGCCGTGCCGGTCAACATGGCTCTCGGTATCATGGACCAACTGATCGAGTTCGGCGAGGTTCAACGGGGTCGGCTTGGTGTCACGATCCAGGATTTGACACCCGATCTTGCCGAGGCGCTTGCCATTGATGAGTTGACCGGTGCAATCGTGATTTCCGTTGAACCTGACACACCGGCGGATCAGGCGGGTCTTACCGCGGGGGATGTGATCGTGGCCGTCGACGACGAAACAGTCGAGGGTTCATCGGATCTGCGTCAAAAGATCGGTTTGCGCCGTCCGGGCGACGAGGTCGAAATCGTCTATCTGCGCGATGGTGATCGCAAAACCACGCAAGTCAGCCTTGCTGATGGTGGCGGATGGCGGGTTGCCGCTCGCGATCAGGGGGCACACGACGCCTTGGCGGGTGTCCGTCTGTCCGCGCTTGACCGTGCTCACCCCGCGTGGGGCGAGGTCGATGGCGTCGTCGTGGACGAGGTCGCCGCCACAAGTCGTGCGGCGCGTGCCGGTCTTGAAGCCGGTGACGTGATCACCGCGGTGAACCGGCAGCCGGTCGATACGATCCGCGAGATCGATCGGGCGCTCGAAGACGCACCCGGCGCCGTCGCCCTGACGATCTGGCGCGACGGACGAACGATGCTGATCGTGCTGAGGTCGTGATCAGCGGCCTGACAAAAGCAAGGGGCCCGAACGCTTTCAAAAGCGTTCGGGCCTTCCTTTTGGGTTGGCTCCAACCGTTCGCGCCACCCCCGATGATGCCGCCCGGCTGCTTTGCTCAAGCCGCGCAAAGGGCCCGTCTGGCCGTCCCTGATCGCAATCTGACCACAAAAAAGGTCTGTACCCAAATGGCTGGGGCCAATGGTTCAGGCCGCCAATTCTGATCATTTCGAGATGAAGATGCCAAGGAAGTACGGCGGGATGTTGCCTGAACGCAAGCTGGCGGCATATGCCCAGAATGCTCGCAGTCGGATGGAGCAGAACCAGATCGAAACACGAAAAACCCAAATTTTGGTTGGATACTGGACCACGAAGAAAGAAAAAGTACCACAAGTCAGTGGAGGTATTGGAGGCGAGTACCGGAATCGAACCGGTGTACACGGATTTGCAATCCAGTGTATTTCGTCACAAAAACAAGCGCTTAGGGGCGAAAAAGTATCAGGACATTTGTCGAACAATAAACGAACCTGATACCCGTGTTTTGGCAGGCTCAAAGCCATGAGTGGCATGGCTTTGATCTGGGCCGCGAACGTCAAGGGCCTGAAGCCAGCCGCCAAGATCGTACTGATTCAACTGGCGGACTTCCACAACAAGGAAACCGGCCAATGCAATCCAAGCGCACAGCGTTTGGCGGACGAATGCGAGATGGGCCGCGCAACGCTGTTTCGGCATATGGCCACCTTGGAGGAGTGTGGCCTTGTCACGCGGCATGCCCGTGGGGATGGCGACGGCGGGCGCGGTGCCAACCAGTATGAGCTGCACCTCGACATTACCCTTGGTCCGAGCGCGCGTCCCAAGGGTGGGGGCAGCGCTCCTGATGGGGTTGTGTCTCAAAATGAGACGGGGAGAAACGTCTCAGAAATGGGAGGGAAAAGTCCCGGAGGTGAGACGGGGGTAGTCTCAAATCGGGACAGGAACCTTACCATTGAACCTAAGAAAGAACCTCCTTCGCGCGAGCGCGAGCGCGAGGCGGTGGAGGCTGAGAAGATTTTAGCAGCTTACCCGCTCGACCGATTGCGCGGCAAAGCGAACTGTCTAGCCCAGATCGGACAGGCAATGAAGGAAGGGATCGCACCAGAGGATTTGTTGCGAGCGGTCCAAGCCTACGCGACCGACAGTGCAGGGTTTACCCGTTCCAAGGTCTGCTTTTCTGACAACTGGTTCCGGTCGCGGCGCTGGCAGGCTTATGTCGAGAAGCTGGCAGAAGACCGCGAAAAGGCGGCGGCGCTGGCGGCTGACCACCATGCGCGGCTGGCCTGCTGGATCAGTGATCGCAGCCCCATGTGCAAACACATCACGGCCAAGCAGATCGACGGACTGCTGGCGTCGAAGCTGGTGACGCAGGCCCAAATCCAAGCCGCAGGCCTCAGATCATGACCGCAACCGATCCCACCGAAGAGCAAACAGCAAGGCGACCCATGTCATACGGCTACGCCGATGACACGGGACCTTGCGAGGGGCGGCACGCCTCCCCTTCGAACCCCACCGGCGCGGGCAAAGCCCGCACCAAAGAGCCGCTGACCGAGACCTTCGTCTTTCGGTGCACAGCGGCAGAGAAGGCCCAGTTGCGCGCCAAGGCCGAGGCTGCTGGCCTGCCCGCTGCGACCCTCTTGCGGGAGGCGCTTGGCCTGACCGAGGCGCGCCGTCGCAAGCCTATCCCGCGCGTTGATCCCGCTTTGGTGCTGGCGGTCGGGCGCATCGGCGGCAACCTCAATCAGATCGCCCGCTGGCTAAACCGTGCGATGCTGGCTGGCCGCGTTGACCTCGACGCACTGACCGTTGCCCGCCGCCTGCTGACCATCGAACGCCAGCTTGCCCAGATCATCGAGGCGTCGCGCCGATGCTGATCAAGTTCTTCCGCAACGGCAAAGGCGCGGGTGCTGGTCCGGTCGGCTACCTCATCGCGGACAAGGTGCTGGCCTATGACGACAACCGCGACCTGATCCGCGATGCAGACGGCCAACCGATGACCGTCACGCGCGAACCCTTGCCCGAGGTCCTGCGCGGCAACCCCGACCGCACCGAAGCCCTGATCGACGCCAGCCGCCACCAATGGACCTACCGCGCGGGTGTGATCAGCTTTGCCGCCACCGACGCCCCGACCGAGGAACAGCAGGCCGAGGTCATGGACAATTTCGAGCGTTTGGCCTTCGCGGGGCTGGACCCGACGCATTATGACGTGCTCTGGGTCCGACATACCCACGAAGACCGTGTCGAACTTCACTTCTGCACGCCGCGCCTGGAGCTGACCTCGGGGCGGAGCCTGAACATCGCGCCGCCGGGTTATCAGAACGCCTTCGACAGTCTGAGCGACGTGATGAACCAACGCCACGGATGGGCCGACCCGATGGAATTGGAGCGCACCCAAGAGGTCCGTGATACCATCGAGACCCCAACCCGCGCCCAAGGCCGTGACGAGCTGCACGCGTGGCTGCAAGACCAGATCAGCGTCGGCCTAATCACAGACCGCGCCAGCATGCTCGACGCGCTCGTCGATGCGGGCTTCGACATCCCGCGCGCAGGCAAAGCCTACCTTACTGCTCAAGACCCCGACACCAGCGAGCGCTGGCGTTTGAAAGGAGAGATTTTCCATGAAGACTGGCAAGCCGACACGGCTGAGCGAGAAGTTGAACGCCGAGCTGGACACGATCCGGCAGGACTACGCCGCCTCGATGGCATCCCAGCTGGAGAGCTTCAGGACCGATTTGAACAGCATTGCGACCAACGCGCAGCGTACAATCGAGACCGATACCCGCAGCTTTCTGCGACAGAACAAGAGCTGGCTGACGATCTCACCCTGGCTGATCACGGGGACATTCTTGGTGGGGATCGTCTCGATGATGGCCGCGAGCTTACTTTGGACGCTGATGCTGGCCAGCTCGGAACTGACGGACATGGGCCTAACGCGGATCGACAGGGAGGACGGGACCTGGTTGGTGCTGGACCCGACCAAGACGCGGTTGAGGACCTGCACGCTGGGCGGCAGATCAGTGACCTGCATCAAAATCGAGGAGAATTAGATGACGACACCCCTGACAGCCTTGGAACGCGACTTGCTCGCCTGCGTCGAGCGGTTGGTGACGGCCTGCGAGGTCTCAGCAAAGGAATTGAGCGGGTTAGAGGAACGCTCGACGACCAGGATGCAGAGCCAGATGGATGGATTGGCCGCCTGCGTGTCAGTGCTCATTCAATCGCAAACGGCGTCCGTGGCTGCGTTGCACGGCTTGTTGAGCGAGGGCTCGAACTACGGGAAGCTGCGCACGCAACTCGAGACCAGCTTGAAATTAGTGAAAGCCGCCGAAGAGAGCTTGAGACAGAGCTAGGGGAGCGAGAGGTCGAGATGGAACGAGGGATGACGCATTGAGGGGGCAAATTCGATTGACATATGGTAACGTATATGTCACCAATGGTCGCAATGAATAAGCTTGTTGTCTATGTTACCGAGGCGGGAAAAACACCGTTCGACGATTGGTTCAATGGTCTGGATACGGCGGCAGCATTGAAGGTGCGCACGGCGCTTGCACGGATCGAGACCGGAAACCTTGGCGACGTGAAGCCAGTCGGCCAAGGCGTGTCAGAGCGGCGCATCACCTTCGGCCCCGGCTACCGTGTCTATTTTGGCAAGGACGGCGATACGCTTGTGATCCTGCTTTGTGGTGGGACCAAGAAGCGCCAGTCAAAGGACATAGAGCAGGCCAAAGCGTATTGGGAAGACTATAAGGCCCGCAAAGAGAAAGGCGACTGACATGCCCCTGACGAAAGACTTCAAAGACACGATCAAAGCCCGCGCCGAGCGCGACCCTGAGTTTCGTGCAGGGCTGTTCCGCGAAGCCGTTGAGGCGATGCTCAGCGACGATCTGGAGACCGGCAAGGTGCTGCTGCGCGACTATGTCAACGCCACAGTTGGCTTCGAGGCCTTGGCGCAAGATATGGACAAGGACCCCAAAAGCCTGATGCGTATGCTCAGCGCCAAGGGCAACCCGCGCGCAGACAATCTGCTGGCGATGGTGTCGCGCTTGAAGCAGCGCGAAGGCATTTCTTTCTCGCTGACCCACGACAATGGAGCCCACGCGTAGCAATTCAATTGAACAGCTTTGAAGAAAACGTGCCCGATTTCGTCTGAATAGCTCTCCCTTGGCTTGATTTGAGAGTGCATTGGAAAATTCCGACTGTTAGGTTGCCAAAAACAACAAGGACTTCTCGATTTGAGCAGTGAGATCGCCAGCCAAGGCAGCCTATTTACTTCCGATTTTTTGACCGAGTCCATTCAGGAAGTTTCGGAGTGGAGCGCACTCAACGATGCTGATCTTGAAAAGTTTGGCGAGAGCGTTCGCGGCCATTTTGACAGCTTCCCAATTACCCAAACACCCAACGAAAGCCAGACCGAAGATGACCTAATCTGGCCAATTCTTGAAGCGCTTGGCTGGACGGAATCGCTACGTCAACAAAACCTTTCACCGAAGGGACGCGAAGACGTGCCCGATGGTTTGCTCTTCGAGGCCGCGGAGACGAAGGCCAAGGCGAACGGCTTCCCCGAAGAATGGAAGCGCTATGAGTTCGGCCGCGCCGTGGTCGAATCCAAAAGATGGGCACGCCCCCTCGATCGCCGCTCCGGCCGACGAGGTGAAGAAACCGCCCCATCAACTCAGATGCTCCGCTACCTGCGCCGCATCGACGACATTACCAATGGCGCGCTGCGTTGGGGCATTCTGACCAACGGCTCGAAATGGCGGCTTTATTTCTCGGGCGCGCGATCCGTCTCCGAACAGTTCTTCGAGCTCGACATCGCGGCGATCCTTGATCTGCCTGGGCACAATGAAGGGCTTTTCGCGCTCAATGAGGCCGATCGCCGTCACTGGCTGAAGGTCTTTTTGCTGATCTTCCGGCGTGAAGCCTTCGTGCCTGCGGGCGCTGATCCGCACACCTTCCACGAGAAAGCCCTCGAAGAAGGCAAATTCTACGAAGAGCGCGTTGCTGAAGACCTTTCCAACAAGGTTTTCGGGGAGGTGTTTCCCGACCTGGTGCGCGCCATAGTCAAGGCCGCGCCCGAGGCTGATCTTCAGGAGGTGCGCCAAGCCGCACTGATCCTGCTCTATCGGCTCTTGTTCATTCTCTATGCCGAAGACCGCGACCTCTTGCCGGTCAAGGACACGCGCTATGACGACTACGGGCTGCGCAACAAAGTGCGCCTCGATGTCAAAGAACGCAAAGACAAAAACGATGTCTTCTCGGAAACCGCCGCGCGTTATTGGGGCGCGATGGCCGATCTGTTCATGGCGATCGACCAGGGGGACGCTTCGATCGGCTTGCCGCCCTACAATGGCGGTCTTTTCGACCAGGAGCGCCATGCGATCCTGACCAATATCCGCATCCCCGATGCGGTCATGGCCCGTGTGATCGACGCGCTTTCTTTCGAGGTGACGCCAGACGGGCGCAAATACATAAACTACCGTAACCTTTCGGTGCAGCAGCTTGGCTCGATCTATGAGCGTCTTCTCGAATACGAGGTGACGCGCGACGGAGAAGACATCACCGTTCAGCCCAACATCTTCGCGCGCAAGGGATCGGGCAGCTATTACACGCCCGATGACCTGGTGCAGCTCATCCTCACAGAGACGCTTGAACCTCTAGTCGAAGAGCGCAAACGCGCCTTCAGGGACAAGATCGCAGAGCTAGGGCAGGGGGACTTGCCCGATCATCGCAAGATCGGCCAGCTCAAGCGCCTCGATCCTGCGACCGCGCTTCTTGACCTGAAAATCTGCGACCCTGCCATGGGGTCCGGCCATTTCCTTGTGAGCCTCGTTGACTTCATGGCCGACCAGGTGATTGCCGCCATGGCCGAGGCCGAGCTCGATGCGCCCGAGGAATGGGGAGATTACATTTCCCCGCTTGGCGAAAGGATCGACACGATCCGCAACACCATCCTCGCCAACGCCGATGAACGCGACTGGACGATCGACGAGGAACAGCTCGACGACCGGCACATCATCCGCCGCATGGTGCTCAAGCGCTGCATCTATGGCGTGGACAAGAACCCGATGGCCGTGGAGCTCGCAAAGGTGGCTCTGTGGCTGCACACCTTCACTGTGGGCGCGCCGTTGTCCTTCCTCGATCACCATCTTCGCTGTGGTGACAGCCTGTTCGGTTCCTGGGTGAAGAAGGGCATCGACAAGGCCGCGACCTACGGCACTCCGCTCTTGCTGCATGAGCCGATGAAGCGTGCCCTGCGAGCGGCATCCAAGATGCAGATCGTCGAGGGGTTGACCGACGCCGAGATTGCCGAGGCGCACCGATCGGCAGACGTGTTTGCGGAAGTAGAGGACATGACCGCGCCGCTTGATGCGCTTCTGAAGCTGATCCACGCGATCGACTGGCTCGACATCAAGGACAAGGCGGGCAAGGACGCAATTAAGATCTTCTTCGATGGTCAATTTGGCGATCCGCTTGACATCGCCATGGGCAAGAAGGAGCCCAAGACCAAGCGCGAAGAGGGACAGCGCTTTGCCGAGATACTTGGCCAGGCGCGCATGCTGATCGCAGAGGAAAATTTCCTCAACTGGCAAGTGACCTTCCCAGGCATTTGGTCCGATTGGGAAGAAGATGAGCTGACCGGCGGGTTTCATGCCGTGATCGGCAACCCGCCCTGGGACCGCATGAAGCTTCAACAGGTCGAGTGGTTTGCCGAGCGCCGCCCCGAGATTGCCATGGTAGCACGAGCGGCCGATCGAAAGAAGATGATCGACGCCCTAGAAAAAGCAGATGATCCCTTGGCTCAGGACTATGCTAAGGCGTCCGAGCGGGCCGAGGCTGGAACGCGCATGGCGCGCAAGGGTGGGGACTACCCCTTGCTTTCCGGCGGGGACGTGAACCTTTATTCGCTCTTCGTCGAGCGCGCGATGACTGTGGTCAAGCAGGACGGGCTGATTGGGCTGCTTGTCCCGTCCGGCATTGCGTCGGACAAAACCGCCGCCAAGTTTTTCAAAGGCGTGGCGACGGAAGGTCGGCTGAAGGCACTGTATGACTTCGAGAACCGCCGAACGCGCTACGACCTGAAACCATTCTTCGAGGACGTGGACAGCCGCTTCAAGTTTTGCGCTTTCGTGGCCAGCCCGTTGCCAACGGAAAAGGCCGCGCGTTGTGCGTTCTTTCTACAGGCAGTGAGCGAGCTTGCTGATCCTGAAGTCTGTTTTTCCCTTAGCGCTGAAGACTTCGCGCGGGTGAACCCGAACACCGGCACCGCGCCGATTTTTCGCTACAAGCGCGATGCCGATCTGACTAAGACCATTTATGCCAATGCTCCGATCCTAGTGGATCGTTCTGGCGGACAGGATGAGAAATCGTGGCCGCTGAAGTATTCAACCATGTTTCACATGACAAATGCCTCAGGGTCTTTCCGGACACGGGCTGAGCTCGAAGATCAAGAAGGAGCCTATCCCCTTGGGGGCAATCTTTATGGGAGCGCTTCAGGCAACTGGCTGCCGCTCTATGAAGGAAAGATGGTTCAAGCATTTGATCACCGCGCCGCGAGTGTCTTGGTCAATCCCGAGAACCAACATCGTCCAGCCCAACCATTTCCGGCAACTGTTGAGCAACATGAAGACCCGGCATGGGTTCCTGATCCCCAATTCTGGGTCCCGTCCGCAGAATGTGGTTGGGAACAGAGCGACGGGTGGGTTCTTGGTTTCAAGGAGATCACAGCGCCCACAAATGTTAGGACCATGATTGCCGCCTTGTTTCCCCTTGTAGGTTTCGGGAACAAAGTTCCCTTGCTCTTACCGTTGGGTGAGGATCGCCGAGAGTGGTTGTTGTGCGCCAATTTCAATGCGGTGCCATTCGACTACGCTGCACGCCAGAAGGTCCAGGGGCAAACGCTGAATCTGTTCATCGTAGAGCAATTGCCGGTCATTCCAGCAGAGCGATATGAAAACACGCAGTTTGGTTCGAAAACTGCGTTGGAGGTTATCCGAGCGGCCGTTCTTGAACTCACCTACACCGCCCACGACATGGCTCCCTTCGCGCAGCACATGGGCTATGTGGATGAGGCCGGGGCCGTGAAGCCCCCCTTTTCCTGGGACGAAGAGCGCCGCCTTGTCCTGCGCGCCAAGCTCGATGCCGTTTTCTTCCATCTCTACGGCATCACCGACCGCGACGACATTCGCTACATCTACTCGACCTTCCCGATCATCGAACGGGAAGAGAGGGCCACTCACGGCGGAAAGTACCGCTCTTGCGAGCTCTGCCTCGCTTACATGAATGCACTCGCCGCCGGAAACCCGGACGCGGAGATCAAGGTGTGAACACAGATGACAATTGGCAGCGTCATACCAAGACAACAGACCTATGACGGACAGTTTCGGTTTTTTGAGAGAATAAATGAGCTTCTGGAGTTCGAAGGCCTGCGGTCTCTGCGGATTGCCTCTGCGTATGCCAGATGGGATGGGCTCGGGCTTGTCTCGGAGAGGCTGGAAGAATTTTTACAAGCTGGTGGGAACGTTGAGCTCATTTTCGGTTTTGACAATGGAGTGACGTCACCAGATAGCTTTTTGTACGGGCTATATTTAGCGGATATTTTCGACTCAAGTGTTTTTGTGGGGGCCGTTACAGACCCGTATGACAATGCAACCTTTCATCCAAAGATGTTTCAGTTTTGGCTGGAAGATCGCGTTATTATTGTTGTTGGGTCAGCAAACCTCACAGGAGCAGGCATCAGCCGAAACATAGAAACTGGTGCTGAATTCGAGCTTGAACTGGATTCACAGGCAGCGAAAGACTGGGCGCTAGCGTGGTCCGAAATCAAGAACATGTCCGCAGAGGTGGATATTGATTTTGTGCGACGCGCCAAAGTCGATAGTCGTTTGTCTTCGGAGGCAGACAAAGAAGTTAGCAAGAAGAACGAGACAGGAAATTTTCTCGACGTAGGCGCACAACTGGCCACAAAGCCTCTTTTTTCAAAGTTCTTAGAAATCAAGAGAACAAAGAAGAGAGAGGCTGCGCTTAGAAAACTGGACCCCGCCAGTGAGCGCCCTGGGCGGCTCTATCTTCAAATATTGGAGAATGAAACAGGTGGAGGGAATGGTCGGCCTGGATATCAGATTCAATTACCTGTCGCCACGCTCTCCGCGTTCTTTGGTGTAGGCCCTTCTCAGTCTCAGGATGTCTTGTTCCGGTTCCCCACTGACGACGTGAATGTGCGGCTTACGCATTTCGAGAATAATACACATCGCGTAAGGCTTCGGCCGTTGATGGATGCGGAGCGGCCTACCATTGTTCGGTTCGAGAGGGCCGGGCTAAATGAATATAATTGCGTCATAGTTCCACGTAGCGCCTACTCCGAAACGCTACGGTCAAAGTGCACACAGCAGACGCGAGCAGGCGCTCGGAGGTGGGGAATCGAGTAGTGCCGCGTGCAAAAATCAAAACCCATGCACGCTTTACTCTATCCAACGAGATCAATCGCTTCGTGCGGGCGAAATTTGAGTGCAGAAATGATTGGCTGAATTCGATCGTCTCTGCAGGTGTTTCGAAAGGATTGCAGCTCGCTAGTTGTCAAAAATGTTGAGCTCTTGCCGTCGATGCTTCATCAAAATCCGCAGGAATTTTTGCGCGACTAAGATAGCCATTGGACCGAGGACGACCAGCGCGAGGTAGAGGGACCGCGCGATGTCCCAGTCGGGCTGACCTGATGTCGCAATCATTCCAGTGCCGCCGACCAACAGCGAAATCGCGCCCACTACGCCGATCTGGCGTGCAAAGGTGAACACCTCATGGTCGCAAGGGTCCAAGTCTGCCCTTGAGGACTTCTGCGACTGGTATGTGTCGGTCATGGCGGTCTCCTGATTAGAGGGTTTCAAAGTAGTGGCTGGCGATCTGCGCGGGTGTTTCGCCGGTCTGAGCAGACTGGGCAGCCACAAAACCGATGATCTTGCCGAGCTTGGAGATGGGCAGGTTCATTCCTCGCCCGTCAGCCTCGGATAAAACGGCGATGGCGCAGGCCTCTGCCAGTTCGGGATCGTTGCTTTTGTGGACCTTGCCGCGCCCGGTCAGCAGCCATTCAAGAGTGACGCCGAATGCCTCGCTTATCTTTACCGCCGCCAAGGCCGGAAGTTCGCGCTTTTCTTGCTCGTAATACTTGTAAGTACGATCTGACACATCGATGGCCGCAGCCATGACCGGCTGGGTCAGATCGTTTTTCTTGCGAATTTCTCGTAGGCGAAGGCCTATTCCAGACAAGTTTGTTGACAAGGTGCACCTTGGGTAACTAAAAGTGTATAAAGCTGCACTTATGTTGAGTTGTGAGCATTTCTGTTCACTCTTGCAGCGTTTTCAACTGAAATCCAACGGAAAGGTGAGCCGTGACCAAACCTCTCGAAACACCAAAGGAGCTGGCAGAACGTGTGGGTCTGCCCGTGACCAACATCCGATATCTGATCCGCGAGGATATGCTGGATCATATCTACACCGCGCCGGGGCAGCGTAATCCCAAGATTCCGAGCGGTGCGTGGGAGAAGTATGTCTCTCAGTTCACTGTCAAAGCCCAAAAGCCGGCGCGATGCAAAGCAGGCCAAGAAATGGGCTCCGGCAAATGACACGGCAAACACCCATCATGGCCAGTGAGACGACCGCCGCCCGCTTGCTCGATTTGCGCCCGAACGAGTTCAAGGCTTTGGTCGATGAAGGTCACCTGCCGCCCGGGCATGAAATTGCGCCGGGCGTTGTTCGTTGGGATACTGAAACGCTCAAGCGAATTTCGGGTGGCGATGTGACAGGGCTATGGGACCAAATTCAGTGGTAGGCAGACGCAAGAAATACCTTTGGCAGCATCCGTCTGGCCGTTGGTATGTGCGCAAGAGCGTCAACGGTAAGATGTTCTATCTGGGGCGGATCACGGCTGAAGAGGGTACGGCTGAATTCGACCAGCAGTATTGGGAGATCGTCAGCGGGAAGAAAGCGGTCTCCAAGACATCATGGGGCGCTTTGATTGACGCTCTGCGTGAGACTGACAAATGGAGAGATTTTTCTCCCCGCTATCGGCGTGACCTTGAACAGGTCTTTGAATATTTGACCGAAAAGATAGGGCGCAAGGACGTTGCACGGCTAACCCAAGCGGATGGGGTGGATAGCTCCTGCTCCCCCGGCGTCGCAATGCGCCATAGTGCAGTTGTCTATCACTGCTAGGAA
>NZ_JBXWNA010000012.1:0-83687 GCF_059610125.1 Ruegeria sp. YTSA144
TCAGCCGGGCCCAGGGCAGGGCGCGGCAGAAGATATCCGTGCTCAGGCTGTTGCGGATGGTCCAGACTTTCAGATGTTTGCCCTGCAACTGCGGCTCGACCAGGATGCGGCGGCCGGTGGCCGCGATCCGGTAGCCCAGTTCGATATCCTCGATCGAGGGGACCTCATAGGTTTTTACGTCGAACCCACCGACCTCCAGAAACACGTCGCGCCGGATGGCGCCGCACCCGGCCCAGAAGGTGCGCGCCTCGCGGCGGGCCCGTTGATGGTGATAGCGATGCAGAAGGTTCTTGTAGCGTGAAAACCAGGCCTGCCCGTCCGGGGCATCATCATAGGATCCGAACACGGCACCGACATTGTCTTCGGACATCGCCCGGCGAATATGTTCCGGGCCATCGGGCCAGGCGATGACATCGGAATCCACGAACCACAGGATATCGCCCGTGGCCTGCTGGGCGGCCAGGTTGCGGGCGGCTCCGGGACCGCCATTGACGGGCGTGGCCAGAACGGTTGCGCCCATTTCCCGTGCCAGCGCCGCAGTGCCGTCCGGGGACTGGTCATCCACCACCAGAACCTGCTGCACCTGTCCGGTATTCAGCATTTCAATCAATGGGGGCAAAACGCGCGGCAGCAGATGTTCGGCGTTGTAGGCCGGCATGACCACGCTGATGGAAAGGGATTGATCTGAACTCACGAAGGATCTCCGGCAATGATACGCGAAGCGCCTGAGCGCTGAACAAGGAAAAGAAAGGCCGCTGTAAAGGGCAACAACCACATCACGCGCGCGCCGTAACGATCCGCGGGTTGAGATACTCCTCCGCAGACCAGAGCGTTGACCGCTATTCCGATCAGGATGAACAGCGCAAACAGCTTCATGTCACGCGACACACGACCCGGCCGCAGCAGAACAAACACGATAAAGGCAAAAGACACGGCATAGATCGCGCCGTGCACGATATCGGCCGTTTCTATCCAGCCCCTGTCCCAGGCCAGATTCCCTTTCTGAATCAAATCGTACTGCGCCTCGTCGAGGCGAGCCAGGGTGCGCGCGTTGGTCAATTCCACATCCGTCGGAATTGTCATGTTGACGCTATAGCGCATAATCTGGTGATAGCCGTTTTTGGCCAATGCGAAAGACGTCGCAATCGGCCTGGACAGGAAGACTGCCTTGGCAAAGTTCCCCTGTGCCAGCGCCACTTGTTTTTGCTCCTCCGGCGACAGCAGACGGAACGACCCCAACTGAGAGGAGCGCTCGAAAATGATATGGGATGCGGTCAGTCTGTAAGGGTCATCCGACCATGAAAGCGCCTCATGCAGCGCGCAGGTTGGTATACTTGCATCCGGGCAGACATCCTTCAGATAGTCCATCCCCGGCCCGTCAACGATAAGCCGCGCAGTGATATGCGGGGTATAGACAACTTCCTTGTTCATCTGGGCTTCAACGGTGATCTGGAAGGCCTTGCGCTCGGCCGCCGCAAGCGTCAGGAGCATCACCATCAGGACCGTTGCGCGCCAGCGCCCCGGCATCCTGCGACCCAGAGCCGTCAGGGCGACAAAAGGGATCATCAGCCCTGTGATCGCCAGATGCGACGGATGCAGCACAATGCAGAACAGAGCCAGCCCCGAGATCAGAAAAAGCTCCCAGAGGCGCATTGTCTGCCCAAAGGCGGTGAGTGCGGCAATCGCGATCAGGAGAATTGGTGCGAATATGTCCGGCATCATATAGGCGATGTAAAACGGCAAAGAGGTGCTGGCCGCCGCCAGAAGCGGGATTGCCGTCATCAGCATTGTGTTCTGCGCACCGCCCAGAGACCGGCCCGCCGTCCGCGCCAGCATCCAGGCTGTAAAAAGCGTGGCAGCCAGATGGATGACCGGAACAGCGTAAAGGGCGTCGGCGCGAAAAAACGCGGCCATGATGAGGCCATAAATCAGCGAGCGGGAGCCGGTTGCAGTCCCGTCCTCATCTGCGGTGTAAGTGCCGCCTGTCGTGCTGGTCTCGTTCACCGGCGGCAGAAGGCTGTTGAGGGCCACGCTGCCCTGCCGGATGTAACTGCCTGTGTCAAAATAATAGAGCGGACCACCGTTGACCAGAAACACGGACAGGCAGGCAAGAACCGCCAGCGTGGCCAGCAGGGCCGACCGGGTCTGCAAGGCCAGTTTGTCCGAAGGTGCCGATACGCTCATGTCATTTCCGCAGCATTTGGTCTGGTCTCGCGGGATGCAGCCACATCTGGACCGGGCCCGATGTCCGGGCGCGTGTCATTGAGATTTGAAACAGACGTGTTCATCAGCGTTCCTGGCTGCCTCTGTCCAGCGGGCTGTGGGGCCGAATTCCACTGTGGCCACCGCCCAAAATCGCGTTAAGCAATCATTTGATAGCAAGAAAACCTTCGAAACAAATATACTTCTGAATACTCATCACATCCTTGAAACCGGCCCGGCCCAGCAGATCCAGATTGCCCTGGGTGGAAAATGGCTCCAGCACGCTTTTCAGGCTGCGCGCCTTTTCGACGATTTCCTCGCTTGAGAATCCGTTGCCGATTTTGAATTCGTTGTAGAGCTGAGTCACAAGATCTTGAAACCGCGCATCCGGCCCCCGGACCTTTTCGAACATGACAAACGCACCGCCCCAGTTCAGGGTGTTGTAGATCTTGGTGAACAGTTCCTGCCGGTACCGGGGCGGGATGAACTGCATTGTATAATAGCTGACGATCATGTCCGCCTTTTCCATCTCCATATGACGGGCATCGTCATGAAGAATGGAAATGTTCGGGACGTCCGCGCAATGAGCTTCGGCGACCTTCACCATTTCGGGTTCGACATCGATGCCGATCCAGCGTGCGTCCGGCTTTCCCGCATTGTGTTCTGCCAGCTTGCGGATCAACTCTCCGGTCGATGTGCCGATTTCATAGCAGAGACTGTCATTGCGGACGAAGAAATCGGAAACCTGACAGATCAGGCCGTGACCCATTTCATAAAGAGGAACAGACAATTTGATGTGGTCTACAAACGTATCGGGAACACTGCCCCCAAAGGTCCAGTTCGCATTCTCAGCGGCTATGTTCTGGCCAACGCCCATGCGCAATGTCTCCTCGCTAAATAGGCAGGCACAATAGACAAACGGCTAAACAAGGGCTTCCGATTGAAAATGCGTGCCTGAACTTGGTACAATAACAATCCAAAGCTACACGAAACTTTCGGACCGTCGAAGAAGAAATATGGCGGAGCCCGGGTTTGTGGCCTTTTTCCCTTCTGTCGCGATCCGCAGGGCCCTTGTCGCGGGCCGAAAGTGGACAGTGCGCTGAAATGATTTGTATTGTTTCTTGCCTTGTGCGGCACGGGGGCGCCCGTCATGTGAAAAGACGTGCCGGCTGCATTTCATGACAGAGTGATCGGGCGTGGTTCTGCATTGCCTGAACCGGTTCGGATTATGCTTGGTGCAATGTGAAAACGCTTGGAATCGCCGGCAAGTCGGCATGTTCTCCAGACGCAGATTCGCCTTATTCGGGTGATTCTGGTTCACGATAGGGAAACAAACTGTAACTCAGGTATCCATTGTGCCGGACAATGGGCCCTTGCGACAAAAAAAAGCCACAATTCCGAGGAAAATCCTTCGCAATCAAATGGAAATGAATTATTAATAATTGCAGTAGGTGCCCTGCCGGGATTTCGAGCGGGTTGTGTTATAAAAATCAAAGGTGGGACTTTGTATGTTTAAAAGTTTGAAAATGATGGCGGCAGGGATTGTTGCTGCTGTGATGATGGCCGGATCGGCCAGCGCTCTGACCTCGGTGTCAGCGGGTGGTGGTCCTCTGCTGGGGGGTGGATATGACATCACCTCCGACACGCTCTTCTCCGGTACGGTTTCCACGATGGGTGGACCTGGAATGTACGCAGTCAACTTCCAGTCGCCCCGTGATCCTCTTTTTGGTGTAGCGAATGCTTCGATCACTGTAAATTTGCTGGGTACCTTCACGGCTCTGACAGTGAGCTGGGTCGACGCATTAAATCCTGCCAACGTATTGGCATCAACGTCGGTTCTGGGCGGTGTTCAGACGACACTCAGCACACTGTTCAGCAGCGTCAGCCCGAACAGCTTGAGCCAGAATTTGGTGTTCAGCTGGGCCAACTCTCAAGGGGCGACCGATGCCAATGGCAATCCGGTGCCGGTTACGTTTGATTTCGACGTCGCACCAGTTCCGCTGCCCGCCGGTGGTCTGCTGCTTCTGACAGCGCTTGGTGGTTTGGCTCTGACGCGTCGCCGCAAGGCCGCCTAAGCGACACACAAACCTGACAAACAGGACAAGGGGCCGTTTCGCGGTCCCTTTTCTTTTGATCAGATGTCGCCACCTGCTGCCTGGCGCAACATCCAGATCATCCGCTGACATCTGAGCCGGAACAACGTGATGACCGCCCGACTGGTTTCGCCCGCCGAGGCCAGCTTGTCGCTGGTAAGGATTTTCGGGGTATGCACAATTGCACTGGCCGGCATGGCCAATCCACGGATCGCCCACCGCATGCGCGCGGCGGCGTTGGTGCCATGCAGCAGATATGCCTCTTGGGTCGTGCGCCGCCACTTGGCCTTGAGGGCGGGCCAGTTCTGCCGGGATGGATGGCTGACACGAAAGTCGTCCCGGTAGATCAGGCTATACCCGCGCGCGACCGCGCGCATGGTCCATTCCCGATCTTCCGAGACACCGTTGATGAACCCGCCGATCGCATCGAACACATCGCGCCGGGTCAGCAGGTTGCCGGCGCCGGAAAACCCTTGAACCTCGATATACCTGCGGAAGTTGAATGCAAAAACGGCCTCGAACGCTTCTGCGCCGCTGCGCGGGGGCGGGGTTTCGTCAAAGACATCTACCCGGCCACCAATCAGATCGGCTTGATCCGCGACCTGACGCCCGACGCTCAACCAGTCCGGCGCGGGTACGCAATCGGCATCGATGAAAAACAGCCGGGGCGCCCTGGTTTCTGCAACCCCGCGATTGCGGGCATGGGCCGCGCCCTTTTGGGTTTCCACCACGAAACGCACCTCGGGGAAGGCCTGGCGCATCGTGTCCAGCGACACCGGAGAGTTATTGTCAACGACAACGATTTCGGTCGCCGTCAGATCGTTCTCTCTCAGGGCAAGAAGACATCGTTCCAGCCGGGGCAAATCGTTGTAATGGGGAATGATCACCGCATCGGCCGGAGCCGTATCAGTAGGATCCGTACTCATTGCCAAACGTCCCGCTGATGTATCGGCATTTGTTCAGCACGATCCCCATGACGCTGGTCAGTTCCGCCAGTTGCTGTTCGGAAACGTCGATATGGTCGATGCTGGTTTCTTCGGCCGCAGCCAGAAGCAGGGCACAATCGACATTCCTGAGAAAGCCGTGGCTGTCATCGCTCATCATCAGGGGGGGCGTGTCGAACAGAATGACGTCGGGTTTGTAATCCGCCTCGAGCTGTTCGAGAAATTCGATCGCCCGTCGGCTTTGCAAGATTTCCGCCGGGTTGCGCGTGGGCGTGTAATTCAGCCCGAAAATCACGTTCTTGCCATACCGCAGCGCATGTTCGTGAAACGGCACCGATCCCTGAATGACGTCGGCCATGCTGTGGTTGCCGGTTTGCTTCAGAATCTCGGCCAGCCCCCTGCGCCGCATGTCGAAATCGATCACGATCGTCCGCAGATCTTCCTGCCGCCCCAGGCTGAACGCCAGGTTGGCCGTCGTCGTGCTTTTGCCGCACCCGCTGTACGGGGAGGTCAATGCCACCCTGCGCCATTTGTTGGACAAGATCTGTTGCAGCATCTTGGTCCGCAACATGTCATAGGGGGTGGCGTCTCCGCCGCCAGCAAGCGATGCAAGCCGGTTGCGCACTGCAAGTTTGGGGTCGATCTGTATCTCGGGCACGCTTTGCCACCGGGCGTCACGAGCGTCTTCTGACGGGGCATGACGGGGCGGTTGTTCCATGACCGGCGGCGGGCTTTCGCGGCTCTGCCGTTCCTCGCGCGCCTTTTGAATCGCTTTCTGAAGACGGTCCATCACACATTCACCAAATCAATCGAAACAATACTCACCAGTATGTCTCCAGTTTATCCATCACTCTCTCGGTAATAAGATCGAGAGGCAGGTAATAGGTATGCACTGCCCAGACCCCGGCCGGCACTCCGATTAGAATGGCCAGTATGATCCCACCCCATACCGCGCGCTGCATCAACACTTCACCGCGGGACGGAGCATAGGGAATAGTGGCGATCGGCCAGACATCAAGCTTGCTGATCAGGTCTTCGGGCCGACGCACGGAGCGATTCAGGATCTCCAGCAGGACCACAAGCCCCAGCCCCAGTGCGATGCCAAAGGCAGCGCCCCCGCCGGCGATCATCAAGCGGTTTGGCTTGGCCGGCTCGCTTGGCGTAGAGGGATGCTCGATGACGGAAATACGTTGCCCCTGGGACGTGACTTCGATCCGTTCCCCGGTTGAAGCATCGGCCAGGCGACTGATCGCGACGTTGTACTGGTTCTGAATATTGTCGTGTTCGCGTTGCAGTTCTGCAAGCGTGATGGCGTTGGCCGGGGTCTGGTCAATCGTCAGGGTCAGCGCGTCGAGCCTGTCCTGAAGCACCCGGCGCTGATCTTCGAGCGCTGCAATCTGCGAGTCGATCTGCGCCAGTTGCAGGTCAAGGGATGAATTTCCCGTCTGGTTAGATGGCGCCGGGGCGTTTGCTTGTTCGGCAGCTACAACTTTCTCAAGCTTTTCAATCCTGGCGCGCAGCAGTTTGATCTGCGGGCTGTTCTCGGAATAGACCACAAGCTGATTGTCGAGCTGTGACTGCAGCTGACTTAACTGCTGTTGTGCCGGGGTCTGGTTTTGTTGCGGAGGCCCGACAACCTGCCCTGTCGAACTGAAGATATTCATGAGATTTTCCCGCTGTGACTTAAGGGAAAATATCTGCTGATCCGTCTGTTCAAGATTGGTCTGCAATGCCCCTTGCTGCGCCAGCCTGAACTGCAGACTGTCGGGGAGCGCATCGGAATTATCATTCTTGAACTCGAGAATGCGGGCGCTGCGTCTGCTTAGCTCGTTGCTCAGGCGGTCAACTTCCAGCTGGAAAAAGGCCAGCGTGTCGGTCGCGCGCTCCTTGCGATACGAGACGTCCAGCTTCTGGATTTCCGTCAGATACGCATTCAATACACCAGCTGCGATCGGACCGGTTCGCGCCTCGAAACTGATGGTCATCAGGTTGGCCTGATTGAGACCGCTTGAAATCCAGATCGAGGTGTTCTTGCGCATGGCTTTGACGATCTGGTCAGGGCTTGCTTCATCCTGGTCGGGCAGCACCTGAAACTCGCGCGCAATTTCCAGAAGGATCGGACGGGTCAGCAGGCGCTGTTCGATGATCTGAAGCTGTTCCGCCGCGGGTGTCGTGACGGTGCTGGCCGCCAGGTTGCCCGGAATCTGAGGCGATTCAACAATCAGGCGCATGGTCGAGACATACGTGGCAGGCAACGTTCTGGCGACAATGAATGACGCTACAGACACGATCAGGGCGACGATCAGGAAATACGGAAACCGTCTCAGGAAAATGGAAAAGTAATAGCGAACCGGGCCCATATCAGACTGTCAGCTCCTTCTCGAGTGAGTTTCCGCCAAAGAACACGCCATCTTTGACCACCTGCTCTACAACCTCTTCATCCACCTTCTCGGCCTCATTCGTCCAGGCATAAAGCAGGGCAAAGTCGCAGAACTGGTTCACAAGTCGCGGAACACCGCGCGTTTGCTTGAAAATCTGCTTGCAGGCCTCTTCGGTGAACTCATCGCCTGAACCGCCAGCCGTTTTCATCCTATGCCTGATATAGGCTTCGACCGAAGACTCATCCATCCGTTCAAGATGAAAACTTGCGGCCACGCGCTGTGTCAGCTGGCGCATCTTGGGATCAAGAACCATGTCGCGCAATTCAGGCTGACCAACCAGAACAAGCTGGATCAGCTCATCCGTGTTCGAGTTGATATTGGTCAGCATCCGGATTTCTTCCAACCCTTCGACGGTCAGGTTCTGCGCTTCGTCAAAGATCAGAACCACACGCCGCCCTTCTGCATATTCCGCGACCAGGAAATCCTGTAATTCCCGGAACAGCTGTACATAGGGGGCGTCGTTGTCGATTGGCAGGCCTAAAGCGTGCAGGACCCATTGCAGCAGCTCTCCTCGGCCGCCTTGGGCATTCGAGATCAGCCCTACGGTGATCGACTGCTCCATCTCGCTGAGAAGATGCTGTACCAGGGTGGTTTTTCCGGCCCCGATTTCCCCGGTCAGCACGGTGATGGGCGCACAGCTCATGATGCCGAATTGCAGGACCGAGTAACCGCGCTTGTGCAGCGGCGACCAGTACATGAATCCGGGATCCGGAAGCAGCGTGAAGGGCCGTCGGTCAAGCCCGAAATAATCTAGATAAAACCCGTCGCTGGACGCCATTGCACCTCGGTTGCCTTCTGCCTTGTCAAACCTCGTACTGGCCCCCCGGAGATTATCCAAACTCATACTCTGAACCACCAGAAATCCCTTACACAAAGAACACATCACAAAACAAAAAGTACTTGGGTACTAGTTTGTCACAAAATCAAGATAGCAGGCACCACTAAACTGCACACGCGGTGAATTGACCTTTCCGCTTTCTCAATCTGAGGTGATCGGTGCGATTGTTTCCGTTGCGCCCATATTGGGTTGACCGAGAAAGAGGCGACCAGAACCTGGTGTGATCACACATTAAAAAAGATTCTAAAGGTGGAAATCAAACCTAAAGGGTGAAATTTTCGCTCATTGTGTCCCGTGAGGAAACGAAAATTCATGAATTTTCGTCGGATCAGCTGGGCGCAGCTTTACGATACCGTAAAAAAGCACCTGTATTCAGCAACCAAAGAACACGTTCGCCCGCATTAATGTTTTGCAAGGCAGGTGGAATTTGTTAACAGTTGGATACGGGAAAGCGGCCTCGCAAGTGAGTAAGTGCAGGGCCGAAGTGGTATAAAAATATAAGATTTTAAATATATGTGGTTGAGGTCGAGCGTGTTCGGTTCGTAAGTTTGGTGAGTGGTTCGTGAGTAATTGTGTGTGTTGGGGGTTTAAATAGTGACAAGTCATTCGAAAGAAGTGGCCAACGCTGGCGCGGGCTACTCCGGCATTTCTGTTGTGCCTGCCGCAGTGTCATATCCAGGGATATACAGAAGCGGAGGCAAGCGTCTTTTTGACATAGCGTTCGCAGTGCTTGCAGCGCCTTTTGTCGTGCCGGTGGTGCTGTTGCTGGCTGCGTTTCTTGCCTGTCAGGGCGTGACCCCGTTTTATCGGCAGGAACGTGTCGGCAAGAATGGCAAAGCCTTCAAGATGCTTAAATTGCGCACCATGGTCCATGATGCTGAAGCCGTGCTTCAGGAACATCTGGCGAAGAACCCCGAAGCCCAGGAAGAATGGGACCGTGATCAGAAGCTGCGCAATGACCCGCGTATCATCAAGTTCGGAACTTTCCTGCGCAAATCCTCGATGGATGAGCTGCCGCAGTTCTGGAACGTTTTTATCGGTGAAATGTCCGTGGTCGGCCCCCGCCCGATGATGGTGAACCAGAAAGAACTTTATCCTGGAAAATTCTATACCGCCATGCGCCCCGGCCTTTCGGGACCCTGGCAGGTTTCGAAACGCAATCAGTCCACATTTGCTGAGCGTGCGTTTCACGATACCGAATATTGGAAAAGCATGTCGTTCAGCACAGATGTTTCAATCGTGTTCCGGACCATCTTTGTTGTCCTGCGCGGCACGGGTTGCTGAGAACGGGCCATACAGCCGAACAGGTTGATTGGTTGTATGCTTTTTCCTTGAGTTTTGCAGGAGAACAGCAATGAGCTGGATCGTACCTCCTATTGGCGCACGGCTGATCGCGGCCCTTTTTGCGGCGGCGCTCCTGCTGAGCGCATGCGACTCGGCCGAGGAACGGGCCGAAGCGCATTTCCAGGCCGGGCTGGCCCATCTGGAAGCCGGTGATGTCGAACGCGCACTTGTTGAGTTCAGGAATGTTTTCAACCTCAACGGCCAGCATAAAGAAGCACGCCTGACCTTTGCCAGGGTGGAGCGCGAGCGCGGCAACATCTCGGTTGCATATGGTCAGTATCTGCGGCTGATAGAACAGTATCCAGACAACCTTGAGGGCCATCGCAACCTTGCTGAGATGGCTCTGGAAGTGGGGAATTGGGAAGATGTCAGGCGTCACGGCGCATTGGCAAGCGCTCTGGCTCCGGATGATATCGAAATCAAATCCATCAATAACATGCTGGCTTATACCGACGCTGTCAGGGATGGGGATTTCGCAGGTGTGGACGTCGCCGTCCATAGGGCCCGCGAGATGATCAAAAGCCATCCGAAACTGATGACCGCGCGCCAGATCGTAATTGACCATCTGATCCGCGATGAGGACTGGCCCGGTGTTCTGGAGGAAACAGAGGTGGCCATAGCCACCGATCCAATGGAAGAAAGCCTTTATGGAATCCGGCTCCGCGCACTTCAGGAACTGGATATGCCCGCAGAAATCGAGGCGTTTCTTCGGCAGATGGCCGTGACATTCCCTGACGATGAGGGCGTCGAGCAGTTGCTTGTGGAACACTATATCGATCAGGGGAATCTGGATGCGGCAGAACAGATGCTGCGGGCCGAGGTGGATCCGCTTGCTGAAGATCACATGCCGACACAGCGGCTGATCGCCTTTCTGAACGATAACCGCGACTCTGCGGCGGCCATTGCCGAGCTGGATACGATCATCTCTCAGAACGGCCCGAACACGTTCCAATTCAAGACGGTGCGTGCAGCGCTGAAATTCCGATCGGGTGATGAACAGACCGCGATCGCCGAGATGCAGACACTGCTGGAAGGGGCGGAAAGAAACATACAGACCCGCGCCAGTGAGGTAGAGTTTGCCCTCATGCTGTTCCAGGTCGGCCAGCCTGATGAAGCCCGTGCTTTGGTTGAAAAAGTCCTGTCCGAGGATGCAGCTCAGGTCAGCGCTCTCAAGTTCAAGGCGTCCTGGCTGATTGACGAGGACAAGACCGGCGATGCGATTGTGCTTTTGCGCGAAGCGCTCGGTCAGGCACCCCGCGACCCGCAATTGATGACCCTGATGGCCCAGGCGCATGAGCGCAACGGAGACAGGGAACTGATGGGCGAGATGCTGGCGCTGGCGACGGAAATTTCCGGGAACGCACCGGACGAAACGCTGCGCTATGCCCGATTTCTGATCGCGGAAGGTGATCTGGTGATCGCCGAACGTGTTTTGGCCCAAGCCCTGCACCAGGCTCCGGAACATTCCGAGCTTCTGCTTCTGTTGGGAGAAGTATATCTGAGCATGCAGGATTGGGACCGCCTGGAAACCGTCCTTGATGCCATCAGGGATCTGGACAGCCCGGGAACACGACGCTCTGCGAATGAGCTCAGGGCGCATATGCTGGCCGCACAGCAACGCACACAGGAGCTGACCTCTTTCCTGAACGAGCTGGCGGATGATCCCGAATTTGGCCTGCCCGCCGATATCGCGCTTGTTCGCCTGATGCTTACAAAAGGGCAGACGGTCGAAGCCTTCACCCATCTTGACCAGTTGCTTGCGGAAGACCCAGATTCTTTGCCAATCCGTCTGATCAAAGCCCATGCGTTGATCAGTGAAGGCGACCGCGGTGAGGCTGAGCAGCTCTACCGTGTCATTCTTGAGGAGTATCCGACTACGACGCGGGCATGGATTGCGCTGCACGGATTGGCAACGGAACGGAACGCGCCCGATCAGGCCAGGGAAATTCTGACCGAGGCATTGGCCAATCTGCCTGAAAACCCGGCCTTGCTCATGCTGCAGGCGACGGATTACGAACGCAGCGGAGATCTGGACCAGGCAATCGCAACATACGAAAAGCTTTATCCGATCACCAATCGCTCTCTGATTGTAGCCAACAATCTTGCAAGCCTGCTGACAACATATCGCAACGATGAGGAGAGTCTGCGGCGCGCACAGGTTTTGGCGCAACGTCTGCGTGGCACACAGGAACCGGTCTTCCAGGAAACATATGGCTGGGTCGCCTACCGGGTGGGAAATTATGAAGAGGCCGCCGCCTATCTTGAACCTGCGGCAGCGGCGTTCCCTGAACATCCCCTGGTACTATATCATCTGGGAAAAACATATGCGGCTTTGGAGCGGAACGAAGATGCGCTGCGTCTTTTCCATAAGGCCAGGGCTTTCAGCGGGGCTTCTACGGAAATCGCGTCATTGGTGGAGGCTGAGATTGAACAGCTGAACGCTGTACCCACCAACAGCCACTAACACAGAGCCAATGATGCCGCTGCATTTCTGCCGCATCTTGTATGTATCAGACTCCCTGCTGATTGTTTTGCAGCTTGTGGGAAGGCATAAGTAGGAAAAAGTGAGAGATTTGAATATGCGTACAGTCCTCGGATCATTAATCGCTCTTGTCATTACCATGATCGTGGCCACCGCATCATGGGCGCAATCCTATCAAATCCAACCGGGTGATGCGCTGCAGGTTGAAGTTCTCGAAGACCCCACCCTGAATCGGACCATCCTGGTTCTGCCGGACGGGTCCATCAACTTTCCGCTTGCCGGCTCGATCCGTGCGGCCGGCCAGTCGACCAGCGGATTGAGCGCGTCGCTTTCATCGGCGTTGGCCTCGAATTTCAATACGCCGCCGACAGTCTTTATTTCAGTGGCGTCGCTGGCTCCGCCGCCGCTTCTGGGCGGACAGGCCGCATCCGGACCAACCATCGATGTTTTCATCATGGGTGAGGTCAATGTGCCCGGCAAGCATCTGGCAACCGAAGGCACGACAATTCTTCAGGTTTTGGCTCAGGCCGGTGGTCTGACCAATTTCGCGGCTCGCAAGCGCATCGAATTGCGCCGGGCTGACAGTAAAACAGGCGTGATGAGAAAATATACCTATAACTACAAAGGCTCGGGCGGTGGCATCCAAGGCAATACAGTGCTTAGACCCGGAGACGTGGTTGTCGTACCAGCACGCCGCTTGTTCGAATAGGGGCTGATACAGGTGGGGAAATCCAGGAGCAGGCTGTCCACCATTCTGGGGGGTGGGATCGCTGTCATAAGTTCGTTTACACCAGCCGTCGGGCAGCAGGCCTCGACACAGCAAACGACTGCGCAGCAAACACAAACCTCGACACAGCAAACATCCGTGCAGCAGACAACCGTCGCATCGACGGTTGTGCAGCAGACACCCAGCCAGCAACTGATCGCACAACAGGCACAGCGAAATCCGGCCCGAAGGGTCGGCCTGCCGACCGGTCAGCAGATTGGGACCGGGACCGGCCTGAGTGTGACCCTGGATTATCTCTCGTCGCTCAGACATGACAGCAATCTTCGCCTGACCGACCCTTCGCTTGGGTCCACGACCTGGTGGGAGAATACGCTGGCCCTGGGTATTCTGAAACAGACCTCGGATTCGAGACTGGCTCTTGACCTTTCCGGGCTGTACCGGATCGCCAATGAGCCGATTATCGGGACGGATTCCAGTTTTGCGGACCCGACTGCCCGCCTGTCGTATCAGCGGTCGCGCCAGAACAGCCAGCTTGACCTGCTATTGGATTACCGCGAACAGGATCTGGCTTTTAATCGTTCACTGACCGACACCAATCTGGATGGCAGAATTGATGCCGCCGATGTGACCGGAACCATCGGGGATCAGGTCAACTCCCTGGGCAACCTGAATTGGCAAACCGGCCTGAATGATCCAATCGGGTTCCAATTCATCTACAGCTATAGCGAACGCACTTATACAAACACAATCGATCCGAACCTGTTCGACAACAAGTCAAGCGATTACACGGCGATCACGACATTGCGGGTGTCACCGGTTTTCCAGGCCAACTTGCGTCTCGGCTACACTGATTTCTCGGCAGAAGACAACGTGCGAACCGATGAGCAAACGACGGTTGTGACAGTAGGGGGGACCTATGACATATCCCCTGTCACCACCGTCAGTGCGAATATCGGTTACAGTCAGGTGGATGACACCCAGCGCACAACCAATACCAACACCGTGACCGAGGATTTCGTCTGGGATTTCGCATGGAACAAAACCCTGCCAGACGGCTCGGCGGATTTTCAGATTGACCAGACATTCGGGGTCAATGGGTCACGGATAAACGCAACGGCCGGCCGCAGTTTTCAGCGCGCCAACGGACTATTCAGCTTCAACCTGGGCCTGACCAGAGGACCATTCGACGAAGTCACGCCGATCGGGCAGCTTGACTACAGCTACCAGCTGGCCAGTTCCCGGATCGGAGCAACGGTGCAACGCCGGGTCGGCACCAGTACGCAGAGCATAGAAACACGTGAAACACTGGTGTTTCTGACATATGACTATTTCATCAACCCGGTATCGGGTCTGTCTTTCAGCGTCGATTACATCGACCAGGAAGACGAGGGAACCGGTCAACCCAACCCGCGCCAGCGCGGTACGTTCAGCGCGTCCTATACACGGGCGGTCACGAAAGACTGGGCTGTAAACGTGGGATACCAATATGAAATGGACGATCAGAACGGCTTTAAGGCAACTTCAAACTCGGTCTTTCTGACTTTGGGCCGACGCTTTTCTCTCAAACCCTGACGTTCATTCACGCGGTCCATGGTATCGACAATCAGGACAACCCGCGCTCAATGTCCCGAAAACGGATCAAAATAGCGGGAGCTTGGGCCGTCATAATTTCAGGCCACACCTTATTGTGCATGATGGACCGTGATGCATCACCTCGATTCGAAAAACAGCCGCAGTAATATCCTTGAAGCGGCCAGAAGAGGCTTGCCGGTCATGAACACCGTCGGGCTGTTCTGGTTTGTCCTGCTGCTGCTTGGGTCGATACCCGTCTTCTGGATCGGGATCGTGTCTCTGGGCGCCGCCTGGAGCACCCCCGAATACAGCCATGGCCCGCTGATCCCGATCATCTCGCTGTATCTGTTCCTGCGTGAACTGCGGGACATGCCACCACCCAACCCGGTTGTGCATGATCGCTGGCCGGGTGTGGCGGTGATTGCCGTGGCCCTGACCATCGCCATTCTGGGCAACCTGGCCCGTATTCCCGATATCGTCACCTATGCCATGATCATCTGGACGGGCGGCGTCATGCTGACCGTGTTCGGCTGGCAGCGGGGCAAATACCATCAGTTGCCCGTGCTGCATCTGGTGTTCATGCTGCCCCTGCCGCAGTTCGTCTATTGGAAGCTCACGATCTTCCTGCAATGGATTTCGTCCGAGCTGGGCGTCTGGTTCGTGCAGATGGCCGGTGTTTCGGTTTTCATCGAAGGCAACATCATCGATCTGGGGGTCTACAAACTACAGGTGGCCGAGGCCTGTTCCGGGCTGCGCTATCTGTTCCCGATCCTGAGCTTCTCGTATCTCTTTGCCCTGCTTTACCGTGGCCCGATCTGGCACAAGGTGGTTCTGCTGGTCTCGGCCGCTCCGCTGACCGTACTGATGAACTCGATCCGCATCGGTGTGATCGGCGTGCTGGTCAATCAGCATGGCATCGAGCAGGCTGAAGGCTTCATGCATTTCTTCGAAGGCTGGATCATCTTCCTGCTCTGCGTCGCCATTCTGTTCCTGATGGCCATCGGGTTGCAGCGTCTGGCGCCGAATCCGCAACCCTTTGCCGAGACCATTGATCTGGATACCCAGGGGCTGGGTTCTGTTGCCTTGCGTATCTTTGGCATTCGCGCATCGGTGGCACTGGCGGTCGCGGGTCTTCTGACGCTTGCGGTTTCAACCGCCTGGACCCTGCGGCCCGCTTCCGAAGCGCGGCCTGTGGAACGTGACCCGTTTGTTCTCTATCCACGGCAGCTTGGCCCCTGGTCCGGGTCGCCCACCACGTTGGATCCACAGGTTGAACAGGTTCTGGGTGCCAGCGATTACCTTCATGCTACCTATATCGACACCGGTTCGGGCGACTTCGTGAACATGTTCGTAGCCTTCTACGACAAGCAGACCGAAGGTGACGGCATCCATTCTCCCGAGGTCTGCCTGCCGGTGGGTGGCTGGGAAATCTTCAGCCTTGAACCTTATGAGATCAATCCTGGCAACACGCCTTATGGCAGCTTTATGGTCAACCGCGCCGTGATCCAGAAAGAACTATCGAAACAGCTGGTCTATTACTGGTTCGAGCAGCGCGGCAAGCGTATGGTCAATGATTTCCGGGCCAAGATGAGCGTCATTCAGGACGGCTTCACCATGGGCCGCACCGATGGCGCACTGGTTCGCTTTGTGACCCCCATCCTTCCCGGCGAAACCGAAGCGGATGCGGATGCAAGGTTGCAACGTTTCATGGAGCCAAGCCTGAACCGCCTGCCGCGGTTTGTACCGTTTTAGAAAGACGGCAAGCTCGACGCGATCGCAGCGCCCTGGCCACCAAATCTTTACCCCGAAGTCATTGCATCCCGGGCGTCAGATGGCATTAAGCAAATTAGATTGCACAATGATGTGTTGCTGATATCTGAGAGATCAGGTTTTTTGGTTCTTAGTAAGTAGGTAGAGATGTGCCTGCGGCAGAAATGATTACGACACTTCGACGCCGTTCACTGCGCCCGGTTCTGGCACTGACTCTGTTTGCCTGCCTCGTTCCCCTGTGCGTAACCCCTGTTCTGCCGCTGACAGATTTCTACGCCCATATTGCCCGCTACTATATTCTGGCCAAGTTGCCGGGCTCGGCCGTGTTGCAACAGAACTATGAGGCCGCCTGGCAACTGCTGCCCAATCTCGGGTTGGACATTCTGGGCACAGGTATCATGCATGTGCTGCCCCCGCTTTTGGGGGCCAAGCTGATAGCGGGGTTGATCATTGCAGCTCCTTTCGCAGGCATTTTGTACCTGTCACGCGTTCTGCACGGCCGCCTTTCGGCACTGACCGTGTTTCTGGCCGGTCTGGTGGCGTATAACCATATTCTGATCTGGGGTTTTTCGAATTTCCTGCTTGGATTGGGGGTTCTGCTGGGCGCAACCGGCTATTGGATTGCGACACAGGACCGTCCCGTCCGGCAATTGACCGTGACTATGTGCATAGGCGTGCTCCTGTTTTTCATTCACGGGCTGGCCTTTGCGCTGTGGGGGTTGCTGTTGGGTGCGGTCGAGCTGTCACTTGCTCTTGGATCCGGCAACCCGGGGGTGCGTACGCTTTTTTACAAAGCTACAAGGCTTGCGCTGGTCGCCGTCATACCAACCCTGTTGTTTACCCAAACGAAAACCATAGGTGCCGGAAGCACCACACCGATAGAAAGTCTTCTCGCCCATGCCGAACAGGGAACATTATGGGCTCGACTGAGCACCGAAGCCTATCTGAGAGTCGATGGTTTCCTTCGCGTGGCCGAAACCACATGGCAATCGATCGACTGGGGCTTTGGCATCGTATTGTGGGGCGTACTGATCGGCGGGCTCGTGACCGGGATCTGGCAGATCGACAGACGCATGAAGCTTGCGGTGGCCCTGTGCGTGCTGCTGATCCTGATCGTACCCCCGACCCTGTTCGGCGTCGGGCATTTGGGCGAACGCATCCCGCTTTTGCTTCTGGCGCTTCTGGCCGCAAGCCTGTCTCTGGCTCCCGATGTGAAATCACCGTCCCGCGAAATCGTCATTGCGATGATCGCAGGGCTGTTTCTGGCACGAAACCTGGTGCTGAGCATCGGATGGTATCAGGACGGCAGAAGTTACGCCTCGTATCTTGAGGCACTGAACATCCATGATACGCGCAGCCTGGGCGCAGGCGCCTATGTCGAAGACGCCAGGGATCCACGCTTATTCCGGCCCAACTGCCGCCCCCTGTCCTTTCTCATGATTTTTAACGGCACCGCGATCCCCACCTTCGCCGATCCCACCCAGCAACCGCTGCACGTCATCGGACCGCTGGCCCATGTTCAAAACGTGGTTCAGAACGTTGCCTCGGACGCACATCATACAGTGCCGTCCGCGATAGCCGCATTGTCTGACGCCAAAGCTGATACAATTATCGTTTGCTCGACGGAATCGTTTCCGCCTCAGATCCAGGGATTCAATATTCTTGCGACAACCGCACCATGGATATTGTATCAAAGATCAGCTTCCAAATAATTGTGTATCCCATGATAGTGCCAGTGACCCAGAGAACCGCAGATGAGTGAGCATAATGTGCATGTGATCTCGGGGAAGCCTGCGCTGTTTATCGCAGATCGATCAGACGGGCGGGATAACAATTTCAATCTGATCCGGATCATCGCGGCCAGCCTTGTGCTGGTGGCGCATGCCTATCCTCTGAGCTTGGGTGCCGAGTTCGGGCAACCGCTTGAATCCACACTGCATGGGCTGTCGCTTGGTCTGATGTGCGTATGGGCTTTCTTTGCAATTTCGGGGTTTTTCATTACGCGCAGTTTCGACCGTAACCCGTCTGCAGCATCATTCCTGATCGCCAGAGCCCTGAGGCTGTTCCCAGCACTTGCCGTGGTAACCGTGATCACCATTCTGGTTGCCGGGCTTCTGTTAACACAAGCGCCCCCTTCTGTTTTTTGGGACGAAGCCGGCAGCTACTTCATCCGCAACATGCTGTTGTTCAAACTGCAGTACACATTGCCGGGCGTGTTCGAATCCAATCCATATGGTGCTGCGATCAATGGCTCGCTCTGGTCCCTCTCCTACGAGGTCACCTGCTATGTCGGCGTCCTCTTATGTGGCTTGCTTGGATTTCTGGGAAACAAAAAGATTTTTGCCGGGCTAACGCTGCTGTTCCTGTGTTTCTATACAGTCATCGTCGTATTCATCGACGTGAACCCAAGAATCGAGGTCCTCACACGGCTTGGTCTGCCTTTTCTGTCGGGAATGGTTTTTTACATCTGGCGCCGACACGTACCATTATCCTGGTCGCTGCTGGCCCTGTCCGCCGCGTTGTCCTTTATGGCCTGGTTCACACCACTGTTTCTACCTGTCTTTGCCATTAGCCTGTCTTATGCCGCGATTTTTGCCGGCTATGCCAAAATCCCGCTTCTTTTACACTACAACAAGCTGGGCGACTATTCCTACGGGGTCTACATCTACGCGTTCCCGATCCAGCAACTGGTGGCGCAGTCTGGCGTCACGACGCCAGTCGTCAACATGGCGATGTCTTTCCCCCTAACCCTGTTATGCGCGGTCCTGTCATGGCACTTCATTGAGGCTCCGGCCATGAAGCTTCGGTTTCCGAGGAAAGCGCATGGGCAGGCAGGAACAAAACAAGTAGCAAAGTAACACTCTGGCCGATTACCCTTTCCAGATCCGCTGATACGCCGCGATCAGCGCGGGCACCTGATGCGGCCAGGCCATCTCGGATTCGACCCGGGCACGCCCATAGCGGCCCATGACGGCGCGACGGTCGTCATCGGCCAGCAATTCGGTGATCTTGTCAGCCATATCCACCGGATCATTGGCCCTGGCGTAAAGCGAGGCCTCCTGCGCCGAGAACCGCCCTTCGGTCACGTCGAACTGAACGATGGGTTTCTCGAAGGCCATGTATTCGAGGATCTTGTTCATGGTGGATTTGTCGTTCATCTCGTTCACCCGGTCCGGGTTCACGCAGACATCCGCGGTCGACAGGATCTCGAACAGGTCCTGATCCGGGGCACGGCCGGTGAAAGTGACGTAATCCGACAGGCCCATTTCAGCAGATTGTTCGCGCAGCTTGTCCAGGCTGGGGCCCCCGCCCACAAGGCAGAACTGGATGTCGTCGCGGCCCTGCACCTGTACCAGATGCGCCACGGATTCCAGCAGCAGGTCGATCCCTTCCTGATCGCCCATCACGCCGACATAGCCCACCATGTATTTCCGCCCGTTGCGCCAGGCCGGGTTCGGGGGCAGGTGCTGCAACCGGCTCAGATCAGGACCGGACCGGACGATAAACACATCCTCGGGCGCCATGCCGCCGCGTTCGATGGCGATCTTGCGATAGCTTTCATTGGTGGCGATCGACACCCGCGCCGAGGCGAAGGTCAGCCGCTCGAACGTCTTCATGAGCTTCCAGAAGAAACCGCGCTTGTCGAACTTGGCCTCGTAAAGCTCGGGGTTGATATCGTGGTGATCAAACAGATAGCGCACGCCAAACAGCTTGAACGGCAACGCCACCAGAAAGATCAGATCGGGCGGGTTGCAGCCATGGATGACGTGAAAGCCGCGGGTGAACTTGATCTTCAGCGACAGCCAGCTTTCCCAGAACAGCGCCGCGCCATATTCCAGCAGATACCCCAGCGCCCCGCTGGCATCCAGCGGCAGCGGGTGGCGATAGACCTTGATGCCCTCGTCTTCCCACACGCGTTCCTCATGGCCCTTGCCGGTGGGGCAGATGACCGAGACCAGCGCGCCTGCGGCGGCCAGCGTGCGCGCCTCCATCCAGACGCGGCGGTCAAAGGGGACGGGGAGGTTTTCCACCACGATCAGAACCTTGAGGCCCTTCAGGGGCTGGCTCTGGCGCAGCTCTTCGAACGAGATCGGCTGAACGGCGGGCACAGGGCTAGTCATATTCATAGGTTCTTACCACCTCTGCATCACCCAGGTTCAGATCATTCACGATCCGGTTTGAACCGACCACCAGATCCCAGGGTCCGGCCTCGGCCGTGGCGCGGTCCACCAGCAGGCTGCCCACGTTGGGCAGGTGGGTAAAGGCATAGCCCAGGTTCTGCCCCCGCAGATCGGCCGGTTTGATGGCCGGATCATAGACCGACAGCTGATAGCCCGCCTGCAACAGACGCCGGGCGATATCTACATTGGGGCTTTCACGCAGATCGTCGGTTCCGGCCTTGAAGGCTAGCCCGGCCATCAGCACCCGGCCCCCATCGGGCAGCCGCGCCATGATGTCCTGCGCCTGATAGGTTTTATGTGCCTGATTGGTCTGCAACAGGCTGTCGATCAGATGCGTATGCGCACCCACCTCACCGGCGATATGTTGCAGCGCACGCACATCCTTGGGCAGGCAGGACCCCCCGAACGCCCCGCCCGGACGGGTATAATAGGCCGAGATGTTCAGCTTGGTGTCCGAGACGAAAATCTCGTGCATGGTTTTTGCCGACACGCCCATGCTGTGGCAGATCCGACCGACCTCATTGGCAAAGGCCACCTTGGTGGCGTGCCAGGTGTTGTCGACGAATTTGGTGATCTCGGCCTCTTCGAACGCGGTGTAGAACACCGGCGCATCCAGGCCTTCGTGCATTTCGTCCATCACCGCCGAGCGATTGCCATCGGCCGTGCCGACAACGATCTTGGGGGGGTTGAAGAAATCATCCACCGCCGATGCCTCGCGCAGGAATTCGGGGTTATAGACGATCTCGATCGCCTGCCCCGTCCGATCGCCCAGATAGCTTTGGAAGATCGGCTCGATCAGTTGCCGCACCGTGCCGGGTCGGAAGGTGGATCGGTACGCTACGGTCAGCGGCCGCGCGCGGTCCGGTGACACGGCCTTGGCAATCTGTCGCGTCACCTCGGCCACGAAATTCATGTTGTGCGAGCCGTCAGTGGAACTGGGCGTGCCGACGCAAACGATGGCCAGGTCGACATCGGACAGGTCGGGGATTTCAACCGTTGCGCGGATCAGGTTCTTTGCAAGCGCCTCGGTCAGCAGCTCGGCCACCTTGGGTTCCTTGATCGGAGGCTGCCCGGCATTGATTTCCGAGACCTTGTCGGCATTCACATCGACGCCGATCACCTCATGCCCCTCACGGGTCAGACAGCATGCTGCCGTGAACCCCACATACCCCAGACCAAAAATCGCAATCTTCATACTGTTATACCATCTTGAAAACAGGCGCCGGGTCCAGAAAACACCGGTCTCTTCTACTTGTTACCCTTGCGCAGTCAGAATCCAATCTGAGACACTGAGGCGAAACTTCATTTTGCTATGTAATATTCTGCGCCGACTCGCCGCGACGGTACCGATTGAAACATGGTGTACCTCTCTGAAACTGGAAAAACATGCGATTTCAACACAAAAATATACTTACAGGTTTGACTAGCAGCCAGCCGACTAAATTCCTAGAACAGCAAGTGCGGGTTTTTTGAAGCGACGTTGAGGGTAGCCAGATTAGAAACATTGGTACGTTGATAAGTTTTTTGTTCCGAGTATGGAAAGGCAAGTCTTTTGAAGCCTCCAGTTGAACCAGGCGTGACTATCGCCCCGGGGACACCCGATCACAGCGCGACCCTTACCAGGGGGGCCGCAACATTGTTTGCATCGGGCGTTTTCAGCCAGTTTCTGGGCGTTTTGACATTGGTTGTGACGGCCCGTCTTCTGACGCCAACGGATTTCGGGATCATTGCCTATTTCATAATCGCGGCCGCGTTTCTGGAAATCGTCCAGCGGGCCGTTTCCATGATCCTGATCCGCCAGCCCGAGATCACCGACGATCACCTGAACACCGTGTTCACGATGCAGGTGCTGTTGGGCGTCTTTTCGGCACTCCTGATCTGGGCCAGCGCCCCTCTGATGACATTTTTCGGGCTTGCGGAACTGACATCGCTTATCCCCGCGCTCTGCTTCATCGCTATCGCAAGTTCCATCAAGAGCACACGCTTCCCACTTTTGGAAAGAGATCTCCGGTTCGGTTTCATCGCAGGGGAAGAAACGACCAGCCGAATTGCATATACATTGATGGCCATCAGCCTCACATGGATCTGGCGTGATTACTGGGCCATCGTGGTCGCCAGCGTCATCACTCAGGTCATCCGGGTCATCTGGTCCTTTTCCGTTGCCCCGATGCGGCCCAGGTTAACGCTCCGATGCTGGCATGACTGCATTGATGTGTCATCATGGTCACTGGGGGCCCAGATCACCCAGTTTCTGATCAACAACATGCCCCAGATTGTCATCGGAAGCATGCTGGGTCTGGCCGATGCAGGGATTTTCAGGGTCGGCTATCGTCTTGTGGTCCTGTTCACCAGCCAGATCATCGGCCCGTTGGAACGAGTGGTTTACCCAAGCCTTGCCAATGCCTCCCGGACCCAAGGCTCCAGCCAGGAAGCCTTCGAACGGGCCAACGCCATCCTTCTGGGGATCATCGTTCCAGCCAGCGTCGGCATGGCCCTGGTTGCCAATCACCTGATCGTTGTCGTGGCCGGTTATCAGTGGCTGGCCGCCGCACAGGTCATCTGGGTGCTTGCCCCTTTGAAGGCGATCGAGACATTGCAGGCCAATGTCCGGTCTGCAAGCTATGTCGAAGGCTCTACAAAGCGCCTGTTTCTCCGCAACACGATCCTGCTGATCGCCACAACTGCGCTGACGGTGCTGGGATCGAACTATGGCTTTACCGGCGCGATCCTCGGCTCCGGAGCCGCCAGCCTGTTTGCGATCGGTCTGGCGCTGATCATGGCCAAGGATTTCGGAACCGGTGGGTTTTTGGCACCGATCCTGATGGCCTGGCGTACATTTGCGTCGACCTTTGCCATGTTGCTTGCCGTTCTATTTGTCAGCAGCGCCTATGGCAGTGGCGACGCAGTGGGATGGGCTTATGAGACAGCGGAAGACCTGCCGCTGCTGCGCATCCGGTTCTCGGTCAAAGTTCTGGTCGGAGTTTTTGTCTATGTTGGCACGCATCTGCTGCTCTGGCGCCTTGCCGGGAAGCCAAAAGGGTTCGAAAGCCTGGCGCTGGAGCTTGCCGCAAAACTCAAACGCAAGCTGTCCAAGGCGGCGTGATGGCCCCGGTTACGCTGGCCTCACTCTGCATAAACCGCCCGCCTGATCAGGCCACAAGTTCATTTCTGAGCTGCGCTATTATGTGATCGATATGCGCAGCCGAAAGGTACTGGTGCACCGGCAAAGATACGACATTGTCTTTCAGGGTCATCGCCTCGGCCTGCCCTGACCAGTCAAGATTGCGGTTGAAGCCCGCCCACCAGGCGGTGGCACCAATCCCGGTTTTTTGCAGCGCCCGTACGACCCGGTCACGCCCCGCGACTATGATCGGCATATTCAGCGGGCAGGCATCGGCCGGAAGTTCCGGAACAAGCATGCGTATCTCGGGCAACTCGTTGAAAACATCCCGGTACCGCTGCCAGTTCGCCCGCCGGATCGCAATGGTTTCTGCTACGGAATAGGCCCGCAATGGACGGGATGTGAAGACACTCATCTGTGCGCCGCGCAGCGCCGGGTCGAAATAATAATGCCCTGGAATGTCTTCAGGTTGATCCCCGTCACTGCGGGGCGGCGGTTCTTGCCGACCGCGTGCCTTCTGAAGCACGGCCTGCATACGAGACGGCCCCAATACGGTTGCCAGACCAGCGCGCAAAAATGCTTTGGCCACGGCCTTGCCCGGAGCAGGCCGCGGAAACGGATGCCTGACGCTCAGGTCCGGCGCATTGATGATCATGGCCCCACCACCCAGAACAGGCACAAACTTGTAGAAGCAGAAAACCGATACGTCTCCGGTGCGGCCTTCTGCCGGCGAAGCACCGCTGAGAAGGCTCAATGCACAATCTTCGATCATCCGCAGCCCATGTCGATCACACAAGGCCCGCAGATCCGCCAGGTCTGGCTGCAGCACACCAAAATAGTGGATCACATATATCGCCTTCGTCCGCCCGGTAACTAGTGGCGCAATCCGTGCAGGGTCGGCACGCAGGTTTTCGGAAACCGGATACAACCGAACCGAAAGGCCCGCATCAATCAGCGGGTCGACCTCGGAACCGCAATTATAGGCAGGGGCCAGAACTTCATCCCCGGGCTGCAACCCCAAAAGGTCACAGGACGCCCGGATTGCCACGCGGGTATTATAGCTCCAAAACACCGACCGGTCCTGGAACAGGGCCGTGTACCCGCCAGCAGAATCCCGGCGAAACAGATCGGGCAACCGCATGACAGGATCGCCGCAATAAAGTGCGTTCCCACGGTCAGTCATTCGATGCCAAACACAGAGGCCAAAATTTACCCGCGCCCGATCTTGATACAGTCTTGTCTTTCAAGGTTTCGCACCGTCAAAATATTACCTCAATATACTGATCTAAATGATTTGACTTTTATAGCTACTTTTCGACAACAACGGTCCCGGTACGGTCACGTTTTAAGTGTTCACAGAATGTGGCAGTGGTTAAAAATTTGGAATGTAAGTGGTTAACGAGAGCGAAGCATCATGGTTTCATCGCCGCCCGGCACGAGTACCGAATACGCTGTATCTATCATTATCGTGAACTGGAACACCCGGGAGATTCTTCGGGATTGCCTGGCGTCCATTGCGCATGAGACCCGGCTGCCGCACGAAATCATCGTTGTCGACAACGCCTCCAGCGATGGCTCACCTGAAATGGTGGCCGATGAATTTCCCCAGGTCCGGTTGATCGCGAATACCGAAAATCTGGGCTTTGCCGCTGCCAACAATCAAGGGCTCGAGATTGCTACAGGTGCCAAGCTGCTGCTGCTCAATCCCGATACGATCATCCTGGATCATGCGATTGATGTCATGAGCGCCTGGCTCGACGCGCATCCGGATGTCGGATGCGTCGGCTGTCAGGTCTTCGAAGACCCTGAAACCATCCAGCTGACCTGTTTTGCCGATCCCGGACCGCTCAGCCTGGCAGTGATCGAATTTGGGCTGAAACGGCTGTTTACCTGGCCCGAATATGGGGGCTGGGACCGGACAACACAGCGCGACGTGGATGTGGTATCGGGCATGTTCATGCTGGTGCCGCGTCCAGTCTTTGAAAAAGTTGGTCTGCTGGATGACGCGTTCTTTATCTATTCGGAAGAAGCTGACTGGTGCCGGCGTATCCGCAATGTGGGCAAACGTTGCGTCTTCGCACCCGAGGCGCGGATTCTGCATCTTGAAGGCGGCTCGAAAAGCACCGCTCAGATCAAATCGCGCATGTATGTGCAAAAGCAGAAAAGCAAGACGATCTACGCCAGAAAGCACTATGGCCGCAGTGGTGAGTTGATAACGCGCGCGATCTTCCTCAGCAGCGCAATGTTGCGCGGAATTGCCTTTGGACTGATCGGGCTGCTGCGCGCCACGCCTGATCGCAAGGCCAGGCTGCGCCTGTCCGGAGCGGCAATCCGATATCACCTCTTCGGTCAGGAACCGATGGCATGAGGGACGCCATTTCCAACAATGCAGATATCGAGCTTGAGTGTGTCGAAAAACCTGCACACAAGCTGAGCATACAAGCCAGTTGGGACAGTTTTGTCTCGGCATCCGGTGCCGAGATATATTTCCTGTCCGACTGGCAATCTGCCTGGTGGGACCATTACGGCAAAACGTTTGCCGCCAGCCGGCATCCCGTCAGCTATATTCTGCGGAACGGTTCAGAGATTGTTAGCGTTCTGCCCTTTTGCGTTGAAACCCTTTGGGCCGGCCCCATTCCGGTGCGCGTCGCCCGGCTGGCGGGCGTGGATCCTAATTTCGCGGTCATGGAACTGCCCATTGCCGCCGGTTACGAAAACACAGTTCTCGGGGCTGTCATTGAACACCTGACCGATCATTTGAAATGTAGCGTCGTAAGCCTGTCGCCCTTGTCAGAACGCGCAGGGCAATTGGAAAACCTGCGTGCCCTGAATGGGCGTGGCCTATCCGTTTTGCGCGACATCAGCACCCGCGGGCATACACTGATGACTCTGCCTGATACCTTTGATGCGTTTATGGCCTCGCTTTCGAAAAGCCGCCGCCGCGAGGTCCGGCGGGACATCAAACGCCTGACCCCGGCAGGTGAGGTCTTGCGCACTGTAAGTTCCACGCCGGAAACCGTCGATGCAATGATGGATCGGTTCATCGCATTGCATACGCGACAATGGGAGGCCGCCGGAAAAGGGGGGCATTTTTCCGACTGGCCGGTTGCGGCAGCGTTCTATCGCAGCCTGATGCAAGGCCTGAGCCCGAAAGGCCATGCGGCAATCGATGAACAGTGGCGGGATGAAACGCTGCTGTCCAGCCAGTTGCGTTACACCCTGAACGGCAAGGTGCTTTGGTGGCTGAATGCACGGGAAGTCGATGCCGAATTTGCAAAGGCAGGCCTGGGCCGCGTCGGTCTGGTCACGCGTGTTGAAGAGTTGATCGATCAGGATGCGCACCTGATTGAAGCCGGCGCCGGCGAGTATGAATACAAGCTGAGCTACGGAGGAGATCTGGTGCCGCTTTACAATATCGTTCTGGCACCTGATCGGGCTTCAGCGCGATTACGAGCCCGCTTATTGCTTTTGTGGGCGGATGCACTGCATTTCTTTTACTACCGTGTCTGGTTCCTGAAAGTCCGCCCGCGGCTGGGAATCCGGCCGAACAGCCTCTGGAGCAGCTGGATACGGATGCAATTATGAACACGACCCTCTCGTTTCAGAAAGTCACCGCGGAAGACTGGCCCCGGATCAGCGCCGGTTTTCACGATCTGACATACGAACAGACCCTGACGTATGCGCAGGCCGCAGCACAACGGATCGGCGCCACGACTGATTTTATCACCCTGTCAGATCAGGCAGGTCAGCTGACCGCTGCCGCCTGCCTGCGCGTAAAGCGCGTGCCCGGCCTGGGGCGCGGTATCGCCTGGATCGCAGCAGGCCCCATGATGCATCACCGCGAGCAGCCCGAAATCGACCAGGACCGGCTGGATGCAACATTTGCGGCACTGCGCGCCTATGCCCAGAAAACCGGGCATATCCTTCGGCTGCGGCTTCCCGCACTGCCCTTTTACGACGTACCAGCAATAGATCAGTCTGCCGCAGCAGCGGGTTTTTGCACCACCGATCGCTCTCGGCCTTATCGGACAGTCGTCATCGACTGTGAACAGGACGAAGAAACATTGCTCAAGGCGCAACATGGCAAATGGCGCAACCACCTGCGCAAAGCGTTGAAAAGCGGTCTGTCGCTGGAAAGCGCCCCGATTTCCGAAGCCTCGGGCAGATTTCATAAGCTCTATCAGCTGGTGCAGGCCGCCAAGGGGTTCGAGCAACCTGATATTCCCCCCGAATTCTACTATCCGCTTCAGGGCGCTGATTTTTCCCATGAGGTTCTGTTTGCCCAAAAAGATGGTGTCGACATAGCTGGCATGACAATCGGCCGGACAGAAAATTTCGCGGTCTATCTGTTTGGCGCGACGACAGATGTGGGGCGTCGCTGCAATGCCGGCCATTATCTGATGTGGGAATCCATCCTGAGGCATCGGACACAGGGTATAAAATGGTACGATCTGGACGGTATCGACCCTGACACCAATCCGACCGTCACAGAATTCAAACAACGGACCGGCGGAACGGACTTGTTGGCGGCCGGACCTTATGAGTACCGGCCCGCCGGATTGGGTTCGGCTTTGATAGGCACCGCCGAAACGCTTCATTCCCGCTTGAAAAAAACACGCCAATGACCACTGGAACGAGTATCATTTTTCACGGCATCGGCACACCGGAACGTGCCCTGGAGCCAGACGAGGCCCCTTACTGGCTGTCAGTCAGTCAATTCGAATATGCGCTGGATCAGATCGCCCAAGCCCCCGATCCGGGCCATTTCACGATCACTTTCGATGATGGCAATCTGTCAGATTACAGTATTGCCCTGCCCGCCCTTGCGGCCCGTAACCTCCGGGGGCGCTTTTTTGTTCTCACCGATCGGATCGGGCAGGTGGGCTCGTTGGATGTCGAGCATCTTCACACCCTGCGCGACGCGGGCATGACAATTGGAAGTCATGGCATTGCTCACACGGCGTGGCCCACCCTGGATGATGATGCACTGACCGAAGAGCTGTGCGCATCACGGACGCAGCTTGAGGACATCTGCGGACATCCGGTGACAGAGGCCGGCATCCCCTTCGGGCGTTATGACGCAAGGGTCCTTCGGGCCTTGCGCGCTGCGGGGTACACCGCGGCCTGGTCAAGCGATGGCGGCAATTGGCGCGCAAACAGTTTTCTGCGGCCGCGGACTTCGTTGCGTGGTGACATGTCCACGCACGAGATGACTGCCACTTTATCCGGTCAAATGCCGCCCCTGCGCCGTTTGCGGCGGGCTTTGGGAATGTCTCGCCGGCGCTGGATGACGACTGGTTGAACCGGACCTGGCCGTCCGTCTTGCTGTTAACTCACCCGGAACGACCTGCGGGAACCGCGTATAGCGCATCTTCCCGCCTTCGACTGGCAACTTCACCCTGTCGCCGTCCTGATCTTCTTGGTCATCCGTATCAAGAAGCCAGGTTCCCGCCCCCAAAAGAAACATGAAGAAACAGAAAGTGGAATCCCACAAATGCACCGTGATGGCGGAAATGCACAGACCCAGCAACGCAATCAGATACCCAAGACGGGCGTCTGCGAGGGCTCCGGTCAGGTTCCTTCTGCCCAGTTGGAAAAAGACAACCAACACCGCACCCAACAGCAGAAACAGCCCCGGGAATCCATGCCGCAATGCTATCACCAGCCAGAAATTGTCCACCGTGGTCAACATGGCCATCCAGTGGGGTCGCGTATAGTCATTCAACCCGATTCCAAACAGTGGATTCTGCAGGACATCGTCAGAGGCGAAGGTGAAAATATTGATCCGCGTAAATGCGGTGCCCGGTGTCAAAGTGAAGTGTGTTGCGAAGATCTGAAACATACTCCGATTGGAGCTGACTTCGCCGACGAAATACAAAAAGGAGAAAATATAGAGAAGGATTTTCCATCTGTTCTTCAGGAACCAGAATATCCTGTTCCACGCCATCAGCATCATCTGCAGGATGACATTCATGAACGCCCCGGACGACAGGGAACAGAACACGGTGCCCCCAACGATGGAAACAAGACCGACCCTTTTATTGAGGGGCTTGTTCCACCCCAACACATACCAGGTAAGCGCAAAGGCCGGCGCACAGAACACTCCGAACAAAATCGGATGCGGCATCGTTGTCTGGGCGCGCAGCAATCCCAGTCTCGGCGGAAAATACCACTTTTGATAAACACTCATCACCTTCCCGAACAGATTCAGGAGCGGCATCTTGCCCGTGACAGCTTCATAAGCCGCAAACGGCAAGAGAACCATGATCAGAATGAAGAGGCATTTCACAAAGAACCGGAACGCATCCAAATTGCGAATATAAGTTCGGGCGATGAAATAGGGGGTTAGCGTTTCTATCATGAACATTCCGATGAACTGCCACAGTTCCTGAATGCCGTGATTGACGGCCAAAGTCAGGCTGGCCCAGAACGCAAATCCGATCACCAGGAAATCGACCGCCCTGATTTTACCTGCCTTACCGCTCAGCCATCCAAAAACAGCAGGGAACATGTAAAGAAGCAGGATCACGCGATAGCCGTTGAGTTTCAGCCCGCCAAGAAAGAAATAGAATGGCATCGCAAAAGATATGACGAGCAACATCAGGACAAGCGGTTTTGTCACCTGTTCTCTCGTTTTGGCTGATGACACAGCAATCATTCGAATATCCTGCCCTTAACTCAAGTAACTCTTCAAAAATCAAAAAAACTGGTGGCTTTCATGGCCACGCCCTTGCCATTAAACACGCCAGCGAAAATCTTCCATGTCAGTCTTCATTGAGTGGGATAGTTCTTTGCCAGCGTTGATCCGGCATTCAGGCGATCCATGAGACTGCCGGGACGCACGCCAAACTCATTGTACCCCTTTTCCCGCCCCAACGCATGGTAGATGAACTGCTGATCATAATACCCTTCCTGAGACGGGTTTTGATCCTGAATCATGGCATTGTTAAGAAGCACCCAATCGCGCTGGTTTTCATACCCCATGATGTTTGCCGCGGCGTTCTGTTCGATGACAACGGATGTCGAGTCCGGTGAGATATTGATTACCGGCACAGAATGGCCACCGGGCACATTGATCAGAGAGTTCTTTCTGACCGAAATGTTGTCGGAACCGTAGATGGAAATGCCGTGGACATGGCCGTTGTAAATCATGTTGTTTTCGATCAGCACGTTCCGATGCCGCACCTCTGGGTCTCCGATGTTCTTTCCATCTCCGCCAGCCCAGATCGTCTGGGCAAAGTCGCCGGCACCTACATCGAAGACATTGTCCCGGATCGTGATATTGGCGCTTCCGCTGTTATTGGCCCGCTGGATCTGGATCATATCGCGGTGATCGCCAACGCCATCGGCCCCGCCAAAGTTATGGATGTAATTGTTCTGAACCAAGATGTCGTCGACATTGTCGAACACCAGACCATCCGAGCGGATCGAATGCACGTCGCTGTCAGTGATCTTTATGCCGTCTGTATTAATAGCGATGATCGCCTTCCACCATGTGAGAAACTCGGAATTTGAAATATCTACATTGGCGGCGTGGAACACCAACAGACCTGTACCAAACCCCGCCCCGTCTTCTGGCGTTCCGGTGCCGCGTGCGACATCCCCGCTGAACGCGGAGTTGGAGATAGTGATGTTCCGGCTGTTGCGAACAACAAAGTTGGCCAGGTGATACGGGTCAGCGTTCTTGAAGGTATAGTCGAACCTGATGCCATCCAGATGGACATTCTCGGCCCCGTCAAGAATGGCGGCACTGAAACACGCGAGGCTGGCAGGATCAGCCGATCTGATCACCACCGGTGACGGGAAAGCCTTACCCAGTTTCAGAGTACCATAGTTTCCGGGTGCAAGCAGATAGACCTCACCGCCACGGGCATTCTGCAAAGCACTTGCCAGCGTTGCTGCGTCGGAAATGGCCTGACCTTGGGTCTGGGCCGTGAATCTGGGTTTGAATTGCTGCCTGTCGCAAGGGGTCTTTGCATGCAAGGCGGGGCTAATGAACAGCAGGATCATACCTGCCAGCGCAAGAATACGTGATCTGGGCATGACGTACCTTTCTGATCTGCGACCGTTCGGAAGCTTAGGCGAACCCCCGCATACTGTCTATTGTGGTGCCCCTCGGATCGCATGACATTTCCGAGACACTCAGCGGTGCTTTTCCGGGGTGGTCTCAATTAAATCTGCAAGCTTCCGTAGGGGCACCGGGCAATTCATTGCCGACACCTACCAGAGATACGCAAGGACGCGCCGGAATAGTGGCAATTATGTGTTCATTGTTGCTTAACGGGAATCAATTACCCAAACAGACGTCAACCGCCAAGGGAAGTGGAACAATTCCCAGTATCGAGTATCGAGTTCACTCGGAAATGAAGGCAAAGGGACGTCATTGTCCCAATGCAGGCAACAATTTCCAAACATAGCCATATTTAGGCCACTCTACTGCCCTCGGGCAGCTGTTCCATTTGTCCTGGGTGTGCGGGAACTCGTGCGCTGCCACTCACAGCGCCTATGAAACAGAAGGTGAAATATGTCGACGACAATTACGGTAACCTCTGCGGCAGAGCTGAACCAGGCCTTGTCACAGGCAACAGGTGGGGAAACAATACTGCTTGCGGCCGGCAATTACGGCAAGCTCAGCCTGAATGGTAAACAGTTTTCATCTAACGTAACGATTAAATCCGCTGATCCGAATGCAAGCGCAAGCTTCTCTGAAGCGCATCTCAATGGGGCGTCGAATGTAACGTTCGACACGATCAAATTCGATTACACGTACAGCCCTGGCGACTATCACTTCCAGAATAAATTCAGCGTCACCAACAGTTCGAACATCACATTCCAGAATTCGAACTTCGACGGTGATTTTGCCAGCGGCACCGGAACATCTGCGGATGGCACCGGATATGGCACCGGTCTGATGATCTCCGGTTCCAACAATATCGACGTCATCAATACCGAATTCTCGAAATGGTGGAAGGGCGCCATCGCTCTTAACTCCGATGGGGTGAGCTTCACCGGGAACGATGTTCATTCGATCCGCTCGGATGGTCTGGTGTTCGACAATGTCGACAATATCCTGGTAGAGAACAACTATATTCACGATTTCGGCGGCGCTGCGGGCGCGGGCGATCACCGTGACATGATCCAGGTCCAGCGTGCAAACGGCAGCGGCAGTGACAACATCACCATCCGCAACAACGTCTTCGACATGGGCAACGGAGATTACACCCAGACCATCTGGTTTGGTGGGGACGGCAAGGATCTCAGCGACCCGAACGTCATCCACCACAATGTCCTGATCGAAGGGAACGTGATCTATAACGGCCATCTGCATGGCATTTCGGTTTACGGCGCGGATGGTATCACCATCACAAAGAACTCCGTTCTGCACGTAGATGAAAAAACACAGACAGGCGGCATTGAAATTCCGCTCATCTTCGTCTCGAACGGCTCCAGCAATGTCGCGATCACCCAAAACATCACATCGCAGATTCTGGGGCATAATGGTCAGGCGGGCTGGACTGTTTCTGACAACGTCCTGATCAAGCCCACCGAATACGACCAGCACTTTACCTATCAGGCCACGGCGCAGACGGACGGCTACAATCAATACATCGTCAAACCGGGAAGCCCGGCGGCTTTGGTCAGTGCAGGTTCTGACCTCGCAAACAGCATTTCGGGTTCATATTTTGATTGGCTCAAAAACAACGGGTATACCGGGACCGGCACGCCGTCTCAGCCCAATACCGGAACAAGCCAACCCAATATCGGAACGAACCCACCACCTGCTGATACCGGGGGCAGCCAGCCTGATACCGGGGAAAACCAACCCGAGGCCGGAGGCAGCCAGCCCGAAACCGGGGAAAACCAACCCGAGGCCGGAGGCAATCAGCCCGAAACCGGGGAAAGCCAACCAGAGGCCGGAGGCAATCAGCCTGAAACCGGGGGAAACCAACCCGAAACCGGAGGCAATCAGCCCGAAACCGGGGAAAACCAACCCGAGGCCGGAGGCAATCAGCCTGAAACAGAGGCCGACATCGAAAACCCCATCAACATTGCCGAACCTCAGGGCGAGTTGATGATCGACATAAGCAATCAGGACAGCCGGGGGAACATCGGAAAAGTGCCTGGTTACGCAGAAGCCGAGGAAGTTTCTCTATCGTTCGAGATGACCCGAGGCGAAGACGATACCGGCGCCGAGCGGCTTGTCTGGAACCACTCGAACTTCGGTCTGAAGCTGACCAAAAAGGGTCATCTGGTCGCGAAAGTCGACAACAACGATGGCGGTTTCCGTGATGGCTATAAGATCAAGGATCTTGATCTGAACGACGGAGAGGCACATCAGGTGACCCTGATGGTCGATCAGAATACTGACCGCCTTCAGGTGCTGGTGGACGGCGCTGTTGTCCTGGATGAAACCGAAACCGATTTCGATTTCGCGGGCGGCAGAGAACGGGACTGGTACGTTGGCGACAGCGTGGAAAGCCTCGGGGTCGAAGACGATGTGGAATTCATTGACTCGTCGCCGAATCCATACGCGGATTTGTTTGCCTGATGGCAACAACCGCCTCAGGTTAGAGAAATTGTCAATCAAAGCACGGGCGGGTCTCAGATTTGGGGCCCGCCTGCGCCTTTTCCGGATCAGCGCCCTTCAGAACATGCAAAACTGTGCGCATACACCCTTTATGAGGCATTCCTGTTGACTTAAAGCTCATTGTGGGCAGCGCAATTCACTACGACACATGCGAAAAAAGTTTGACCCCACCCAGGAGTTTTACGCCCCCCGTATTGTAACAGGCCTTCAGGGCGGGGCTGTCCAATCGGGTCCGTTCCGAAATGAGATTGCGGAAGTTTTGTGTTTTAGAGTGAAGGAGTATTTGTCTCGACACATGATCCTGCATCGGCATCATATATGACAGACAGACGGGCCACGACCTTGCTTACGAGTAAACTTTATTCAATTACAGGACCACGAAATGAAACCTGAGAAAATGCCAGTGACCGCAGCAAGCTACCAAGCTTACCTGAACAGCCCGTACAAAAGCAGCAAGCATTCGACCTACTTCGATGTGTATGACGAGCTTTTCTCTCCCTACATCGGCAAGCCAATTACCTTCGTCGAAATCGGGGTTCTCAGTGGCGGCTCTTTGTTCATGTGGCGCGAGTTTTTCGGGCCGCAAGCCCGCATCATCGGTGTTGAACTGAACCCCGGCGCAAAACGTTGGGAACAGGATGGGTTTGAAATTTTCATCGGCAGCCAGAGCGATCCGGCCTTTCTGGAAAAAATCGCAAAAGAGGTCGGTGAAATCGACATCGTCCTGGACGATGGCGGTCATACCTATGAGCAACAGATCATAACAACCGAGTGCCTGCTGCCGCATATCCGCGATGGCGGCATGCTGGTCGTGGAAGACACGCATACATCCTATATGGAAGGCTTCGGTCCCAAGCACCGTTCCTTCGTAAAATACGCCATGAGCATGGTAGATCGCGTAAACCGGCGCTTTTCCAAACTCCTCTCGGATGCCGCGGAAAAGCGGGTTTGGGGCATCCGTTTCTATGAATCCTTTGTTGTATTCGATGTGAACCGCAAGGCGACTTCTGTCGTGTCCGTACCAACCGACAACGGCGGGGAAGACCTGAACGCAAAAGACTTCCGCCACGCGGACAACCAGGCCTATGAAAACTTCCTGAAAGCGTCCAAAAGCCTGTCGGCTCTCAAGGTCATCCCCGGTACGCGATCCTTGGCCAAGCTGGCCCGACATGTGATATCGCTGCCATCGAACCTGAAGCATGCGCGGAAACTGAAAGAGTTTTTCTGAATTTCAACCGCCTTTCCGGCTGAGCGCGTCGCTGAATAGGGATCAGCAGCGCTCCAACGCCGTCAAGCCGGGGCGCCGAAGATACCGTTTCAATGTCTCAGGCGTTTTACCACCGGCGAAATACCCTGCTGCATTGGTCAGGAGAACGCCCGCTTCATCCTTTTGGTGATGGGTTTTTCCACCAGTGAAAAAACCAGGCATCCTGCGGCAACGCTGCTGGCCAGGCACAAGATGGACAGAACGTCACCATTCACAGGTCTGAGGACAATCGAGGACACTTTATAAAAAGCGGGAATGGTGAGTATCTGGACAAGGTAGATGCTGTAGGATGCATCCCCGAGATAAACCAGAAACCGATTTGAAATCTGCGTCGCAAACAGCAGCCCAAAAACGATAAAGAACGACGGTACACCCCAGATAATGACACGGTTTGTTGGATCGACCTCAAGTTCACTCGACAGGGAGGCACATAAAAGAAGCATCCCGAAAACAAATATCAAGACCCCTGTCTTTTCCCTGATTTCAAACCCTTTGTTGTAAAAATACGCGACAGCCATCCCAAACAGGAACTCAAGCGATATAAAATCACCGGACACCAGGGACACCCCGATCAGAACCAGGCTGACAACCAGGAAAACATGGACCCACGACCTCAGGAAGAGAGACAGTCCAAAAACAAAATAAAAGAGCATTTCCCATTCCAGGGTCCACCCAACATACACAATCGGCGGCTCACCGAGCACCAGAAGCGAAGAAAACAGGAGCGATGACAATATGATGGTTCCTGAAAGTTCCATGGACCTGAAGATCCCGGGAACTGCGTAATAAACCGCCACAACAAAAAGTGTGATCAGCCAGTAAATTGGCACTATCCTTAGAATTCTCGATCTCAAGAAAGCGCCTGTGCGCCGCTTTTTCTGCATTTGAGTGTGCAGCATGACAAAGCCGGATATCACGAAAAAGATATCGACCCCATTTGCACCCCACCCGGCCAGGAAGGATAAATAATCGGTGCTTTGTCCATATGTTGATGCCGTCTTGATGACATGGAGGAAAACCACATTTATGGCAGCAAAGGCTCGTAAGGCTTGAATATTATTGATCATCTGTTTCGAGTTTGTTTCCCGGATAAAATTCTGATCGAACTGGCACGTCACGGATTGAAATGCTGTGACTGCCTCGCCCCTCAGCATTCACTGATTCAAGAGTTATCTTTCCTCCAAGCGACAAATCGATGGTGGCGCATCCTGTCGCCAATGAACGGTTCCATTTCGGCGGTGGACCCCCTGTCCGATGGGCAAGAACCCCGCCGAAAGAATGCCGCGTTCTGACGATAGATTACTGTCACTGCAATCAATATAAATGCGCGTGGTCCCCTCTTCTGCCAGCGTGCGGCACACATGCTTCAGAATTTCCACATAATAGCCCCGGCCCCGCATATCTGGAACGGTAAAACAGTGAGAGATCAGAGCACAGTGCTCGGTCATCGGGAAGAAATATACGTCCACGTTTTGGCCGAAGCGGGTTTGCGCAATGGTTGCCGGAACCCCGTCGGAAAACCCGATCCAGACGGACATGCCCGCGTTCAGGTCGCCTTGAACATCCCAGTGGATCTTGTCCTGATTGCGCTTCAGAAAGTCTTTGCTTTGATCATCAAGATCGGACCAACTGCGAAAGCACCGCACGGTCAACGTGTTTGACATGCTGTCGATCTGCCGGGCCTTGCCGCCACTCATGGCGAAGAGCAACCTATGCTGTCCGACGACACGATCCCTGAAAAGCATCCACATTGTCTTTAATCCGCCAACAATTTCTCCCCGGCGAAAGGATCGCAAGACAAGATTGAGTCGGTGGAAAGATGTCATCAAACGCCCCTGCCTGGTTTTGCCATCCTGACGGCAACAGAATCGGGATTTCGTTCGACCTCAAGAAACACAGACCGTATCCCCTGCGATCTTTCAGAAGATGCGGCAGCCAAGAAAATACGCTCCAACACCTGTGAACAGGTTGGTAAGAATTCGCTTTCCGACGTTATGGGGGTTAATTTGGTAGATGCGGCAAAAAGGCTGGCTCTTCCGAAACCAGACGTTTCCGGGTCAATTTCTGGACCCGGCCTGAAAGTACCAAAGCACCTGTGCTTTGCCTTCACGCAAGATGCTTTCACTCTGTTTCGAATTTCGAATGCCATGCATCGCCCTTTCACTTCTGCACAAACCGTCCTCAATCAGTTTGAGATGTATAGTACTCACTATCTTCATCTTGATGAGCATTCGGTTTTCTTTTTTCGAGCCCCAAAAGCGCGCGCTTGGCTACTCACATTGATCACGCCAAAAAAGTCGCTATTCCCTATGCGCGCCGTGAGGTACTTATTGGTAGCGAAAAGATACTGAAAATCGAAATTTTGCGCGCCCATGCAAAATTTTTTGAACCGAAGTCAAAACCATGATCACCTGTGCCCAAATGAACGGAAAAAGGCCCGCGTCATGGTGACGTTGAACATGAGCACCCCCACATCTCCGTCCCAGGGAAAAGCCCCGGGCCAAAGCGCTCCGACGCTCAGCATCATCGTGCCCATGTTCAATGAAGAAGAGGTTCTGCCGGCCCTGTTCGAACGTTTGGAGCAATTCCTCGGTCAGCTTGGGGAAAGTTATGAGATCATCTGCGTGAACGACGGCAGCACAGACGCGACCGCCAGGATTCTGGCTGCTGCGCATGAGCGCGATGATCGTATCAAGGTGCTGAACTTTTCACGTAATTTCGGCAAGGAAATCGCATTGACGGCGGGGCTGGATGCAGCTGCGGGTGAAGCCGTTGTTCCGATAGACGCGGATTTGCAGGATCCGCCCGAACTGATCGAGACATTTCTGGAAAAATGGCGCGAAGGATTCGATGTCGTCTATGCCGTCCGGCGCCACCGCGACAGCGATACCGCGATGAAACGCTGGACAGCGCGGAAGTTCTATAAGGTCATCAACCGGCTCTCAGGCGTGCCGATACCCGCCAATACCGGCGATTTCCGCCTTATGGACCGGCGCGTGGTTCAGGCTGTCGTTCAGCTGCGCGAGCACAACCGCTTTATGAAGGGCCTTTTTGCCTGGGTCGGGTTTCGGCACACCGAGGTGGCGTATGACCGCCCCGAGCGTGCGGCGGGGCAGACCAAGTTCAACTACTGGCGCCTTTGGAACTTTGCGCTGGACGGTATTACCGGGTTCAGCACCGTACCTCTCAGGATTGCAGGCTATGTCGGCATGCTGACTGCGTTGGCCGCGATCATCTACGGTGTTTTCCTGATCTCACGTACCCTTGTTTACGGGGTGGATGTACCCGGCTATGCCTCATTGATGGTTGCAGTGCTGTTGATCGGCGGCCTGCAACTTGTCGTGCTGGGCGTCATCGGGGAATATCTGGGGCGGCTTTATGCAGAGGCTCAGAAACGGCCGCTTTACATTGTCGAAAGCAGCCTGGGCCTGGATGATCAGGCCCATTGACCTGCCTGTGGGCAAGTCGACCAACCCGCAGGCTGGCGTTTGTCAGCCAGACACGCCCTCCCGATACGGGGTTGCCAGGAGGACCGCCCGGGTAATCAAGGCCCGGTATCAGGTTCGAAAAGCTCGGCGCTGGCCCGCAAACGTTCAATTTTCAAAGTACGTTCATAATTCTGCAGAGCTTCCCGCCGTGCATCGGTGATGACAAGGTCTCCTTCGTGAGGCCACGTGATCAGCCAGACGCGGGATGTGGGGTTGGTGTGCAAAGATGTATCGTATTCGGAGACGACGAAATTCGCATCATTGATGTAGTAAAACAGCGGCGTATCGATCCAATCCCGGTCCCTCAGAAAAACCAGATCATCGGGCAGCATTTCAGGTAGCATGGCCTTCACAATTCCCTGATAGTCATTGGGAGAGCCCGGCTTACCAGCGGCGTAAGGTATGCTGGCCGCAAACACCAAAACGCACAGGCCAATCGAGGCCAGCCTGAAACGGTGGTCCTGAAATACCCGAACTGCACCGGCCGCGCAAAGGATCAGCAAATAAGGCACGAAAAGCAGAAAGGCCCTGGGGGCCAGGATGGAAACTTTGTAGGACGCTGCAAACAGGATCAGCGGCGAGACAACCGCAACAAGCCACAAAAGCAATGTCCGTTCCTGAGGATAGTGCAGTGTGTTTGAGGGCAGCTTGGGCACAACCGCGCCCCACATGGTGCCCAGAACAGGAATGAGCAGCGCCAGAAAAGGTAAAACAGACATCGCCATCAGCGCTTCGCTCCTGCGATGGGCGATTGAGCCGAGCCAGAACATGAAGCAGGCCGAACAACCCGCTGCCAGCCCCAAAACCCATATCGGGATCTTACGCTCTGGAACCACCACCGGCGCTTCGCGTTTGGGGGCTTTCAGGCTGGCCGCCAAAAGCAGCAGGGCAAAACCCAGAACAAACCAGGTCCAGACCGGCCCGATCTGCAGCGGCGGGACTGCAAAATCGTCTTTTGCAAACAGAAATCCAAAAGAGAAATACTCGATCAGAAAGTCAGGAGAAGGATCAGGAGCCGCTCCTTTACGCGCCCGATAAACCGCATGGGTCAGTGCCGGGGCGGACAGGATAAAGGCAAGCGCCTGCACCTGAAATAGCCGAGGGGCCTGCCGCAAACCGGTCCGGCGCCAAAACCGCAGGCCATCCACGTTTGTCCGGGGCAAGACCAGAGCCGCCCAGAACACATGGATCATGATAAGGGGCCAGAACAGCTCAACCGTCAGAACCCCCGCCATAACCGAAAGGACATAAGCGATCTCAAGGCCCGGGCGCGGTTCGCGCGTTCTGACAAGACACAGTAAAAACCAGGTCGCCAGCAATGACAGGAAGGCCCCAGCGACATACATGCGGGCCATCTGGCTCCAGAACACATGAAACCCATGAAGCGACAACAGCAGCGCGGCCAGGCATCCCACAGTCGATCCAAAGATATTGCGGGCGATCAGAAAAATCAGTGGAATCGAGCCTAAAGCGAACAAAACTCCTGGGAATCGCACGGCAAAATGGGACGTGCCGAACGCTTTGGTCCAGCCCAGCATGGACACATACCAGCCCATGGGATGCGGTTCATCGTGGAAATGCCACCAGATGGTTTCAGCCAGGTTATGGCGCGGCGGCGGTTCGGATATACCGGAAACCAGATCGATGCCAGGGACATAGATTTCCGGATGGGACATACTGCGCAGATCAATTCCCCAGAGCCGCAATATCAGCGTCAGCAAAACCGCAACCGTCAAGGCAAGCAGGACGGCACCTGTGCGATACTCGCGTCTGTTGGGAAAAACAGAACCTTTTTCGGATGTCGTCATGAAATTCTTGTCTCTTACTGCGCGTTATAACCGCCGGAGGAACACAATCGTCCCGGTAGAAATGTCGAGGTCTCGTCACGAGATAAACCAGCTTTTAGTTCACCACGATGCGACCAAAACAGTCAATTCGGGCTAAGTTTGTTTCATAGCTCTCTCGACCGAGATGTACTTGCACCGGATTGAAACATTATTACACATAGCTAGAAATTGTTTCGTTAAACTGCGATCATCAGCAGAATAAGTTTCTGATGATCCAAAAATTGATATGAGTGATAAGAAATGTAATCTCTGTCGTATTCCCGGCACAGGTAGAGCCGGTTTTGCAAAATTCCGCAGGGCGCTTAGGACATAAACGTTAATGGTATCGAGTACATAGTTGGATGGGCAGGCTTTCTTTTGGCGCTTTGGCGGGAGTGACGAGTGCTATTTTAGGGCTGCTTTTGCCAGTCGGTCTGTTCACCCGGGTGTTGCGCGGCGCCGATGCGGCAGCCGATCCGGCCTTTACCCAAGGGGTTTGGCTGTTCAAGGCCGGTCTCATCATCATAGGGGCATATCTTCTTTTACTGCGGCTACTGCCGATTGGCCGTCCGCTATCTCCACAGCGCCCCGAGGTTTCTCCCGCTAGCCCGGTCCAGACACTGATCTTTGGTCTTCTGCTGATTTGCGCCGCAGCTTTACGGTTTTACCGACTTGATACCGGCATCTGGTATGATGAAATCCTGACATCCGTAAATTACATGCCCCTCACAATCGGGCAGATCGTCAGCACCTATCACGATGCCAACAACCATGTCCTGTTTTCGGTGCTGGCACGCCTGTCTTTGTCAATCTTCGGTGACAGTGTCTGGGCCTTGAGATTGCCTGCGGTCGGTTTTGGTATTGCCGGCATTGCCGCTATTTACTTTTTTGCCCGTCGCGTCGGCCCGACTCGTGAGGCTCTGTTTGCGGCGGCACTACTGGCGTTTTCCTATCACCACATCTGGTTCAGCCAGAATGCACGTGGTTACACCGCATTACTGTTCTTTGCCCTGCTTTCCAGCACCTGGTTTCTGGACGCCATGCGCCAGGGGAGCCCCCGCAAATGGGGACTGTATTGCCTCGCCGTCGTCCTGGGGGCGTATGCGCACCCCACCATGGGGCTGATGGTGCTTGCGCATTTTGCAATCTGGAGCGCGGCCTGGTTCCGGCAAAATGAAGACGACAAGCGCTACCGCTGGAACGGATTGTTTTGTGGTTTCATCCCGGTAGGTCTGTTCACGTTTCAGGTCTATGCGCTGGTCCTGCCCAGCATGGTTGGCGGTGCGCTGCTGAATTCCGGACTGAAGGGAAAGGAGAATGAGTGGACCAACCCCTTGTGGGCGCTGGCGGAATTGTTCAGCAGCCTGCAGATCGGGCTGGCCAGTGCCGGCGTCGTTATGGCTGCAGGTCTTGTCTTTGCGATCGGCGTTATCAGCTTTGTCCGAACGCGACCAGCCGTTGTGGCGTTGTTTCTGATCCCGGTTGGGGTCGGGTTCATGGTGATGACCAGCATCGGGTATACTCTGTTTCCACGGTTTTTCTTTTTCAACTTTGGATTTGCAATCCTCATTGTGATCCGCGGGGCCTTTGTGACTGGCCAGCTGGCGGCGCACGTAGCGCGATTGCCCGCACCGGCCACGAAATGGCTGCCGACGCTGTTGTGCTCCGGTATCTTGGCCGTATCTCTCCTGTCCCTCCGGCACGTGTATCTGCCAAAGCAGGATTTCGAGGGCGCCATCAATCTGATTGAACGCAGCCGTCAGCCCGAAGACACGGTGCTTGCTGTCGGGATCGCAGGATTTCCGTTCAATGAGTACTATGGCAAGGGATGGAATGTCATCGAAACAACCGATGACCTGGACCGTCTCGCCTCGCGTTCCGGCAGAACCTGGCTTGTCTATACGATGCCTGTACACGCCCGAACCACATATCCAGGGATACTGGAAAGGATCAAAAAAGAATATTCTGCGGCTGCACGGTTCCGGGGATCGCTGGGAGGTGGGGACGTTGTGGTCCACCTTGAAGAGCCCTCCAAAACACCCGGCACAGAGAATGGCGCAGATACTGTGAAGGATAACGATTGATATGTGCGGAATATGCGGAATCCTGCGGGTCGACCCGACGGCCGATCAACCCGAAGAAGGGCTGATCACAGAAATGGCGACAACATTGGCCCATCGTGGACCCAATGATGATGGCACTTGGCTGAATGAAGATGTTGCGCTGGGTTTCCGGCGCCTCTCGGTGATCGACTTGTCTTATGCCGGCCACCAGCCAATGACCAACGAAGACGGCACTGTGGTGATCGTCTTCAATGGCGAAATCTACAACTTTCAGGAGTTGAAAGAGAAACACTGCCTTGAAGAGCGCGGTCATGTATTCAAATCGCGCACGGATACCGAGGTCCTGATTCACCTTTACGAGGAGATTGGCCTCGACATGATCCCGGAACTCAACGGGATGTTTGCAATTGCGATTTGGGATACCCGCAGCAGGTCATTGCATCTGGCGCGCGACCGCTATGGGATCAAACCATTCTTCTACCAGAAAGATAATGACTATTTCCGGTTTGGCTCCGAGATCAAGGCGATCATCGCCGATAGCCGGGTTGTGCGGAAACCATCGATGCAAGCCCTGCATGATTTTCTGACCTTCAACTACATCCCGGGAACCCAGACAGCCTTTGACGGTATTTCCGAAATACCGCCGGGGCATCACATGACTGTCACCCGTGACGGCGCAATCTCGATACGGCGGTACTGGGATCTGAACTTCCATGTCGATCCCGGTATGACCGAAGCACAGGTGATTCAAAAGTCTTATGAACTCATGGACAAGGCTTTGCAGCGCCGTCTGGTCGCGGATGTTCCGATTGGCGTATTCCTGTCGGGAGGGCTGGATTCCAGTACCCTGGTCGCACTCATGCACAAACATGTGGATGAGCCTATCCACACCTATTCCGTCGGCTTCGAAGATCAGAGCTTCAATGAGCTGCCCTATGCCCGAATTGTGGCCGAAAAGTTCAACACCAAGCATCGTGAAGTAACCGTCACCGCCGATATGGTGCGGGACATGCTACCAAAATACCTGAGCTTCACCGATGAGCCATATGGCGACGGGTCTGCAATACCGACGTATTTCATCAGCGAACTGGCCAAGGATGAGGTGGTTGTCGTTCTATCAGGCGAAGGCGGCGACGAAGTCTTCGCCGGCTATGACACCCATGCGGCTTACAACATGTATAAACAGGCCCGAAAGATACCCGGGTTCATTCGGAATGGCGTGGTGAAACCGCTGGTGAACTGTTTGCCCGTGTCAGACAAGAAGCTCAGCTTCGAATTCAAGGCCAAGCGGTTTCTGGGCGGGCTGGACCTGCCCCCTGAAGAAGCCCATCTTTGGTGGCGGATTGTCCTGGGCGAAGCTGAAAAACTGGACCTTTACGCAGATGGTGTGGCCGAAACCGAGACCTTGCAGCCTTCAGTGCGGCATTTTCAGGCGGCCTACGAACATTGCGGTGCGGAAGAGACCCTGTCACGTCTGATGTATATCGATTCAACCATCTTCCTGCCCGACGATCTGATGATCAAGAATGACCGGATGACCATGGCGCATTCTCTTGAGGCCCGGGTGCCCTTTACCGACCCGGAGCTGACCGGGTTCATGGCCACAGTCCCCTCACATCTGAAAATGAAGAACCGGCGCAAGAAGCATCTTATGCGGCGTGCAATGGAAAACGATCTGCCCGACAGCATTCTCAACAAAAAGAAGGTCGGGCTTGAAATGCCCTATTCCCGCTGGCTCAAGACCGAGCTCAAGGATCTGATGATGCGTTATCTCGGACCCGAGAATATTCAGCGTACGGGCCTGTTTCGGGTTCAGGCGGTGCAAACACTGATCAACGACCATCTGAGCGGAAAACGGGACAATGGCCGCCCGCTCTGGGGTCTTTTGAACTACATGATGTGGTACGAGCTTTACATCGATGCCTAATCCGGTTTGCGAAACACCCAGAGTGTCGAAATCACATAGCTGGTGACAAAAGATGCCCCGATCGCAATCAGAAGGATGAACCAGAACGGCAGGGTTGTCACATATCCCAGAGCCGCCACCACAGCGAGGCGGGCCAGCAAAGATGACAGAACCGCCATCAGATATTTGCCATATCCCTGGAGCGAGATTGTGCCTTTGTCGGTATGCTCATAGCTGAAGATATTATGCCCGCAGTAATTGACAAATGAGCCCAGCACAAAGCCGCATATTGAGGCAAAAACATAAGGGGCTGCAAAAGTCAGAACAAGCAACAGCGCCAACAGGTAATCCGCAATCGTACCCAGAACGCTGATACTGAGAAACCTGAGGAGCAGGCGCTTGTCTTTGAGCTTTGAAATCATGGTTTTAAAGCTTCAAAATGGTCATTGGCTGAATGATAACGGGGCAAAATGGTTTCCGTTTAAATAACTATCAAGAACAAAGTTAATCCGATGGAAATCTGAGAACAATGTATTGCTCAAATCTCCCTCGTTTAGCTCTTAGGACGTATGGCAGGATAAGGTGGTTGTGTTACAAAATAAAAGCCTAACTCACTATCTGGCTTTAAACAGAGCCTTTGTGCTTGCAAACGAAACACTCACCCCTTCAGAGCCGGTACGTGTCATAAATCCAAGCGACCCATGCTTTGAAAGCAAGATGAACTGCATCAAGCTCCTCGGCCAATCCCTGATGTCGAGAGACTTCAACCGGCAGGTCGCAGAACTTTAGGTTCGGATCGCGGGGCTCAACCGCTACACTGCTCTTGGCTTACCCGTCACAGAGCCCGAAGGTTAAGTCTGTCTGGGGACGGGGTAAATCCGCTCAACCCCTGATTTGTGCAACAAGGCCCCTGGGGGGTGAACTATTTTCTGGCTCTTTGCGTAATTATCTTAATGGTTCCGGTGACCTGCCCCCCGAGGCTCCCTCATTCATAACGAGAGTCTGCGGGTCTGGTTTTCATATTCTCCGTGGTCTGATTGGGCAAGCGCGCCGGGCGCGGAGTCCTCAAATTGCTCAAGCGTCCGGCGCGCTTCTGCGGGTGTTTGGTTGCCGAGCGATGAGTGCGGCCTGACGTTGTTGTAATCGTAGCGCCACAGGGCGAGCTTCCGTCGGGCCTCGTCCAGGCTGTCGAACATCTCTTCGTTCAAAAGCTCGTCGCGGAGACTGCCGTTGAATGACTCGATGAAGGCATTCTGCTGGGGCTTGCCCGGATCGATGTAGTGCCAATCCACGCCGTTCTCGTTCGCCCATTTCAAGATTGCCCGGCTGGTGAACTCGGTCCCGTTGTCGCTGACAATGCTGGCCGGTCTGCCATAGACCCGGACAAGCGCATCCAGTTCCCGCGCGACTCTGGCCCCTGAGATGCTCGTGTCGGCCATCAGGCACAGGTTCTCGCGGCAGCAATCATCGTTTACCGCCAGAATGCGGAACCGACGGGACGCCCCGAACGTGTCTGACAGGAAGTCCAACGACCAACGTTCGCCCGGTCTCAGCGCCACCGGCATTGGTGTCCGCGATCCCCGTGCCCGTTTGCGGCCCCGTCGTCGCCTGACACCCAGCTTCTCATCCGTGTAAAGCCGATAGAGCTTCTTGTGGTTCATGATCATCCCCTTGCGTTCCAGCATCACGCCAATCCGCCGATAGCCGAACCGGCGGCGCTTGGCAGCGACGGCCTTCATCTCCTTGCGTATCTCGGGATTGTCCGGCGGGCGTTCACGCCGGACCGTCTTCGGATCGACACCGACAAGTCGGCAGGCCCGGCGTTGCGAGATGTCATGATCCCGCATCGCCCTGAGCGCTGCCTCTCGCCGCTCATTCGGCGTCGTCAGTTCTTTCCCAAAAGATCCTTCAGCACCACGTTGTCCAGCATGGCGTCGGCCAGCAGCCGCTTGAGCTTGGCATTCTCGTCCTCCATCGCTCTCAGCTTCGCGACGTCAGACACCTCCATGCCGCCATACTTCGATTTGTATTTGTAGAACGTGCCCTGGCTGAGACCGTGCTTGCGGCACACCTCCGCAGTCGGCATCCCGGCTTCCTGTTCTTTGATCATCCCAATGATCTGGGCTTCCGTGAAACGGCTCTTTCGCATTCGCTTGCTCCTTCAAAAGGTTGAGCAAACTCTACATCAGAAAGAGGGAAGTTTCGGGGGGCAGGTCACCGGCAATCACGTATCTGACATCCCGTCGATGGGTTTTCGCCAAGCCATCTTCATGAAGCAGGTTTTGGATACCCCGCTTGTTACAGCGCCTAAGACCTTAGATTCAGAATTATTTAGGCTTTAATATTGAGGCTTAAATCAAGTAAAACGCAAAAAGTTCCGAAAACGACGCCTACCGCTTTTTCTGATTTATTGACTATTCACTTCCGATAAGTATCGCTTATCATGTTTGTTTGATTTTTCCGCGAAATACACGCAGAGTGGCTGCCATGAAGCCCCCTGCCCCCTATCTCCCTTCCGCCTCCCCTGCCCTGTCGCAGGCAGATCAGGAGGCGCTGACCGATCTTTATATCCGCGGCACCCCCGCCAACACGCTGCGGGCCTATGAACGTGATCTGCTCTACATAACCGCTTGGAAGGCTGCACGGTTTGAAGCTGTACTGGACTGGCCAGAATCCGAGGAAACCGCCCTCGCCTTCATTCTCGATCACGCCCGCGATCTCAGCGTTGCACCAGAGGCGGACATCGCGCGTCAAACGGCAGAAGCGCTCATCCTGCAAGGCCTGCGAAAATCCCTCGCCTGCCCGGCGCCATCGACGCTGGACCGGCGCATCGCCTCCTGGCTGACCTTCCACCGAATGAAGAATCTCGCCAGCCCCTTTGGCGCGCCTCAGTTCAAACAGGCCCGGGCCAAAGCGCGTCGGGCGGCGGCCCGCCCGCCTACCCCAAAGTCGCAGCACCCGATCACCCGAGATGTGCTGGAACAGCTACTCGCGACCTGTCGCGGCTCCCGTCGCGACTGCCGCGACCGGGCGATCCTGATGCTGGGCTGGGCCTCGGGCGGCCGCCGACGGTCCGAGATCTCCGGGTTGATGCGCGAGGATGTCAGCCTCAAGGAGTTTGAGAAATCAGGAGTGGTCTGGATCTCGCTGCTGGAAACCAAGACCACAGCTAAGGGCGAGACGCCGCGCTTGATCCTAAAGGGCCGCGCCGCGCAGGCGCTGGTGCATTGGATCGAGGTTGGTGAGATTGCTGACGGACCGCTGTTCCGTCCCATCTCCAAGGCGGACCGGGTGCTGAAACGCCGCCTGACCCCGGATGCGATCTATCAGATCGTGAAACATCGCCTCAGGCTGGCCGGATTGCCCGAGGGGTTTGCCTCACCACACGGGTTGCGGTCTGGCTTTCTGACCCAGGCCGCGCTGGACGGTGCGCCGATCCAGGCCGCCATGCGCCTGTCGCTGCACCGCTCAATGGCGCAGGCGCAGAAGTATTATGATGACGTAGATATTGCGGAAAACCCGGCAACGGATCTGCTGGGGTGATGGAAGAATCTGTTTCGCGCGCGAAACATCATGTACCGCGCGCGTGCAACCAGGCTTTCAACTCCGCAAGAAATGTCTCGGACATTCCCTCGCCGGACAGGGTGACCTGTGCACCGTTTCGACTCTGTTTCAACTGAATGCCGCCGAATGTCTCTTTCAGGGGGGTCTTGGCAGCAGGTGGGTTTTTCCCATTCGACCCCAGGCCGCTCACTGCACGGGTCAAAGCGGAAATCTCGGCCTCCCCGCTCTGAGGTGCGGCCTTCCGCAGAGCGGTGGTGATCAAGGAAGCGGCTTTTGCCTCCTCCTTCAGAACTTTCGCAATCGACAGCCCCAACCGTTCAGGAATCGCCGAAGGGAACTGCAAATGGTCATCCAGGGCGTGATAGATCGCGATGAACGAGCCGATCTTAGATCTCTTCGCCCGGCTGGCCGACGCGAAAAGCCCACGCAGAGCGGCCGCCTCATCCGGGTAAACGCCCTGCTCTGCCGCGCGCGCCACAATCCGGGCACGCTCGTAATAGCTCAGCCCGACGCGGATCTCGTTTTCCTCGACCATGGCTACGTAAGCATCCGAAGCACTCTGTGGCTGTCTGAGGAACGCGCGTACGGTTTCAAAGCGGGCCTCACCCGTCTCCTGCGCCAGCGCCCGCAGCGCTGTCAGGCGCCGCCAGCCCGAGATCAACCCGTAACGCCCGCCCTCCAGTTCCACGACCTCGATCGGGGTCTGCTGCCCGCGGGTCTTCAGGCTTTCCCTCAGCGCCTCCATGTCCGCGTCATCTGCCGCCATGCGGTCACGCACCAGATAGGTTTCTTCGATGACGTCCAACGGCAGATCCTGCACCAAGCGCCCTTCGGCCCGCGCGGCACGCAATTCTCCGGACAGCTCTTCCAGCGCCGCCTGAGCCGCCGTGGCCCCGGCCACCTGCGCGACCGGCGGCGCGGCGCGGGGTGTATCTGCGGGAAACATGGGGTTCAGCCCAGGGGCAGGGCGGTTGTCTTCCAGATAATCCGGCCGGGCAGGGGTCAGTCGTTTGCGTTTTGCCATTGGTTTCTCCTTTTCCTGCGCGGATCAGACTCTGTTTCGGGACATGGCAGGCGTGTTTCGCGCGCGAAACATCGCGCTCAGAGCGACAATTCCGGTGTTCCCGCCTCTTCGGCCTGCCGGGCCCGTTCTTCGCCCCGCCAGACGCCGATCAGCAGCTTCTTGAACGAGGCATAGGTGGCATCAAAGGTTTCCCGCCCGCGCACATAGGTCTCGCGGTTGAAATCGCGGTAATCGGCCTCGTAGATACCGTTGACCTGTTCCCCGGCCTGACCGATCAGCGCCGTGTAGCCCTGCCAGTGCGGCGACAAGGTCCGGCCCAGATAGGCCTGCATCAGCCCGGCCAGTTCCGCCTGCTGGCTGCCGTCATAGCGGGTGATGATCGTGCGCACCGCATCCCACTGAAACGCCATCTCGGGTCGCCCCAGGGCGCGCGCGGCCATGTTCTCGCCATCCTCGATGGACTGGAAGGTGGAATGCAGCATGTCAAAGAACCGCCCCGTGGAGTCGAACTCCAGGAACGAGGCCCCCATGGGCACCAGAAGGATATCCGATGCGGCCAGCCCGTTGATCGTCAGATAGCCAAGGGCAGGGGGGGTATCGATGAAAATGATATCGTAATCGTCCAGCACCCCATCTTCGTCCAGCGTGTCGGTCAGCGCATCCCACAGCTTCCAGCTGCGGCCCTGCATCCGCCAGACGGGGATCTGGAATTCCGCCCAGTAGAGGTTCAGCTGAGCTCCGATCAGATCGATATTCGGCCAGTGGGTGGTTTGGATCAGATCGCTGCTGCGGGTCTTCAGCGCCTCGGACAAGGTGTCGTCGATCGGATGCGGGGCCTCACCCCGGTCAAGACGCCCCTGATTGTCGCGGCGCAGATGGGTGGCGTAATGACGGGCGAGCAAGGGGAACACCGTCTGCCATTCATCGCTCACCTTGCCGCCGAAGATCGATGTCATCGAACCCTGGCTGTCCAGGTCGATGACCAGAACCTTGTAGCCGTCCAGAGCCGCCGACATGGCCAGATGGGCGCAGGTCGAGGTTTTGCCGACGCCACCCTTGAAATTCGCTACCGAGACGATCTTGGCGGGCAGACCCTCGGGTCGGTAGGGACGGTATTCTTTTGCCTTGGATCCTTCCGAGGCGAAATGCGCCCGCAGCCGCAGAACTTCATCCAGCGTGAACCACTTCGCGCCGCCCTCGGTTTCGGACTGTCCCTGGGGCAAATCCGGATTGCCTTTCAGGACCCGGCGAAAATGGGCTGGTGCCACAGGGATCAGATATTTGGTGATTTCCCAGGTTGAAAACAGGCGCAGCTTTTTCTGACCGTTTTCTTCCAGCCCCCGGTTTGCCAGGTCGCTACGACCCCGTGCACAGGCATCCGCGATCTGTGAGAACTCATGTGTTCCGGTTGGATCACCCAGTTCAGCATAGGCCAGATCCGGATCGATATTGAAATACGGGGGAAGCCCCTCGGACGTTGCTGCTCGCATTGAAATACTGCCCATGTGCTATGTTTTCGCCAATATACCACAAAAGGACGCATGTGAAAGCATTATGAGCACAAAACCGGATTTTCTAAGCAAGATTAAGGGGTAGAAACCCTTCGAGACGCTGCTTTTGAGCGTACAGCAAAAAAATGTTCCGTTAGAATCCTGTTATCTTATTAGTTACGGGTCAATTCGAGTTTTCTTAAGTATAAGAAAAAAAAGAGGTTTTTGTATTTCTTGCAGATCATACTGAATCTGATCCCACGATAGAGTGACTCTGATCCCACGTTGCAGTGACTCTGAACCCACGTTCCGGCGGCTTTACGCATCCTGTGGATAACTCTACGGTGAGCGTCAATAAAACCACGAACAAAGATTCGGGCAGGACATATGGGCAGGGCAGTATGAGCGGGTCGGGGGCGTTGTTGCCTGACCGGCACCCAACGGGCGATTTTTTTGTATGCGATATCTTCGATGCGCTGCCCAAGACAGATATGGGTTCGATGGAGCATCCTATGTTTTCGCTCTCGACCCGGCCGGATCGGCGGATCCTCAATTACGAACATAACGGGGTCGAGATCACGGTGACGCCTTCGGTGCGCGGTCTGGCGACGATCCACGACAAGGACATCCTGATCTTTTGCATCAGCCAGCTGATGGCGGCGATCAATGCGGGCCGGACGGTCAGCCGAGTGCTGCATCTGAAGGCGCATGATCTGCTGGTGGCCACCAACCGCGAAACCAGCGGTGACGGTTACAAGCGTCTGCGCGAAGCGTTCGAGCGGCTGGCCGGCACAAGGATCACCACCAACATTGTGACGGGTGAAAAGGAAACCACCACCGGGTTCGGCCTGATCGAAAGCTGGGAAATCGTGCGGCACACAAGGGCAGGACGGATGGCCAGCGTCAGCGTGAAACTGTCGGACTGGCTGTTCCGCGCGGTGCTGGCGAAATCGGTGCTGACCCTCAGCCGCGATTACTTCCGCCTGCGCAAACCGCTCGAGCGGCGGATCTATGAGTTGGCGCGCAAACATTGTGGCCGTCAGCCCGAGTGGCGGATCTCGGTCGAGGTGCTGCTGAAGAAATCTGGCTCGGCCTCACCGCGCCGGGTGTTCCGCAAGATGATCCGTGACATGATCGCAGCCGATCACCTGCCCGATTATGAGATGACCGAAGAGCCGGGCGACCTGATCCGGTTCTCGCGCCGGGGTCAGGTGGTCGAGGGGCCGGACAAGCCGATCCTGCCGCCGCAGGCGCTGGAGGAGGCCAGGGCGATGGCGCCGGGCCGCGATGTCTATGCGCTGGAAGCGGATTGGCTGGCTTATTGGGCCGCGTCAGGCCGCCCACAGATCAGAAACCCGCAGCGGGCGTTTCTGGGCTATGTGGCCAAGCGGGTCGCCGGACGGGACTAGGGCATCCCGCTGCGCATTTGCTGATTTGATGGAAGATGTTCCGGTACATTGTAAAGGATCAGCCCGAATAGGCGTGATCCTGTTTCTGTGCCTGTGGTCTGAATGACCGGATGGCGAAGATCACGATGACGGCGGCAAGGATGAATGCCCAACCCGCCAGCATGTAGACTCCTATGACCATCAGGATGGACATGCCGGAGTACAAAGCAAATCCACTGGCTCCCAAGCCAACAAGGACAGCTATTCCGAGAATTCCCATCATGTTATCCGGTCCTCCGGCATTGGTTTTGGCCACGTCAGTTTCCAGAGTGGCCGTGTTTGTGCCACCGGGGTGAGTGCCCGGTATGATTCCGCGCCGGAATCATGGCAAAACTGTGAACCACCTTGGGTTAAAATTTGGTTATTTTTACCTGACGGGGCTTTGCCCCACTACTCGTTCAACACTGCCTGTTTTCAGGCATTGGAATGTTCAGTGTACTATTTAGCAAAATTTTTATGACTGCAATCTCTGCCCGCGCAAACCCTCAGAACATGCAAAGCTCCGCCGATTGGCGCAGTTCCGTGGGGTCATAAGACACCGCAATGGGGGTTCAGATAGAAATAGCGCCGAAAACCAACTGCCTGCCGACCCGCCTTTCTGCGATCTGGTGGGTTGCTCACATCTTGACCAGCCGTCCGTCTGCCACCCTGATCCCCTGCTTTTCAAAAACGTTGCGCGTGTCGAAGACCAGCGCGGCCTCGCGCGCGACTAGACCATAATCCGGGGCGCTGTGATCGGTGATGACGGCCACCGCCGCATAACGTTTCAGATTTTCTGCTGTCAGCGGCTGAGATGTCCGGCCCGCAAGCTGCGGGTATTCGCCACCTTCGGGCAGGCGGGGGAAATACGGGTCGTGATACTCGACCTCGGCCCCAAGCTTTTCCAGTTCGTCCAGCAGCACCAGCGCCGGGCTGCGGCGGGTGTCCTCGACATCACGCTTATAGGCGATGCCCATCAGCAGGATGCGCTGGCCGGTCAGGGGTTGCCCGGTTTCCGCCAGCGCCGAGCCGTTGCGCGCGGCCAGTTCCGCCGCCATCCGTGCCGCCAGCATCGAAGGGACCGCGTCATTGCTGGAGCGGGCCAGATTGATCAGCGGCGTATCAGATCCTGCATCCGCGGCGCGCCAGGCCAGATAGGCCGGAGACACCGGGATGCAGGCCCCACCAATTCCAGGACCGGGATAGAAGGGCATGAAGCCAAACGGCTTGGTCGCCGCCGCCTCGATCACTTCCCAGACATCCACGTCCATTGCTTCAAGCGCGGTCTTCAACTCGTTGACCAGCGCAATATTGACGGTACGGAAGCTGTTTTCGACCAGTTTCACCGCTTCGGCCGTGGCGGCCGAACTGACCGGTACGGCGCTGGTGACGATGGCGCGGTAGAAATCCTCGACCAGTTGCCGCGACAGCGGATCGTCGGCGCCAACCACCTTGGGGATACTGTGCGTGTCGAATTTGTCATTGCCGGGGTCTTCGCGCTCGGGCGAGAAGGCCAGGAAGAAATCGGAACCTGCCCGCAGACCGCCCGCTTCGAGGATCGGCTGAACCAGCGTGGTCGTGGCGCCGGGCCAGACGCTGCTTTCCAGCACCACCATCTGACCGGGGCGCAGATGCTGCGCGATGGTCTGCGCGGCGGCAGCGACAAAGCGCATGTCCGGATCCTGTGCGTCGGTCAGCGGGGTCGGCACGCAGATCAGGATGATATCGGCCTCGGCCAGTGCTGCGGCGTCCTGCGTTGCGCGAAAGCGCCCACTCTCCACCGCCTGTGCGATCCGGTCGGATGCCAGATAGGATATGACCTGATCGCCCTGATTAATCCGCGCCACCCGGTCGGGGTTCAGATCAACGCCGGTGGTATCAAACCCTTCATCATAGGCGGTCAGCGCCAGCGGCAGCCCGACATAGCCAAGCCCAACCACGGCAACCCGCGCATCGCGCGCCGCGATAAGCTGTTTGAGGGACTGATGGTGCGAGGTTTCGTAGTTCATAATCTATCCTGATCGTACAAAGTCACACTGAATTAAAATTAGCTTAGCAGATTGGAAACCTTCTCTCTTCATCGGATAGGACAGATCGGAAACGAAGCCAACTAATTTGTCATTCCCGGCAAAGACCCGGAATGGGTGTTTCCAAAAACAAGGCAGTCTTGAATCAGCGCGCCGATTGTTTTCGCATATGCTCGACCCATTCATCGAAGAAAACACGAGGCACATACCCGATCTGATCCTGTGCATGTCGGGTTGAAACCTCTGGCAGGCCGGCAAAAAGCCTGCGCCCGGCCATGTCAGGCATCACGGGCCGGGGGTTCGCCAGCCGGGCCTGAACGGACCGTACCCAGTCTGCGGTGGCCTCGACCCGGCGGCGCCCGACAAGGTGGCGCAGATGCGCGCTGAGCTGCCCCGCCAGAGAGGGGCCTGCGGGCGCACTGTCATTGGGCGGCGGGGGCGGGGCCGGGTTTGCAACCGGATCAATCCGAACCTCTCCGCATCCGGCAAGGCGGGCATAGCCTTCGAAAAACGCCTTCCACCCCAGCGTGTCCGGCCCGCTGATCAGGTATCGCTCGACCCCGGCCCGGGGCGATGAGGCCGCGCGCAGGGCGGCCTGCACCACGTCATCGACATGCACGGCCGGGCATTGTCCGGGCGGGTCGGGCAGGATGATGCCGCCCCGGCGCATCATCGCCAATGGCCCGTTGGTCCAGAGCGCGCTGCCGGGGCCGTAGACGATGGTTGGCTGCAAGATGGCGGCGTCGCATTTCCCCTGCAACAGTCTCTGTTCCATCGCAATTTTGGAACCGCGATAGCTTTGCACATCTTCCGGCGTGATCGGGTTGCGCTCGGTGATCGGCCCGTTTGGCCAGCTGTCATAGACCACGGCGGAACTCAGATGCACGATGTGTTTGCAGGACCCGTCTTCAGCGGCTTTGACAAGCGCGTCGAAGGCTGCAAGGTTTTCCGCGCCGGAGGCCCGGAAATCGTAAGCCAGATGAAACAGAGCCGCCGCGCCGTCCAGCGCCTGCGTCAGAGCCGGGCCGGGGTGCAGCGGGCAAACCAGTGCCTTTGCTCCGGCCTGTTCCAACGCGGCAGCCCCGTGGCGCGTGCGCAGCAAGGCGGTCACATCACATTCCAGTTTCAGCAGCGCATCGATCAGGCGCCGGCCAATAAAGCCGGTCGCGCCGGTCACGACCACGCGCTGGCCTGCAAGCCCGTCGCCGGGGCGGGGGTCTACGTGTTTTTCGGTCATGTCCGCAGGTTCAACATTCTTAATGCGTTGTGCAACAATTCAGCCCTTTTCTTAAAACTGTGCAGGCCCGGCCTGTCAGCGCACCATAGCGGTATCTACCATTTGGTGGCCACCGATCCCTATGCTAAGCCTGTGGCATTAGAGTGGATTCTGTTGGTACGAGGGTTTTTCATGCAAATATTGATCACGGGCGGGGCCGGTTTTATCGGGTCACATCTGGCCGAGCGTCTGATTGGCAATGGGCATGAGGTGACGGTGCTGGATGACCTGTCCACCGGATCTCTGCTAAACCTGTCTTCCGTTCAGGATCATTCCGCCTTTCGTTTTGTCGAAGGCAGCGTATTGGATACCGGTCTGGTCGAAGAGCTGGTCGGGGCTGCGGATGCGGTGTTTCATCTGGCTGCCGCTGTCGGGGTCAAGCTGATCATGGATCAGCCCAGCCAGTCGATTGCAACCAATGTGGACGGCACGCAGAACGTGTTGCGGGCGGCCCTGCGCCACAAGCCCCTGGTCTTCATCGCCTCCAGTTCCGAGGTCTACGGCAAGGCATCGAAATTCCCGTTCAACGAAGATGACGATCTGACGATCGGCGCCACCAGCATTCTGCGCTGGTCCTATGCCTGCGCCAAGACGTTGGACGAGTTCATGGCGCTGGCCTATGCGCGCGAGGTGGATCTGCCGGTGATCGTCCTGCGCTTTTTCAACACGACCGGCCCGCGCCAGACCGGGCGCTATGGCATGGTTGTTCCGAATTTCATCGAAGCGGCCCTGTCCGGCCAGCCGATTCAGGTTCATGGCACCGGCGAGCAATCGCGCTGTTTCAGCCATGTGGCCGATGTGATCGAGGCGCTCATGCGTCTGCTCGATGTCCCCGAAGCCCGGGGGCAGGTCTTCAATATCGGTGGTGAACAGGAAGTGACGATCCGGGGGCTGGCCGAAAAGGTCATCGCCGCAACGGGATCCGCGTCCGAAATCCGTCTGGTGCCCTATGAAGAGGTCTATCCCGAAGGGTTCGAAGACATGGCCCGCCGTCTGCCGGATGTCTCGAAGCTGCGGCGGTTCACCGGGTTCAGCCCGGCGCGCACGCTGGATGATATCATCGCTGACATCATGGCCGAGAAACGCGCCAAAGCCTACGCATGAAGAGCCAAACACGATGACACCGGGACAAAGAGTTGAAAAGCTGGTGCGCGACACCGCGACCGTGCTGCTGCCGGACCGGCTGCGCAAATGGATCCGTAAACAACAACGGTTGCACAATCTTCAGTCGGTGCCGGTTGGGTCGGTCGATTTCGGCGGGCTGCGGCGGCTGTCGCCGATCAGTGCCGTGTTCGGGCAGGATCGCGACCTGCTGACCATCGAACGCCATTACATGGAAGAATTCCTGCAAAATCACAGCGACGATATCCGTGGCCGGGTTCTGGAATTCGGTGATCCGGCCTATACGAAGAAATTCGGCGGTGACCGGGTCACGCAGGCGGATGTACTGAGCTATGTCGAGGGCAATCCGCAGGCCACCATCGTGGCGGATATCACCGATGCGCCGCATATTCCCGACAACAGTTTCGATTGCATCATCATCACCCAGACCCTTCAGATGATCTTTGAGGTCGACAAGGCGATTGCTACGCTGGAACGCATTCTGAAACCCGGTGGCGTGGTGCTGTGTACCTCGCATGGGATGACTCGTGTGGCGCGCCGTGAAGGCGTGGATGACTGGGGTGAATACTGGCATTTCACCAGCCAGTCCAAGCGCCGCCTGTTCCGGGCGGTCTTCCCGGCAGAGAATGTCGAGGTGTCGACCGTTGGCAATGTCTTTACCTGCATCTGCAACCTGCACGGCCTTGGGGCCAGTGAAATTGCGCCCGAAGAACTGTCCACCCATGATCCCAACTATGAAATGCTGGTTCTGGTCCGGGCAGTAAAGGCGCAGTGAGCGATCTTGTCATAGGGTCCGGGCCTGCCGGGGTTTCCGTCGCCCGGGCCTTGCTGGCGCGGGGGCGAAACGTCACGATGTTGGATGCCGGGGGGGAACCGGGGCCCGGGGTCACGGACCGGGTGCAGCAGATGTCCCGAACCCGCGCCGAAGACTGGACCGCTGAGGCGCGTACAGCCTGGATGGAACCTCAGTTTCAGGCCCCGGAAGGCGAGGTGTGGCGCTATGGAACAGGTTATGCGCTGGCCTCACCTGCGCGCATCTTGGCGGAAGGGGCGGATTGGTTTGCTTTGCGCGCCTCGCGGGCGGCGGGCGGGCTGTCCAATGTCTGGGGCGCTGCGGTCTTGCCGTATCGGCAGGCGGATATCGACGACTGGCCCATAACGACCGACGATCTTGCCCCACATTACAGCGCGGTGGCGGACATAATGCCTGTGTCCGGGCAACAGGACGGGCTTCAGAATCTCTTTCCCGCCTGCGATATGACAGGCCGAACACCCGTTCCACCAACCGCGCAGGCCGGGATGCTGCTGGCCCGGTCCAGGCAGAAGGCGAAGGCATTGCAGGGGGCTGGGATGCATGTCGGTCTGGCACGTCAGGCGGTTGGATCGGGATGCCAGACCTGCGGGCTGTGTCTGCACGGGTGCCCGTGGTCGCTGATCTGGTCTGCAAGACAGACCCGTGCGGCGTTGCAGGCAGAGCCGGGCTTTACCTACCGTGCAGATCACGTGGTGCGGCAGGTCCGCGAGGAAGGCAATGATGTCGTCGTCACTCTGGCAGATGGCAGTGATGTCCGCGGAAGCCGGGTGTTTCTGGCCACCGGGGTGCTTGAAAGCGCACGCATCCTGTTGGCGTCACCCGGCCTGCGGGGCAAGGAGCTGGTGTTGAAAGACAGCCAGCAGGCCTTTCTGCCGATGCTGCATCGCTGGCGGGTGCCCAGGCGGCCCGATGTTTTGCCCTATCAGACGCTGCCGCAGCTTTTTGCCGAACTGGATGACCCGACCGTATCGCGGCAACTGGTTCACGCGCAGATCTATACCTGGAACGAATACTATGCCCGCGATCTGAAACAGAACTATGGCCGCCGGATACCCGGCAGCGGGCCGCTGCTTGAGGCCCTGGCCCGACGTCTGATCGTGGCGCAGGTTTTCCTGCATTCCGATCATTCGCATGAAATAGCCTTGCGTCTGGCAGAGGATGGGCGGTTACGCCCGGAACTGAACGAAAATCCCGCAACCGCCGAGACAATGCGCGCCGCACTTGCGCGCTATGGCCGGGCCTTGCGGGGGCTTGGTCTGACCAGCCTGTCTTTTGCAGCGCGGTTCGGGGCGCCGGGGGCCAGTTTTCATGTCGGAGGTGATCTGCCGATGTCAGATGCCCCGGGCCCGGGTGAAAGCGATGTGCTGGGGCGCCCGCATGGCGCGACGCGCATTCACGTCGTTGATGCCTCTGTCCTGCCGACCATCCCGGCCACGACAATTACATTCAGTGTGATGGCGAATGCCCACCGGATCGGAACGCTTGCACCCGAAGCCTGACATTCAGTTGATGGGCAGCACCCTGCTCAGCCCGCTTCGCACGCCGCGCATCAGTTTGCGGGCCGCCAGATAGGACCCGCCGCGCCCGGCCAGATGAGCCTGCCAGCGGGCGATGTCGGTGAAATAGAACATCTCGAGCCGGGGCAGGTCGTGGATGTCATCCCCTGGCCCGGCCACGCCCAGACGGGTGCCGACCGAGGTGTCGTAGTGCCGGGCAATCTGTGCGCGTACCGTCGGGTTCGACGCGCCATAGGGCGGGGCGAAATGCCGGGTGGGTTGACCAAGCCGGGCGGCAATATCCTGACCGGATCCGGTGACTTCTTCCTCCAGGGCCTCTGCATCCAGCGTCGACAGATCGGGATGGCTGATACTGTGTGCGCCAAAACAGACGCCTTCATCTGCCAGCGCCTCGACCCGGTCCCAGCCCATCAGCGGGCGGGGCGGGATATTGCCCCCGGCCCAGCTGTCGGTGCCGCCCATCAGGCCCGAGGGCAGATAGACGATCGGGCAGAAGCCATGTTCGCGCAGGATCGGCCAGGCGGTATCGGCGAAATCCTGGAACCCGTCATCGAAACTGATGATGACCACACGGGGGGCAGGCGGGTTGGCCAGCGCGTCCGGCGTGACCACCGGCAGGCCGGATGCCGCCAGCGCCTGCATCTGCGCCGCAAAGATGTCGGGTGCAATCGAGGTTGGCCCCGGAGCATCCGAGATCGAATGATACATCAGGATATCGGCCTGCCAGGCGGGCATGGGTCAGTCTTCCACCACATGGGTGGCAAAGACCTCGCGATAGCAGTTCCATTTCGCGCGGTCGACATTGCCCTTGTCGTCGATGCAATCCGCCGCGCCATAGGCCATGGCAAAGGCGTGGTGCGTATTGTCGTGGGCGAACAGGCCTTGCCGTCCAAATACGAGCAATCCGTCCAGATCCGAGAGCCATTGATCGACCGTATCGAACCGGTCTTCATAGCCCACATCGTAGACCGGATAGGCATGGCTCAGCCGTCGGGTTTCGCAGCGGCGCACCGGTACCGTGACCGGCAGGCCCAGCTGGCCCAGCCATTTGGTGAACTCCTGCCCCAGTTCCTCGTCGGACATGGACCACCATTTTTCATCCGGGTCGCAGGGCAGTTCGGCACACAGAACGGTGACGCCCTTGGGTTCGCCGCTGGCGTTATAGTTCTTGGGCTCCGACATGCGGCTGATCGGGATCGACAGTTCCGGGAAGTAATGCGCATCGAACTCGGTGAACTGGTCGGTCTCAAGCACCAGGTACAGCAGGATCATGCCGCGGAAGCGGATGGCGCGGGCGGCTTCGACCACCTCGGCCGGAGCATCGCCGATCAGGCGCGTCAGCCCGGTCAGCGGGATGGTCGACAGGATCAGATCGCCGGTCAGGTGCCGCTCGCCTTCTTCGTCGCGGATCGTCAACCCGGTGATGCGATTGCCGTCCCGCTCGATGGCAGTGATTTCGGTGTTGAACAGGAAGGTGGCGCCATTGGCCTCGGCACTGTTGCGCATCGCGTCCGAGATCTGCCCGAACCCCTTGCGCGGATAAAAGAACCGGCCCGCCGTTTCGCTGCGCAGCCCCGGCAGCAGGCGCAGCATCTTCATCAGGATCTTGCCGACCGAGCCGCTGCCCACCCGTCGTTCCGCCAGTTTCACCGCCAGCTTGTCTGGATCCAGCCCCCACAGCTTGCGCACGTATGGGAAATAGAAATTGTCCGAAATCGTCGGCCCCAGCCCGTCATACAGCACGGTCGAGAATGTCTCGGGGCCTTCGCTTTTGTTGCGGAAGGGTTTCAGCACCATGTCGCCGATCAGCGACGCGGCAAAGGGTTTGGGCAGGCGCATCAGCGCGTCGGTCAGTTTCAGCGGAAAGTGAATCCATTTGCCGCCCAGCCGGATGCGCCCGTGGCGCGGGCGTAGCAGCAGATCGTCGCCCAGCAGGGATTTCACATCGGCCAGAACCTCGGGCTCGGCCGCCGGATGAAACCGGTGCGAGCCATAATCGCAGATCACGCCCTCGATCGGGAATGAGGCCGAATTTCCGCCCGCACTGGGCGCGCGTTCGATCACGGTCACTTTCGCCTGCCCGGTCAGGGCATGGGCCGCGGCCAGACCGGCCGGCCCGGCACCGAGGATAATGATATGGGGTCTTTCAGTGCCGCCATCTGAAGGGGAGACATCCGTCACGTGTGCATTCCTTTACTGCTTCAGAAAGTTTGTGTCATGCCCAATCAGGGCCTGAGATGCAGCCGTGAGATCATGTCGGCGATTAATCCCAATGACCAGATCATGATCGCAGCAAGGAACGCGAATACCGTGGTTCCGCTGAGGTTTAGGTAGGTGAGGTCAATAGTGAACTTCACAGCCCCCAGAGCAAAAAACACCAGCCCCATAGGAATGAATACCCGCAGCGGATTGAACAACGTGCTGATCCGCAAGATCAGGATAATAAAATTGATGAAATCAATCGGCCGGATCTTCGATTTGCCCACCCGCTTGCCGTATTCGATCGGCGTATAGATCATCCGCTTGCCGTTCGAGGTCATGCACAGCGTGATCGTGGTGGTGAACGAGAAATTCTGCGGCAAGAGCGGCAGGAACGGGACCAACTCGGATTTGCGGAACACCCGCAGGCCGGAATTGAGGTCATTGATCTTGCGCTCGGCCAGGAACGAGGCGAAAGCGAACAGGAATTTTTTGGCCGGACGGCGCAGCAGCGGCACGTTCTTCATCGCCGCGCCCCGGTCGCCCACGACCATGTCCTGATCGCGGCACAGGGCCAGCATTCCGGGCAGGTAGCGCGCGGGATAGGTGCTGTCGGCATCCAGAATGGCCACATATTCATGCTGCGCCATCCGCACCCCGCGCTTGAGGCTGGCGCCATAGCCGGAATTGACATCGTTGAAGGTGACGGTCGCGCCGCTGGCCTCGGCCTCGGCGCGGGTGTTGTCCTGGCTGGCATCGTCCACCACGATGATCTCATAGGGAATGCCCAGCGGTTCGAGATGGGTGCGCACGTCCTCGACCGTGTGGCGGACGGCGTTTTCCTCGTTATAGGCGGGAATGACCACGCTCAGGCTCATGCCGGCGGTTTCCGATGCGATCAGCTCTTCGGGTGTGGTGCTGTTCGTCTCCATCGGCTCTGCGACTTTGTTCATGAAAATGAAAACCTTTTATTCACTCAATAATCCCTGCCCCAGCCCCCGCTGCAAGATTTGCGCGGCGCTTGGAACGTGACGGGCATAATTCCCTGTATTGCGTATAGTATTCGAACACGTACAGACTGAACATAGACAATAAATTTGACCAAATTCGACCGTTAAGGCGTCAAGTTTGCAATTGCGCATACAGTGCGCAACAGGTGTGAGTGTTTGAGCCATGTGTGCCATCGGCACTTGGCGGGGTGCGGGCGGCAGGAAGGAAACGGATGTCAGGGCGGCAGAGTTTCAGCAGTGGAGTTGCCTGGATGTCGGCTGGTATCTGGGTCGAGCAGGCGTTCAATTTCATCATTTTTGCCATTCTTGCCCGTATTTTAGGGGTCGAGGCCTTTGGTCTTCTGGCGATGGTTGCAGCCTTTGTGCTGTTTTCCGAATTCCTGGTGCGCGAAACGATTTCCGACATTCTGCTGACCCATGAGGCGCTGTCACCGGAGCGGTTGAACTCGGTTTTCTGGCTGTTGGCGCTGCTGGGGGGCGTGTTGACGGTTGTGCTGTATCTGGGCGCGGGGCCGGTCTCATATTTCTACAATGAGCCTGTTGCGCGTGAATTGTTGATCGGATTGTCCCCAACGGTGCTGATGATTTCCCTGACGGCGGTGCCGGTGGCGATCCTGCGCCGGGAAATGCGGTTCCGTGTTCTGGCCATCCGTGCAGCGCTCGGCGCGGCGGTCGGAGGGGGCGTGGGCATTGGCATGGCGCTGGCGGGATACGGCGTCTGGAGTCTGGTCGGTCAGCGGCTGGCGATGACGGCCACCAATATCGTGATGGCCTGGGGGGCGGTCTCCTGGCGCCCGGCATTCCATGCGTCGCGGGATCATATGCGCAGGGTCTTGCATTTCAGTCACCGGATTCTGGGCCTGCGCGCGGCGGAACTGGCTGCGGTGCAATCGCCTGCGGTGATCATCGGCGCGATGCTGGGGCCGGTTCCGGCCGGGTATTACGCAATCGCCTGGCGCGTGATCGAGACCGCCTCGTTCCTGGTTATCACACCGCTGCGCACCGTGGCGCAGCCTGCTTTTGGTGCGGCGGCGCGCGATGGTGGTCCGGCGACGGATTTGCTGATCGATGTCATGCGCCTGACCGGGTTTCTGGCCTTTCCGGCCTTTGCCGGGCTGGCGGTTCTGTCGGAACCGGCGCTGGTGCTGCTGTTCGGTCAGAAATGGGCTCCGGCGGCTCCGGTCCTGAGCCTGATGTCTGTGTTTGGCATGTATCTGTGCGCCGAAAAGGTGCAGCAGACCTTTTGTCTGGCGGCCGGTCAGCCCGGTCGTCTGGCGATCCTGTCCTGGGTCGAGGTGGCGCTGGCGGCAGGGGTGATTGTGGTGCTGGCCCCGTATGGATTGCCGGTCGTCACAGCCGGTTTTGTGGCTGTCTTTCTGCTGGTCTGGCCGCTCAAATTTGCCAATCTGGGGCATATTGCGGGGCTGTCCGGCCCGGCTTTGATACGGCAGCATCTTGCGCCGCTCCTGCTGTCAGGGGGGATGGCGGCGGCAGTGCAGGGGGTCGTGTGGCAACTGGACGGCCTGTCTCCGGCTTTGCTTTTACTTGCCGGCACGGTGACGGGTGTTCTGGCCTATGGTTTGCTGGCTTTTCTGCTCCAGCGGGACAGGCTGCGCCTGCTGGTTTCGATGCTTGGGCCGCAAGACGGGCACCTGCCTGCGGCTGACACTCAAGGAATTGAGAGATAGATGAAATCGTTACGCATTTTGATGTTCACCACATTTTATCCCCCCTATTCCTTTGGCGGTGACGCCATCGGCATTCAGCGCATGGCGCGGGCGCTTGTGGCGCGCGGGCATGACGTGACGGTGGTGCATGACGAAGACAGCTATCTGATCCTGGGCGGCAAGCCCCAGCCCGAGGGCGACCCCGACGGCGTGCGGCGGATCGGCCTGCGCAGCCGCAACGGCGTGATGTCGAACCTGCTGACCCAGCAGCTGGGCCGCCCGGTTGTGCACGCCGCCCGCATTCGCGAGATACTGGCCGAGCGGAAGCCGGATATCATCTGGCACAACAACACATCCCTGATCGGCGGGCCGGGCCTGTTGCCGATGGGCGAGGGGTTGAAAGTCTATGAAGCGCATGAGCACTGGCTGGTCTGCCCGACCCATGTGCTGTGGCGACATGGGCGCGAGCTGTGCGATGACCGCCAGTGCCTGCGCTGCGTGTTGCAGCACAAGCGTCCGCCGCAGCTCTGGCGCTATACCGGTGCGCTGGACCGGGCGCTGGATCACATGGACCTGATCATCGCCAAAAGCGAATTCAGCCGCGCCAAACATCGTGAATTCGGCCTGCGGCAGGACATGCAGGTGCTGCCCTATTTCCTGCCCGACCTGGATCAGAGCGCCCTGCCGGAACCGGCGGCGCAGGAACGCCCCTATTTCCTGTTTGTCGGGCGGTTGGAAAAGATCAAGGGGTTGCAGGATGTCTTCCCCGCCTTTGATCGTTACCCGGATGCCGATCTGCTGATCCTCGGTGATGGCGATTATGCGGATGAGCTGAAGGCACAGGCCGCAGGCAATGACCGGATCAAATTCCTGGGCCGCAAGACGCCTGACGAGTTGAACGCCTACTATCGTGGTGCATTGGGGCTGATCGTGCCCTCGGTCTGTTATGAAACCTTCGGCATCATCCTGATCGAAAGCTTCCGGCTGGGCACGCCGGTGATCGCCCGGCGGTTGGGTCCGTTCCCCGAGATCGTGGAACGGGCAGGGGGCGGGGAACTGTTCGAAACCGAGGATGATCTGATCGCAGCCATGCGCCGTTTTCAGGACGGAGGCACCGCGCGGGATCAGATGGCGGCAGCGGCGCGGCACGGGTTTGAGACGCTCTGGCGCGAAGATCAGGTATTGGGCCGGTTCGGCGCGGCCTTTGCGCAGGCCGCGCATCGTGCAGGGCGGGCCGATCTGGCCCATGCCTTGGAAGCTGGTGCTTTTGAGAACGGCGCGGCGGACTGACCGGGGGTTATCCCCGCCCGGCCAGTTGCCGATACAGCTTTTCAAACCCGCTATGCACATGGGCTGGCGAAAACCTGTCTTCTGCACCGCGGGCCGTGGCATTGGCGCTTAGCCGGTCATATTCGGCGCGGTCGGTGCAAAGATCGCGCAGCGCCTGAGACAGGGCGTCAAGATCATCGACCGCACACAGGCGCCCGACATCACCATCCACCAATTCACGCACACCGCCGCAATCGGTGGCGATCACCGGCAGCCCGGCGCGGAACGCCTCGACAATTGAAATCGGCAGGGCCTCCCACCGGGAGGTCAGCAGATAAAGATCCGAGGCCGCAAGATAGGTGGCGACATCCGAGATCACCCCGGGGAAACGGATGATGTCGGAAACGTCGGCCTGTTCGGCCCAGGCCTCGACCTGGCCGCGCAGCACGCCTTCGCCCCCGACGACGATCCGCAGACCGGGCAGGTCCCGCCGCACACGCCGGGCCACTTCGATCATCGCGTCGAGGCCTTTCTGGTGATCCAGACGGGACAAGGACAGAACCAGATGTGTGCCATCTTCGCCCAACAGTTCACGCCGCAGGGCCTCTGCGGCGGCCGGATCGGCGGGCGGGTTGGGACGTACCCCCAAAAGCATCACCCGCGCCTTATCGGGGTCGACCTGGCGTTCCAGCAGGGATTGCATGACGGTTTCGCTGGGGCAGATTGCCAGATCGGCTTGCTGCCGGCAGGCGCGGGCCACCGCGTTGAGACGGTCGGGCGACGAGCCGTGATAGGTCATCACAATGGGGATCCCCATCCCCAGACTGGCCAGACGGGCTGTCAGAAGCGGGGCAGTTTCATGGGCATGGATGACATCGACCTTATGTGCCTTGAGCGCCCGCCGCAGGGTCAGGGCCGAGCGTACCAGCCAGTGAAGCCGCGTTACAAGGCCAAGCTGGCCGTTGGCAGCGTGATCGCTGACACGGTCGAACCGTAAGGGCAAAAACAGACTGCCATCCTCGGGGGCAGTGGCTTTTCCGGGGGTTCCGGCTTTGATTACCTTGTGCCCGTGTGCCATCAGCGAGGTGCTGAGGTCATTGATATGGCGTTGAATGCCCCCACCGAAGGAGAAGAAGGAACAGGTTTGCAGGATACACAACCCGGCGGGCTGAGTATCCCGGTTGATTAAAGGCGGCGGGGCTTCGCTTACCAAAGGGGTCGTCCCAGGCGGAAGGTGGCGGTTCTTGTGTCTGTATCCGGTTTTTGCAGATGGGCAACGATGGTGTTTTCCATGTCCGAGGGCAGTAGCTGAAAAGATGCTATGGCAGTCTCGCCTGTTTGCATGAACTCAAGCGACTGTACCTCTTTCCCATTGAACTCGATGGATACGGTTTCGACATCGGGCTCGTTGATCCGCAATTCGATATCCAGGGGGGTGTCACGTCTGAGTGGTGCGTGCATGAGCATCCAGACCGCCGAGGGCGGCGCATCAATTGCAAACGCGCTGGTTTTAGAATGGGATCCGGGGCCGAAGCGGAGAACAGCAACCGCTATAATACCCATCATGAGCAGCAAATACGCCCACCGTGTCCATCCCATGCCTCGCCAAATCCGCCTGATGGGACCGAGATGCGCCGCTTCGGGGGCAAGTCGGCCTGCAAAAATCAAAGCGCCGGTGACGGCGAGGCAGGTCGTAATCAGCCCGAGGACGATCCACAGCGCCATCGAATATGCCTCACCCCATGTGCCAAAATGCAGCATGTCCATAAGAGGTTTCCAGTAGGCGAGCCCGCTCACCTCATTTGCCGTGTAAGCCCCCAGAACTTCGAGTGTTACCGGATCGATTGATACATTACCTGGTCCGAAAAATCCCGATTGTCCTGCGACATGTCCTGTGAAACCGAAAGAGCCAGTGGGTTTATCAGGCAGGAACATGATGAACGGCTCGAACCCGGGCAGCGCGTCGCGGGCGCTGGCCTCGGCCTGATCGATAAGGTCTGAACCGAAATTGGCTGGCAGGACGGTTTCACGCGGGACGGGTGGTTTGGGCTGTGGCTGGGTGCCTTCAAACCCCAGGCTGCCCAATAGGAAATAGAAACTGGTCACGGCGGTCAAAATCAGGAGTGGCGCTGACCATAGAGCTGTCAGCCGGTGTGTGCTGCCTGCCCACGTTCGCAATCCGGTAGCGCGGCTGGGCCAGCGAAAAAACCCTTTCCAGAACCGCCTATAAGTAATGAGGCCGCTGATGATCTGAAACAGCAGGATCATGGATGTGGCGCTGACCAGCATGAACACGATCCGCTTCTCGGTCAGAAAGGTATCATGCAAGTCCCGTAGGATATCGCGAAATCCATTGGGGCGCGTTTCTTCGATGACGGCACCGGTCACCGGGTCTGTCCAGAAACTGACATTCTCTCCCCAGCCCGTGCGGCCGAATGTGCGATCCACAAACCAAGGGGTCGGGCGTTTGATCATCAGAAAAATGCCACTCTCGGGGTGGGCCTCTTTGATGCCGTCATAGATCATGCCGAAGCTGGCGGTGCGCTCTTCCTTGTCTATCGTGGTCCAGATATCCGGGCGGCCGATTGATTCAAGTTCGAAGCCGGCAACAAGCAAAGTGCCCGTAAGGAACATGAACGCGAAAAAGAGTGATAGATGAAGCCCCAGCCAGGTGTGAAGTTTGAAAAGTGAATTTCGTAGTTTACGATTCATCTGCGTCTTGCCTACTTACAATCACGTGAAATCTTAACGGACGTCGGTTTAACGGAAACAATAGCCGCAGGGTATTGTTGCCACGGAAAAATGATTTTGCCACACTTCTGTGGTGATATGCGCGCATTATTCCATACCATTTCTGCGGGTTAAGTGTTGGCGAATCCCGATCTTCGCGGGATGGTATGATTATACCCGGGTATTGGTGGGGTAAGCGGTGCTGTTTGATGCTAAATAAAGCTATGAAAACAATTTCTATTGTTTCGCCATGCTTCAATGAAGAAGACAACGTGGCGAATTGTTATGAGACCGTGAAGGCGATTTTCGATAAAGAACTGCCGGGCTACAGGCGCGAGCATATTTTTATCGACAATGCCTCTTCGGACCGAACCGTGGACATCCTGCGCGAGATTGCCGCGCAGGATCAGGACGTGAAGGTGGTGGTCAACGCCCGAAATTTCGGGGTGTTCCGATCAACCTTCAACGGATTGCGCTATGCGACCGGTGACGGCATCGTCGTCATGCTGCCGGTCGACCTGCAGGATCCGCCCGAGCTGATCCCTGAATTCGTCGAATTGTGGGAAAGCGGATATGACGTGGTCGCAGGGGCTCGCAGCATCCGTGAAGAAGGGTTTGTTATGCGCAATATGCGCGGCATCTTTTATCGAATTGTCAATGGGTTATCCGATGTGTGGTTGGAACCGTCTGTCGGAGAGTTTCAACTGATCGACCGCAAAGTGTTGAAGGCGGTTCTGGCACACAAGGATCATTACCCCTATATCCGCGGTATCATCGCAAGTTGCGGTTTTCGCCGGATCATCAAGCCTTATGTCTGGCAAGCGCGGAGAAGCGGGTTGACCAAGCACAGCCTGATGGCATTGACGGATCAGGCACTTAACGCAATCTTTTCCTTTACGCGCGCGCCCATGCGCTTCTGCACGATCAGCGGGCTGGTGATTGCCGCTGCCTGTATTCTGTTTTCTCTTATTTCCGCAGTGCTGTTTTTCATTAACCCCGATCAGGTACCACGCGGGACAACAACCATTATCGTTTCCCTGTTCTTCCTGTCGGGCATCCAGATGCTGTTTATCGGCATGTTGGGGGAATACATAACCTCGATCCACAATCAGGTGCGGGGCGGTCCGATCGTCACTGAACAGGAACGCATCAATATCGAAGGTCCCGCACGGGACCCGGCGATTGTCAAAGACGAGCATTTGGCATGAAAATGCGTTCAGGTCGGGCGATGTGGCTCTGTGCCGGGGCGATGGCCTTATGCGGCAGCTCGGCCTGGGCTGCGGACCTCGCGGGCAGCAATGCCACATTGGCGGACCTGCGCCTTTGGTTTGCAGCCATGGCGATCGCTGCACTGCTTGTGGTGGGTGTTTTCCGGCAGCGCGGCCAGCTTCTTTTTGGCCTGCTTGGCGCGGCGCTGCTTTTGGGCAGTGCGGCCCGGTTGTGGTTGACCCAGCCCCTTTGGTTTCCACGGCTCGAGATTTCCGCAAACCCTCCTGAAAACCTGATCATGCTGGCGATACTGGCGGGACAGACGGTGTTGACGGGCTTTGTGCTTGTGCGGCCGCAGGGAAGGGCGGCCATAACGGGCCTGATGGCAGAAGCAGGACGGTGGCGGCTGATCCTTTTGCTGGGGCTGGCTGCGGCCTTTTGCGTTTCTGCGACGCCCTACGTGGCTTACGGGTACTATCTGGCTTTCGGTTTGCAGATCGGGATCGGCGGTGCGCTGAACCTTGTGCAGATGGCGACGCTGGTCGCCGTTTTCACAGTTGCCGGGCCTGACAGGGCACCCCGCATCCCGGTTCCGGCCCTGGCCGTCTTTGCTACGCTGGCCAGCGCGGCTCTGGCCTGGGCGGCGTTCGACCGCGTGCCTCATGTCGAGGATGAGGTGGCCTATCTGTTTCAGGCGCGCACCTTTGCTGCGGGTGTCCTCGGAAGCCCGGCCCCACCCGCAGCGGCGCAGCCCGCATTGGAATATTATCTGTTCGACATTCGCGGCGATCAGTGGATCGGCGTGCCGGCACAGGGTTGGGCCATCGTTCTGAGCCTTGGCGTGCTGGCCGGGGTGCCGTGGCTGGTCAACCCCGTGCTGACCGGAATCTCTGTCTGGCTGGCGCATGGCATCGTGTGCCGTGCCGTCAGTCGCGAACGGGCCGATCTGGTGGCGTTGCTGATGGCCACGTCACCCTGGGTGCTCGCCGTCGGGGGCACGCTGATGGCACATTCCACGACATTGGTGATGGTGCTGCTGGGATGGTGGTGTCTGCTCAGAGCCGGAGAGGGATCAACGCGCAGGGATGTCTTGCTTGCGCTTGTTGCAGGTCTGGCTTTGGGCTGGGCCTTTGTCACCCGACAGCTTGATGGGTTGATCATAAGCGTTTTGACCGGCCTGTGGTTGCTGCGGCGCCTGCCGGGGGGGATCGGACAGGTGATCGCCTGCGCCTTGGGCGGTGTTCTGTCGGGTGGGGTCTTTTTGCTGCTCAACCTGATGATCACCGGAGACGCGCTGCTGACCCCGCAAGCGGATTACCTGAGCCGGTTATGGCCCGACACGCAGAATGCCTATGGGTTTGGTCCCAATGTAGGGCCACCGGCCGAGAGCTGGGGCGCGCTCGACATCTGGGTCGGGCATAGCCCGGCCGAGGGTCTGCTGAATCTGATCAATGGTTTTGCCGCGCTCAATTACGAACTTCTGGGCTGGACATTCGGGTCCCTGGTTCCGGTCTGGATTGCGTTCATATGGGGCAGAAAGCTGACCGGGTTCGACCGGGCCATGCTGGTGGTGTTCGCGATCCTTGTGGGGGCCCTGTTTTTTTACTGGTTTACGGGCACGTTCTATCTTGGGCCGCGCTACTGGCATACGGCTTTGTTGCCGGCGCTGGCTTTGGCGGCGGCCGGGATCGAGACCGTCCGGGACCGGTTGCCCGAACGGCATCGTGGCCGTCTGCAGTGCGTCATCCTATTGCTGTGTGCGGTGTCTGTTGTCAGCTTCACCCCATGGCGGGGAGTGTCGAAATACAATGGGTATGGCGGCTATACCGGTGACATAAGACGGCAGGCTGCCGGGCTTGGAAACGCTCTGGTCTTTGTCTCGACACAGGGCGATATCGGGTCTGCACTCTATCTCAACGACCCGTTCCTGCCCGAAGGCAAACCGATTTTCCTGCGCGATATGGGCCCCGAGCAGAACGCAGACATCATCGCGGCCTTCCCGGGCCGCGAAGCTGTCTATCTGAAGGATGGCGAATAGGCTTGTGGGCCTATTCGACCGCCTGCTGGTTTTCGAGCGCTACGAAATCGCGTCTGAAATCATTGGCAAACATCGTTCGTGTGAACCGGCCCAGTCCCGAAGCGTGTTCACCAAAGGTGTTGATCCGGGACAGCAGAGTTGTTTTTATGCGTGGGTCGACCTGCGTCTGAAATTTGCGTGGCGCGTCGAACTGATGATCGGTCAGGGCGCCCTCGTATCCCGAATTCCGCCAGGCCTCGACATCGAAAGACGAGCTCCAGACGGGTTCGTGTTCCAGGGTTTCCGAGAAGGGCACATGCAGCATCACGGCGCTGTAGTAATTGATGATCGTGTCGAGCATCTCGTGCGCTTCGTGGTCGTCCTTGTCCAAAAGGTCGCTGATGGCCCGTTTCAGGAAATCAAGTGCTTCGTCCAGCACGATGAACCGGCCAATCATCGAATATTTGCTGAGCAGATTGCCCCCCAACTCGCCGCTGATCAGATCATCATAATTTTCCTGCGCCCAGGCGACACAATCGGCGCGGGTTTCAAACAGCTCCTGCTGGTTTTCCTCCAGATAACCGGCCACCGCATCCCGGAAGGGTTTGGGGGCCTGATCAAGAATGTCCTGCATATGCTTGACGATCAGGAAGGGCCGGATGCCACGGGACCGCGCCAGCCGGAAGGCTTCTTCGAAATTGTCTTCGTAATAGAAGATCGTCAGCAGCAGGTGGAAAACACGGGTGTCCAGATAATCCTGGAACGAGAAATTCTCGGACTGGACCACCATTTCCTCGGTCTCGACCACGGTTGGACCGGTATATTTGCCCAGGCATCGGGCAACCACGCGATGGAGGGTTTTGAAGCCGAATTTCTCGCGGCTGTCGGGATTGGCCAGGGGTGCGCCGTGCAGCAGCATCAACTGGTGCGCCGCGACCCGGCTGACGCCGGTTTCGATCAGTTGATCGACGGCATCCATGAAGGATTCCCTGGTTTCACCGGGCATGCACAGGATCAGCTCGCCATAGGATTGCATGCCCTTTGAATGCAGCTCCTGCTGTACCTCGGCATAGGTGTCCAGGCTGATATTGTCGCGTTTGATATTTTTCAGAACTTCCGGATTCAGCGACTGAACCGACGAGGTCATCGGCAACCGGCCCTTGGCTTTGCGCATCACCTTGATGATCCGGTCGCCGCGGTTCTTGCCCGTGGTGGTGCGGATATATTTGGGCCAATCGTACCGGTCCATCAGATGGCCCAGGTAATCGGCCACCTCTTCGTCCTGTACATACATACCGAAATTGTCGTCAGCAAAACAAAGCGGGCTGGCATGTTTGATACGGGCCACGATGTAATCCAGATCGGCCTTGGTGCGTTCAAACGAATGGCGGAAGACCTTCGAATTCGATTTGACCGCCGAATTGCAGAACGCGCAGGTGAACGGGCAGCCCCGTGCCAGCTGCATCAGTGCAAACAGGCCGGTGTCAAAGAACTTGTCCATCAGCCCGGCCAGATAGGGCGAGGGGATTTCATCCAGATCGCGGATGCGGGGCGGCTCGGCCCCGCGCAGGATCTCTCCGGTTTTTGGGTGCACGTAAAGCGCGCCATCGACGGCCTCTTCCCACATGCCTTCGCGTCGGGCGCCGACATCGATGAAGCGTTGCAGCGTGCTGAGGAACGCGCGCTCGCCCTCATAGGTGGGGCCGCGCACATGCATGTCGATCTGTGGCATGGTCCGGATCCAGCTGTCCTGTTCTTCTTCGGTCAGCGGGAAGTTGGGGCCGCCCATCAGGGTCAGGCTGTTGGGATTGACCGCCTTGACGTAGTTGGCAAAGGACAGGGCCAGATGGTGGTTCCAGGAATAGCTGGAAAAGCCGACCACATCGGGCGGAGCTGTGTCGACGGCCGCTTTGAATTCCTGCGGATCACGAAAGATCGCGACCTCGACCGGTGTCGGGCTTTTTGCATGAGCCTGGGCATAGGTCGCAAGATTTCCAACACCCAACGGGTAGGTGTCCGACGTGGCAGTAACGAGGTTATGTCCAAGATCAGCAAGATAAAGACGCATTGACGATTATCCTTCCAGCACTGGTACCAAATACATTTAACAGTCCATATCCTACTATATATCAGATGGACCGGTTACGGATCGAAAGTGTTTATGTCTGTAGTTTTTAGGCATTATATCAGACCTCCTGCTGCCACGGGAAGCGATCGGTCAGCGCCCGGGAAACAAGGATGAATGCCAGAACGGCCGCGGGCAGAACCAGCAGGCCCTGTGCAAGGATCGGATGCAGTCCCGTGCTCAGAAGAGCTTCGAGCGAAAAGGCGTTGAAAACGTAAACCATGACATATGCCAGCAGGTAGAAGGGCAATTTCCTGAACCCTTTGGTGTCGAATACGATCCGGGCGTGGGTCATGAAATTCCACAACACGCCGATCACGAACGAGATCGCAAGAGCCGCCTGTGCGGGCAATCCCGACAGGCTCAGAACCGAAAAAACCGCATACCCGAAGGCCGTATTCACGATGCCGACCAGGGCAAAAAGCATGAAGGATTGCTTGCGTAGAAAAGATGAAGATTTCATACGGCCTCCTCCCTTGACCGAAGACACCGGGCGACTCCGGAAGCAATGTCATATTGTGGCATAAAACCGGTCTCGTCCCGCAACCGGGTTACGTCCGCCGCCAGCCGGGGCGGATCGTCCGCCGCGCGGGCGATGGTGCCCAGGCGGATCAGATCGGGCCGGTGCATCTGGTTTGCCACTTCTGCAATCAGGTCTCGAACCGGGGTCGCCGTTCCGCTGGCGACATTGACCGGGCCGGTCAGATCGCTTTCCAGCACGCGCAGCAAGGCGCGGGCAAGATCATCGACATGCAGGAAATCCCGCTCCTGCCGTCCATCGGTGCAATCAACCGGCCGTCCCGCCCCGAGGTTTGACATCAGATCGCCGAACAGTCGCCCCGGCGGTTCATCCGGCCCGTAGACAAAAAAGATGCGGGCCCATGCCAGGGACAGGCCAAGTGTCTGCTGGCCCGCGCACAGTGCCAGACCGGCCCCGGCCTTGGCCGCCCCATAAAGGGTGCGAGGGCGCAGGGGGCTGGTTTCGACCAGCTCCGGTACCGACCAGTCATATTCGGCACAGCTTCCGGCGCAGATCGCACGCTGGCCGCCTGTATGCGCGAATTCCCGCACCAGATGCAGCGTTGCGGCCATCCAATCCAGATTGGCCCCAGAGGTCCAGCGGTCGCGCGCGCCGTCATGCCAGGCCAGATGCACCAGATGGCTGGCGCGGGCGGCGTCGAGGGCTGTCGTGGTGGCACCGGGGTCCAGCAGATCGCAGGTGATGTCGCTTGCCGGGTTGCGGCCCAGCGTCACCACCTCGTGGCCCGCCTCTGTCAGAGCCGTGGCTGTCGCGCGCCCGATCAATCCGGTTGCGCCCGTCAGCAGAACCCGTGCCATCAGCTGATCCTGATCTCTGGCACGGCGGTCACGAAGCGGGTGCCATGCGCCTTCAGGTCGGACAGCTGATCCGTGACCTCGTCCCGGATGTTCCAGGGCAGGATCAGCACGTAATCCGGCGGCGTCTCGCGCAGGGCTTCGACCCCGTGCACGGGGATATGGCTGCCGGGCAGCAGCGTGTTCTGCTTGGCCGGGTTGCGATCAACGCAGTAGGAAATCAGGTCGGGGCCGATCCCGGCATAGTTCAGCAGCGTGTTGCCCTTGGCGGCGGCACCATAGGCGGCAATGGTGTCCCCCCTGGCATTTGCTTCGCGCAGAAAGGCGAGCAATCCGTCGCGCAGCGCTTCGACCTGAATGGTGAAATTCATATAGCCCTCAGGCCGGTCGAACTGCGCCGCAGCCTCATCCGCGCGGACCTTGGCCAGACCGGGCCCTTCGCGGTGGCTGGCACCCTCAAGGCAGGCGAACACCCGCAGCGAACCGCCATGGGTGGGCAGTTCCTCGACGTCGAAGACACGCAGGCCCGCCTTGGCAAAAATCTTTTCCACCGCCAGCAGCGACAGATAGGAGTAATGTTCGTGATAGATCGTGTCGAACTGCACTTCCCTGATCAGGTTCAGAAGATGCGGGAATTCGACCGTATAGACCGCATCGCCGGTCAGAAGCGTGGCGATCCCGGCGACGAAATCGTTGATGTCAGGCACATGCGCCAGCACATTGGCCGATGCGATCAGCGCCGGAGGTTTCTCGGTCGCGGCCACCTTGAGGGCCAGCGCCTCGCCGAAATAATCGACCAGCGTGCGCACGCCTTTTTCTTCGGCTGCCGCTGCCACGCTGCCCGAAGGTTCGATCCCCAGAACCGGGATGCCTTTCTCGACGAAATACTGCAACAGATACCCGTCATTCGAGGCGATCTCGATCACCAGATCGTCTGGCCCGAGATCCAACCGATTTACCATTTTTTCCACGTAGCCCCGGCAATGGGCCAGCCAGCTGTCCGAGAAGCTGGAGAAATAGGCGTAATCGGTTGAAAATATCTCTTCCGCCGGCACGACATCATCCACCTGAACCAGCCAGCATTCCGTGCAAACACGGGCGTGCAATGGATAGACCGGGTCCGGCGTGTCTGCCTCTGCGGGGTCGACATAGGAATTGGCCAGAGGGGACAGCCCGAGATCGACAAGCGTCATCTCAAGGGCCGCGCCGCAATGGCGGCAGGTGGGATTGGTTGTGCCGGTCATACCTGTCTCATGCTCAGTGTTTCGAATTCAGCAATCTGGGCGTGGCACAGCTCGGTTGCCGGGGTGCCACGGGCCCAGCCCGCATACCAGCCTGCCGTCAGCCTGACGGTATCGTCAAAGCTCAGGACCGGGCGCCAGCCAAGCATTGCACGCGCCTGCGATACATCCAGCCGGAGCATTGTGGCCTCATGCGGGGTGTCTGCCGGGGTATCGATATCGATCCGGCCCTGTCCAAGTGCCTTGATGATCGCCTGGGCCACATCCAGAACCGGACGCTCATCGTCACGTTCGGGGCCAAAATTCCAGCCCGTCGCGAAGGCATCGCTTTGTTCGAGCTTCTGGGCCAGCACCATGTACCCCCTGAGAGGTTCCAGAACATGCTGCCAAGGGCGTATTGCGCCGGGGTGGCGCAATACGACACGCCCTTCATCGCTCAGGCAGCCGCGCACGATATCGGGAACCAAACGGTCTTCGGCCCAATCGCCGCCGCCAATGACGTTGCCTGCGCGTGCGCTGGCAACCCGGGCCGGGTGCGGATCGGCAGCACCCGGCGAATAATAGCTGCGCCGCATTGCTGCGACCGCTATTTCGGTTGCACCTTTCGATGCAGAATAAGGGTCATGCCCGCCCATCGGATCGGTTTCGCGATAGCCCCAGACCTGTTCGACATTCTCATAGGCCTTGTCCGAGGTGGCGACCACCACCGCGCGCAGGTTGGGCGCGGCCCGCAACGCGTCCAAAAGCTGAACCGTGCCCATAACGTTGGTCGCAAAAGTCTCGACCGGCGTGCTATAGGATCGCCGCACCAGCGATTGCGCGGCCAGGTGAAAGACGAATTCAGGATCGGTTTCCGCGATGATCCGGTCCAGGGCCACGCGATCATTCAAGTCACCGATGACCGACCGTATTTTGCTTTGATCCAGCAACGTCCAGAGATTGGGTTTCGTCTCGGGGGAGAGGGCATACCCGGTGACTTTCGCACCTGCCTCGGCCAGCCAGGCAGCCAGCCAGGCGCCTTTGAAGCCGGTATGCCCGGTAACAAGCACCCTGCGTCCAGAAAACGCGCTCGCACTCATTCCCAGATTTTCCACGGTGCGTTGCCTGTGGCCCAGTGCTCTTCCAGTTCCTGACGTTCACGAATGGTGTCCATGGGCTGCCAGAAGCCTTTATGTTCAAAGGCCATCAGCTCGCCATCGCGTGTCAGATTCATTAGGGGGCTGCGTTCCCAAGCGGTATTGTCGCCGTCAATGTAATCGCCCACTTTCGGGGACAGCACGAAAAACCCGCCATTGATCAGCCCACCATCTCCGACGGGTTTCTCGGAGAAATTCAGAACCTGGTTGCTTTGGAGTTCGAGCTGGCCGAAGCGGCGGGGCGGAGGAACTGCCGTGACGGTTGCAAGCTTGCCATGCGCCCGATGAAAATTGATCCCGGCACGAATGTCGACATCACCAACACCGTCGCCATAAGTCAGGCAGAACGCTTCTTCCTCTTTGAGAAGATGCATGACCTGCTTAAGTCGCCCGCCAGTCTGGCTGTCCTCGCCGGTATCGACCAGCGTCACGCGCCACGGTTCCGATTTACTGTTTGCAATCTCAAGCCCGCCATTGGCCAGATCGATCGTGACGTCTGAACTGTGCAGAAAGAAATTCGCGAAGTATTCCTTGATCACGTAACCCTTGTAGCCGAGGCAGACGATGAAATCCGTGATGCCGTGTGCCGCGTAGATTTTCATGATATGCCAGATGATCGGTTTGCCGCCGATCTCGACCATGGGTTTTGGAATCTTGACGGTTTCTTCGCTGAGCCGGGTTCCCAAGCCGCCGGCCAGAATAACACACTTCATAAAATCGCTCCCTCGTTAACAACGAGACTGGCTACCAATACACTCGTCTTAACCCGGATCTGGGCATATGGTCTTTTGCAAACATTCGCACGCATTAGGACGGCAGTGCTGCCACCCTGTCAAGATTCACAAGGCCACGAGTCGTGAGGCGCTGAATTTCCTGATGCTCTGGCGCTCAACCATACACAATGCGGGAAAAGTCACAGCATTGTTGATGCGCGCTTTCGGCCCGCCGATACAGTGAAGGACATCACAGACGCAGCCTGAAAAAAGCGGTCATGGTTCAGGTCAGGCGCCGTGCAAGGGGTGTATGGATCCAATCTATGTTTCGCTTCCGGGCGGGGAGTTTCGGCTGGCTGTGCCAGCCAGCAATCATCATTATGTTTCAGGGCATTGTGGAAAACGCGTGCTGTTTCGGGCGGTGTGAAAGACCGTCGGTTTCGCAAAACCCAAACCGGCTTTCGGTACAGGCGACCCGGTTTGGGTCTGCCATCGATTTGCAGAGAAGGACGCGAGTGCGGTTCGTCAAACGGAATGGTTGATTTTTCTGCACGGAAGGGGTGGAACTTAATACGCAGGAGCCCCGTTTCGGGGGCTGACAGGATTTTGTTGTGAATCTCGGATAACCTCTTGTAGCTTTAGGTCAGTGTTTTGGTATGGGTGTTAGTCATTTGAAAAAAGATATTGTTCCCGTTGTCGTCATTGGTGGTGGTCCTGCAGGGCTGACAGCAGCCTATGAACTTCAGAAACTGAGCGACACACATGTTCCCCGGGTGTTTGAAGCCTCGGATATGGTTGGTGGCATCTCACGAACCGAAACGCACAAAGGTTATCGCTTCGACATTGGCGGGCACCGGTTTTTCACCAAGGTGCGTGAGGTCGAAGAGATGTGGCACGAGGTGATGGGAGATGATTTCATCACCGTGCAACGCCTGAGCCGCATTTTTTACAGAAATAAGTTCTACGATTACCCGCTGCGTATCTTCAATGCCCTTGGCAATATCGGTCCCTACGAGACCTACAAGATCATCGGCAGCTTTGTGAAATGGAAGTTGCGGCCCAAGCCGCAGGAAGACACGTTCGAAGAATGGGTGATCAACCGCTTTGGTGGGCGGCTCTATATGCATTTCTTCCACAGCTACACCAAGAAGGTCTGGGGTATTCCACCGTCGGAAATCCGGGCCGACTGGGCCGCGCAGCGGATCAAGAACCTGTCCCTGCCCAAGGCTGTCTGGAACGCGATTTCGGGGGCCAATGACACCGCCAGCCTGATTGAGGAGTTCCAGTATCCACGCCTGGGCCCCGGCATGATGTGGGAAAAAACCCGCGATCTGATCAAGGAAAAGGGCGGTTCGGTCGAGACCCATTCCGAAGTGATCCAGGTGAACCGTGATGGCAATCGCGTCACCTCGATCGATGTGCGCCACTGGACTGAAGATGGCGAAAAACACACAGAACGGGTGGAAGGCACGGAGTTCGTCAATTCAATGGCCGTTCGTGATCTGATCCATGCGTTTGATCCGCCGCCACCGCCCGAGGTCGTCGAGGCGGCAGACCGTCTGCGGTATCGTGATTTCCTGATCGTGACTCTGATCCTGGATCACGCGGACCCGTTCCCGGACAACTGGATCTACATCCACAGCCCGCAGGTGAAGGTGGGGCGCATCCAGAATTTCCGGGCCTGGTCCGCGGAAATGCTGCCCGATCAGAACACCGCGTCGATCGGGATGGAGTATTTCTGCCAGAAAGGTGACGGGTTGTGGTCGTCAAGTGACGAGGATCTCAGACATCTCGCCAGTGAAGAGCTTGAAAAGCTGGGTCTGGCCAAGGCCAGCGATGTCATCGATCACGCGGTTATCCGGCAGCCCAAGGCCTATCCGGTCTATGACAGTGAATACAAGGACGCCCTGGACACGGTCAGCGGCTGGCTGAAGACGCTGGAAAACTTCCAGACCGTGGGTCGCAATGGTCTGCACCGCTACAACAACCAGGATCATTCCATGCTGTCGGCGATGTATGCCGCGCGCAATATTCTGGGCGAGGATCATGACGTCTGGGATGTCAATGTTGAGCGCTCGTATCACGAAGAGTTTGAAGCCAAGCCCAAGAAAAAGAACCAGACGTCTTCAGACAAACTTAGTAACAGAGCGGCGCTCTGAGCCGGGTTATTGATCATATCAGCGGTTTTTCCGCTGCCAGATAATCGGAGGTGACACTGACCAGGATAGTGCTGGTGATCCGGTACATGCCTGCTCTGATTCACAGATTGGGTACGTCGTGCGATCTTGCACGGCGTACAATTTAAGGCCTGTTTCCGTGCAGGGTGTCATCTGTGTAATCCGAAATTGAAAACAGGCTAGGCTTTTCTTTCTCATTGCTGAGGCCAACTCTGACGCCGAATACTGTACCTGCTCCTTTTGTTTTCAATGGATCGCCAATGCTGCTTAATTTGCCGTATTGATGTCGCATTGTAGGTGTAATTTACTCATCCAGAAGAAACTGACAAAGCAACATGACTTGCATGTTATCAACAAGTTGGTGGTTTAAAGGAACGGTATTCAGCAGGATAACGGGATATCCGCCATCGGTTAATTTTCACCTACTATTTTTAACGAGTTTATATAAGACGTGATGGTATTTCGCCTTTCTTTGCTTCTTATTGTATTGGCCGGTATCTTACTGGCCGGACAGGATATTGCGGCAACATTGTCTGCAAAGGCCGCCTTGGCAGATGGAGCATCCCCTTATTTCGTAGTGGATGACGCACTGTTTCTTTACATCTGGGTTCCATTGGTCACCCTGTCAGCTTCGGCGTTATTTTTGGCTCCGGGGCTGATATTGGCATGGGGTATCCGCGCGCCCGGTGATCGGTTCGAGCATTGGTTGCTCAAAGGGTTTACACTTTCCCTGTTCGGTATTCCCACCATTGCAGCACTGGTTCAGGCTGTCAGTGGCGTGCAGATGACGGAAGCAGCCTTCATCTTGCTGATCCTGCTGCTTTGCGTGCTGGGCCTTTATCTGTTTCAGGCCCGTTCTTTTGAGACAGAGATGTTTCGGGGCAAAGGCTGGGATGTAACCGGCATGATCCTGCTGCCTCTGGCTGTGCTGTTGCTGATGTCTCCGAAATTCTATTGGGAGGTGCTGAATGACGACGGCGCACACAGCTTTCTGAACGCAATGCTGTTTATGACCAAGGGTCTGCCATTCTGGCCTCCGAACTCTGGTACGATCGGAGGGTACCCTAGCCCCAAAATGATGACGGAGACATTCCTGCAATCCGGGTTTATGCGGATATTTGGGCCGTATGAAGTTTCTATTCGCCTTGCCTATCTGCCGGGTATCTCGATCCTGTTCGGGGTTATGCTGGCCTTTGTCCGCCCCACCAAGACACGCAGCAACATGCAGACGGTGTTTGGGTTGGGCATGGCTCTACTTTTGTTTTCTTTCGTGATGGCATTCAACCCATCTTACAATCCGTATTTCGCTGACATTGCTCTGCCTATGGTCCGCGAGCCGATGATCTTGCTCGGAGTACTGGGTTATATCTTGTTTTTCCAAGAGCAGAAGTTTGGCTGGATGGCGATTGTGTCCACGCTGGCCTTGTTTACTGCGCCGAATGGTTTTCTTCTGATCGGTTTTTTCCTGATATCTTATTTCCTTCTAACCCGCCCTTTACCATTCAGACAGGTAACAATCGGGGGGGGAATTGCCGTAGCCATCCTGGTTATGGCATCGCTGTTCGAAATTCTGTTAGACCGGCTGGGGTTGATGGGCTTGTCCACGGAGTTCAATACCAGCAGCATCCTGAACCGCCTGCGTTTCATTACGATCTTTGATACCGGACGGATCCTGTTCTGGTTATTGCCCTGCGGGATTCTGCCCGGTCTGGCCTTGCTGGCCTGGCCTTGGCAGGACAAGTTGTCCAGAGCGCTGACACTCTCCGTCATCGCGTATGTTTTGTTCTTTTATGTGCAGGCTTACCGCATTCTGCCACATCATTTCGTGCCTGCAGCGATCATACCGCTAATCGTATTCTGGCGCCTGCGCCTGGTTCAGGCGGCCCCTACACTGGCGCTTGTAGGCGCACTGGCCGGGCTGGCGGTCAGCGTTTGGATCAGCTGGCCTGAAACGTTGCGCCCCTTTACTTTAACCCGGCATCTGGGCCATCGCATCGCGTTCGAGACCGATGCCGAGCCATTTCCCGATGTGGAGGAAATAGGCACCGTAGAGGGGCTGATCGACGAGGCCTTTCCGCCGATCTGGACACAGGCCGAGCTGGAAAAGCGCTATATGGCCGGGGCGCTGTCCGTTTACGTGTATGCCAGGATAATGACACCGAATGACACTGCGGCAGACTATTTCGTTCGAGCAGTGGATACGCCATTACATGCTGATGAAAGAATAATTGGCGATGCGATCGACGGTCAGGTGTTGGTGACACGGGGCAGTGCGATTTATGAAAGCGATCTGCACAACACCCAGGTGCCGGTCAGTATCGCCCCAGTCTATCGTGTGTCATTTGACATCATTTTCGGACGCGGTGTGCGCGAAACACCGCATCCGGTCTGGGATATCGCAAAGGTTTTGGGACTGAGATAGTCGGTGACTGTGAAACGATGTATTTGCCCGCAAAAAACGACAGTGGGCAGTTAAGTGGAGAACTTTATGAAGCAGAATCTTACCAAGCTGGTCGAAGCATATCCGCTCCTCCAGAAGCCAGCCTATTTTGCGTATATTGGCGTCGTCAGTGCTCGAAATCTAAGTCGCCGCTTCGCGATGAACAATCTTGGTTACCTGCCCAAACGCGTCTCGGACCGGGGGGCAGGATATGTGGGTTATAAACGAAGTTTATAACGGCAAGCGCAAGGGCTTTTTTGTTGAACTTGGCGCGGCTGATGGGTTTTCAGATTCCAACACGTTTGTTCTGGAAAAGCATTATGGCTGGAACGGGCTGCTGATCGAACCGAACCCTGTTAATTACCACCGGATCACTCACTGGCATCACCGCACGGCAACCCCGGTTCCGTTAGCAGTCGACCCCGAGCCCGGTCAACTGGAATTCATGATCGACGGCCAGCGTAGCAGCTTGCTGGTGGATGAGGCCGACAACATGAACGAACGCCGCGCCTCGAAGCTGACCAAGTTTCGGGAAAAAGGCAAAGTCGTTACGGTTGAGGCCGTGCCGCTGGACGAGGTGTTCGATCGCTATAAGGCACCAAAAGACATCGACTATTTCAGCTTGGATGTGGAAGGGTCGGAAACACGAATTCTGCGTGATTTTCCGTTCGACAAATACCGCTTTCTGGCAATGACCATTGAGCGCCCGACGCCGGAACTGAATGAATTGCTGTTTGCCAACGGTTATCACTTTGTACGCAACTCGCTCTACGATACATTCTATGTTCATGAGCGCAATCCGCGTTTCGATCAGGTCGAAAAACTGCCATTTGAACAATTGCCGGCAAAACAGTTCTGATGTTTGACCTCAATGCTCTGCCATGTCACACGGGTCTCTAGCTTCGTGTGACGCGCAGCTTTTGCTTTTGCCCCAGTATGTGATATTCGAACAGGCACCAGACGTAGGTGGTGGCGGAATAGACGTAATAGACCTGATGGTAGAGCAGACACTTGAACGCAAACCACGGCCCGCCATGCCCGGACATGGCGCGCACCAGATCCAGATTGGCGACAAAGGCCGCGGCCAGTAACAGAAGGGGCAGAGGCCAGCTTCCGGGCCAGAACGGCAGGGCCAGAAGCGACAGCAGCAACAGCCCGGCAATTGCGGCCCGTGCCCGCTCGGCCATCGAGGTGTTCAGGTCATCGGTCAGCCCCTCGCGCGAGATCATCAGCCGGGCCCAGGGCAGGGCGCGGCAGAAGATATCCGTGCTCAGGCTGTTGCGGATGGTCCAGACTTTCAGATGT
>NZ_JBXWNA010000013.1:0-63571 GCF_059610125.1 Ruegeria sp. YTSA144
AAGGCCGGACACACGTCTGCTTCTGACAAGTGCGAATTACTTCAAAAATGTCTTGCTATGCAGGAGCTATCCACACACGACATTTATGACGCCATGGAAAAGAACCGGCATCGCGTCCGGTTCGCCAATTACATCCCGACCGCGATCAGCATGTTATCCAAAATGGCGATCCGCAAACGCTGGCGCAACGACAATCCCGCGATTGATATTGAGCCGTTGAAGGTTCCGAAGGACCGCAAGAAACCGCATTTGCCGTGGACCGACTGGGCGGTTGAAAAGATGCGGGAAGAGGGCCAGCCATTGCCCCGCCTGATTTTTGAGATTGGTGTGGGGAGTGTGCAGCGCCCCGGTGACTGGGTGGACTTCCAGTGGGGCGACTATGACGGGGATACCCTCAAGTTGCGCCAGAATAAGACAGATACTGTTCTTTCACTGCCCTGCACGATTGCGCTCAAGGCTGCACTGGACGGAGCGAGGGCCGATCTGGGATTCGCGCCGCACCCATCGCGCCACATCCTGACGCGCGCTGATGGTTCGAAGATGGACTACCATGCAATGGCACGCGTTATGGTACGGGAGCGCAAGCGCTTGGGCCTGATGGCCTTTGATCAGCACGCCTTACGCTATCGCGGCGTGATGGAATTGGCGTGGGCAGGGTGCACCGATGATGAAATCGCCAGCTACAGGGGCCACACATCCAAAGAGATGATCATCAAATATGCGGGGGAGGCTCGTCAGATCATGCGCGCGCGACAGGCGGCAGCAAAGCGCAAATGACCCCGAACAGAACAGGCACAGAACGAGAAACTGATACCCGAGGTGATACCCAATGAGCAAAGAAATTCATAACCCATTGATTTTATTGGAGGCGAGTACCGGAATCGAACCGGTGTACACGGATTTGCAATCCGCTGCGTCACCACTCCGCCAACTCGCCTTTTCAAGTAATATCAAATACTTGCCGTGGTGTGCGTGGGTTTTTAGCAGCTTTCCCAAGGGGCGTCCAGAGGATTGCGCGCAATTTTGACGACGAGATTGAAATTTGCCGAAGCCCGCAACCGAAAACGCTCAGGCGCAGGGGGGTTGCGTCAACAGGGCCGTTGCTGGGCGGTTCAGGATGTGGCACAAGCCGGTTAACTTTGGGAATGACTCGAGAGATCCTATGACAGATTTCGCTGCCCGGCGCCGCACTATGGTTGATACGCAAATCCGACCTTCGGATGTTACAAAGTTCCCGATCATTGAGGCGATGCTGAATGTCCCGCGCGAAAACTTCGTACCTGACGCACAGCGTGAGGCGGCCTATGCCGACACTGTGATCGATCTGGGCAACGGGCGCTGTATGCTCGAGCCGAGAACGCTCGCTAAAATGCTGGATGCGCTCAACATTTCAAACGACGAGATGATTCTCGATATCGCTCCGGCGACAGGGTATTCCACTGCGGTTGCCGCGCGTATGGCCCAGTTGGTTGTTGGTGTGGAAAGCGACGACTCGCTGGCGTCCGAGGCGCAAAGCCTGTTGGCTGAGGCGGATGTGGACAACGCCATCATCCACGTCGGTCCTTTGGACCAGGGTGCGGCTGAACACGGTCCTTACGATGCGATCATGGTGCAGGGCGGTGTTGAACGGGTTCCCGATGCTCTTTTGGATCAGCTCAAGGAACATGGCCGGATCGCCTGCCTGTTTGTTGAAGGAAATCTTGGGACCGTGCGGATCGGTCGAAAGACCGGAGGCCGGGTCAGCTGGCGGGATGCCTTCAACGCCAGTGCACCGATACTAGAGAGCTTTTCGGCGGAGTGTGCATTTTCGCTATAGTTCGCCGATAGATTCGGCTGGCGCCTTGATTAGTTGAAAAGAAGACCGCAAACTGCCTTCAGGGCAGTGTAATTTCGTTTGAGAGGATTTCGGTATGCGTGGTTCAGCGACAGGCAAGCTGGTCAGGGCATTCGCAGTGACCGCAGGACTTGCCATCAGCGTTATGCCAGGGCGTCCGGCGTGGGCTGACAACATAACAGACGCCTTCATCGGCGCATACAACACAAGCGGCTTGCTGGAGCAGAACCGGGCGCTTCTACGCGCGGCAGATGAAGACGTGGCGATCGCGCTTGCCGCATTGCGGCCGATCATCAACTGGACCGTGCAGGTCAGCCAGGACTATACCCGGTCTCGGACCAACAATGTGGTCACGACGACCGAGCCGTCCAGATTTTTTACCGGGCTGGGGCTGACCCAGCTTCTGTATGATGGTGGTGCCTCGGTTCTGGGCAAGCAATCGGCGCAGGAAACGGTTCTGTCGACACGGCAAACCCTGATCGATATTGAACAACAGGTGCTTATCCGCGCTGTGAATGCTTACCTAGGCGTGCTGCTTCAGGAAGAAACAGTCGCAATTCGCCAGAACAACGTGGATGTTTCGGCGGAAGAACTTCGCGCATCGAATGACCGCTTCGAAGTCGGCGAAGTGACGCGCACGGACGTTGCGCTTTCCGAGGCGCAGTTGGCAAGCTCGCAGGCGGATCTTGCGGTTGCACGCGGTGAATTGAGCATTGCGCAGGCTGAATATGTCAACGCGGTTGGCAAGGCGCCAGGGCGGACGGCTGGTCAACCAAGTCTGCCCAATCTGCCGCGGAGCGAGGCAGAGGCGATCAGCCTCGCGCAACGCAACCACCCGGCGATTCTGGCGGCGCAGCATCAGGTCCGGGCCTTTGATCTGATTGTGCAGCAACAGCGGGCCAACCTTGGGCCGAATGTCAGCCTGAACGCGGATGCGGGCGTGCGGGAAAGCTATGACAACAACGACTATGTGAATGACGCAACCGTTTCGCTGGACTTTACACAGCCGATTTACGCCGGTGGCCGGTTGGCCGCCAATGTGCGGCGCGCTATGGCAAACCGGGATGCGTCTCGTGCGAACCTACTCAATGTACAGAAGAACATCACGCAGGGTGTAACGGACCGGTATGCGGCTTTTCAGGCGGCCAGTGCCAGCCTCAGGGCATCTACGGAACGGGTTCGCGCCTCGCAAGTCGCATTTGACGGCATCCGGGAAGAAGCGACCTTGGGTGCCCGGACCACCTTGGATGTTCTGAATGCTCAGCAGGATTTGCTGGACGCGCAACTGGCCGAAGTGGCGTCACGAACGGAACGATCCCGCGCAGCGTTTCAGCTGTTGCAGGCGCAGGGCCTTTTGACGGCGGAACGTCTGGGCCTGGCGGTTCAGATCTATGACCCGACTTTGTATTATAACCTGGTCAAGAAAGCCCCCGCGCGTGTCAGCAAACAAAGCAAGGATCTGGATCGAGTCCTCAAAGCGTTGCGTCGGGATTAACCGGCAATACTATTTGTTGTAGGGCTCGGATTGTTTGGCTACACTCGATCCAACGATAGAGCGGTAGAGAACAATGTCTGATAATGTCGTGAAAGCAGGGATCGAAGACGTTCTGTCTTCGGTCAAACGTCTGGTCAGTGAAGACAGTCGCGGTAAATCCTCCTCGGATCAACAGGGTGCAACGCGCAAGCCGGGGCGTTTGGTGCTGACGGACGCGCTGCGCATCAGCAAACCCGCACAGCCCAAGGTCATGCCCGCCAAGCCGTCAACCGATGTTGCCGGGTCGGCCAAGCCGATGCTGCTGCGGGCCTGCGATATTGTCAGGGCAGGTGATCCGGCCAACACAGCGGATGACGCGACCGAGGCAAATGCCGCGGAATCCGGATCGACTGATGATCGCGCGATCAGCCTGAGTGCCAAGATCGAAGCGCTGGAAGCGGCGATCGCGCAAACCGAGGACCAATGGGAGCCGGATGGCGACAGCGCAGACGCCTATTCCGGCACACCGACGCAATCCCTGCCGTGGAATGTCGAAGAGGAATTCGCGGCCGCGAGGACCGTCGTTCTGACTGACCGGGAAGATCCGGAGGATTCGCAGCCTGAGGCCGATTCGGCACAAAACGCAGAGTTCATCCGGGCAGCGCAACCGGCTGAAACCGGTCGTGACACTGAAGTGGTGGAAAACGTCGCGACAACCGACTTGGACGAAGAGACATTGCGCGACATGATCGCGGAAGTTGTCCGCCAGGAGTTGCAAGGCGCGATGGGCGAGAGGATCACGCGAAACGTGCGCAAAATGGTGCGGCGGGAAATCGCCCGCGCGCTCGCCGCGAAAGATCTGGGATAAGATTCAGCCACGCTGTGGTGGCTGCGCCAGGCTCAGCATCAGGTCAAGATTCATGTGGCGCTCCAGATGATCGGCCAGATCATCCAGCGCCTGCTCTACACCGTCTTCGTAGGCAATGTCCGACGTCACGCCCAGCGTTGACAAATAGCGGGCGCGAAATGCGTCTGACGAGAAAATGCCATGCAGATAGCTGCCCTTGACCCGGCCGTTGCTGCTGGCGGCGCCTTCTGGTCTGCCTTCGATCTCAAGCCATGCGCGGGCGCGGTCCGGGCCGTCGGTATGGCCCATGTGGATTTCGTACCCGCTGACCGGTTCCCGGTCGGGCAGGGCATGGGCCGAACGCAGGATGACCTGTTTCTGGCCGCCCATGACGGTATCGACGTTCAACAATCCCAATCCATCAACCTTGCCCGGTCGGCCATCCACGCCATCGGGATCGGAAATGGTTTTGCCCAGCATCTGATAGCCGCCGCACAATCCCAGGACATGGCCGCCCCGGCGAACATGGGCATAGAGGTCGATATCCCAGCCCTGTGCGCGGAAATAGCTCAGGTCTCCGATCGTGGATTTGCTTCCGGGCAGCAGAACAAGATCCGCATCGCCGGGCAGGGGACGTCCGCCGGGAATGACCTCGACGCTCACGCCGGGTTCGGCGGACAACGGATCGAGATCGTCGAAATTCGCCATACGTTCCAGCTGAGGCACAACGACCTTGCACGCGCCGCCTGTATGGGAGCGGATGTCCATCATGTCTTCGGCCGGCAGTTTCCAGGCGTCGTGAAACCATGGCACGACCCCAAGGCAGGGCCAGCCAGTTCGGGTCGAGATATCATCACGGCCTTCGTCGAACAGGGACACGTCGCCCTTGAAACGGTTGATGGCAAAACCCCTGATCTGCGCCACGTCGCCTTCGTCCAGCACGGCCTGAGTGCCAACGATCTGCGCAATCACCCCGCCACGATGAATGTCCCCGACCAGCACAACAGGTATGTCCGCTGCACGGGCAAATCCCATATTGGCGATGTCACCTTTGCGCAGGTTGGTCTCAGCCGGGCTGCCAGCGCCCTCGATCAGAACCAGATCAGCGTCGGCGCAGAGCCTGTCAAAGCTTTCCAGCGCTGCGCCCAGCAGCTTGGATTTGTCCCTGCGATAGTCACCGGCCTTCATCGTGCCAGCGCGCTGCCCCTGAACGATGATCTGCGCGCCGGTATCGGTTTCAGGTTTCAGCAGAATAGGGTTCATGTCCGTGTGGGGTGCCCGCTTTGCCGCACGGGCCTGAAGGGCCTGTGCGCGGCCAATTTCGCCGCCGTTTTCGGTGACGGCAGCATTGTTCGACATGTTTTGCGGTTTGAACGGCGCGACCCGAAGCCCCCGACGCGTGTAGGCGCGCGCCAGCCCGGCCACCAGAACCGATTTTCCGACATTGCTGCCGGTGCCTTGAATCATGATGGCGCGAACCATGTTTTGTCTCCTATAAGTCTGGGCGCAGATGATCTGATTTGAGCCGAAAGGGAAAGCCCCGGATGAATACGCCAGCGCATCTTTTGATCGGGGCTGCCGTGTTTGCCCGGCCGCCGCAAGGACGTATCCTCTGGGCTGCGCTCCTGGGAGCGTTATTGCCGGATCTGTCCCTATACGTGATGGCGGGCGTGTCCCTGTTTGTTCTGGGCGTTCCCGAACAGGTGGTCTTCGGGCAGCTTTACTTTTCCCCGGCGTGGCAGACCGTATTCGCCATAGACAATTCCTTTATCCTCTGGGGGCTGGCATTCCTGCTGGCACTCTGGAGAGGTTGGCAGGTTCTGGCTGTCGGTGCAGCGGCGGGTCTGTTGCATCTTGCGACAGATTTCCTGCTTCATGCGGGCGACGGACGGCCACAGTTCTGGCCCGTCAGCGACTGGGTGTTCCACAGCCCTGTCAGCTATTGGGACAGCGATCATCATGCCTTGTGGGTGGCGCCGGTGTCAGCCTTTGTCTGTCTGGCTGCATATGTTCTGCTGTGGCAGCGTGGATTGCCGGTCTGGGGCAAAGCCCTGTTCGCAACCATGCTGGCGGCTGAGTTCTGGGTGGTGCAGCAATGGCTGTTGTTCTTTTGAGCCATTGGCTTCATGCCTGACGATCAGGCATAGAAAAACGCGCTCTGATAGGCAGAGCGCGTTTGTTCAATCCAAATCCGCCCTGATTCAGGCAGCTTCGGCTTGCTGTGCAGCGTTGCGGCGTTCGCTTTCTTCACGCGACAGGGCAACCGAGGTGCGGACACCGCGTCCAACGAATTCCATCAATCCGCTGACAACCCGCTCGTTCGGGTCAATTCCTGCGCAGGACAGCACTTCGCGCCCATCGCGCGAACGCGCCCAGCGGGCGATTTGTTCGGGGCCGTTGCCGTATTTCTTGTCATCGGCGATAGCATCATCAAGCGCAGCCAGGACAACGGCCGCGAAAAGTTTGCGCGCACGATTGCCTTGCTCATTGTTAAAGGCAGTGCCGTCAACGAAATCTCTCATCTCGTCTTCCTTGTTGTTCTTGCTCTTGCATTTTCGGCGTGAGGGTCCTTATGACCTATTAGGTGCGATTCGGATACAGCTAAAATGCATAGTTGCGTTGCGTCACTTGCATGGCTTGCTGCAAGTGCAGCACTAGGTGTCGTTGTCTTGTCAGGTGTGATCCCGCCAGATATAGGGACCGCAACTGATGCATCAACCGTTTGTGAAGGATTTATGTAATGCCCAAGATAAATGGGAACGAAATTCGCCCCGGCAATGTGCTTGAGCATAACGGTGGCCTGTGGGCAGCGGTCAAGGTTGACCATGTAAAGCCGGGCAAAGGCGGGGCTTTTGCACAGGTGGAACTGCGCAACCTGCGCAATGGCTCGAAGCTGAACGAACGCTTCCGCTCGGCGGACAAGGTTGAACGCGTGCGTCTGGAACAAAAGGATCAGCAATTCCTGTACGAATCCGACGGGATGCTGGTGTTCATGGATTCTGAAACCTACGAACAGATTGAATTGCCAGCAGAATTGCTGGGTGACCGCCGTCCGTTTCTGCAAGATGGCATGACCATTGTTGTCGAATTCTACGAAAGTGAGGCGCTGAACGCGACGCTGCCGCAGAAAGTGACCTGCAAGATCGTCGAGACCGAACCGGTGGTAAAAGGTCAGACTGCGGCGAATTCGTTCAAGCCCGCGCTGCTGGACAATGGCGTGAAAGTCATGGTTCCGCCCTTCATCGGCCAGGACGAAATGATCGTCGTGAACACTGAAACTATGGAATATTCCGAACGCGCGTGACGTTTCGTCACGTTACGCATCAGACCGCGCAGGCACCCGCCGCGCGGTCTTTTCTTATGCGTTGGGTCGATGGCGATAGCGGGTTGGATCCGGGCCGAACAATTCCAGCATCAGTTCGTACTTGATACGATTGGCACTGACCTGACGATAGAATGCGATCAGAAAGGCAGTGGGCCCCTGAATGCGGCTGAGCCCACTGGTGGCGGCAACCACGGTGCCGACATCCGTTTTCCCTTGCAGGACCAGATATCCCCCCAGCATCAGGATGCCGACGGTGCCGGCCCCGTTGATAACGCTCAGCAGGAACTTTGCCGACAGCTTCCACAGGAACATCCGCCGACGCGTGTCGTAAATGTCATCGAACATGGTGTTGATGTCCCGCTCGACGGCTTCGATATCCTCGGTCGTAAGCCGGTCCGTGGCACTGCGCAGAATGCGAACGCGTTCCGCCACGAACGCGTTCACTTTGCGCTGCGAGGCCAGTACGATGATGATCTGCGGAACGATCATCGACAACGCAATCAGCCCCAGACCTGGTTGCGTGGATGAGATATAGCCGATGACGCTGATCAACGTTCCGATCTGAACGACCGGATCCGAGAAAGCGCCGCCCGCAAATTTCCCCAATTCTTCAGCCTCAGCCGAGATGGCTGTGGTCATGGTGCCCTTGCGAAGGTCTTCGCCGGTTTCCTTCAGGTCGGTCGAGCGCCAAAGCAAGCGCTGGCGGATCAGGCGTATCATATCTTCACCCAAGGTTCCGGCGCGAAACCCCAGCACCCATTTCAGTGCCAGGCTCAGCAGGATGACCGCCATCATGCCAATGCCCAACTGGATCAGTTTCTCGATCCCGACATCATCGGAGGTCAGGTGGTTGATGATGTCGCGCTGAAACTCCAGCGGCACGGCGGCAAGGCCTGCAATGGCAATGGACAGCAGGATGAGTATGATTTGCCGCCCGGCACTGGCGCGCCAGATCGCGGAGTAAAGTCGAAACATGCGGGTATCCGGTTTGCCCTGTTGTCCTGCACTGTGGCAGTGCAGGACAACGGGTTCAAACTTTACGATACAAGCTGCTGTGCCGGACGTGCCGTTTAGGCAACAAGGTTGGTTTAGTCCTCAAGGCGAACGGTGGCATCACCGGCCTGCATCTCTCCGCTTGCGCGATCAAATCGCAGGTACGCAATCCCGTGCCCGCCTGACTGTGTGAACAAAGTTCCGATAGGTTTGCCATTTGCCGTGATTTCGGTCCTTGCCGGAGCAGAGCCCTGAACGGCGACACGTCGCAGACCTTTGCGCAATTCGGTTTTGTGCTTCATACGCGCAGTCACTTCCTGTCCGACGTAGCAGCCCTTTTTGAAATCCACGCCATTCAGTGCTTCGAACCCGGATTCCAGGATATAACTGTCCGGGGTCAGCTCAATGCCTGACTCGGGAATGCAGTGCCGGACGCGCAGCGCATCCCAGTCGGATCCGTCATCGCCCTCGGGTTCGGTGGAATAGGTGCGCCAGCCCATGTCCGGGTGGCGGGGATCGGGCAGGGCGGTTTCCGGCGCAGCCTTGGTGCCGCGTTGCAGGTTCAGATCGGTTCCCTCGATCGTCACATCCGCACGCAGCTTGTACATCGTCAGACGTTTGACCAGATCATCCGCAAGATGTTCGGCCACATCCAGAAGAACGCCATCGCCATCTCGTTTCAGGAAGAAATCCGCCAGGTACTTGCCCTGCGGTGTAAGCAGAGCGGCGTAGACCAGCCCGTTGTCCAACCCTTTAATGTTGTTTGTAATCAGATCCTGCAAAAAGCTTTCGGTATCCGAGCCGGACAGGCGCAGTATGCGGCGGGTGGGCATGGCTTGGTCCTCGTCATTTCCTCAGGCCTCGTGATATAGGAAGTTCCGATGCCAAGACCAGAGGTTATCAGACGTGCCCGCACCCATTTCCGTTGTGATTCCGACCTTTGATGCCGCTGACGCATTGCCGGCCTGCCTCGAGGCCCTGATGGAAGGGCTGCATGGCGGATTGATCCGAGAGTTGATCGTCAGCGACGCATGCTCAACCGATCACACGCTGGATATAGCGGAAGAGGCCGGCGCGAAGGTTGTGACCGGCCCGCCCTCCCGAGGTGGTCAGCTGCGCCGGGGCTGCGCGCAGGCCAAAGGGGATTGGTTGCTGATCCTTCATGCGGACACAGTGCTGCAACAGGGATGGAGCGAGACCGTGAGCGCCCACCTGCCTTCGGGCAAACCGGCTGCTTTTCGGCTGGCGTTCCGCGCGCACGGTGTCGCTCCGGCCTGGGTGGCTGGCTGGGCCAATCTGCGCAGCAGGCTGCTGGGACTGCCCTACGGAGATCAGGGATTGCTCGTTCCGCGTCACGCGTATCAATCGGCAGGCGGGTTTCCGGACCAGCCGTTGATGGAAGATGTGGCTTTGGTGCGCGTGTTGCCAAAGGTAACGGTGCTGAATACTCGCGCCTTTACGAGTGCGGAGCGGTATGAGCGGGCGGGGTGGATTCGGCGCGGTGCTCGGAACCTGTGGACTCTTCTGCGTTACTTTCTGGGGGCTGATCCGCAGGTTCTGGCGCAGGCTTATCGACGTTGAACGTGGTGCGCAGCTCGACCACGGATTTGCCAAGCCGAAACGGTGCCGCAAAACTGACAAGGCATAGGGCCACGATTTGCAGGACAAGAATATGAGCATTGTCCTGTAGGTATTCCCATTCTTCTTTCAACTTCCCGACCTGCGCGATCAGGTCGTCGTAGCTCTGCGCAAGTATCAGATAGTCGCCCGCAATCGCGGGAACCTTGCGACGCATGTTGTCAATGGCGGTCTGTGTGCTTTCGTCCAGTGAAGTGAAGACAAGGAACTGGTCGATGTCAAAAGCATCGGCCTTGGCGGCCATGTCACGTATGTCGTCCATTTCGTCCTTGGACTGACCCCCAACCAGGAAGTGAAGCCCCTGTAAGGGCGCCACTTCGTTCGTAACCGCAATGAACAGGGGCAGTTCCGAGTTGCTGGCGGTCGAAGCTGAAAGGAATTCAACCTTTTCGCATAAAACGGCGGTGTCCGGATCATAGGCCGGATCACAGAACCGCAGGCGAAACCGGGCCGCATCCCTGTCAAATGCCAGCGTTGCGGCATAGGCCACGTCGATCTGTCGGTCCAGACGCGAGCTGTCCGACGAATAAAGTCCGGCCAAGACAGCGACCAACGCCCCGATGCCACCCAGCACAACCCATACCAGATCAGCCAACTTCCACGCCCGGTGCCCTGCCGGTTTGCGAAACAGAAAGGCAGTGCCGATTGAGCCGATGACAAAGAACAGGATCAGCAGGGGCAATTGATTGTCGGTCACAAAACTCATGGGTCCGATCTTAGGACCTGTGACCCGTCCTGCAACAGGGATCACGGGCTGTTGTAACGTCTTTCCATATCCCCATACTGGAAACAGCGCAGGGGGGACTTCGATGACCAAGGAAATCGTTCTTATCCACGGAGCATTTGCCGGACCTTGGTGCATGCAGGATTACGCGGCCTTTTTGCGTGACCGAGGTTGGACGGTTCACGTTCCTGCCTTGCGTTACCATGACGGTGATCCAAAAGCAGACCCCGACCCGGGTCTGACCGATACCAGTGTCATGGACTACACCAATGATATCGCCGATTTTGTTCAGGGGCTGGACCGCAAACCTGTCATTTTGGGGCATGCCATTGCCGGGGTGGTGGCACAGCAAGTGGCGTCTCGTGGTTTGGCCAGTGCCATCGTTCTGATCAATCCCAATGCGCCCTGGGGCACCTTGCCCGAAACCGATGACGAACGGGCTGTACCGCGCACCTTGATGGAAGGCGGCCCGTTCTGGAAGCAGCCGATGCGGGTCGGGTTCGATTTGATGGCCCCGTTTGCTCTGAACAAGATGGATGAGGCGCAGCAACACGCTGTATTCGACCGATTGGGCGCGGAAAGCGGGCGCGTGATGTTTGAAATGTTCTTTTGGATGTTCGATGACCATCACGCAATCAAGGTTGATTTCGACAAGGTTGACTGCCCGGTTCTGGTGGTCTCGGGTGCCGAAGACAGGGCTGTCAACCCCGATACCTGCCGCGCACTGGCAACGCGCTATGGGGATCGCGGAACCTTTTTGCTGGTCGAAGATCATGCGCATTTTCTGTTCATGGAATCGGGTTGGGAAGGGCCGGCCTCGAAAATCGAGACCTGGCTGACAACCCAGGTGACCTGAAACGGGCTTGACAACAATCCACCCTTTGCAGACATGGCGCCGAGTGAATGGGGCAGTTGACCCTTTTGGCGCGAAACTTATGCGGGAAAGGTCCGGACATGACCCTGTTCGTTGTCCTTGTTATTCTTTCGGCTGCTTTGCTGCACGCGGTGTGGAATGCAATCGTGAAGACAGCGGCGGATCGAACCACCATGCTGGGTTTGGTCGCTTTGGGTCAAGTGCTGCCTGCGGCAGTCATGGTGATGGTGCTGCCGCTGCCGAACCCAGAGAGCTTTATCTACATCCTGCTCTCGACCATTGTGCATTTCGGCTATTACTTCATGCTGGGTAAAGCCTATCAGCATGGTGATCTGAGTGTGGTCTACCCCATTGCCCGTGGAATTGTCCCGGCGCTGGTTTCGCTTTGGGCAATGTTCCTGGTCGGAGAAGTGCTGCCATTTCAGGCCTGGACCGGTATCGCCCTGATTGCCGCGGGCATCCAGCTGAGCAGTTGGAAAGCTCTGCGCTCGGGCGTTGGGCGCAGCGCACTGATGTTTGCGCTGGGCACCGGGTTCTGCATTTCGATCTATTCGGTCGTTGACGGGATCGGCGTTCGGCTGTCGGGCAACACGCTCAGCTATTGGGCGTGGGGGGCGTTTCTGCACCTGTTCATTGCCGGGTTTGTCGGGGTTCGGAAACGTGCGACCCTCAAAGACCTGCCAGCCAAAGTTTGGATGATCGGTATTCTTGGAGGGCTGGTATCGATGACGGCTTATGGTCTGGTGCTGTACGCCAAGAATTTCGCACCGCTGGGCGCGGTTTCGGCGCTGCGGGAAACTTCGGTCATCTTTGCCGCACTGATCGGGTTCGTATTCCTCAAGGAAGGCAACTGGGCGCGACGGTTGGGTGCCGCGGCGCTCATGGCCGTGGGCGTCGCCCTGATCGGATTGGCTGTCTGATCCGGCTGAAAAGCCTTGGGCGACAGTGATGTCTCTGGCTTAGCGGCCGACCTGAAACGTGCTTTGTGGCTTCCAGTGCATGGTGCCCTTGTCGCTGCTCACGCATCGCAGCAAGCGTTCCTCGCGCGTGTTGATCGTTTCTGTGACGGTGTTGTCGCCAAAGATCACGATGAAGGAGTCCGGGGAATAAGCCAGCCCCTTGTAATAGCAAAACCGTGTTTCCGCCCCGTCCGGGATCGGAGATGCCAGGCTGAGCGTCTGTTGCGCCGGGGCCTGGGTTGCCAGCATGGCAAAGGCCAGCCCAATAGTCAGTGTTTTCATGTCGTCCTCTCGTCCTGCAAATCTGTTGTCGATCAAAAAGGGTTTGGACGCCCGGACCTCAATCATGGTTTTTTGTTTCAGCAAGTTTGAACGGGATCAACGGGTTAGGCAACGAAAATCCTACAAGCACAGTGACAACCTCAGGGGCCGGTTTTTTCGATCGGTCATTTCTGTGGTAACATGGCCGCATTGTTTCAGGAGAATTGAGAGATGTTCAGACCCTCTGTAGAAGCGATTATGGATGTCATGTCCCAAAAGGATTACGTGGTTTTCGACACCCCAACTGTCGATTGGAACCTGAACATAGTGGGCATTCGCGCCCATCCGGTTTCACCCAAGAAATTCGATGATGTCATGACGGTGTTCCACCGGTTTCTTGGCGTTTGGGATATTGCCTATTACCCGATGACGGCCGATCCCAGCGATCACTACCTGAAGAACCCGATAAACCCGGATGGGACGGCCATTCTGGCGCCGGGGCAATATCGGTCCTGCTACAAGATCGATATTCATAAACGAGGGCGGCCCGGAGGCCACAAGGCGCTGTGTCAAAGGCTGGGAAACGTTACCGTGTTTCGGGACAACAACAGGGATGGAAACCTGAACCTTGTTAATCCTCAAATTGGGATGTTCGGCATTAATCTGCACAAGGGGCCAAACAATGGTGACGATGACACTGCGAATTCGATCTATTCCGCCGGGTGTCAGGTATTCGCGGATCAGCGTCACTTTGCCGAGTTTCTGCTGAAATGCGAAGCCGGGCGCGACGCGTTTGGCAACAAGTTCACCTATACGCTGCTGGATCAGGCAGATTTCGAATAAAACGATGCCTTGCGAAGGTTCCGCAAGCGCCGGGGCAGGTCAGGGGCTTTGGTCGTGCCCGGACCCCAAACTGGGCCTTGGCCCTAGGTCTCGACTTCGGCCTGAAGATCTCGGAAATACCGGATGGTTGCGTGCAGCCCTTCTTTCAGTTGCACTTTGGGTTCCCAGCCCAGAAGGGTCCGCGCCAGAGTGATATCGGGCTGGCGCTGTTTCGGGTCATCCTCTGGCAATTCCTTGAAACTGACAGGGGTTTCTGCCCCCACAAGGGCCTGCACTTCGTGGGCCAGTTCGTTCATCGAGAATTCGTTGGGATTGCCCAGATTGACGGGGCCGGTGACGTCCGGGCCGGTCTCCATCAGACGGATGAATCCTTCGATCAGATCATCCACGTAACAGAATGACCGGGTTTGCGTACCGTCGCCAAAAATCGTGATCGGCTCGCCGGTCAGGGCCTGCATGATGAAGTTCGACACGACGCGCCCATCGGCGGGGTGCATTCTGGGCCCGTAGGTGTTGAAAATGCGGGCCACCTTGATCTCAAGCCCCATCTGCCGGTGGTAATCGAAGAACAAGGTCTCGGCGCAGCGCTTGCCTTCGTCATAGCAGGATCGCGGGCCAACCGGGTTGACGTTGCCCCAATAATCTTCGGTCTGGGGATGGATGGTCGGGTCGCCATAGACCTCGGAGGTCGAGGCCTGAAATATCTTGCATTTCAAGCGTTTCGCCAGACCCAACATGTTGATCGCACCATGCACGCTGGTCTTGGTCGTCTGCACCGGATCGTGCTGGTAATGCACGGGCGAGGCCGGGCAGGCGAGGTTATAGATCTCGTCCACTTCTACAAACAGAGGGAAGGTCACATCGTGGCGCATGAACTCGAAACGCGGGTTGTTGTGCAGATGGTCGATATTGCGCTTGGTGCCGGTGAACAGGTTGTCGACGCACAACACCTCGTGCCCCTGATCCAGAAGCCGGTCGCACAGATGCGAGCCCAAAAACCCGGCCCCACCGGTTACGAGAACACGTTTTCGACTGTCATAAAGGCGGGCCATTGCAAATCCTTAATCGTTAAATCCAAGCCAGCTTGTCATGGGGAAGCCGGTTCTTGGTTTGATTTGTAAACCGAAGGGGTTTGAATTGCAGTAGATTTTGGTTTTTTGAGGGCGCGTGTGGTATGGGTGTGTCTATTGCTTTCCCAACGTAGGGCGTGAAGGTTCATGTAAGCGCCCGCCCCGTCTCAGCGGTGGGTTAGAGGTTAACCGAGCTAGGATGGATGTTTGTACCCATCTAGAAATACAATCAAAGATTGGTGCGAGCACTCATCCAACACAAGCTAAGCGATTTCCGATGGCATTGGCCGGAAATCGATCTAGTCAAAAGGGTCCTTGTCTGGTGCGGAGCTACTAAAGGGGTCATTTGAGGAGCGAACAGCGTCTCTGTAAGACTTAGTACAGGCCACGACTTCTTCAAAAGCTCGTGACGACCCGTTTAGTTTAAAGATACCTAATGAAGTACCTTCATAATTCCAAACCATCTTGGTTTCTCGCATGAATTCGTTAACGAAGTCCCCCGCTTTCTCCGAATTTGCTGGAACTGATAGCTTCAACGAGCCAAACCCGTCCGAGTAATCACCATCCATTTCTAGATTCCAGTGAACTTCGTTTCCGAACTTAACCGAAACTTCGTACTCTTTCCCAGATTCGAGAGATTTCCAGTTCGAGTTAAGGAGCAGAACCTCAAGGTACAGTTCATCCGTTCCGGATAGCCCAATGAAGAATGATGTCCCGCCTTCATAAGTGGCAAATGCTGAGCAACCCTGCATGTTATTATAGAATGAAACATCCCACCAACCTACCGTCTTCCAAAGAGTTGTGTCAGCGAGCGAAGTCTTTGATCCAAAGAGAACTAAAAAAGTAGCTAGGAAAGGAACTAGTTTGGTAGGATTCATAAGCAATACCCAATAAAACTCGCTTCAAACCTATCTGTGATGTTCATTTGAATCAATCTGATAGAGCGGCACTCAAACATCCAACTCCTCCACAAACCGCGCGTTCTCTTGAATGTACTGGAACCGCAGTTCGGGCTTCTTACCCATCAGGCGCTCGACCAGATCGCCGGTCTCGCCGGGTTCGTCCTCGTCAATGGTGACGCGGATCAATTTCCGGGACGCGGGGTCCATCGTGGTCTCTTTCAGGTCCTTGGCGTCCATCTCGCCCAGACCTTTGAAACGCGACACGTCGATCTTGCCCTTGCCGCCCAGACCTTTTTTCAGCCATTCGTCCCGCTCGGCCTCGTCCAGACAGTAGACGCGTTTGGCACCCTGCGTCAGGCGGTACAAAGGCGGGCAGGCCAGGTACAGGTGACCCGCGTCAATCATCGGGCGCATCTGGGTGAAGAAGAACGTCATCAGCAAGGACGCGATATGCGCCCCGTCCACATCCGCGTCGGTCATGATGATGACCTTGTCATAGCGCAGGTCGTCGAGGTTGAACTTGCTGCCCAGCCCAACGCCCAGCGCCTGCGTCAGGTCGTTGATCTCGGCATTGGTGCCCAGTTTCGAACTGGCTGCGCCCAGCACGTTGAGGATCTTGCCGCGCAGGGGCAGCAGGGCCTGCGTTTTGCGGTCGCGCCCCATTTTGGCCGAGCCGCCCGCCGAGTCGCCCTCGACGATGAATAGTTCGGTGCCTTCGCGTGTTGAACTGGAACAGTCCACCAGCTTGCCGGGCAGGCGCAGTTTCTTGGTGGCCGATTTGCGCTGGGTTTCCTTTTCCTGACGGCGGCGCAGGCGTTCTTCGGCCCGCAGGATCAGGAAGTCGAGGATCGCGCCGGCGGATTTCGTGTCGGCGGCCAGCCAGTTGTCGAAATGGTCGCGGACCGCGTTTTCGACCAGCCGCTGCGCCTCGACCGTGGCAAGGCGGTCTTTGGTCTGGCCGACGAATTCCGGTTCAGAGATGAAGCAGGACACCAGCGCGCAGCCCCCGGTGATCAGGTCGTCGCGGGTGATCTGGGCGGCTTTCTTGTTGTTGATCAGCTCGCCATACGCCTTGATCCCCTTGAGGATCGCGGCCCAGAACCCGGCCACATGGGTGCCCCCTTCGGGCGTCGGAACGGTGTTGCAGTAGGACTGGATGAAGCCGTCGCGCGAGGGCGTCCAGTTGATCGCCCATTCCACCTTGCCTGGGGTTCCGAATTTCTCCTGAAAGTCCACGGTGCCGGCAAAGGGCTGCTCGGCATAGGTCGACGATCCGTTCATCGTTTCTTTCAGGTAGTCCGACAGCCCGCCCGGGAAGTGGAAGGTGGCCTCGGTGGGGGTTTCGCCGTCGTCTATGGCGGATTTCCAGCGGATTTCCACGCCCGAGAACAGGTAGGCTTTGGAGCGGATCGACTTGAACAGGCGGGCGGGTTTGAACCGGTGGTGTCCGAATATCTGGTCGTCAGCGTGGAAGGTGACTGTGGTGCCGCGCCGGTTGGGGGCGGCGCCGGCCTTTTCGACAGGTCCCAGCGGGACACCGCGCGAGAAACGTTGTTCGTACAGTTGCTTGTCGCGGGCGACCTGCACGACCATCGAATCCGACAGCGCGTTCACCACCGAGGCGCCCACGCCGTGCAACCCGCCCGAGGTCTGATACGCTTTGCCCGAGAACTTGCCGCCCGCATGCAGGGTGCACAGGATCACCTCGAGCGCGGATTTGTCGGGGAATTTCGGGTGCGGGTCGATCGGAATGCCGCGCCCATTGTCGCGCACGGTCAGAGAATAATCTTCGTGCAGTTCGACCTCGATCCGGTTGGCATGGCCGGCCACGGCCTCGTCCATCGAGTTGTCGAGGATCTCGGCCACCATATGGTGCAAAGCGCGCTCATCCGTGCCGCCGATATACATGCCGGGTCGCTTGCGGACCGGTTCCAAACCTTCGAGCACCTCGATCGAGGAGGCGTCATAAGTTGTGGTCGCTTCTGGCGTCAACAGATCGTCGGGCATGGGTGCTGCTCTTGTTTTTGAGTTTCCCCCATTATGGCAGGTGATGTGGTCCGGGGGAAGAGGGGCGCGAGGTGTTGTGGGTGGTTTAAAGGCGCGGGGCCGCGGTTTGCTTGCACAATTTGGCGGACGTCACGATCGGCGGTCTTGCTTGAAACCACCACCCCCGGCCATGGCGCGGGAAGGTTCTGTACTGCTGTTATCGCTAGATGGTCGGGGCCTGTATTCCCTTTGCATTTTTCACGGCAAACCCGTCCGATACAACCAGCGACACGTCAAATACCGTTATGCGATCGGATGCAAGTCAGCCTTGCGACGCCTCGGGCTCATTGACGGAATCGCATTAAAAATATATCGTGAAGGCAGACTCCCAAATTATCTTTCTATTGGTTCCAAGCGTTCAAGAGTTACGTTTATTCGTAATTGGAAGGCTGCTATGGCTACGTTTCAGGACGTTCAGGCAGCAGTGCATGATATTGCTGCCCGTTTGAATGTCACCCCAGAGCTTGCTCGTGCTGCGCTGATTAACCCCGTGTTGGCGCTTGAGGAACTTGGGTTCGATCTGGATCTTTCAGGTCGGCTCGAGCTGGAGGACAGGGCGCGGTTTTCCAAGAAACAGATCGTCGAACGCAAAAGCTTGCGGAAAAAGATTTTCGCCGCGTCCGGGCATGAATTTGACCCCGGGCAAGAACAGGATCTGGCTGTGGTGCTTTTCGACGAGTTGAAGCTGGTCGATGATGCTTCAAAACGCCCTGACCTGTCTCCGTTGTCCTTGCCGACGCGAAAAGTGCGTTCTTCCACCTCCAAAGTGAAGGTGGCCAGGGTCAAGGCATCGGAAATCGCGCGCCGGTTTCCCGTGAAAGCCAAGAGCAAATCCGTCGCCGGGCTCGATCCAAGTCTGATCGAGCCCGCGAAGATTCCCGACCCGCTGGAAGCACTGGGCAAGGCGCACAAAATCATCTCTCCGCTGCTCGCCTACCGGCAACTTGATGCGTCGAAACCGCGTTTTGCGACCGAGGCGCTGTATCGTGCCGTGCGAACCGGGAAACGCAGGCTGGTCAATATCACGCCCCGCGCCGTTGTTACCGGCACTGCTTGAAGACACCCGGGCGCGATTCCCTCGCGCCGTCACACCGAGGACGTCAGGATGGCAAATACAAGAGGATATGAAGTTGTCGTCGAAGCCTCGGAAGAGGTCCTGCGAAAGGTCATTCGGGGGGCGTGGAAGTCCGCGGAATGCGACGATGATCCCGGCGATGAAGGCCGCATTCCCGAATTCATGGATGTTCCCGCAGGTGAAACCTTTGGCGGTTTCGTTGTAGCTGACGGGTCGGTTCAGATTCCCGAAGACCAGTTGGACGCCAGCCTGCGCCCGGACATCACCGGTGCCGAAATTCAACTTGGTGTCCTGATCCAGATCGAAATCGAAAATCCCCCGGTTCCTTCCGCGCAAATGCTGACGATGACGGCCGATCTTGCTGCGGCTGCGCCGATCGGTCTGATCCCCGGGCGGCAGGATGTGGGATGGCTGTTGGACGGTCTGCCTCGCAGCCAGGTGTCCGCAACGCTGACCAGCGGCGATCCGATTGCGTCCAACATCGAATTGTTCGCAAGTGAATTCGTGGACAAAGCCTATGAGAACGGTGGCCCCGGCGGACCGATTGACCCGGCCTTCCCATCCATTCCCCATGTCATCGATGAGACCGCGCTGCCATTTGCCTTGGGAGCGTTGACGACGGATGTCCATGCGGAAATCTTCAACGACGACTCGGTTGCGGCGCACGATATTGAAACCACCGTGTCCGGCGGTGACATAACCATTTCGCTGCCGGTCTATCTGCGGATGTTCAACATTGTTGTCGGTCCGGCCGTACAGCTCTTTTTCAATCCGCAGGATCCCATGGGGATCGAAACGCGGATCAACATCACGGCACCTTTCAGCCGGGTCGGTTCAGAGTTCCGCACGGATTTGAATGCGGCCATCGTCACCGTGGACGCGATCAATCCGGCCGGTCCGGAATATGGGCCAGAGGGTGACAACTATATCGACAACCGCGATCAGCTTGCGGCGATCCCGTTGGTCGCGATTGACCTCGACGCCCAGATTTCCAGCGAACTGGTGTCGCGTGGGCAGGAACTGGCCAGTGGCCTGGGCGAGATTTCCATTGCTGCCCCGACCGTGGCCGAGATCGAAGAATTCATCGGCGACTTCTTTCACCGGGATCTGGAAGCACGCGACTTCGTTTACATCTGGGGACCGGAGGCAACGGACGAAGAGTTTGAAGTCGACAGTATCACCGTCGGAGTGACAAACGAGTTTCTGGCCATCGCCTTGAACGATGATGGTGGCGGTGACGTAGGCGGGCTTGCCAATTTCATTCCGGCCGACAGGGATTTTGCAATTGCCATCAGCGCGGCCCAGGTTGAAGCATCGATTGAAACGGCGCGCATCGAAGCTGAATTGTCGGATGATGACCTTCCGAAGACGTTTACACCTGACGGGCGCGAAGTCCGGCTGACCGATCTGGACGTGAGCCTCAGGGCGGGGGCGATCAGAATATCGGGCAAAGTGACGGTCGTGGATGCGATCCTGGGCAGCATTGATGTGGATGCCGACTTTTTCAACGACGTCGGTTTGCGCTGGCAGCCGAACGGTTCGCTGGGCCCAGACGGCGGGCAGCAAATGGATCACTTTGAAATCGACAGCGATGTCGATCCCGAAGAATCCGTGCTGCTTTGGGTGCTGACGGCAATCGCCGCGATACTGTCGTTCGGCGCTTTCGGAATTCTGGGCGCACTGGTCGTTGTGATCGTGGCCCTTGTCGTCCGCGGTATTGCCGAAAGCATGGGCAGCGAAATCCTGTCAGATGAAGTTACGAATACGGTTACGGGCATCACCGGCTGGCCGGAAAACCTTGCCAGGATCGGGCGGGTCGAAGCGGTATTCTCGGACCCGATCGTGATTGATACGGACGGTCTTGAAATCGCCGGAGATTTCACTGTCATAAGCAGTTGCGAAGCAACGGATGTCGTCCCGGCGGATTCGGGTGGGGGACGGTCGGGTGCGGCCGCATCGGCCATGTCGCTTACGGCTGTGAATGAACATCCTGACGCGGGATACGAATGGTTGCCGGGTGACGGGACACCGGCCGCGGTCTTGCCCTCGATTCAGCATGTCTATGCGGCAAGTGGTGTATATACCGCAAAACATGCGCTGACGATGAACCAGCCGGGCGGCGCGCGCAGTCGCAGTTTCTCGCTTGTTACCGTCGAAAACGTGCCGCCGACAGTGGATGCCGGACCGGATCTGACGGTGCAGGAGGGCGAAGAGGTCACTCTGGTCGCGCGGTTCCGAGACGTCGAATACCCCGACACCCACGAATCCATGTGGTATTTCGGTGATCACCACGCGCCGAAACCCGGTGTGATTTCCGAAACCAATGGTCCTCCTGCGGCGACAGGCACGTCGACCGTGACCCATGCCTGGTGCGACAATGGCGAATACACGGTCACGGTGCGTATTCGCGACGTCAATGGGGGCGAAGCCATCGACACCCTGCGTGTCACCGTTACCAATGTTCCGCCCAAAGTCGAAGCTGGCCCGGATCTTTATGCGTATGTCTGCACACCGATCACGCTTGTCGCCGATTTCCGGGATCCCGGCTGGTGTGACACGCATACAGCCAAGTGGGATTTCGGCGATTGCAGCGAACCCCGCACCGCCCTGATCGAGGAGACGAACGAGCCACCGGCAGCCGAAGGCACGGCGACCGCCTCACATATCTATGAAAACTGTGGTGACTTCCGGGCCATCTGTACCGTCATGGATGACGATGGCGCCTTTGGTCAGGATGACCTGACCGTCCGGGTCGTGCATCTGCTGAATCCCGGTTTCGAAGATGGTTTCCGTTCGCTTCCGGCGGGCAATGTCGGTCGGTTCTGGACACCCTATGCATGGCTGACCGACTTGGCAGCCTTTCACGCCGGAAAGGGAAATCCCGTTCCGCAATTGGCCCCGATCCCCGCCGATGCCTTTGACTGCGAAGGTTGCATCGTCCGGACCGGCGACAGATCCCAACGGGTCATCGCGCAGCGCGGTCTTCGTGTTGGCCTGTGGCAGTCGCTGGGTTCAAACCCGGGATGGGATTATGAGTTCTCGTGTTGGTTCACAACAGAAGCCCGCAGTGCAGGCAGCTATGCTCTGGGGTTGGACCCGCGCGGTGGTGATGATCCGCGGGCACCCTGGGTGGAATGGTGGACTGGTGACCTTGACGGTGCCTGGCGCCAATTGCGGGGCCGCGTGACGGCGGAAGCCGAAGCCGTAACGGTATTTCTGGAATTCAGCGGAGATGATCCGCGCAACGATGTGCTTGGATACATTGATGATTGTGCGTTCATCGCGATTCAACCGCATTGCCCTGACCAGCCGAAGCCCGATCCGGAAATTCCCCCGCGTGAACGTTGCATTGATTTTCGCGGCCAGAAACTGCCTTCCCGCCATCCGGTATTGAACGTTGGCGGAGTGCGGTTCCTGCCGACCAAAGGCAGCCTTCTTCAGATCATTGGTGGGTTCCAGCCGCAAGGCACACCCAAACTGTTGCTTTCTATCGCCGGTGTTTTTGCCCATCTGCCGGTCGTCGCTGACTGGGCCCGCCTCAAGCTGAGCTTTGCTGGCGGTAAGCCCATAACGGTCATCGCACTTGATGCGGCGGGCAATGTCCTGACGACCCAGACAGGAACGCAGCAGCAGGGAGTACAGGTCATCGAGGTTCAGGCAAGCGGCATGGTTACAATCGCCATGCGCGCGCAGGAAGCAGCGTTGATCGAACTGTGTTTCCGGCCGGAACACCCGCGCAGTACGCCTTCGGCAGAGCCTGAACCGGGGCCCGGCATTGTCGTTAACCCGCGCTTCGATCGTGCCGTCGCCCCGGCTATGTTCAGCGTGGCGGCGACCGAGGAGGACAAAACCTTGACCGAAACCAACAGCAACCGTCCGTTTGGTTTGTCCGAGGCGGCGTGGGGCAAGCTGGACACGCAGCTGCAATCGGAATTGGCGAAGGCCGTAACAGACGGTGATGATGGGCACTCGGTGCAGGTCATATTGCGCTTGGCGCCAGACACGGAAGGCAATGCGCCCTCTTTCCGGCGCGCCGAAACAAAGGCACGCGAAGATTACTTCCGCCGACGCACACGGCCCCTGGTCGGTACTCTGGAAAACCTGGGCGGGGTCGGGATAACCGAACTGTGGCTGATCGACAGTGTTGCCGTTGAACTTTCGCCCGGGGCCATCGCGACAATGGCCAACGATCCTTCCGTGGTGATGATCACCCACTCCACCGAGCGCCAGGCCATTCCTGAAAACCCCATAAGACCATGATCCAAAGGAGCACGAAATGACCGAGTTAAGCCGGGAACACGTTGATCGCTTCGAAAGAGCGGAACGTCGTGAAATCGAGAAGCTTCGTGCCGAGTTCGGCAGCGAGTCCATCTCCAAAATGGACAGCATTGTTCTGCGTGACCTCTTGGCCAACCGAAAAGAGGCGCGCCTGAACGCCCTGCTTGGGCAAACGGAAACCGCCCAGCTTCCCCGGCATCGTGTGCTGGTCTTGCTGCGCAGCGGCAGGACATCACCTGATCGCGCGCCCCGTGCGTTCGACCGACGCCAGCGCCGCCGTTCGATCATGCAACATCGCCGCCATGGCGAAGACGTGGTGGGAAAGATTGCCAAGAGCTTTGGCGAGCGTGAAATCGAGGTCGAGCAGACCTTTTGGCTGAACCACAGCCTGGTGGTCTGGGCCGACGACCAGCGCCTGACAGATATTGCCGGGCGCGCCGATGTTCTGAAGGTGGCTCATTGCAAGAATCAAATCCTGATTGATCTGGATAACAGCCGTCCGCTGATCAATGCCGATGTCGTGGAAGCCAGCGGGATCAACGGAGGCGAAGTGGATGTTGCCGTTCTGGATACGGGGGTGGACCAGACGCATCCTGAACTTGCCGGGAATTTTGGCACGCAACAGGATTTTACCGGCGAGGGGCTGGGAGACCTGAATGGGCACGGGACCCATTGCGCGGGCGTTGTTGCCAGCAATGGCGCGACGTTCCGTGGTGTCGCCACGGGGGCGGTCATTCACGATTACAAGCTTTTGAACCAATTCGGCAGCGGCAACGCTCCCAACTGCGTTGCGGCAATTCAACAGGCCGTGGCGGACGGGATGGATGTTCTTTCCAATTCCTGGGGCTTTTCCCACAGAAACGGCAATTGGGTCGATCCGGACGGGACATGCGTTTTATGTGTCGCCGCTGATGCGGCTTCGACCGCCGGGGTGACCTTCGTGGTGGCCGCGGGCAACGAGGGCAATGACAGTTGCGGCACCTATGACACGCGCATTCGCTGTCCGGGTATTGCGCAGAGCGTGATTACCGTCGGGGCAAGCGATGATAGTGACAACATGGCCGGCTTCTCCAGTCCCGGACCAACGCCGGATGGGCGCGACAAACCGGATGTCACCGCCCCCGGCGTGGATATCGTGGCATCGCGATCGGCGACCGGCAATGACATGAATGGCGGCGCGACGGTGATAGATCCGCTTCATCTCGAGGCCAGCGGCACCTCCATGGCGTGCCCTCATGTCGCCGGGGTCGCGGCGCTGATGTTGCAGCGAAACCCGACGCTGCTGCCGGCTGACATCAAGGCAGTTCTCATGGCCACCGCCGTCGATATCGGCGCACCGACCACGCAGCAGGGTGCCGGGCGTGTGGATGCTCGGGCGGCGGTCGGCTCGGTCTGATTTGGATATTTTGGAACGGAGGATACGAACGTGGCAGACTATGAACAGCGGATGCAGCCGGAAGAGGGTGCAAAGGCAGTCGAAAAACTGGCCGAAGATGCTTTGGCGGGTTTCAAGGCGGACGCCAAGAAGGAATATGCTGAACTGGTCAAGCAGTACGAGGGCGCCAGTGCAACGGTTGGTGTTTTTGGTATGGGGTCGGTCGAAGTTTCGGTGATGAGCGGTGAAGTTCATATCAACCCGAACCAAAAACACAAAGGGAAGGGCCGGGGCGTCGGCGCGATCTCACCGGAAGCACTTGTAGCCATTTCCGAAGGCAGGATGACCGTAATGGACGCCTTCCACCGTGGAGAGATTGTTGTTCGCGCCGAGTCCGCAGCGTTGCACGAAGGCTATGACAGTTTCATCAGGAACTCCGAAGCGGCGCTCAGGTCGAAGCGTTTGCAGAAGACGCTGGCGCAGTTCCGCAAGATCGCGGATGTCTGACTGGTTGCAAGACGAACAGGTCCGGGCCACGATACCCCAGGTTGAAGCATCCATGTTGGATGCCGTCGCCTCGGACCGGCCGGGGTTCGAAGAGATTGCACACTGGCTTATCGGGGCCGGCGGAAAACGGTTGCGGCCAATTCTTCTGCTGCTTACAGCACGAAGCCTCACCGACACAGAAGGCCGCAAGCGGGCAATTCAAGCGGCGGCGGCTGTTGAAATGATCCATGTGGCGTCGCTCTATCATGACGATGTCATGGACCGGGCCGAACTTCGGCGTGGAGCGGAAAGCGTGAACCGTCGCTGGTCTTCACCCATCGCCAGCTTCGCCGGAACATTCATTCTGGCCCGTGCAATAAACCTGTTGGATTCCGTCAGCCCCACAGCCTCTGAGCTGGCCGGCAAACACTGTGCCGCGCTGTGTCTTGGGCAGTTGCGCGAAGCAGAAAACGCTTACAACGCCGATTGGACCATTGAAGAGCATCTTGAAATGCTTGAGGGCAAGACGGCCGAACTGTTTGTCCTCGCCGCATCGCTGGGGGCGCTGTTGGCTGACGTAAGTGATCAGGATCGAGACGCACTGATCACCTATTCAAAGTGCCTTGGCCTGGCGTTTCAGCTTCGCGACGATGTTCTGGACTACATTGCAAGCAGTGCGGAACTTGGGAAAGGGTCCGCCTCTGACCTGCGCGAAGGGGCGTATACGATGCCGGTGCTCCTGTGCCTGGGTCAGAACGGTCAGGCCGCCGATGAATTGCGGGCCAGGTTGAGGCTGGCCGACATGCAGGATGCGGATATTTCGCGTGCTGTAGAGATCATTCGCAATTCGGGCGCGGTCGAAGCTACGGAACAGTTGGCGCGGCACAAATCTGAAGCAGCCGTCAGGGTCATTGCCGGGCTTGACGATCATGTGCTGCGCGACTCGCTGGCAAACCTCGCCCGGCTTTCTGTCGAAAGGCGGGCCTGACATGGACGGCTACGGCCCTTTTGCCGACGATCTGCCGCTTGCGACGCCCAAGGAGGCCGCGGCCGAGACTTGGGACGCCATCATTGTCGGTGCAGGGCCCGGCGGCAGCGCTGCCGCCATCGAACTGGCACGCAGAGGTCGAAAGGTCATTCTGGTCGACCGTGAGGATTTCCCTCGGGACAAAAGCTGTGGAGACGGAATCACCCGGTCCGGCATCTCTCAGTTGAAACGCCTCGGCATTCTGTCCGCGCTAACCGATCAGCAGGAGGTCGAAGGTGTGCGCGTCCATATGCGCAACAGGGGCCACCGGGATTTTCGATACGAGGGCGAAGACGACTATGGGCTGGTTGTGCCCCGTTTGATACTGGATGACTGTCTTTTGCGTCAGGCCCGTGCGGAAGGTGCGGCTTTCATGCCGAAATGCCGCGCCGACGATCTGGTAACGGATGAAAGCGGGACTGTCACAGGCGTCAGCGCGCACATGCAGGATGGCACGACAGTGGTTCTGACCGGGTATACGGTCATCGCCGCAGACGGGGCCGCGTCTCGATTGGCGAAAGCGGCGGGATTGCGGGAAACACCCGAGCAAGGCTATGGCACGGCGCTTCGCGGTTATGTCGACGGCTGCGGTGATACTCCGCCACTGCTCGAAATAATGCTGCCGTTGACTGATGTTACGGACCGGTATTTGTTGCCGTCCTATGGCTGGGCGTTCCCAACGGGGAAGGGAACTGCAAATGTCGGTGTCGGACTGTTCTGTCGGGCGTTTGACACCAATGTCAGGACCCTTTTCGATCAATTTCTGGACGTGCTCCGCAAGGATTATCCAGAATATTCGGGCATTCAATTGTCCGGTATGACCTTGGGGGCACCGCTGAGGTTCGATTTCGCACCGGAACGTGCCGCCAATTCGGGTCTGTTGCTGGTTGGGGACGCCGCCGGACTTATCAGCCCGTTTACAGGCGAAGGAATCAGCTTTGCGCTGGAATCCGGTGCGCTTGCGGCGCAAACCACTGATCGGTGCCTCCGCACCGGGGCAGGCCCCTGGGTGGCAGCGGAAGACTATGCGCTTCTGCTGGGGGATCGCTTTGCCGGGTACTTCACGCTCGGGAACCGCGCAAGCCGCCGATACGAGTTCATCTGGCGCGTGTTGGACGATACGTTCGAAAGCGAAAAGCCGGTTCACAACATGCTGCGCCGTGCCGTTTTGGTGCCTGAAGGCACTGGCGGTGATGTGGAAAGCGCCATGTTGGATGACGTATCGCCCCTTGTGCGAGTGCCCGAGATGCCGCTTGGGGACGACCTGCGCGATGTGGGCGCACGCCTCAATCACATCGTGCGCACCGATTGGCCGTTTCTGACGCGCATGTCCTTCGCGGGCAAGCGGGCTGACATGGTTGCCTTTCGACCTTCGCTGTTGCTTTTGCTGACGTCCTATCTGGGTGATGTCGAGGCAAAAAGACGTCGTGCCGCGGCCACGGCGCTGGAACTCGCGTATTTGGGATTTCTTGCCCAAAGCGGCATTCGAGGGATCGAGGCTGCCGCAGTAACAGCAGACGCCACGGCCAACTGGGGCGACAAGCTTGGGATACTGACAGGCGACTACTTGTTGGCGAAGGCGCACGAAGTCGGCGCACGGGACTGCCCGGATCTGGTGCCATCAATTCTGAGCGCCATGGCATCGGCATGTGAAGGCCGAGTGTCCGAGCTTCGGACCGCATGGCAACCGGATCTGGCGGTCGAAATGCGCATCGCGCAGATGCGGCAATGTATGGCTGCATTTTTTCGACTGCCTTGCGAACTCGGTGCGATGCTTGCCGAACAAAACGATCTGTCAGCCGCCCTTCGCGATTATGGCGAAAATCTTGGCCTGGCTTACCTGCTGACCGAGGATGAACTTGCCCTGGACCGCCCTGCGGGCAGCACACCTTTTGCGTCAGACCTTTCCAGCGGGCTATTCAGCGTGCCTGTTCTTGAGGCAGCCCAGCGGCAAACGGGGGGCGCGGCAGCCCGTGCTTTCCTCAGTCACCGCGACCCCGCGCGGTTTTTGGCAGAGCTTTCCCCGGCCACGCGCCATATCACGCGCCATATCAAGAGGCAGCAATTGCCAGAAGAATACCGCGATCAGGCAATCGCAGCGCTCAGCCCCGTGCCACGGGGCGGCGTGGCAAAATCGCTTTCGGCGCTCGCAGGCTACGCGGTCAGTCGGCAGGTTCCGAAACGCCGCGTGCTGTAAAGGTGAGATGCAGGTTCCGAGGTGTCCCGTCTTGGTCCGAAGCGCGATCCAGTCCTTGTTGGGCACTTAATTCGTGGGGCGAGATATCCGTTGATTGCACACACTTCAGAGGGGCAGTTCAGGTCCTGTTCTGATGCCGTTTGAATTCCGCCTGTGACGATTTCCAGCCGTGGTACAATTTGGTTCGATAGTGCCGACACAGCGCCTCAAGGATAACCGCCTCTTCTGCGGCAGTTCCCCAGTGAAGGATCCGGTTGATGGACATATGAGCGAGGCTTCCCAGAATGTCGGCCAAGCTGCTTCCCAACCGGCCATCCTGTTCTTCTCGTTGGAGACGTCCGAGATCCGGATGAAGCCTGGCCGCACGTGCGTTCCAGCGCGATGGCCGCGAATGAATGCCCTTGCCCACACCAAGTTCACTCAGAACAACGCATGCACTTTTCCATTCCTTTCCAGTGGCCCGCCGCGCAATCCGGCGCGACGCCGGGCCGCCGCCGTAGTATTGTGAACAGCGCTCGGAGATCGCCAGCCGAACACCTGTGGGCAGTTCCAAATCCTCAAACATGGCATCGATACTGGCGACTGACGCCATCCATCGCCGGGATCGGCTGATCTTCGGATCGTTAAGCACGTCAAGCGCAGCGATCGAGTCGGCGCCGAATATCCTCTCGCAGGCGCCGAGCCCCAGTTCGGGGCTCAGCACCACGCGGTTGAAGGCCTTTGCGTTTCTGACCAGCGCGTTCATCGCCGGTCTGGGTGGGGCGTTCTATGTCCATTACCTGGGCTCGCTTGCACCGCGGGCCCTGTTCGACATCAACTTTCTCTTCACCATCATAGTTGCGGCATTGCTGGGCGGAACATCGACCATCATCGGCCCCATGATCGGTGCGTTCTTCATGACGTTTCTTCTGGAATACCTGCGCCCCGTGCTTCCCGGGGCTGAACGGTATTTCGTCTACGGTGCCATCGCACTGCTTCTCTACATGTATCAGCCAAAGGGATTGGTTGAACTTGCTCAACGCGGCTTTCAACGGCTGCGGAAAGGGGGGCTGACATGACCGTTGCGCTGAAAGTTTCCGGTCTTGTCAAACGGTTTGGCGGGCTGGTGGCCACGAACGATCTGTCCTTTTCCCTGCAAGAAGGAGAGTCGCTGGGCCTGATCGGACCGAATGGCGCGGGAAAGACGACGGTTTTCAGCCAGATCATGGGTGAGCTGCGGCAGAACAGCGGTACGATCGAGCTGTTCGGGCAAGAAATCTCGGCGCTGTCGACGCCGCAACGTATTCGGGCCGGGGTCAGTAGGACCTATCAGATACCTCGGCCGTTCGGCGACATGAGTGTTGCAGAAAACATCAGGGTGGGCCTGATGCCGGACGATATCTGGCGCATGATCGTTTCGCCGCCGGATACGGACAGAGAAAAAGAGCTCGCGCTGAGTGTCGGGTTCACGGAAACCGATCTGAACCGCTCACCGTCCGAATTGGCCATGGGTGATTTGCGCAAGCTCGAAATGGCCCGAACCATGGCCACGGCACCGCGTGTCATGTTGCTGGATGAGGTGTTTGCAGGTCTGACAGTCGGTGAAATCGCGCAGATTTCCGATCTCATACAATCCATGCGCAAGGACGGGATGACCTTTTTGATCGTCAGCCATGACTTGCCGGCGCTGGAACCGCTGATCGACCGCGCCATCGCCATCGAGCGGGGCACCATGATTGCCGAAGGCGCGTTCAGCGACGTGATGAACGACACGGCCGTTCAGGCCTCGTACTTGGGGAGCGTCTGATGTCCTATCTGGAAATCGAGAACCTGTCCGCGTTTTACGGCAAGGCGCAGGCGTTGACCGATATTTCGATCACGGTGCAGCCCGGCGAGATTGTCGCCGTGGTCGGCCCGAACGGCGCAGGTAAATCCACCCTGTTGGACAGCATCATGGGCCTTGTGAAAATCGAAGGGGACATCCGGTTGCGCGGGCACAGCCTTGCTGGTCGTGCCCCTTCGGAAATCGTGCGTCACGGGGTTGGCTATGCGCCCGAGCGGTTCAACCTGTTTCCCTATATGTCAGTGCGCGACAACCTGATGGTGGGGGCCTTCACCGCACGAGACGACATCGAAAGCAACCTTGAGATGGTGCACAAGCTTTTCCCGCGTCTGCAAGAACGGGAAGGACAGGAGACATCGACCCAATCCGGCGGGGAAAGGCAGATGGTGTCCTTTGGCCGGGCCTTGATGACCAGCCCGGAACTGCTGCTTGTCGATGAGCCCACAATTGGCCTGGCCCCGAAAATCTGTCACGAGATTGCCGAGGTCGTGCGTCAGCTGAACAAGGAATACGGGCTGACCGTTGTGATCACCGAACAGAATGCCAATTTTGCCCTGTCGCTTGCCAGCCGCATTTATGTGCTGGAGTCCGGGCGGATGCAGACGTCGGGCACGGCTGACGAATTGAGAAATGACAAACGCTTGCTCGAGGCCTATTTCGGCGGCCAATGAGCGGCGTGGTTGGCAAGCCGGGCAGGTGCTGTCCGGCCATTCGATGGCGGGTGATTTCAGTTTCAGCCAAGCGCGTCCAGAACCTCGGCGCTCACTTCTATGCCATGGGCTTCGGCGGCTGCCCGTTTTTCAAGGCGACCGTCGCCCGGAACCCGGGCGGACCCGTTGCCGGAAATCTCGGCGCAGATGCGGGCGACATATTCGTTGAAGGCCGCGTTGCCGAACCGGCTGGGATCAATTGCAATCAGGGTCGCTCCTCCTTTGATGTTCAGGGCGCCGAAGGACTCGCGTTCTTCGTTGTCCACGGACAGGGTTCCACCGGCCAGTGCTGCGCCCAACACCTCAACCATGAAAGCGATCGCTGCCCCCTTATGCTCTCCGAATGGCAATAGGCTGCGGGTTTCAAGGATGGCATTCGGGTCTGTTGAGGGCGCGCCTTGGGGATCAAGACCGGCAGGGCGGGGCAGGTCGTGCCCCTCGGCAGCGGCCATGCGGATATCCATAAGGGCCACCATGGACGAGGCCTGATCCCAGACCACGGGCGCGTCGCCGTCACGCGGGCAGGCAAAAGACATCGGGTTGGTGCCAAAAACCGGGCGAACCCCACCTTGCGGAACCACCATGGACAATGAGTTGATCACGGCAAAGGCCACCAATCCGGCTTCGGCCAAGGGTTCGGTGTCAAACCGCAAGGCACCCAGATGGTGGCAGTTTGCACAGGTGAACGCGGCAATCCCGTTCTCCCGGGCCATCGCGATCAGATCCTCGCGGGCTTCTGCCGCTGCAACCTGATAATACCCGTTGTCGGCGTCACAGCGCAAAACGCCCGGGGCAACCTTTTCGGTCTTGGGCTTCGCGTGCCCGTTGGCATAGCCTGACATGAAGCTTTGGACATAGACCGGCAACATGCGCAACCCGTGACTGCGCGGGCCGTCCCGTTCAGACCGGGTGACGATATCGGCAAGTACATCACTGCTGCGCGAGTCCGCTCCGGCAGAAACAAGAACCGATTTGGCCAAGTCCCGAACTTCGGCAAGAGAAAGCGTTTTTGTCGGTTGTTCGGTCATCCGTTCGAGTCCAGTCTTTCTGTTTTCGCACTCAAGCGCGCGGGCGTGTGTTTGCGGGATCGACAGCACATGTGTCGATGACCACGGCGTCGCGCATCTCATTGTGGACCAGCACCTGCATTTTCGTTCCGGGCGCCATCATGTTCTGTGGCACTAGTGCCATCGCAATGTCGTGGTTGCAATAATAAGAGAACCCGCCCGAGGTGACACGGCCGATCAGCTTGCCCCGAGCGTAGACACCCTCGTCAAACATCACCGATGTTTCGCCAAAGGGCAGTTTCAGCGTGACCAGCCGCCGGTACGTGCCTTCCTTTTTCTGTTTCAAAAGAGCGGCCTTGCCTGTGAAGTCGCGACCTTCGGTTACCACGAACCGATCAAGGCCGGCCTCGTATGGGGTCATGTCCTTGCAAATCTCGCGATTGATGGCACGATATGATTTTTCAAGGCGCATGGATTCCAGTGCCTCAAGCCCGAAAGGTTTTACACCGGCCTTCAACAGCAGGTCGACAAGATGGCGGTTGTAACCGACCGGGTGATGCAGTTCCCACCCCAGCTCGCCGGTATAGGACACGCGAAGCAAATGAACGCCCTTGGCGTACCCCACTTCACCCATTTGCGCAGAAAGCCAGGGGAAGGTTCCGTTCGACAGATCATTGTCGGTCAACGGTTGCAGGATCTCTCGTGCCATGGGGCCTGCCAGAGCGATCACGCCCAGTTGTTCTGAAACATCTTCAAGAATGACAGAGCTGTCATCGGGCAGCAAACGTTGCAGTTGATCCCAGTTGTAGGCGCGCCAGTTCGGGGTGGAAACCAGGAAAAAATCATTCTCGGCGTAGCGGGCGACCGTGTATTCCGCATCCATGCCGCCCTTTTGGTTCAACAAAAGCGACAGGGTCATTCGCCCCACTTTGGGCAGCCTGTTCGCCATAAGGCCATCCAGCCATTTGGCGGCCCCCGGTCCGCGCACGGTGAACTTGGTCATCGGCGACATCTCGATGAACCCGGCCACGTCACGGGTGGTGCGCACTTCTTCCTGAACGCGTTCCATGTGGTTGGTGCGACGGAAGGAATGTTCCGGAACAGCTTCCTTGCGCGATTTGACGAACCAGCGCGGAAACTCATATCCGTTGAAGCTGGTCCAGACGGCGCCATGCGCGCTCAGCAGGTCGTAGGACCCCATCGTTTTCATCGGGCGCGCGCCGGGAAAATCTTCTCCGGGGATGTGCGCGTTCATGTGGGTGCCCCACGTTTCGCGCACCTTGTCCATGGTCCACCGTTTGGACGCGTAATCCGAAAAACGGCGGGGGTCGAGTTCGGACATGTCCATGCCCGGATCCCCATCGACAATCCAGCGGGCCAGACGTTCACCAACGGTTCCACCCCACAATATGCCGCCGGGCATGCCTTCGGCCAGCCACAGGTTTTCATGCCCCGGTGCGGGTCCCGCAAGCGGCAACTCGTCCGGTGTCATCTGGAACGGACCTCGGGTGTTGGCCTTGATACCCACCTCACCAAGTGTTGGAACCCGCTCGATGGCACTCTCCCACTGCGTTTGGACCGCGTCGAAATCTTCGGGCAAGAGGTCGGCGCCAAAGTCAGGCGGCACGTGATCTTCGGCGAATAGCTTGAGGTCTTTGGTGAACTCATAAGGGCCGAACTGAATGCCGCCCACATCTTCGCGCAGATAGGCGCCGTAATCTTCATCCCGCAGGATCGGGAACTCGGGCAACCCTTGTGCACGGCGTTCTTTCAGCAGCGGAACGGTTTCCGTTGTCCAGTATTGGTGAACGATTGGAATGCAAGGCAGATCCAGGCCAACACGGCGCGCGTTTTCGCGGGCATAGTTTCCGGTCGCGAAGACAAGATGTTCGCAAGTGATCTCACCCTGATTGGTTGTCACCTTCCAATGACCGTTTTCCAGTTTTTCATAGGCCAGCGCTTCGGTGTTCTGAAACACTTTGGCGCCTTTCTCGCGCGCCAGCTTGGCCATTGCCATGGTAATGTCGGCCGGGTTCACATAGCCGTCCTCGGTATGCAGGATGCCGCCGCGAATATGTTCCGATTGGTTGAGCAGAGGGTGAAGCTCGGCGATTTCTTCTGGCGTCAGCAGTTTGCAGGGTACACCGGCAGCTTCGGCAATCGAGACATAGGACAGGAACTCGTCCCAGCGTTCCTGCGTATTGGCGACGCGCAACTGACCCACCTGGCGCAGCCCGACCGAAGCGCCGATCTTCTTTTCGACTTCGGAATAGATGCGGATGGTCTCCATCGTCATCTTCGAAACGTTGTGGGACCGCACAAAGGTGACCAGCAGACCTGCCGCGTGCCAGGTGGAGCCGGAGGTCAATGTGGTTCTCTCAAGCATGACCGCATCGGTGCAGCCGTGCTGCGTCAATCCATAAAGAACCGAAGCCCCGACGCATCCGCCGCCAACGACGACAACCTTGGCATGTGATATCATTCGCTGAATTCCTTCTTGCGACTGATTTCGTTTTCAGACGGACCGTCAGCATGAAATCAGTAAACCCAGAACTGCTTGAACTGTTTACGTCAAGTCAGCGTCAGACAATTCGAAAAATTTTCGGGCCCAGCTTAGTTGAATTAAACCTTGGTCGTGTGTGCTGATGATTCCACGCGTTCTGTGAGGGTTTTCATAAAATTAAGTGCCATCTCTTGCTTGGCCTTGTTATGTTAGCGCAAACTGTGCTGATAAGGTCTGACATGGGTTCAAAGTGCTTGGTGGCACCATCAGCCTGTGCTGCATTTAGGGGGAAAACGCGTGTATCTCGGTCTGGATTTGGGGACGTCAGGTCTTCGGGGAATTGTGGTCAGCGAAGAGGGCAACGTCGTTGCCGAAGCCGAAGCAGGTGTCGTGACATCTACGCCGCGCCCCGGTTGGTCAGAACAAAATCCGTCCGATTGGGTAGAAGCCTGTCAAAACGTCGTTGCCCAATTGCGTGCGTTGAACGGTTCCGCGTTTTCCGCGGTGCGGGGCGTCGGTCTGAGCGGCCACATGCACGGTGCCACGTTGCTGGATCGGGATGGCAATGTGCTGAGGCCCTGTATCCTTTGGAACGACACGAGATCAGCACAGGAAGCCGCGGAGTTGGATGGTCTGCCATCGATGCGCGCGATCACCGGGAATATCGTTTTTCCGGGTTTCACCGCACCCAAGCTGGAATGGGTGCGCGGGCATGAGCCTGACATGTTTGCGAAGACATCCAAGGTGTTGCTTCCGAAAGATTATCTGCGTTTCTGGCTCACCGGTTCCTATGTCAGCGACATGTCCGACAGCGCCGGTACGGCGTGGCTGGACGTTGGAAAACGTGAATGGTCAGACACTGCGCTGGATCAAAGCCATATGCGCCGGGATCAAATGCCAGAGCTGGTTGAAGGCAGTTCGGCAGGCGGAGAACTGCGATCAGAGATCCTTCAGCAATGGGGCCTGACCGGGCCGGTCGTGGTTGCCGGCGGGGCCGGTGACAACGCAGCAGCGGCCTGCGGCATCGGAAGCATCGGTGAGGGCAGCGGATTTCTTTCATTGGGCACGTCGGGTGTGTTGCTTGTCGCAAAGGAAAGCTATGCGCCCGCGCCGGAAACAGCCGTTCATTGTTTTTGCCATGCGGTGCCAGATCGCTGGATTCAAATGGGTGTGATCCTGTCGGCCACCAACAGTCTCAACTGGCTGTCCCGTCACCTCGGTCAACCCGTCGGCACGCTGGCATCGACCCTGCCGGATTCGGTGAAGGGGCCGTCAAAGATCACCTTCCTTCCGTACCTGTCCGGTGAACGGACGCCTCATAACGACAGCGCCATACGCGGAGCATTCCTGGGCCTGGATATTGCATCGGAACCCGCTGATCTGACCCAGTCCGTGATGGAAGGAGTTTCCTTTGCCATGCGCGATTGTTTGGAAGCACTCAAAAGTACGGGCACCAAGCCCGAAAGTCTGCTGGTCGTCGGTGGCGGGGCGCGGTCGCGATTTTGGCTGGAGACACTGGCCACAGTTCTGAACACACCGCTTGCTCTGCCCAAGGGAAGTGAGTTCGGTGCCGCCATCGGCGCGGCCCGTCTTGCTGCCTGTGCTGTGCAGGGCGCCGACCCCGGGGATGTCATGCTTTCCCCGGAAATTGCTGAGCGTGTCGAACCTCGGGTCGAGCTGTCCAGCGCATATGAGGCGGAATACCAGCGGTATCGCGAGTACTATGCTGCTTTGTCCCCTCTGGCCGCGCGCTGATGGCTGATCCCAAATCCATGCCTGTCGAGCAGGTCCTTCTGGAAGACGGCAACATGTCCGTTTCCCTGTTGAATTATGGCGCAATCACGCAAGGATGGTGGCTTGGCAAAACGCCTTTGATATTGGGCTACGATAATCCGCAGGATTACCTGTCGGACCCGTTTTACCTTGGCGCGATAGTTGGGCGAGTGGCCAACCGCATCGGCGGGGCGCAGTTTGCATTGCAAGGGCGCGTTCATCACCTGACAGCAAACGAAGGGCCGACCACGCTGCATGGTGGTCCGGGCGGGCTGTCACGCAAACACTGGGATATCGTGAAAACCTATCTGAATCAGGCGGTTCTGTCTTTGACTTCGCCTGACGGTGAAGGTGGTTTTCCCGGAGAAGTCGAATTCGAGGTGCATGTCAAACTGACCTATCCGTGCCTGACTTACACGATCACGGCGCGACCGGATCGCCCCACGCCGATCAGCATCGCACAGCACAATTATTACTCTCTGGGCTGTCCAGGGGATATCCTGGGCTGTCGGCTCAGGCTAAGATCGAACCGGGTGCTGGAGTTGGACGCGCGTTCCGTTCCTTCCGGAGATATCGCCGCTGCCGGCGAAAACGTGCCAGATTTTGCGTTGTCCCGCACCGTCGGGGCAGAGGGGCGCGAGCTGGACCATTATTTTGTATTTGAGGAAAGTGGAAACCATGACCACCCGGTCGCACAGGTCAGGGCACCTTCGGGATTGAGGATGAATGTGTATTCAGATCAACCCGGGGCACAGGTCTATACCGGGGCTCATCTGTCAGGCCGATTTAGCCCGGGTGCGGGGCTGTGTATTGAACCGTCAGGATATCCAAACGCCGTGAATATCCCTGCGTTCCCATCCGTCATCCATACGCCGGACAACCCGTATCGACAAACACTGACACTTGAGATTTCCGAGGGACGATCATGAGATTTCAGATCGCAGCAACTGCCGTGGGCATCTGGATGTCTCTTTCAGTTGCTCAGGCGCAAGACCTTGGTTCGCGCCCTGAATTCATCGAACCTGACCTTTCCAGCGTAGAGTTGGGGCAACTGCTGTTTTATGATCCGATCCTGTCGGGGAACAGGAACATCAGTTGCGCAACCTGTCATCATCCGAAACTGGGAACGTCCGACGGTCTTTCGCTGGGTATCGGCGAAGGTGGGGTCGGCTTGGGGGAAAACCGCAAGCTCACTCAAGAGAACAAGCCCGAGCAGCGCATTCCCCGAAACTCACCCGCGATGTGGAACCTCGGAGCGCTGGAATTCACGACGTTTTTCCATGACGGCCGCCTCGAGACGGATACGTCACAGCCCAATGGCATCAGAACCCCGTTGGGGACGCATATGAGGCCGGGGTTCAAATCGGCTTTGGCGGCGCAGGCGATGTTCCCGGTGCTGTCACCTGACGAAATGGCGGGGCACTATTCTGAAAACGAAGTCAGCAAGGCCGTGCGTCTCGGCTTGCTGACCCAAGAGGGTGGCGCCTGGGATCTGATTGCCGCGCGTGTGGCGGCGATACCAGAGTATCAAAGGCGATTTGATGACATTGCGCCCGGAGAAGACATCACCTTTATCGCAATCGCCAATGTCATTGCCGATTTCATCGCGTTTGAATGGCGGGCTGACAACAGCCTCTTTGACCGAGCGATGCGAGGCGAAGACGCGCTGCCCGAACAAGCGCAACTGGGGATGGAGCTGTTCTACGGAAAGGCTGGATGCAGCACCTGCCATTCCGGCTGGTTCCAGACCGATCACGGATTCCATTCCATCGCCATGCCTCAGATCGGTCCCGGAAAAACAGCCCGTTTCGAAAATCATGTGCGGGATGACGGGCGACTGCGCGTCACCGGTGACAAGGATGATGCGTTCGCATTTCGCACGCCTTCGCTGCGCAACGTGACCCTGACGGCGCCATATGGCCACAGCGGTGCCTACACACGGCTTGAGGATGTCGTGCGCCATCATCTGGATCCGGTTTCCGCATTGCGGAACTACGCCATCGAAATGGCTGATCTGCCAGAGTTTGACGGGGCAGAGGATCAAAAGGCTTTGCTGGACCCCCGGCATGTCGAAGCCATAGCAGCGTCAAACGATCTGGCGCCCATCAATCTGAGTGAGGGCGAGGTTGACGCCATCCTGAGTTTTCTGGGCACGCTGGAAGATCCGTCAGTGCGACTGGGTGTTCCTCAATCGGTTCCCAGCGGATTGCCTTTGGATCAGTGATCAACGGCTGAGGCGGATCACCTGATTGGCATCTACCATCTGCCAATCTCCATGTTCTCCATCAGGCCAGATCACCCTTGTTTCCGCGGTTTCGAAGTCTCCTAGCCCAAAGTGGTGGAACCCGGCAATTCCGCTGGCGTGCCCCCCGCCAATGGTCACTTCACGGGTTTGAATGCCCTCGGTCGTCCTGACTTCGATAAAACTGCCGACTGCCTGTCTGTTGGGATGGCTCTGGCCGAGATCAATCATGAGCCAGTTGCCGGTCGTCGGTTCATTCTGAAAAACCTCAAGGTCCGAGCCACGATTGACCACCACCAAATCCAGCCATCCATCCCCGTTGAAATCCGCCAGGGCCCCGCCGCGGGACTTTGCCATGGACGCGACACCGGCTTGTGACGCTGTTTCGACAAACTGACCGTCGGCGGTCTGCATCAACAGGTTGTTGGGGTCGTCCTGCGCCGCGTCGGGCATCTGCTCAACATTGCCTTTGGCAACGAAAATGTCGTCCAGCCCGTCATTGTTGACGTCCCCGAACTGTGCATGCCAGCCGGTCGAGGGGCGGCCGTCTCCTCCCGCATGCGGCCTGTGTGCGGTAGTGCCTCGGTCATAGGTTGCATCCCGCCATGTCGGCCCATCCGTTGCGGGATCGAAAACCTGGAATTTCTGGTCCCCCATGGACGTCAGATAAACATCGGGAAACCCATCACCGGTCAAATCCCGCGAGGCAATCCCCATGCCCCAGATCGAGTAGGGCAGCCATCCATCGTCCTCGCTGTACAGGCGCGGGGGGTCTTCCATGGCCCACAGTTGCTCTTGTCCGCCACGCACATAGTAGTGGCGGTCATTGCTGACGCGCAGATCCGCGCGACCCGTGCGGGCCCAGTCGGAAAACAGGATGGACAAGGAACAATGACCGGGTTCCAAACGGATAGGATCGCCATATTCGCTCCCTTCCGGGCGGTACAGAAGCGTCGGCCCGCAAGCCTCGAAAGGTCCATCCGGATTGCTTCGGTCGACATAGGTCCCAAAGGCCAGCGTTGGCAGGGTTTGCCCGCTTTCCCAAGTGGCGGAAAAGCCGGTGGTCCAATGGTCCTGAGATTGAAAACTCAGTGCCGTGAAAGGCTCGAACGCGCAGTTCGGTTTGCCGCGCAGCAACAGGTCTTTGCCTACGCGCAAAACCGCAAGGTCCAGGATCCCATCGCCATCAATGTCTACCGGGTATGCGCCGGTCACACCGGTCAAGGATAACGGGCCGGGCGTATCCGGAAGAAAACTGACCTTTGTGTCGGATGTGTTGATGAACAATTGCGCTGGGTTTGATCCGCCTGCCACGAACAATTCAGGGCGGTCGTCATCATTGCAGTCGAAGACCGCGCCCCCCCCGCCGACGAAATGTTCCCAGCCGCCTTCGTAAACATGGCTGGGGGTTTCCACCTTTTGAAAGCTTGGAGGAACGGTTTCCGCAGCAGCAGCGGAAGCCACCGCAAGCAAGATTGTCATCTTAATTCGCATGAGCCGCCAGTTCCCTGACCTTCAGGATAGAGACCTGTTCAATTCCATAAGCCGCTGCCCCTTTTGCCCACATTGAATCACCCCAGTGGTTGACCTTGATTTCGGGCAAAGGCGCGTCGACGCTGACGACACCGTTTTGGACACGTGCCATCACCTCGTCTGAATGCAGGTAGTCAAAGCGGCCTCTGGCGCCGGACAGGATAATGCATTCGGGGTCGAACAGATTGATCAGGTTCGAAACCCCCATGCCGAACATTTGGCCCGCGCGGGCCAGAACGGAAATGGATCGGGCGTCGCCGGCTTTTGCTGCTGCGAGTATATCGACAAGAGTGCGGGGGTCCGTCGCTTCACTGGCGATCGTCGCTTCGCGGATCAGGGCGTATTCGCCCACATAGGCCTCGAGGCATCCGCGCTGCCCGCACTGGCACAACGCACCGTCCAACTGAACTTTGAGGTGCCCGAATTCTGCTCCGCATCCGCGTTCGCCGCGATAGAGCTTGCCGTCAAGAACGATGCCCAGGCCGATGCCGTGCTCGATCGTAACAACCAAGAAGTTCTTCAGCCCCTTTCCCAATCCGAAAAGCTGTTCCGCTTTTGCGACCAGATTGGCGTCGTTTTCGATGAAGGCAGGGCAGGGGAGCACCTTGGACAACAGCGGGCTCAAATCCACATTTCGTTCCGTCAGGGAAGATGACCAATGCACGAAGTTCTGATTTGCATCAATAAGGCCGGCGATGCCGATGCAGACACCGGACAAATCGGCAAGGGATCGGTTTGCCGAGGCGCAGGCCTGATCAAGCACGGCGCGGATCTTCGCGGCAAACGCATCCGGGGCCATGCGGGCTTGGTCCAGCGGATGCGTGTACGAAGTGATTTCGGTTCCTTCGAAGTCCACGAGAATGACTGAAACCTGCTGGCGGGCGACTTTCACGCCCGCGATCAGATGTGACGCGCCATTCAGTTTCAGCTGTACCCGCGGCCTGCCGCGGCGCGCTGATTTGGAAGGTGTTTCGCTTTCTATTTCCTCAATCAGACCAGCGGACAGCAGATCGGCAGTGGCGGACGTGATGGTCGCTGGGCTGGTCTCCAACGCGCTGGCGATGTCGATTCGTGAAATGGCCCCCCTGGCCCGGATTTTTTCCAGAACGCGCAGGCGAGTGATGTTCCTTTGGTCCGTGGCATTTGAAGAAGCTTTGCTTTTCAGCATCTTGCCCTCGCGAATCTAATCCCTGTTTCAACCTAGGTGGTTTTTTCTGTTACCGATAGCATAAATATTTTACCGACTGAAATAAATATGCTACTCAGAATTGTCGGGGCCACGAATCATGAAACGATGGCTCATTGAAACCGGGAGGAAATCATGAAACGAATTCTCAGCGCCTCTGCTGTGGCGGTCCTGATGGGGACAGTTGCATTCGCAGAGCCCACGGTCGGTGTAAGCTGGTCGAATTTCCAGGAAGAGCGTTGGAAGACCGACGAAGCGGCGATCAAGGCTGCACTGGAAGCGGGCGGTGCGGAATACATCTCGTCTGATGCCCAATCTTCTTCCGCCAAGCAATTGTCGGATATTGAAAGTCTGATCGCCCAGGGCGTTGATGCGCTGATCATTCTGGCGCAGGATTCCCAGGCCATCGGCCCGGCAGTGCAGGCGGCAGCAGACGAAGGCATTCCGGTCATCGCGTATGACCGTCTGATCGAAGATGACCGTGCCTTCTATCTGACATTCGATAACGTTGAAGTTGGCCGGATGCAGGCGCGCGCGGTGTTCGAAGCGATGCCCAAAGGCAACTATGTGATGATCAAGGGCTCGCCCACGGATCCGAACGCGGATTTCCTGCGCGGCGGTCAGCAAGAGATCATTCAGGCCGCCGTTGACAGCGGCGATATCGTCATCGTGGGTGAAGCTTATACCGACGGCTGGCTGCCTGCGAACGCGCAGCGCAACATGGAACAGATCCTGACTGCGAACGAAAACAACGTTGATGCCGTCGTGGCCTCGAATGACGGTACTGCCGGCGGCGTTGTCGCCGCGCTGACCGCGCAGGGCATGGAAGGCATTCCGGTCTCGGGTCAGGATGGCGATCACGCGGCGCTGAACCGGGTCGCCAAGGGCACGCAGACCGTTTCTGTCTGGAAAGATGCGCGTGAGCTGGGCAAAGCTGCCGGTGAAATAGCAGTTGCGTTGAGCAACGGAACCAGCCCCGAGGACATCGAAGGTGCCATCAAATGGACGTCGCCTGGCGGAACCGAGATGAACTCGGTCTTCCTTGCGCCTGTACCGATCACCAAAGACAACCTGTCCGTTGTGGTCGATGCTGGCTGGATTCCGTTGGAAGACCTGTGTCAGGGCGTCGAAAACGGCCCTGCACCCTGTAACTAATCCAAGTTCCAAACCATGATATCTCTGGCCCGCAAGGGTGGGCCAGAGATCATAGCTGAACATGAAAGATCGGATATGACCGAAACTTCGTCTCAGCCGGTACCCCAAAAAGCAAAGTCCAACCTGTTTCAGCAACTGGAACTGGATATGCGGCTATTGGGCATGATCGGCGCCTTCATCATCCTGTGCATCGGCTTCAACATCTTTACGGACGGCCGCTTTCTGACGCCCAGAAACCTGTTCAATCTGTCGATCCAGACCGTCTCGGTCGCCATCATGGCCTGTGGCATGGTGTTCATCATCGTCATGCGCCACATCGATCTGTCGGTCGGCGCACTTCTGGCGACAACATCTGCCGTCATGGCGATGACACAGACCGAGCTGTTGCCGAACGTGTTGGGGATGGGATTGAACCACCCCGCGACATGGGCGATCACGTTGGTGGTGGGTCTTGCGGTCGGGACAATGATCGGTGCGTTCCACGGTTGGATGGTGGGGTATCTGACCATCCCAGCCTTTATCGTGACGCTTGGTGGGTTTCTGGTCTGGCGCAACGTTGCCTGGTACATGACTGACGGCCAGACAATCGGCCCGCTGGACAGCACGTTTCTGATGTTTGGCGGCACCAACGGAACCTTGGGAACAACCGTCAGCCTCCTGTTCGGCCTTGCCGCCACCGCTATCGCGATCTGGGCGTTGTGGAGCGGTCGCCGGTCCAAAGCGGCTCATGGGTTCCCTGTCAAGCCAGTCTGGGCCGAAGCGACACTTGCCGGGATCGTTGGCATTGCCATCATGGGCTATGTCTTTATCGTCAACAGCTATGCCATCCCGACACGTCGGCTTGAACGCATGTTCGAAGCGCGCGGCGAGACCATGCCGGAAGGGCTGGTTGTGGGATACGGCATCCCGATTTCGGTCCTGATCCTGATCATTGTGGCGGTGACGCTGACCGTTGTGGCCCGCAAAACCCGCTTTGGACGCTATATCTTTGCAACTGGCGGCAACCCGGATGCAGCCGAATTGTCGGGCATCAACACCCGTTTGATGACCGTCAAGATCTTTGCCCTGATGGGGTTCCTGTGCGCGCTGTCGGCGGTCGTGGCCTCGGCCCGTCTGGCCAATCACTCGAACGATATCGGAACGCTGGATGAGCTGCGCGTGATTGCCGCCGCCGTGATCGGTGGAACGGCGCTGTCCGGCGGCATCGGAACGATCTACGGCGCAATCCTTGGCGCGCTGATCATGCAGGCGCTGCAATCCGGCATGGCCATGGTTGGCGTGGATGCGCCGTTTCAGAATATCGTCGTCGGCACCGTCCTGGTTCTGGCCGTCTATATCGACATCGTCTATCGCAAACGTCTGGGGGCGAAATGATGCAAGCACAAGAAACACAAAACCGGGCTTCGGGTCGCGGATCGGGCCAGCCTCCGCTGGTGGAAATGCGCGATATCTCGATTTCCTTCGGGGGCATCAAGGCGGTAGACCATGTGTCGGTTGATCTTTATCCGGGCGAGGTCGTGGGCCTTCTGGGGCACAACGGGGCCGGCAAATCCACCCTGATCAAGGTGCTTTCGGGTGCCTATCAGATGGACCACGGCGAAATCCTGATCGACGGCAACAAGGTCGAGATCAACAATCCCCGCGACGCGCGCGCCAACAATATCGAGACGATCTATCAGACGCTGGCGCTGGCGGATAACCTGGATGCCAGTTCGAACCTGTTTCTGGGCCGCGAAATGGTCACGCCCTTTGGTTTGGTCAACGACGCCGCGATGGAGGCGGAATGCCGCAAGATCATGGCACAGCTGAACCCGAACTTTCAGAAGTTCAACGATCCGGTCTCGGCCCTTTCGGGTGGTCAGCGTCAATCGGTGGCCATCGCGCGTGCGGTGTACTTCAACGCCCGTATCCTGATCATGGACGAGCCAACGGCTGCGCTTGGCCCGCATGAAACACAGATGGTGGCGGACCTGATCCAACAGCTCAAGGCGCAGGGAATCGGGATTTTCCTGATCGACCACGATGTGCACGCGGTGATGGAATTATGTGACCGGGCCTCGGTCATGAAGAACGGGCAACTGGTTGGAACGGTTGATATTGCAGACGTCACCGATGACGATCTGTTGTCGATGATCATTCTGGGCAAAAAGCCCGGTGAAAAGACGGAATGAGGTAAATGAAATGACGAGCGGTTTTTTTCAGGGAATTGAAAAAGTCCAATTTGAAGGCGAGGACAGCAAGAACCCGCTCGCGTTCCGTCACTACAACCCGGACGAGATCATCTTGGGCAAGCGCATGGAGGATCACCTGCGGTTTGCCGTGGCGTGGTGGCATTCCTTCGCCTGGGAGGGTGGAGATCCCTTTGGCGGCCCCACTTTCGAGCGCCCTTGGCACCCACAAGATGATATGGGCCGCGCCAAGATGAAGGCCGATATCGCCTTTGAAATGTTCCAGATCCTCGGACAGCCCTATTTCTGCTGGCATGATGCCGATATCCGCCCTGAGCAGGGGAACTTTGCCGACAATCTGCGCACTCTGAACGAGATCGCCGACTATATCGGTGAAAAGATGCAGGCGTCCGGTACCAAGCTGCTGTGGGGCACGGCCAATATGTTCAGCCATCGTCGCTGGATGGGAGGGGCCAGCACGAACCCTGACCCGGATGTCTTTGCCTTTGCCGCCGCCACGGTGAAATCCTGCATGGATGCCACCCACAAGCTGGGGGGCGAAAACTATGTGCTTTGGGGCGGACGTGAAGGGTACGAGACGTTGCTCAACACCGATATGAAAACCGAACTGGATCACATGGGCCGGTTCCTGAACATGGTGGTCGAGTACAAGCACAAGATCGGATTCAAGGCTGCAATCCTTGTCGAACCCAAGCCGCAGGAGCCATCGAAACATCAATATGATTTCGACGCCGCCACCTGCATCGGTTTCCTGCGCAAATATGGGCTTGAGGATGAGGTCAAGCTGAACCTTGAACAGGGGCACGCGATCCTGGCAGGTCACAGCTTCGAACACGAAATCGCTGTGGCTGCGGCCGAGGGGATGCTGGGATCCATCGACATGAACCGGAACGACTATCAGTCAGGATGGGATACGGATCAGTTCCCCAACAACACGCCCGAGGTTGCGTTGGCCTATTACCACATCCTGAAAGCGGGCGGGTTCACAACCGGCGGCACCAATTTCGATGCCAAGCTGCGCAGGCAGTCGATTGATGCCGAAGATCTGATCGCCGCGCATGTGGGCGGTATGGATATCTGTGCCCGGGGCCTGAAAGCAGCGGCAGCGATAATGGAAGATGGCGGACTGGAACAGGCGCTGGCTGATCGGTACGCGGGCTGGAATACGCCCGAGGCGCAGGCGATGCTGACCTCTGGTCTTGACGAGATCACCGCACGGGTTCTGGCCGAGGATCTCAATCCAAAACCGCGCTCGGGGCGTCAGGAAATCCTCGAGAACTACGTGAACCGTTTTGTCTGATCCCTGTGGGTTACGCCGGTCCGTAAAATAACTTGTGTACAATGCCCCGGAAACGCGTGAGTTTGCTTCAGCGTTGGCCGGGGTTTTTCCTGGCCGAGCGCAACGGAATCAGAGGCCCGTCCGGGTCGAACAGGTGGGGCGAACTGGGTTTTGGCGGATCGATCGGCAGGCAAAGCGGTGTTTTTGAGCGGCAGCCTGATGCTGCATGTGACCCGCATGTCGCTGACCACCAGCATTGGCCTGATGGCCATTTTTGCCGTCGACTTTGTCGATATGATCTTCATCTCGATGTTGGGCAAAGACGCCCTTGCGGCGGCAGTGGGCTATGCCGGTACGCTGCTGTTCTTCACCAACGCGATCAATATCGGATTGTCGATTTCGGCCGGGGCGCTGGTTGCGCGCGAACTCGGGGCCGGGCGGGCTGAACAGGCAAGGCATTACGCGTCCAGCGTGGCCGTTATCGGGCTGATTGCCGGGCTGATGACATCGGGCCTGGTCTTGTTGAATCTCAGTTACCTGCTGTCGTTGCTTGGCGCAGAAGGTGAGGTTCTGAGGCTGGCGACGCGATATGTGTCGATCATCCTTCCCACCATGTGCGTGATGTCGATTGCGATGGCGGCAATGGCGGTGCTGCGCGCCCACGGCGATGCGCGACGGTCGATGATGGCAACGATTTACGGCGGTGTGGTGAATGCTGTTCTGGATCCGATTTTGATCTTTGCTATCGGGTTGGGGCTGGACGGGGCCGCGATAGCCTCGGTCCTGGCGCGGCTGTGCATGTTGGGGGCGGCATTGTGGCCCGCGCTGCGGGTGCATCGGGGATTTGCACGCCCTTCACTGAAGCAGGTAGGACAGGATTTGCGCCCCGTGCGGGCAATAGCAATTCCAGCTGTTCTGACGAATGTCGCCACGCCGATCGGGAATGCCATCGTGGTGCGGGAGATCGCGCAATATGGTACGGATGCGGTTGCGGGCATGGCTGTGATTGGGCGTCTGTTGCCAGTGGCGTTTTCGGTCATCTTCGCGCTGTCTGGCGCGATAGGGCCAATCATCGGGCAGAATTTCGGGGCCGAAAAGTTCGATCGCGTGCGTGCTGCCTTTTTGGCTGGAATCAAGTTTACGGCCATTTATGTACTTTGCATGTCGGCCATTTTGTTTTTGCTGCGCGCACCGATTGCGGACCTGTTCGCAGCCGAGGGCGAAACCCGAAGTCTGATATATCTGTTTTGTGGCCCGCTGGCATTGGCTTCGTTCTTCAATGGTGTGATTTTCGTGACCAATGCCAGCTTCAACAACTTGGGGCACCCGGTCTATTCCACATGGATAAACTGGGGTCGCCACACAATCGGAACATGGGTTTTCGCGACGATTGGTTCACAGATCGCCGGGGCATCCGGCGTTCTGTTGGGTCAGGCCTTCGGAGGCGTCATCTTTGCGGTCATAGGTTGGGTTCTGGTCGCGCGGGTTGTGGCACGGTTGGAGCGCTCACAAGCGCTGGAGCCTTTTTCCGATCAAGGTCGACTCCATTCACTGTTCGGGCGTCGCGGATGGTGATCAGGTCGGATCAGTTCCCCTGATTGCGCGCTTCCAGCCGTTCCAGGTTGACCACGGTCGACAGCATCAGGCGATCATGGCTCCAATCCTGTGTTTGCTGTAGCGACGCAGACCCCAGTGCAAGAAGGGTGGCAAAGGTGAATGCCATCCCCAGAAACAGAGCGGGCAGGGTGGGCACCGTCGGTTGCGCATCAGTCAGCGCAAGCACGCGCTGGCGCAGCACACGCTTGGCCTTGCCGCCCGTCACAAAGGCAACATTCAGAACGCGGGGATTGTTAACCGAGATGGTACGTGCGCAATAATCCAGCAGGCACGCGGTGTACTCGCGCGCATCGATCCGTTTGCGGGCCACCACGGACTGGTCGCATGCCAGTTCACGCAAGCGGCCGAACTGATACTTGAGCATCAGATAGGCAGGGTTCCAGAACAACAGCGGGCGCAGCATTTCAAAGCCTAGTTCCCATTCCACGTCACCGGCCCGAACATGCTGAAGCTCGTGCGCCAACGCAAAGCGCAGTTCGTGCGGGGTATCCAGCAGGTGGCTTGGCAGAACGACATGGCGACGGCGCAATCCGCGCACGGCGAACGGTACGGTGATGCGATCAGAAAGACGGATGTCAACCTTGGCCGACTGCCGCCAAAGAAAGCTGGACTTGACTGTCTGACGGATCATTGCCGCATCCCGCAGCGCGCGGGCCGCAAACACGGCGGCGACCATAACAAGCAGGGTTGCAAGGGCAGTGATCACCGGCTGTTGCCCTGACAATGCAAGATCAACCCACCTTTCGCGGGTATTCAACAGGGCCTCGAACTGCGTGGCAGGCATGGCGATTTCGCCGCGCAGATAGGCGGCAACGGCGATGTCACCAAGCGCCATGGCGCTGCCCGGCCATGCGTAAGAGGCGAATGATGACACGCCGAACGCAAGAAACGGGCTGATCAGTACGCAAACGCACAGCGCCTTGAGCGCACGCAACTGCGCGACATAGCTGTGGCGCAGGGCTGTTCGGGTCAGGGCTGCGCGGGCCGCCAGCCAGATGACGGCTGACAAGGCCAGCACGATGTTGAGTTCGATAAACGTGTCGAGAACCGGTCTAACCGCTGTCATTTTGCAGTCTCCTTTCTACCAGCGCTCGAATTTCCTCAAGATCGGCTTCGCTCAGCCCCGCATCATCGACAAGCCGGGCCACCAATGTGGCGGGTGTGTCGTCGAACAGAGTGCGGGACAGGTTTTGCAGAGAACGGGCCTGATATCTGTCCTTTTCCAAAAGTGGCGTATAGATCAGGGTCTTTCCTGTCTTGCGGCTTTCCACAAAACCCTTCTCGTCCAGAATACGCAGGATCGTGGCGCCGGATGTGTAGGCCAGATTGCGTTCCGAAGGCAGGCGGTCAAGGACATCGCGCACCGAGCCTTGCCCGAGGGCCCAGAGCTCGTTCATGAACTCCAGTTCAACCTCGGTCAGCAAATTTGTTGTCTTTTTCTTTCGCATCGATCTCGGTGTTGTCATGTTTAGTATGCCTGACAGACAAGCATCCTTTCGCGATTTCTCAAAGTCTAAACTTTCCAGAACACAAAAACGCCCCAGCCGATAGACAGGAAAAGAGGTATCCAGACCGGTTGCCCGACAAGACCCAGCCAGGCAAGGAAGATATAGGCGGACCCCAGAAGGGTGATAAAAAGCCGATCGCCCAATGTGGTTGTCAGCCCCAGTACGCCGCGCCGTTCTATACCATCGCGATATTTGAAGCCCTCAAGAACGCCTATCACAGCGATAGCCGAAAAGATTCCGATGAATACGGCCAGTGTCGCCGGGGTCCAGGCCATCCAGAAATCGGGCCACAGTGGGGCCGTCCAGGAAAAGCCTTTTTCCTCTGGCTGGCCGACGCTGCCCCATCCGGCCTGCTGGGCAAAAGTGGTGGAAGGCAGGAAAAAGAGGGTGAGAAGAAGTTTGCGCATATCGAACCTCACACACGTCCCATCGCGAAACCACGCGCGATGTAGTTGCGGACAAACCAGATGACGATGGCGCCGGGGATGATGGTCAGGGTGCCAGCGGCGGCAAGCAGGCCCAATTCGTACCCCGCGCTGGATGCGGTGCGGGTCATCACGGCGGCGATGGGTTTGGCCTCGACCGCGGTCAGGGTCTTGGCCAGCAGCATTTCCACCCACGAGAACATGAAGCAGAAGAAGGCCGCGACGCCGACACCGGCTTTGATATTGGGCAGGAAGATCGTCACGAAGAAACGCGGGAAGGAATAGCCGTCGACATAGGCGGTTTCATCCAGCTCCTTCGGAATTCCCCGCATGAAGCCTTCCAGAATCCAAACTGCCAGCGGCACGTTGAACAGTGTGTGGGCTAGCGCCACGGCCAGATACGTGTCGAACAGACCGATGGAAGAGTAGAGCTGAAAGAATGGCAGCGCAAATACCGCAGCCGGAGCCATCCGGTTGGTCAGCAGCCAGAAAAACAGCTGTTTGTCACCGAGGAACCTGTAGCGAGAGAAAGCATAGGCAGCAGGCAGAGCGACACAAACCGAAAGTACCGTGTTCAACGTCACATAGGTGATCGAGTTGATATAGCCCCAATACCACGTCGGATCGGTGAAGATGGTGATGTAATTCTCTAGCGTAAAGGTCTGCGGGAACAGGGAAAAGCCCGACAGGATCTCGTTCGTTGTCTTGAAGGACATCGCCACCAGCCAATAGATCGGCAGCATCAGGAACGCGATATAGAGGATCGGGATAAGAGACCGCTTCTTCATTGCGCGTCATCCTTTGTCATCAGAGTGTAGAAGAGCCATGAGACCAGCAGCGTGATGGCGAAGTAGATCAGGCTCATCGCCGCCGCAGGACCGAGGTCGAATTGTCCCAGCGCGATCTTCACCAGGTCGATCGACAGCAGTGTGGTCGAGTTGCCGGGGCCGCCCCCGGTCAGTACGAAAGGCTCGGTGTAAATGTTGAAACTGTCCATGAACCGCAGCAGGACCGCGATGGTCAGAACCGTTTTCATCTTGGGCAGCTGGATGTACCGAAACACCGACCATGGGCTTGCGCCGTCGATCTTGGCCGCCTGATAGTAGGCATCCGGGATCGACACGAGGCCCGCGTAGCACAGCAACACGACCAGCGACGTCCAGTGCCAGACATCCATGACGATGACGGTGATCCAGGCCGAAAGCGGCTGTTGCGTCATGTCATAGTTGATGCCCAGAACGTCATTCAGGAAATATCCCAACAGACCGATCTGGGGCAGGGTAAAGATATTCCACATCGACCCAACGACGTTCCACGGGATCAGCATCGGCAGGGCCATCAGCACCAGGCAGACCGGAACCCAGAAACCTTTGCGCGGCATCGACAGGGCAACGATGATGCCAAGCGGCACCTCGATGATCAGGATCAGGAAGGTAAACAGGAACTGTCGTCCAAGTGCGGCCTGAAACCGGTCCGACCGCAGGATCTGTTCGAACCAACCCAGGCCCTCCCAGAAAAACTGGTTGTTGCCAAAGGTTTCCTGCACCGAATAGTTGACCACCGTCATCATCGGCACCAGCGCGTTGAACGCGACCAATGCCAGCACGGGCAGGACGAAGAACCAGGCTTTTTGGTTTTCTGTTCTCATCAGCTGCGCTCCTCGGTTGCGATCCAGCCGTCCCGATAGACGCGGGATTGTTCGGGTTTGAATTGAAGGAAAACCTGTGATCCGGGTTCGGGCACGCTGTGTTCGGTCACGGCCTTGAGAGCGGTATTGCCGACCATCGCGCTGACCACAAAGTGGCGACCGATGTCGGAAACCTTGGTCACATGCGCCGGGATGCCGGTCTCGCCAAATCCCACATATTCCGGGCGAATACCCAGATCGGTGCGGCCGCCATCACCGTGAATGGGACCTTCCAGTATGACTTCGTGCCCTTCGAACAGGGCGCGGTCGCCGCGCGCCTCGCAGGGCAGAACATTCATGCCGGGCGAGCCGATGAAATGGCCAACGAACGTGTGCTGCGGGCGCTCGAACAGTTCGACCGGCGTTCCGATCTGCACAACTTCGCCTTCCTGCATCACAACCACCTCGTCGGCGAAGGTCAGGGCCTCGGTCTGGTCGTGGGTGACATAGATCATCGTCGCCTTGACGCGCTGGTGCAGTTCTTTCAGCTTGGACCGCAGCTTCCATTTCAGATGCGGGTCGATCACGGTCAGGGGTTCATCGAACATCACCGCGTTCACGTCGTCGCGGACCAGACCGCGACCCATCGAGATCTTCTGCTTGTTGTCGGGGCTGAGGCCGCTGGCACGGGTGTTCAGCATGTCGGTGACATCCAGCATCTCGGCAATCTCGTCGACGCGGCGCTTGATCGTCGCCGGATCGACGCCGCGGTTCTTGAGCGGAAAGGCCAGGTTTTCGCCCACGGTCATCGTGTCGTAGATCACCGGAAACTGGAACACCTGCGCGATGTTGCGTTGATCAGGGGGCAGGGCGGTCACGTCGCGGTCGTCGAACAGGATCTGCCCTTCGGACGGGGTCAATAGGCCCGAGATGATGTTGAGCAGCGTGGACTTGCCGCAGCCCGACGGCCCCAGCAGGGCATAGGCCCCGCCATCGCGCCAGGTCACGTCGATTTCCTTCAGCGCATAGTCCTGCGGGCCTTGCGGCGACGGCATGTAGCTGTGTTTGAGGTTGGAAAGCTTGATCTGTGCCATGTCAGGCCACCCTTTTGCCGTCTTGGCCGAAATACCGGCAATGGGCCGGGTTCATGAAGAATGTGTGATCCTCGCCCACCTGATAGGGATGGACTCCGGCGGCCAGCGACACCCAGGCGTCCTCGCCATGCTGGAAATGCGCGCTGGAATCCGAGCCCGAAAGCTCGGTCACGATCACGCGGCCGGTCAGTTCCACGTCCGCGTCAGACGTACGGAACGGCGTCACACGATGCGGCCGCACCGCGACCATGTAATCTCCGTCGGCCATGTCGGTGACGGCCCAGCCACCTCCACCGGCCAGTTGCGCCTGCGCAGCGGAAACGGTGATGCGTGCGACATTGATCGGGGGGTCTGAAAAGACCCGCGCGGCGGCGATGTTCTCGGGGTTGCGATAGATGTCAGCGGTTGGCCCGAACTGGGTCACGCGGCCATCTTCCATCAGGGCGGTGTAGCCGCCCAGCAGCAGCGCCTCTTCGGGCTCGGACGTGGCATAGACCACCACGGCCCCGCGCCCGGCGAACAGCTCGGGCAGTTGCTCGCGCAATTCCTCGCGCAGCTTGTAGTCCAGGTTGGCCAGCGGTTCGTCCAGGAATACCGCGCGGCTGTCCTTGGCGATGGCACGCGCCAGCGCGGTACGCTGCTGTTGGCCGCCCGACAGCTCGTGCGGGCGGCGGTGCAGCATCGGGCGCAGTTGCAGCAGGTCGGCGGCCTCTTCCACGCGGCCCTCGATCTCGGACTGCGCCATGCCTGCCACGCGCAGGGGCGAGGCGATGTTGTCGAATACGGTCATATGTGGGTAGTTCACGAAGAACTGGTGCACGAGGCTGATTTTTCGCTTCTGCGTGTTCAGCCGTGTGACGTCCTGCCCATCCATCAGGACCTTGCCCGAGGCGATCGGGTCCAGCCCGGCCATCATCTTGATCAGAGAGGTCTTGCCCGAGCCCGTCGCGCCCAGCAGCACGTTGAAGTGGCCTGTTTGAAGGGTCAGGTTTGTGGGCTTGATATGGATGACGTTGCCGACCCTTTTGGTCGCGTCTTGAAGTTCGATCATGTCCGTGGGTTCCGGTCCTTCAGTGCAATGCACTGGTCTTGAAGTGGGGGTGCCTGATGCGGCACCCCCTGGGTTTCAACGGCTTACTGAGACTGCCAGCGCTGAACCAGTTCGTCATAGTTGACGGTCTGGCCTTGCGGCTTTTCGTTCTCAAGCTTGGCCTTGGGCGAACCCGGCTTTTCCAGCCAGAAAGACGGATCCTGCGGCTCGTTCAGGCGTGGACCACAGCCGCCGTAGACACCGGCGCTTTCATCCGCGGCCTGCATACGGGCCATGGTGATGTCCATCTCTTCGGCCAGACGGTCCATCGCCTCTTGCGGGGTGAAGGCGCCCGAGTTCACGTCACCGATCTGCTGCCACCAGATCTGGGCCAGCTTCGGATAGTCCGGCACGTTGATGCCGGTCGGCGACCATGCCACACGATCAGGCGAGCGATAGAACTCGACCAGACCACCCAGCTTGGGCGCGCGTTCGGTGAACGACTCGTGGTTGACCGAGCTGTCGCGGATGAAGGTCAGACCCACATGGGACTTCTTCACGTCGACAGTTTTGGAGGTCACGAACTGGGCATAAAGCCAGGCTGCCTGAGCACGATCCGCAGGGGTCGATTTCAGGAAGGTCCAGGAACCCACGTCCTGATACCCAACCTTCTGGCCTTCTTCCCAGTAGGGGCCGTGCGGGCTGGGCGCCATCCGCCACAGCGGCGTGCCTTCGTCATCCACGGTGTTGTTGCCTTCGGACTTCGGCTTCACCATGTCGGCAGTGAAGGCTGTGTACCAGAAGATCTGCTGGGCCACGTTACCCTGGCTCAGTGCCGGCAGCGACTGGTAGAAGTCATAAGACGCGGCACCCGGAGGCGCATAGGCCCGCAGCCATTCGTCCCATTTCCGGATCGCATAGACCGCAGCGGGACCGTTTGCAGCACCACCACGCGACACCGAAGCGCCAACAGGGTTGCAGGTGCCCGCTTCCATGCGGATGCCCCATTCGTCGACAGGCACACCGTTGGGTTCGCCCTTGTCGCCGGCACCGGCCATCGACAGCCAGGCATCGGTCATGCGCCAACCGAGGTCGGGCGCGCGCTTGCCGTAATCCATGTGCCCGTAGATCGTGGTGCCATCGATTTCTTTCACGTCATTGGTGAAGAACTCGGCGATGTCCTCATATGCGGACCAGTTGACCGGGACACCCAGATCATAGCCGTATTTTTCCTTGAACGCGGCTTTGTTGGCCTCATCATCGAACCAGTCCTTGCGGAACCAGTAAAGGTTCGCAAACTGCTGGTCGGGCAGCTGATACAGCTTGCCGTCCGGGCCGGTGGTGAACTGAATGCCCATGAAGTCATCCAGATCCAGCGTCGGCGAAGTTGTCGCCGCCCAGTCACCGTTCATCATGTCCGTCAGCGCATAGGCGAGCTGCAAACGCGAATGGGTGCCGATCAGGTCACTGTCGTTGACATAGCCATCATACAGGTTCCGACCCGTTTGCATCTGGGTCTGAACGGCCTGAACCACTTCACCTTCACCCAGAATCTGGTGGTTGACCTTGATACCGGTGATTTCCTCGAACGCCTTGGTCAGCACCTCGGATTCGTAGGAATGTGTCGGGATACCTTCGGACAGGACGTTGATTTCCATACCTGCGTAAGGCTGTGCAGCTTCGATGAACCACTGCATCTCGGCCATCTGTTCGTCTTTCGACAATGTCGATGGCTGGAATTCGTCGTCGATCCAGCGTTGTGCTGCGGCTTCGTCGGCCCAAGCAGGACCGTGCCCCGCAATGACGGCAGCCGCCGCCACTGCGGAAAGTAGATGTCTCCGCATCTGTCTCCTCCCAAAAATTATGGTTCTCCGGCAGAAACCGGATGCCGGACAGCATCAGCGATTTCTTGCGTATGTGTCAAACTAAAAATTTAGTAATTGACGTTCAGGCATCCCGAAAGAGGGGGGCTGAACTCATTTGCCAATTTTTGAATTCGCTGTAAGCTGGCATTGTTAATACAAAAATTACCGCTGAACCGTGCAGCGCGAATTACGAAAAACGACTTGGAACAGTGAGGATAAGCAATGTCCCGAAGTCTGTTGAAGTACACGCGTGTTCTGGAAATCGTCGGGGACACAATCAAGGTTCGAGTGCCAATCGGGGGCACTCGTGAACCGACTGTCCGGTTCAACGACCTCGCTGTGATCGAGACGGTGGATGGCCGAAAATCACTGGCCCAGACGATCTTCATCGACCGGGATGTCGTCACGTTGCAGGTGTTTTCCGGCACCAAGGGCATATCGACCGAAGCAACGGCGACCTTCCTCGGTCACCCGATGCAGACACCTTATTCGGACAATATTCTGGGCCGCGTCTTTGATGGCGCCGGTGTGGCAATAGATGGAGGTCCCGACCTGTCTGCGGAACCGCATATCGATATTGGCGGACCGACCGTCAATCCGGCGGAACGCGCGGTTCCAAACAGAATGATCCGCACGGATGTGCCGATGATCGACGTGTTCAACACATTGGTCGAGAGCCAGAAAATCCCGATCTTCTCGGTTTCAGGAGAGCCATTCAACGCGTTCCTCAGCCGAATCGGTATCCAGGCAGACGCAGATATCGTGGTCTTTGGCGGGCTGGGACTGATTTTTGACGACTACCACACGTTTCGCACCTCGTTCGAAGATGCGGGCGTGTTTTCGCGCACCGTCATGTTCGTCAACCAGGCGATGGATCCTTTGGTCGAACGTCTGCTGGTGCCGGACATGGCGCTGGCGGTGGCCGAGAAGTTTGCTGTGGAAGAGGGCAAGCGCGTGCTGGTCCTGCTGACCGACATGACCGCCTATGCTGACGCGATGAAAGAGGTTGGCATCAGTCAGGAGAGGGTGCCATCTCAGCGCGGCTATATGGGGGACCTGTATTCGCAGCTTGCGCGCCGATACGAGAAGGCCTGTGACTATGCCAAAGGCGGGTCGGTCACGGTTCTGACCGTCACGACCATGCCCGGAAATGACGTAACGCACCCGGTGCCTGACAACACCGGCTATATCACCGAAGGGCAGTTCTATCTGCATTCCGGTGTGATCGATCCGTTCGGCAGCCTGTCGCGCCTCAAGCAGAACGTGATCGGCAAGACCACTCGCGAAGATCACGGGCAGATCATGAACACGATGATCCGTTTCTATTCTGAAAGCCGCGATGCCGCGCAGAAACAGGCGATGGCCTTCGACCTGTCAGACTATGATCACCAGTTGCTGAAATTCGGCGGCCTGTTCCGGTCTCGGTTCATGGACATCAATGTTTCGATCCCGCTGGAAGAGGCGCTGGATCTGGGTTGGAAGACTCTGGCAGAGTGCTTTGCGCCTGAACAGTTGCTGATGAAGCAGGCACTGATCGACAAGTATTTCCCGAAGGATGCCAATGGCGCGGTTGCAGCTGAATAAATCGTCGCTTGCACGCGAACAGACACAGCTGAAAAGCTATGAGCGGTTCCTGCCGTCGCTGGACCTGAAGCGGCAACAGTTGATGGCTGAACGGGCCCGGGCCCGGGAAGAGGTCGACCGTCTTGAGCAAAAGGTGCAGGCACTGGTGCAACAGGTTGGTGAAAGGCTTCCGATGCTGGCCCAGCAGGGTGTCGTTCTGGATGGGCTGGTCACGCTCAGGGACTACAAGGTCAAAGAGGTCAATGTGGTGGGGGTCAAACTGCCTGACCTTGATCGGATCGACGTGGTGGTGCGCCCGTATTCCGTTTTGGCCAAGCCCCATTGGGTCGATGCTGCTGCGCTTTTGCTTCACGACGTCATCGAAGCGCGGGTGCGGGTGAAAATTGCCGAAGAACGGGTTCGCATCTTCGAAAGGGCGGTGGCCACCATTACCCAGCGGGTCAACTTGTTCGAAAAGGTTCTGATCCCGCGCGCCAAGGCCAACATCAAAAAAATCCGCATTTACCTGAGCGACGAACAGATGCAGGCTGTCGTGCGGTCAAAGATCTCGAAACGCAAGCACGCGCAGGAAGCTGTGACATGAGCGTTGCGCGTTTGAAAAAGATGTCCCTGATTGGGCCGGCTGCAAAAAAGGCGGACACGCTTGAGGCGCTTCAGACCCTTGGCTGCATGCATGTTTTGCCGCTTGTACCGCCGCCAAACGAACCGGAAAAGATCAGCGATCGTGGTGCAAGAGAGGCGTATAAGGCGTTGCGTTTCCTTGCAGAAGTGCCTGAACAACGCCGTCAGATCAAGCGCGCCCCGGATTTCGACATGGACCGTTTCGTGCGCGAGGTGACCGACCTCATGCAGCGCATTCGGGATACGATGGACCGGCGTGACTTTCTGGCCCATCGCATCGCCCAGGTGCGACCCTGGGGTGATTTGGATTTTCCGCCGAGCGATGCGCTGGCTGGCAACAGGCTGTGGTTCTATCAGCTGCCGCTGAAGCACCGGGATGCCCTGTCCGAGGTCAGATTCCCATGGGCAATATTGGCGGAAGACCACCGGTACCTGTATGCCGTTCTGATTTCACCTGACGAACCCGATGATGGCGTTCTTCCTGTTCCGCGAACGCATGTTGGCTCGCTGCCTGTGCACGAGCTTGAGGCCCAGTTGGAAGAGGCCGAGATCGCCCTCGAGGCGTTGGAAGCCGAACGCGTTGCGCTGACGCGCTATCTGACATTGATGCGCCGGAACCTGTCCGTCGCCGAAAGTGCCGCTGAGCTTGCTCATGCAACGCAGAAAGTGCGCGACGAAGAGGCAGTGTTTGCTTTGCAGGGGTGGGTTCCCGTGGATCAGGTGGAGACTGTTCTTGCCATGGCAAACGCCAAGGGCTCGACCGTACTGATTGAAGATCCGGGGCCGGGCGACACGCCCCCGACCTTGCTGGAGCAGCCTGAAAACCGCAGGGCCGCTGTCGATCTGGCGTTGTTCTATCAAGTGCCCGGATATCAGGACTGGGACCCCAGCGTCATCGTCTCGGCGTCCTTCGCGATCTTCTTTGCCATGATCGTGGCGGATGCCGGGTACGGTGCTGTCATCCTGCTGGCGGTGCTGGCCTTTTGGAGACGGATGGATGGCACGGCAGGTCAAAGATCCTGGCGTCTGTTCGGTCTGATCATCTCGGCTGTTACGATGTTTTACGGCGTCATGGTGGGCAGCTATTTTGGGGTATCACCGGCTGCCGGCTCGATTTGGGCAAGGCTCAAGGTGCTGGATTTGAACGATTTCGGCGCGATGATGATGGTCTCGATCGTCGTTGGCGTTATACACCTTGTCCTGGCCAACGCACTTGCGGCCCGCGCGGCGTGGGGGCAACGCAAGGCGGTTGCCAATCTGGGCTGGATTGCGGCCCTGATCGGCGGGTTTGTCCTTTGGCTCGGCTACATGAACGGCAAATCGCCGGTGCCGGGCGCGGCTATTCTGACCGCCGGCATCGTGGCGATTGTGCTGTTTTCCAGCGAGCGGGTCATCCAGAGGCCGATGGACTGGATCTGGCGTTTGATCGAAGGGTTTCAAAGCCTTGCCGGGGCGATGGGCGCGTTTGGGGATGTTCTCAGCTATATGCGCCTTTTTGCGCTGGGCCTTGCTTCGGCCTCGCTGGCGATCACGTTCAATGATCTGGCGGTGTCGGTCATGCAGGCTCTTAAGGGGCCGGGCATTCTGTTTGGGCTGCTGATATTGATCATAGGTCATGTTTTGAACTTCGCGCTCGCGATGATGAGCGGCGTCGTGCACGGCTTGCGTCTCAATTACATCGAATTCTTTAAATGGGGTCTGCCGGATGAAGGCATCATCTTTCGTCCGTTTGCCCGCAAGGAGGTTCAGGAATGAATGAGCTTGTTCTTACACTGGGTTGGCTGGGTATTTATGCGCCGATGGCATTGGGGGCTGCGGCCAGCGCCATAGGGTGTTCGATCGCCGGTATGGCCAGTATCGGGGCCATGACGGAAACCGAGGGCGGCTATGGCCGTTTCGTGGGTGTATCCGCGTTTCCCTCAACGATGGTCATCTATGGGATCGTCATCATGTTTACCCTGAACCGCGACGTGACGCCTGAAAACGCGGGCGGTCTGTTTGGCATCGGCATCCTGTCGGGCATCGCGCTGATGTATTGCGGCATCTGGCAGGGTCGGGCCTGTGCGGCTGCGATCAACGCGACCAAGGAAAAGCCCGAGATTTTTGGCCTTGCCCTGGCCCCCGCCGCAATCATCGAAGGGTTTGGTGTTTTTGCCTTCGTGTTTGCACTGGTCATTAGTGCGGGGATCAGCTGATGGCACAGAACGGAACGATTTCGCACGGCGTGGACGCCCTGATCGACAAATTGCGCAACGATGGGGTTGCCGCAGGTCAGGCCGAAGCCGAAAAGCTGCGCGCAGAAGCAAAAGCCGAAGCCGCGCGCATCGTGGCAGAGGCAAAGCGCGAAGCCGAGGAGTTGAAAAAGAAAGCCCGCACAGAGACCGACAATTACAGGGCTGCCGGGGAAGAAGCATTGAACACGGCGATGCGGGATGCCGTGCTGACCATGAAGGCAGGTCTGACGGATCGCTTCAAGGCAGATGTCGAACGCCTTGTAACCAAAGAGATGTCCGATCCCGAGCTTCTCAGGCAGATGATCCTCGAGGTGGTAGGCCGGGCCGGGACAGGTGCAAACCTGGACGGCAAGGTTTCCGTTATCCTGCCTGCCAGGGTCGCCACGCAGGAAGACATCAAGCAAAATGCCGATGACATTCAATCCGGCAAGCTGACGAAATATGTTCTTGGGCTGACCGCGAAGATGCTGCGCGAGAATGTCGAACTGCACGCAGCCGATGACGTGCAGGAAGGCATCCGCGTCCGCGCAGAAGATCAGGGTGTAGTTCTGGACCTGACGGATAAGGCGGTGGCGTCGCTGTTGATGGAGCATTTGCAGCCCCGGTTCCGTGCCGTTCTGGAAGGGGTCATCCGCTGAAATGTCAAAGCAGGACGCCTATATCGCGTTGATGTGCAGCCTTCCGGGTTCGGAACGGCTGTTCGTTGCCAGGCAGCCGCCCCTGTCACGTATCAGGCTGGACCGTCGATTGACGGCTTTGACACCGGAGGACAGCAGAGTTCTGAAGATCCTCGAGCATGCGTTGAGCTGGAGCGCCTACGACATGGATGTCACCGACGCTCAGGCGATCCAGCGCTGCAAACAAGCGATGCTGGACATCCCTCAGCCCACCTTGCGCAAGCTTTTCATGGAACGCATGGAACTGCGCTCGGTGGTCGCGGCATTGCGATTGAGAAAACGCGGAGAACCAGCGCCATCAGGCCCTTTCGGGGTCGGACGATGGAGCCGCCACATTCCCGCCAATTGGAGTGATCCCAGCTTTCGGATGGAACGGCTCATGCCCTGGATCAAAGAGGCAACCCAATTGCTGGAAAACGAAGATCCGCTGGGTCTGGAACGTCTGCTTTTGTCGATAAGCCACAAGCAGCTCAAGCGGCACGCGGCTCGTCACATGTTCGATTTCGAGGCGGTCGCCATTTATGTTCTGATCTGGAACATCTTCGACCGCTGGGCGCAAAGCAGCGCTGCGGAAGCCGCCAAGAGATTTGAGAAACTGGCACAACAGGCCATGGCCGATTTCGCTGAAGTCGATTTTGAGGGAGCAAGCGCATGACAGCCCCAATCTCAGCCAAACACTCATCGACCGCACGTGTCGTCCTGGTTCAGGAAGGGCTTGTGCGGATACAAGCCAATTCGGACACGACCGGCCACCCCGGTCAACTGGTCAAAAACGAAGTGGTTTACATATTGCCTTCGCGTTCCGGTCCCGGTGGGCGTCAGGAAAGGCTCAAAGGCGAAGTGCTGCGCGTACGTGGGGATATGGCGGACGTTCAGGTCTATGAAAGCACTGATGGGGTGGCGGTTGACGACCCGGTGGAGCAATCAGGTCAGCTTTTGTCGGTAGAGCTTGGTCCGGGGCTGCTGGGGCAGGTGTTTGACGGGTTGCAATCGCCTTTGCCCAAGGTGGCCGCCGAATTTGGAACCTTCTTGCCGCGCGGCGCAGATGTCGCGCCCTTGGATGAACATGCGAAATGGTCCTTTACGCCGTCGGTGAAGGTGGGCGATACGGTCACTGCCGGGGACAGCATCGGAACAGTGCCCGAAGGCCATCTCAGCCACAAGATCATGCTGCCGTTCAACTGGACCGGCGCGTACAAGGTGGTCTGGGTGCAAAAAGGCGCGGCCACGATCCATGACATCGTGGCCCGTCTGGAAGACGAAGACGGTGGCGAGCATACGCTGACGCTTTCGCAGAAATGGCCGGTTCGGCGACCACTGCCGGAAAATGTACTGAAGCGCGCGCTGTCCGAACGGTTGTATCCGACGGAACCGGTTCTGACGTCGCAACGACTGATCGACACGTTCCTTCCGATTGCGCGCGGCGGCACCGCATGTATTCCCGGTCCGTTCGGAGCGGGCAAGACCGTGCTGCAAAACCTGATCGCACGGAACGCGAAGGTTGATATCGTGATCGTCGTGGCCTGCGGCGAACGTGCAGGTGAGGTGGTCGAGACCATCGAGGAATTTCCGAAGATGACCGATCCAACCACCGGCGGCAGCCTGATGGATCGGACGATCATCATCTGCAACACGTCATCCATGCCGGTTGCCGCGCGCGAGGCGTCGATCTTCACCGGCATTACGTTGGGCGAGTATTATCGCCAGATGGGCCACGATGTCTTGTTGATTGCCGACAGCACCAGCCGGTGGGCGCAAGCCATGCGCGAGACCTCGGGCAAGCTCGAGGAAATTCCGGGCGAAGAAGGATTCCCGGCCTATCTGGAAAGCTCGATCAAGGGTTTGTACGAACGCGCCGGGGCGCTGAAAACGAATGATGGGGATCTTGGCAGCCTGACGCTGATCGGAACGGTTTCGCCTGCTGGCGGCAATTTTGACGAGCCGGTAACCCAGTCAACCTTGTCGACGGTCAAGTGTTTCCTCGGGTTGTCATCCGAACGCGCCTACAAGCGGTTTTATCCAGCGGTCGATCCGATGCTCAGCTGGTCCCGGTATGCTGACCAATTGTCCGACTGGTATGACAGGAACGCCGAGCCAGGGTGGACAGCCAAAGTGCGCACCCTTTTGGCCCTGATCGAAAAAGGCGAACAGGTCGATCAGATGATGCAGGTCACCGGGGAAGAGGGCGTCACACTTGACGACTTTGTAACCCAACAGAAAGCGTTGTTCGTCGATATGGTCTATTTGCAGCAGGACGCATTTGACACAGTCGATGCGACGGTGCCGCTTGAACGGCAGATAAAGACGTTCAAGCTTGTGTACGACGTGACGCAGTCCAGGGCGGTCTTTGTCGACAAGACCGAGGTAAGGCAGGTGTTCACGCAACTGACCGGGCTAATGAAAAACTTTCACTACGCGGCAGAAAACACACCCGAATACAAATCCACCTGGCAAAAGATCGAAAACCTGTGCCAGGAAAAGTTCGGAGTGTGATCAGGTGAAATGGTAGCCCGTAGGGGATAGCGTATTTTTTTAGTAGTTTCCCAAAGCTGACCAATTGCAAAATGCTCGGCTTGCAGCTTTTTTGTGGGAGCCGAGTAGCAAGCTTAGTTGATCAATAATTCACGAGGTATACGTGGTAGAACCATATTTTTTCTCGGGCCGAATTCTCCCCGAGAGAGCCCAGTTGTCCTTCCAATCGGATTTGACAGTACACCGAAAGGAGACTGACACCACCTTTCGGGCTGAAGTAAGTATTATCCTGAACCAGCTTGTAGTTCGCGTCCACTCAGAACTGGAATGGAACATTTTCGACCTTCGCAATATTGTACAGAATGCGGTTCGAGTGGATTTGACTGCACTTGGCTACCTATTGGGTAGAGGATACGAAATTGAAATAACTCGCGTGGTCAACCATTCAAAAGGCGTTGACTACGTGTACGGCATTGAGGTTCCTTGTATTTCAGAGCCTAGGGGCAAAATAGACGTAGATGCCCGACTTAGAAAGTTGCGGACTTTGTTTCTAAGCGAAGGCGGAATGTTCGTTTCACGTTGCTTCAACGACTTAACGAGCGCCATTCAGCATGCTGATGACAGTCCATTCTATTGTTATCGTGCTATTGAAGCTATTCGTCGTCACTGCGCAGTTTCGCACGGACTTTTGGATAAGGATCGGTCGACCCAGTGGCAGAAATTTCGAGAGGTAGCAGGTATAACTAAGGGTGAAATCAGCTTCATATCTGAAGCGGCCAAAGACTTACGTCATGGAGGATTACCAAATTTTTCAGAGAATTTTCGCGAGGACATTCTCACAAAAACTTGGGCAATCGTCGACAAATACCTCGACGCGTTTGAGTGATTGGGGCGTGTGTTATTGAGATCTGGAACCAAAAGCTTCTGTAATCGGTCACACACTTCTTTTTGAAACAGTATTCGGCATTGTGTGGGCCCCGCAAAGTCTATGAGGCACTCCGCCGTCGAAAATCAATTCACATTTTTTTGAATGATCAACTTATTCAAAAAACGGGAAACCCTGCGCCGGCTAAGCAGATACGCTCCATTTTAGTTATCATTTGAAATGGAAAATGGTAGCCCGTAGGGGAATCGAACCCCTCTTTCCAGGTTGAAAACCTGGCGTCCTAACCGATAGACGAACGGGCCAC
>NZ_JBXWNA010000014.1:0-62139 GCF_059610125.1 Ruegeria sp. YTSA144
ATATCGTCGCCGGGGTAGTCGTAGCTGGACAGCAGTTCGCGAACTTCCATCTCAACCAGTTCCAGCAGCTCTTCGTCATCAACCTGGTCAACTTTGTTCAGGAACACGACCATCTTCGGGATGCCAACCTGGCGGCCCAGCAGGATGTGCTCGCGCGTTTGCGGCATCGGGCCGTCAGCGGCGTTCACAACCAGGATCGCGCCGTCCATCTGCGCCGCACCGGTGATCATGTTCTTGACGTAGTCAGCGTGGCCGGGGCAGTCGACATGCGCATAGTGGCGGTTGTCGGTCTCGTATTCCACGTGGGCGGTCGAGATGGTGATGCCGCGCGCTTTCTCTTCCGGCGCACCGTCAATCTGGTCATACGCTTTGAAGTCACCAAAATACTTGGTGATTGCTGCGGTCAGCGTGGTCTTGCCGTGGTCAACGTGGCCAATCGTGCCGATGTTGACGTGCGGTTTTGTACGCTCAAACTTTTCCTTTGCCATGATGGCCTCCTTTTTCGGTAATGAAGGGAGCGTGATACCCACGCTCCCCCAAATCTTCGCTTATGCGTATTTCGCCTGGATCTCGTCCGAGATGTTCTGCGGAACCGGATCGTAGTGGTCGAACTGCATGGTGAACTGGGCACGGCCCGACGACATCGAACGCAGGGTGTTGATGTAACCGAACATGTTCGCCAGCGGAACGAATGCGTCGATCGCGATTGCGTTGCCGCGCGGCTCCTGACCAGACACCTGGCCACGACGCGAGGTCAGGTCGCCGATGATACCGCCGGTGTATTCTTCCGGGGTGATCACTTCGACCTTCATGATCGGTTCCAGCAGTTTCGCGCCGGCTTTGCGCATGCCTTCACGCATGCACATACGGGCAGCGATTTCGAACGCCAGAACGCTCGAGTCGACGTCGTGGAACTTACCGTCCAGCAGGGCAACCTTGAAGTCGATCACGGGGAAGCCAGCCAGAGGGCCGCTGTCCATGACAGACTGGATGCCTTTTTCGACGCCCGGGATGTATTCCTTCGGAACAGCACCACCAACGATGCGGCTTTCGAACGAATAACCTTCGCCGGGCTCGGTCGGAGTGATCTCAAGCTTGACCTCGGCGAACTGACCCGAACCACCCGACTGTTTCTTGTGGGTGTAGGTATGTTCGACCGGCATCGAGATGGTTTCACGATAGGCCACCTGCGGCGCACCGATGTTGGCCTCGACCTTGAACTCGCGCTTCAGGCGGTCAACCAGGATGTCCAGGTGAAGTTCGCCCATGCCCTTCATGATGGTCTGACCCGATTCCAGGTCGGTTTCCACGCGGAAGGACGGGTCTTCGGCGGCCAGACGCGCCAGACCCTGAGACATCTTTTCCTGGTCGCCCTTGGTTTTGGGCTCGACCGCGATCTCGATCACCGGATCGGGGAAGGTCATGGTTTCCAGAACCACCGGATCCTTGGCGTCACACAGGGTGTCACCCGTGGTGGTGTCTTTCAGACCCGCCAACGCGATGATGTCGCCTGCAAACGCTTCTTCGATCTCTTCCCGGTTGTTCGAGTGCATCATCATCATGCGACCGATGCGCTCTTTCTTGCCTTTGGTCGAGTTCAGGATCGAGTCACCCTTGTTCAGCACACCCGAGTAAATCCGGGTGAAGGTCAGCGAGCCAACGAAGGGGTCGTTCATGATTTTGAACGCCAGGCCCGAGAAGGCCATGTCATCGTCAGCGCGACGCGCGATGTTACGGACTTCTTCTTCGTCACCGGGTTTGAAGCCCATGTAGTCGACAACGTCCAACGGGCTGGGCAGGTAGTCGATCACAGCGTTGAGCAGCGGCTGAACGCCTTTGTTTTTGAACGCGGAACCACCCAGTACCGGAACGAACGCGATGTCCAGCGTACCCTTGCGCAGCAGTTTGCGCAGGGTCGGAACGTCGGGCTCATTGCCTTCCAGGTATTCCATCATCGCGTCGTCGTCCATTTCGACGGCCGCTTCGATCATCTTGCCGCGCCATTCTTCAGCCATGTCTTTCAGGCTGTCGCGGATCGGTGCTTTGATCCAGCTTGCGCCCAGATCTTCGCCCTGCCACAGCCATTCTTCCATGGTGACCAGGTCGATCAGACCTTCCAGCTCGGACTCGGCGCCGATCGGGATACCAACCGGAACAGCACGTGCGCCGGTGCGGTCTTCGATCATGCGAACGCAGTTGAAGAAATCTGCGCCGATCTTGTCCATCTTGTTGACGAAAACCATGCGCGGAACCTTGTAGCGGTCAGCCTGACGCCACACGGTTTCGGTCTGGGGCTCAACACCGGCGTTTGCGTCCAGAACGCAGACGGCACCGTCGAGAACCGCCAGCGAGCGTTCAACTTCGATGGTGAAGTCAACGTGGCCGGGGGTGTCGATGATGTTCAGGCGGTGCTTGGGGGTATCGGCGGTTTTACCGTCTTCGGTGCGTTCCCAGAAAGTGGTGGTCGCAGCCGAGGTGATGGTGATGCCGCGTTCCTGCTCCTGCTCCATCCAGTCCATGGTGGCGGCACCATCGTGCACCTCACCGATGTTGTGGGATTTACCAGTATAATACAGGATGCGTTCCGAGCAGGTCGTCTTGCCTGCATCGATGTGCGCCATGATACCGAAGTTACGGTATAGTTCGAGCGGATATTCGCGTGCCATTTGGATAAGCCTCTAGAATTACCAGCGGTAATGGCTGAAGGCTTTGTTCGCCTCGGCCATCTTGTGGGTGTCTTCGCGCTTCTTAACGGCAGTACCGCGGGACTGTACGGCGTCCAGCAGCTCGCCGGCGAGGCGTTCTTCCATGGTGTTTTCGTTGCGGCCGCGCGCAGCGGTGATCAGCCAGCGGATGGCCAGTGCTTCGCGGCGCTCGGGGCGCACTTCGACCGGAACCTGGTAGGTTGCACCACCAACCCGGCGCGAGCGAACCTCGACCGACGGTTTGATGTTGTCGAGCGCTTCGTGGAACACTTCGACAGGAGCGCGCTTTACCTTGTTCTCAACGCGATCAAATGCGTTGTAGACGATGCGCTCTGCGACCGACTTCTTGCCGTCGATCATCAGGTTGTTCATGAATTTGGTCAGTACCTTGTCGCCAAATTTGGCGTCAGGCAGGACTTCGCGTTTTTCGGCGGCGTGACGACGTGACATATCAGCCTCTCCTTCTTACTTGGGACGCTTCGCGCCGTATTTCGAACGACGTTGCTTACGGTCTTTGACGCCCTGAGTATCCAGAACACCGCGCAGGATGTGGTAACGCACACCGGGAAGGTCTTTCACACGGCCGCCACGGATCAGAACAACCGAGTGTTCCTGCAAGTTGTGGCTTTCACCGGGGATGTACGAGATGACCTCGAATCCGTTGGTCAGGCGCACCTTGGCAACTTTACGCATCGCCGAGTTCGGCTTTTTAGGCGTAGTGGTATAGACACGTGTGCAGACACCGCGCTTTTGCGGGCACTGCTCCAGGTGCATGGACTTCGAGCGTTTGACTTTGGGCTGCCGCGGCTTGCGGATCAGCTGTTGAATAGTTGGCATTCCGGTTCTTTCCCCGTTTTGCAACACACATGACATGCACGCGCGTTGCGTGCGGCTAAATTCGCTGCGCTTATGCGTCCACAAGCGCAAAACCCACGAGCGTTCCCATTCCGAGGTGAACGTCGCGGTTGGTTCTCAGAGGGCGCGAACTGCAAAATTGTCCGGGCCTTGACCAGTTCATTACTGGAATCGGCTACGGGGCGGCCCCCGGTACCGAGATGACGCGCGTATAGGGGGAGTCGTCCCAAGTGTCAACAGCACGATACCGGCCCCCTGGCGCACGCGTTGGATGCGGCCTGTTGGATTGTCATTCCTGCGCGACGCCATCCCGGTTGCGGCCGAACCGCGGCAAGGGCATAGTCGGGTCGAATACCTGCTGATGGATTACAGATGCAAGTGATTGGCCTTTGCCGGTTTTCCTATCCCGCAACGGGCGGTTTTCGGCTGAATCGGGATACGATCGAAGAGCAGCGGCAATTCCTGTATGCCACCGACCGGCTGGAAGAGCGCTTTCGCCTGTTTGAGACCGTCACCCTGCCCAGCTTTCGCACCCAGACAGATGAGGCGTTCGAGTTGTATGTTTTGACCGGGACGTGCCTGCCTCAGATCCATGCGGTCCGGCTGCGCGACCTGACCGCCGGGATCAAACAGATCCGTATCATTGCAAAAGAACCGGGGGATCATAAGCAGATCGTTCGAGAGGTGCTGAACACCGCCCGGGCGGACCCGCATCAGCCCTGCGTGCAGTTTCGGCATGATGACGATGACGCCGTTTCCGTTGATTTCATAGAACGCCTCCGCGCGGCTGTCGTCGAAAACACAGGGCTGATGCAGCAGAGCGAGTCCGTCGGAATAGATTTCAATCAAGGTTACATCGCCCGGCGCGAGGCCCGCGGAATTCGGGCCGCTCGGGTCTATCGATCGCTGCTGGGCGTTGGCCTGGGCATGTATATTCAAGCCGGCAGCACGCGGACGATATTTGACCGGTTGCACAACAGGCTCGCCCGGTTCATGCCCGTGGTCAGCTATCCGGACACGCCCATGTGGGTTAGGATGCTTCACGCGTACAACGACTCGGACCACGCGCGCAAAGATACCAGCGAGCTATCGCCTTTCACGCCTGAACAGGCAGAAGACTTGCGGGTACGGTTCTCGATCGACCCTGACGCGTTCGAGGCCAGATATGCGGCACGCTGAGAAAATGCAGGTCATCGGTCTTTGCCGGTTTTCCTATCCCGCAATTGGCGGCTTTCAGACAACGCACGAGAGTGTCGAAGAAAGACGGCGGTTCCTGTACCAGCACGACAGGTTGGAAGAGCGGTTTCGCCTGTTCGAAACGGTCGCCCTGCCCGGTTTCAAAAAACAGTCCGACGAAGATTTCCAGTTGGTGATCTTGGTCGGCGACTGCCTGCCCAAACCGGCATTCGACCGCCTCAACGATCTGACCGGTGGGCTGAAACAGGTGCGCATAGTCGCGAAACCTCCGGGGCGGCACAGAAAAGTCATGCAGGAAATCCTGAATTCGGCGCGGAACAATCCCGACCAACCCTGCCTTCAGTTTCGTCACGACGACGATGATGCAGTGGCCGTGGATTTTGTCGAGCGGTTCCGGGGGTGTGTCAGGGACTGCATCGGCTTGTTCGAAAGGCACGCGATGGTCGCCGTTGACTTCAACTGCGGTTATCTGGCTCGCGCCAATGCGGATGGTATTCAAGCCGTTCGCGTACACCGCCCTTTGATATCAGCCGGTCTGGGAATGTACGTGCGGGGCGGGCAACAGAAATCGATCATGAATTTTGCCCATAACAGGATCAACCGCGCGATGCCCGTTGTGACCCGACCCGATAGTCCGATGTGGGTACGGGGATTGAACCGGTTCAATGACTCACCACGAACCAGAAACATGGATGTCGCGCTCAACCCTCTTACCCGGCAGCAAGAGCTCGAGTTTCAAACCCGTTTCGCCATTGATCCGGACATGGTCAGACGGAGTCACGCCAAGCCCTGACGCGCACGTGCCCGGAACAACGTGAACAGGCCAGCACCCACGATCAGTGCAGCACCCAGCATCGTCAGGCTGTCGGGCCATTCGTCAAACACGACCCAACCCAACCCGAGCGCCCAGATCAGGCTGGAATACCTGAACGGTGCAACGAATCCGACATCTCCCTGACGCATGACCATGACGCTGAACAAATAGCCAAGCAGCACAAACACGGCCGCCGCCGCGACCAGGGAACCCGCTGTTGCCGAAACCGCAACCCATCCTTCGAGAACCGAGGCCATTGCCGCAGCCCCTGCAATGGAAACCGAAGTGGCCAGCGTAACCAGCATTGACGGCACGTCGGCTGACATGCGTCGCGTGATGAGGTCCCGAACTGTAATCGAGGCCACTGCAACCAGCGCATAGATGGAATACACGCTGAACCCCTCTGGCCCGGGTCTTACGATCAGCAGCATTCCGGCGAAACCCACGGCGATTGCCAAAGCGCGTCGCCATCCAACCTGTTCGGAAAAAACCAAAGCAGCACCTAGGGTTACCGTAAGAGGCAATGCCTGAAGAATGGCCGTAACATTGGCAAGCGGCATGTTCTTCAGCGCCGTCAGGAAAAAGAATGTCGCCGCCAGCTCTGCAAGGCAGCGCAGTGCAACCAGCCACTTGTCATGGCGCGAAAAATCCAGATGCAACGCGCCTAGTGACCGGGCAAGTACATAGATCAGAAATACCGCCAGAAACCCGCGCATGGCCACCAACTGAAACAATGGCAGGTCCTGCAAGGCAACCTTCACCAGCGTGTCGTTCAGGGTAAAGGCAGCCATGCTGCCTATCATCAGCAAAGCGCCTTTTGTGTTTGGAGTCATGCTGCTTCGGGCTCCGAGGCTATAGATCGCCCCGCATTGGCCGCGGAGTCGGGCTTGATGTCAATATCACACCAAGGGGTACAGATATCATCAACCGAACGGGAGGATGGTCCCGAACAGATTCAGGCTTGAAGGCTCTGTCATGTCTTTTACAAACTCCACCCAGTCTTCTCCGTATACAAGTTCGAAAAACACAGGATATTTCCACACGAAATTATGAAAGGAAAAGGTCGTCACCAACGCGCCAACCGTGAGCGCCCCGGCGAACTCTCGCAGTTTTCCTTTCAGAAACAGCATGACCATGATGCAGGCCCCGCCTGCGAGGCCGAGGCTGACGAAATCCTGCGTTCCTACCTTGCCGGGCACCGGAATGCCAACCGATTGATATTGAATCAGGCGGGACAGGAAGACCGCAAAAACACCCAGTAAAAAAGCCCCCAGAAACGCAGCGGGATAACCCAGGCGTTGCCAGATACTCTCGGTTCGAGGAAGAGGCGACTTGCGCGTGTTTTCTTCCGAGCGCTGTTTGATCCGCGCCACACGGTCCTCGAAAGAGTTGCTTTTGATGTCCATGGGTCAGCTCGAAATAATCCGAAAACACAGTACAGCGCTAAACCACCGATTGCAGAACCACAAGCCTGATGCAATAGGGTCAAAGGCTGCGCTCTGTCACGAAGGTTCACAATTGCGTACCTGAAGCGGCAACAAAAAAGGCCCCACGAAATCGCAGGGCCTTTTTTTGGTTTTGAATGACGCGGTTTATTCGCGGCTTTCCGGTGTTTCGACCAGAACGTCCAGCTCATCCCCGACCATATCATCATCCATGATCGGTGCGGCCAGGGCGGCGGCGGCCTCGGCCTCTTCCCGGCGTGCTTCGATCACCACGTTGTCACGCGACTGCGCGATGTGGCGGACGGCCTGGGTTGCCCCACCGGTACCGGCGGGGATCAGGCGACCGACGATGACGTTCTCTTTCAGGCCGACCAGCTTGTCCTTCTTGCCCTGAACCGAAGCTTCGGTCAGCACGCGGGTGGTCTCCTGGAACGACGCCGCAGAGATGAACGAGCGCGTCTGCAACGAAGCTTTGGTGATCCCCAGCAGGATCGGCTCACCCTGAGCAGGGCGACCACCGCGGGCGATGGTCTTCTCGTTGGCCGCGTCGAACTCCTGCTTGTCGACATGTTCGCCTTTCAGCAGGGTGGTGTCGCCCGAATCCAGGATCTCCCACTTCTGCAACATCTGGCGCACGATGACCTCGATGTGCTTGTCGTTGATCTTCACGCCTTGCAGGCGATACACGTCCTGCACTTCGTCGATCATGTAATCCGCCAGCGCTTCGACACCCATGATGGACAGGATGTCATGCGGCGCAGGGTTACCGTCCATCAGGTATTCACCCTTCTGGATGAAATCCCCTTCGGCGACCGGGATGTGCTTGCCCTTGGGCACCATGTATTCGATGGTCTCCATGGACTCGTCCGCCGGTTCGATGCTGATGCGGCGCTTGTTCTTGTAGTCGCGGCCAAAGCGCACGTAACCATCTGCCTCGGCGATGATCGCGTGATCCTTGGGACGGCGCGCTTCGAACAGTTCGGCCACACGCGGCAGACCACCGGTGATGTCCTTGGTCTTGGCACCTTCGCGCGGAATACGCGCGACGACGTCGCCGGCCTCGATCTTCTGGCCATCTTCGACCGACAGGATCGCATCCACCGACATCGGATAGTGAACCGGGTTGCCCGCGTCGTTGCGGACCGGCTCGCCGTTGTCGTCCACCAGAATGATCTCGGGCTTGAGGTCGCTGCCCTTGGGGGCGGCACGCCAGTCGATCACGATCTTTTGGGTCATGCCGGTTGCTTCGTCGGTCTCGTCGCGGACAGCGAGGCCCGAAACCAGATCGACATATTTTGCAGTACCGGCTTTCTCGGCGATGATCGGCAGGGTGTAGGGATCCCACTCGAACAGCTTGTCGCCACGGGCCACCTTGGTGCCGTCCTTGACGAACAGCTTGGAGCCATAGCCCAGCTTGTGGCTGGCACGCTCTTCGCCGTGTTCGTCCTTGATCACCAACTTCATGTTCCGGCCCATGACCAGGCTTTCGCCTGCTGCGTTGACCAGAATCTGCGGGTTCTCGAAGGAAACGACACCTTCCTGGCTGGCTTCCTGGAACGACTGCTGACCACCTTGCGCAACACCACCGATGTGGAAGGTCCGCATGGTCAGCTGTGTACCGGGTTCACCGATGGACTGCGCCGCGATGATACCGACAGCTTCACCCGTGTTCACCATGGTACCGCGTGCAAGGTCACGACCATAGCAGGTCGCACAGACGCCTTCCTCGGATTCGCAGGTCAGAGGCGAGCGGATGCGCATCGACTGAACACCGGCTTCGTCGATCATGTCGGCCATACGTTCGTCGATGAGCTGACCGGCTGCGACGATCACCTCATCGGTGCCCGGACGCAGAACATCGTCAGCGGCTACACGGCCCAGCACACGTTCGGCCAGCGAGGCGACAACCTCACCGTCATTCACGGCTGCTTCGGCGGTGATCGCACGCTCGGTGCCGCAGTCGATCTCACGAACGATGCAGTCCTGCGCCACGTCCACCAGACGACGGGTCAGGTAACCCGAGTTTGCCGTCTTCAGAGCGGTATCCGACAGACCCTTACGGGCACCGTGGGTCGAGTTGAAGTACTCGAGAACGGTCAGACCTTCCTTGAAGTTCGAGATGATCGGCGTCTCGATGATGTCACCGTTCGGCTTGGCCATCAGGCCGCGCATACCGCCCAGCTGTTTCATCTGAGTGACCGAGCCACGCGCACCCGAGTGGGCCATCATGTAGACCGAGTTCGGCTCCATGTCCGACCCGTCTTCGGCCTTGGCTACGTCCGAGATCGTGCTCATCATCGCCTCGGTCACGCGGTCGTTACACTTCGACCAGGCATCGACAACCTTGTTGTACTTTTCGCCCTGAGTGATCAGGCCGTCCATGTACTGCTGTTCAAAGTCTTTCACCTGACTGCGCGTTTCGTCGACGATGCTCCACTTGTCGTCCGGGATGACCATGTCATCCTTGCCGAACGAGATGCCCGCCTTGAACGCTTCCTTGAAGCCCATCGACATGATCTGGTCACAGAAGATCACCGACTCTTTCTGACCGCAGTAACGGTAGACGGTGTCGATCACCTGCTGCACTTCTTTTTTCCGCAACAGACGGTTGACCAGATCGAACGGTGCCTTGTTGTTCATCGGCAGCAACGCACCCAGACGCAGACGGCCCGGAGTGGTTTCATAACGCTTCTGAACTTCGTTGCCTTCTTCGTCGATCTGCGCGATCCGGGCAGTGATTTTCGAGTGCAGATGCACCTCGCCCGCGTCCAACGCATGCTGAACTTCGTCGATCGACCCAAAGACCTTGCCTTCGCCCGGCATGCCTTCGCGTTCCAGGGTCACATAGTACAGACCCAGGATCATATCCTGCGACGGAACGATGATCGGCGCGCCGTTTGCAGGCGACAGAACGTTGTTCGTCGACATCATCAGAACACGCGCTTCCAGCTGGGCCTCAAGACTCAGTGGGACGTGAACGGCCATCTGGTCGCCGTCGAAGTCGGCGTTGAAGGCCGAACAGACCAGCGGGTGCAGCTGGATCGCCTTGCCTTCGATCAGGACAGGTTCGAACGCCTGAATGCCAAGACGGTGCAGCGTCGGCGCACGGTTCAGCATGACAGGGTGTTCGCGGATCACCTCATCGAGGATATCCCACACTTCGGGACGCTCTTTCTCGACCAGTTTCTTCGCCTGTTTCACGGTCGAAGACAGACCCTTGGCTTCAAGGCGCGAGTAGATGAACGGCTTGAACAGTTCCAGCGCCATCTTCTTGGGCAGACCACACTGGTGCAGCTTCAGCTCGGGGCCGGTCACGATGACCGAACGGCCCGAGAAGTCGACGCGCTTACCCAGAAGGTTCTGACGGAAGCGGCCCTGCTTGCCTTTCAGCATGTCCGACAGCGATTTCAACGGACGCTTGTTGGCGCCGGTGATCACGCGGCCACGACGGCCATTGTCGAACAGAGCATCCACGGATTCCTGCAACATCCGCTTTTCGTTGCGGACGATGATGTCAGGCGCGCGCAGTTCGATCAGACGCTTCAGACGGTTGTTCCGGTTGATGACGCGGCGATACAGATCGTTCAGATCCGAAGTCGCAAAGCGGCCACCATCCAGCGGAACCAGCGGACGCAGTTCCGGCGGAATGACCGGGATCACGGTCATCACCATCCATTCGGGCCGGTTGCCCGACTCGAGGAAGGATTCAACAACCTTCAGACGCTTGATGATTTTCTTGGGCTTCAGCTCGCCGGTTGCTTCGGCCAGATCAGCGCGCAGCTGCTCGGCTTCGGCTTCCAGATCGATCTGGGCCAGCATCTCACGGATGGCTTCGGCACCGATATTGGCGGTGAACGCGTCCATGCCATAGGCATCCTGCGCATCCATGTACTCTTCTTCGGTTAGCATCTGGCCGTAGGTCAGGTCAGTCAGACCGGGCTCGATGACGACATAGTTTTCAAAGTACAGAACACGTTCCAGATCGCGCAGCGTCATGTCCAGCATCAGACCGATGCGGCTGGGCAGCGATTTCAGGAACCAGATATGTGCAACAGGCGCGGCCAGTTCGATGTGGCCCATACGCTCGCGGCGGACTTTCTGCAGGGTGACTTCCACGCCACACTTTTCGCAGACAACGCCGCGATACTTCATCCGCTTATATTTGCCGCACAGGCATTCGTAATCTTTGATCGGGCCAAAGATACGCGCGCAGAACAGACCGTCACGTTCAGGCTTGAACGTCCGGTAGTTGATGGTTTCGGGTTTCTTGATCTCACCATAGGACCAAGACAGAATCCGTTCAGGGCTGGCCAATGAGACTTTGATTTCGTCAAAGACTTTCGGCGGCGTCAGCGGGTTGAACGGGTTGTTGGTGATTTCCTGGTTCATTTGTTACCTCAAATCTTGCGGAAGGGGGGACGGGAGAAAGGGCAGCGCCCTCACTCCTCAACCTCCGCATCCAGGAGTTCCATATTCAGGCCGAGGCCACGGACTTCTTTCACCAGAACGTTGAACGATTCCGGTACGCCCGCTTCAAAGTTATCCTCGCCCTTGACGATCGACTCATAGACCTTGGTCCGGCCGGCGACGTCATCCGATTTCACCGTCAGCATCTCCTGCAGGGTGTAGGCGGCGCCGTAAGCTTCCAGAGCCCAGACCTCCATCTCACCAAAGCGCTGACCACCGAACTGCGCCTTACCACCCAGCGGCTGCTGGGTGACCAGGCTGTACGGCCCGGTCGAACGCGCGTGGATTTTGTCGTCCACAAGGTGGTGCAGTTTCAGCAGGTACTTGATGCCCACGGTCACCGGACGTGCGAATTGCTCACCCGTACGACCGTCGAACAGGATCGACTGACCGCTTTGCGAGAAGCCCGCACGCACCAGCGCATCGTTGACGTCCGCCTCTTTGGCGCCGTCAAAGACCGGGGTAGCGATCGGAACACCGCGGGTGACGTTGCTGGCCGCTTCGATCAGCTGATCCTCGTCCATGCCGCTGATGCCCTCTTCATAGACATCCTCGCCATAGGCGTGTTTCATCGCGTCACGGACCGGCGTCAGGTCGCCTGAACGGCGGTATTCCTGCAGCGCCTCATCGATGTTCAGACCCAGACCGCGTGCGGCCCAACCCATGTGGGTTTCAAGGATCTGACCAACGTTCATACGCGAAGGCACACCCAGCGGGTTCAGACAGAAGTCAACCGGCGTACCATCGGCCAGGAACGGCATGTCTTCCATCGGAACAACCTTGGAAATCACCCCCTTGTTCCCGTGACGACCGGCCATCTTGTCGCCCGGCTGCAACTTGCGTTTCACGGCGATGAAGACTTTGACCATCTTCATCACACCCGGCGGCAGATCGTCGCCACGACGGACTTTCTCGACCTTGTCTTCGAAACGGGCGTCCAGAGCACGCTTTTGCACTTCGTACTGCTCGTTCAGAGCTTCGACGATCTGCGCGTCCTTCTCGTCTTCCAGCGCCAGCTGCCACCACTGACCACGGGTCAGGGTTTCCAGCAGCTCCTCGGTGATCACCGACCCCGCTTTGACGCCTTTCGGGCCTTTGACAGCGGTTTTGCCCAGGATCAGACCTTGCAGACGTGCATAGATGTTGCGGTCAAGGATCGCCAGCTCGTCGTCCCGGTCACGGGCCAGACGTTCGACTTCCTCACGCTCGATCTGCAACGCACGCTCGTCCTTTTCGACGCCGTGACGGTTGAAGACGCGAACCTCGACGACCGTACCGTAATCGCCCGGCTTCACGCGCAGCGAGGTGTCGCGTACGTCAGATGCTTTTTCACCGAAAATGGCGCGCAGCAGCTTTTCTTCCGGGGTCATCGGGCTTTCGCCCTTCGGAGTGATCTTGCCGACCAGAATGTCGCCCGGCTCCACATCCGCGCCGATGTAAACGATGCCGGCCTCGTCGAGGTTGCGCAGCGCTTCTTCACCAACGTTCGGGATGTCGCGGGTGATCTCTTCCGGGCCCAGCTTGGTGTCACGGGCGGCGACTTCAAACTCCTCGATATGGACCGAGGTAAAGACGTCATCACGCGCGATACGTTCCGAGATCAGGATCGAGTCTTCGTAGTTGTAACCGTTCCACGGCATGAACGCGACGACCACGTTCTTACCCAAAGCCAGTTCACCCATATCGGTCGACGGACCATCGGCAATGACCTCGCCCTTCTGGACGGTGTCACCCACCTTGATCAGCGGACGCTGGTTGATGCAGGTGTTCTGGTTCGACCGCTGGAACTTGCGCAGACGATAGATGTCCACGCCAGCGTCGCCCAGTTCCAGATCTTCGGTGGCGCGGATCACGATACGCTGGGCATCGACCTGGTCGATGATACCGGCGCGTTTCGCCTGAATCGCAGCGCCCGAGTCGATGGCAACCTTTTCCTCGATGCCGGTACCGACCAGCGGCGCCTCGGCCCGCAGCAGCGGAACCGCCTGACGTTGCATGTTCGAGCCCATCAGAGCGCGGTTCGCGTCGTCGTTTTCCAGGAACGGAATCAGCGAGGCCGCAACCGACACCAGCTGTTTCGGCGACACGTCGATCAGGTCGACATTCTCGCGCGGGGCCAGGGTGTAGTCACCCGCCTGACGGGTCGAGACCAGATCGTTGATGAACTTGCCGCTTTCATCCAGCGTCGCGTTGGCCTGCGCCACGGTGTGACGCATTTCCTCGGTCGCGGACATGTAGTGGACCTCGTCGGTCACCTGCCCGTCTTTCACGACGCGATAAGGCGTTTCGATGAAGCCGTACTTGTTCACGCGGGCAAAGGTGGCCAGCGAGTTGATCAGACCGATGTTCGGGCCTTCCGGCGTTTCGATCGGGCACATCCGGCCATAGTGGGTCGGGTGAACGTCGCGCACCTCGAAGCCCGCACGCTCACGGGTCAGACCACCGGGGCCAAGCGCCGAAAGACGGCGTTTGTGGGTGACTTCCGACAGCGGGTTGGTCTGGTCCATGAACTGCGACAGCTGCGAGCTGCCGAAGAATTCACGCACCGCGGCCGCGGCCGGTTTCGCGTTGATCAGATCCTGCGGCATGACGGTGTCGATCTCGACCGACGACATGCGCTCCTTGATGGCGCGCTCCATGCGCAGCAGGCCGACGCGGTACTGGTTTTCCATCAGTTCGCCGACCGAACGCACACGACGGTTGCCGAGGTGGTCGATATCGTCCACATCGCCTTTGCCGTCACGCAGTTCCACCAGCGCCTTGATGCAGGCCACGATGTCTTCGCGGCGCAGAGTACGCAGGGTGTCGGGCGCGTCCAGTGCCAGACGCATATTCATCTTCACGCGGCCGACGGCGGACAGGTCATAACGCTCGCTGTCGAAGAACAGCGTGTCGAACAGGGCCGACGCAGCCTCGACGGTGGGCGGCTCACCCGGACGCATGACGCGGTAGATATCCATCAGCGCGCTTTCACGGTTCACGTTCTTGTCCTGAGCCATGGTGTTGCGCATGTACGGGCCGACATTGACGTTGTCGATGTCCAGAACCGGGATGTCGGTGATGCCCGCGTCGATCAGTTCCTTGACGGTACCGCCGATCAGGTCGCCATCTTTGTCATATTCCAGCGTCAGTTCATCACCGGCTTCGACATAGATCGCGCCGGTTTCTTCGTTGATGATGTCCTTGGCGACATACTTGCCAACGATGTGATCAAACGGAACCAGCAGATCGGTAACGGTGCCTTCGTCGATCAGCTTCTTGACCGCGCGAGGCGTTACTTTCTTGCCCGCTTCAGCAATCACTTCACCTGATTTGGCGTCGATCAGATCATAGGTCGGGCGGGTGCCGCGCACGCGCTCGGGGAAGAACGGAGTGACCCAACCCTTATTCTTGTCCAGCTTGTAGGACACGGTGTTGTAATACGCGTCCATGATCGCTTCCTGATCCAGACCCAGCGCATAAAGCAGGGTTGTCACAGGCAGTTTGCGGCGACGGTCGATCCGGGCGAACACGATGTCCTTGGCGTCGAACTCAAAGTCCAGCCAGCTGCCGCGATACGGGATGATACGGCAGGCAAACAGCAGCTTGCCCGAGGAATGGGTCTTGCCTTTGTCATGGTCAAAGAACACGCCGGGCGAACGGTGCATCTGCGATACGATCACACGCTCGGTCCCGTTCACGACAAAGGTGCCGTTCGGCGTCATCAAAGGCATATCGCCCATGAAGACATCCTGTTCCTTGATGTCTTTTACCGATTTAGCACCGGTATCCTCATCGACATCGAACACGATCAGACGCAGTGTAACCTTCAGCGGCGCGCTGTAGGTCATGTCGCGTTGCATACATTCTTCGACGTCGTATTTGGGTTTTTCCAGATCGTATTTCACGAATTCCAGAACGGAGGTTTCGTTGAAATCCTTGATCGGGAAAACCGACTGGAACACACCTTTGATGCCTTCGCCGTCCGTCGGCTGCTCTGCATCGCCGGAGCGCAGGAAAAGATCATAAGAAGATTTCTGTACCTCAATGAGGTTCGGCATTTCCAGCACTTCGCGGATTTTGCCGTAATATTTACGAAGACGTTTCTGGCCAAGGAACGTTTGAGCCATGTCAGATGTCACCTTTCGATGTTCTCAGCGGGCAAAGACACCGTCGGGCCCCGGCATCTTGCACAATCGAGACAACACGTCCGGATCAATTCATGGCCACCGTCCCGAAGGCGGCCTCCCGATCCGAAAACCGTGTCTTAGAAAACGCCTCAGGTCTTGAGGCCCTTTCTAAGACAGGTTCGGCTGGACCCGGATTTCTCCGGACCCAGCCAAATTTTTCGGCACATCAGCGATGCACCTGAGACCAAGCTTAGGCCAGCTCGACTTCGGCGCCAGCTGCTTCCAGCTTGGCTTTGACGTCTTCTGCTTCTGCTTTGTCCACGCCTTCTTTGATCTTGCCGCCGGCTTCGACCAGTTCCTTGGCTTCTTTCAGGCCCAGGCCGGTGATGCCGCGAACTTCTTTGATGACGTTGATTTTCGATGCGCCGGCGTTCTTCAGAACGACGTCGAATTCGGTTTTTTCTTCCTCAGCTGCACCACCGGCGTCGCCAGCTGCACCTGCGACCATTACGGCGCCGCCAGCTGCGGGCTCGATGCCGTATTCGTCTTTGAGGATGGTTTTCAGTTCTTGTGCTTCCAGCAGGGTCAGACCCACGATGCTTTCTGCGAGTGCTTTCAGATCAGCCATTTTATCAGCTCTTTCCGTTTACAGTGTGTGTTCCAACGTCAGGGCATGCGCCCCACGCAGATCATTCAGTGCCAACCGCTTACGCAGCTTCCGCCTTCTCTTCGATGGTGGAAAGGATGCTTGCGATATTGCTTGCAGGTGCGCCAATCGCGCCGGCGATGTTCGAAGCAGGTGCGCCAATGCAGCCCACGATCGAAGCAATAAGCTCCTCGCGAGACGGCATTTTCGAAACAGCTTCGACGCCTTTGCGGTCCAGAGCGTTCTCGCCCATTGCACCGCCAAGGATTTCGAACTTCTTGTTCTCCTTGGCGAAGTCCTCGGCCACTTTGGCTGCTGCCACAGGGTCCTCGGAATAGGTCAGAACGGTCATCCCTGTCAGCAGGTCGGCCATGTTTTCACACGGCTTACCCTCGAGGGCGATTTTGGCGAGCCTGTTCTTGGCAACACGCACGGAACCGCCCGCTTCGCGTGCACGCGCGCGCAGGTCCTGCATCTCGGCAACTGTCAGACCGGCGTAGTGGGCAACCACTACGACGCCAGAGCTTTCGAAGATTTGGCCGAGTTCCTCGACCACTTTCTCTTTCTGGGCTCTATCCACAGTTCTCTCCAAGTTAGGGGCGAAATCTCACCCCGGCTCATATTTGCCGCAGCTTTCGCTTCGGCGTTCAGGTCCTTGTTACGGGATTGGCCAAAATGCGCCCGAGGGTGGGACCCCCAGAATTCTTTGGTCTTACCCGTCTCAGGCAGGGAATTAAGGGGCCGAATGGACCCACCCACCGTCTTGGACGAAACAAAACAAAGCGCACGACGAATCGCACGCTTTGTTCCGCAGGTCTTATTAGGGCAGATGGCCGGGGTTTCCAAGGGGTAAATTGGCCCGAACCCCAAGCCGGTAGACAATGACCGCAAACCCGAACAGGATCAACGGATGATCAAGTTGAAATCCATTTCCAAGCCGCAATTCCTGTTTCGTCAGATTTCTCGCCAATTGTGGGTTCGCACCAGCCTGATCGCCGCTCTCGCCGTGGTCAGCGCAGGGATTGGCACCTACCTCGGCGGCTTCGTCCCCGACTTTCTCACACAACGGCTGAGCACCGAGGCCGTGGCAAAGATCCTCGGCATTCTGGCGTCGTCCATGCTGGCGGTCACGACCTTTTCGCTGTCGATCATGGTCGCGGCACAGCGATGGGCCTCGAACCAGTCCTCCCCGCGCGCCCAGCAGGTGATCGAAGAAGACAGTGTCTCGCAAAACGTGCTGGCCACGTTTCTCGGCGCATTCATCTTCGCGCTCGTATCGCTGATCCTTGTCGAAACCGGGGTCTACACCCAGCAGTCCATCGCCGTTGCGCTTGCGTTCACCTTGGTGGTGATCTTTTTGGTGACACTGGCGCTCTTGCTCTGGATCGACCAATTGCCCAGCTATGGCAGCATCTCCGAAACGGCGCGCAAGATAGAAAACAACGCCAGGGGCACCTTGGCCCGAGCCATAGAACTGCCGTGCCTCGGAGCCATTCCGTATCAAGCCGCCGCGGATGTTCCGCAAACAGGTCACGACGTGCGGGCCAGTTCGACAGGGAATGTGCGCCACGTGGATGTCGGTATGCTGAACTCCTGCGCCGAAGAGAATGACTGCGAGATCTGGATCATGGCGCTGCCGGGGCAATTCGTGACGGAAGGCCAGCCCCTGGCCAGAGCGACCCGGAAAATGGATGGTGAAACCATCGGGGAAGCCTTCGTGATCGGGACCGAGCGCAGCTTCAATCAAGACCCCCGCTTTGGCATTCAAACCCTGTCCGAAATCGCGCAGCGCGCGCTCTCGCCGGGCATCAACGACCCAATGACGGCAATTCAGATGGTCGAGAGGTTGCTGCGGGTTCTCCTGCCACTTGGCTCGCGGCCCACCCAACCCGCCGACCCGCAATTCCCGAGAATCCATGCCCCCGAGATCGCGATCGACACGTTCCTGCGTGACGCTTATGCGGCCATTTCCCGGGATGCCGGTGACAAAATCGAAGTCCACGAGGCCATTCTCAGCGCGCTGACCCGACTGACGCAGACTCAAGACGGAGCAATGACAACCGCGGCCCGGGCGGCTGCGAACCAGGCATTGACCGTTGCCGAGCGCGACCTCAGGCTGGAGGCCGACAAGGCACGCGTGCGCGAAATACCCAATCAGGTCACAGTCGAACCTGCTATCTGAGAGCAAAAGAAAACCCCGGGCAGGATGACCGCCCGGGGCTCGACTTTCCGAAAGAACGTGTCGGCTTATTCGCCCGAAGCTTGCGCCACATCCACGGTCACGCCTGGGCCCATGGTCGAACTCAGCGCGATTTTCTTCATATAGGTGCCCTTGGCGCCCGACGGTTTCGCCTTGGCAACGGCCGAGATGAAGGCACGAACGTTTTCCGCCAGCTTGGCTTCGTCGAACGACGCCTTGCCAACGCCTGCGTGCACGACACCACCTTTTTCCGCCTTGAACTGAACTTCACCACCCTTGGCTGCTTCCACGGCCGCTTTCACGTCCATGGTCACGGTGCCGACCTTGGGGTTCGGCATCAGGTTGCGGGGGCCCAGAACCTTACCCAGACGACCGACGATCGGCATCATGTCCGGGGTTGCGATGCAACGGTCAAAGTCGATGTTGCCGGCCTGGATGCTTTCCATCAGGTCTTCTGCACCAACGATATCCGCGCCTGCTTCTTTCGCTTCGTCCGCCTTGGGGCCACGTGCGAACACGGCAACGCGCATCGCTTTACCTGTGCCGTTCGGCAGGCCGACAACACCGCGAACCATCTGGTCTGCGTGACGGGTGTCAACGCCCAGGTTCATCGCGATTTCGATGGTCTCGTCGAATTTCGAGGTTGCGTTGGCTTTGACCAGGGCAACTGCTTCTTCAACCGACAGGTTTTCCTTGCCGGCGACAGCTTCGCGCGCAGCGCGGGTACGTTTACCGAGTTTTGCCATCTTATTTCACCTCGATGCCCATGGAACGGGCCGAGCCCAGGATGATCTTCATTGCGCCTTCGACGTCGGTCGCGTTCAGATCCTTCATTTTGGCTTCGGCGATCTCGCGCACCTGCTTGGTGGTCACGGTTGCCACGGTCTCACGGCCGGGGTTCTCCGCGCCACGGGGGCGGTTACGCTTGCCGACCGGCTTCAGACCAGCCGCTTTTTTCAGGTAATAAGACGCGGGCGGCGTCTTGATGTCCATGGTGAAGGACTTGTCCTGATAATAGGTGATCACGGTCGGGCACGGAGCGCCGGGCTCCATGTCTGCTGTCTTGGCGTTGAACGCCTTGCAGAATTCCATGATGTTGATGCCGCGCTGACCCAGCGCCGGACCAACTGGCGGCGACGGGTTCGCCTGACCTGCAGGAACCTGCAGTTTCATTGTACCAGCAAGCTTCTTGGCCATTTGGTTTTCCTTTCAACTTGGGTGAAACGCGTCCCACCCAGATTATGTTGCGTGGTCCGGTCCGGGATCGCGACCCCGGCAACCTCCCACGAGAGAATCTCGCCCGAAGACGATAGAGGCGGCGTTTACATGGGATCAGGAGAGATGACAAGTGGTTGGCGCGCCAATCGGACAACACCGAATCAAACCCCGAGAGGATTCTTGCCGCCTGCGAGGCTGCACGCGTGTCTCCGTACAGTTTCGAATTCCTCTAACAATTTGCAAAGACGTGAAAAACCACCAGTTCGCCGCCGATCAATCGCAACATAGGCGCTTGCTTCCCCACAACATGGATGACCGTGCTATAATCCGTTAAAAATGTGATTATTGGTGGAGGTTAATTATGATACTTCGTTTGGCTTTAACTCTTGGCATCGCCTTTTCTCTTGCTGCGGCCATCCCTCAAACGGCGCGGGCCGACGCTGGAGAGTTTCTTGGTGGTGCGGTCGTCGGCGGGATCGTTGGTTACGCAATTGGCAAGGACCAACAAAAGAAGAAATCTCAGCGAACAACCACATCGAACCGCACCTATCGGTCAGGTATTCCATCGACCACGCAAGGTGCGCAAACCCAGACCGCGCTCAATTACTTCGGGTACAATGCAGGACGGGTCGATGGTCAGGTCGGTCGCGGCACCCGGTCCGCAATCGAACGCTATCAGGCCTCGATGGGTTATCCTGTAAACGGCTATGATTTTCAGCCGTATCAGTATGACTTTCTGATGCAAGCCTATTACTGGGCTACAAGCGGTGGACAGGCGACGACGCAACTTGCGGGTCAACCGCTTCTGATGGCGTATCGCCGTCAGGTGCAAACGGGATCTGCTTTGGCTGCTGCCCCTCAGGCTCCGGCACAAACCGCCCCGGCACAACCTGTTCCGGTTGCGACACCGCAAGAACCTGAGCCCGAGACAACCGAAACAACGTCTGCCAGCCTGCCGAGCCTGTTTTCCGGCGGCACCGGAGGCCCGTCGCTGGCCAATCGCTGTAGCGGGGTCATGCTGCAAACATCTACCAATGGCGGCTATACGACCCTGGCGAACATGTCCGATCCCGACTTTGCGCTCAGTGAACAGTTCTGCCTTGCCCGCAGCTACGCGATGGCGCGCGGTGAAGATCTGATTCAGGATATCCAGGGACTGACACCGGAGCAGGTCAGCGCCCAATGCGATTCATACGGTGAAATGGTGGCGCCTCAGGTTGATGCTCTGTCGATCAACTCGAAAACCGAGGCTGAAACCCAGATGCGCAAGCTGGCGCTGGACTCGGGCCTCAGCCCCCAAGATCTTGCCGCGACAAGCAAGGTCTGCCTGGCGATCGGCTATCGTCAGGACAACATGGATGCCGCGCTTGGATCTGCCCTGATGCTGGTCGCAATGGGTGAGCCGGCCTATGGCGAGTTGATTGGCCACCATCTGCGCGAAGGCTTCGGTGTGCAGAAACGTCGCGACCTTGCGATGCAGTGGTATGACGCGAGCCTTTCGGCACTGGATGCCGGATCGCAGGCTGTGTTCCTGCCATCCCAGACCGACCGCCCGCAACTCTTGCGCGCGGCCATGGTTCAGGCGCAATAGGTCGATACGTTTTCAGCGAATACCTGAACAAAAAAACGCCGCGTTGCCCTTGGCATCGCGGCGTTTCAATTCTTTGGGAGAGTTTCCTCAGCTCTGCTTGGTGACCTGCGTGAAGTCCAGCTCGACCGGAGTTTCCCGTCCGAAGATCGAAACCGAAACCTTCAGCTTCTGGTTTTCGTCGTCCACACCTTCGACCATGCCGTCGAAATCCTCGAACGGGCCGTCGTTGACCTTGACCTTCTCACCGACCTCGAAGCTGATCATCAGCTTGGGTGCTTCTTCACCTTCCTGAACACGATTGAGGATCTGATTGACCTCAGCATCGCGCATCGGCATCGGGCGGCCTTGCGGGCCCAGGAAACCGGTGACGCGGTTGATCGAGTTGATCAGGTGGTACCCCTGATCCGACATTTCCATATGCACCAGCACGTAGCCGGGCATAAAGCGGCGTTCGGTCGTGACCTTCTTGCCCCGGCGCACTTCGATCACCTCTTCGGTGGGCACCAGAACTTCGTCGATATCGTCCTCAAGGCCCTGTTCAGCCACCGACGTGCGGATCTGTTCTGCGATCTTCTTTTCGAAATTCGAAAGAACGCTGACCGAGTACCACCGTTTCGCCATGAACCTGTCGTCCTTGTTTGTCTTCGGGGCATCAAGCGTACCGGACACACCCGTCATTAAAATCTTGTCACGCCATCCGGAATAAAAAGCGGCGCGCAGCCCGAATCGCCACACGCCCATTCCGAATAGTACCGCGTCACCTACTCTGACATTGCCCGCAGCGCAAGGGGGCAGAGACGTTTCAGCGCGCCGATTCCGTCTAGCTGAAAGCACCCAGGATCAGTTGCAGACCACCCCGGATACCCAGATCGACCAAAGCGAAAAATACAGCCGTCAACGCCGCCATGATGAAGACCATTACCGTGGTCAACAGCACCTCGCGCCGGGTCGGCCAGACGACCTTTGAGACTTCGGCTCGGACCTGCTGAATGAACTGGATCGGATTGGTGGTGGCCATTTGGCGTGTTCTCTCTGCTAGCGGATGGGCCGGACATAGCCGGGCATTGCGGCAATTTCAAGGGCAGTTGGTTCAACTCTGCCTGTATCGGGTATTCGTTCAGGGTTTGGGTTTGTCATCCCATTCATCGCTCAGGATCCGGCGCGCGTCACCTTCTGGGTCTTCGTACTGGTTCGTGCGAACGGTATAGACAAAGGCGGCCAGACCAACGCCCCCCAGAAACAGGGAAATCGGGATCAGATAGGCAAGCACTTCCATTCAGGTTACCTCAGCCGCAGGGCGTTCAGGGACACGGTAATGGACGAGGTCGACATCGCCAAGGCCGCGATCAGTGGCGTCGCCAGTCCGGCAACGGCCAGAGGAACAGCGATCACGTTGTAAATGGTTGCGATTCTGAAGTTCTCGCGAATGCGCCTGGTGGCTTTGACGGCCGTGTCGCACGCATCCGCAATGGGTGAAAGATCGTTGCCCAACAGCACGATATCCGACGCGACCCGCGCCGCATCCAGCGCAGAGGCCGGAGAGATCGACACATGCGCCGCCGCCAAAGCGGCGGTATCGTTCAGCCCGTCGCCAACCATCAGAACTTTGTGGCCCTCATCGCTGAGATTCTGAATGCGTCTTGCCTTGTCCTGCGGCAATGCCTCGGCGATCCAATCCGTGATTCCCAGTTTTTCCGCCAAGGCGCGCACCGCCCCCTGCGAATCCCCTGACATCAGAAGCACATGTTTGCCCGAAGCACGCAGGGCATCCACCGCCTCAGCGGCGCCCGGGCGCAACGCGTCCGAGAATCGGAAGGCCACGGGTGCGTCCTCGCCGATTGCCAACCAGGCCGAAGTGTCGGTGCCCTGATCCGCGCCGACCCAGGCCGCCCGACCCAGGCGAACGCGTTGACCGCGGAATTCCCCCTCGGTGCCATAGCCGGGAACCTCGGCTATTCCCCGCACATTTGCTGGTTTGATCCCCGCCGCACGCGCCGCTTTTGCCAGTGATACGGACAAAGGATGCGCAGAAGCCTCGGCCAGCGCCAGAGCGACCTCGACCTTGGCGCGGGCATGGTCTCCTAGATTGACCAGTTCCGGCGCGCCGGATGTCAGCGTGCCCGTCTTGTCGAATACAACTGTGTCGGCTTCGGACAACCGCTCCAGTGCAGTGGCGTGCTTGATCAGCATCCCTTTGCGGAACAACCGGCCCGACGCGGCGGTGGTTACCGCAGGCACGGCAAGGCCCAACGCACAGGGGCAGGTAATAATCAGAACAGCCGCCGCGATGTTCAGTGCCGTGCGCACGTCACCGGAATAGATGTACCACCCAACAAAGCTGAGCGCCGACAGAATATGAACCCCGGGCGCATAGAGCTTGGCAGCCTTGTCGGCCAACGAGGTATAGCGGGACCGGCCAGACTCGGCGATGGCGACCAGATCAGCCATACGATGGAGCGACGTGTCTTCACCCACTGCCGTTGCCCGGATTGTCAGCGGACCCGTCAGGTTGACTTCACCCGCGCTCACAACCTGCCCGGCTTCGGCAAAAACAGGCACCGTCTCACCCGTCAGAAGGGATCGATCCAATTCGGACTGACCCGACACGATCTGGCCGTCCACCGGCATGCGCCCACCCGGTCGCACAAGGATCAGATCTCCGACACGCAATTCGGCTACGGGAACTTCATCTTCGGCCCCATCGACCACACGAATGGCGCGGGGAACTTCCAACGCGGTCAATTCCTCGGCCGCAGATCGCGCCGCGGCACGGGTGCGGTAATCAAGATACCGTCCGGCCAGCAGAAAGAAGGTCAATGTCAGAGCGGCGTCGAAATAGGCATGCTCGCCGCTCAACGCGGTTTCCCAAAGCGACGTGACCAGTGCCAACAGGATCGCCAGCACAATCGGCACATCCATATTCAGCCGTCGCACGCGCAGGGCGCTCCAGGCATTGGCAAAGAACGGCTGGGCCGAGAACGCAATGGCCGGCAGTGCAATGGCCGCTGAAATCCAGTGGAACATGTCCCGTGTTGCATCCGTCGCACCGGACCACACCGACACCGACAGCAACATCACGTTCATGGATGCAAACCCGGCCACGGCCAGGCGCATCAGAAGATCACGCCCGGCCTTGTCCGTCTGCGTTGCGGACAAAGCCCCCGGATCAAGCTCATGTGCTTCGAATCCTGCCTGCTCAAGCACCGGGATCAGATCGCTTGCGCGCGTTTCCGGCGTGGCTTTGATCATCGCGCGTTTGAGCGTCAGGTTCACCCGGGCATCTTCGACGCCGGGATGCGCGTTCAGTTCACGCTCGACCGTCGCGATACAGGCCGAGCAATGAATGCCCGGCAGCGACAAGGCGATCTGCACATCCTCCGGTATGGGCCGGGCCGGTTCTGCCGGGGCCGCAAGGCAGCCCGGGCAGGCCGCTGTACCGGATGAAAGCTGAGCCGTCATGCCTACCCCTTCACGTATAGCGGAACGCGCTGCGAGAATTCGGCCCCGTTTCCGTCACGCGCCACCAATCTGATGTTCCAGTTGCCCTTGCCCAGTGTGGCAGGCGTGGCATAGGCCGTGCCATCAAACGTAAAATCCGGCACAAAGTCGTCGCGCACATGGGTTGCCCTGCCGACCACGGCCTGCAATTCGCGCACCTCAACCGGCGCACCGCTTTCGTCGGTGATGTGCAGGATCAGAAGGCCACCTTTGGTTTCAGCCCGAACGGTCCAGCCCAGCGCCTGTTGCTCTTTCAGGCGCTCGTTGAACTCCTGACTGGCGACATAGGAGTTCTTCACCTCGAGCCCGGGAAAGGTTTTCACCGCATTGTAGGCCAGCACGAGGTTCACCGCGATGATCACGCCAAAAGCGCCGACAAACACGGCCAAAGCGTGCTTTCCGGTGAATTTCCGTTCGGCCATGATCAGTTCCCTCGTCCGTTAAACGTGGTGTCCTTGTAGGCGCGTTCGCCGCTGCTGAGGTCTTCGACCCAGATCCGCACTGGTGTCGCCTCTGCTGCGGCCGGACCGCTGTCGCGAGGTGCCAACACATATACACGGGTCAATTGTGCCGTATCCGCCGTGACATTCACAGTATCGATCTTGGTTCCCTCGATTTCCAGTCGCATCGCCGGATCGCCCGCCAAAGACAGTTTGAACAGACGGTCCTCACCGTGCTTGTTGCGCAGACGAACGTCATAGGTGTTGCGGATCGTACCGTCCGACAGGGTGACGAAGGTGGGGTTGCGCACCGGCGCAACAGTCAGATCGATGTCAGAACGGATGAACAGTGCAAACAGCAGCCCGAATCCGACCAGCGCCCATAACGTGGTATACATGATCGTCCGCGGCCTCAGAATGTGCTTCCAGACATTCTTGGCGGGTTTACCGGATCGCTCATGGGCTTCGTCACTCAACGCCATGTAGTCGATCAGCCCTCGTGGCTTACCGATCTTGGCCATCATGTCGTCACACGCGTCGATGCAAAGGGCACAGGTGATGCATTCCAGCTGCTGACCATCCCGGATATCGATCCCGACAGGGCAGACATTCACGCAGGCCATACAGTCGATACAATCTCCCAATTCAGAATCGGCCGTCCGTTTGCCTTTGCCACGCGGTTCACCCCGCCATTCGCGGTAGCCGACAACCAGCGTGTCCTCATCCATCATCGCCGCCTGAATGCGCGGCCATGGGCAGGCATAGATACAGATCTGCTCGCGGGCGAACCCGCCGAAGAAGAAGGTTGTACCCGTCAGGATCAACATCGTCGTGTACGCTACGGGATGCGCGTTGCCCGTCACAAGATCGCGGGCCAGCGTCGGTGCATCCGCGAAATAGAACACCCAGGCACCACCCGTCGCCAATCCGATCAGAAACCAGACCGTCCATTTGGTGATCCGCAAGCGAGCTTTGCGGAAATCGAGCTTTTCCTGACGGTGCAGGCGCAGGCGGGCGTTTCTGTCACCTTCAATCCACCGCTCGACCAGAATGAACAGATCCGTCCAGACGGTCTGCGGGCACGCATATCCGCACCACACGCGACCCAAGGCTGACGTAAACAGGAACAGACCCAAACCTGCCATGATCAGCAGACCGGCGACAAAGTAGAATTCGTGCGGCCAGATCTCGATCCAGAAGAAATAGAAACGCCGATTCGCCAGATCCAGCAGAACAGCCTGATCCGGCAGGCTGGGGCCACGATCCCATCTGATCCAAGGCGTCACGTAGTAGATGCCCAGCGTCACGATGAGGATGATCCATTTCAGGTTGCGGAACTTGCCCGAAACACGTCTTGGAAAGATCGGTTCACGCGCGGCGTAAAGGCTGGGGGCGGGATCGGAATCGCTCACTGGCTGGCTCCACAAATGGGTCTTCTGAAGACGTCTTGTTCCAGATCATGCACAGGCGAACTTTGACATGGGTCAAAAAGCGCATCGAGCAAACATCTTTTGAAGATCGCCCCATCTTGCCGGCGCAGGAAATGAAGTATTTTACCCGATTTTTAGCCGATTTTGGCGGAAAAACTGCTTGTGGCGCGATACCGGCTGCACGCGGTACATGCAGTTTTCCAAGTGCCGACCAATTGTCGCAGCCCCGGGTCAGACCTGCCCGAATGCGGATGATCAGCCGTCGTTGCAAAGAACGGAATGGCAAAACAACAGGAATTCAGTGTAAAAAAGCACCGGCTGTTCAGGAAACGCGCGAACAGATGGAACAGCCGGTGCTACAGCCTTCGGGCGGCGAACCGCCCGAAGGTTGCCCTCTAGGTCTTACTGGCCACCACCCAACTGGTGGACATAGGCGGATACCGCACGGATCTGCGCCTCGGTCAGGCGGGTATCCCAGTTCGGCATGACGCCAAAGCGGCTGTAGGTCACAGTTTCAGTCAAAGTCTCTTCGCTGCCACCATATAGCCAGATTGCGTCGGTCAGGTTCGGTGCCCCCTGGAAGATGTCACCCGTACCATCCTCGCCATGGCAGGACGCGCAGTTGTCTTCGAAGACAACCTTGCCCGCCTGTGCCGCCGCGTCATCGGTCTGTGCGTTGCTCAGCGACATGACATACTGAACCACCTGCGTGATTTCATCATGCTCGAGGATTTCACCGAAGGCAGGCATCTCGGAATAGCGTGCATCGTCGCTTTCTTCGTTCCGGATACCATAGCTGACGGTGTAGACGATGTCTTCCATCGTACCACCCCACAGCCAGGCGTCATCCAGCAGGTTCGGGAAACCCGGCGCGCCCTGTGCACCGGAACCGTGGCACTGCGCACACCAGGTACGGAACACGGCACCACCGGAGTTCACGGCATATTGCTGAAGCTCAGCGTCTTTTGCGATGTCTTCCAGCGGTGTTTCCACCAGTTTGGCGTTCCAGGGTGCGTTTGCCTCTTCGAATGCGACCATCTCCTGCTGGACCAAAGCCCGTGTAGACCAGCCCAGGACGCCGGCGGTTGCCGACTGCACCAGGGGCCATGCTGGATACAAGATCGTGTAGATCACGGCCCAGATAATGGTCACATAGAATGTCCACAGCCACCAGCGCGGCATCGGGTTGTCGAACTCTTCGATCCCGTCCCAGCTGTGCCCGGTTGTGTTCGGATCACCCGGCTGTTTTTCAGGTGTCTTGCTCATTGCCGCGCCTCCTTGGATGTGGCGGGTTTGTCTTGATGCCGGAAGGGGATGTTGGCGGTGTCCTTGTATTCCTGCTTAGCACCGGGGCGGAAAACCCAGATGACGATACCAACGAAGAAGGCGAACAACAGCAGCAACATCCAGCTATCCGCGAACTGCCTGAGAATTGTGTATTCTTCCATCACGATTCTCCTTTAGCGGCTTGCGTCCGGGGTGAAGGTCGAAAAATCGACCAACGTGCCCAGCATCTGAAGATAGGCAACCAACGCATCAGCTTCGGTCAACTCGGGCTGGCCGTCGAAGTTGCGCACGTTGACCTTGTCGCCATAGCGCTCCAGCAGCCCGTCATAGTCGCTGTCCGGGTCGGCCTGAGCGAGGAAGTCGGCTTGTGCGTTTTCCAGCATCTCTTCGGAATAGGGTGTCCCGACCAGAGCATTGGTGGCCATCACATCACCGATGTACTTGCCGTCAATTTTGCGATGCTCGAGGAAGCCGTATTTCGGCATCACCGATTCCGGCACCACCGATTGCGGATCACGCAGATGGTCCACGTGCCATTGATCCGAGTAGCGGCCACCCACACGAGCCAGATCCGGCCCGGTGCGTTTGGACCCCCACTGGAACGGGTGATCGTACATCGATTCCGCCGCCAGCGAGTAGTGGCCGTACCGTTCGACCTCGTCCCGCATCGGGCGGATCATCTGACTGTGGCAGACATAGCAGCCTTCGCGGATGTAGATCTCACGCCCCGCCATCTCGAGAGGGGTGTAAGGGCGCATGCCCTCCACCTTCTCGATTGTGTTCTCAAGATAGAACAGCGGGGTGATCTGAACGATGCCACCGATGGTCACGACCAGGAAGCTGAAGATCAGCAGGAGGGTCGCGTTGGTCTCGAGGATCTTGTGTTTGTCGAGAATTGCCATTGCTCCGGCCCTCCTTATTCAGCCGGGACCGCGACGGTCAGGCTGGCCTCTTTGGCCGGCGCTTTCCGGACGGTCATCCACAGGTTGTAGCACATGATCAAGGCACCAGCGACGAACATCACGCCACCCAGAGCACGCACCACATACATCGGGAACTTGGCGGCCACAGTGTCGGCGAACGAGTTCACCAGGAAGCCGTTGGCATCCACTTCACGCCACATCAGGCCTTCCATGATGCCGGTGACCCACATCGACGCCGCGTAAAGCACGATGCCGATGGTGGCGAGCCAGAAGTGCCAGCTGACCATTTGCAGCGAGTACAGACGCTCACGCTTCCACAGGACGGGCACCAGGAAGTACAGCGCGCCGAAGGTGATCATGCCGTTCCAGCCCAGCGCACCCGAGTGCACGTGACCGATGGTCCAGTCGGTGTAATGCGACAGCGAGTTCACCGCACGGATCGACATCATCGGGCCTTCGAAGGTGGACATGCCGTAGAAGCCGACCGAGATCACCATCATCCGGATCACCGGGTCGGTGCGCAGCTTGTCCCATGCGCCCGACAGGGTCATCAGACCGTTGATCATACCACCCCAGGACGGCATCCACAGGACCACCGAGAACACCATGCCCAGCGTCGAAGCCCAGTCAGGCAGCGCGGTATAGTGCAGGTGGTGCGGACCGGCCCAGATATACAGGAATATCAGTGCCCAGAAGTGGATGATCGACAGCTTGTACGAGAATACAGGGCGCTCGGCCTGTTTCGGGATGAAATAGTACATCATGCCCAGGAAGCCGGCAGTCAGGAAGAAGCCCACGGCGTTGTGGCCGTACCACCACTGGATCATGGCGTCTTGCACGCCCGACCAGACGATGACCGATTTCGAACCCCAGATGCTGACAGGAACGGTCATGTTGTTGACCAGGTGCAGCATCGCAACGGTGACGATAAAGGCCAGGTAGAACCAGTTGGCCACATAGATATGCGGCTCTTTCCGCTTGACGATCGTGCCCAGGAACACGGCCAGGTAGGCGACCCAGACAATGGTCAGCCACAGATCGACATACCATTCAGGTTCGGCATATTCCTTGGACTGCGTTCCGCCCAGAACATAGCCGGTCGCCGCCAGCACGATGAACAGCTGATAGCCCCAGAAAACGAACCAGGCCAGATTGCCGCCCCAAAGACGCGCGGCGCTGGTACGTTGAACGACGTAGAACGACGTTGCGATCAGCGCGTTGCCACCAAAGGCAAAAATCACTGCCGACGTGTGCAGCGGACGCAAACGACCAAAGTTCAGATAACCTTGTGCCCATTCAAAGTTCAGCACCGGAAAGGCGAGCTGAAACGCGATGAAGGTCCCGGCCAGGAACCCGACCACGCCCCAGAAGGCGGTTGCGATCACGCCATAGCGGATCACGTCATCCATGTATTCGCCCGAGCGGTCGACTAGAATATCTGGCTCGTCAGTGTTTCGAAGCGTCCAGATGAACAAGCCACCGGCGATAAGCATCACCAGCAGCGCATGTACCTGATACGCCAAATCACGTGCATAATTGGTTCCGATCGCTGCAAACAGCGCGATCAGACCAAGCACGATCAGCTTGATGTAATTCGACATATTGCGTCCCTTTGCCATGCCCCGCGCGCTTTTGATTCTTGTGACGCGCGAAACCCATTTGACTGGCTGCCGTTCTGAAGCACGGCGGCTGTTACTGCTTTGATCTGTATCAAGACAGTTCTGCGTTTTCTGTGACACGCATTGTAGAGGAAACAGGCCAACTGGTCACATGAGACCAAATGCCCGAATCATGAGGTCGCGATGACTTACAAATCTCTACTCACTGTCATGACCGAAACGAAGACAGCACCCGCCGCTCTGGCGCAGATGGTGGCCTTGGCAGAATCTCAGGATGCCCATGCCGAAGCCCTGTGCCTGGGGGTCGATCGCAGTCAGACAGGTTATTACTATGCGGGTGCCAATGCGCTTATCGTTCAGGAAACACTGAGCCGGGCCAACGCCGAGGCCAAGGAGCTGTTGAATTTTGCCAATGATTACCTTGGCAAGTCCGGCGTTCGCTGGTCCGCCGAGCATGGCGTCGCGCAAATCGCTGATATCGGACGCCATGTTGCGCATAGGGCACGGTTTTCCGATCTGGTGATCCTGCCGCACCCCTACGGCAAAGACCGTGGGGCCGAGGCCGAGCCCATCATCGAAGCAGCCATGTTCGAAGGGCATTGCCCGGTTCTGGTCGTACCGGACGACGTCGAACCCCTGACGGTGCCGCGCAATATCATGATAGGCTGGAACGAAAGCGTCGAGGCCATGTGCGCCATTCGTCACGCCCTGCCCTTCCTGAAACAGGCCGAGCTGGTCCGAATCGTGGTCATCGATCCACCCCGTCATGGACCCGACCGGTCTGACCCCGGCGGATTGCTGTCACAGATGCTGGCCCGACACGGGGTCAAATGTGAGATTGATGTGCTGAGCAAAAGCATGACGCGCGTGTCGGATATTCTCAACCGCCACGCATCCGATACAGAATCGGATCTGATCGTCATGGGCGCTTACGGTCATTCCCGTTTTCGCGAGGCCATTCTGGGCGGCGCAACACGCAACATGCTGGAGCAGTCTAGCGTACCCGTATTCCTTGCCCATTGATCCGCCCTTCAAAAGCCGCCTGACTTGGCGGCTTTTGTCATCCTCTGCGGATGAGGCCTATCAGGAACAACAGGATCACGGCGCCTACTGTTGCGAAGAAGATAGACGACAGCAGGCCGCCGCCAACGGCAAATCCAAGTGCCGGAAAAATCAACCCCGCAAGAAACGCGCCGACGATTCCGACAATGATGTTGCCGAAAAGACCGAACCCCCGGCCTTCCATGATCTTGCCAGACAGCCAACCGGCGATTGCGCCGACCAAAAGCATTGCCAACAAACTGGTAAATTCCATGTCGATCTCCTGAATCAGACATTCCTGCGAACAAGACCGCGACGGCTGTTGGCGGTCAAAAACCGTTCGCGTCAGACCGGAAAGCCGCCATCCGAATCGTCACCTGCCTCTTCCATCAGGCGGCCCAGATCGGGGATGGTCACGTGTCGCTTTCCTTCAAGTGTGATCACCCCGTCTTTTTTCAAAGCCGAAATCTGGCGACTGACCGTTTCCAGTGTCAAACCAAGGTAATCCGCCATTGCTTCTCGGGTCAGGGGCAGGTCGAACACTATAGATCCAGTCAGACCCTTTTGGCTGACCGAAGCGTCCCGGCGCGCAATGATCGACAGCAGGCTGGCAATCTTCTCACGCGCCGTTTTGCGCCCCAGAACCAGCATCCACTCGCGGGCAGCGTCAAGCTCGTCCAACGTCATCTGCAAAAGACGATGCGCAATATGTGGGGTTTGGTCCATCAGCTCTTCGAACGGTTTCTTGCGGAAACAGCACATCACGACATCCGTCGTCGCCTGGACATCATAAGGTGCAGTATCGCGACCCGGGCGGCCAACGAAGTCGCTGGGCAGCAGCAGACCAACCATTTGGGTGCGGCCATCTTCCATCGTCTGGGTCAACGACGCGATTCCGGCCACGACCGAGCCGACGAAACTCATCTGATCCCCAGACCAGATGATCGTCTGACCCGCTTCAAAACTGCGGTAATATTTAATGCTTTCAAGCTCTTCCAGCTCGTCAGCATCACACCGGGCACAGACGGCGCGATGACGAATCGGGCAATCTCCGCAATTTGAATGGTCAAATTGTGCTTTTACTGTCATGCGCGTTCCCACTTGATCTCCATCAAAGCACCTGTTTCGCCTGTCGCATAAGGGTATCGCCATGATAGTGAAACCACAATTGGCAAAGCTTGGACTATTTGACGCGAAAGTACCGCGTTACACAAGCTATCCCACCGCCCCCCACTTCAGCAACGACGTGGGAGCAGATATGTTTGGCGACTGGATTTCCGGGATCAAACCCGGCAGTGCCATTTCCTTGTACATCCATGTTCCATTCTGCCGCAGGCTATGCTGGTTCTGTGCCTGCCGGACACAAGGAACACAAACCGACAATCCGGTGATCGCCTATGTCGACGTTCTGAAGGCCGAACTGGATCTTCTGGCAGCACGTTTGCCCGAAGGTGTGGTTCTGTCGCGCCTGCACTGGGGCGGTGGCACGCCAACGTTGCTGAACGCCCAACTGATGCGTGAACTGGCACAACACATCCTGGGTATCGTGCCCATGGGGCCTGATGCCGAATTCTCGGTCGAGATCGATCCGAACGAGATTGACGAGGCGCGTCTGGATGCGCTGGCAGACGCGGGCATGAACCGTGCTTCGATCGGGGTGCAGGATTTCGACGACGAAATCCAGAAAACCATCGGCCGCATCCAAAGCTATGACACCACGCGCGACGCCATCGACATGATCCGCGCACGCGGCATCGCCAGCCTGAATGCGGATATTCTTTACGGTCTGCCGCATCAGACCAAGGCGCGCATGACGGAAAGCGTACAGAAGCTCCTGTCGCTCAGCCCGGATCGCGTGGCGCTTTACGGCTATGCCCATGTGCCTTGGATGGCCAAGCGGCAGCAGCTTATTCCGTCGGACGCCCTGCCCACACCGGAACAGCGCCTCGAGCTGTTCGACACGGCCCGGCGTTTGTTTCTTTGGGACAATTATGCCGAAATCGGCATCGACCATTTCGCCACTCAGGATGACGGGCTGACCCACGCTTTGCGCGCGGGCCGCCTCAAGCGGAACTTCCAGGGTTACACCGACGATCAGGCCGATGTTCTGATTGGTGTCGGGGCCAGCTCGATCTCGCGCTTCCCGCAAGGCTATGCGCAGAACGCTCCGGCCACCTCTGTCCACACCAAAGCCATTCGCGATGGGCAGTTTTCGACATCCCGAGGGCACCTCTTCAAGGGTCAGGACATTCTGCGTGCCCGCCTGATCGAGGCACTGATGTGCGATTTCAAAATCGACACGGCAGAAATCCTGCGGGATCACGATGTATCAGCCGCTGAACTGGACGAGATGTATCACGCAGCCAATGCATCTTTCGACGGGATGCTGCAAATCACTGAAACCGGGCTTTTCATACCGCCCGAAGCGCGGGCGCTGACCCGGATGATCGCCCGCAGCTTTGACGCCTATGACCTCAGCAAAGCCGGGCACAGCTCGGCCATCTGACCCTTTTTCGGCGGGCAGCATTCGGCCCGTCACGCGCAAAACACATCAGGGGCTTGACGCACGCCTGCGGTTTTTCCCACACTCATGCTGTAGGGCGGCATCTCGCTCTGCGGCCTGAGGCGGGCAAAATACAGACAATCCTTGTCGACGCCAACGCGTCGGTCGGTCCCTTTCGTGCAGCCAATCTGCAACCTGAAAGAGGGACAACACTCATGCGCGTATTCACCGTCCTCGGGCCCAGTCAATCGGGCAAATCTACGCTTGTCGAGGCCATCAGCCGCCTCGACGGGCGCCCCACCACATTCGATGTTTCCGAAACCGTGCATTTGCACGGTTTTTCTTACCTGGAAGAGCCTTGGTGCGCGATCGACGTTGACGGGGGCGGCGATGCTCTGGCCTATGTCGGACCCGCAATGGCTATATCGGACGCTGCCGTAGTTGTCGTGCCCCCCGACCCGAATGCCGCCGTTTTGTGCGCGCCCTACCTGCGACTGGTAGAAGAGGCCGGCATCCCGTGTTTTCTCTTCATCAACCGGATGGACAATCCCAACGGCCGCATCCGCGATATCATCGCCGCATTGCAAACATACTGCACCCATCACATCGCCCTGCGTCAGGTCCCGATCCGCGAAGGGGATACGATCATCGGGGCGGTTGATCTGATCTCGGAACGGGCTTGGAAATATCAGGAGGGCCAGCCCTCGGCCCTGATCGAACTGCCTCAATCCGTTGAAGACCGTGAGCAGGAGGCCCGAACCGAGCTGCTGGAGACCCTGTCCGATTTCGATGACACCCTGCTGGAACAGCTCATCGAAGACAAACAGCCGCCAAGCGACGAGGTCTATGACCTGGCGGCACAGGTCCTGAAGAACCATCAGTTGATTCCCGCCTGTCTGGGTGCCGCAAGCCACGGCAACGGGCTGACGCGCCTGATGAAGGCCCTGCGACACGAAGCCCCCGAATTTGATATCGCCGCCGGGCGCGACGAGGCCGGAGACAGCGCCCGCGCCATTGCCGGTTTTGCGGATGTCAAAAAACACATCGGAAAAATCGTCGTACTGCGCGGCCTGGGGGACGGCGTGCAAGCCCATGAAGCCTTGGGCGGTGAGACCGTCGGCAACCTGACAACGCTGGATGCCAAAACCCAGATCGCCACGCTTGAGGCCGGGCAGATTGGTCTGGCGGTGAAATCCGATCACCTCAACCCCGGCTATATCTACGACAGCAATTCGGCGACGGAACTGCCGGAATGGGCGGCCTCGCATCCGGTGGCGCATCGTCAGATCGTCTCGCCTGCGCATGAGCGGGACGATGTGCGCCTGTCCAACGCCCTGAGCCGTCTGGCCGAGATCGACCCCGGCCTTCACCTGCAACAGGATGAGCTTACCGGCCACGCCGTTCTTGGGTCTCAGGGTCCGCAGCACATGCGACGCGTGACCGCCAAGCTGGCCGAGGATTTCGGGATCGAGATTGAAGCCGACCAAGTCGAAACCGCCTATCGCGAAACCATCCGAACACCTGTCGAACATCGCCACAGACACCGCAAACAATCCGGCGGGGCCGGGCAATTCGCGGATGTCGTGATCTCGGTCGCACCGCTGCCGCGCGGATCTGGGTTCCAGTTCGAAGAGGTGGTCAAGGGAGGCGCGGTGCCCAAGAATTACATCCCATCCGTGGAACAGGGCGCCAGGGACGCGCTGGAGCAAGGCCCCGAGGGCTTTCCGGTGGTGGATGTGAAGGTCACGCTGCATGACGGCAAGCATCACAACGTGGACAGTTCCGATTATGCCTTCCGCACCGCGGGCAAGAACGCCGTGCGCGAAGCGCTGCCACAGGCCAAGCCCGTTGTTTTGCAGCCGATCCTGAACGCCGAAATCCACCTGCCTTCTGATTTTGTTGGCGACCTGGTGCCGACGATCAGCTCTCTGCAAGGACAGGTTCTGGGATTTGAGGGCAACCCAAACGCATCAGGCTGGGAGATTTTCAACGCCCTGATACCCGCCGTGGCCGAGGATGAGTTGCATCGCACTCTTGCCAGCGCCACGCGCGGAACCGGGTGGGTCAAGCTGAGCTTTGATCACTATGAAGAACTGCGCGGACCGGTGCCGAAAGCGGCATCCAAAGAAAAGGCAAGCGCCTGACGGCCTGACGGTGGCGGGCTGATTTCAGCCCGCCGCAGCAATCAATTCACGGGTATAGTCGGTCTGGGCATTTTCGAACAAATCCTCGGCCGTGCCCATTTCAACCACATCTCCGTTTCGCATGACGATCACCTTGTGCGACATCGCCCTCACAACTTTCAGGTCATGGCTGATGAACAGATAGGCCAGCCCGTATTTCTTTTGCAGATCGCGCAGCAGATCGACGATCTGAACCTGAACCGTCATGTCCAGCGCGCTGGTCGGTTCGTCCAGTACCAGCAGCTTGGGTCGCAAGACCATCGCGCGCGCAATCGCGATGCGCTGACGCTGCCCGCCCGAAAACTCGTGCGGATACCGGTCCATCGCCGCAGGATCCAGGCCCACTTCGGTCATCACCTCAGCGACCAGCTCGCGCGGCGCGCGATGAGGATCAACGTTGTGAATGGCCAGACCTTCCGCGATGATCTGCTGACAGGTCATACGTGGGCTGAGGCTGCCGAACGGGTCCTGAAACACGATCTGCATATCCTTGCGCAGCCGGCGCAGCTCTCGCGTGGACCATTTTCGAACATCCTGATCGCGGAAGGTGATGCCGCCTTCGGACGCGATCAGACGCATGATCGCCAGCGCCAGCGTGGTCTTGCCCGACCCGCTTTCACCCACGATCCCCAAAGTCTCACCCGCGCGTACACTCAGCGAGGCGTCATTCACCGCCTTCACATAGCCGACCGTGCGTTTCAGAAATCCCCGTTGGATCGGGAACCAGACCTTCAGATGATCGGTGCGCGCGACTTCCTCGGCATCTGTTGCAACGGCGTCTGGCTGACCCGAAGGTTCCGCGGCCAGGAGCTTGCGGGTATAGGGGTGCTGCGGGTTGTCGAAGATCTCCTGCGTCGCACCGGTCTCGACGATCTCACCATCCTTCATCACACAGACCCGATCAGCGATCCGGCGCACAATGCCCAGATCGTGGGTGATGAACAGCATCCCCATGTTTTCGGATTTCTGCAAACTGGCCAGCAACTCGAGGATCTGTGCCTGAATGGTTACATCCAACGCCGTTGTCGGTTCATCGGCGATCAGGATGTCCGGCTTGTTCGCCAGCGCCATGGCGATCATCACCCGCTGCCGCTGTCCGCCTGACAACTGGTGCGGATAGCTGTCCAGCCGGTCTTCGGGGTCGCGGATACCGACCTTGTTCAACAGTTCAAGAATCCGTTCGCGCGCGACATCACCCGTCACCCCCTGATGCAGGGCCAACGATTCCGCCATCTGCTTCTGGATCGTGTGCAGTGGGTTCAGCGATGTCATCGGCTCTTGGAAAATGAAGCTGATGTCATTGCCGCGCACATCCATCAGGCGCTGCTCCGAGGCGCCGATCATCTCCTGCCCGTCATAGGTGACGGACCCGTCGACGATGGCGCTGTCGCCCAGCAACGATACGGTACTGAGCGCGGTGACAGATTTGCCCGATCCGGATTCGCCCACCAGCGCCACGGTTTCCCCGCGATCGACATGGAATGACACGCCCCGAACCGCAGCACTGATCTGACCGTCCTGCCGGAACGAGATCTTCAGGTTGTTTACATCCAGCAGGCTCATGAGAAGGTCTTTCTGGGATCGAACGCATCCCGCACGCCCTCAAAGATGAAGACCAGCAGGGACAACATGATGGCAAAGGTGAAAAAGGCCGTGAAGGCCAGCCACGGGGCCTGAAGGTTCTGTTTCGCCTGCAAGGTAAGCTCTCCCAGCGAGGGGGCCGAAGAGGGAAGGCCAAAACCCAGATAATCCAGCGAAGCCAGCCCGCCTATGGTGCCCGTGACGATGAAGGGCATGAAGGTCAGCGTGGCCACCATCGCGTTGGGCAGCATGTGGCGGAACATGATGGTCATGTTGCCCACGCCCAGCGCCCGCGCAGCGCGCACATATTCAAGGTTTCGCGCCCGCAGGAATTCTGCGCGCACCACGCCAACCAGCCCGGTCCAGCTGAACAGGATCATCAACGCGACCAGCAGCCAGAAGCTGCGCCCCAGCACCGCGAACATGATGATGATGACGTAAAGCGAGGGCGTCGCTGACCAGATCTCGATGATCCGCTGAAAGATCAGATCCAGCCAACCGCCGAAGAAGCCCTGTATGGCACCGGCGAAAATACCGATCAGACTGGCGGCGCCCGTCACGATCAGCGTGAACAGGATCGACAGGCGGAAACCATAGATCACGCGGGCAAGAACGTCGCGCTTGGTGTCATCGGTGCCCAGCAGGTTCTGGCCGTTGGGTGGCAAGGGCGCAGCCCCGGGGCGATCGACCGATGTGTTGTAGGAATAAGGGATCAACGGCCAAATCGACCAGCCACGCTCGAACCCTTCCGCCTGGAACGTGCCGGCATCGATCTGTTCGATAATGCCTTCGGGATCGTCGAAACACTCTTCAAGGCCGCCACTGTCTATCAGACACTGAACCTCGGGGTCGCGATAGATCGCCTCTGTCTGGAAGTCTCCGCCAAAATCGGTTTCCGCGTAGAAGTTGAAGACCGGCGTATAGAACTCACCCCGGTATTTAACGAGGATCGGTTTATCGTTGGCGATGAACTCGGCAAACAGCGACAGACCGAACAGCACTGAGAAAATGATCAATGACCAGAAAGCGCGCCTGTTGCGGCAGAAATTGCTCCAGCGGCGCTGGTTCAGGGGGGACAATGCCATTTACCCCTCCCGCTTTTCGAAATCGATGCGCGGGTCGACCAGCACATACATCAGGTCGCTGATGATACCGACGACCAGGCCCATCAGGCCAAAGATGAACAGCGTGCCGAAGATCACCGGGTAATCCCGCGCCACGGCAGCTTCAAAACCCAGACGTCCCAGACCATCAAGTGAGAAGATCGTTTCAATGATGATCGAGCCTCCGAAGAACACGCCGATGAACACGGCCGGAAATCCGGCTATGACGATCAGCATCGCGTTGCGGAACACATGGCCATACAGCACCTTGCGTTCGCTCAGACCTTTGGCGCGGGCGGTCATGACATATTGCTTTTTGATCTCATCGAGAAACGAGTTCTTGGTCAGCAGCGTCAGCGTCGCAAAGGCCGAGATCGTCAGCGCAATCGTCGGCAGCGCTATATGCCAGAAGTAATCCGCGATCTTGCCAAAGAGACTCAGGCTGTCCCAGTTGTCGGATGTCAGCCCCCGCAGCGGGAAGATCTGCCAATAGGATCCACCGGCGAAAAGCACCAGCAGCAGGATGGCAAACAGAAAGCCAGGGATCGCATAGGCCACGATGATCGCAGCGCTGGTCCACGTGTCGAACTGCGAACCGTCCCTGATCGCCTTGCGAATGCCCAGAGGGATCGAAACCAGATAGGCGATAAGCGTTGACCACAGGCCCAGCGAGATCGAGACCGGCATTTTCTCGAGTACCAGATCAATCACGCTGATCGAGCGGAAATAGCTTTCGCCGAAGTCCAGCGTCAGATAGTTGCCCATCATGATCAGGAACCGCTCCAGAGGCGGTTTGTCGAAACCGAATTCCTTTTCAAGTTCAGCAATGAACTCGGGCGGCAGGCCTCGCGCACCGACATATTTGTCGTCGAAAACGCCGCCCGCCGGCTCTGAACCCGCGCCGGCATCGCCCGCACCTGCAAATCCGGCGAATACATCCCCCTGACCTTCGATCTGGGCAATGATCTGCTCGACCGGACCGCCAGGCACGAATTGTACCAGCGTGAAGTTGACGATCATGATGCCCAGAAGGGTCGGGATGATCAGCAACAAACGTCTTAGAATATAGGCGCCCATGTTATCGCAGCGCGCCTTTCGCTTTCAGTGCAGCCTCTTTTTCCGGATTGATCCACCACAGATCCAGATAGCCCAGCGAATAAGGCGGCAGGTTTTCCGGGTATTCATACATATCGTAATATGCCACCCAGTGGTCAGCGATGTATCCTACGGGGATCACGAAGAACTCATACCTGAGGGCGCGATCCAACGCCTTCAACGCCGCGTCCTGATCCGCCTGATTGTCGGTATCAAAGGATGCTTCGATGATTGCGTCAACCAAAGGGCTGGCCAATCCGGCCGGGTTGAAAAGACTGAATGCAGCCTCTTTCGACCCGTACATCTGGCTCAACCCGCCGCCGGTCGACAAAAAAGACCCGTATCGTGTGGAATAGACCATGTCATAGTCCCGCTCGCGGCTGCGCAGCGTGTATTGTGCCGGGTCAACCTTTTCCGCCGACGCATCCACGCCAATGGCTTGCAGGTTCTGGACATAGGTTTCAATCATCGTGGCCGTCGAAGTCGGCAGGTTTGAAGGATAGGGGAAATCCACCCTGAGCGTCTGCCCTTCCGCGTTGCGCCGCACGTTGCCATCGCCGACCGGCCACCCGGCCTCGTCCAGCAGTTTCGCGGCTTTTCGCAGATTTCTGCGATCATTCAGGCGCGCGGGGTTTGACTCGTGTACCGTCACGGCAGGTTCTGAAAGAAGGTCCTCGGGCACAACCTCACCCAGCCCTTGAAGAAACGCCAGCTCATCGCCCTCGGGCAAGCCATGCGCTTCCAGCGGGGTGCCTTGTGTAAAGGAATTGCGCGGTGAATTCAGACCAAACAGCAGGGATTCATTGGCCCATTCGAAATTGAAGGCCAGGGCAAGGGCCTTGCGTACGTTCTTGTCTGAAAACTGCGGTTTTCCGAGGTTGACGACGAAGCCTGACGGTGTTGGCGGGCTGCCATCCGGTATCTCGTCCCGTACGATCACACCTTCGTTCATCTTCGGGAAATCATACGCCGTCGCCCAAAGCTTGGGATCACTTTCAATCCGCAACGTGTATTCACCGGCCTTGAACCCCTCGAACGCCGCTGTCTGATCGGCAAAATACTCGACGCGGATCGTATCGAAATTGTTGCGACCGACATTGAATGGCAGATCCTTACCCCAATAGTCGTCTCGTCGCTTGTAAACGATACGGCGATTGATGTCATAGCTGTCGAGTTTGTAGGGGCCCGATCCGACCGCCACTTCCAGCCGCGGCTCATCCAGGCGCCGGGACTCGTCCGCCTCGAACCATGCTTTCGAAAAGACGGGGGTCGACCCAACGGTTTCGATCAAACTGCGGCGGGTGACTTCCGGATTGAACGTGAACTTGACCGTGTGATCATCCAGCGCTTCGGCCCCCGTCACCATGCGGCCCACGGCTTGGGCGTACGAAGGCAGGCCCTGTTCGATGAACAGGCGGTGGCTGTAAACAACATCCTCGGCCGTCACCGGCGTGCCATCCCAAAAGGTTGCTTCGGGTCGCAAATGGAAAATGACGTAGTTGCGCCCTTCATCATATTCCAGGCTTTCCGCCAGCACGCCGTAATACTGCCCGACTCCGTCATCCGAGCTTTCGAACAGGCGGTCATATTGCAGCGTCGTCAAGGCGCCTGCGCGCCCCTTGCGGGAATAGGGATTCAAGGAATCGAACGTCCCCGAAGCCGCCAAGGACAACTCACCACCTTTGGGCGCATCTGGATTCACGTAATTCAGATGCGGATAGTCAGCAGGGTAATCCAGATTGCCGAAATACGAATATCCATGACTGCGGGTAACCCCCTCATCCAATGCCAAAGCAGCTTGCGGTGAGAGCAGAACAGCACAAAGCCCGAATATGCCAGCCAATGGCCTGACCTTAAGATCACATGCAGCAGGCATTAGGGATATCATGGGGCTCATCCTCTGGGTTATTGTAATCTTTTATGTCGCATACGCTAGCTAATGTGCCAACGCTGACAGTTTCAAGTTTAGAATGCGTGTGCGCTTTGTGAAGTTCCCTTCAGATAAAAAAAGCCGCTGCGCGGGGCAGCGGCTCTCAACTTGTCTGGCCTGTCAGGCAATCAGTTGCCGATTGTTTGCAGATAGGCAATCACGTCTGCGCGGTCCTGCGGTTTTTTCAAGCCGGCAAAGCTCATCGAAGTGCCCGAGATATAGCTGCTGGGCTTGGTCAGGAACGCATCCAGCGCTTCGGGCGTCCAGTTGCCACCATGCGCCTGCATACCGGCTGAATAACCGGTGAAACCTTTTGCCGAAGCGACCGGGCGATCAACAACGCCGTACAGATAAGGGCCGGTGCCATTCGCGCCGTCTTCCAGCTTGTGGCACGCGGTGCACTTGCGGAATACTTTCGCGCCCTTCTCGACGTCAGCGGCGGCCAGCAGATCTTCGAAGACCACCTCTTCGCCGTCGGCGCTTTCGCCCGAGCTTTCGGTTTCGATAATGTAGGCGGCCTCAGCCGAGCCATGGCCACCGGAAGCATAGAGGATGTCCGCCCCCCATTTGGCCAGAAGCAGCACCAGGAAAGTGCCGAACAGGCCTGCGGCGGCCTTGGTAACTGTCATCGTGTCGAACATTGATCGCGTGTCCATTTCAGCTGTCTGGGCAGGTGTCTAAGGCTTCCACTTGCGAGAGGCAAGGTATAGACACCGCGACGAAACGACCAAATCGCGAACTTGTTGCATGGAATCGACCAAATGACCAATCGCATTGCTTTTCAGGGCGAACCCGGCGCCTACAGTCACGAGGCCTGCCGCAACGCACGCCCCGAAATGGAGGCCCTGCCCTGCCGCACATTCGAGGACGTGATCGAATCAGTTCGCTCGGGCGCGGCCGATCTGGCGATGCTGCCGGTCGAAAACACGACCTATGGTCGGGTTGCCGACATTCACCGGCTGCTGCCGCATAGCGGGCTTCATATCATCGATGAAGCGTTCGTGCGTGTTCACATCAACCTTCTTGGTGTACCCGGCGCCAAGCTGGAGGACATCACCGAAGCGCATTCGCATCTGGTGCTGCTACCGCAGTGCTCCGGCTTCCTGAAAGAACACGGTATTCGCGGCCGTGTCAGTCCCGACAATGCCCGCGCTGCGCGCGAAGTGGCCGAAATCGGGGATTTGCATTCCGCCGCTCTGGCCAGCGAACTTGCGGCTGAAATCTACGACCTGAACGTGCTGGCCCGCCATATCGAGGACAATGACGACAACACGACCCGTTTCCTTGTCATGTCACGAGAGGCGGATCTGTCTCGTCGGGGTGAGTATGAAATGATCACCAGCTTCGTTTTTCAGGTCCGCAACATCCCGGCCGCGCTGTACAAGGCCATGGGTGGCTTTGCCACCAACGGGATCAACATGACCAAGCTGGAAAGCTATATGGTCGACGGGTCCTTCACGGCAACGCAGTTTTATGCGGACATCGTTGGACATCCCGAAGACCGTAACGTGCAGCTGGCCATGGACGAGCTGGAACATTTCACGACCAATGTCGAGATTCTTGGCGTCTACCCAGCGGCCCATCCGCGCGGCTGAGACATCATTCGGCATTCCTGCCAAACTCGGATCGGCGCGTATCACCGCGCCACGCCTGAAGTATCGATTGAACATTTGCCTCGACACCTTCGGCCGAGTCGATCTCGATGTCGTAAACCCTGCCGTCGTGAATCAAGGAATGGTCGTGCGCAGCGCTGCCCAGTTCGCGGTCGCCCCGAAGGCGCTCGCGCTCAACCAACAGGGCCAGCGGGCAATGAACCGCCACGAACAGGATGTCGTGCTGAGCCAACAGCGATCTCAGATCATCAGCCCATTTCGGGGTGTCCAGGATATGTTCTATTATCAGGTTGTTACCCGCATCCGCATAGGCGGCCAGTGATGCATGAAACCCGTCAAAAACCTTTGCGCGGTCTGCCTTCCAGTCAAACGCTCCGTTTTTGTACCCGGCCGTAGGCAGAACACCGGAATCGCGCAGATGATCAATCGAGATATGCCAGAACGGCTCCTTGATACTCTGCTGCAATGCCCGCGCAATCGTGCTCTTTCCGCTGCTCGACGCCCCGTGCAGGAAGATTATGCTCGCCATCCGTCCTCCACAGCTTCCGAACCGCTAGGCATCCAGTCTGAATACCTTGGATATCTCACCGGGGGCATGCCTGTATGCCCTGAAACCCATCGCCTCGTAATAGGCCAGACCTTCGGCGTTGTCCTTGCCAATCGTTGCGTCGATGGCTGGCAAACCATGCGCTCGAGCGGCTTCCAGTGAGCAGGCAAACAGCTTTCGACCAATTCCCATCCGCGCAGCAGACGGACGGATATGCGTTCCGATTACGCCCCATCCAGCAGGTGTTCCGTACAGGTTGTCTTTCTCTGCCTCCTTAAGGGATTGAAAGCCCAGAATTCGACCGTCCGGATCAACTGCGACCGTGCACCTGATACGTTGGGGGTCGTGAATATAGCGCTCGTGAACAAAGTCCTTGCTGCCTGCGGTCAAACGTTTTCCTGCTTTGAATATCTCGCTCAGTACGTCAGCTAGACCGTCTGCGTCGCTTTCCCGCACATCTCTAAGGTCGTACATGTGCAAAGCATCCTCCGCCGGGTCTTACTGCCCGCTGTGGAAATGGCGCTGCTCCAGTTCACGCGCAAACTCGCTGAACCGCACCTGGAATTGCTTGCGGAACTTTGACTGTCCAAGCTTCATGGACTGCAACAGCAACCGCGCGGGCAAGGATTTTGCGGCCAAGGACATCTCAACGCTCAGGCGTGTCCGACGCGGGGACAGGGCCAGAAAATCCACTGTCGTCAGGCCGGTTATTCCCTTGCTGGCAGCTTCAAACCGCATTTGCGACGGCTTGTCATAGTCCGTCATCACCACCGACATCTGACGCGGCTTTCCACGCAACCTGAATTCCGTTTTCCATTCGGTGCCAGCAATCACCATTGCATCCGCGCCGAGGCGCCGCACGTCGATGCCACGACGCATCGCCATACGCTCGAACCTCTCGAAATCCGACACCATGTCGAATACCGAATTGATAGGGGCTTCGATATCTTCGCGCGCTGAAAACTGCATAGTGACCTTTGCTGTTTATGGCTTCACCAGTTTTTCCTCAGTCCAGCGTATCCGCAAGCCAGTTCTGAAGCAGAAAATGAGCGATAGCCCCCTTGCGCGCCGGCAACAACCGGGGATGTTCGCCGGCAAATGCCTGCATCATTTCGGATTTGCTGACCCACATCGCCTCTTCGATCTCGACCGGATCGATCACGATGTCGCGCGACAGGGCCTCGCCGGCGCATCCGAACATCAGGGATGCCGGGAAAGGCCAGGGCTGGCTGGACAGGTAAGACACCGCGCCAACAGGTACGCCTGCCTCTTCCATCACCTCGCGGCGCACCGCCGCTTCCAGCGTTTCGCCAGGTTCGACAAATCCTGCCAGCAAGGAAAACATCCCCTCGGGCCACCCCGGAGATCGCCCCATAAGCACACTGTCCCCATGCGTAATCAGCATGATCACAACCGGATCCGTGCGCGGGAAATGCTGCCCGCCGCAAGACGGGCAACTGCGCTGCCACCCCCCTTGCGACACATCACTGGCTGCGCCGCAGCGGGCACAGAAGCGATGTGTTTCGTGCCAACCGACAACCGCCTTGGCCGATGCGGCCAGTTCGGCATCACGGGGCGACAATCGCGCCATGATCCGGCGAAGCTCGGCAAAGACATGTCCTTGGGGCAAATCCGGATGCTGCTGTTCGGATCTGTCCACGAACTCTCCCAGGCCAGTCAGATCCAATCCCTCTGCCCCCCAGGCCGAGATATCCGCGGCAAACAGGGGTGCGCCCTCGGCACTCAGGCCCAGAAAAACCGGTGCTTCGATTACGCCGCCGGGGCCATCGCTGACCAGCGGGTGGGTCATCTGCGTCAGGGCAAGCTGATCCAGCGCCGCGCCCACGACCAGAAGCTTGCCTCGCCACAACAATATGCATCGCGCGGCAGGGTTGCGCGCCATCTCGGACAGCTTCTCTGAATCCCCACGAAGATGTGCTGCCCGATTCAGGCCCGAGCCGCCGAAAGTCACCTGCTCTGCTTTTTTCATTGGAATTCCTTCTGGTCTTGCGCACAGGGCTGCCATGTCTCAGGCCCTGTTGCAATGGCAATTCAAGACGCAAAACACAGAGACGCGCCGCCGAAAAGCCGCATGGCAGCCTCGGAAAAATCATCTAGACTGCGTTTTGATGATTTTAGCCCATTGCCACATTCAAAAGCAGAACAACAAAAGTGAAGCAAAACCCAACGACGCAGGCTCACCCCACAAAAGACCGTGGGCGTATTCGTATTCTTGCCACCTCCGACCTGCACATGCATCTGACCGGTTTTGACTATTACGCGGACACACCAGACCCAACGCTTGGGTTGACTCGCACCGCCAGCCTGATCCGCAAGGCCCGACACGAGGCCACAGACGCGCTGGTACTGATGTTCGACAACGGGGATTCGCTCCAGGGAACGCCGATGGGCGAATGGGCCGTTCGGAACGACACGCCCCACCCGATGATGCAGGCATTCAAGGCGCTGGACTATGATGCGATTGGTCTGGGCAATCATGATTTCGGGTTCGGGCTGCCGACATTGGACAAGACCCTTGCGCAAGCCCCGTGCCCGGTTCTGTGCGGCAATCTTCATCGGTCCGGAGAACGACAATCATGGCAGCGTTTTGCGATCCTCGACCGTATCGTGTCGGTGGGAAACAAGGATGTACCCATTCGCGTCGGCGTGTTTTCGGTTCTGCCACCGCAAACAACACGTTGGGAAGAACACAATCTGAACGAAACCGTAGCGGCGGACGACATCGTTGTCGCGGCCCGGTCCCTGACGCGTCTTTTGCGCGTAAAGGGGTGCGATCTGATCGTGGCGCTCGCCCATTCCGGGCTTGGACACCCGGACACAGCGACCGACACTGAAAATGCCGTTATTCCCCTGGCCGCGATCGAGGGCATCGACGCTGTGGTCGCCGGGCACACTCACCTGACCCTTCCCGCACGCACCGGCGCGCAAACCCCGAATGTGGATTACGTGAAAGGGCTGGTGCATGGAACGCCGGTTGTCATGCCCGGCTCGGCAGGCGCATATCTTGGAGTAATCGATCTGGCCGTTACCCTACAGCCCCAGTCGGGGCTGCGTGTTGTTGACAGCCACGCCGAATTGCGCCCGGTTTCGGTGGACGGCACCGCGATTGGCGAAGATTTGGCAATCGCGAATCTGGTTGAACACGCACATCAGCAGACCCGTCAGGACATGGCAGCGCCCGTTGCGCACGTCTCGGAGACATTGCACAGCTATTTCAGCTTCTGTGCGCCGGATCGTGGATTGACGCTTGTTGCCGCCGCACAAGCAGCCGCGTTGCGCCCTTTTTTACACGGCACCCCGCTTGCAGAGCTGCCGCTGTTGTCAGCCGCGTCACCAGCCAAATGCGGCGGACGCTCTGGCCCCAGACACTACACGGACGTGCCGCCCGGTGAAATCTGTCTGCGTCACGTGGCGGACCTGCATGTCTTTCCCAACGAGTTGCGCGCGGTTCAGATCACGGGCGCGCAGCTGCTGGAATGGTTGGAGATGTCAGCCAGTGCATTCAACCAACAATTCCCCGATGCCGAGGCAGAACTGTTCGACCGGGATCGGGCGGGATACAATTTCGATGTCATCTTTGGCCTGTCCTATCAGATCGACCCGTCGCAACCGGCGCGTTACGATGTCGGGGGGCAAATGATCCATCCCGGCCACAGGCGAGTGCATCATCTGACTTGCGCGGGCCAAGCCGTGCGGCCGGATCAGACATTTGTCGTTGCGCTCGATAATTATCGCGCAAGCGGAGGCGGACATTTCCCGCATGTGTCATCGACCCCTGCCATAGATCTTCCCCCGCTGGATATCCGGGACATTTTGCGGGATTACATGACGCACCGCCTGCCACCCGACCCATTGGCCCGGCAACCTTATCCGTTCTCGCTGATGCCGAAATCGGGGATGAAGACCATTCTTCGGACAGGGCCCGGTGCTTTGAAATATGTCGACGAATTGAACAGGTTCGCCCCCAAGATTCTGGAACCTGACGAACAGGGTTTTGCGCGCATTCGCCTGACGCTCTGACGGGTTGTCTTTTGCCGAAGCCTTCCCTATATCCAGAATCGAGAGGTTGGCGCGGGCGAGCGCCTCGCCAACCTGGTCAGGTCCGGAAGGAAGCAGCCACAACGAGCCCCGCTTGGGTCGATGTCCAACCTCTCACTTTATGAACCTTAATGAACCTTGGCCGCAGGAGGGCTTTATGATTGTAGCAAAGATCCTTCGGGCAGCACGGTTCTGACCTCACGGTATCAACTGACTGCCTGAACACATGACCCGGGGATGAGCGATTGCCATCCGTCGGGAGTGCTGTATCTGACGACAGGCAGGCCAATGTTTCTTACACTTTCGGACCTGGGATGGTCCTCTCACTTTGCTGCGCAACACGCGGCTTATCCTTCCTGCACACCTTTTCGCATCACTTCCGTTCATCGGGACCGCCTGATCGGGCTGAACCCGGATGGTGAAGTCCCGTTGCTGACCCTCGATCAATCAACCGGCACCTATGCCGTTGGCGACTGGGTTCTCACCGACGACGACAAACGCGTGCGCCATTTGCTCGACCGGCGCAGCCTGCTGCACCGGCGCGCCGCCGGAACAGGTGCCGCGACGCAACTGATCGCAGCCAATGTCGATGTGCTGATCATCGTCAGTTCCTGCAATGCCGATTTCAATCTGCCCCGGCTGGAACGATATCTGGCGCTTGCGCATCAGGCCGGGTGTTACCCGGTCGTCGTTCTGACGAAGGCCGACAAATCGGCGGACCCTGAAAGTTTCACGGGACAGGTACAATCATTGGACCCGTTCCTGACGGTTCTGGCGATCAACGCGCTGGACCCGGCAGAGGTTGAAAAGGTTCTGTCCTGGTGCCCCAAAAGCCAGACCGGAGCGCTGGTTGGCTCGTCGGGCGTTGGCAAGACGACGCTTGCCAATACCATGACCGGTCAGGTTCTCGCCACCTCGGACATTCGCGAGGATGACGCGCGGGGCCGGCACACGACGACCGCTCGGGCACTGCACCGGATGCGCAACGGCGGCTGGTTGATCGATACACCCGGTATGCGCGCGTTGCGCCTGATGGACGCTCAGGACGGGATCGACGACGTTTTCTCGGACCTTGCCGCGTTGAGCCGGGACTGCCGTTTTTCGGATTGCCAGCACAGCTCCGAGCCCGGATGTGCCGTGCAAAAGGCGATCAGCCACGGCACGCTTGACCCGGCTCGATTGGACCGGTGGCGCAAGCTTCGGCGCGAAGATCAGCGCAACTCAGAAACTGTCGCGCAGTCCCGGGCGCGGGACAAAGCGTTCGGCAAGATGGTCCGTGGCGTCATGAAGGAAAAGAAGCTTCGCAACCGGTGATGGCAGGACGGTGCCCGGCCCGTCCTGCGCCGCGTCTGGTCAGGCGATCAGTCGCGGCCAAACCGCTGCGTTGCGCCGGGCAAATGCTCCGATATGTCCAACCTCAGGCAACCCGAAATCGGCGGGGCTCAGCAGGTGACGGTTGGCATCGGGGCCGTATAGTTCCGCAAGCCGCCAAACCGCTTCCGGCGGCACCATCTGGTCGTCCTCGAAGGTGAACAAATCCACGGGCGTTCCAGAATCCTTCCACTGCGCCGCAGGTAACTCATGCCCGATTTCAGGCACATAATTCAAAGGCGCGGTACACCATTTGCGCCACTGCCAATAGACCGATGCCGGCAGGTCCGAGCCAAACCCGATCGCCTTTCCGGGAAGGTAGCCAAGGGCTCGGGCCAAAAGCGGAGCATGGCCGTACCAGAACAACCCCGCCAAACCCCGATAGGGCCACGGATGGTCGCTTAGGGTCACAAGCCCCGAACACACACAGATCATCCGGTCAATCAGATCGATATCCGGTTGCACAGGCCCCAACATCGCGCCGACGGAATGGCCGATGGTCCAGTGTTTCGCATTCGGGTATCGCCGACGCATTTCCGCCCGTGCCGCGGGCATGTCGATCAAGGCCCAATCCGCCATGGTCGCACGCGAATCTTTCAGGCGGCCGGTCAAGGAATGCCCATAATCCCGATAGTCATAGGTCAGGCAGGCCATACCCTTCTCAGCGGCAAGCCATCGTGCGAAATGACGGTAATAATCACGCGGCACACCCGTTGCACTGTTCAGCACAACGACGATTTCGGGCGAAGTCAGCGGGCTATACAATCGGGCGGACAGTGTTTTCTGCCCGGAAGGAAAGCGAAACTCCTCGGTCAATACCGTTTGCTCTGTATCCAACATGATCTCTGGCTTTTCGCTTGGTAAATCCGGTTTCCGAACCTCGACACCCTCGACATTATGCATGAACCTACATCGTATCCAGCATGACCAAGCGTCCGGCCAAAAGATCGGCTTGACTCGATGCGTACTCAAACGCTAGCGGTTGTGTGATGGTTTCCGGCCTCCACAAGGGGTCGGGATGAAAAGGGAACACGGTGCGGTAATGTCTGGTCATGCAGGCAACAACCAAATCCGCGACTGCCCCCGCAACTGTAAGCGGTAAGCGATGCCAAAACACCACTGGCCCGAAAGGCTGGGAAGGTCGGCAAAGCGATGACCCGCAAGTCAGGAGACCTGCCATCGGAAACGAAACCGAAACTCGGACGGGGTGTCCGGGCAGGTCCTGACGGCATCACGCTGTCCCACCTGTCCCAAATATCCTGTCCACCACGCGCGGAGGGCGCAGGATGATCTGGAAGACAAAAACGCATGAATTCAGTGCAACAGTATGTCAGCGGACGGGCAAAACCTGCCCCGCTTTGGCGCGGCTGGCGCGCTCGATATCCGAAGCCATGACCCAGGCGACCTCGGCCACAAGTGATGATTTCGAGATTGAGGGCAGCAGCGAGCTGTCACATTGCACCGACGGATGTCACGCAGTTTTCAGGGCGCAATCAGACAGCCTTCGTGTCTTTTGCGGCACGCAGCCCGAAGCAGCAATTGAGCCCCTGAACCTCTATGCCGAATTGGTCTTCGGAAACACGGTCAGTGCGATGCCATCCGGCGTCGTGCAAACCCCACCCTGCGCGATGATCGAAGTTTCCACGATCCGGCCGCGAAAACCTGTTTGCGCGCCCGCGCAGATTTCAATCTGAGTCCAGACTGACCTGTGCCTGCGCACGCTGCGAGGCCCAGGCCAGTTGCGCATCCGTTTCGACGGCGCAGGGGCGCACCGCCCGCAATCGTTCCAGCGCTGTGTCCGCGCGTTCGCCGCATTCAATCATCAGCCGCAGAACAACCATACCTGACCTGCCACAGCCCCCACGGCAATGCACCAAAACGCGACCTCCTCCTGACAGCGCGTGTCGGGCTGCGGCGCTGACGGACGGCCACGCGTCATCAATCGCTTGTGTCGGCGCTCCGAAATCTTCGATCGGCAGGTGAACCCATCTGCTGGCGCGGCTTTGAATGTCGCTGCCGAAATCCTTCGCCCCATCCTGAAGCATCTCGACATCCGTTGTCATCGATACAACAAGCCCCGGCTGCCAGCCTGCGATCATATCCAGATCGCTGAAATAATCCCCGCCACGTCCGGGCATCGAGGTCAGTGCAAGCGTTCCGCCACCGACTTGCAGGGCGTAGATCACCAACTGCGACATGAAACGTGTCCTCCCCAAAGAACTCTTTACAAAAATGAGTCATTAAATCTGCTAACGCAGTTTAGTGCGAAAGCGACTCGTTTCTAAAACAAAAATCATCACACCACGCTGTGGACGCGGGCAACGGTGGCCACTACGCTGTGCCCAAGCCCCGAATCCCAACGAGAAGACATGACAGACAGCTCCAGCCCCGCCTATCAGGTTCTCGCCCGCAAATATCGCCCGGAAACCTTTGCCGATCTGGTGGGTCAGGATGCCATGGTGCGCACCCTGAAAAACGCGTTCGCGGCCGATCGGATCGCGCAGGCCTTCATCATGACTGGCATTCGTGGCACCGGCAAAACCACGACCGCGAGGATCATCGCTAAGGGCATGAATTGCATCGGTCCGGACGGAACCGGCGGCCCCACAACCGAACCCTGCGGTCAGTGCGAACATTGTGTCGCCATCATGGAAGGCCGCCATGTCGACGTGATGGAGATGGACGCCGCCAGCCGCACAGGCGTCAACGATATCCGCGAGATCATCGACAGCGTGCGCTATCGCGCCGCCAGCGCGCGTTACAAGATTTATATCATCGACGAGGTCCACATGCTCTCGACCAGCGCCTTCAACGCGCTGCTCAAGACGTTGGAAGAACCGCCCGCGCATGTGAAGTTCATCTTCGCGACCACTGAAATCCGCAAAGTGCCTGTCACTGTGCTGTCCCGCTGCCAGCGCTTCGACCTGCGCCGGATCGAGCCCGAAGACATGATTGGCCTGCTGCGCAAGATCGCCGAATCGGAAAACGCCCAGATCGCCGAAGACGCGCTGGCGCTGATCACCCGAGCAGCGGAAGGATCGGCCCGGGATGCGACCTCGTTGCTGGATCAGGCGATTTCGCACGGGGCTGGCGAGACGACCGCCGATCAGGTCCGTGCAATGCTTGGACTGGCAGACCGTGGCCGGGTTCTGGACCTTATGGATATGATCCTGCGCGGCGATGCCGCCGGTGCACTTACCGAGTTGAGCGGCCAATACGCCGAAGGCGCGGACCCGCTGGCGGTGCTGCGCGATCTGGCCGAGATCACGCATTGGGTGTCCGTCGTGAAGATCACGCCTGACGCGGCGCAGGACCCGACGGTTTCTCCGGACGAACGGACCCGGGGCCAACAGATGGCCGAGGCTCTGCCGATGCGGGTCCTGACCCGGATGTGGCAAATGCTGCTGAAGGCGCTCGAGGAAGTCTCGGCTGCCCCCAACGCCATGATGGCCGCTGAAATGGCCGTTATCCGCCTGACTCATGTGGCTGATTTGCCCAGTCCCGAAGAACTGATCAAGCGATTGCAGGATACCCCGCCACTGCCGCCGGGCGGGCCCAATGGCGGCGTTTCGATTTCCCGACCGGACGCCGGTCCGGCGCCGGCTGGCGCGGCCCATCCGCCTGCCTTCGCATCGCCCTCTCGCGGTGCCGGTGGTGCGCCGGTTGCAGCCTTGGCGCAGGATACCCAAACGGCCCTCGCGCGGTACCCGACCTTCGACCACGTGGTCGAACTGATCCGGACCAATCGCGACGTGAAGCTGCTGGTCGAGGTGGAAAACGGCGTGCGCCTCGTCTCCTATCAACCCGGGCGAATCGAATTCACACCCGCCGCCCAGGCACCGGCGGATCTGGCTCCACGGCTGGGCTCTGCCTTGCAACGCTGGACAGGAAACCGGTGGGCTGTCTCGATCGTCTCGGACGGAGAAGCCCCCACAATTGCAGAAATACGGGACGAAGCCGAGCTGGCACTGAAGTCCGAGGCTGAACAACACCCTTTGGTTCAGGCTGTGCTGGCGCAATTCCCCAAGGCGAGAATCACCAATATCGAAACGCCGGAACAACGCGCCGCCAAGGTCGAGACCGAAGCGCTTCCCGAGGTTGAAGACGAGTGGGACCCGTTCGAGGAAGATTGACCCCGCGCCGCCCTTCCCCCCGGTTTCAATCGAACACATCCACCCTTGATGCGAGGCAGGGACTTGTGCGCATATCCCCTCTGCCTGCATGTCTCAGATCGTTTGTTGCGACATCGGCCAGCGGAAGGTGACCCGTGACAACTCTGATCCGGGTGCTCCCTGGCCATTCGAACCCCGCCCCGAGTTTCTGTGCCCCATTCAATCACTCTCGGTTGCAGACCAAATGCGCGCCAAGGACGATCTGCGCTTGTCGGGCCTGCTGGCAAATCTGGCGTCGCAGATGGGCGGTAGGTTCCTGCTGGCGCCTGCGCCGGTCAACATGCCGGCCGTAACGGTTGAGCCACCCACCGGCGGGAGAACCCTTGTGCCATGTGGCTGCTGCCCGTATCTAGAGCGCAAACGGAGACACAGGAGAATACTATGCTGAAAGGACTCGGCGGGCTTGGCGGTCTGGGCGACATGGCCAAGATGATGAAATCCGCGCAGGACCTGCAAACCAAGATGACCGAGATGCAGGAAGAGCTGAACAACATGATGGTTGTCGGCGAATCCGGTGCAGGCCTTGTCAAGGCAACGGCGACAGCCAAGGGTGAACTCAAAGGTCTGGATATCGACCCATCCATCTTCAACGGCGATGACAAGGAAGTGGTCGAAGACCTGATCCTGGCCGCCATCAAGGATGCCCAGACCAAGGCAGCCGAACGTTCGCAGGAAGAAATGGCCAAGCTGACCGAAAGCATGGGCTTGCCCGCAGACATCAAACTGCCGTTCTGAGCTTCATCTTTTCCAAAATACTCCCGCCGGAGGCTCCCTCCGGCGCAAGACAGGATTGGCCATGAGTTCGAACAGCGACATCGACAACCTGATCGACCTGATGGCCAAGCTGCCCGGCCTCGGCCCCCGCTCGGCCCGCCGCGCCGTTCTGCACCTGATCCGCAAACGTGCCCTGCTGCTGACGCCCCTGTCTGATGCCATGCAGCAGGTCGCGATCACCGCCCGCGAATGCCTGAATTGCGGCAACGTGGGCACCACCGATATCTGCGATATCTGCAACGATGAGGCCCGCGCAACCGGCGAGCTGTGCGTGGTCGAAGACGTGGCCGATCTGTGGGCGATGGAGCGCGCCGGGGTCTTCAAAGGCCGCTACCACGTTCTGGGCGGCACGCTGTCGGCGCTGGATGGGGTCGGGCCGGACGAACTGCGCATTCCCCGCCTCAGGGATCGGGTGACAGCCGAGGGTATCACCGAGGTCATATTGGCGCTGAACGCGACAGTCGACGGCCAGACCACCGCGCATTACATCGCCGATCAGTTGGAAGGACAGGTGCGCCTGACTTCGCTGGCGCAGGGCGTGCCGATTGGGGGCGAGCTGGATTATCTGGATGACGGAACGATTACAGCGGCGCTGCGGGCGCGAAAGGAACTGTAGTTCTATTTCCTGGTTCTTTTTGTTCGCGCGGCTTTTGCGTCAGTCGTCGCCTGCACAGCGCACAGCGCTCGCTCAAATATCGCGGTACCCACCTTGACAGCGGTATAGTTATTGGATGAGTTGCTTTCTGTTAATTTGACGGATTATCAAACACGATGAAACACTTAGCGTTTGTTGCAATTGTTGCTGCTTTCTCCTCGCCCATTGCCGCTGAAACTCTCTACTTATACGAAGACACCCACGATCTACCGCCGCCATACAAACAATGGTGGAGCGCTATTCCGGAAGACAAAAGATATGATGAACAAACAGACAGGCACGTCTATGTTCGCGGTGAAGGTAAGTATGGCGATTTTTTCGGCGTTCTATACGTTGATTGCATTAACCCTGAATACTCCGAATGGTTAGCTGTTGGAGGGTCGCTGAATTCAGAAGACGTTCCAAACCAGGCAATTGTTAACCTGAGACTTGAGATTTGTTCCAACGGCGACGAGACCTGACACAGCCCCTTGGAAATTAACAGATTGTCTAACTTCTACGACAATTTACAATGACATTAATAGATTGTCTGATTTGTGGATGTGCTATGACCCGCCTTCTAGCCCTTACCTTCGCCGCCTTCACCGCAACCGCCGCCCTTTCACAAGAGCTGATCGACAAAGGCTACGTCGAAGGCTGGAACATCATGATGGACCCCGCACTTGGCAACGGGTGCCTGATCCAGACGGTGTATCAGGATCTCTCAGTCGTGCGACTGGGCTATGACGCGCTGGGCAATCGTGGGTATTTCGCCGTCTACAACAAAGCCTGGGGCGACATTAAACAGGGTGAGAGTTATCCGATCCGGTTCGATCTGGACGGCAAAAGCTATGATGCAACGGCCATCGGGTTCAACGAACGTGACGTGCCGGGCGCAACCGTGTTTTTCACCGACCGGAGTTTCGTGAACGCCATCGCCCAGAACAAGACAATGACAGTCTACAATCCGGCAGGTGAGGTGGTGATGGCCATTGACCTAAAAGGGACCGCCAAGGCGCTGGATTATGCGCGGGACTGTCAGAACAAAAAGCTTTAGCGAATCGGATCGAACAGCGCGTCCTTGGCTGTGCAGTCGCGGATCACATCCCGACCGCAGGGTACGGGGTCAAGATCGCGCGACAGGCACAGGCGGACCTCTTCGATATAGCCCTGTTTGCAGGTGATCGTGATCATGTCGCGCTCCAATTCCGGGTTGGCCTTCAGGAATGCCTCCTCGACCACCGAAGCCGGCAGTTTGACGGACGAATCCAGCTTGCGGAACACCTCAGGGCGCTTGACCGCTTCATAAGCCCGCCGGGACAAGGCAAAGTAGTTGGATGCCGACAATCCCGAGCATGTGCCGTGTTTCTTCCATTGATGCCAAGCAAGGCCGGAACTGCCCTGTATGTCCTCCATTTCCCGCGTCATGCGTCGCGAAGGTGGGCTTGCGGGGGTACGGCAGTAGGACGGCCAGCCCTGATGGAACTGTGGCCATAGCCCGTGCAGTATCCAGCCGTGATCATGCCGATCGTCACATTGATCCGAGCCGCGCGCGTCACCTTCGCGCGCGCACCAGTTGGGCGACCAGCTGAGCGACAGAACGTAGTAGTCGAACTCGCCCGCCTTTTCGCCCTCGGCCAGCGCAGCCATCGCACTTAAGACCCACAAAACCAGCCCCATAATCCCTTGGCGCATTCGCCTCTTCCCTTCTTGCCTTTGCGCGACTATATACGGGCCAAGTTCCCCGACAACGGAAACCTGCCCCAAAAACCAAGGGGCCGCCGAATTCCGGCGACGGGACAGATGTATGTATAGGAGACGGGCTGATGGCAAAACCGCTTATGGCCAAGGCAACCGCCGTATGGCTGGTGGACAACACCACGATCAGCTTCAAGCAGATCGCGGATTTCGTAGGAATGCACGAGTTGGAAGTGCAGGGTATCGCTGATGGCGACGTCGCCGCCGGCGTCAAAGGCTTTGACCCGATCGCCAACAACCAGCTGACCCAGGAAGAGATCGACGCGGCGCAGAACAACCCGCTTCACAAGCTGAAGCTCAAGTTCAACCCGTCGGCCGCTGGCGAGGAAAAGCGTCGTGGTCCGCGCTATACGCCTTTGTCCAAGCGTCAGGACCGTCCGAACTCGATCCTGTGGCTGGTCAAGTTCCATCCGGAACTCAGCGACGGCCAGATTGCCAAGCTGGTAGGCACCACCAAGCCCACCATCCAGTCGATCCGCGAACGCACGCACTGGAACATCGCCAACATGCAGCCGATTGATCCTGTTGCTCTGGGTCTGTGCAAACAGTCCGAACTGGACACCGCCGTGCAGAAAGCGGCGGCCAAGAAAGCGGCTGAAGGCGGCGTGATGAGCGATGACGAACGTCGCAAGCTGGTGTCGACCGAGCAGTCGCTGGAAATGGACGCAGCGCCGAAGATCCCGACCGCAATTGAAGGTCTGGAAACCTTCTCGCTGTCCGACGAGCCGTCGGACGAGAAAGACGACGAGCCGATCCTCGACGCAGACAGCTTCTTCAACCTGCCCAAGGGTGGGGCGGATGACGAAGACGAAGAAGATCCTCGCACATAACACGCAAACAGCCTCGGCCATTTCGGCTGGGGCTTTTTTCACGGACTTGCCATGCTGAACGTTCTATCTGCGGTTCTTGGCCCGCATCGCGCCGTCACAATCTATGCCTTTCTGAAAACGTGGGGGCTTGGTCTGGCCGGCGGCGTTGTCATGATTGCCATCGTCACGACATTGTTCCTGCTGGGGGATGAAGGCGAACACGAGCATGAGGCGTTCCTGACCGTCCCGGTACTGTCTGCAACTCCGGTGAACGGAGACCTGAAGAATGGCGTCGTGGCATCGGTCCGCTTGCCGGATGGTTCCGCCACATCGATTACGTCCACGGATGCGCAGATTTCGCAGACAGTGGGCACGACGGCCTGTATCGAAAAGCGCGTATATGTCGAAAGCGGAGAAGCCCGATACCGGTTCAAATTGCCGCGTCACTGCGACGGCAGTTGATCGCCTGAACCGAAAGAACAAAGCCGCCCGATGTGACACCGGGCGGCTTTTGCGTTCATACCAATTGAAAGATGATACCAGCCACGATTGCGCCACCGACGCCCAGGGTCAGATAGGCTGCAAAGACGCGTGGTTTGACCAATGACCAGACCGCGGCCATCGCCGGGATGGAACTGACAGCACCGGCAACCATGAACGACATGGCAGCACCCGCCGTCATACCTTGCTCCATCAACCCTGCCAGCAAAGGCGGCGCCACGTACGAGTTCAGGTATGCCGGCATACCCACCAGCGCAGCAACGATGATCGGCAGCACGCCCTCGCCGCCGACCACGCCGGCGATCAGGTCGGCAGGCACATAGTTAACCAGCAGAGCCTCAAGCACATAGGCCAGCGCAAGCCATTTCAACAGGAACAGACCGTTGTGCACGAATTCCGAACGGAACCGGACGCGGCGCTCGGGCTCCTGCCAGAATTTCCAGACAGGTTTGTCGTCCATTTTCGGACCACACCCGCAGCATCCGGCGGGCTTGTATTCGCGCAAAGGCTGGGCAAACGCACCTTTGCGCATCAGCAACCGAACCGCGAACCCACCGAACAGGCCAAGCGCAACCGCAGCGACAGCCTTGCCGATGGCAAAGGGCCATCCCAGAGCACCGGCGGTAATCAAAAGCGTCGGCGGATCGATCAAGGGTGAGCTGAGCCAGAACGCCATGACTGCGGACAACGGCGCACCAAGGGCCAGAAGACCCGCGATAAAGGGGATAACCTCGCAAGAACAGAACGGTGCAAGACCACCGAACAATGCAGCCAGAAAGATCATCCGGGTCTCACGACCTTCAAAGGCACGCGCCACCATCACCTCTGCGCCGGTCGCCTTGAGGTAAGACAGCAGAAGCACTGCAAACAGAATATATTGCCCTGTATGCGCCAGAGCCTTGGCAGCGAATGTCACCACCCCGGTCAAGTTTCCGGGATCCAGGATTGCCACTGCCGCAAGAATGACGACGATCAGCGTCCAGGGCGTCTTGATCAGGTCCAGTACCCCTTTGGCAGTCATGCGCGGGTTCTGTGTCAACTCAGCCATCGTTCGCAGCCTTTCCAACTTCGTCGGCGCAACACTCGCTGAGAATGAATTGCGCAAGATTTCTCAATTCGTCGTAACTGGCGCGGTTGATCGTGGTGCGACCGACCTTTTCCTGTTCGACCACACCACCGGCCGCAAGAAACCGCAGGTGATGGGCCAGTGTCGACGGGGCAATCCCTGTCCGGTCCTGTATCTCGCCAACGGTCAATCCGGCTTTGCCAGCCCGGACCAGCGTCTTCAGGACTTTCAGCCGGGCTTCAGAGCCCATGGCAGAAAACCCGGCAGCAGCAGCTTCCCACATCCATAATCTCCACTAAACTAGATTTCTAGTTATTTAGCTCGAAGGAGATCTTCGGTCAACCCTGCTGACAAAAATTCGTGACTGCGATGTAAGTCCAGATTGCCCCATCCTTAAGTCCACCCTATAAGCAGGCATGGGGATTTCGGTCGATACATTCTTTCTTGAACTCAATGGTCAGGGCACATTGCAGGCCCAGATCCAGCAGATGATTGCCGAAGGCATCTTGTCGGGTCGCTTTCACGTCGGAGAAAAACTCCCTTCGTCACGCAAACTGGCCGCGCATCTGGGGGTCAGCCGAATAACGGTGACATTGGCCTACACCGAACTGTTGGCCAATGACTACCTGACGGCCAAGGGGCGGTCCGGGTACTACGTTTCGCAAAACGCTCCTGTCCCCCCCAAGTATTCACCTGTCCAGCGCGGCACCGAATCCGTCGACTGGGACAAGGCACTGGCACGCCGCTTTCTGGACAGCGACGTTCTGCCAAAACCCAGCGACTGGCGAGAGTACCGTTACCCGTTCATCTACGGGCAGGCTGACCGAACCTTGTTTGACCACGCCAATTGGAGGTTATGCGCCGTCCGCGCGCTGGGGCATAAAGATTTCGATTCACTGACCGGAGATTACGTGGATCTGGATGATCCGTTGTTGATCGAGTTTATTGCCCGTCACACTCTACCACGCCGTGGCATCGCGGCCCGCCCCGAAGAGATCTTGATCACTCTGGGCGCGCAGAACGCGCTCTGGCTGGCATCGCGCATCTTGCTGACCCACAATCGCACGGCCGTCATAGAAGACCCATGTTACTATGCGCTGCGCAGCCTTCTGAACCATTGGGACTGCGCGGTCACGCCCTTGAGCGTGGACCGGGACGGTCTGCCTCCCGAGGCGATTCCCGACGAAGCGGACGTCATCTTTACCACCCCCAGCCATCAAAGCCCGACGACCGCGACGATGCCGATCGACCGCCGCAACCAATTGCTGGATCGAGCACGCGAACTCGACGCGATGGTCGTCGAGGATGATTACGAGTTTGAGATGGCCTTTCGGGGTGCGCCTTCGCCGGCGCTGAAATCCATGGACCGGGATGGCCGCGTGATCTATGTCGGCAGTTTTTCCAAGTCGCTGTTTCCAGGGCTGCGACTCGGGTACATGGTCGGCTCGGAACCTTTTATCCGCGAGGCACGTGCGCTGCGCTCATTGGTCCTGCGCCACCCACCAGGCCACATTCAACGCACGGCGGCGTATTTCCTGTCGTTGGGCCACTACGACGCGCAAATTCGGCGTATGTCGAAGGCCTTGCAGGAGCGGCGCGACGCGATGGACAAAGCCATCGCGGAAAGTGGGCTGACCGTGGCTGGGCGGGGTGTGATCGGCGGCTCTTCAATGTGGATGTCAGCCCCGGAGCATGTCGACACAACTCAACTGGCATTAAGACTGCAAAACCAGGGTGTTCACATTGAGCCCGGCGCACCGTTCTTCTCGGGACCGGACAGGCCACAGAATTTCTATCGACTTGGCTACTCTTCAATTCCAACTGACCGCATCGCGCCCGGCGTGAAACTGATCGCAGATGCAATTCGGGCCGTTTAAGCCTCATCTGGACCTAATCCGGCTTTCGTTTTGGCCCTAACGCAGGTCGCACCCTTGCGCCAAAACCATATCAAACGCCGGGCACAGTGCCCGGTTTCACTCACTCTTGTTTGGAGAGCACCCACATGAAGATGACGACGGAAGAGGCGTTTGTTAAGGTTTTGCAGATGCACGGGATCGAGCATGCGTTCGGGATCATTGGATCTGCGATGATGCCGATCTCGGACTTGTTCCCGAAGGCCGGGATCATGTTCTGGGACTGTGCGCATGAAGGCAGTGCGGGGATGATGGCCGACGGCTATACCCGCGCCACCGGCAAGATGTCGATGATGATCGCGCAGAACGGCCCGGGCATCACCAACTTCGTGACGGCGGTGAAGACGGCCTACTGGAACCACACCCCGCTGCTGCTGGTGACGCCGCAGGCGGCGAACAAGACCATCGGTCAGGGCGGTTTCCAGGAAGTCGAGCAGATGAAGCTGTTCGAAGACATGGTCGCCTATCAGGAAGAGGTCCGCGATCCGACCCGTGTCACCGAAGTTCTGAACCGCGTGATCATGAAAGCTAAGCGCGCCAGCGCCCCGGCCCAGATCAACATCCCGCGTGATTTCTGGACCCAGGTGATCGATGTTGATCTGCCCGCCATCGTCGATTTCGAACGCCCCGCGGGCGGCGAAACCGCCGTGGCGCAGGCGGCTGAACTGCTGTCGAACGCCAAGAACCCGGTGATCCTGAACGGTGCCGGCGTGGTTCTGTCCAAAGGCGGGATCGAGGCCTCGAAAGCACTGGCCGAGCGTCTGGATGCGCCGGTCTGCGTCGGCTATCAGCACAACGACGCCTTCCCCGGCAGCCACCCTCTGTTTGCCGGTCCGCTGGGCTACAACGGTTCGAAAGCCGGGATGGAGCTGATCAGCGAGGCCGACGTGGTGCTGTGCCTCGGCACCCGCCTGAACCCGTTCTCGACCCTGCCCGGCTATGGCATGGAATACTGGCCGGCCGACGCCAAGATCATCCAGGTCGACATCAACCCCGACCGGATCGGCCTGACCAAGAAGGTCAGCGTGGGCATCGTGGGTGA
>NZ_JBXWNA010000015.1:0-58662 GCF_059610125.1 Ruegeria sp. YTSA144
CTGTCTTCCGTTTAGCAAGTGCGAGGGGGTTCCCCGCTATGTGAGAGGCCCCCGTAGGTGCCAAGGGTATAGGGCCCCGAAGGTCCCCGGTTCAAAATATCTAAGGCCCCGGAACGAATCCGAGGCCGCAAGATTGGGTGCGTTTAGCAGTGTTGGGGCCGGGTGACAAGAGAGAGTGTCAAACTTCTTCTGTGGCCGTGAATACCGCATCCTGCCAAACGCGTTGTGGTTTACGGCCTGGATGCTAAACCCAGAAATGTTCGAACTGTTGCTGGAACTCACAGAGCGGGAACAGGACCTGACAGAAAAGGTTGAAATCGTTTCCTGTGAACTTTGGTGCAGTGAACCCCGATCGGAAGGTTCAGAGGCCGGGCTTATAGGTGTCGGGTCGGAAGGTTTCGCGGAAACCGATCTGGCAAAGTGCTGCCCCTGCAATCAGTCCAATGTATGTTATGTTGAGCCGCTGCTGCTTGGCGGCCGCATTCATGAGCGGGCTGGGGAAGCACTCGACCGAGTGACCGTAATCGTTCATCTATCGCGATATCCGCGGGGGTCGGGTTGATCCGGAATGGAGCGGTTGTGTGACGGGCGGGGCATTCGGAGAGCCGTGATACAAAGAACACCCCCCGTAGGCCGGGCTTCAGCCCGGCATCCACCATTCCCCTCAGAGCGATTGAAGGGTTTTGAGGCCATTCATCGGCGGGTGTTGGTAAAGGTGTGGGTGTTTCGAGGGGTGCCGGGCTGAAGCCCGGCCTACCAGTTGGCGTGAAGGGTGCGAGCACTCAACTTACGTTTGCCATCACGTCTTGAATTGCAATGTGCTGTTAGCCATCTGACTGGTGAGATCAGCAGAATCATGGAGTTATCTATTGAAAGAGAAAGATTATTTGGCGAAAGGTCATGCCCGTCAAATCGTTGAGGAGTGCCAGTTGTTTGAAGGCGATTTCCTTAGGTTTTCAGAAAAAGAAATGAGAAAATTGAATTGGAAGGACAACAGCCAACGAGACCGAAAGAGATTGGTTTTGTCTTTAAGGAGTCCTTTTCAAGACGAAATATTTGGATTTCAATGCCAAAAAAACTATCGCAAACTTAGATTTATGGTTGCGCACCAAGAACAGGGGGATTTTCCACGTTTAGTTTTGCGAAATCACTTTTTTGACCAAGAAACTTTGGGCCGCTGGACGCATTGCGAAAGCCCACATTCTGTCATTACAAATCACGCGTTGCAGCGATTGTATCTAAGGGGTGGCGCAAAATCACTTAGGGAGGTTAGGGGATTTATCAGAAAAATTTCTGGATGGGTTTCAACTATAAACCTTCTAGGTCATCAGTCGACGGTGCCAATACCAACATTGGATGGTCTATTCTTTGTAAGATTTGGGGGAAAGCAAAGTATACTAGTAACATATATCTCAAGAGAAAAATTGTATGGAAGAACATTGAAAATTTGGGAGGATATACATGGAGATGAAGGTTTTAATTCGATTTCGCCGGATCCTTTTTCTCGAAGCGCCGAGGGCAAGAGGCCATCAGAAATCGCGCGGGCCCTTCAACTTAGTACTGTCGGGTTCCTTGGGGACATGATTAAGGAACTCGACAGGATAGTGTATGAGGAAGGGCTCATGCTACATGCTGAGCTAGGCAGACGCTAAATAGTCGAACCATCAGTACTCAAAAACGGCAACGGAAGGCCCAAGTTTAACATTATACTTCGTGTAGGTGGGATTAATCGGTGCGGTCGAAGCCTACTCACTCCTGCCCTTAGAGATGTGGTTCAAGCCCTCACCGTGCAAACTTCTTATGCTTCAACCGCTTGGGCTCCAGCGCGTCGGGTCCCAGACGGCGCTTTTTGTCCTCTTCGTAATCCTCGAAATTGCCCTCGAACCACTCGACATGGGCATCCCCCTCAAACGCCAGAATATGCGTACAGATCCTGTCGAGGAAGAAACGGTCGTGCGAGATCACCACGGCGCAGCCGGCGAAATCGACAAGGGCATCTTCCAGCGCGCGCAGGGTTTCGACGTCGAGGTCGTTGGTCGGCTCATCCAGCAGCAGGACGTTGCCGCCCTCTTTCAGCAGGCGGGCCATGTGGACGCGGTTGCGCTCACCCCCTGACAGCAGAGAGACCTTTTTCTGCTGGTCGCCGCCCTTGAAGTTGAAGGACGAGCAATAGGCGCGGGAATTGACCTGCGCGTCGCCCAGCTGGATGATCTCGGCGCCGCCGGTGATCGCCTCCCACACGGTGTCGTTGTCGTTGAGGTCGTCGCGCGACTGATCGACATAGGACAGCTGCACCGTATCGCCGTATTCGATGGTGCCGGCGTCGGGCTTTTCCTGGCCGGTGAGCATTTTGAACAGGGTCGATTTACCGGCGCCGTTGGGGCCGATCACGCCGACGATGCCACCGGGCGGCAGGCTGAACGAGAGATTTTCGATCAGTTGCTTGTCGCCCATGTGCTTGGCCAACCCGTTGACCTCGATCACTTTGCTGCCCAGGCGCGGGCCGTTGGGGATGACGATCTGAGCGCGGGTCAGTTTTTCGCGCTCGGACTGTTCGGCCAGCTCGTTATAGGCGTTGATCCGGGCTTTGGACTTGGCCTGACGCGCCTTTTGACCCTGACGCATCCATTCCAGTTCGCGCTGTAGCGTCTTCTGCTTGGATTTGTCCTCGCGGGCTTCCTGCTCCAGCCGCTTGGCCTTTTGTTCCAGCCACGAGGAGTAGTTGCCCTCGTAGGGGATGCCGCGGCCGCGGTCCAATTCGAGAATCCAGCCGGTGATGTCATCCAGGAAGTAGCGGTCGTGGGTGACGATCAGGATGGTACCTTTGTAGTCGATCAGGTGCTGTTGCAGCCAGGCGATGGTCTCGGCGTCAAGGTGGTTGGTCGGTTCGTCCAACAGCAGCATGTCGGGCGCTTCCAGCAGCAGCTTGCACAGCGCCACGCGGCGTTTTTCACCGCCCGAAAGATTGGCGATGTCGGCGTCGTCCGGCGGGCAGCGCAGCGCCTCCATCGAAACGTCGATCTGGCTGTCCAGATCCCACAGGTTTTCCGCGTCGATCGCGTCCTGAAGGGCGGTCATTTCCTCCATCAGCTCGTCCGAGTAGTTCTCGGCGATCTCCATCGCGATCTCGTTGAACCGGTCGACCTTGGCCTTTTTCCCGGCCACGCCCAGCATGACATTTTCACGAACGGTCAGGGATTCGTCCAGTTGCGGTTCCTGCGGCAGATAGCCGACCTTGGCGCCCTCGGCGGCCCATGCCTCGCCGGTGAAGTCGGTGTCGAGGCCGGCCATGATCTTCATCAGGGTCGATTTACCCGCACCGTTGACGCCGACGACACCGATCTTCACGCCGGGCAGAAAGCTCAGGTGGATGTTTTCAAAGCATTTCTTGCCACCGGGATAGGTCTTGGAGACACCCTGCATGTGGTAGACATATTGATAGGCGGCCATGTCGCGTCCTCTGGGTCGGGAAATTTGGTTGAAACGCTGGATATCCGAGCGGGACGGGCGGGGCAAGCTGGTGGTATTGTGAATTTCGTCTTTGGGCCGGGCGGCATAGTTTGAGTGCGCTGAAAATGGGGGCGTTATGCCGGAACTGGCGGAATTGATTGCGGGTTGGGCGCAGCCCGGTTGCGTAACTTGGATCGGAGCGCGACCAGAGCGCCGGGCCGAGATGGTGTCACTGGAGGAATCCGTGATTGCTGAGGCCGGTCTGATCAGTGACCGCGCGCGAGCAGGCAAACGGGCGGTGACTTTGATCCAACAGGAGCATCTGGCGGCGATTGGGTCGTACCTGGGGCAGGGGCCGGTCGCGCCCGATATCCTGCGGCGCAATCTGGTGGTGTCGGGGATCAATCTGGCGGCGCTCAAAGGACGCGAGGTGCAGGTGGGCGAGGCCATTTTGCGATTTACCGTGATCTGTGCGCCATGCAGCCGGATGGAAGAAGCGCTGGGCAAGGGTGGATATTCCGCCGTGCGTGGGCATGGGGGTTGGTGTGCTGAAGTCGTGCGACCCGGGCGGGTTCGGCTGGGCGATGTGGTGCAACCTGTTGATTGACAACGCCCCGCAGTTCTGAACATCAGCAGGGTATGGAGCGGTACGGCATACCCTATGCGCGACCTGGGCAGGTCGTCGGTCTGTTCGGCGGGTCGTTTGATCCACCGCATCAAGGCCATGTGCATGTCACGCTTGAGGCGATGAAGGCGTTCGGGCTGGATCGGGTTTGGTGGCTGGTATCGCCGGGCAATCCGTTGAAGGAACGCGGGCCGGCCCCCATGGACAGGCGACTGTCGGCAGCACGGAATGTGATGCAGCACCCAGGGGTCGAGGTGACGGACATCGAGGCGCTGACGGGTACGCGCGCGACTGCGGATACTCTGACAGCATTGCAGCGATTGTATCCACAGGTCCGATTTGTCTGGCTGATGGGGGCGGACAATCTGGCGCAATTTCACCGCTGGAAAGATTGGCGGAGGATCATGGACAGCGTCCCTGTCGGTGTGGTCGCACGGCCCGGCGACCGGATATCCGCCCGGATGTCCAGGGCGGCGCGGGTTTATGCCAAGTACAGGATCGACGGGCAGGCGCGGCATCTTTTGGGGCGGGCGCAGGCTCCGGCCTGGTGTTTCGTGAACGTGCCGATGGTTGATGTCAGTTCCACTGAGATTCGGACACGCGGCGAATGGCGCGCGGAAGTGTTGCCGGAATAGCCTTGCCGGGCGCATAATCGCGGCGAGTGGTTGCGCGCATTTGATCTGTGGGATTTTATTTCACCTATGACTGGTCGTTTTTCACGTCGTGTGTTTCTGGGGGGATTGGGGGCATCTCTGATCCCGGTAGCTGGTCTGGCGCAGGCGCCGTTGGTCTCGCTCAGGCCGCGCGCGCGTGGTGTGCCGTTGAGTGGCGCCGAGCGTTTGGTCGCAGCCGCAGGGTTGACGGGCGAAGTTGTTTTCGCCGTTGCGGATGTGGCGACGGGGACGACGCTGGAGGTTTTTGGCGAAGGTACGGGTTTGCCCCCGGCCAGCGTCGGCAAGGCGATGACCGCGCTTTACGCGCTGGACGTTCTGGGACCTGACCATCGGTTCGAAACCCGTTTGATCGCAGATGGGCCAATTGAAAACGGAATTCTGCATGGCGATCTGATACTGGCAGGCGGGGGCGATCCGCTGTTGGACACGGATTCGCTGGCCACGATGGCGGCCAACCTGCGCGAAGCCGGAATTATCGAGGTTCGCGGAGCCTTCAAGGTCTATGACGGGGCGCTGCCCTTCGTGTTCAGTATTGATCCCGGACAGCCGGATCATGTGGGGTACAGCCCGGCGATCAGTGGGATATCGTTGAATTTCAATCGGGTCCATTTCGAGTGGAAGCGTGCCGGTAAGGGTTATGATGTGACCATGGATGCACGCAGCGCGCGCTATGTGCCGGCAGTGGATGTGGCAGCCATGCGGGTCGAGAACCGCAGCTTGCCGATCTATACGTATCAGCCAAGCCCGCGTCAGGATCGCTGGACCGTGGCCAAGGGCGCGCTGGGCAATGGCGGGGCGCGCTGGCTGCCTGTACGCAAACCGGCATTGTATGCGGGTGATGTGTTTCGCACTTTGGCCCGATCCAATGGAATCGTTCTGAATCGGGTGCAGGTGACACGAGAGGCGCCAAAAGGTGTCGACCTTGTCGTGCATCGCAGCGATCCATTGGACAGTATTTTGCGCGGGATGCTGAAATACTCAACTAACCTGACAGCCGAGATGGTCGGATTGGCCGCAACCAAAGCGCGTGGCGCTGACCCACGGAACCTGGCAGAGTCGGCGGCCGAGATGAATCTCTGGGCGTCTCAGAGCTTTGGCGTGAACGGGATCGCGATGGTCGATCATTCCGGTCTTGGCGATGCCTCGCGTATGGTGCCGGCGGATCTGGTCGCGGCCCTTGTCGCGGCCCGGAAAATGGGCGCATTGCGCCCATTGATGAAGCCATTTGCCTTGACGGATCGCAATGGACGGCCGGTCAAGAACCACCCGATCAAGGTCGATGCCAAGACAGGGACATTGAACTTCGTATCCGGGCTGGGCGGTTTCCTGACAACGGCGGACGGGGTTGATCTGGCTTTTGCCATTTTTACGGCGGACGTGGCCCATCGCGCCAAGATCCCACGCGCACAACGTGAACGGCCTGAAGGTGCGCGCAGTTGGAACCGCAGGTCGCGGAAACTGCAACGGGCCTTGCTGGAACGTTGGGGCGCACTCTACGGAAGCTGAAACCCGTAGATTGCCCGGATCAGACCGTGTGGCGTGCGCGCGCCCCGCGTTCGATTGCGGCGGCATGCAGACGGTCGATATTCAGCTCGTACCGGATTTCTTCCAGCAGGCGCAGTTCCGTTTCGGCCAGCGCACCATCGGCAGCCGCAACATCGCAAGCCAGAGCATAGGCCGTTTCGTTCAGACGCTCGGGCAGGTTTTCACGGATCAGGCCAAACAGCGCATCCAGCCCGTCTTCCTGTTCGAACAGGTCAAAAACAACCTGCGATACGCGACGGGTCCGATCGCTGTCGTATCCTGCAAAGACCGGCAACATGTTGACGGCAACTTCGATCTTGACCAGCTCGGCGGTTCGGATGTTTTCGTCAGAGGCCGAGACTGCAACCATGATCGCCACAAGGCAATCCTGCGGGGACATCGGGTGGGGCACTTGCTCGGTCATGGGATGGTCCTGATTGGGGTTGTTCGAAGACGCACGATATGAGCGCAGCGGGTCAGGTTCAACACCTTGTTTCATCCACCCCGTGCGATCAGGTGTTCATGACCATCATTCCCGAAATCAAAAGCGCAGCCCCCAGCCAGTAGCGCAGCCCAAGTGTTTCGCCGAAGAAGACGTGCGAGGCAAGTGGCACAAGAACGAAACTGAGGGCCATGAAGGGGTAGGCCTGGGACAGTGTCAGATACCGCAGGACATACACCCACAGCACCGTTGCCGAGCCATAGATGGCAAAGGCTGTCAGAAGGAAAGGATCGAAAAGCGTCTGGATGAGGCTCGCCAATCCGGAGGCTTCGCGCCCATCAATCCGGTTTCCTGCCAGTTTGAACAGGATTTGCCCGGCTGAGATCATGACTGGTGTGCACAGCAACCCAGCCCAGACCATTGTCGTGGGGGCGGGCGGGGTCATCCTTGTTGTTCCGGTTCCGGTTTTTCCTTGGGGCGGTCTTCACAGTAATAGATGTCGCGCCCCAGATCGTCGCAGACATGGATGTCCGGGCTGGGATGCACGGCACGCAGAAAGCTGTGTGTGTAGGGGAAAAAGTTGAAATGTGGATTGAAGGTGAACCTGCTTTCGCGTTCACGCGGGACGACGATAATGACGCGTTTTCGCGCGACACGACGCAGTTCAGCGATCGCTTGCCGGTAGTCCAGAAGATGCTCGATCACATGGGTGCAGATGACGGTGTCAAAGCTGTTGTCTTCAAACGGAAGCTCTTCGATCCGGGCGGCGACATAGTCGATATTGTCGATGGCATCCGCATCATCGACGACGAAATCCACCCCTGTCAGCTGCGTGATATCCGGTCGGGCGGCTTTGATGCGTTGCAAAAGAACTCCGGTGCCGCAGCCGATATCGCAGATGCTTTGCCCAACGATATCCCTTGCTATCCGCTTGATGCAGGCTTCGGAATTGTCGGTGCCCTGATGCACGCGCGGATGATCGCGGTAGAGTTTTTCGTATTCGTCATCCGTCAGGTAGGTTGCGCGTTCACGGAATTCGGCAAGGCGCGTGATATGGTCGCCCCAAACCCTGCATGCCAGCCAATGAAAAGCGGCGCTGTCACGCAGGATGGGCGGCACGATATCTTCGAGTACAAAGCGTATACGGTTGGTGGTTTCGCGTCGCATCCCGTTTCCTCTGGTCCGGGGAAAACCCCCGTGTCGCCTTTGTCTAACACCGCCCGGTAAGCGTGCGAAACAACCAGGTCAAGTTTGCGCCCGCACCCGTGTCTTTTTTGTTTCGGGGAACAACCGAACCACCATTGTGGCCTGAGTAAGGCTGGCCGGTGAAAATGCAGCGCAAATATCCCCGACAGAGTGTTTGCGGGCCCAAAAACGGTTTCCCTACCGGCCCGAGGGCGACTGTTTCTTGGCGCAGTGTGTCGCGAATTGCGCCACTGCTTTATTGACTCATGCTGCACTGGCACAATAGGAGGGGCCGGTCCGGTTGCATGGGGTGACCGTGACATTTTCCCCGATGGAGCACATTGAAATGTCTGAACTGCGTGAAACCGCGATGTCGTCCAAGGCCTGGCCTTTTGAAGAGGCGCGCCGGTTGCTCAAACGCTATCAGAAAGGTGCTCCGGAAAAGGGGTATGTGCTGTTCGAAACCGGTTACGGCCCGTCGGGCCTTCCACACATCGGTACGTTCGGCGAAGTTGCGCGGACTACGATGGTCAAGCGCGCGTTCGAGGCGCTTTCGGACATACCGACCAAGCTGATCTGTTTTTCGGACGATCTGGACGGGATGCGCAAAGTGCCCAGCAACGTGCCCAACCCGGAGGCGCTTGAAGAGCATTTGCAGCGTCCGCTGACTTCGGTTCCCGATCCGTTTGGCGAATACCCCAGCTTCGGCGAGCACAACAACGCGATGTTGCGCCGGTTCCTCGATACGTTCGGGTTCGACTATGAGTTCTATTCGGCGCGCGATTTCTATCGCTCAGGCCAGTTCGACGAGATCCTGAAGCGCGCGGTCGAGCGCTATGACGACATCATGGCCATCATGCTCAAAAGCCTGCGGGAAGAACGCCAGCAGACCTATTCGATTTTCCTGCCGATCCATCCGGAAACCGGGCGGGTTCTGTATGTGCCGATGAAGAAGGTTTGCGCTGAGACCTATACCGTCACATTCGATGACGAGGACGGCAAGGAATGGACCCTGCCCGTGACTGGCGGCAACGTGAAACTGCAATGGAAGCCGGATTTCGGGGCGCGCTGGGCAGCGCTGGGTGTCGATTTCGAGATGTACGGCAAGGAACATGCGACCAACGAAAAGATCTATGACGCGATCTGCCGTGCATTGGGCGGCCGCGCGCCCGAGCATTTTTCCTATGAGCTGTTCCTGGATGAGAATGGCCAGAAGATCTCGAAATCGTCCGGCAATGGTGTGTCGATCGACGAATGGCTGACCTATGCACCGACCGAAAGCCTGGCGTATTTCATGTATCAAAAGCCCAAAACGGCCAAGCGGATGCATTTTGACGTGATCCCGAAGGCTTATGACGAATATCATCAACAGTTGCGCGCCTATCCGGGGCAGGACCTGAAAGCTCGGTTGAACAATCCGGTCTGGCACATTCATGGTGGCGACGTTCCTGAATCGACCCTGATCGTACCGTTTGCGATGTTGCTGAACCTGGCGTCGGTCTCGGGCGCGGAAGACAAGGAGACGCTGTGGGGATTTATTCGCCGCTATGCGCCGGAAGCAACAGCTGAAAGCCATCCCGATCTGGATCAGGCTGCGGGCTTTGCGGTTCGCTACTTCAACGATTTCGTCAAACCAACGCGCAAACACCGCGCACCTACGGATCAGGAGCGTGAGGCGCTGGAAGCGCTGAAAGCCGCGCTTGAAGCTTATGATGGCCCGGCCGAGGACGAGGCGCTGCAATCGGTGGTCTATTCCATCGGGCGTGAGAGGTTCGACCCCATGCGCGGTTGGTTCACCGCGTTGTACGAAGTGCTTCTGGGTGCATCGCAGGGCCCGCGTTTTGGCGGCTTTATCGCGCTGTACGGTGTGCCTGAAACAATTGCCCTGATCGACAAGGCTTTGGCCGGAGAGCTGACCTGATTTGACCTGATCCCGTATGGGGCTACTCTTTTTTGCAGGAGGTGGCCCCATGCGTCGATTTTTGCTTGCTGTATCCCTGAGTGTCGGGCTGGGGTCGGGCGCATTTGCGCAAAACGCAGAGATCGAAGCAAACATTTCGGCGCAGATACAGGCCTTCAAGGCGGATGATTTTGCCACGGCCTTCACCTTTGCCAGCCCCAGCATCCAGCGCCTTTTTCAGACCCCCGACAATTTCGGACAGATGGTGCGCAATGGATATCCTATGGTCTGGCGTCCAGCCGACATACGTTTTCTGGAATTGCGTGAAATTGCAGGAGCCTTGTGGCAGAAGGTGATGATCACGGATGCAAACGGGCGTGTGCACATACTGGACTATCAGATGACCCCTCTGGAAGGCGGTTGGAAAATCAACGGCGTCCAATTGTTGGGTAACGCGGACCCTGCGGCCTGAGGCAACACCACCGTCACGGTGAGATGAGCCGTGGTTAACTCTCTTTCGGTATTCAGACTGACGCGTTCGGGGCGGACCTGGACACGGGGTTTGGACGCGTCGCCAGATTGGCGCGGCGCGATTTAGAAAGGGTTTTCAATGAACAAGGCAATCACTGACGGCATCGTCTTCATGCCGCCTCAATTCGCGAATGGCCTGACCGTATGGTCTGCGGGGGACGGAACGCCGGGCTCGCCCACTTATGGTGGATCCGGCACCGGGGTTTTTGTGCCTGCGGATGCCGATTTTGGTGGCTGTCTGGAGATCCTGAAAGTTCAAACTACCCAACAGCTTCGATATATGGGCCAGACGCCGATTTTGCCCGGTTGCTATTTGCAGATCAAAGCGCGGGTCAAGGCGATCAGCGGTCCTTTACCGTCGGTGCGCATAGCGGCCTGGGCCGGGGGCGCAGGTGACACGCATGTGGCAGGTGTCGTGGAGCAGGGGCCTGCAACACAGCTGTCGGGCTATGGAAGCGTGCATGAAATAACGGCGATTGTCGGAACCGGCAAGCGCCCCGGCGTGGACATGCCCTGGGGGCTGGCCGCCCTGTATGGCCATTTCGGTCTGGATATTGAGGGCGCGAATGGGGCGCTGGTGCGCGTCGACGATCTGGAGATCACGGATGTCACCGGTGTCTTCCTGCGTGAGATGATCAGTGTTGTGGATGTGCGCGACTACGGGGCCATCGGCGACGGTGTGACGGACGATTCGGCTGCGTTTGAAGCGGCCGACCAGGCGGCGGGTGGCCGTCGGGTTTACGTTCCGCAAGGGACTTATCATCTGGCCGAAAACACCAGTATGACGTCCGAAATGGACTTTGAAGGCACAGTCACCATGCCGGATGACAAGATGCTGTTGCTGACAAAGGATTTCCATCTGCCGGCTTACATTTCGGCTTTCGGAGACGAAGAACTGGCATTCAAAAAAGCGTTTCAGGCCCTTCTGAACAATTCGGATCATGACTCGCTGGATTTGGGTGGTCGCAAGATTTCCGTCACCGCGCCGATCGATATGGCAGCAGCGGTTCCCAACAAGCAGAGTGGTTTTTCAACCCGTCGCGTGATCCGGAATGGTCAGTTTGACGTCAAAAGCAGTTCGGCGTGGGATACGGAAACGTTCACCTCGACCGCGACCTATGACCCGTCCGACAAAACGCGTCTGACCAATGTCGCGAATGTCGCCAACATTCCCGTCGGGTCCTATGTTGCCGGCAGCGGAGTCGGGCGCGAAATCTATGTACGGTCAAAGAATGTCGGTGCGGGTGAGATCACGCTGAGCGCGCCTCTTGTGGGGGCGTCGGGGACCCAGTCTTTCACATTCTATTCCTTCAAGTACCTGCTGGATTTTAGCGGCTTCAGCACGCTTCGGAAATTCGGCATGGAACAGATCGAATTACAGTGCAACAGCCGATGCAGCGGAATTCGTTTGGCGGCCGCCGGAAGTACATTTTCGTTGAACGACTGTTTTATCAGCCGCCCGAAAGACCGGGGGATCACGTCGACCGGAACGGGGTGCAAGGGCATGCTGATCGACAATTGCCAGTTCCTGTCAGCAGAAGAATCCCTTGTCGTAACGGACCGGTATTCCATTGCGTTGAATACCAATTCAAACGATGTGAAGTTGCGCCACAACCGAGCGGTGCGTTTCAGACATTTCGCCGTTCTGGGCGGTGACAACAACATGATCCTGGGCAACCATGTCTTTCAGGGCGATAGCATCCCGCAAGGTGTGCGTACGGCCGGTTTGATCATGATCGGCACCTACAACAGTTCCACTATCGCCGAGAATTATGTCGACAACTGTTTCATCGAATGGACGAATGAACGCGACCCGTCGCCGACATACACGAGTGGTTTTTCGTTCAGTGCAATGAGCATCACGGACAACATCTTTTATTCCAGTCAGGCCCCGTCCTGGTTTAGTTTCATCGTCATTCGCCCCTATGGGCCCGGGCATTTTCTCAATGGCTTGGTCGTGACCGGCAACAAGTTCCGTGCCACGAGCGGTGAAATCTTTCGAGCGGAACGGGTGGATACAAGCTTTGCCGACTTGAACAAAGACAGGCACACGAACGTTACCTTCCAGAACAATACGTACCATGGCGTAACCAGGAAATCCGCAAACCCGTTGAGGGTTCGTTATACGCAGAACTCGGTGTCCAATCTTTGGCCTGTTTCGGCAAACGGGCAGTTGCCTTTCGACGGCAAAGCAAGAAGCTGCGATGGGGTTGCGACGATCGGTGTGCTCTCGGGGGTGTTCAACAACCACGTCTTCAGCGCGCCTCATGTTGAGGTCGAGCAGGGGGCGACAGGCGACAGTTTTCTGTTGCGTTGGCCAGAGCATGTAAAGGGTACGGCCTCGGTTTTGATGCGCATGGAACGTTAAAAGGCTGTCTGGCCACCCCGAAACGGGTGGCCATTTCACTCTGATCTGACTGTAAATGAAAGACCCGGTTTGCAAGAACGGCAGGAAATAGGCGACGTTTCATTTTGATGTGTTAGGCTTGGGACAGAAAGTGGAGAATCCCGATGCTGAAAATCGCCAAAAACGCCAGTGTTCAGACAGTTATCACGACCTTTGAAATGACGCCTGGCACCTGCCAGGACCTTCTGGAAGCTCTGACGGATGCCTATGCCGAATTCATTTCGAAGCAGCCAGGTTTCGTTTCCGCCGGGCTGCACGTCAATGACGCGCAAACCCGAATAGCAAACTATTCGCAATGGGAACGCCGCGAAGATTTCCTTGCCATGCTGCGCACGCCTGAAATGCGCGATCGCAACCGCAAGATCAACGAGCTCTGCAAAAGCTTTGAGCCGGTCATGTATGACGTCGCTGAGACTTTCGGCAGTTCCTGACCTGAATCAAAGCCTGAAATTCAATTCTGTTTCAAAGTGAGCCTGCAAAAATGGAGGCTCACATCATGTATCACAACATTCTGGTCCCCATCTCGTTCGATGCTGAAAGAGATACATCCGGGCCTTTGAAGCTGGCCCGGATTCTGGCCACGCCAGACGCGCAGGTGACATTGTTGCATGTGGTCGAGCATATTCCCAACTATGCAATCTCGTACATGCCGTCCGAATACCTGACAGAGGCGCGTAAGGCGATTCAGACAGAACTGGATGAACTGGCATCGCAACTGCCGAATGCCAAGGGTTTGGTGATCGAAGGACATTCCGGCCGGACCATTCTGGATTGGGCCGAGGCGAACAAACCCGACCTGATCATCATTGCATCCCACCGACCGGGGATGCAGGATCTGTTGCTGGGCTCAACCGCATCTCATGTCGTGCGCCATGCGGGATGCGCCGTGCATGTGGTCCGCTGAGCGCTAGAAATCCTGTGCGGTAAGGCGGTAGGCCCTGCCAAATCCGGCGTTCAATAGGCCGTCCTGAATGGCGAACCGGACCAGTCCGAAATCGGCGAAATCGATGTAGAGTTTCGCTTTGGGCCGCCGCGCCAGGTGCCAGTCGCGCAAGTCACCATAGCCTTCCGCGTCCCGGTGAACTGGCTGAGCGATCACGTGCAAGGTCAGGCGCGGATGGGTCAGCGGGTCGCCTTTGTCTGCGGGCTCTCCGATCAGAAGGGCGCAGTTGGGGCAAGCGCTCAACGCGAGCGTATGTTCCGCAAGGGTTGAAATCAGCGAGATGGGGCAACCTGCTTCATCCGTGGCCAGCGCGATACGCGAAACAGACGGCAACCCGGTGTCAGGGCGCAGAAAGGCCAGTGCGGCACATTTGGCTTGAAAGAGAAGGTCCTGTGCTTGCGAGCGCGCCGCTGTGTCGGGCGTCTGATAAGGATCGGATTGGGTCAAGATATCGGTTCGGCAGCAAAGAAAATACGGGCAGATGAAGTTCCTTGTCATCTTAAGTGCCTGAAACGGATTGCGCCATTTGTTTTACCTCAGCCGATATGGGATTGCCTCGGCTTTGCCACAAATCGACGTTAAAGATCAGACAATGCTGTTCAAGAAACCCTCGCAGGATACGCCTGATCTGAAGCCACGGTCGTCCAGACGACACAGACGCGCAGAGGCAACGCGCAGGCAGGCGCTGTCTCCGGTTCGCATTCTGGTCATGGTTCTGTTGTTGCCGCTGACCACCGTGTTGATCGCCACGGGTGTTTTTCTGCGCCTATCTGAATTTGAGCGGGACGAGGCGGTGATCCACCTGATCGCATTGGCGGGTTGTGATGCAACGCAGTCGCTGGGGGTGGGGCCATTTTATGAAGGGCAGGCAGGTTATCACAAGCGCAATGACCCGGATGGCGACGGGGTCGCCTGTGGTTCTGCCAGCGTGCCGCAGTCAACTGCGCCGCCAGTTCACAACAGTCCTGAACCGCAACAACGGTCTCTTGGAACGGCCAAGTTCGTGCGACCCTGACGGCGGCAATTGCGAAGTTCAGAAGATCCACTCGGGACAGGACCAGTTGCCTGCATCACCCGACTTCGGCCCGGGCGATCGGGCGTCATGTCACAGAGGGATGGCAATGCAGCGGATCAACCCCATCTCATACTGATAGCAAAATGGGAGATCGTATGATGCAATGCCCGATTGACGGAACTCAACTGGTCATCACGGACCGAAACGGGGTTGAAATCGACTACTGTCCGCAATGCCGAGGTGTCTGGTTAGATCGGGGCGAACTGGACAAGATCATTGAGCGGTCGACAGCTTATGCTCCACCGCCTCCGCCACAATCCGGCTATGATGACCGGGCAGATCACGGCTATCGCAAGAAAAAGAAACGAGGCGGTTTTCTGGAAGATCTGTTCGATTTCTGACCCGGTCAGGACAGCTGGGCCCCGGCGCATTCGCGAAAAATGCGAACCTGGGGCGCAGCACCGTTCAAGGGAAATTCAGTCACCCTGTCCTGCGTGAATGCATAGGCGGTCAAGTTGTATTCCAGCCCGACCAGCACGTTTCCAAATCCTGTATCAGTGACCGTCAACGATGATGCACCGTCAGACAGGACATGATGCGGAGTGGCGATTTCGATGGGGTTTGGCCCCTCGAACCGCATCGCGAACCATGGGGTATTGGTCCAACCTTCGGTCTTGCGGGTAACGGACAGGGTATAGAGCGGCTTTGCCGGGTCATAGGTCAGGAATATCTCTGCCGTACCCGTCACGTGTGACAGGGTGCAGATCTGGCCCACCGTTGCTTCCCACGCGGCGGCGGGTGTGCCGAGGATCAGTGATAACAAGACAACGCGCATGTCCCGGAGTCTAGCGGCCGAAAGGTCCGGGGCAAGGGCTGCGTCAGCCTTTCATTGCATTCAGCAGGTCCAGCAACCCCTTGCGGTCATCATCATCGGCATAATCGCCCGCGGCCAACCGTTCAGCGATGCTCAGGCGTAGACGTTCCTGTTGGGTGCGCACCTCTTCGCCGGCGGTTTCCGCCAGCGTCTTCATGATCACGGCCACGGCCTGTTGGCGCTTGGTGGTGGGGTTGGCGATATAATCGACAAGGCTCTGCCGCCCGGAATCGAGGATGTTTTCGGCCAGCGCCCGCAACTGATCGCCATTGGGCAGCAGCGGGGCGGGGGTGCCTTCGGGCGGCAGGATCTCGGGCGCGCTGCGCGGGGTCTCGGCCAGGGCGTTGGCGCCGTCGACGAAGGCCTCGGTGATCATGCGGGTGATCTTGATCGCGCGCGGGTCTTTGAACAGGGTCGAGGCGATGGCCACGCCGTAATCGGTATAGACCCACGGGTTGACCCGCCGCCCGCCGCGGCCCTTGGGTTTCGAGATCACATTCTGTGATATCAAATCGGCCACCTCGTCGTCGGTCAGCTGAAAGCGATAGCCCTCGAACAGATCCTTGTTGCGCGAGACGGCCTGATTGAAGGCGCTGACGGATTTTCCGTAGAACCGCGCCAGATCCTCGGCCAGGACCACGCGAGTGCCGCGCACCCTGTGGATGGCGCTTTGGACCTCTTGTGTGCTGGGAAGGTTTTTGGCGTTCGTCATGGCAACCGTTTGGAATCACAAACTGTGATTTCAAACGTGGAGGAGGGAGGGGTGCGTGGCAAGGGTGGAGTTTTTGGGGTTGCCGAACGGACCACACCTCAAAGAACCAAAGTGAAACAAAAAATGTGGACAACTTGAAACCGAGTTGACCAATAGGAAGTATTGATACTTGGAACTTGGCGTGGAAACTGGCTCCACTCAAAGTCTGTAGTTCCCTCCAAACTAAAGGCGCAGCACAAACGTAAATAAAATTGTAGGTGTTGCTCTATCCAACGTCTAATGAGAAAATAGAGGATGGCGACGATATGCGCAGAAGCTAAAGTGGATTAATGCGTTAAGACTATCAGTCTGAGCATTCATTCGTTGCGGCAATGTTCTTGAAGGCAATTAATTAGGTGACCCAGTGGGAGTAAAGGTAAAATCGTTCTTGACCATAACCCTAGCGGCGCTTTCACCAATATGGTTTCCATTAATAGCCGGTTCTGTTTTCGCATTTATTTCTTTGGTTTGTTTTGCTTACGTTGACTATCTAGAATGTAGGGTTGTCGATGCGCATGGTAGCGGCCTACTAAATGTTCTTTGGACTTTGATCTGGGGTCTGCTACGTACCGCGTCCTATATTGCAGCAGTATTTATTGGCGGAATAGCTGAAATTTTGAAGTTCATTCTGTGGAACATCTCATCATTCTTTCTCGGGTTAATTGGAATTGAATGGGATGTAGAAGCCAAAAATCTACTGTCAAATAACCTTTGCATGTAACAGCGAAAAGTAACCTTATTAGCTCCCCTTCCGCCGCTTCACATTCCCCCCACGCTGCCCCGGCCTGCCAGCCGTCGACCGTCCGCGCGATTTCACTGCATCTTCCGAGGCTTTCTCGACCGCCCATTGGCGCGCCATGGGGTCGTCGGCGATGGCAAGATCGACCGCTTCCAGACGTTTGATCTCATCTCGGATGTTGGCGGCCTCTTCGAATTCCAGGTTCTCGGCAGCTTTGCGCATCTTGTCGCGCAGACCATCCAGATGCGCCTCGAGGTTGGCGCCGTGCATCGGTTTGTCGATGGTGGCGGTGACGCGGTTCATGTCCACGTCACCCTGATAGAGCCCGGCCAGAACGTCCTCGACATTCTTCTTTACCGTCTCAGGCGTGATGCCGTGTTCCTCGTTATAGGCGATCTGCTTGGCGCGGCGGCGGTTGGTTTCGCCCAAGGCGCGCTCCATCGAACCGGTGATCTTGTCGGCATACATGATCACGCGGCCTTCGGCGTTCCGCGCGGCGCGGCCGATGGTCTGGATCAGCGAGGTTTCGGACCGCAGGAAGCCTTCCTTGTCGGCGTCCAGAATGGCGACCAGCCCGCATTCGGGGATGTCCAGCCCCTCGCGCAGCAGGTTGATGCCCACCAGCACGTCGAAGGCGCCCAGCCGCAGGTCGCGCAGGATTTCGATCCGCTCGATCGTGTCGATGTCGGAATGCATGTAACGGACCTTGATGCCCTGTTCGTGCATGTATTCGGTCAGGTCTTCGGCCATGCGCTTGGTCAGCGTGGTGACCAGCGTGCGGAACCCCTTGGCCGAGACTTTGCGCACCTCGTCCAGCAGGTCGTCCACCTGCATCTCGACCGGGCGGATCTCGACCTCGGGGTCCAAGAGGCCCGTGGGGCGGATCACCTGTTCGGTGAAGACACCGCCGGTCTGTTCGATCTCCCACTTCGCCGGGGTGGCGCTGACGAAGACGGATTGCGGGCGCATGGCGTCCCATTCCTCGAACTTGAGGGGTCGGTTGTCCATGCAGGACGGCAGGCGGAAGCCGTGTTCGGCCAGGGTGAACTTGCGCCGATAGTCGCCTCGGTACATGCCGCCGATCTGCGGAACGCTGACGTGGCTTTCGTCGGCAAAGACGATGGCGTTGTCGGGGATGAATTCGAACAGGGTCGGGGGCGGCTCTCCGGGCGCGCGGCCGGTCAGATAGCGCGAGTAGTTCTCGATCCCGTTGCAGACGCCGGTGGCCTCGAGCATTTCCAGGTCGAAATTGGTGCGCTGTTCCAGCCGCTGCGCTTCCAGCAGCTTGCCCTCGCCCACCAGTTGATCCAGCCGCTGGCGCAGTTCCTTTTTGATGCCGATGATCGCCTGCTGCATCGTCGGTTTCGGCGTCACGTAGTGCGAGTTCGCATAGACGCGCACCTGTTCCATCGTTGCGGCGCGCTCGCCGGTCAGCGGGTCGAATTCGGTGATGCTTTCCAGTTCCTCACCGAAGAACGAGAATTTCCAGGCGCGATCCTCAAGGTGGGCGGGCCAGATTTCCAGGGAATCGCCCCGTACCCGGAAGCTGCCGCGCTGGAAGGCCTGATCGTTGCGGCGGTATTGCTGGGCCACCAGATCGGCCATCACCTGCCGCTGGTCGTATTCGTTCCCGACCTTCAGATCCTGCGTCATCGCCCCGTAGGTCTCGACCGAGCCGATACCGTAGATGCACGAGACCGAGGCCACGATGATCACGTCATCCCGTTCCAGCAGCGCCCGCGTGGCCGAGTGGCGCATCCGGTCGATCTGTTCGTTGATCTGCGATTCCTTCTCGATATACGTGTCCGACCGCGCGACATAGGCCTCGGGCTGGTAGTAGTCGTAGTAGGAGACGAAGTATTCGACCGCGTTTTCCGGGAAGAAGCCTTTGAACTCGCCATATAGCTGTGCCGCCAATGTCTTGTTGGGGGCGAGGATGATGGCCGGGCGCTGGGTTTCCTCGATCACCTTGGCCATCGTGAAGGTTTTGCCCGTACCGGTCGCCCCCAACAGAACCTGATCACGCTCCCCATCCAGAATGCCGCCAGCAAGTTCCTTGATCGCGGTTGGCTGGTCTCCTGCGGGGGCGAACTCCGTATGCATGACAAACCGTTTGCCGCCTTCCAGTTTCAGGCGGGCCCGAACATCTTCGGTTGTCATTTGGGTCTTGTCGGAATGGGCGTATGGCATGGGCAGGCTCCGGATCAGGCCCTTACATTTGTTCTTATTTTGTCCAACTGCAAGGGCTGATCCGGTACAAATCCCCCAGTTTCGACACTGGGCAGATACGCATCCGGATCGTGATCCGAGCCAACCTTGCCGGCCAGCGCGGCAAACTCGCCGATGAGAGCCTTCGTCATCATCGGTTTGACGGCGATCACGGCAAGGGCTTCGGTCGAGGGCATCGCCCGGATGTTCCCGGGGTTTGCGTCGGCGTCCGGAGTGCGTTCACGATGGATCATCTGATTATCCTTTGGCTGATTGATGGAAGATCATAATAGGTCCTGATGACAGTTTCTGGCATTGGCTTGCTTCGGTGATCCGCGACAATTGTTGTCTTGTCCCGGGCCGCACTCTGACGCATAAACAGGTCCAGCCAAGTGAGTACGGAGAGGCGACATGCGCGCACGGATTTACCAGCCTGCAAGGAATGCGATGACTTCAGGGATGGCCAAGACCCGCAAGTGGGTTCTGGAATATGCCCCCGCTTCGGCACGTGAGGTTGATCCGCTGATGGGCTGGACATCATCCAACGACACGCAAACCCAGATACGCCTGAAATTCGACACCAAGAAAGAGGCGATGGATTACGCCCGGGACAATGGTATCGACGCGCAGGTCAGCGAGCCGCACAAGCGCAAACCCAACCTGCGCGCACGCGGCTACGGGGAAAACTTCGCCACCGACCGCCGTGGTCCCTGGACTCACTGAATGATCGAAATTCGCGAGGCCGACCCGACCTCGGACGTGTTGCGCCCGATTGTCGAAGCGCATTTCGCCCACAGCGAATCGGCCGGCCCTGCGGAAAGCAACCACACGATGAGCGCAGAATCACTGGCCGGACCGGGTATTCGATTCTGTGCGGTTTTCGACGATCAGCAGGCTTTGGGCTGCGGCGCCCTGAAGCTGTTGCCCGATGGCACGGCCGAGGTGAAGTCGGTGCATATCCTTGCACGGGCACGGGGGCGCGGACTGGCGCGCGTCATGATGACTCATCTGGCCGAACTGGCGCGCGCAGAAGGCGTCGAAGCATTGGTTTTGGAAACCGGGGCAGAGCATCTTCCGGAGTATGATGCCGCCCGCAAGCTTTACGAAGCGTTGGGTTATTCCTACAGCGGTCCGATCTTTGGGTACAGCGACGATCCGAACAGCGCATTCATGCGCTTGGCTCTTGAACCCCGCTCGTAAAAACCGCAAGAAGGGTGCAGCGGTCCCTTAGCTCAACTGGATAGAGCAGCTGACTTCTAATCAGCAGGTTGAGGGTTCGAGTCCTTCAGGGATCGCCATTCTCGAACGTCAATTTCAATGAACGCATCGGGCCGCAATGCGGGCCGTTTTCTTGTGGCAGTTGGGAGGGAATGAAGGGCTGGACGAGGGGGTCATGCCAGCCCTTCTAAGGGGTCACAGTGTGGTAGTGTGTGTTCCTTAACCAAGTATTAACCTGATTCACCATGTTCCGAAATTGGGGGATTCCCGTAGGACGGCCAATGCGCGGATTTCAGCGTGTGGGTTGCGGCCGGCGGATCGGGACCCGGGACCATATCGCGATTCTTCAGGGTGATTTGGGGATTGGGCCGTAAAAGCATCAAGGTTGTGAAAAAAATATTGCAACCGGTTGCAAAAGGAATCATTGTTGCGCGCAACAACAAGATTCGGGAGATCTGTATGTTGAACGTCGGATTGTTGGGTGCCGGGCGCATCGGGCGTGTTCATGCGCAGGCGATTGCATCGCATCCCGGCAGCAAACTCATTGCTGTTTCCGACGCCTTGCCCGAGGCCGCAGCCAGCCTTGCCAGCGATCATGGGGCCGAGGCGCGCAGTTCCGAAGAGATCATTGCCGATCCGGAAATCGGCGCGGTTCTGATTGCAACTCCAACAGATACGCATTCTGATCTGATTGAAGCAGCGACAGGCGCAGGAAAAGCCGTTCTGTGTGAAAAGCCCGTTGATTTGGACCTGAAGCGCGCCACGGATTGCCTGAAAACCGTCTCGGAACGCGGCAAGCCGGTCATGATAGGATTCAATCGACGATTTGATCCCAATTTTGCGACCTTGAAGGCGGGGCTGGATGCGGGTGAGATCGGTAAGGCAGAGCTCCTGTCGATCACCTCTTTTGACCCGGCGCCACCACCTGTCAGCTACGTAAAGGTGTCTGGTGGTTTGTTTCGGGACATGATGATCCATGATTTTGACATGGCGAACTTTCTGATGGGGGAGGTTCCCGAAACGATCTCGGCGGTTGGGTCCTCGCTTGTGGATGCTGAAATTGGCGCCGCTGGAGATGTGGATACAGCCGCAGTCACAATGACTTACGCGGATGGCCGCATCGCGGTAATCAAGAACTCGCGACGTGCGGCCTATGGTTATGACCAACGGGTCGAGTTGCTGGGGTCCGAGGGGTTGCTACAGGCTCAGAACATGCTGGAAAACACTGTCGTAAAGTCAACGGCGGACGGTGTCGTAGGTGCCAAGCCGACCTATTTTTTCCTGGAACGCTACATGCCTGCATACCGCGTGGAATGGGCCGCCTTTGTCGACGCAGTTGAACGTGGATCCGAAGTTCCGGTCACGTTGAAGGACGGTGTTGCGGCGCTGGCGATGGCCGAGGCCGCAACCCTGTCGGCGCGGGCAGGAAAACCGGTTCGAATGGAGGAAATTTTGAAACCGGTTGCAAAATGATCGAAATTCTTCAAACTGACATCAGCTCGGCCCAGCGCCGCAGCCACTGAGATTCGGCACAGCCGGATGATTGGGGCCGGTACCCCGACAGAAGATCAGACTGAACCATTGGGAGGAAACTGAAATGAAGAAATTCGTTAAAGGCGCGCTTGCTGCGGGGGCACTGGCCTTGGCCACACCTGCATTTGCGCAGGAAATCGTCGTCGTGTCGCATGGCCAGGCCAATGACGCATTCTGGAACGTCGTGAAAAACGGTGTTGAGCAGGCCGGAAAGGATGTCGGTGTGAACGTGGAATACCGTGCACCTGAAACCTTTGACATGGTGGCCATGTCGCAGCTGATCGACGCCGCCGTGAACCAGGAGCCCGACGGGCTGATCGTCTCGATCCCGGATGCGGACGCGCTTGGCCCCTCGATCGAACGTGCGGTTGCCGCCGGTATCCCGGTGATCTCGATCAACTCGGGCGCGGAAGTGGCCAAGGAACTGGGCGCTCTGCTGCATGTAGGTCAGGACGAATATGATGCGGGCAAGGCGGCTGGTGAAAAGCTGGCCTCGATGGGTGGAACCAATGCGATCTGTGTCAACCACGAGGTCGGCAACGTGTCACTTGACCTGCGCTGCGAAGGCTTCACCGAGGGGTTTGGCGGTAAAGTAACCGTTCTGCCGACCTCGAACGATCCGTCCGAGATCGAGTCCAAGGTTGCTGCCGCTCTGGCCTCTGACGAAAGCGTCGATACCGTTATGGCGCTGGGCGCAAGCTCGGCCGGCGAGCCTTCGGTTGCCGCGGCCAAAGCCTCGGGGCGGGATTTGAATGTTGCCTCGTTCGACCTGTCGGCCAACTTCCTCCAGTCAATCGTGGATGGTGACGCGGCCTTTGCCATCGACCAGCAGCAGTACCTTCAGGGCTATCTGTCGGTGAACTTCATGGGCCTTCACGCCAAATACGGCCTGATGCCGGGCGGTGACGTGCCTTCGGGTCCGAACCTGATCACTCAGGACAAGGCCGCACAGGTCATCGAACTGTCCGCGCAGGGTATCCGCTGATTTCGGCGCGATCCGACAAACAACAGGATCGGCGCCAACGCGCCGGTCTCACCGAATTGGGAGGAAAACATGAGTGAATCAGCGCCCGTCCTGTCGGACGAAAGGGTCAAGAAAGAACCATTCCTAGCCAAACTGATGAAACGACCCGAGCTGGGCGCCATTGCCGGTGCTGTTCTGGTTTTCCTATTCTTTGCGATTACCGCAGATGAATCGATGTTCACTCTTGCCGGTGTTATGAACTTCATGACCCCTGCGGCGCAGTTGGGCATCCTGGCTATCGGTGCGGCACTGCTGATGATCGGTGGAGAGTTCGACCTGTCGATCGGATCGATGGTCGCGTTTTCGGGGCTGTTTTTCGGCGTCTGTGTCGTGACCTGGCAACTGCCGCTGCTCTTTGCCATCCCAATGACATTCGTATTTGCGGCCTGTGTCGGTGCGGTCAACGGCAATATCGTGATCCGTTCGGGCCTGCCTTCGTTCATTGTAACGCTGGCGTTTCTGTTCATCCTTCGTGGCCTGTCACTGGTGGGTCTGAAAATGGCGACAGGCGGTTCAACCCAGTTGCGCGGAGTACGCGACGCGGTCGAAAACGACTGGCTGGCCCCCTTCTTTTCGGGCGAAGCATTCGGCAGCCTGTTCGCATGGCTGGCCGCCAACGGCATGATCGATACATTCAAAAGCGGTGCGCCCAAGGTCCCGGGAATTCCGGTCGAAATCCTGTGGTTCATTGTCATTACACTGGCGGCAACCTACGTGCTGCTGCGCACCCCGGTGGGGAACTGGATTTTCGCCTCGGGTGGGGACAGCACGGCTGCATCCAATTCAGGTGTTCCGGTGAATCGCGTCAAGGTTTCACTGTTCATGCTGACGGCCTGCTGCGCCGCCCTTGTGGCGATCATTACCGTCATGGACGCGGGCTCGACCGATGCGCGGCGGGGGTTCCAGAAGGAATTCGAGGCGATCATCGCCGCGGTGATCGGCGGCTGCCTGCTGACCGGCGGATACGGCTCGGCCATCGGGGCTTTCTTCGGCTCGATCATCTTTGGCATGGTCGTCATCGGCCTGACCTATACCGACTTTGATCAGGATTGGTTCCAGGTCTTCCTGGGTGCCATGCTGTTGATTGCCGTTCTGTTCAACAACGCGATCCGCAAGCGCGTAACCGGGGAGCGCTGATATGACCGAAGACACCAAGTTCCACCATGGCGATGCCGTCGGCGATCAGGCGCCCATCGTTCAGATGAAAGACATCGAAAAGCACTTTGGCAATATCATCGCGCTTGCTGGCGTCAGCTTTGACGTCAAACCGGGAGAATGCCATTGCCTGCTGGGCGACAACGGCGCGGGTAAGTCCACCTTCATCAAGACCATGTCCGGGGTGCACAAACCGACCAAGGGCGAGATCATGTTCGAAGGTCAGCCGCTGCATTTCGACACGCCGCGCGATGCGATGGAAGCAGGTATCGCCACGGTGTTTCAGGATCTGGCGATGATCCCGCTGATGAGCGTGACGCGCAATTTCTTCATGGGGCGCGAACCCACCAAGGGCAAAGGTCTGCTCAAGCGGTTCGATGTGGATCATGCAAACGAAGTCTGCATGGAAGAGATGCGCAAGATGGGCATCAATCTGCGCGCGCCGGATCAGGCGGTTGGTACATTGTCAGGCGGCGAACGTCAGACGGTGGCCATCGCGCGGGCGGTGTATTTCGGTGCCAAGATCCTGATCCTGGACGAACCGACCTCGGCACTTGGGGTGCGTCAGACGTCGAATGTTCTGGCCACGATCGACCGGGTGCGCAGCCAGGGTGTCGGCGTGGTTTTCATCAGCCACAACGTGCGCCATGCGCTGGCGGTGGGTGATCGGTTTACCGTGCTGAACCGTGGCAAAACACTGGGCACTGCCAAACGCGGTGAAATCACACCCGAAGAGTTGCAGGACCTGATGGCCGGCGGTCAGGAAATGGCCGAGCTTGAGGGATCACTGGGCGGTACTGTTTAAAGCAAAACACACGGGTGCCCCCACGGGGGCATCCATCGGGCGGTGGCACCTGACGCCACTCTGATTTCAGGCTCTGGTAAAAGGCCTGACACCTTCGCAAATGAGAAAACCCGCGGACCGCCGACAGCGGCTCCGAGCTGAAAGGGATCATGATGAGCAAAACAGTCCGATTGACCGCGGCGCAGGCTCTGGTGCGCTATCTCGGGGCGCAGATGAACGAGGCCGGAGAGCCGTTCATCGCAGGTGTGTGGGCGATCTTCGGCCATGGCAACGTGGCAGGTCTGGGCGAGGCGCTGCATGGCGTGAAAGACAGTCTTCCCACCTATCGCGGTCACAACGAACAGACCATGGCACACAGCGCGATTGCTTATGCCAAGCAATTGGGTCGGCGGCGCGCCATGGCGGTGACATCGTCAATCGGACCGGGGGCGACCAATATGGTCACGGCCGCTGCTCTGGCCCATGTAAACCGTCTGCCTGTTTTGTTGCTGCCTGGCGATGTATTTGCGACGCGTGGCCCCGATCCGGTTTTGCAGCAACCCGAAGTGTTCTCGGATGGAACGATCAGTGCGAATGATTGTTTCAGACCGGTCAGCCGGTATTTCGACCGCATCACTCGCCCGGAACATCTGCTGACGGCTCTGCCGCGTGCCTTCCGCACGATGACGGACCCGGCGGATTGCGGCCCGGCGACACTGGCCTTTTGTCAGGACGTGCAGGCCGAGGCCTATGACTATCCCGAAAGCTTCTTTGAACCACGCGTCTGGTATCAGCGCCGCATTCGCCCGGATGAGGGTGAACTGGCCCGTGCCGTTGCCGCGATCAAGGCCGCCAAGCGTCCCGTTATCGTTGCAGGCGGGGGTGTGCATTATTCGGACGCAACCGCCGCGTTGCAGCGCTATGCCGAAGCACACAATGTCCCGGTGGCCGAGACACAGGCGGGCAAGTCCGCATTGCCCTGGGATCACCCGCTCAACCTTGGTCCCGTTGGTGTGACCGGGGGCGAACCCGCCAATGACATCTGCGCAAAGGCGGATCTTGTGCTGGGCGTCGGCACCCGGTTTCAGGATTTCACTACCGGGTCATGGGGTTTGTTCGCGAACCCCGAGCGAGAGTTGATCAGCCTGAACACCGCCGCCTACGACGCCGAAAAGCACGGAGCGATGCCGTTGCAGGCCGACGCTCGGGTTGGTCTGAGCGAACTCAGCGAAGCGCTGGGCGACCATCGCGCGCCGGGTCTGCCTGCGACATTGAAATCTGATTGGTTCGGCAAAGTTGATGCGCTGACGGATGCCCCCACCGACAGCAATGCACTGCCCACGGATATGCAGGTGATCGGTGCCGTGCAGCGGGCCGCCAAGGAAAACACTGTTGCGATGTGCGCCGCCGGCACGATGCCGGGTGAGCTGCACAAGCTGTGGAAGGCGCCGCGCCCCGGTGCCTATCACATGGAATACGGCTTCAGTTGCATGGGGTATGAGATCGCCGGTGCCATGGGCATCAAGATGGCCCAGCCCGACCGCGACGTGATCTGCTTTACCGGTGACGGTACTTACATGATGGCCAACTCGGAAATGGCGACGGCGGCGATGATGGGGATCTCGTTCACCGTTGTCGTCACGGACAACCGGGGTTTTGGGTGCATCAACCGTCTGCAAATGGGGACAGGCGGGGCCGAGTTCAACAACCTTCTTGACCATACCGTGCACGAGACGGCATCCGCCATCGATTTTGCAGCCCATGCGGCAGCGATGGGGGCGACTTCGGTCAAGGTCAGTTCAATTGCCGAGCTTGAAGACGCGCTGGCCAAACGCGGTGAGGTCAACGGCCCTTATGTCGTGGTGATCGACACCGATCCCTACCCATCGACCGAATATGGCGGAACGTGGTGGGAAGTGGCGGTGCCCGAGGTCAGCACCCGCCCCGAAGTGAATGAAAAACGCGCGGCCTATGAAGCCGCCATCAAGGAAAGAAACACCAAATGAGCGTGAAGATCGGTATCTCTCCGATTGCCTGGCAGAATGACGACCTGCCGGACCTGACCGCAGCCTACACGATGGAGCAGGCGCTGAAAGAAGCGCGCGAGATCGGTTACACAGGTGTTGAACGTGGCCAGAGGATGCCCGGCGACACCGAAGGACTGCGCGCGTATCTCGAAGGCAATGACATTGCGTTGTGTGGCGGTTGGTGTTCCGGCGCCTCGTTAGTCAACGATTTTGCGACTGAACGCGAAACGGTTCGTGAACAGGTCGAACAGTTCGTGGCGCTGAACAGCCCGTGCATCGTCTATGCCGAGTGTTCAAATACCGTGCAGGGGCAGATCGGGACACCGGTGAACAACCGTCCCAAGCTGTCCAAAGACGAGGTTCTGACCTACGCCGCCAAGATCACCGAACTTGCCGAGTGGATGGCTGATCAGGGCATGCCCATGGCCTATCACCACCACATGGGCACGATTATCGAAAGCGAAGATGAGGTGAACTGGCTGATGGAGGGTTCAGGCCCCGAATTGAAGCTGTGCTTCGATACGGGCCATCTGCTGTTTGGAGGCGGCGATGTGATGGCCACGTTGAACCGTTGGGGCGACCGGGTTCATCACGTGCATTTCAAGGATATCCGTCCTGAAATCGTACAGGACACGCGTGAGAACAATCGCAGTTTTCTGGATGCGGTGATCGCGGGCGCGTTCACAGTGCCGGGTGACGGTTGCATCGGCTTTCAGGCCGTGGCCAATGCATTGAAAGCAATGGATTACAACGGCTGGATCGTGGTCGAGGCAGAGCAGGACCCGGCCAAGGCGCCGCCCTATGAGTACTCCAAGAAGGGCTATGACCACATTGTCGAGGTTTGTGGCAAGGCAGGATTGGAGATCAAAGCGTAACAACCCGCCCTTCGAGGCAACACCGAAGCCATGAAAGAGGAGAAAAATCATGGTAAATCAAGAACTCGGTTTCGTCGGCTATTTCGACCGGGAATCCTGTGATCTGGATGAATTCAAGGTGTTGACCTCTCAGTCTCTTTCCGCCGAGACGGTGCCTTTTGCCGCCTCGGTCGAAAAGAACGTGCCCGTCTATGATATGCAGGCACTGCGTTCCGGTTTGGAACAGCCTGATATGCGTAGGGCCTTGCTGGCGGAATGGGGCCGGGTGCTGGGCAGATCCGCCGGTGTGATCGCCTTGAAAGGGGCGTACCCGGATACGTCGATCATTGATCGGGCGACGGATGTGTTTCGTGAAATCATCGAAGAAGAACGCCAGGGTGGCGCCGGTGAGGGCGATCACTTTGCCGCGTCCGGCGCGAATGACCGGGTGTGGAACGCATTGCAGAAACAGTGCCTGCGCGACCCCGAGGGCTTTGCTCTCTATTTCGGGAACACGGCGATTGCGGCGGCCTGTGAAGCATGGCTTGGGCCGAACTATCAGGTGACTGCTCAGGTCAATCAGGTGCGCCCCGGTGGCAAGGCGCAACAGGCGCATCGGGATTATCACCTTGGGTTTCAAAGCGCCGAAAGCGCGGCCCGGTATCCGGCACAGGCGCATCTGGTGACGGCCTCGCTGACCCTGCAAGGGGCGGTTGCCCATTGTGACATGCCGGTGGAAAGCGGGCCGACCAAGTTGTTGCCGTTCTCGCAGCTCTACCCGCCGGGCTATCTGGCGTTCCACGATGAAGCACACCGGGCGCATTTCGAAGACAGCTGTATCCAGTTGCCATTGGAAAAGGGTGACGCGGTGTTCTTCAATCCGGCGCTGTTCCATGCGGCGGGCGCGAACAGCAGCACCGACATCAATCGCATGGCAAACCTGCTGCAAATCTCATCTGCCTTCGGGCGCGCGATGGAGGCGGTGGATCGGCGGGCGATGTCTGTGGCGGTGTTCCCGTCTCTGATCGCCTTGAAACAGCGCGGGGCGCTGGACGCAGCGCAGTTGGAGGCCGCAATTGCGGCCACGGCTGAGGGCTATCCCTTCCCGACCAATCTGGACACGGACCCCCCGGTCGGGGGCAATGCGCCGGAAAGCCAGGCGGATATTCTGCGTCGCGCGGTTGCGGAAGGGTGGACCCAGGCGCAGCTGGCCAAGTCCCTATCGGCCCGGAACCAAAGGCAAGCTGCCTGAATTCAACACAGGCGGGCGCTCGGGGCCCGCCCAAGAAGGAGAACAAGAATGGCAGACCTGCTGAAGAAACCGATTGGAACCCACGGCAAGGTACATGACATCACTCCGGCCAGCGCGGGATGGAAATATGTGGGCTTTGGGCTTTATCATCTAAAGGCAGGGGATCGCGCAAACGAAGTGACCGCGGATCGTGAGGTCATTCTGGTGATGGTCGAAGGCAAGGCGCGGATCACCGGGGCCGGCCAGGATTGGGGGGTTATGGGTGACCGGATGAACGTCTTTGAAAAGACGCCGCCACATTGCCTGTATTTGCCAAACGAAACGGAATGGGATGCAGTGGCCGAGACCGATTGTGTCATCGCAGTGTGTTCAGCGCCCGGCAAAGGCGGTCATCAGGCGCGCCGCATCGGCCCGGATGGCATTACGCTGACTGAACGCGGCAAGGGCGTGAATACGCGCTATATCAACAACATCGCGATGGAGAATGAGGACTACGCCGACAGCCTGCTGGTGACCGAAGTGTTCACGCCGAATGGCCATTGGTCGTCCTATCCCAGTCACCGCCATGACGAGGATGACTATCCCCGCATCACATATCTGGAAGAGACCTACTACCACCGCCTGAACCCGTCGAACGGATTTGGACTCCAGCGGGTTTACACCGATGACGGCCAGTTGGATGAGACGATGGCGGTATCCGATGGCGACATTGTGACCGTCCCGCGTGGCCATCACCCTTGCGGTGCACCCTACGGGTTTGAGATGTATTACCTGAACGTCATGGCCGGGCCGCTTCGGAAATGGCGATTCGTTCCAGCCCCCGAGGTCGAATGGATCATGGAGCGTGACGGATGAGCCATACTTTTGCCAATTACCCAAGCCTTGCAGGGAAAACGGTTTTCATCACCGGAGGCGCCGGCGGAATTGGCGCGGAAACCGTTCGGGCCTTTGCCGAACAGGGGGCAAAGGTCGGGTTTTTGGACCTCAACGCCGATGCCGGGCTTGCTTTGCTTTCCGAACTGGACGGAGAGCATGCATTCGCCCAATGCGATCTGCGCGACATTGACGAGATGAACGCCGCAATAGGGCAATTGGTGGAAGAATTGGGCGACGCGGATGTTCTGGTGAACAATGCGGCCCGGGATGACCGGCACGACTGGCGCGAGGTAACGCCTGACTATTGGGATGAGCGCATGGCGACCAATATCCGCCACACGTTCTTTGCCATTCAGTCGGTGGCACCGGGAATGATCGCCAAGGGCGCAGGCTCGATCATCAATATCGGGTCGAATTCGTGGTGGGAGGCCGGTGCAGGCTTTCCCGCCTATGCCACAGCGAAATCGGCGGTGCATGGCCTGACCCGCACCATGGCGCGCGAGCTGGGCGATCACCGGATCCGGGTCAACACGGTCGTGCCCGGCTGGATCATGACCCAGCGCCAGAAAGACCTGTGGGTCACGCCCGAGGCGCTGGCCAAACAGATCGACCGCCAATGCCTGCCCGACCCGATCGACCCGGTCTATGTGGCGCGGATGGTGCTGTTTCTGGCCTCGGATGACGCGGCCATGTGCAGCGCGGGGAATTTCATGGTCGAGGGCGGCTCGATCTGACGGCCTTGGGGTCTTCCCCGTCCGGAATCGACGTGCGCCGATGCGCTGGTGCCGGTTGACGGATCGACACCCGGCAAGGGAAGATGCGGCATGATTGCCTATGTCACGGTCGGCGCGGACGACATCGCGCGCGCAAAACGGTTCTATTGCGCCTTTCTGCCGGATCTCGGCTATGCGCTGGAGGAAGGCCCAGAAGGGCTGAGTTTCGCCCTGCCGGTGCCGCCGGACCAGCGGCCGGTTCTGCCGGAATTCTATGTCAAACCGCCTTTTGACGGGGCCGCAGCCTCGGCCGGGAATGGTGCGATGGTCGCCTTCGAGGCGCGCAATCAGCAGCAGGTGCGCGACCTGCACGCCGCCGCGCTGCGCGCCGGCGGGTCGGACGAGGGCCAGCCAGGCTTTCGCGCCATGTACGGGCCGCGTTTCTATGTCAGCTATCTGCGGGACCCACAGGGCAACAAGATCGCCCTGTTTTCCAGCAATCCCAATGATCCGGGGCGCGACGACTAGAAGCCGCCTACGCGTTTTGCAGAACGGCTCAGGCCGGGACGGTCAGCGCTGCGGCGGCGCACCAAAGGCGCGGATCACGGTGCGGGCGGCAGCCACGACCGGATCGTGGGTTTCCTTCAGGATCGTCACCCGGTCGAACCGGTCGGGGTCGCGGTTCACGGCCGCGCGCAGGGCGGTGCCGAAGGCCATGCGCAGCTCGGTCCCGATGTTGAACTTGCAGATGGAGGTCTCGCGCGCCAGCCGCGCGCGCTGTTCCACGGGCACGCCCGATCCGCCATGGATCACCAGCGGCACGTTGGTCACGGCCTGAATCCGGCGGATGCGGTCCTCGTCCAGACCACCTTCCTTGTTCTGCTGAAGGTGGACGTTTCCGACCGAGATCGCCATCGCATCCACGCCGGTCTGGGTGGCGAAGGTCGCTGCCTCGTCCGGGTCGGTCCCGGCCGAGCCTTCGCCCCCGGAATAGCCCACAAAGCCGATCTCGCCCTCGCACGAGATCCCGGCGGCATGGGCCATTTCGGCAATCGCGGCGGTTTCGTCGATATTCTGCTGCAAGGGCTTGCGCGATCCGTCGAACATCAGCGAGGTGAACCCGCTGTCCAGCGCGATCTTGCACTCTTCGAACGTATATCCGTGGTCCAGATGCGCCACGACGGGCACCGAGGCGTTTTCGGCGAGATACCGGAACATCTTGCCCAGGATCGGCAGCGGCGTGTGCTCGCGGCAGCTGGGGCCGGCTTGCAGGATCACCGGGGCGTTCTCGGCCTCGGCCGCGGCGACATAGGCGCGCATGTCCTCCCAGCCCAGCGTCACCAGGCCGCCGACAGCATAGCCCTGTTCATAGGCCGGTTGCAGGACGTCTTTGAGCGTAGCGAGGGTCATTTGAACTTGGCGATCATGTCTTTGATGCCCGGGATCGTTTCGATCTGATAGGCATGGGTGGGTTGGAAGTACTGCACCAGCGACCGCTGGGTCAGCCCGCCGAGAATGGTGAAGTAATACATCTCGTATCCCGGCAGCACGCAGCAGGGGTGATACCCCTTGTCGATGCAGATCGTCGAGCCATCGACGATGTGATAGGCATCGCCCGGTTCGTTGTTCTCGCGTTGCAGCATCTGTAGGCCCGAGCCCCAGTTGGGTTTGAAACGGAAATTGTAGGTTTCGTCATGCCGGGTCTCGTCCGGCAGGCGGTTGGTGTCGTGCTTGTGGCTGGGAAAGCCCGACCAGCCGCCCTGACCCACGGTGAACAGCTCACTCACCAGCAGGCGACCGACCTTGTCATGCTGTTTCTGGCCCAGGATATGCTTGATCTTGCGATGGGTCTTGGTGTCGTCGCTGCCATATTGCACCAGGTCATGCTCGCGCACGTCGAACGGGTCCAGCACCTTGTCGTATTTGGCGCCGGCCACGAACACCTCGGCCGTGTCCGAGACGCAGACCATCTGCGCCCTGGCCCCCGACGGAACATAGGCGCCTTCGGGCTCGCCATCCCAGACATCTTCGCCGCGGTTGCCCAGATGGGCAAAGCGCACGCCCTCGACCTCCACGTCGACGCTGCCGGTGGCGGGCACGATGCAGGTCTCGTATCCCGGGACCTGGTATTCAAAGGCTTCGCCCCGCTTCAACTTGACGATGTTGAAATAGTTCAGCGGCACGGTCGGGTCATCGACATCGACGATGGGTTTGTTCTGGTTGTCGTAGGGCGCGATATGCATGGGGTTCTCCTATGTGGCCGGGCCGGGATGAGAAGCGAGGAACGCGTCCAGTTCCGGGGTCGTCGGCATGGCGGGCGCGCAACCGGGATGCGACACCACGATCGACGCGCAGGCCGAACCGCGCATGACTGCGTCTTTCAGATCGTGCCCCGCCGCGATCGAGGCCAGCAGACCGGCCATGAAACTGTCGCCGGCCCCGTTGGGTTTGACAGCCGTAACCGGGTAAATACCCGTTCGCAGCTCTTGCCCGTCCACCAACGTGACAGCGCCTTTTTCACCCATCTTGTAGATGACGATCCGACCGGGTTTTTCAGCAAGTTCCCGGGCCTTGGCAAACCCCTTTTCGATGCCGCCGGCCATGAACCCGAACTCTTCGTCATTGCCGACGATCAGGTCGCTGGCGTCACCGGCCCGCGACAGAACTTCGGCAGCCACCTCGGCCGAGGGCCAGCTGTAGGGGCGGTAATCGATATCGAAGATGATCGGCAGACCTGCGTTCCGGGCGTTCTCGAATGCCCGGAATGTGGCGCTGCGCGACGGTTCGGACGCAAAGACCGTTCCAGCCGAGATGATTGCTGAGAAAGATGAATAATCGACCTTGTCCATGTCCTCTTCGGTGACCTGGAAATCAACGGCCCCGTTGCGATAGATCACATTCTGAAAATCCTCGGTCCGGCTTTCGTACACCGCCAGAGACATGCGGTATTCGCCGCCCAAAACGCGGATATAGGATGTGTCCACGCCGTAATGCCGCAACCGGTTCAGACAGAACCGTCCGATCGCATCATCCGAGACGGACGTGATCAGCGACGCCTCACTGCCCAACTTGACCAACCCGGCACAAATATTGGCGGAAGACCCGCCAAGATCGGCATGGAAAGTGTCGGCATCCTCGCTTCTGACGCCGATCGGGTCGGCGTACAGGTCCATACCTGCGCGACCCAGAACGGCGAAGCGGTTTCCTTTGATACCATCCATCAAAGCGCTCAAGTTTTGTCCTCCGGCAGAGTGGGGTCGGCAAAGTTTGGACCTTGCGTTGAATCGATTCACACGATACTGATTTTGCAACCGGTTGCAAATGATATGTTCGGAGCCGTTGCAGATGCCTGAAATCGGAATTGGAATCGTCGGCGGCGGCTATATGGGCAAGGCCCATTCCGTAGCCATGTCTGCGGTCGGTGGGGTGTTCAACACGGCATTGCGACCCCGGCTCGAGGTCATTTGTGCCTCCAGCCCCGAAAGCGCTGAACGTTACAGGACAGCCTACGGGTACAAACGCGCGACCCACGACTGGCGTGTATTGGTTGAGGACCCACAGGTCGAGGCAATCGTCATCGCCTCGCCTCAATCCACGCATCGTCAGATTGCCGAAGCGGCTTTTGCACTGGGCAAACCGGTTCTGTGTGAAAAGCCATTGGGCGCGTCGCTTGCGGACAGTCAGGCTATGGTTGCTGCTGCCGAGGCTTCGGGTGCGGTCAACATGGTGGGGTTCAACTATATTCGCACGCCCGCAAGCCAATTCGCCCGGCAGCTGATCGCCGACGGAGAGATTGGGGATGTCACTTGGTTCCGGGGGGAGCACACCGAAGATTTCTATGCCGACCCACGCGCTCCGGCGACCTGGCGCACGACGGGCATGGCCAATGGCACAATCGGAGATCTGGCACCGCACATGGTCAACGGTGCGTTGGCACTGGTTGGACCCATCGCACAGGTGATGGCGGATGTAGAAACGGTTCACAAAACCCGACCTGGTGGTGAGGTGACAAACGACGACCATGCCCAGATGATGTGCCGGTTCGAAAACGGGGTTATGGGCAACCTGTATTTCAGCCGCGTCGCGACGGGGCGAAAAATGGGCTATGCTTATGAAATATCGGGAACAAAGGGCGCGATCCGCTTCGATCAGGAAGACCAGAACGCGCTGTGGCTGTATAAGCGGGAAGGGCCCGAAGCCACGCGCGGGTTTGCCAAGATCCTGACCGGCCCGGCGCATCCGGATTACGAGCCCTTCTGTCAGGGTCCGGGCCATGGAACGGGCTATCAGGACCAGATCATTATCGAGGCCAAAGACTTTCTTCAGGCCATCCACACCGGAAAAGCCACCTGGCCCACCTTTCGCGACGGGCATGAGGTCAACCGCGTGCTTGCTGCCGCCCTGGCGTCGTCAGAGCAGCGGCAGTGGAAAGACATCCGCGATTTCTGATCGCTCAACCTAAAAGTTCTAATGAGAGACAATGACCATGGCTAAGTTGAGATGGGGCATGATCGGTGGTGGTGAAGGCAGCCAGATTGGCCCCGCGCACCGCTTGGGGGCACAGGCTGACGGGCTGTTTGAATTTGCCGCTGGCGCGCTGGATCACCGGCCCGAAGCGGGCCGGGAATACGCGCAGCGATTGGGCGTTGCGGCCGATCGCGCCTATGGCGACTGGCAAGAGATGCTGGCAGGCGAGAAAGACCGTGAAGACCCGGTTGACCTGGTGACCATCGCCACACCCAACTCGACCCATTTCGAGATTGCCAAGGCGTATCTTGAAGCAGGCTTCAATGTCCTGTGTGAAAAGCCGATGACCATGACCGTGGAAGAGGGTGAGGAAATAGTCCGCGTCGCCGAAGCATCGGGAAAGATCTGCGCGGTGAACTACTGCTATTCGGCCTATCCCATGGTGCGTCAGGCCCGCGCGATGGTGCGCGCGGGCGAAATCGGACAGGTGCGTCTTGTGGTGACCAATTTCAGCCATGGCCACCACGGGGATGCCACCGATGCGGACAATCCGCGTGTGCGGTGGCGCTATGATCCTGCGATGGCAGGGGTTTCCGGGCAGTTCGCCGATTGCGGTATTCACGCCCTGCATATGGCCAGTTTTATCTGCGATGATGAGGTGAAGACGCTTTCGGCCGATATGGCCTCAACGATCGCAAGCCGGGAATTGGAAGACGATGCAATGATCAACTTCCGTATGGAAGGCGGCACGGTCGGGCGTCTTTGGACATCCTCAGTGGCGATCGGGCGCCAGCATGGTTTTGACATACAGGTCTTTGGCGAAACCGGCGGTTTGCGCTGGGCGTCAGAGCAACCCAACCAGTTGATCTATACCCCGGTCGGTGGGCGCACCCAGATCATCGAAAAGGGCGAGGGCGGCCTGCATGACGACGCCATGCGTCTGTCTCGGGTCGCCATCGCGCACCCCGAAGGCTTCCCGCTGGCCGTTGCCAATATCTATTGCGATCTGGCGGATGCGATCCGCGGTGAAAGCCGGGATGGGCTGCCCAACGCGGCCGATGGCGTGCGATCGATCGCCGCGGTCCACGCGGCTGTTGCGTCGGGCAAAGCAGATGGTGCCTGGCAGGATGCCCGCCCGCCGATGTTCCGCTGATCAGGGGCGGGGCCGCAACGTGCCCCGCTCGACCACCCGGCAGGGGAAAATCCGCGCCTCGGGGTAGCGGTCGGGCGTTTTCAGCATCTCTTCCACCAGATCGACCGACGAGGTGATGATCTGCTTGATCGGCTGATGGATGGTCGTCAGGTTGATATATTCCCAGCGCGACATCTCCATGTCGTTCAGGCCGATGATCCCGATGTCAGAACCCGGTTTCAGCCCGTGATCAGCCAGCGCCGACAGCGCCCCGATCGAAAGGATGTCGTCGCCGCAGAAATAGGCCTGCGCCGGGTCACCGGCCAGCAGGCGCAACATCTCGGCCCGCCCCGCTTCGAAGGAATAAGCCCCGGCGAAGGAGTGGCTGACCGGAATATGCGGATGGTTGGCCATTTCTTCGATAAAGCCCCGCTGCCGGTCCAGCGACGAGGTCGCATCGACCGGCCCGCCCATATAGCCCACGCTGGCATAGCCCCGCGCGACCAGCTCGCGCGCGGCCATGCGCCCGCATTCCACATTGTCGATCCCGACCACATGCACCTCGGGCGAGGTCGCCGACCGTCCGAACGTATGCACCACCGGCACACCCGCGTCGTGGAACGCCTTGGCAAAGCTGGGCGGCAGGGTTGACGAGGCGACGATCACCGCATCCACCGAGTACTGCCGTAGCATGCGCACGGAATTGGCGGGCTCGGTCTCGTCGGTCAGGTTCACGATCAGCGGGCGCAGGCCGCGTTCCTGCAAGGCGCGTGTAAACTGGTCGAAGACTTCCAGGAAAATCGGGTTGTGAAAGTTGTTCGAAATCAATCCGATCAGTTTGGTGCGCCCGGTCGTCAGAGACGAAGCCAGAGCATTGGGGCTGTAGCCAAGCTCACGGGCCGCCTTTTCAACCTTGCTGCGCGTTTTTGCGGAAACCGAGGCACCTTCGGTAAAGGTGCGCGACACGGCAGAGCGTGAAACGCCAGCCAAGGCGGCCACGTCTTTCAGAGTTACGCTCACGCTGCGGGACTCCGATTACAGCGAGGCAGGAAAGCAGGTAAGTTTGGCATTGCCCGAGCATTATGCATCATCGACCTGAACTTGCAACCGGTTGCAACTCTGCTTCGACGGTTCAACCCTGCTTGAGTGTCGAGACTTTGAACGCAAAAAGGTATGTAATGAGACACTCGAACTCCTGACATCTTCAGTATAACCGAAGCGCATTTTCCAATCCGCAGATGCACCAAGACGCAGTCTTGCATTGCCACCAAGCGCACAAGTTCCCAGAGATGCCTGGTGTTGTCAGCGATTTGAAGTTGCACAAACTGCGGGACGGTTCAAGGGCATATCCTTTCTTGCCGTTTTCAAGGTCACGTTCGATCAAGCCAAAACAGGCATGCGTCGCCAAAAGGGCCATGGGGCAATTGCTTTTTCAACCCTTGCCATCCCTTGGTGGACAAACATGAGGGAAGCAGTGGAACGCCAATCCGCCCATTCGCAGCGTAGTTTCTATCCAAGGCGGAATTTGGTTGGCGTCACTCCGGTCTGGCTTCGAAAAAACCGAGTGAAGTGGGACTTGTCGGAATAGCCAAGCATGAGTCCGATCTCGGCAACTGTCTTTTTGCTTTCTCTGAGGTACTCCTTGGCGACATCGACCCGCAGCCGCCTCAGTTCTCGGGGAAGTGTTGTCTGATGATTGTGAAGTGCTTTCAGGAACCGCTCGGGCTGGATACCCAGCAATCCGGCCACAACCTCCGGCCCCAGTTCTGACTCGTCCAGTTTTCCACGCAGGACAGAGCGCAAAGCGGCCACCACGGTTACGTCTTCATTGTGCCGGGTCGTGGTTTTCGGCGCTTCGGGATCCTTTGCCGCCTGGTGCAAAAACAACCATTCCACGGGAAAACTGATCTGCATTCCGGGGTTGGTTCCAAGGCCGACTTCGATACCCTTGTAGTCGAGAGGCAAGCCAAGGATGTATCTGCTTTCCCATCGCACTCGGGACGGATCCCACGCGTTTCCCACCATGCTTTGCAACAGGCGCACATAGATGGCAGCCCCAAACCCGGTAACCTGAACCGGCGGAACGGTGGGTTCCTGTTGCCGCTCGATCCGATAGATCGCTTTGTCAGCTTCCACGACAAGGCTGTGCCGCACGGCGTTTGACTCTTGTGGCACAAGCCTGACGAACCGGGCAAAAAACTCGAACAGCGTGTTCGAGGATTGCAGCGACCGGGCGAATGGCTGCCATCCTTGCAGGTCAAACGTCTCTCCTACATTCAGACCAATGTATCGATCCCCTGACAATTCGGAGAAGGCATTCAACAGACCATAGACCAGTTCTGAGTGGACATAGACAGATGGGTCGGACAGCAGGTCGGCCTTCAAGCCGACCTGATCCAAGGCCGGTTGCGGATTGATCCTGCGGTCGGTGAGATATTGCAGAAAAGGGGCGGCCAGCGCGAGGCGGATAAAGCCTTCGCTATGCGCTTCAGAAGTGGAACCGAGTGGCACGCCCGTCACCCTTGTTTGAACCAATGGTTTCGTTCAGTGGCCCTTTTTGCGGCCACATTCGCACATGTTAGTCCAAAAGTGGCAACCCGCCCAAGAGTTTTCGGGCTACACTTGGCAAAACATGAATGTGAAGGGAGAACCTATGACCAGCATGCGAATGTCCCTTGGCCCGGCGGTAATGGTTGCGGCAGCTTTTGGTTTTTCGGCGGCTGCGCAGGCTCAGGATCAAGAAGATCCTCAAACGCTGTTCACCAATGTACACGTCTTTGATGGCGTGAATGAACAGCGTATCGAGAATGCCAATGTTCTGGTCGAGGGCAACCTGATCAAGACTGTTTCAACCGAAGCGGTCGACGCGCCCAATGCCGTTGTGATTGACGGCGGAGGGCGGACGTTGAGCCCGGGCTTTGTCGAGACCCACGCCCATTTGATGCTGATGGGGCCCACTCTGCCCGCGATGGAAGCCAACGTGACATGGGAAGACTTTGCCATTCATGGCGCACGAATGGCTGAAATGTACCTGATGCAGGGGTTCACCACGGTCAGGGATGCAGGTGGGGCCAATGGCGGGCTGCGCCGGGCAATTGAGGCGGGGCAAATCGACGGCCCGCGTTTCTTTCCGTCAGGTGCGTTCATCGGTACGCGAGGTGGTCACGCTGACTTTGCCAATTTTACTGCTCCGCCGGGCTCGGAGACCAACATGAGCCGCCTGAACATGGCGCAGGAAGTCAGCGGCGTGGATGACGTTTACAGGTTTGCTCGCAACAATTTCCGAATGGGTGCGACACAGTTGAAATTCATGCAATCCGGGGGCGTCGTCTCGGCCTTCGACCCCTGGCAATTGCTGGCCGGATCTCCCGAGGAAATCAGGGCCGCCGTGCAAGTGGCAAATGAGTATGGCAGCTATGTCATGGCGCATTCTTATCGCAAGGAAGCAATCCTCGCAGCGCTCGACGCAGGTGTGATGTCGATCGAACATGGATTCTCGTTCGACTGTGACATTGCCCGGGTCATGAACGAAAAAGGGGCCTACATTACCACCAACCTGACGGCCTTCGACCCCGGATTGCTGGACATTCCGGCTGTGGCAAACGTGCCGTCGAGCCTGGCCAAGGCAAAATCCGCCTCGGCCACATTTGCAGGCTATATCGACAATATGAAGGAATGCCCGGTGAAACGGGGATTCCAGACCGATTGTGTTGGTTCGGTCGAGGCTTGCAATATCCAGATTGCCTATGAGAAACACCTGAACAATGAGTTTTTCGGGCCCTATCAGTCGATGGTGACTTTGACGTCGATCGGCGGCGAGATCGTGGCGCTGTCCGGCGATTTCATGAACCCGTATACGGCCGGAAAACTGGGTGTGATCGAGGAAGGGGCCTATGCTGACATCCTGCTGATCGACGGAAACCCGCTTGCAGACTTTTCCGTCGTTGGAACCGGGGATCAATGGTTTGGCGCCGAAACGAGGCCGGAAAGCCCGGAAACGATCCGACTGATTATGAAGGACGGTGTGATATACAAGAACACGCTGGAGTGACCCCAAAAACGGTTGGAGAGATTTCATGGTCCCTTGGTTTCGCGCCGCAGTTTTCGCTGGCTTGGTCCTGAGCGGTCATTCCGCAATGGCAGCGCCCCATGCGACGCTTGACTGGTCTGACCTTCCGGACCCGTCCGTGCAGGTGTTCGATGACCCCTATCGTGATCTCAGCCCTGAACAGTTTGACGATGTCCTTTTCGTCGTGCGCTTGCGCGGCAGGTTGCAGCAGGATGTCGGCAGCGTCGAGGAAAGACAGAAATGGCAAGAGCTTCTGACCGAGACCGAAGACGCCTTGGCCGAGGGTGGCGTTGATGTCGATTGGCTGCTCGATCAGCGCGAGGATGTGAAAGAGCGGCGAAAAAAGGCAGGAACAAGGGGGAATCCGCGATTCGATGGCCAGACGGTTACATTGACGGGCTTTGCCATTCCCGCGCCGAACGATCCGGACGGGCGAGCAGTGGCGTATTTGGTACCGGAACGCGGGATGTGCAGCCACATGCCTCCGCCTCCGCCCAATCAGATGATCCGGGTGCGGTTGAACGGCGACTGGGCCCCCAGTTACTTCCATGAACCTGTTCGGCTCACTGGTACGCTGACGATTGAACCCTCGGTTCAGAACATAATGGTCGTGGATGGGCCTGTGCCGATGAATGCGACCTTCAAATTGGAGACGGACAGCGTCGAAACGCTGGAAACAAAGGCCGACGGTCTGGAATGGAGGCAGCGTGCAGCCGATCGCGTCCGAGCTGCCGGCAATCGCAAAACCGGCGGCGCAAAGGCGTCGGAATGATAGGGCGCCTTGTTGCCGCATTGAGTATTGCCTGCGCGGGTATGGCGTGTGCCCAGGGGTTGTCCGGGCCTTCTTCGGTCGAGGCCGAGCTGAAACCTGGCGATGGCCTGACCGATCCGCAATACCGTTCCGAGTTTCCGCGCAATATCGCGCCGGGTTGGTTTCGGTGGAAAGACCGGCTGGCCGAGGGCGGGTTTCGTTTCAACGTGGATTACCTGGCGCTGGGCCAATCCACGAACGCTGATTTGGGAACTGGCGAAGCCGCAGGTGGAATCGCTCGCGTCTACGGCAGTTGGCAGGCAACCGAGCGGGGTTCTCTGACATTCAAAATCGAAGATCGGCACGGATACACCGATGTTGCCCCGCAATTCCTCGGGCTGGACGGAGGCGCATTGTCGATCACCGGGACTGCCTTCAACGACAGCGGTTTGCTGCTGACCAACCTGTTCTGGACCCAAAGGGCCGAGAACGGCGCGTGGACGCTGCAAGTCGGCCAGATTGATGTGACGGACTTTGTGGATATCTATGGGTTGGTCAGCCCCTACAGCGGGTTCCAAAACCTGTCGTTCAACACCAACCCGACAATCAACACGCCCAACCAGGGAATTGGCATTGCCGGTGGGATAAAGCTGAACGAAAACTTCTATGCCGTTGCCAGCGTTGCAGACGCAAACGCCGATCCGTCTGATCCAAGTCTTGACGTGTTCAGCGATGGCAATCTCTTCAAATCGTTTGAAATTGGCTACACGTCGGGCTTTGATCGCATCTATTTCGACAATATCCACCTGACCCTCTGGCATGCGGATGCGGCCGACGATGGCAGCCGTGCAGAAGATTACGGGGGTGTGTTTTCCGCGGCATGGTTTGTCGACAACAAATGGATGCCGTTCTTTCGGGCAGGGGCGTCGAAAGGCACGGCAGCGCTGTATGATCGTTCGGTTTCTGCCGGGTTGGGCTATTACGGTCGAAACACAGATCTGGCCGGTTTGGGTTTGAACTGGGCCGAGGCAAGAAACATCGACGGCGGTCAGTTCACGCTGGAAGCATTCTATCGCTTTTCGATCTCACCCGGGCTGCAAATCACGCCGTCGCTACAGTTCATCTCCAATCCGCTGCTGAACCCCAATCAGGATAGCATCACGCTGTTCAGCCTGCGAACCCGGATCGTTTTTTGATGCGGCTCGAAAGCTGCAACTCACACGAAGCCAATTTGGGAGGCTCAGTCATAAAAACTTTGTTGGCCGCAAGCGCCATTGCAATCGTATTCGGTGCCGCGCTGCACGCGAGCGAGGAAAGCAAGACATGGGATGCGTCAGATAAGGCGAAGCAATTTGTGAAGGACACAATCGTGCTTGGCATGTTGGCCAGTCCCTACGGCACCGGGTGGACTGAAGACGAACAGCTGCACATTTACTTCGCGCGCGCTCGGGACAACGGCATAACAGGTCACGAGATGACGCTGGCCGCAGCGGATATGTCTTTTGAGACCTTTCTTGATCAGCACTACCACTTCCGGTCGGCGATGGCGCAGCAGCCGGAAAACTACCTGATCGTGAACGAAACCCGTGATATCGAGGCCGCCCATATTCAAGGCAAGACGGCCGTCATCTGGAACAGCCAAACTGCCACAATCCTGAACGGCGACCTCAAGAAGATGGCCTTGCTAAAGGATATGGGGATCAAGAGTATGATCCTGGCCTACAACGATATCTTCCGCACCGGGTCGGGACAGTTGGCAGCCTATAACGGGCGCGACATCGGTCTGACACCTTGGGGGAAGTCGGTCATCGATGAAATGGTGCGGTTCGGTATCCTGCTTGACCTGAGCCACACCGGATCCAAAACAGCCAACGACGCCATGGACTACATGGACTAGAACTATCCGGGCGTGCCCTATGTCTACACCCACTCAGTCCCCGCCGGCCTTTACGCGAACGAACCCGGTGCGACGCCACGCGGGTGTTATCGGGCCATTCCCGACGACGAGGCCCTGCGTGCGGCCAAATCGGGGGGTTACATTTCTCCCACATTCACCGAGTGGATGATGGACGGCGTTTGGCCTGAAGATATCTCACCCAAACAGGCCGCTGACATGATTGATTATTATGTCCAGCTTGTCGGAGTGGACCACGTCGGGATCGCAACGGATGATATGTTCTCGACCGAGCTTGTCGTGCAGTTCGCCACTGAAAACGCAAGCATGTATGATGATGGCGGTTATATGATCGACGCCTTCAACAAGGGGGCCACCGGTAACGGTGAACTGGCCAAGATACTTGCGGCAATCACCGATGATCTTTGGGCGCGCGGCTATTCCGATGAAGACCTCGAAAAGATCTATGGCGGCAACACGATGCGGGTTTACGCGCAAGTGTGGGAAGGCAAGCCCCCCGAACGATTTCTGAAAGAATACCCCCAGCGCCTGCGTCTCAGACAGGAACTGAGAGAAGGGTTCTATTCGCGATAGATGTCCAGGATCGGCCTCAATGATGATTGGCCCCGGATACGGAACAGCGCAGAAATTTTTGGGAAAAGGATGGTGGGTGATGAGAGACTCGAACTCCCGACATCTTCGGTGTAAACGAAGCGCTCTACCAACTGAGCTAATCACCCGTGATGCTGCATTTAGCCAAGCCTGCGGGCAGGTGCAAGAGGGTCTGGAAGATTTTCTTGCGTTCCGTCTTCGGCGGCCGATCAACGGGGCATCATGCAAGCAGTAGGCAGAACATGCGGGTGCTCTGGGCGCCTTTCGGGCCGGAAGGTGCACAGCCTAATTTTCAGACAGATCGATGGAAAACGCCTTGCTGAACCTGCGACCCATCACGTGTAAATGGCCAAAGGCGCTTGCGCGCCACCGGTGGCGTCCGATATCCCCGGAGAGACTGAAACAAACCGGTCGGGAGTTTACATGACCCTATCCTTCGCCCGCCGATTTTGGATGGTGGCATTGGTCCTTGGCGTGACGGCGCTGGCCCCGATCCGGGCCGGTGCAGAAGGCATTCTGGTCTTTGCAGCGGCCAGCCTCAAGACCGCATTGGACGAAATCGTTGCCGGATACGAAAACCAGACCGGTCAGAGCGTTTCCGTTTCCTATGCGGCGTCGTCGGTTCTGGCGCGGCAGATTCAGCAAGGCGCACCTGCGGATGTGTTTGTCTCGGCCAATACGGATTGGATGGATGTGTTGGAGCAGGATGGTCTAATTCGGACAGAGTCTCGAGTGGATCTGCTGGGCAACGGTCTGGTTCTGGTCGGGGCTGAAGATCATGCGCAAATGGGTGAAATCCAGCCCGGATATGACCTTAGGGCGGACTTGAAAGAAGGCTATCTGGCCATGGCACTGGTCGACGCGGTGCCTGCCGGGATTTATGGCAAAGCTGCTTTGCAGAGCCTGAACCAGTGGGAAGCTGTGCGGACACAGGTGGCGCAGGCCGACAATGTGCGCGCTGCGCTGGCTCTGGTTGCGGCAGGGGCCGCGCCACTTGGGATCGTGTACCAATCAGACGCCAGGGTGGAAGAAAGGGTCCGGGTCGTAGCGACTTTCCCTGCCGATCTGCATCCACCGATAATTTACCCTGCGGCCCTGACCCTCAATGCAAAAGAAGGAGCACACGATTTCCTTGAACACCTGAAGACGGATGCTGTCACGGCTGTATTTCTGGAGCAGGGATTTACCCTGCCGGGCAGGTGATTGCCTTGAATTGGTTGGGACCTGCCGAAGTAGAAGCCTTGAAACTTTCATTGCGCGTGTCCTTCTGGGCGACGCTGGCGACGTTGCCGTTTGGGATATTTGTCGCTTATGCTCTGGCGCGTTGGCGGTTTCCCGGGCGACAGGTTTTGAACGGTCTGGTGCATTTGCCTTTGATCCTGCCGCCCGTTGTCACCGGATACCTGCTGTTGCTGACCTTCGGCATTCAAGGGCCGCTGGGGCGGATCTTGGCCGAGTTCGGGATCGTAGTGGCCTTTCGCTGGACAGGCGCGGCCCTTGCCGCCGGGATCATGGCCTTCCCTTTGATGGTCCGGGCGATACGTTTGTCGATCGAAGCGGTGGACCCGAAGCTGGAACAGGCAGGGGCAACTCTGGGCGCGTCGCGTCCGATGGTGTTTTGTACGGTGACCTTGCCGATGATTTTGCCAGGGGTCATAGCCGGGGCTATTCTGGCCTTCGCCAAGGCCATGGGTGAATTCGGTGCGACGATTACCTTCGTGTCCAACATCCCGGGTCAGACGCAAACATTGCCTTCGGCTGTCTACGCGTTTTTGCAGGTCCCGGGCGGCGAGGCCGCTGCGACGCGGCTGGTTCTGATCTCGATTGTCATCGCGATGAGCGCGCTGTTGCTTTCAGAATATGTGGGACGCCGCGCCGCCGCGCGGGTGGCCGGATCATGAGCCTGTCTGTTCGGTTGCACCATGATCTGCCGGGGATCGATCTGGACGTCAGTTTTGATGCACCCCCCGGCGTAACAGTGCTGTTCGGGCGCTCGGGATCGGGCAAGACCACCATCGTCAACGCAGTCGCAGGGTTGCTGCGGCCCCGGGCGGGCCGGGTGGCGGTAGATGACTGGGTTCTGTTCGACACGGAACAGGGGCTCTGGCTGCCGCCGCATCGGCGGCGATTGGGGTATATTTTTCAGGAAGGGCGGTTGTTCCCTCATCTGACCGTGCGCCAGAACCTTGCCTATGGGCGATGGTTCGCGCCGAAGAATACACGGCGCGAAGACCCCGACAAGGTCATCGACATGCTGGGCATCGGTCATCTGCTGGACCGCAGACCTGCCGGGTTGTCAGGCGGAGAGAAACAACGCGTCGCCATCGGGCGGGCCTTGTTGGCAAGCCCGCGATTGATCCTTGCCGATGAACCGCTGGCGGCACTGGATGATGGGCGAAAAGCGGAAATCCTGCCCTATTTCGAGCGCCTCAGGGATGAGGTTTCGGTTCCGATCCTCTATGTGACGCACTCGGCTGCTGAAGTGGCCCGATTGGCAACGTCCGTCGTTGCGTTGCAGGATGGCAAGGCCGTTCGTCATGGGCCCGCATCCGAAGTTCTTGCCGACCCGTCTGTGGCCCCTACGGGTGTCCGTGCCGTCGGGGCCGTGTTGCAGGTTCAGGTTGCAAAACATCATTCCGATGGGCTGACGGAATTGAATGCCAATGGCGCGCGGTTGTTTCTGCCTCGTATCGCACATGAGATCGGAGCCAACTTGCGTATTCGTATTCCTGCGCAGGAAGTGATCCTGTCGAACAAAAAACCCGAGGGGCTTTCGGCGCTGAATGTGCTCAGCGGTACTGTCGAAGAGATCCGGTCGGGCGAGGGACCCGGTGCGATCGTGTCCGTAAGGACTCCGGCGGGCAATGTGCTGGCGCGGGTCACGCGCCGATCTGTTGTGGCCCTGAACCTGCAACCGGGCAGCACATGTCATGCGGTGATCAAGACGGTTGCGTTGGCCCCGCAGGATGTCGGCGGACATATCGTGGCCGGTAGTTAGTCTCAGGCGAGCGCGCGGGCTTCGTGTTCGCGCAGTATCAGACGAGCCGCGCGCCCGAATCCGATATGACCCGAGGTCGGCCTGTCCGGGAAAATTGCGGCCAGCTCCCGCAACGCGTCAGAGGACAAGGCATACAGCGCCTCTTCCCCCAAAAACAGGCTTTCGGCCAGCGCTCCGTTGGCGCTCAGGATTTCGTGGCGGTCCAGCAGGACGTGGAGATACTCGATGGCTTCAACAGATGTATCGATGCCAATGCCGGGCCATCCGCACAGGTGTTTGGCGGCAACCAGGGCTTCGGATGCGCCGAAAAGCAACTCGACCTTCGGGCCCTTTACCAGAATTCTGTGCTGTTGCGACACCAGAAGGTCGCAAGCGGGTTCGTTCGGCCCCAGACTGCCCGCCGAGATACGAACGGGGCGCAAAGCAGGTTCATCGCATAATCGTTCGCGTGGAATCCTGCTGCTTTCGATCCAGCGGATAGGTTGCAGACCGTGATCGGCAGTGGCCACCATATGACCTGTGCCCAGCGTTTCGATCGCAAGCGGGCCGCTTTCAGTCTCGATCAGAGTTCCGGCCGCAAAACAGACGCCTTCAATCCTGATGACCACTTCAACCGGGTCCGGTGTGCCGGTGAATGGAAGGGTGAATGGGCCGGCTTGGGTTGTACCCGAGACGCTGATGAAGAAAGAATCGAAGACAACCTCGCCTTTGTCGAGGCCATCGAAAAATGTCGGGTCGACGGTATAGGTCCACTCTCCTGTGTTCGGGTCAATCGAGGCGGTACCGTTGGCGGGCTGTGCCGCAATCGTCCAGGTTTGCGTGACCGGGTTGAAGTTTCCATTGTCCAGAGTGGGTTGCCCCGTCTCAACGTTGGGCGGGAAACCAGTCACATCCCCGGTCAGTTCACCTGTGATCGGAACTGAAACCAATTAACCCTCGCCTTGCTGCAACACGCGTTCAAATTCCTTCTTGCGATACAGGCGCATGTGAACCTCGCCCGCTTCATCCCGCGTCCATTCGACAATCCGATTGCGTGTCATGTCACTGTCCATCCGGTTGGTGCGCACACGCGGGTGCGGGATTTCCTGCTTGAGGATATCAACAATTTGGCTGGTCTGTCCAAACGGAGCCACCAGATCAATGATCCAGAAGGATGATCCGCTGGTGAAATCCGTGTCTGAAAGGGGTTTTTCTTTCACCGCATATCGGAACTCGGCTTCGGGGCTGAGCCCGGCGAAGGTGACAAAACCTCGGGGGAATCCGTGCTGCCGGAAGATATGGTACTGGCCTAGGCGAAACGGGGTTTCGAACGCGTACAGAACCTGCGCCAGACTGCGTTTCTGATGTGTTTTCGTCAAACCCGCCAGATAGAACATAGCGCCCAGATCCGCGTATTTTTCCGGCGTGAAATCGAACCAGTCTTTTGGAAACGTCTTGCTCAAAGAGATGCCCAACAGTGTAACGGGAACCAAAAGTCTGCCGCGAGTGTACTGCTTTCCTGCAATATGGGTAGAATAAATTCTTTGATGTGGTCAGTGTTACCGTTTCGTTGGCCTGTCCTGCTTTACTCGCAGGTCGTCCCGGCTATGCTATTGGTATCGGACCCTTGTTTCGGGATATCTGGATTATGCGTTCATTCAAGACTTTGGCTGCTGCCGTGCTTTTATCGATACCTGCAATGGCCGAGGCCGTTGGGTTCGGTCTGTCCGTTCGGCCACAATTTCGCACGGAAATCACAGCCTTGCCGAACGGTGTCTACGAGGTCAAGGCCATCGGATCGTCGGCGCCCGTGAACTATTGGTGTGGGATCGGGGATTACGCGATCCGCTCGCTGGGTGTGCCAAACAACCAGCGGATCTATATCTGGCGCGCCTATGAACCCGGTGTCCGGACCGTGCAATTCTCGCTGAGCCCGCCGCCGGGGGCGGATACCAAGCCGGGATATTCCATCACCGTCAGGAAGGTTGGGGCCAATATGTCGGCGTCGTCGGCGCAGAACTACTGCTATGACAATTTCATCATGGACACGTTCTAAGCGTCAGACCCATTTCGCCATCGGCGGCAGGCTCATCAGAACGGCGTCCGGGTCATGTCCGGTTTCCAGTCCGAACTTGGTGCCCCGGTCATAGACCAGATTGTATTCCGCATAAAGACCGCGATGCACCAGCTGGGTGTCTTTGTCGGCGTCCGAGAAACCCTGTACGCGCCGCTTTTCAACCAATGGCAGGAAGGCCGGCAGGAAAGCCCGACCGATATCCTGCGTCAGGGCGAAATCGGCCTGCCAGTCTCCGGTGCAGTAATCATCCATGAAAATGCCGCCTACGCCGCGTGCGCGTTTGCGGTGGGGGATATAGAAATATTCGTCCGCCCACTCTTTCAGGCGTGGATAGTGCCCGGGACCATGCGGGTCCAGGTGAGCCTTTTGGGTCGCGTGGAAATGCGCCGTGTCTTCATCATACTCGATGCAGGGGTTCAGATCCGACCCGCCGCCGAACCACCAGGCGTGCGGGGTCCAGAACATGCGGGTGTTCATGTGCACCGCCGGGACATGGGGGTTCTGCATATGCGCCACGAGGCTGATCCCCGAGGCCCAGAAACGCGGGTCTTCGGTCATCCCGGGAATGCCTTTGCGCGCTGCCATTGCCTGTTGTGCACGCTCGCCCAGGGTCCCGTAAACCGTCGAGACATTGACCCCGACCTTTTCAAACACGCGCCCGCCTCGCATCACGGACATCAGACCGCCCCCTGCGTCAGAGCCGTCCTCGGACTGGCGTTTGGTTTCCTTCACTTCAAAGCGGCCGGGTTTTGCGTCGGAAAACGGGCCGGTGTCGTGGCTGTTCTCCAGTGCTTCGAATGCGGCGACAATGTCGTCGCGCAATTGACGGAACCAGGCAGAGGCGGTGTTTTTTTCTGTTTCGAACATGGGTCTTAATGCGCAGGTGCGGCAACGGGGTCAAGCAATGTGCGGCCACCGTCGATTGTCAGGATCTGGCCGGTGATGAATCCGGCTGCATCCGATGCCAGATACTGCGCAGTTTCCGTCAATTCGGTGGCCGACGCGATGCGGGCAAGCGGTGTGTGCTTTTCGATGTCGTCGCGGAATTCTCGGTTCTCTCTCAGGGTCGATTGCAGGGATGCACTCATGACCGAGCCGAGCGCAATCGAATTGACCCGGATGCGGTTCGGCGCCAACGCCACGGCCAGTGAACGTGTCAACTGATCCAGCGCGGCGGTAGACACGGAATAGGCCATCAGGTCCGGATGCGTGCGGCGGGCCGCGATGGATGACAGGTTGATGATCGATCCGGCCGGGTTTTCATCGTCATCCCCGGCCTGTTTTATCATGCGTTTCGCGACCAGCTGGCTGAGCCGCAGCGCAGGCATCAAGTTCTGGTTCAGCAAGGTGCGCATCGAATCGTCATCGGGGTCCAGCGGATCAGACTGGATCACCTGGCGCGCGCCGTTGATCAGAATATCCACCTGATCAAACGCATCCAGTGTTGCCGACAGCAAATTGGCAATGGTCAGTTTTTCGCGCAGATCGCCTGCGAAGTAGCGAATATTGCCGTCTTCTGCCTGTTCCCCAAGCTCATCGATCAGACGTTTTTCATCTATATCGGCGAACATGACATTTGCGCCCGCATCCGCGAAATGCCGACCTATGGCCAGCCCGATGCCATTGGCTCCGCCTGTAACGATTGCTGTCTTGCCTGCGATGGAAAAGGACATCCGAATCCTCCTGAATTGGGGGCAGGTTAGCTGGCCTTATCGCCGAGGGCGAGAGGCCTCAAACACCTTGAACCGGTTGTCGCCGGCGGCTTCATCGACCCGAGCGAAGTGTTCGTTCAGAGTGGTTTCGTAGGGGAGATGGCGATTTGCCACCATCCAGAGCGTTCCGTTGCGCGTCAGATTGCGTGCCGCTGCTGCGATGAAACCCTGCCCCAGCGCAGGGTCGGCACTGCGTGAGGTGTGAAACGGGGGGTTCATTACGATGGTGTCCATCGGCTCTGGCGCAGACCAGGTGACGGCGTCAGCCCAATAAAACCGGGACTTCGGGTCAGAGGCGTTGATGCGCGCACAGGAAAGGGCCGTGTGATCTGCTTCGACAAGATGTACGGATTTCACAGTGTCGCGCTTCAGTAACTCTGCGGTCAGATACCCCCATCCGGCACCCAGATCGGCCACGCGCGGCCCCAGCTTGGCGGGCAAGGCCTTCAGCAACATGGCCGAAGCGGGATCGATCCCGTCCGCTGAAAACACACCCGGTGCCGTGTGGTACCCATCGACGATCTGTGTCTTTGGCGCAGCCCAATCTGCAAAGCTCTGCGGGTCAGCCTGAAACCAGAAGATTTTCCCGTGTGCTTTGGACAGAGGTCCTTCGACCGAGATCCTTTTGCGAACATCTTTCAGAATGCTGTCCACGCCATCGGTCTTTGCGCCATCGATCACGACAACGCCGCGGGCTCGTGAACCGGCCAGATGGATCATTGCCCGCGCCAGCGCCTTGGCGCGCGGCAAAAACACAATGGCATCCTGGCAAGGGTCGTCTGCCTCGGGCACCGTGTCAAAGCCCTGCGCAGCAAAATGGTCGTAAAAAGGTTTGAACGGTTGCACCACCTGCGCTTCATGGGGAAGCGCCGACAGATCATGGGCCGGAACAGGGCAGATCACGCTAAGGGGCGACGACAGCGACAGGCCGTTCTGCAATGCAAGTTCCAGGCGAGGGGACATGGGCAATTCCGGCAAATATGGGTGATTGTCAGGCAAAAGGCCCTATTCTTCGCGTTCCATGGTGCATTGCAGCGGGTGCTGGTGCCTGCGGGCGAAATCCATGACCTGGCCTACTTTGGTCTCGGCAATCTCATGGCTGAAGACCCCGACGACGGCCACACCTTTTTTATGCACGGTCAGCATGATCTCGAACGCTTCCGCATGGGTCATGCCGAAGAAACGTTCCAGAACATGAACCACGAATTCCATCGGCGTGTAATCGTCGTTCAGCAACAGCACCTTGTACAAAGGCGGACGCTTGGTTTTTGGGCGCGTCTGCACCAGAACGGACGCGTCGCTGTCGTCGTCCGGTTCGTCAGACATCATCCAGGTCTTTTCCAGCATCGTAGGCAACTGTCCGATTCAGTTTTGGGGTTTATCTTCGCGCTTATATAACGTGGGGATGGCCGGTGAAAAGAGCAAGCGGACGTAAACGAGATGACTGACAAGCTGACGACAATCGGTTTCGATGCGGATGATACTCTGTGGCACAATGAGCGTTTTTTTCAGCTGACGCAGGCGCATTTTGCTGAATTGCTGGCCGAGCATGCCGACCGGGACCATCTGATGGAGCGGCTTCTGGCGGCCGAAAAGCGCAACATTCGACATTATGGCTATGGTATCAAGGGCTTTGTCCTATCGATGATCGAAACCGCGATCGAGGTCACGGACGACCGTGTTCCGGCCTCGGTCATTCGCCAATTGATCGAAGCCGGCCAAGAGATGCTGGCCTATCCGATCGAGCTGTTGCCCCATGCCCGCGACGCGGTGGAAGGCATGACCGGCTTGTGTCGGGTTGTCTTGATCACCAAAGGGGACCTGATCGACCAGGAACGGAAACTGGCCCAGTCGGGTCTGGGCGATCTGTTCGACGCGGTGGAAATCGTGTCTGAAAAGACCCCTGAAACTTACCGGTCGATATTTGAGCGGCATGGCGATGGCCCGACGAGCGCGATGATGGTTGGCAATTCCATGCGATCTGACGTCGTGGCTCCGATTCAGGCAGGAAGCTGGGGGGTTCATGTCCCGCACGGCCTGATCTGGGAGGTGGAGCATGCTGAAGCCCCGGTCGACAGTCCCCGATTCCGGGAGTTGAGGGATTTGGGCGGTCTGGCCGATCTGGTGCACAGCCTGAAGTGATGTTGCCTTTTGGCCGCAGTTCCACGAAAACCCTGCCGGGCGTTGACCAAGTTCTGCCTCAATCGCGCATCTGGTGGGCTTTGGGCGGCATCTGTCTAGATATAGCCATGTTCGGGCGGCCTGACGAAACCGCGAAAAGCTCAGCTTTCGGTTTATTTCACCAAGTCTCTGTGATAGTCTGTACGATAATAAAACAAAATTTGCCGACCGGGAAAACCCGGCGGCGCGAGGCAGACAGAGGCAATAATCGTGCAGATTCGGCGGACAGTTCCGGCCCGAATGGGCTTTCTTCTCATAGTGTTGCTATGTGCTCTGGCGTTTGCGCCGCTCAGGTCCATGGCGGCACCTTACGCGGCGATGGTGATTGATGCCCGAACCGGAGAGGTTCTGCATTCGCGCAATGCTGACACAAGACTTCACCCGGCATCGCTGACCAAGATGATGACGCTTTACATCGCGTTCGAAGCGGTGCGGAACGGTGAGATCACGCTGGATACCCCGGTTCGGATCACCAAAAAGGCAGCAGCCGAGCCGCCATCGAAGCTGGGGCTGCGCGCCGGTCAGACGATTGCTTTTCGCTATCTGATCCGCGCGGCTGCCGTGAAGTCGGCCAATGATGCCGCCACGGCCATCGGCATTGCCATCAGCGGATCCGAGGCAGCTTTTGCGCGGCGCATGACGCGAACCGCCAAGGCGATGGGGATGAGCCGCACGACCTTCAAGAACGCCCATGGTTTGACCGAAGCGGGTCATCTTTCGACCGCACGTGACATGACCACGCTGGGTCGGCATCTGCTGTATGACTATCCGCAATACTACAATCTGTTCTCGCGCCAATCGACCTATGCAGGGATCAAAACCGTTCCCAACACCAACCGCCGCCTGCTGGCGGCCTACAAGGGCGCCGACGGCATCAAAACCGGGTACACCCGTGCAGCGGGGTTCAATCTTGTGGCATCGGCAAAGCGCAAGGATGAACGCATCATCGCCACCGTTTTCGGCGGAAAGTCCGGCGCCTCTCGGAATGCCAAGGTTGCCGAGCTTCTGGATTTGGGCTTCCGCCGCGCCCCGTCGCGTGCGCCCATTCGCAAACCTGCCCGACCGGCCTATGCTGGAAATACCGGATTGGGTGTCGGGACGCAGGTCGCCAGCGTGAGCGGCGCGCCAAAATCCAGTTTGCGCCCGGTTCGGCGCCCGACCGCGCCCACGCAAGTCGCAAGCGCGGTTGCAGCGGCGGCTGACGAGAATCGCGACAGCATTACCAGCGCGATCGCGGCGGCCATTGCAGAGGCGGATATCGCGCCAACTGCACCGCCTGTGGAAACATCCGATACCCGTCCGGCATTGCGCCCCGAAAATCTGGTTCTGGCTTCGACGGACGCCACCAAACAGCCAGAGCCTGAGCAGGAGGTTGTCACTCGGTTGTCTTCGTCAGGTGGGCACCTGTGGGGGGTCAATGTGGGTCGCTATACCACGCGGTATGAGGCCGAGAAGGTTTTGCTGAAAACCGCATTGTCGGAAATGACCACTCTGGAAGGCACGCTGCGCAAGGTGAACCAAAGCGCGCGCGGGTTTGACGCAACCTTTCAGGGCATGACCCGCGAACAGGCGGATCTGGCCTGTCGCCGTTTGCAGGCCCGCAACGTCACCTGTTTCATGATCGGGCCATCATAAGGTTCGGCATTCTCTCTCCTGAACGGGTCTGGGCTGCGGTTTTCCGCAGCCCTTTTTTCAGTCGAAAACGTGACCGTGCTGGTATTGTTCATCCTGCCCGGCGGCAGCCGTCAGGGCGGCGACGTTGTCCTTGGTGAAGAACCCGTCGTATTTGTGACACCGCTCGATATACTCGGTAATCAGCAGGGTGTGCTTGGAGTGTTTCGAAAAGATCTGTTTCAGGTTCGGGTCGTCTTTGCACTCACCCACCACATGGGCCAGGAACGGCACACCCTTGTCCTTCAGGGTGTTCACCACGAAATCGACGTTCTTTTCCCCGGCGCCGTGATCGCCATCCTGAATCTCGACCGCCATGTGGTGCAGACGACGGCCAAAATTGCGCACGAAATCTTCGGTCGGCATCGGCAGTTTGGCGAAGGAGTTGACGAAGGATGGCGTGTTGTTTGCGGTGAATACCTTGGCCGGAGACTTTTTGTCATCGTCTACATTGCCGTTGCGGTTCACGTTGGTCGATGAGTTCATGTCGAATATGTTGTAAGCGCCCCAGAAATAGTAGGGCACCATGGTCAGGAACTCGAGAATCGCATCCTCGCGCTCGCCCGCCAGCACCCGCGTCGCAAGATGGTCGATTCCCAGCATCAGCGGGGCGATCCTGCTTTCGGTTCCAAAGGCGGCGGCCTGTTCCAGACGGGCCTGTTCCGTATCGCTCAGCAACACGCGATCCCCAAGGCCCAGACTGTCGGTATCGTTAAAGTCGTGGGTCGAATACCCGACGCGGTTGCAGGTGAAATCGGACGGGGTGGTGAATCGGTACCCGTCTGATGTGTAGAACGGGTTTTCGGTGTCGCCGGAATACTCGAAGCGTATGTTCTGATCCTCAAGTGCTCGGGTCAGCGCGTCCAGATCACAGGCAGCGAAAACCTCACCTACGTAACGCGTCTGAGGATTGTTGCGCGCAAGCGGGTACATGCGGTTGATGCGGGGGATGAAATCTTCAAACCCGGGGCTGAGCGGGGCCATCAGGATCAGCGCGGGATAGTCGGGATGTGAATGCAGTACCGAAAACCTGTGGGTCTGCCCCAGATAGCTGGCGGTGTGTCGATACGGCGTCATCACGTAAAGCTCGACCATTGTGTCGAACACCGCGTCGGGTTCAACCTGAATGATGATGGCCCGCATTGCACCGACCTGATCCGCAATGCCCGAGCTTGTCCGGCGTTCGTAAATCTTCGGAAGGTATTCATTGAAGAAGTCCGAGTTCTTTTTGTCGCCCCGGGGCTGATAAGACATCAGATCAAATGACATTCCACGACCTCCTTGCACTTGCCCGCTGCGGGTCAATGCATTGTTTGCAATTATGGTATTCAGAATATGCGTTTGCCCGTCATGCTAGGCGCTGAGGCCTGCACGGGCAACAGTCGTGAAACTGGGCTGCCATCGTTAACGCATGATGTTCAGCGGGTGAATTTCGTCACCTCGACACCGCCCCCGATCAGGCTTTCGCGAACTGAACGGGCGATCTGAACGGCAGTTGGTCCGTCTCCGTGCAGGCAAATCGTGTCGATGGATGTCTCCAGCCGCTTGCCGCTTTCGGTGATGATCGCGCCTTCACGCACCATGTTCAGGATGCGTGGTCCGGCGACATCTGCGTCGTGGATCACCGCGCCGGGCAGGCTGCGGTCAACCAATGTTCCGTCGTCATTATAGGCACGGTCAGCAAAGATCTCGCCCACCCATTTGCAGCCCAGCTCGCGCACGGCGTCTTCCTGTTTCGTCACGGCAAGAACCATCACGATGATGTCGGGATCGACGTCCAGCGCGCCCTGATAGCAGGCCCGCGCCATATCCATATCGACCGAACACATATTGGCCAGTGCGCCGTGCAATTTCAGATGCCGCACTTTGGTGCCGACCGCCTTGGCCATGCCCATCGCCGCACCCAACTGATACCGCACAAGGTTGCGCAGATTTTCCTGGGACAGCTTCATGTTCCGGCGACCAAAACCTTGCAGGTCCGGAAACCCGGGATGCGCGCCGATGCCGACACCATTCTCGGCCGCCAGCTTCATTGTAGATGCCATTACATCCGGATCACCCGCATGAAATCCGCAGGCAATATTGGCGGAGGTGATGATTTTCAGAAGGCTTTCGTCATCGCCCATTTTCCATGGACCAAAGCTTTCCCCCATATCGGCATTCAGATCGACGCTTGGCATCGGCACATCTCCTTAGTCGGTGGCAGAGATCACTCCGCTGATCAATTGGTAGGACAGCAAGTCCGGGATGTCATGCGGGTCACGCACCAGCGCCTCGACTTTTGAGGGCAGGCGGGCAAGATCCGTCAGGAATGCCGCGTGCAAATCGGCGGCCTGATCCAAGGTCACAAATTCGAACGTGATCGCTCCGCCCGCGGGCGTCTGCGCTGCGCGGGGCATGTCGCAGGGCAAAACGGTCGCGATGCGGGGGTACCCTCCGGTGGTCTGGCATTCAGGCAGCAGAATGAATGGGTCTCCGGTTCCGGTCATCTGGATGTCGCCCGGGGTGATCACCTCGGACAAGATGTTCAGTTGGCCAGTGGCCGCAAACCCGTCGCCGTCACTGTTCACTTGCATCCCCATCCGGTTGGCGCGTGCGCCACGATGGAATGAGGTGCGCGCAAACCGATCAAGCGTTGCGTCATCAAACAAGGACGTCTGAAAACTGGCAACGACACGCAAAACGCCACCCGAGAAGCGCTCGGAAGGGGTCAGTTTCAAACCTGCGTCGCCTGCATCCGGGCCACATGTCAGCCTGTCGCCTGGCTGCACTGCCCGCCCTATCCGTGCCGCCAGATGCGCGGATCGAGATCCAAGAAAAACCTCTGAATCGATACCGCCCCCCAAGTGAAGATAGCCGTAATTGCCTTGCAGGGCCGCACCGATGACCAGCCGTTGTCCGGGCTCCAGGTGATGCGAGGCATTCCAGGCCACGGGGCTGCCATCAATACTGGCCTGCATCCGCGCACCGGTCAAAGCGATACGCATGTTCTGTGTGGCCTCGAACGCGCCGCCCATCCCGGCCATTTCCAGCGCGGCGAATTCCGGGCTCTGGCCAAGCAACGCGGCACCTTCATGAAGGGCCAGTATGTCGGCAGCACCAGACCGGGACAGGCCCTGGTCCAAATAACCAATGCGCCCCTGATCCTGGATGGTGCAAGTCGGGCCGATCTGGTGGACGATCAGGCTCATGGCGCAATCTCCTCGCAGGTTGCTCCGCCTGTGCCATTCTCATTATTGGCGCTTATGTGTTCCAGGTCTTCGTGGGACACGGGTTCGAAAATCAGTTCATCCCCGGGGTTGAGCGCGAATGCCTCATTTGTCTCGGGTCGGAAACACCGAAAAGCCGTCTGCCCGACATGCCGCCACCCGGTTGGCGTCGGCCCGGAAAACAGCACAAACTGAGATATTGCGAGAACCAGAGCACCTTCGGGCACCATGGGGGTAAGGGTTTGCAGCCGCGGAATATTGAACTCGGGGCCCAATGGTCCAAGGTAGGGTTGTCCGGGGGCGAAGCCGATTGTCAAAACCCGCACACGGGACTGGCCAAGCCGCCGTACCGCTTCTTCCGGCGTGAGACCGGCAGCAGCAGCGGCATCGTCCAGCTGAGGCGCAAGGTCGGTGCCGTAGACCGTCGGAATTCGCCACAGCCTGCGGCCCGTTGGAAGTGGTGTGTTGTACCAGTCCCTTTGGTCGACGAGGTCCTGAAGCTTGTGCAACATCTGCTGATGGGTGGTGCGTTGCGTATCGAACCGGACATATGCCGAGGCCAGCGTGGCAGAAGACTCCGTGACCTCTGCCCATTGAAGCCGAACCAGTTCAGATCGAAAGGCCAGCGCCGCTCGGTTCGCTGTCTCAGACATCGTGTCCGCAAATGTGACAAGCGCTCCGTCAAATCCGACGGTTCTGACCAGTGGGAACGTAAGGTGACGCGCCATGCCTGTCTCGCTATTGAAACCGAAAGTGAATTGCCCGGACCAGAGCGCATCCCGGAGGGATGTGCAAGATAGGTGATCAGAATGCAGCCTCATTGAAGGCGCGGTCGGACTTAATGTCTGTCGGCCAGACTCGGCGCGGTTCGAAATCTGGCGTTTGGGGTTTTCAATGCAGATTCTGGCAGAGTCGCGAGTCGATTCACTTACTTGAGTCGCGCAGCCTTGTGTTCAGTGTCGGTCGATTCCCTATATATAGTAGTGCCGTCTTGTGTCTTCCCGGTTGTGTCGTGGCCATCCGAGGGAGAGAGTCCCGACCGGCACAGAAAAGGCAAGCTTTCTGGCTTTGTAAGTTATTGTTTTTAAATGACGATATCGAATTTTTCAAAAAAATGCCCTGCGGCGTCATTTTCCACTTGCGGGTTTTGTTGGTTATACTTAGAACCCCCTTCACCGGCGCTGCTGAGGCGGTGCTGATGGGTCG
>NZ_JBXWNA010000016.1:0-36601 GCF_059610125.1 Ruegeria sp. YTSA144
CGTCTCAACCGTCTTTCCAGTCCGTCAGGCCAGCTATCCGACCCATCAGCACCGCCTCAGCAGCGCCGGTGAAGGGGTATTTACGGATTAGGCCTGAGACCTGCAACCCCCATTTTCAAAAAACTTTGCATTTCGCGTCGATTTCTTGTGTTTATTAACTAAAACAATGAGTTAGTTTGACAAATCAAGATTCTCAGGCCACCTGGAACGTGCGGATTTCCCAAGAAGGAACCCTAAGACTCGCCCCTGCGGGGGAATCGAGAGGTTCGGCAGACAGAAACGATCTGCAAAACCTTTCCGCACCTTTCGTGCAGCCCGGACCTGACCCTCAAGAAAAGGCTGGGTTACGCAAAAACTGACTTTGGGTCACAGTTGTTTTTTTGCTCCATTAACGCACTCTCACCGGGAAGGTGGTAACCTTGCCCGACCAGTCAATGAAACGAATACGTCGCAAGAGGTGCGCAAGACAGAATGGATTTCGACTATATCATCGTAGGCGGCGGTTCGGCCGGCTCGGTTCTGGCCAACCGCCTGAGCGAAGATCCATCCACAAGTGTCTGCCTGCTTGAAGCGGGTGGTGGTGGGAAAAGTCTTTTCGTCAGAATGCCTGCCGCTGTCGTGACCGCACTTCCGGGGCGCCCCAGAATCAACAACTGGGCCTTTGAAACGGTCCCGCAGCCCGGTCTGAACGGGCGCAGAGGCTATCAACCTCGCGGCAAGGCACTGGGCGGCTCGAGCGCGATCAACGCCATGCTGTATGTACGCGGTCAGCGGCAGGACTATGATGGCTGGGCCGATCTGGGCTGCGACGGCTGGGACTGGGACAGTGTAGTGCCATATTTCAAACGGGCCGAAAACAATGAGCTTGGCGCAGACAGCGTGCATGGTGACAGCGGGCCGTTACAGGTTTCACGGCAAAAAGAGCCTCGTCCAATCACCCATGCGTTCATTCAAGCCGCACAGCAGCTGCAACACCGCCATACCGAAGACTTCAACCGCGGCGACAACGAAGGCGTCGGCCTGTACCAGGTCACCCAGTTTCACGACCCGGCAAAGAATGGAGAACGGTGTTCTGCGGCGGCTGGTTATCTTTTTCCAGTTTCCGACCGCCCGAACCTGAAGGTCATCACGCATGCACATGCCAGCAGGCTGCGCTTTGAAGGCAAGCGCGCGACGGGCGTTGTATACCGGGCGAAAGGCAAGGGCGCAGACATCACCATCCGGGCGAAGCGCGAAGTCCTGCTGTGCGCAGGCGCTTTGAAATCGCCACAACTGCTTCAGGTTTCGGGTGTTGGTGCAACGAGCGATCTTGAGCCGCACGGAATCGCTGTTCACCACGAACTGCCTGGCGTGGGGCAGAACTTGCAGGATCATCTGGATTTCGCGTTGATCTTCAAAACCATGGACACCGACAATTTTGGTATCGGCCCCGCAGGGGCAGCGCGGTTGTTGAGACATATTCAAAGGTGGAGCAAGACGGGCGTCTCGATGGCGGCCACCCCATTTGCCGAAGGCGCAGCGTTTCTGAAAACCACCCCCGATCTGGAGCGTCCCGACATTCAGCTGCATTTCACCATCGCAATGGTCGATGATCATGCCCGCAAACTGCATTACGGGTACGGGTACAGTTGCCATGTTTGCAAGCTGCGACCGGAAAGTCGGGGGACCGTAGGCCTGAACAGCGCAGATCCCATGGTGGCCCCCGCCATCGATCCGGGGTTTCTGTCGGACAAACGCGATCTGCAAACCATGATCAAAGGCGCGCGAATGGCGCGGGATATCCTCAACGCGCCAGCTTTGGCCAAGTATCGGCACAAAGAACTGTTCGGCACCGATACCGCCCAGACCGATCAGGATTGGGAGGAGCACATCCGCGCCCGCGCCGACACGATCTATCACCCGGTGGGCACCTGCAAGATGGGCGTAGACGAAATGGCGGTCGTCGACCCCCAGCTTCGCGTACGAGGGCTTGAAGGCCTGCGGATCGTCGATGCCTCGGTGATGCCGACATTGGTATCGGGCAATACAAACGCACCCACCATCATGATAGCCGAAAAAGCGGCCGACATGATCAAAGCGGCGGCGATGTAACGGCGCTACTTGCCTTTCATCAGGGCTTCCAACCCGACACGGTAATTGGGATAGATCAGATCAATACCCAGTTCTTCCTTGATCCGGTCGTTTCGAACCCGCTTGTTTTCGTTGTAGAAACTGCGCGCCATCGGCGACAGATCGGCGTCGTCGAACCGGACCGCAGGAGGCAGGGGCAGACCCTGCAACTCGGCAGCATAGCCTATGACATCCTGCGGCGGGACCGGTTCGTCGTCACATACATTATAGACCCGTCCCGGATTCGGCTTCATCATCGAAGCTTCCAGGATCTGCGCGATGTCTTCCACATGAATGCGCGAGAACACCTGCCCCGGCTTGATAATGCGCCGCAACCCACCACGCTTGAGCTTGGAAAACGGCCCGCGCCCCGGCCCGTAGATACCCGCCAGGCGGAAGACATGAACAGGCAGGCCCGGAATGGCCGACCATTGCGCCTCGGCCAGCATACGCCATCTGCCGCGCTTGGCGGTCGGTGCAGGTGGTGTGTCCTCATCCACCCAGCCACCCTGATGGTCGCCATAGACGGCCGTTGTCGACAAATAGCCCACCCATTCGAACTGACTGGACCGCTTGGCGATTTCATCGCCCAGCGCCGCCAAAACCGGATCACCCGCTTCAACTGGCGCCGTCGAGATCAGCAAATGGCTCACCCCATCAAGGTTCGGTGCCTCACCCGGCCAGATCAGCGGCTCGGCGCCAGAGGCCCGAATTGCGGCCATCCCTTCACGGTCTCGCGTCGTGCCAACAGTTTTCCAGCCTTTCGGGGCAAGGTTTCGGGACAGGGCCTGGGCAGAATAGCCATGGCCGAAGGAAAAGAGCGTCTTGGTCATGCCCCTTTGATGATCTGCGCCGTACCGGGATGCAAGCGCCGCATGGACGCACTTGAATCGAATCTTCGAATGCGCCTTTCTGTTGGTCATGAGCAAAAAAACACCTGACCTGCATTCGGCCTACGCGCTGAGTTCTCCGGACGAGAACAGACAGCTCTATGCGGAATGGGCAGGAGATTATGATGACGGTTTCGCCGCGCGCGAAGACTATCAGCTTCACACCCACACGGCGCGGGCATTTGTCGGCGCGGGCGGTCAGGGGCCCGTTCTGGATGTCGGCGCAGGAACCGGCCTGTGCGGCGCGGTGCTGTCGGCGCTAGGCGTCGGACCCATTGATGCAACCGATATCAGCGCAGAGATGCTGGATCAGGCGATGCGCAAGGACATTTACCGGGACGCGATCGAGGCTGATCTGACACAGGGCATCCCCGTTCCGCGTCACAGATATTCCGGCATAGTTTCATCCGGCACTTTCACACATGGTCATTTGGGCCCTGAGGTGTTGCCCGAACTGTTACGCGTGGCGCGGCACGGGGCGCAGTTTGCCCTTTCGATCAATGCGCGCCATTACAAGGAACTGGGTTTTGCTGACGCTTTCCGCAAACTGGAACAGGATCAGATTCGCAACCTGACCCTGCCCGAAGTCCGCATATACGGAGATCTCGCGGCTGGCCCCAACAAGGATGACACCGCTTTGATCGCTTTGTTTGAACGGGTTTGAGTCCGGTTATTCGGATGCAATCAAACCCCCCGCTTCGACCAGGCGCATCGCTTTGCCTCAGGTCGCGTAGTCCGAACTTTCGGAATCAAGGATCACTTTGATCTCACGCAGGTGCGCCTCGGCCTGATCGGGATAGGCATCCAGCTCTTGCGCTGTTTTCTCGGCAATCTCATCGGACAATACGCGCAGGGGCAGCCCGGTCTGCAAGGCACGAATGTAGGTTTCGGCCGCGCGTTCGAAATAATACAGCCTGTTGAAGGTGTCGGCAGGGTCGCTGCCGATGACCAGAACACCGTGATTGCCCATGATCATGACCTTCTTCCTGGGATCGGACAGCATCCCGGCGCAGCGCTCACCCTCGCTTTCAAAGGCCAGACCTCCGAATTCTTCATCAACCACGTAACGGTTGTAAAAGGTCGCCGTGTTCTGATCGATCGGCGGCAATGAACTGTCGGCCAATGAGGCCAGAACGGTTGCAAAGATCGAATGCACATGCATGACGCAACGCGCATGAGGGCAGTGGCGGTGGATTGAGCCGTGCAGCCCCCAGGCCGTCGGGTCCGGGGCACCTGGTTGTTCCATCACATGCGGGTCATTGGCATCCAGCAACAAAAGATCCGAGGCACGAATGCGCGCAAAGTGCACCTGATTGGGGTTCATCAGAAACTGCGTGCCGTCATCATTCACCGCCAGGCTGAAATGGTTGGCAACCGCCTCATGCATGTTCAGCCGGGCCGTCCAGCGGAAGGCGGCGGCCATATCCACGCGCTCGGACCAATGGTCGATATTGGGACGAAGACTGGTGAGGCTCATGCTCGGCTCCTTTCGCGGCTGGTCGTGGCCAAACCTGCATGGGGTCCGGCAGTTTGACCAACGAAAAAAACACGACTATCCCATTAGCTGAACTTATGCCGAGGTTATGTCGATGCAGAACAAGCTGCCGCCGCTTGGCTGGTTGCGCACTTTCGAAGCCGCCGCACGCCATCTCTCGTTTACCGGCGCGGCACGAGACCTGAACATGACGCAAAGCGCCGTCAGCCAGCAGATCAAATCTTTGGAGGGGCATCTGGGGCAGCCACTGTTTCTGCGTCGACCCAAAGCATTGGAACTGACCGAGGCCGGAATCACCTATCTGCCAGTTGTGCGAGATGCCTTTCGGACACTGATGCGCGGAACCCGGGCAGTTACCGGTGCGCAACCAAACGCGGTTCAAGTGCAATGCAACATCAGCTTTGCCGTCAACTGGCTGGCCCCGCGCCTGCCGGCATTTCGGGCGGAACATCCACATGTTCAATTGAACGTCTTCACCGAGCTTTGGGAACCGCGCGAAATGGCCGAAGGCGCAGCGGTCGAGATTCGGTTCTCGCTTCGTCCGTCGGATACGGTCCGAACCGAAATTCTGTGCACCGAACACTATTATCCGGTCTGCGCTCCCGGATATCCGGTATGCCTGGAAAACCTTCAGGAACAGCCACTTTTCGACTGCTCCAACCTGCTGTCCAACTGGCCAAGTTGGGCGGAAGATCAGGGTCTGAATTGGGAAAATCCGCCGATAACCTACGCGACGACCTACCTGGTTTGCCTGTCAGCGGTCATGGCTGGCGGTGGTCTTTGCCTGGCACATGACACGATCGCCAGTCATCTGATCAAGCGCGGTCAACTGGTTGCGCCATTTGAGCACCGCGTTCGAATGCCCGAGTCCTACTATCTGCTGCTGTCCCCACAGGCCGAGGACACACCCGGCGCCGTGGCCTTTGCCAACTGGGTGCGGCGTGAGATCTGGTCTGCGGCATAAAGGGAAGTACTCCCGCCCAACGGCAATGCCCCGCCGGGGCATCTTCGTAGGTTGGGCAGGGCAGCGCTGACGCGCTGCGGGCGCGCCCGGACCAGAAAGCATACCCAATACACATGAGGAATCCCCAACACCGAAGAACCGGGGTTGCACCCGCTGGCGCATTCGTGAAAGTTGAGCCATGGAATACACACCTTTCCCAAGCTGGCCCGATGTCGCCCCCAAATTGATCGCAGTTGCAGCCGGACGTGAGGCGGCGGACACGGTCATTCAGGGCGGAATCTGGGCGAACGTACACAGCCGCGAATTGCTGCCGGATCATTCCGTGGCGATTGCTGCCGGGCGCATTGCATTCGTCGGGCCGGATGCCTCGCATTGCGTGGGGCCGGATACGGAAATCATCGAAGCACAAGGGCGCTACATTCTGCCCGGCTTGTGTGATGCGCATATGCATATCGAATCCGGCATGCTGACCCCCGCCGAGTTCGCCCGGGCCGTCATCCCGCATGGAACGACCAGCATGTTCACCGATCCGCATGAAATCGCCAACGTGCTGGGTCTGGACGGCGTGCGCATGATGCATGACGAAGCGATGATGCAACCGGTCAATATATTCACTCAGATGCCATCCTGCGCGCCATCCGCACCGGGGTTGGAGACGACGGGCTATGAAATCACGCCCGAAGACGTGACCGAGGCGATGAACTGGCCGGGTATCATCGGACTGGGTGAGATGATGAATTTCCCGGGCGTGATCCATGGTGATCCCAAGATGCTGGCCGAGATTGCAGCCACTCAACGGGCCGGGAAAACAGTCGGAGGGCACTATGCTTCGCCCGATTTAGGGCCTGATTTTGCGGCTTACGTGGCGGGTGGCCCCGCAGATGATCACGAAGGCACGTGCGAGGCCGACGCCATTGCACGGGTTCGCCAGGGGATGCGCTCGATGATGCGTCTGGGCTCGGCCTGGTATGATGTGGAAAGCCAGATTACTGCCGTGACAGAAAAAGGGCTGGATCCGCGCAACTTCATTCTGTGCACGGATGACTGTCATTCCGGCACATTGGTAAATGACGGGCATATGAACCGCGTCGTACGTCATGCCATTGCCTGCGGGTGTGACCCGCTGATCGCGTTGCAAATGGCGACGATCAACACGGCAACGCATTTCGGGCTGGAACGCGAGATTGGTTCCGTGACTCCGGGGCGGCGGGCGGATATCATCCTCAGCTCGGATCTGACTGAGTTGCCGATTGAGATGGTGATGGCCCGCGGGCAGGTGGTCGCGGAAAACGGTTCTATCAAAGTGGACTGTCCACATCTGAACTGGCCCGAAAAATCACGCAACACCGTGCATCTGGGGCATGAACTGACGTCGGCCGATTTTGAGATCAAGGCACCGGAAGGGGCCAACAAAGTTCAGGCCAACGTCATCGGCGTGGTGGAAAACCAGGCCCCGACCGAGGCATTGAAGGCTGAATTACCGATCATTGGCGGGCTGGTCGAGGGCGAAGGCGAAGTGTGCCAAATTGCGCTGGTCGAGCGGCACCAGGCCACCGGTGGCGTCACCAATGCTTTTGTTTCGGGCTTTGGCTATCAGGGAAAAATGGCCATGGCCTCGACCGTGGCGCATGACAGTCATCACATGATCGTCGTCGGTACGGACCGGGATCAGATGGCGCTGGCCGCCAACCGCCTGGCCGAAGTGGGCGGTGGCATCACCTTGTTCCGGGACGGGCAGGAACTGGCGCTGGTCGAGCTGCCCATCGCAGGCCTTATGTCCGACAGCCCTGCCGCCGAAGTCGCAGCCAAGGCCGACAGGATGGTGCAGGCGATGCAGGACTGCGGCTGTCATCTGAACAACGCGTACATGCAGCATTCATTGCTGGCGCTGGTCGTGATTCCCGAGCTTCGAATCTCGGATCTCGGGTTGGTCGACGTACGCACATTCGAAAAAATAGAACTTCTGGAACCATTGGCATGACGACACTCCTGACACCGCAAGCACCCGCGCCAGAACAGTTTACCGATCCCGCCGCCGCTGTTGCACGGCTGGAAGAGCTGTACGTGCAGGCCACCGATTTCCTGTGCGACAGCTTTGCGGACGCCATGGGAAATGGGGCGCCCGCCGCGAGATACAGAGCCTATTACCCGGAAATTCGCATCAAAACCTCGACCTATGCCCAAGTCGACAGCCGCCTGAGCTTTGGTCACGTGTCCGAACCCGGCGTTCACGCCACGACGGTGACACGCCCGGATTTGTTCAGATCCTACCTGACGCAACAGATCGCACTGTTGATCAAGAACCATGGCCAGCCTGTGACGATTGCGGCGTCGGACACACCGATTCCGGTGCATTTTGCCGTGGCAAACAATCCCGATCTTGTCGTGCCTCATCAGGGCGCGGCCGACTTCACCCTGCGCGATGTGTTTGATGTTCCGGACCTGACAACCACCAATGATGACATCGTCAATGGCGTACATGACCATGATGATGCCGTTGGACCCTTGTCTCTTTTTACCGCTCAACGTGTGGATTATTCGCTTGCGAGGCTGGCACACTATACCGCAACTGACGCAGGTCACTTTCAGAACCACGTGTTGTTCACGAACTACCAGTTCTATGTCTCGGAATTCGAAAACTACGCCCGCGAGCAATTGGCGGATCCTGCCAGCGGCTATACCAGCTTTGTTTCAACCGGCAATGCCGAGATCACGGACCCCAAGACACCTATCGAACAACCGCTGAAACTGCCGCAAATGCCGACCTACCACCTGAAGCGCGAAGATGGTTCGGGAATTACGTTGGTGAACATCGGTGTTGGCCCATCCAATGCAAAGACCGCCACCGACCATATTGCAGTTCTGCGCCCACACGCGTGGCTGATGGTTGGTCACTGCGCCGGGTTGCGCAATACGCAGGCTTTGGGTGATTTCGTTCTGGCCCACGCCTATCTGCGCGAAGACAAGGTTCTGGATGACGATCTGCCGGTCTGGGTGCCGATCCCGCCTCTGGCCGAAGTACAGGTGGCGCTGGAACACGCCGTGGCCGAAGTGACCAAACTGGAAGGGTATGAGCTGAAGCGGATCATGCGGACGGGCACTGTGGCCTCGGTCGACAACCGAAACTGGGAGTTGCGCGATCAGTCCGGTCCGGTCCAGCGACTCAGCCAATCCCGGGCAATCGCGCTGGATATGGAAAGTGCCACCATTGCCGCGAACGGCTATCGGTTCCGCGTTCCGTACGGCACTTTGCTGTGCGTTTCGGACAAACCCCTGCACGGGGAATTGAAGCTGCCGGGCATGGCGTCTTCGTTTTATACCACTCAGGTCAGCCGACATCTGGCCATCGGCATCAAGGCGATGGAACATCTGCGCGGCATGCCGTTGGAGCGTTTGCACAGCCGGAAATTGCGCTCCTTCGACGAAACGGCCTTCCTCTGACGCAAAAAAGCAACGTTTTCCCCATATTTTTAGGGGTTTCAGCGCTACTATTCGTTGTGTTTGGCCACAATATCCCGTTACAGTTACGCGGTGAGGCCCTATAGATCGGGCACGTTAAGGAGACCAAGAAATGGCAAAGCCTATGACAAAGACTCAGCTGGTTGCTGCTCTCGCTGAGGAAATGGGAACCGACAAGAAATCCGCGAACTCCGCGCTGGAGGCCATCACCGGCCTGATCACCCGCGAAGTTTCGGCCGGTGGCGCAGTGACCCTGCCCGGCGTCGGAAAAATCTACTGCCGCGAACGCCCCGAGCGTCAGGTTCGCAACCCGGCCACTGGTGAGACCTTCACCAAAGAAGCCGACAAGGTTGTGAAAATGACCATCGCCAAAGCGCTGAAAGACAGCGTGAACGGCTGATTTCAGCTTTTCCAGTCAACGATAAAGGGCCGCCTTCGGGGGGCCCTTTTTCTATCGTCTTGAATGTTTTGTGCCTGCGGGTTTTGAGCCCGTTTCGCACAGCATGTGTCGGGCCGGAATTCGCCACCAAGGGGAAAATGCGCCTTCAAGGGCAGCCATTGACCTGAACCTGGGTCGGACAACTGGCAAAATCTTGCCGTGCGTTGACGGGCCTCTTTTCAAGGCTTGTCCGATCATCTTACAACTTCGTCAATCTTCGAACCGGCAATGAAGCATCTTGCAAAACAGCGTCTGTAGAAAGAAAACGACTTGGCCGCGCTTGTCCGGCAGTGCCCGTTCCGCGATTGCGGTGGGTTTAATCACTCTTGTCTCTGCCTGTGCGCAAAACACCAACTATGAGAATCTCGATCCCGAACGTCAGTTGATGGCGCTGCAAGAGGTCTCGAAAAAGCGGGCCCGAGGGCAAAGAGTATGGTGCGTGCCCTACGCCCGAGACCTCAGCGGTATTGAAATTCGTGGCAATGCGAAGGACTGGTGGCGGAAGGCGCAGAAAGTGTTCGAGCGCGGCAAGGAACCGGTTGTTGGTGCGGTAATGTCGTTTCGGGCAACCCGCGGGATGCCCCTGGGCCATGTGGCTGTCGTATCCGATATCGTCTCCGATCGGGAAGTCATCGTGAATCATGCAAATTGGCACCGCAACAAGGTGTCGTTGCAAATGGGCGTCAAGGATGTCTCGAAAAACAATGACTGGACGTTGGTCCGGGTTGAAAGCCAACCGGGCCGTTACGGCAATCCCTACCCGGTAAACGGGTTCATCTATCCGGCGGTTGACGAATAGCCTTGCCCAACCTCATTTCACGGGTCGGTTGATCGCACCGCGGGCAACATTCCTTTTGATCGTATCGCAAAGGCAGCCGCCGCCCGGTTTGGGATGCCGCGTGGTTGAAAAGCCTGCAAATTGTTCGGAGCAGTGAGAGTGTGCGGACAAAACAAAAACGGGCACCAAAGGCGCCCGTTTCTGTTCCGTGTCTCTGGTCCGGTCAGTGGACCGTTTCAACCTTGTGGAAGTCCAGATCACGGTCTTCTGGCATTGAATCGATACTCATCACCTCCTGGCGTTTGGTGATCAGGATATAGACGACGCAGGCCAGATACAGGCCAACCACGACCGCTCCGATCCACTGGATTTGCAGCCACTGGCTCTGGAACAGCAGGGTCAGGACAAACAGCAGCGCGACGTTGCCAGCCACATAGATCGCCTTTCCGAACCGCTCGACGGTCAGGTTCAGGTTGTCGGTGTACAGACGGATCAGCGAGTCCAATGAGTTGATCACGAACGTCACACCCACGATAACCATCGCAATGTTGGTGATGCCTGCGGTGCTGATGCCGTTCAGGTGGTAATAGTAAAGAACGGTGAACCAGATCCCCAGCGGGATGGACGGGAAGATCAACAGCGCGGCCAGCAACTGCCACGTGGTCAGACCACCCACGAAGCGCGACGTAAACTGTCCGATCATGATCGACCATGCAAACCACCAGAACAGGTAGAACGCATGATAGTCGGTCAACGGCAGGACGAACTTGTGCAGGTTGGCGAAATAGGCCCCGATATTGCTGCCGGTTTCCACGAACCCGGTCACGCCCATGCCTGCGGCTGCCCACATGCCCAGAATCAGGGCAAGGAACAGAAAGGTCGAACCGACGGACAGGATGCGAACGTATTTCAGATCGGTCGAGGAATAGGCCGCCGCCAGAATGACGACAAACACGATGATGTAGAAGGTGGTGACGACGGATTCACCATCTCCGACCTCGGGCAGATAGCCGGGCAGGTAGATCAGGAACAGGCTGGCGGTGAAGGCGCAGGTGCCGATGATGACCACGTTGTTGATCAGCTTGACCAGCGGGATCTCAAAGAACCTCACGCGGGGTTCGATCACGCAGAAGTAGAAGGCGGTCAGGAAATAGAAGGCCCAGATCAAAAAACCCCAGAATCCGAACTCGATGGCCAGCGGGTTCGCGAAGGCGTAAGCCGGGTCTTCGGCATATCCACCAAATTCGGTAAGTGGGAACATGATCAGACCGACATCCAGACCGGATGTGAACAGGATCGCGATGAACGTGAACAGATGAACCGGTGTCACGCCGACACAGCGCAGGTTCCACCATTTCACGACGAAAAAAGCGACCAGGCCCAATGCCAGCAGGACGCCGAAAGATAGAATGTACTCCAGAAGCACCGACAAACCTCCCTTGATATGTCAGATCGTGCCGCCGATATCTTTAATTGGCTAGTCAATCAATATAAACATGCACAAGGTTTTTCTTGCATCACGCATGTGTCTTTTTTGACGCGCACCGCTTGCGACCGATCCCGAAATCAGGGACAGTCCGCGCGAAGTGACAGGGGGTCTCCATGGATCTGCGCGCCATAGCCATGGGGCTGACATTTGCCCTGATCTGGTCATCTGCCTTTACCTCGGCGCGGATCATCGTGGCGGATGCGTCCCCTCTGTTTTCGCTGGCCTTGAGGTTTCTGATCTCGGGTGTTCTGGGGGTCATGATTGCCCGCTCGATGGGGCAAAGCTGGCACCTGACCCGAAACCAATGGCGCGCAACGATCCTGTTCGGGATCTGCCAAAATGCCCTGTATTTGGGTCTGAATTTCTATGCAATGCAAACGGTCGAGGCATCGGTCGCGGCCATAATCGCATCCACCATGCCCTTGTTGGTGGCGCTGGCGGGGTGGTTGATTTTCGGCGAAAAGCTGCGGCCATTGGGTGTTTTGGGTCTGTTCGCCGGTTTCGCCGGAGTCGCCCTTATCATGAGCAGTCGGATCAGCGCGGGCGTTGATATGTTCGGGGTCGCGCTTTGCGGTTTGGGTGCTCTTGCCTTGACCTTCGCAACCTTGGCCGTTCGCGGTGCAACGTCCGGCGGGAACTTCATGATGGTCGTCGGCCTGCAAATGCTGGTTGGTTCAGCCGCGCTGTTTGTGGCTGCTCCGGTCTTTGAAACCATCTACATCCACCCGACGTTGCCACTGGCGCTGGCCTTTACCTACACAACCCTTTTCCCCGGATTGCTGGCGACATTGATCTGGTTCCTGCTGTTGGACCGGATCGGAGCCGTTCGCGCTGCCACCTTCCACTTTTTGAACCCTGTGTTCGGGGTCACCATCGCGGCGATTCTGCTGGGCGAGAAGCTAGGCTCCATGGATGCGGTTGGCGTTGCCGTTACAACCCTTGGCATTCTTGCGGTTCAGCTTTCACGCCAGCCCGCTCAGGGCAGCAAAGCTTCGACCTGAGACAGCAGTTTGCGGGAATCGGGTTTTACATTTGACCCGAAGGTCGCCGCGACTTCACCCTCAGAATCGATCAGGATCTTGTTGAAGTTCCATTTGGGCGTGAACCCGGTCTGCGCGGCAACGGCCTTATAGAACGGGTGGGCCTCAGCCCCTTTGACCGGAGTGATATCCGTCATCGGCAGGGTTAGCCCATAGTTCATCTCGCAGAACTGTTTGACCTCACCTGCCGTTTCCAGCTCCTGATTGAACGAATCCGACGGCACCGCAAGAACGACCAGCCCTTTGCCGGAATAGACCTCATGTACCTTTTGCAGCGCCTTGTATTGCCCGGTAAACCCACATTGCGACGCGGTGTTGACCACCAGCACAGGTTGGCCGCGCCAATCTTCGATGGCCAATGTGCCTCCGTCGATCGAGTCGAACTCACCGGTCAGCGGCGCCGCCTGAACGGCGCGGCCCAGCAACATCAGGGCAGTCAAAAGCAGCAATCTCATCATGTCTTGTCCTCCCTTTCATCCTGATACGCGCGACTTTGTTGTTCAGATCACTTGCACGACTGCGAGAGCGGTTTGAAATATCGCTTTGCTTTCCACCCCGCAGCCCCCAGATAATGGCGCAAACACTATTTCAGCCGGAGGATCCATGACTCGCTATACCAAAGACCCCACGGCCATTGCTGCGCTTTCGCCCGAAGAGTTTCATGTCACTCAGCGCAGTGGTACGGAACGTCCGGGCACCGGAAAATACCTGAACAACAAAGAACCGGGCATTTATGTGGACATCGTATCAGGTGAACCGCTGTTTGCCTCGACCCACAAATACGAATCCGGGTGCGGATGGCCCAGTTTCACCAAGCCGATCGTGCACGAACATGTCGAAGAGTTCCGCGATACCACGCATGGCATGATCCGGACCGAGGTTCGTTCGAAACACGGCGACAGCCATCTGGGGCATGTCTTCCCGGACGGTCCGCTTGAACATGGTGGTTTGCGGTACTGCATAAACTCCGCCTCGCTTCGGTTCATTCATCGGGATGAGATGGAAGCCGAAGGTTATGGCGAATACCTGATTCATGTGGAGGATATCTGATGACCGAGCAACGCGCTGTACTGGCCGGGGGCTGCTTCTGGGGGATGCAGGACCTGATCCGCAAACTGCCGGGCGTGTCGCGTACACGGGTCGGCTATACCGGCGGCGACGTGCCCAACGCGACCTATCGCAACCACGGCACCCACGCGGAAGGGATCGAGATCTGGTTCGATCCGTCTCGGATCAGTTATCGCGACCTGCTGGAATTCTTCTTTCAGATCCATGACCCGACCACGGTCAACCGTCAGGGCAACGATATCGGCATGAGCTATCGATCTGCGATCTACTACGTGGATGACATGCAGAAACAGGTGGCTTTGGACACCATCGCCGACGTGAATGCCAGCGGCTTGTGGCCTGGAAAAGTCGTGACCGAGGTCGAACCCGTCGGAGACTTCTGGGAAGCCGAACCAGAGCATCAGGATTACCTGGAGCGGATCCCGAACGGCTATACCTGCCACTTCCCGCGTCAGGATTGGGTCCTGCCCAAACGCTCAAGCGCAGCAGAGTAAAGCACCACCTACCCGGCCCCTCTGAAGCTTTCAGGGGGGCTAGCCTGCGGCCACCCTCGGACGTCCGCTTGCCTCGACCGTGATCAGGGCCTCGACAAAAACATCCTTTGCCTCGACTCGCGCGGTTTTGATGTCACGATCCACGATCACGCGAATGTCTTCTGCGCCGGCTTCTCGTACTGCGCCCTCTGCTTCGGACATCAAAACCTTTTCCAACAGGGCCAGGGCGTCCTCTGACGCGGCGAAATCCTTCGGGCCATCCTCCAGATGCACACGATATCGCCCTTCCGCCGGGGATGTGACCGTGCCCGAGCGACGCAGAGTCAGCCGCCCCACGACAGCACCAATCGCATTGGCCACGCCCGCATGTTCCGGCAGGATCATTCGGCAATGCAGCCGCTCACCTACGGCAGGGTAGTAACTGGGGGCCGACGCCCCAAGGCCCACCACATCCACATTCAAAGCAGCACTCAGCGACAGCAACCCACGGTGTTGTGCCAACCCGCGCTGTGTCAGCACATGACGCGCCAAGTCTTGCGAAGGCAAACCAAAACCAACCTGCTCTTCGTCAAAAGCAGCCTCTAACAAGGTCAAACTGGTCTGTTCCGTCAATTGATCCACGATCATCTGGGCCAGCGCTTCGGGAGAGTTTGCCAACATATCCCCTGACCCGACCCGTTTGCGCGCCATCAGGTCCAATGCCTTGCGCGCCGCATCGACATCCCAGGCACGAACCCGCCCCAACACGTGGCTGGCATCAGATGGCGTAACCCCCGACACCTGGATGATTCCGCGATCGACAAGGCGCATCAGCGCCCCGTTCTCCATCCGCGACCGCAGCAGGGCGCTCAGGGGCAGAACGTGATCTCCCAGCCTCTCCAACAGGCTTTCTTCCCGCGCACCTACTCCTTCAGCATGGATGCCGGGCACGCGGCGGGCAAAGCGCGTATCATGCTCGCCCACGGTCGTGGCCCGCAATTGTTCATCCAGTACTGAATGCACAACGTCGGGTGCTTCTGATGCGATCAGCGAAACGGGCAACACGCGACGCGGGCCCAGGAAAACACCGCCCCGCAACCCTTCGGTCGCAACATGAACCTGACTGTCGCCGCCCAGACCGTGGGTTCGCATCGCCACGGCTTCGACCATGGTGCGAAACCCACCCACCTGCGCCCCGGCCGGGTCGATCGCGGGCTTTCCGTCCCGGATAAGCGCCACATCAGTGGTGGTTCCCCCGATGTCCGAGACCAGCGCATTCTCCGCTCCGGTAAGCCACCGCGCCCCGACGATAGAAGCCGCAGGCCCGCTGAGGATAGTCTCAATCGGCCGTTCCCGCGCCTGTTCCGCGCTCATCAGGGCGCCATCCCCGCGCACCACCATCATCGGTGCCGAAATCCCCAGCGCGTGCAGCTGATCCTGTGCACGCCCGATCAGGCGGTCGATCATCCCGATCAGCCGCGCATTCAGCACAGCCGTCACCGCGCGTTTCGGACCATTGAGCTTGGCGGACAAATGATGCGAACAGGTCACTGGCGCCCCGGTTCTTTCCGAGATCATGCGCGCCGCTTCCAACTCATGCGCCGGGTTGCGGGTGGCGAACTGGGCAGCAACCGCAAAGCCGGAAATCCCCTTATGCGAGTTCAAAAAGGCCTCAAGCGCTGCGATATCCAAGGCCGCAGCCTGCCCACCGGAATGGGTATGCCCACCGGCACTCACCAGGGCCGGATCGCCTTTCAACGCCTCTTTCAACCCGTGTTTTTCAAGATCACTGTCCTTGAACCCGATATAGATCAACGCGACACGGCCGCCCTGCCCCTCGACCAGAGCATTCGTGGCCAGCGTCGTCGACAATGACGCCATCGAGATCTGATCCGGCGTGACCTGCGCCTCTGCCAGCACAGACGAGATCGCCTTGCCCACACCAATCGCCAGATCCGCCCGGGTGGTCAGCGACTTGGCCGAGGCGATGACCTCTTTCTCATCCCTGATCAATACCGCGTCGGTATAGGTCCCGCCCGTATCTACCCCCAAAGACACCGTCATCGGGTCCTCCTCACTGTTCGCTGGGGATGGGTGTAGCGGTTATGCACGACACGTCCAGCCTGTTTGCGGCAATTATGACAGTTGTTCCACCGCCCAGCGCGCCGCGTCGGCCACGGTCTCGTCGGGGTCTTCCAACAGACGCTGAGCCACTGTTTTCAATTTCGACTGTCCCGAGTTTCCAATGGCATACAGAACGTTGCGCACGAACCGGTCCCGCCCGATACGTTTGATCGGCGAGCCCGAAAACTTTGCACGAAAAGCAGCATCGTCCAGCGCTGCCAGTTCTTCCAAACCGGGCGCTTTCAGATCGTCCCGGGCGGCATAGCGCATATCGCTCGCGGCGACGGCAAACTTGTTCCATGGACAGGCCGCCAGACAATCGTCGCAGCCATAGATCCGATTGCCCAACTTACCGCGCAGCTCATGGTCGACCGGGCCTTTATGTTCAATGGTCAGATAGGAAATGCACCGCCGTGCATCCAGTTGATACGGGGCCGGAAACGCATCGGTCGGGCAACTGTCCAGACAGGCGCGGCACGACCCGCAATGATCGATCTCTGAATTGTCTGCTGGCAGGTTCAGAGTAGAAAAAACAGACCCTATAAAGGCCCAATTTCCCCATTCGCGGCTTACAAGATTGGTATGCTTGCCCTGCCACCCCAGTCCGGCGGCATATCCCAGCGCCTTCTCGGGAACCGGCGCGGTATCGACAAATACCTTCACCTCGCCGCCGGCTTCGGCAATCAGCCATCGCGCCAACCGCTTCAGCCGCTTCTTGACCAGATCATGATAGTCCTTGTTCTGCGCATAGACCGAAATTGCACCACGATCCGGGTGTTTCAGAATCTCCGTCGGGTCATGTTCCGGCGTATAGCTTTCGGCCAACATGACCACCGATTGCGCCTCGGGCCAAAGGGCGGCAGGATCGCCACGCCAATGTGTGCGTTCGGCCATCCATCCCATTTGCCCGTGGTATCCGGCGTCCAGATATGCCCGCAAGCGTTTCGGCACCTGTGGAACATCCCAAGGGCGGCACACGCGACAGGCAACAAACCCCTCTGCCAAGGCTTGTTGCACCAGCTTTTCCTTAAGATCCGATCCGCTCTTCATCTGGCCAAAAATATCCTCGGGGGGAATCGCGCCCACGGCGCGATGGGGGGCAGACGGCCCCCCTTGCGCACCCTATCAGAAATCCAGATCAGCGTAATGGGGCGGTGGTCGGAACCCTGGCACCTGATCCGCCAGAATTGACCGAAATGCCGGTCGAGACTTGATCTTGGCATACCAGTCCTTGACCACCTGACTGCGGTTCCAGTCCACGTCCGAGATGTAATCCAGCGAAGACAGATGCGCGGCGGCCGCGAAATCCGCCAATGTCATCTGATCCCCGGCCAACCAACGGCGGTGATCCAGCAGCCATGCCATGTAATCCAGATGGTACTTGATCGCCTTGGCACCTTGTTTGACATTCTTGCTGTCCGGACACCCCTGCCCTGTCACCTTTTTGTTCACTCGCTCATACAACAGCTTCGATGTCACCTCGTGGTGAAACTTGTCGTCAAACCATCCGACCAGCCGTCGCACTTCGAACCTGGCTTCGGGGTTTTTCGGCATCAAAGCTGGCTCAGGCCGGGTTTCTTCGATGTATTCGCAGATGGCCGCGCTTTCCGACATGATCTGGCCGTCCAGACGCAAAACGGGTACTTTTCCCGCCGGGTTGCGCCGCAGAAAGTCGGGATCCTGTTCCCAGTATCGCTCTTCTACCAGCTCAACCTCGATCTTCTTCTCCGCCAGCGACAGACGGACCTTGCGGCAATACGGAGAGAGGGGAACGTGAAACAGACGCGCCATGGACTTCCATTCGAACCAGTGAATACCCGACAGATTTACCCTTGGCAGATAGCGGGTTTCAATCCTCGAAACAATCCGCGCGACCATCTGCGCGGATGGTGGCCGCCCCATCGAGGATTGAAGCCGCCCGTCTGCGGGTGTGCGCAGTCGGGTCCGTGACCGACCGGTTGCGCGGGGACGGCAGGATTGCGGCAATCCGTGCCGCCTGAACCGAAGTCAGCTTTGCCGCGCTGGTGTTGAAATAGCGTTGCGCCGCAGCTTCGACCCCAAACACGCCATTTCCGGTTTCGGCGACATTCAGATACACCTCAAGAATACGCTGCTTGCTCCAGAATATCTCAACCAACGGCGTGATCGAGGTTTCCAAAGCCTTGCGCACCCAGCTGCGGCCCTGCCAGAGGAACACATTCTTCACCACCTGTTGCGTGATGGTCGACGCACCGCGACTTCCGCCATCCTCAAGCGCATCGCGAATGGCTTCAACGTCAAATCCCCAATGCAGACAGAAATTTGCGTCCTCAGCCGCCACAACCGATCTTGCCATGATCGGGGCCATATCCTCGATCGGCACCCATTCGCGTTCAACCTTTCCCAGCCGGCGCCATTCCGACCAGATGGTATGAGTCACGGGCGGGTTCACGACCGAATAAATCAGGACCAGACCAACCACGAGACACACGACTGCCATGGCCGTGCGCGCTACCCAGCGGCGAATCTGCCGCGCCACCGGTACTTTCTTTCTGGATGCCTTGCTTTTTTTACCGCCGGATTTGCGGGCTGCTTTCTTCGCCATGCCTCAGCTATACGACGCAGGGTTCCGGTTTGAAACGGCCTAAATCGCGAAAACACGCGCCTCGCGCGGATGAACGATCGGGCGCGCGGTTTTCAGCGACATCGGATCAAGCCCTGCCAACTCGGGAAACAAGTGCAGCACCTCGCTTTGCGTTTCACGATCCGAGGCCGACAACGCGTGCCCGGGGTAATAGCTTTCACTTTTTGCTCCGTTGGCGATGACGATCTCATGCTGTTTGAACAAGAGGTGGAAATATTCAACCTCACCGCCCTCGACCCGTTTCACCGTGTCATCGTTGACCAGGGTATGCGCCGGAACCAGCGCTTCGGTATGGCCGAACAGATAGGACGCCTGCCAGTCTTCGATCAGCATCCGGTGCTGCGGTGAAACCAGCAAGGGGCGATCCAGACCGAACACCCCCGCATCGAAACGGATTGGGGCCAGTTTGCCTTCGGCTGCGACGGTTGTAGACCCGATCCAGATCAAGGGTTGTGGTCCGTGATCCACCGTGATGACCAGATCACCAGCCTTAAAATCCTCAACCGCGCGCTCACCTTCCGGTGTCGCGATCATGGTCCCTGCCGTAAAACACGGCGGTCCCAGATTTCCGACATTCAGGGGGCCCGATGTATTGACAAAAGTGGTCGATACCAGCGTTCCAGGCTGAAGCACCTGGTTGTCTGTGGGGGTGAAAACCCGTGATCCATCGGCCAGGTAGAAAGTGGTTCCTGTATAGGTCACGTTCCCGACGCCTGACACGTTGATCGTAACAGTATCCCCCGGCCAGGAATTTGTTACGTCTTGTCCGTTGACCGTATCGCCACTGGGCGCGTCAATAAGATTGTCATCATTCACGTCAGTCAGGTTTAAACTGCTGACAGTGACGGCGGTTCCCCCTGGCGGTGGGTTTGCGGGATCAAAGGTGAAGAACTGATCGCGGTATGTCGTTGGCATCCTGTTGCCCCTACTCTGTCACCATTGGAAACCGAAACAGGCCATGGCTATCACTACAAGGTGAAAAAAGCATGGCGAAATTCGGGAGAGCAGGCAAGAATCCCACTGAAACCGCTCAAAAATCGGGGCCCCGCGTGCTGCAAATGGCACGCGGGGCCGGTTTTTTGATGGGGTTTCGGGTTACTCCGCCGGAACTGCCGTGACTTCTTCGCTCAGCGGGTGGCTGAGCTTGTTCAGCATTTCCTTGGGACAAACCTGTAGGAAGTTGCCCTTTTCCACATCCCAATGCTGGAGAATATCCGCGGCCTTGCGGCTGTAAGTCTCCTCGGCGTGACGCATGATCAGGGCTTTCAACTGATCCACCCAATGGTCCACGGTGACGGGGCAGGTCACAAGCGTTTCCTTGTTCATCAACGCTTCGGCCTTGCCTTCGGGATCATAAAGATATGCCATGCCACCGGTCATCCCGGCACCGAAGTTGGCCCCGATGTCGCCAAGAATCACGGCCACACCGCCGGTCATATACTCACAGCCGTTCGAGCCGCACCCTTCAACCACAACTTTGGCACCCGAGTTGCGCACGGCAAACCGTTCACCCGCGCGGCCAGCCGCGAACAGATGGCCGTCAGTTGCACCATAGAGAACCGTGTTGCCGATGATCGTGTTTTCATCCGCCTTCAGCGGACTGACCTGCGGCGGGCGCACAACGATCGTACCGCCAGACAGACCCTTGCCGACATAGTCATTGGCATCCCCAGACACTTCCAGCTTGAGGCCCGGAGCCGCGAAAGCACCCAGGGATTGGCCGGCCGAACCCTGAAGCTTCACGTGCAGGTGGTCATCCTGGAACGTGTTCCGCATGCCGAAATTCTGTACAATGTGGCTGGAAACACGGGTTCCGACGGTGCGGTGCGTGTTCTGGATGGCATATGACAACTGCATCTTCTCGCCATCCTTCAGGAACCGCGCCGCATCGCGCACGATCTCGGCATCCAGCGTATCAGGCACGGCGTTGCGGTCCCTGTCACGATTGTACACGATGTTATGCGCACCATCGACGGTGATCAGCAAAGGGTTGAGGTCCAGATCATCCAAATGTGCAGAACCCCGGCTGACCTGCGCCAGCAGGTCGGCCCGACCGATGATTTCATCCACGGAACGCGCGCCAAGACTGGCCAGCAGCTCGCGCACTTCCTGCGCGTAGAAGGTGATCAGGTTCACCACCTTGTCCGCGTTGCCGGTGAACTTGGCACGCAGCGATTCATCCTGCGTGCAAACGCCGACGGGGCAGGTGTTCGACTGGCACTGACGCACCATGATACAGCCCATGGCGATCAGTGCGGCGGTGCCGATGCCGTATTCCTCGGCCCCCATCATCGCCGCCATGACGATGTCGCGCCCGGTGCGCAGGCCGCCATCGGTGCGCAGAGTCACCCGGTCGCGCAGGTTGTTCATCGCCAGAACCTGATGCGCCTCGGTCAGACCCATCTCCCATGGCAGACCGGCATATTTGATGCTGGTCGCGGGTGATGCGCCGGTACCGCCATTGTGACCCGAAATCAGGATAATATCCGCTTTCGCCTTGGCCACGCCGGCGGCGATCGTGCCGACGCCCGAGGACGCCACCAGTTTCACCGTCACCTTGCAGCGCGGGTTGATCTGTTTCAGGTCATAGATCAGCTGCGCCAGATCCTCGATCGAGTAGATGTCATGATGCGGCGGCGGAGAAATCAGCGTCACGCCCTTGGTCGAGTGCCGCAGGCGCGCGATCAGGTCGGTGACCTTCATGCCCGGCAGCTGGCCGCCCTCGCCCGGTTTCGCACCTTGGGCTACCTTGATTTCCAGCTCTTCGCACTGGTTGAGGTATTCAGCGGTCACACCGAACCGGCCCGAGGCCACCTGCTTGATCTTGGCCGAGGGGTTGTCGCCATTGGGTTCGGGCACGAAATGCGCCGGGTCCTCGCCGCCCTCGCCGCTGTCGGACTTCGCACCAATCCGGTTCATCGCCACGTTCAGCGTCTTGTGCGCCTCGGGGCTGAGCGCGCCCAGTGACATGCCGGGCGTGACGAACCGCTTGCGGATCGAGGTGATCGATTCCACCTCTTCGATCGGCACCGGCTTGCCCAACGGTTTGAAATCCATCAGGTCGCGCAGATGGATCGGCGGGTTCGATTGCATCTTGGCCGAATACTGCTTCCACAGCTCATAGGACGCCTTGTTGCAGGCCATCTGCAACATGTGCATCGAGGTCGCTTGCCACGCGTGGGTCTCGCCCGTTGCGCGGGCCTTGTAGAAACCACCGATGGGCAGAACGTCCAGACCACTGTTCCAGCCCTTGGCATGGATTTCTTCGGCCTTTGCCTGAATGCCGGTGACGCCGATGCCGGAAATCCGGCTGGTCATGCCCGGGAAATATTCTGCCACCATCGCGCGGCTCAGTCCAACAGCCTCGAAGTTCAGGCCACCGCGATAAGACGAGATCACCGAGATCCCCATCTTGGCCATGATCTTCAGCAGGCCCTGGTCGATGGCCTCGCGATAGCGGGCAACATTTTCGGTCAGGGTTCCATCCAGCAACCCGCGTTCGATCCGGTCGGCCAGCGAGTCTTCGGCCAGATAGGCGTTCACAACGGTGGCGCCACAGCCGATCAGAACCGCAAAGTAATGCGGATCGACACATTCAGCCGAGCGTACGTTCAAGGAACAGAACGTCCGCAGGCCCTGACGGGTCAGGTGCGAGTGCACTGCGCTGGTGGCAAGGATCATCGGCATCGCCACACGATCTTCACCCGAGTTCATGTCGGTCAGCACCAGATGCCCTGCGCCAGACCGTACCGCCTCTTCAGCTTCGGCTCTGACACGGGCCAAAGCAGCGCTCAGCGCGCCTTGACCGGGCTCAAAGCTGCAATCGATCTCGGCCAGCGGAGCATTGAGGTTCCCAACCAGTTCATCCCATTGTGCGTTTCCGACAAAGGGGCTTTCCAGAACGATGATCTCGGTCTGGCTGCTGTCCTCATCCAGCACGTTCTTCAGGTTCCCGAACCGGGTTTTCAAGGACATGACGCGGTATTCGCGCAAACTGTCGATCGGAGGGTTGGTGACCTGGCTGAAATTCTGCCGGAAGAAATGGCTGAGCGGGCGGTATTGCTTGGACAGAACCGCCGAGGGCGTATCGTCACCCATGGACGCCAGCGCTTCTTTGCCATCTTCAGCCATGGGCGCAAGAATCTGCTCCAGCTCTTCGACTGAATAGCCTGCCGCGATCTGGCGCTTGCGCAGATCTTCACCCGAAAAAATCGGCTTTTCGGTCACGCCTGCCAACGCCTCGTCCAGATCGTTGATCTTGCCGACCCATTCGCCAAACGGCAATGCGCTCGCCAGTTTGTCCTTGATCTGCTTGTCGCGGTACAGCTTGCCCTTTTTCATATCGACGGCCAGCATCTGACCGGGGCCCAGCGCGCCTTTTTCGGTCACTGTGGACTCATCAATCGGCACCATGCCGGCCTCGGATCCTGCAATGACAAGACCATCGCCAGTCACGACGTAACGCATCGGACGCAGGCCGTTACGGTCCAGCCCGGCACAGACCCAGCGGCCATCGGTCATGGCCAGCGCAGCCGGGCCATCCCAGGGCTCCATCACCGAGTTGCAGTAGGAATACATATCGCGCCACGCCTGCGGCAGTTCCACCGCCTGCTTGGACCAGCTTTCCGGAACCAGCATGGTTTTCGCCATCGGGGCCGAGCGGCCCGCGCGCACCAGAACCTCAAAAACCGAGTCCAATGCTGCCGAATCCGACGATCCTCCGGCGATGATCGGTTTGATATCCTCGGCATAATCCCCAAACGTCGAGGACGCCATGCGGATCTCGTGGCTTTTCATCCAGTTGATGTTGCCTTTCAGCGTGTTGATCTCACCATTATGCGCCAGCATGCGGAAGGGCTGCGCCAGCCACCATTGCGGGAAAGTGTTGGTGGAATAGCGCTGGTGATAGATGGCGAAGGCGGATTCAAACCGTTCGTCCATCAGATCGGGATAGAAGACGGCAACCTGCTCGGCCAGCATCATGCCCTTGTAGATGATCGAACGGCAGGACAACGACGCCAGGTACAGCCCGGAAATACCGGCAGCCGAGGCGGCCTTTTCAATACGGCGACGAATGACATAGAGCTCGCGCTCGAAGGTTTCTTCGTCCACGCCCTTGGAATTCGAGATCAGGATCTGCTCGATCTCGGGCCGGGTGGCGTTGGCTTTTTCACCCAGACAGGTGACATCGACCGGCACATGACGCCAGCCGTAGATGTAATAGCCCATGCGCAGAACTTCGGTTTCCACGATGGTCCGACACTGTTCCTGTGCGCCAAAGTCGGTGCGCGGCAGGAAAACCTGACCAACGGCGATCAGTTCATCCAACTTGGGCTCGTGGCCTGTGCGCCTGATCTGATCGTAGAAAAACGACACCGGAATCTGCACGTGAATGCCCGCGCCGTCGCCGGTCTTGCCGTCCGCATCAACCGCGCCGCGGTGCCAGATCGCCTTGAGTGCGTCGATACCGGCGTCCACAACCTTGCGCGACGCTTTCCCATCCACGGACACAACGAGACCCACGCCACAGGAAGAATGCTCTTCTTCCTCGGAATAGAGACCATTTTCAGCCATCCATTTGCGCTTGGCTTCTTCGGCCCGCACCCAATCGGCATCATATTTGGTCATTGGCTGTCTCCTTCGTCAGAGGGGGCATACATGGCTTCGACCTCGGCTTTGGTCATCTGCCGGCGTTCGCCTGCGAACGCATAGCCCTGGGGCTTTTTGTCGATGTAAAGTTCAAGTTTCAGCGGGTTGCCTGCGGCGTTTTCAAACAGACCTGCCGCCATTTGCGTCTGGCCGTGCATCTCGCCCGGAAGCGTGATCCGATACCAAAGCGCCGAGCCACAATCGGCGCAAAAGGCGCGCTCGGCCCAGTCAGAGGAAGTGAAGGTTTTGACCGGGCCAAGCGCGGCATAGCCTTCTTCGGCCTGAAACGTCACAAGCATGGAACTGGTCCAGCGGCGGCATTGGTCGCAATGGCACGCCCCAAGCGCATCCCGCGCCGGAGTTGCCGTCACCGTGACCGCGCCACACATGCATTGGCCTTGCAATTCAGGCATTTCAAACCCTCCTGGTCGCCGGGATTATTCAGCCGCAACGGCAGATTTTGCATTGAAGCGTTCGATGATCGCATCAGCGCAGTCACGACCGTCCCGGATCGCCCAGACCACCAGCGAGGCACCGCGCACGATGTCACCGATTGCATAGACTCCGTCCATTTCGGTCTCGCCGGTTTGGAACGCCGCCTTGATCGTACCCCAGCGGGTGACCGGCAGGTCGGGTTGTCCGAACAGCGTGGGCAGGTCTTCAGGTTCGAATCCAAGCGCCTTGATCACAAGATCGGCTTCTTCGACATAGTCCGCTCCCTCGATGACTTCGGGGGCCTGACGACCGGACGCGTCTGGCTGTCCCAGGCGCATCTTCTGAACGATAACACCCTTGACCGTGTCTTCACCCGTGAACCCTTTGGGTGCGCTGAGCCATTCGAAGATCACACCTTCTTCTTCGGCGTTCTGTGTTTCACGCTGTGATCCCGGCATGTTGGCCCGGTCCCGGCGATACAGACATTTGACAGAAGTCGCGCCCTGGCGGATCGAAGTGCGGACGCAATCCATCGCGGTGTCACCGCCGCCAATCACGACAACTTTCTTGCCGTCGGCGTTCAAGCGACCGTTGTCGAAATCTTCGACCTCGTCGCCAAAGCTCTTACGGTTCGAGGCCGTCAGGAAGTCGATTGCCTTCTCGATCCCGGCCAGGCCGCTGCCCGGCATTGCCAGGTCGCGCGACTTGTAGACACCGGTCGCAATGATAACGGCATCATGCCTGGCCCTGATTTCCTGGAACTTGGCCGCATCCACGTTGCAATTCAGAACAAATTTAACCCCACCATCTGCCAGCAGGTCATTGCGGCGCTGAACAACGTCTTTTTCCAGTTTGAACCCCGGAATGCCATACATCAGCAGACCACCGGCCCGGTCATAACGGTCGTATACCGTGACCTGGATACCAGCCTGGCGCAGCATATCCGCGGCGGCCAATCCACCGGGGCCTGCACCAATGATACCCACGCTTTCAGCGCGCTCGGCTGATGGAGCGACCGGCTGGACCCAGCCTTTTTCCCATGCGGTATCCGTTATGTATTTCTCGATCGAACCAATCGTGACCGTTCCATGGCCCGACTGTTCGATCACGCAGTTGCCCTCGCACAGGCGGTCCTGCGGACAGATGCGCCCGCAGATCTCGGGGAAGGTATTGGTGGCCTGGCTTACCTGATAGGCTTCTTCCAGACGTCCGGTCGCAGTCAGGCGCAACCAGTCGGGAATATTGTTGTGCAACGGGCAATGCGACTGGCAGTAAGGAACACCGCATTGGCTGCACCGACTCGCCTGCTCGGCTGCTTTTTCAGCGGCGAACTCGGAATAGATCTCGTCAAAGTCGTCCTTGCGGTCATTGGCAGCACGCTTTTCCGGCATGACGCGGTCGATCTGCACAAATTTCAGCATCGGTTGCTTGGCCACGGGTCAGACTCCATGAATTGGCTAGGTTCCGTTTCTTTACGGGATGAGCTTTTGGATGAAAAGTCAATTATATTGACCTAAATTGAAAAAATGCAGCGCGCCTTTAAGAAAAAGGGAAAATAATTGGAAATTTTAGATCCGATTCGGACCTATATGCGCGCTTTCCTTTTTTCCATCGCCCTTATACCCATAACCCACAAAGAACACGTGGCAGCAGCACGGCAGGGCAGATGAGTTTGTTTCACCTGATTCTCGTAGCAATCATTCAGGGAATCACTGAGTTTTTGCCCATATCTTCATCCGGTCACCTGATCCTGCTGCCCAACCTGTCGGGGTTGCAGGACCAGGGTCAAGCCATTGATGTCGCGGTGCATGTGGGAACCCTGGGCGCCGTGGTGCTGTATTTCTGGCCGGATGTGAAACAGGCCATTGCCGGGTTGCCGCGCGCGCTGACCGGACGCGCGGATACACCGCAGGCCCGGCTTGCTCTGGGCCTGATCGTTGCAACTGTTCCTACCGTGATCGCGGGCCTCATTCTGCATGTCACCGGGTTGAGCCAGGCCATGCGCTCGATCACGGTCATCGGATGGACAATGCTGGGTTTCGGTCTGCTGCTGTATTGGGTGGATCAGAAGGCTCCTGAAACCAAAGGGGCCGAAAACTGGGGAATACGCGACGCGCTCATCATGGGTCTGTGGCAGGTTCTTGCCCTGATCCCTGGCACGTCCCGTTCCGGGATAACCATAACTGGCGCGCGGCAATTGGGATACACCCGTGAAGACGGCGCGCGGATTGCCATGCTGATGTCGATCCCGACGATTCTGGCGTCGGGCACTCTGCTGGCATTGGATGCCGTGCGCGGGGCCGATATGCAACTGGCCCGGGATGGGGCCATTGCGGCACTGTTTGCCTTTCTTTCGGCCCTGCTGGCACTTAGCTTGATGATGCGGCTTCTGCGCAGCGTCAGCTTCACACCCTACGTCATCTACCGTGTCATTCTAGGCCTGATACTTTTGATCATGGCCTACAGCTGATCAGATGCGCAGGTTTTTGGCCGAGTTCTGAATGTCGTCATACTGACCCGAGGGGCGGAACTTCCACAGGTATTCCGGCAGCACCGATTCCAGCGTGGTCGGTTCAATCCCAAGATCTGCAAATGACTTGGCACCCTCGGCGACAACATTGTCATGGCGCAGGTTCTTGAGCTGGTCGCGGGTCAAAATGTTGTTGGGGAACAGCTGAAAGCTGACAAACTTAACCATGTCCAGCACACCGGCCATGATCCGGGCAACAAAGAACGGCAGACCGATAATGACGCGGCGACGGTGAATCACTTCAAGCATTTGCTGCATCAGGGCGCGGAAGGTTTTCACCTCGGGGCCGCCAAGCTCGTAGATACCCGGCTCTGCCTGTCCCAGAACACCTTTGACGGCAGCCTGCGCCACATCGTCTACATAAACCGGCTGGAATTTTGTCTCGGCCCCGACCAAAGGCAGGAACGGTCCCAGGCGGGTCATTCCGGCGAAACGGTTGAAGAACTGGTCTTCGGTGCCAAAAATCACCGAAGGACGCAGGATCACGGCATTTGGCATATGCTTCAAAACGCCCGCTTCGCCATGTGCTTTGGTCCGGGAATACGCGCTGGCTGAATTCGCATCTGCACCGATGGCCGAGATATGAACCATCCTTTTGATGCCCTGCTCGGCCGCCAAACGCGCGATGCGTTCAGCTCCTTCGGTCTGTACGGTATCAAAACCGTTCTTGCCAAGCTCGTTCAGCACACCCACGCAGTTCACAACCGCATCGGCGCTCTGCATCGCCAGCGCCACCGAGGCATCATCCCGGATATTGCACAGCACCGGTTCGACCTGACCCACGGCACCATAGGGTTTGACGAACATGGCCTCGTTCGGGCGACGTACAGCTACCCGGACACGCCAACCCTCTCTCGCCATGCGCCGCGCGATGTAGCGACCGACAAATCCCGATCCTCCAAAAATCGTCACCAGTTTCGACATGAGAGGGCTCCTGCTGAGAAATTGCGCCCTAGAACTAGCGCCCGCAGGCCAGGCAAACAAGGCGCTAATTCGCCGCGACAGTGTTGAAATTCATGGGCTGAAAACACCGGCCGGGAACCGAAATAAAAAAACTTCAAAAAATCTCACCGAATCTGGTTGACGCCCCCCACGACTAGGCTTAAACGCCCCTCCACGACACCTGCCCAGGTGGCGGAATTGGTAGACGCGCTAGCTTCAGGTGCTAGTGTCCGTATGGACGTGGAGGTTCGAGTCCTCTCCTGGGCACCATTTCTTCCGAACATAGATGGCCTTGAACGCTCTGTTTCATTGAGTGTTTTACCGAATCTCAATTATCGTCCTGAAGGTGGTGGAACGCTCCACACCCGCGGAAAACACGACACTAGAGGGTTTGATTGGGGCTTCACCCCAAAAAGCACGAGCTTGATGCCCCCAATGGCACTTTCCGATCTTTGGATTCGAAAGGCATGGCCAAGTTCAAAACCATTCAAATTGGCGGATGCTGTCGGCTTGTTCGCATTGGCAAGGCCAAGTGGCTCGGGACTATGGCACCGGAACTATCGTCATCTTGAACTTTGCCGAACGCATGGCAACGTCCTGCCGCACCAGCAGCCGGTTTTTCGTTCACGAAGCCTGGGTAAATGCCTTCAACGCGAGGCAAGGCCGAAGATTGTTTTTCTCGACAAGCGCTTTTGCGCACGCGTTGAACGCTGCAACCCGGGATCTGACTGCTTTGTCCGGATCGAAAACCTGCATGAATTGATTGGTGTTCAAATCCGTTTGAGCGTGATGACCGACTGAGCAAACCTGGATTTGTCATCTATGACGTCAACGACTTTGAAGTCCGGGGCCCAGTTCTCTTCGATATAGGAAACTGGCACGATCGTATCGCCGTAAGTTTTGTTGCCATCTGTGCCTTCCATGAAGACCAGTTCGCCGCTGTCATAACGCGCGGCAAACTCGGGCACCCTATCTGCGGACTCTGCGAGCAGCTTGTGCCAAGCGTTCGACCCTCTTCGTTTTCCAAGTTGGAAGTGACGAAGCAAACCAATTCTGCTTCCAAATATTTTCGGACCCAATATCTCGCGTCCGCGATTTTCAATGTATCTCAGGAACCGCCTCGGCTGGACCGTGATCACCAGCACAGCGCCGGGTTTGGTAACGCGGGCGAGCTCGGTACGCCAATGCAAATGAACATCCTCTGGCAGATGCGTGAAAACTGAATACGCCATTGCAGACGAAATCTTGCCATCGGGCAGGGAAAACGCGCCCAATGGGGAAATATGCATGAACTCGCCTGGCAGATCTCTTTTCCGGCACTCATCAATGATGTCGGCATTTACATCAGCGGCGAATATTGATCGGCTGGGATAATCTTTGGAAAACAGACGAATATACCGTCCCCAACCACATCCGAAATCCAAAAAGCAATCGTCCTTGCTGGGGTTTTCGCCGTGCGTTGAAAACATCTGCTTTGCGTGCACGTAAAAACCATGCGCTTCTCTGATTGCACTGGAAAGCGCGCTTCCGACATATTCGACTTGAATATCATTTGGAGGAAACTCGGGCAGAGCGCCTGCAAGCTCGCCGCCTTTGTTTTCGGCTTTATCCAGCCATAGCTGAAGCCATTCGGCATCGGTCAGTTCGTTGAAGCTCTTATACAGGTCTTTCATGTCCGCTGCCCAGTAACTGGAATAATGCTCTTTGGATACGATACGAAATGCGCGATTACAATTGATTGAATTTCTGGCCTTCAGTCGACGGCCCAGGTCTTGCCAACGCACTTGGCGCGAGCGGGTGCACTTTGAGTGCCCGAGCCGAAAGATCAACCGATTTGGAGGCGGCACGACGGTGCGGGACGTCGATGGATAGAGTTCTGTGTCGGCCAAAGGTGGCGCCACAGCACTTCCGTCATGGGCTCGAAGCATTCATCTGACGGTTCAGGCGGGTCGATCCGGTTCGAAGGGCGGTAAAACCGGACAAACCCGCCTTTGCTGTGGTGTCAGTGCCAACCCATCATATACGCGCAGATTCAGCAGCTTGATCGCTGCTGACGGGCTGACAAGATAGCCAACGCATCACATCTGCCGTTATCTGCCGGGATAGCTTCTCAAGCAGAACGCGCATATTGCCTCTCATGAACCCGGCCGCGTTTGCAGGCCCAGCCGGCCTCCGGAAGCTTCCCGATCACTTTGCTTACGTCTTTATCGCCGCAATACTTCTGCGTCGAAAAGCTCATCGGTAACGGTCGGCGAAACCGAGCGCCGAGAATCCGACAGACTCCAAGGCAGCACCCGGCCCAGCATCCAGTATGGGTCTGCTGTATCGGTATCCTTCCTTCAGGGTATCATTGTGGTTCTGGTAAAAACGGCCCTTCGGATCGATCATCAGGTACGACCCCAGCATGTCTGCGTTGTCTTCAACGCGGATGATGTCCTTCAACGAGCGGTGCCTGTGCACAAAGGCCCGGAACTGCTTATCCGTCACCATTCCGGCCGTGGTTGTCATCGGAAGCGCCCGGAGGATTTTCCACTTGTGGGGTGCCAATTGCGCAATGACTCGAGCCAAGTCCGCCTCATGGTTCTGGGAATTCACGACCGTATTGATCTACAGCTTCAGGTCAGGGTTGTCTGAGCGCGCCATTGCGACGCTGTCCCTCAAAGCCTCTAGATCCAACTGCCGAGCGCGACGGTCTTCGCAGCCAATCGCCTTGTTCGTTTGCATGTCAGCCGCGTCCAGGCTTACTCCCAGCCAATCGAGATGCGGCGCCAAGGCAGACATGGTTTCCGCATCAAGCCTGCTGCCGTTGGTAATGATCGAAACATCAAACCCGATTTGGGCGGCCATCTCAACGGCACGGATCAGGTCAGCGCGACACAACAATGGCTCACCGCCAGCAAAATTGAGACGGACACGCCGCCAAGTCAAAGTGCCATTCAAAAGGTTCTTCAAATTCGCAGGATCGAAAAAAGCCCAGAGCGACCGCAGCAATTTGGCTGTGTTGTCCGGCTGGCGGATCACGTCGCGCGCTGAAGACGGTCGTTCCCACTTGGCATAGCAATACACGCATCGGTAGTTGCAAGCTTCGTTGACGTGCCAATTGATGACCAGTTGGTCGATGCTGTTTTTCAGGGAAGTTTCCATGTTTGGTTTTCCATGTTCATTACATGATTCAAACCTGCCACCGGCGCGCTTCAAAATATCTGACACAAAACGTGCAAACCAATTTCCCGGCGTTGCCCCCTTCATTATAATATTTTTTGTCAGACAGTTACACTGTTTATGAGGGTTCTCTTGGCACTTGTACCTCCTCCGGAAGCCATCTTTGTCGAACTGTCCCGGTCTTTCTTTGGCTCGGTAATGGGCAAGCGAGAAAAAACGCGCCTTCTTCGGCGAGAGCTTTCGATGAAGCAGATCGAAAAAGAGCACCGTAGAAGTTGTAGAGAGCTCTGCGTTGCTCTTGAGTTTGATGAGAGCGCAGTCCGGGATGCCGAACAAAATATCTGGGAAGTGGTAATGTCCTTTTGGCGGATCGAGCAGGAGCTTTGGACATTCGACGCGCCGATCCAACATATTGTCTGGGAGCTTTTGATTCACCTGTACGTGCCAGGCGCTGCCCGACGGGCCGCATTCTGGATGATCGACGACCGTTCGGATGATGGTTTGCCGGACGGGCGGTTTTGGTTTTTGCCGGAACCGGATCCCGCGGACCCATCAAGGCTTCAGCTTCCGGTTCAACAGGTTCTGGATTGGGCTTTCGATCTGATCGGTCTGTCAGTTGAGGGTTACGCCGTTCGATTGGCGGAAGATCAGATCGAAAATGGAATCTGCAACCCGGACAAAGACCCCAAAGCAAAAATCGCACGGGCGCTTTACCGCTGGCAACAAGGCATAGCTCTTCCTGACCAGGACAGTATCAAACGCACATTTCCAGACAGGTTGGCCGAGTCCGGGGATACAGGACCAAACCCGAAATCCCGGCTACCGTTTTCCGGATGTTGGGAATACGACAAGGGCGAAGATCTGGAATACAACTACCAATCGGCCCGGGATTTCATTCAGGCCCGAAATCTTTCTATCCCACGGCTGCGTTTTGACCTGGACATTTCAGAAGACGCCCTGAGCCGCGCCCTCGATGGGCATCCGCCCGAGGACGAGAAGGCAAGATTTACCTTTCTTGCAAGTCGTCGCTTCGCGCGGCCCAGCATGAAGACCATTCGCCAAATGTTGTTGTTCGCGCGCGCGATGCAGGACGGTTACTTGCGCCTTCTCAAACTGCTTTGCCCGGATGTTCAGCCCACATGCGCCGATCCCCGTGAAAACCGCGTTCTGGAACTGACCCACATCTTCAAGCTGGTCTACAACCTGACACTGGAAGCCTATCGCAGCACGGCCGGGCACGAAACAGGGGCTCAGGACCAACATTTCGAGGCCAAACTGAAGGCTTGCGTTCCTTGGATGGAGAGTGCGTTTGCGACGATCTTACCCTCGAATTTTCGGTATCCGGATGCAACACGCACGGGCATCTGTGAACGCCTGAGCCGACGCTTTTCCGAGATACAAGACGGTGATCGACTACAGGCTTACCTCCCCGGTTCCGGGGATCGCGACGAGTTCAGGAAAATTGTCGAACGCGAATACCGGTCATCAAAAAACGTCGTGGCCGAATTTCAGGATCACCAGTGGCATTGTGAAAGACTGGATCATCAGGCTGCCGTGGAAGAAATCGAAAAGGAAACGCGCCTTTGGTTTCTGAACAATCTTGCGCAGGATACGAACGTTCCTGGCGTGATCCGAGCCGCCTCGACGAACCGACTCGCGACAATCGCAAAGGGGACTGCGCTGGAAGGCGTTTGGTTCCGGGACGCGCTTGAAGCGGCTCGTCAGAGGGGCGACAGGACACGCGTCGACAAACTGCTGACTGAGACGAAAGTGCTTGACCCTTCGGACCGCTGGCGTCCGGTTTGGCTTCACCAAAAAGCACGGCATCACATTAATCTCAATGAATGGAACCAGGCAAAAACATGCTTGAAGGAAGCAATCGAGCTGACGCGGATACAAAGCTTCGGCCCGACCCGCGGCCTTCTTTCACTTGACCTGCTTGGGCTGGAGTTGACGAAGTCAGCATATAACCAGCGAAATCACGGCGGACTGGTCAGAGATGTGATCATGTTCGGAGTCGTGGACGTCCCGCCAACGGACAAGTGGGTGGTTGTCACGGCGGAAACCCATTTCTGGGAAGAGGTGTATCAACCCTACGCAGGGACGACGAGGCGAAAGAGGGCGAGCAAACAGCGCAGCCAGAGGCGCTGACCACGAACAAAAGCATGCACCGTCAGGATCTGGGCCGAAAACCGCGACAGACCACCGAAGGGGCACCAACACGATCAATGGCACCGCTGTGGCGGATCATGTGTTTTGCCCAGAAAAGCCTGACCCTCGGAACGCAGAGGAACAGGCCGGCTGCAAAGCGGGCGTTGCGTGGCTCAGGCCTGTTTGTGAACCTCGGCTTCCTCTACCACCTCTGCCGACTCAGGTGTCACTTCGACCACATCGTCCTCGTCCGCAGGCTCCATGACGTCTGGCTCTTCGGTTTGATCTTCAAGCGCTCCAACGATCAAAGGCAACATATGTACGCCGGTCGCGCTTGCGATTTCGGGTGTTTGCGGCGTTTGCCAGCTGAGCGTGTCGAAGCTGCCGCAGTTCTGGCAGACCGGTCCCCATTCAGGTTGGATATCATGGCAGTTGGTGCACACCCATTGCGGACCACGCGGCGCATTCAGCGCCTTGGCCAACCAGCCTTGCACAACCGCGTCCGAGGCCCCCTCGCCCCGTTCGATAGCGGCCATCAACGTATAAGCGCGCGCATCGCCCTGCTTTTCGACCACATCCCCCAACGCACGGCGGGCTTCGGGGAAATCCTCGGCCACAATGTTCAATTCGGCCAGAATCAGACGCGTTTCCAAATTCTCGGGGTGAATGCGGGTCAGCGCCGTGAACCTCTTGATACGTTGCTCGGGAGTTTCATCCGGCACGATTTCGGCAAAGGCATGGGCCAGATCCGGATGCGGCTGAGCCTCCCATGCTTTTTTCAAAATCTTGGTCGCGGCCCGGGGTTTGCCTTTGGCGATATACGCGCGCGCTGCAATGGCGGCGGCAGGCACCAGATCAGGTGACAGGCGATTGGCTTCGATCGCGCGCTCCTGCTGTTCGACGGTCGCACCTTCCTCCAGAATGCCTTTGGCTTCGGACAAGGCCAGAACAGCATCGCGCCGTTTGAAGACATCGCGCGGCAAATACCCGGCCTTCAACTTGGCCGTCAGGGTCGAACGCGCCCCGGCCCAATCCTGCGCCTTGGTTTGCAGGTTCAGCAGCACGTCCTGCGTTTCTTCATGACGCGGTTTGATCGCAAGGGCCTTCTCGGCCAGTTTGCGGGCCGTTTCATCATCACCTTCGGCCAGCTTCTGCTTCATGATCCCGCGTACGCCGACGAACCGGGTCGCGTTGTTGGTCACCAGTTTTTTATAAGTATCCGATGCCTTTTTCGTGTCACCGGTCATCTCGGCGGCCTGTGCCACCAACAGATCAGTCAGCTCAGGCTTGTTCAGCAGTTTTTCGGCCTTGGTGGCTTTGGTCATCGCCACGCGCCCTTCGCCCGAGGCCAGCGCCATCAGGCCATCAGCCAGCGCCTGATATCCCTTTTGCTCGCGATTGCGGTCAAAGTACCGGGACAAGGCAGTTTCGTCACCGTTCAGGAATTTCAGCGTTGCGATCAGCAGGCTGAGCAACTTGAAAAACAGCCAGACCGCAAAAACCATCACACCCAGCGCGATCACTGACTGAAGCGGCCCCAGCGTGAATTCCGTGCCCGCGACGGTGATCTGAACCCCGCCACTGGTTTGCATCAGGAAGTGACCGCCCAGCGCCAGCAGGCCGATAATCGCAACAAAAACAAGGATCTTAAACAGTGACCACAGCATGGCAGGTCCTTCAGTTCGAGTTCAGGCTGGAAGCCAGTGTATTCGCCGCATCGACGGCGGCGACCCGTGTTTGGGCCGCCTGTTCCCAATCGGCCATTGCAGCCCGTGCCGCCTCGGGAAGTGATTTCAGTTCGCTCAAGGCTTTGGCCAGGTCTCCGTCCGCAAGCGCAGCCTGCGCACGAGACAGGACGGCATCTGGCCCATCCCCTTCCTGGGGCGTGACCGAGCGCGCGCCCGTTTGACGTTGCAGGAATGCGATCAGTCCAGTGTCCTTGTCGGCTTCACGGGCTTCGGCCAGCGCGGTTCGGGCCGCAGGCGCGAAACTGTCGCGCAGAGAAGAGAGTGTTTCAACGCCCTTCTCAGCCGGCCCGGACAGGGCATCCGGCACATCCACACCGCCTGCTTTCAGTTCTGCAACCAGATCGGAATAGGGCTGACCCGCATCCAGTTGCCCATGCAAGCGGGACAGAACGGCGGCATTGGCCGCGGCCTGCGCGTCGGCTGATGCTTTTGCCTCCAGCGCCTGGGCGTCGGAAACCATTTTTTCAACCTCGGCCCGTTGCGAGGCCAGCGAGTCCTGAAGCTTCTTCAGCTCAGCTTCGAAGGCGGCCATGGATTCGGGCGACACGTTGGATTCGATCGGGGTTTTCTCAAGCGTCGCGATGCGCTCTGACAATGGTCCGATCTGGCCTGACAGCGTTTCCACAGTGGATTTGATCGCACTCAGGTCACTTTCCACGGGTGCCAGTTTGTCGGACAGCGCTTTGACCTGATCCGTCAAACCGGCAACATCCGGACTGTTTGCAAGCTCTTGCGACAGCTTGGCAATCTGGTCGGATTGGTCTGCCAGTTTGGATTCCAACGCCGCCAAGGTATCCGAGCTGTCCGAGCCAGTTGACAACAGCCCGCCATTGCCCAGCGCAAACCCGACGGCGGCTGCAATAGCACCGCCCAGCAAAGCGGGAACAAATCCGCCACGCTTTTCAACAACACGCTCGACCACTTTTTCTTCGACCGGAGCAGTATCTTCAGTCAACGCTTCGGCTTCGGCTTCGGCTTCGGCTTCGGCTTCGGCTTCGGCTTCGGCTTCGGCTTCGGCTTCGGCTTCGGCTTC
>NZ_JBXWNA010000017.1:0-35798 GCF_059610125.1 Ruegeria sp. YTSA144
GCTGACGACCCAGTTCCGACGTGATCGAGCCAAAAAGCTCGGGATCACGATCAGCAAGGGACTGGGTGAAAAATCCGTCTGAACGGTGCGGTGCATTCACTGGTCATATCTCCTTATAGAGGAACGCAACGCAGCCACGGCTGCGTTGGACGTCATTTTGTGATGTTTGAAGGTGGCCTCAGATCACGCGGTCCCGAGGTTCGCGGCCTTCGAAGAAATCGCTCAGGTTGTCGAGAACCCGAAACCCCATCGCCTCGCGCGCTTCGCGGGTCGCGCTGCCCAGATGCGGCAGCATGACGAGGTTGTCGCATTGCAACAGGTCCGGGCTGACACGCGGTTCACCATCGAATACATCCAATGCAGCGCCGCCGATCATGTCGAACATCAACGCCTGGATCAGCGCCCATTCGTCGATCACTTCGCCCCGTGCGGTGTTGATCAGAAATGCGTCAGGCTTCATCAGGTCAAGTCTGCGCGAATTGATCAGATGGCGGTTGGCTGCGCCGCCCGGACAGTGCAGTGAAACGAAGTCACATTGCGGCAGCAGGTCGTCTATGGTGTCCACCTGCCTCGCATTGCATTCGGCGAGAACATCGGGCGATACGGCACTTCGGTTGCAAACCAGCACGTCCATGCCGAACCCGTGATGCGCACGGCGGGCCATCTCCTGTCCGATGCGGCCATATCCGATGATGCCCAGTGTCTTGCCGCTGACCTTGGTTCCGACCAGATGCGTGGGCCGCCATCCTGTCCACTGACCTGAACGCAGCTCGCGTTCGCCCTCACCTGCCCGTCGCGCAACCATCAAAAGCAGCGTCATGGCGATATCGGCGGTGCACTCGGACAGAACATCGGGCGTGTTGGTCACGGTCATACCCAACTCGCGCGCCGACGGCTCGCAGATATGGCTGTAGCCGACACCGTAGTTGGCAAGGATTTTGGTCTGCACACCCGGCACATCCAGTGCCTCGGCGCTCAGCGTGTCCGTTACGGTGGGCAGCACGGCGTCATAGGATTTCAACGCTTGCCGGATTTCAGCCGGGGACATGGGTTTGTCGCCGGTGTTCAAAACGGTGTTGTAGTTCTCGGCCAGCTGCGCCTCGACGGCAGCGGGCCAGCGACGGGTTACCAGAACCGAAGGTTTGACCATCACGCAGCCTCCATCACACGGGCGATCGTCTCACCGATCACGGCAGGGTTTTCGGCCACGGTGACACCTGCGGCGGACAGGATCTCGACCTTTTCGCTGGCGCTTTCGCCGAAGGCCGAGATGATCGCCCCCGCGTGCCCCATGGTACGGCCTTTCGGAGCGGTCAGGCCAGCGACATAGGCGATCACGGGCTTGGAGATGTGGTCGCGGATATATTCGGCGGCTTCCGCCTCCTGCGGGCCTCCGATTTCACCGATCATGGCGATGACATGCGTGTCTTCGTCGTCTTCAAACCGCTGAAGGATGTCCTTGAAGGAAGAGCCGTTGATCGGGTCACCCCCGATTCCGACACTGGTCGAAACGCCGAGACCGCGCTCTTTCAACTGCGCTGCCGCCTCATAGCCCAATGTCCCCGAGCGGCCGATGATCCCTACATGTCCGGGAAGATAGATATGCCCCGGCATGATGCCCAACAACGCCTTTCCGGGCGAGATGGTGCCGGCGCAGTTCGGACCGGTCAGAACCATGCGCTTTTCTTTCGGATAGCGATACATGTACCGCTTCACCCGGATCATATCCTGTGCCGGAATGCCGTCGGTGATGCAGACGCAATAGCGGATGCCGGCATCCGCGGCCTCCATGATCGAATCCGCGGCGAACGGTGGCGGAACGAAGACCAGGCTGGCATCTGCGCCGGTGGCTTCGACGGCCTGTTTTACGGTGTCAAAAACCGGAACGCCTTCGACGGTTTCCCCACCCTTTCCGGGCACGACGCCACCCACCACGTTTGTGCCATAGTTCAACATGTCCTTGGTGTGGAACCGCGCCATGCGCCCGGTGATGCCCTGCACGATGACACGCGTGTCACGATCGAGAAGAATGCTCATTACACAACCCTCATTTTGGTGCCTTGGGTAAGGTCGTTTTTCCACGCGCCCACAGCGCGTTCTGCCGCCTCCATCAGCGTCGTGGCGCGAATGATCGGCAATCCGGATTTGGCAAGGATCTTCTGGCCTTCTTCGACATTCGTACCGGCCAGCCGCACGACGACCGGAATATCGAGGTCAAGTTCCTTCAACGCCTGCACGACACCTTCAGCCACCCAGTCGCAGCGGTTGATACCGGCGAAGATGTTGACCAGAATGGCCTGAACATTGCCATCCGACAGAACCAGCCGGAACGCCTTGGCCACCCGTTCAGGCGACGCGCCCCCCCCGATGTCGAGGAAATTTGCAGGCTCGCCGCCTGCCAGCTTGATCGTGTCCATGGTGGCCATCGCCAGACCGGCGCCATTGACGATGCAGCCGATATTGCCGTCGAGCCCGACATAAGACAGCCCGCGATCCGCAGCGCGGCTTTCGCGCGGGTCTTCCTGGCTCTTGTCGCGCAGTTCGGCGATCTGGGGGTGGCGGAACAGAGCGTTGTCGTCAAAGCTCATCTTGGCATCCAGCGCCAGCACCCGATCATCACCGGTGATGACCAGCGGGTTGATTTCAACCATCGTGGCGTCGAGATTGCTGAAGGCGGCATAACAGCCCTGCAACGTCCGCACCATTTGCTGGATCAGTTTGGCTTCAACCCCAAGATTGAAGGCGATTTCACGGGCTTGAAACTCCTGAAGCCCGACGGCCGGTTCCACGATGGACCTGACAATGCTGTCGGGGCGGTCGGCCGAGATATCCTCGATCTCCATTCCGCCTTCGGACGAGGCGACGATCATCACCCGCTGGCTGGAGCGGTCCAGAACAAAGCCAAGGTAGATTTCGCGATCAATCGGCACGGCGGCTTCGACATAGACACGATAGATGCCTTTGCCTTCAGGACCTGTCTGATGCGTGACCAGCTTGCGACCGAACAGATCATCGCAAGCCTTGTAGATTTCATTTTCGCTGTTGCAGAGCTTGACCCCTCCGGCCTTGCCGCGCCCGCCCGCATGGACCTGCGCCTTGACAATCCATTTGTCGCCCCCCAGTTCGCGCGCCCGATAGGCCGCCTGTTCGGGACTGTAGGCAAGCGCGCCCGCGGGCACGTCGACGCCGAATTTCGAAAGAACTTCTTTCGCCTGGTATTCGTGGATATCCATCTGATGTGCTCCTGTTTACGCAGCTATCGAAGTGCCGTACCGGCTTTCCAGCAGAGCTTCGATCGCGTCCTGATCGACCTCTCCGCCCAGCTCACGAATGGCTTCGGCGAACAGGCGTACGATCTGGCTGACGGCCTCGCGATTCAATTGATTGAGGATGCCGATGCGCACCTGCACCGGTTCGCTCAAAGTGGGCCAGATGCCAAACCCGCGGGCGCGGCAGTTCTGCACCAGTTCCATCTCGCGGCCAGAAAGCTCGGAAGGCAGGTTGAGCACGATCAGGCTGGGCATGTCCGAGGTGACCTCGCACCCCATCTCGGTCACCGCGTCCCGAAGAACCTTTTCATGCGTCCGGTAAGACATCGACCGCTTGGCCAGGCCTTCCTGCAAGGTCAGGCGCAATGACTCGTGGAACGCCGCCACCGCATATCCGGAATGGGTCCGGTGGTAGGTGCCCTTTTCCACGTCCTGCCCATCGACGATGCCCCAGTGACGGGCCTCGAAGATCGGATTGTGCACATAGGTATAGGCACCTGTGGATTTCAGCGCCTCGATATAGGCATTGGTAAAGCTGACAGGGGCATAGGTCAGCGGCAGGCAGCACAGGCCTTTCTGCGGACAGGATGCCCAACCTGCCACACCCGGATAGTCATCGATCGAAAAGTCTTCGACACCCAGTGACGAGACCGCATCGACCAGCCCCATCGCCCCATGACGTTCACACGCGTCCGAGAAACCGCGCACATCGTTCACCCTGCCCGATCCGGTTTCCCAATGCGCCATGAAGGCCCATTTCGGCTTGTGTTCGGCCAGAGTGGCTTCAACCAGTTCAGCCGTCACCGGCTGGCCATGTGGAACCTCAACGACCGTGACGCTGGCCGCCTGTGGGTCAAGCGGGCTGGCCGCGTGCTCGGCGGGCGTCGCCGCCTTGATCCGCAGCGTCAGCGCGTCGATCCCCGAAAATGTGCCGTTGGTGAAGGCCACAACCTTGTCGCCCGGCATGACGGCCGAAAACATGGTGTCCAGAGCGCTCCAGCCGGTACCCGCGACAGCGAACGTATAAGCGTTTCCAGTGCCCCAGATTTTCCGCAGCATGCGCTTGCATTCGATCATGCCCCTGAGGACATCGCCCTGCATGTGATCGGCGACACCTGCGCCGGCGAAGGCTTTCAGGACACGCACATCCGTGTTGCCCGGCCCCGGCCCTGCGGCAAGGGTCTCAGGAATTTCGAGCGGAGGGAAAATCTGAAAGGTCATGGTCTGACATCCTCGGCTGTTGGCCGGGCATTGCGGCCTGATGTGTTAAGATGTCGACCAGAAAACGCGAGCTTGCCCAACGGCGCAACGTAACTTACTACTGCTTTTGGATGTCTAAAAGTATGGGGTTTTACCCACCCGTATTGGTAAAAATACCAAGGTATACCGAAATTAATCCCATCCTTTTGGGTGGTTTTTTAGAAAGTCAGGGCAAAATCATATGGTTGAAACATCGGGCAAACCCATCGACGTCATGCTTGCTGACAGCAATCCGCTGGTTCTGTCTGCCATGTCGGAGATATTCGAACGTGATCCGCGATTCTCTCTGGTTGCCACGTCGGCGACGGCAGAAGGATTTCTGGGAACGGTGATGCGGATACCTGTTCAGGTCGGCGTCGTGGACTGGACGCTTCCGGCCCTGGGCGCCGCCAAATTGATCGAGGTGTTGCGCGATCAGGCCGATGCACCGCGCTTTGTCATCTATGGCGATGCCTCCGGAGATGTTCCGCGATTGGCCATGCAGGCGGGTGCCGCTGGATTTGCTGCCCGCTCGGGCGAGGTTGACGTGCTTCTTGAGACCTGTGCCGAAGTGGCAGCAGGTAAGATGGTGTTTCCGTTCATCGACGTCCGGAAAATGAAACAGGATCCGATTCAAAGCCTGTCGCGCAAGGAACGCGCCATTCTGGAGGCCTTGGCGCAGGGGATGTCGAACCGGGAACTGTCCAGGGAACTTCAGATATCCACCAACACGGTCAAGTTTCACCTGTCAAATATCTATGAGAAGCTGAACGTCAAAAACAGAACACAAGCCATTGCGTTTTTCTATTCGTCCCATCGTGGCGCGGACTAGACGAAAAGAACAGAGAGCCCGGATGACTGAAATCAAAATAAACGTTGTCGGTGCCGGGCGGGTCGGCAAAACGCTGATCCGCCTTCTGGATGGCACTGATGGCTGCCGTATCCAGGATGTTCTGAGCACATCCTTTCAGTCGGCAAATGAAGCCGCCCGATTGTCCAGAACCGGGCGCGTTGCAGCAAGCTATGCCGATTTGCGACCCGCTGACCTGTGGATCATATCAGTGCCCGACACGCAAATCTCTGCGGTGGCCCACGAATTGAAAGAGGCCTTCGAGAACCAGGAAACAACCGGGATGCGTTCAGTGGCGTTCCATTGCAGCGGCTATTTTCCTGCCGATCAACTGGCGCCGTTGCGCGGCCTCTCGTGGTCTCTGGCCAGCGTTCACCCCGTCCTGTCCTTCGCCGATCCACAGGCCGCTGCCGCGCAATTCAAACAGGCGTTGTGCGGGTTGGAAGGCGACGAAGACTCCACAGCGTTCATTCAGCCGCTTCTGGAAGGATTGGGAGCCACCTGTTTTCCCATCCGGTCTGAAAGCAAAAGCCTGTATCATGCGGCCGCGGTGATTTCGAACAACTTCGCCGTTGTCTTGCAGGCCATCGCCCGCGAGGCGTGGGCCAAGGCGGGCGTGCCGGACGAAACTGCCCGCAAGCTCAACGCTGGTTTGTTGAGCAGCACAGTCGAAAACGTCAACGTTCTTGGCCCGCAAGCTGCCCTGACCGGTCCAGCGGCAAGAGGGGACGAAAAAGTCGTTGCCCAGCAGGGCGCGGATGTAGCGGCGTGGCACCGCGACGCAGGTGAAATCTACAGGCAAATGAGCCTGCTGGCGCAGAAGCTGAAGGCAACAGGCTTCACGAAGTAATCGCCAGGTCCATTGCTGGAAAGCACTTTGGAACCTGCGCTCGAAACGCGTCGCGGAAAAGGCGGGCCTGCGCGTTTCTTTTGCGAATCCCTGAAACATGTTACGTTGGGTCAACTTTCAAGATTTGTTTTTTTCCTGGCACCCAGTTTCTTGCAGCGCTTTCCAACGAGGTGACTTCATGTCCGACTCCAGCAGTGAGCCCCCGCGCATTACGCTGTCCCTTCCGTCCTCCCGACCAAATCCCACGATCTCGGCGGAACTCTCAGGATCGGCCGGTTTTACTGCTGACAGCATTGACGATCTCAGGCGCGTCGAAGCCGAGAAGCTCAAGGCGTTGCGCCGTGGTGTCGGTATCGACCTGTCCGCCGAGGTGATCAACGATCTGGTCGATCAGCGCGTGCAGGCCACTGGTGCAGTCTTTCGACAGCTTGAAACCATTCGCAAGGATCTGGCCGACGGGTTTCTGGGCGCTGTCGTCCCAACCCTTGCCCCGAAACTGCGCGGAGAACTGATCAATCCCGACGGCACCCCCGCCGAGCGGGTAATCGTCGAAGCGCTGCGCCCCACCTTTACCGCCAATGAAGGTATCGACAACGCGGATTTTTCATGGGCTGTAAAAGCCGCGGTTACGGATGCGCGGGGCCTGTTTTCCCTTGATCTGCCCAATCTGCGGCTGCCGCAAAACGGCCTGAGATTGCGGATCCGCGGGCAGAACACCACTCTGACCGAAGCAGTGCCGCGCATTGATGCATTGGATGGCGAATTGGGCCTCGTGGTGCTGGATCGCACTGTCCTCCCTTTGCAGCGCTCGATCCTGGGTGAGCTTGCCGATATTCTGCCGGTGGACCCCGAGGATGCGGAAGAAAACATATCCGACTTCACCGGCACGCAGGCCCCTATCGTACTGGGCGAAGGTGACTGCGCTTCGGAATACCGAACCGAAGGAGGCACGGTTTCCCGGCGGCGTTATTCGGTTCTCTATCGGCTGATCGACCCGCTTGTCGGGCCGAAAAACATCGTTCGTACCCGCCCCGTTGGCGGCAATCGCTTTGTCACGACAATCCCGGGCAGCACATTTGCGCAGGCCAATCTTTCTGCCGAAACACTTTTGAACGCTTTCAACAATGACGGCGGAGACTGGGATTTTCGCGACCGGATTCCAATCGACGAGCCCATTGATGTAGAAGATTTCTTCGAAGATCTTGAGCAGCGCCCGCAAGATGTGCCTAAGGCCTCCAGCCTTGCGCTCGGCTATATCGCCAAGATGCGCTCGACCGCCGTTCACGCCGGTATGTCATTGGGGCGTCTGGTCTATTCCCTGCCACTTGCCCCGGGCGAGGAACAGCGAATCGTCGTTTCGGAACAGCGCGAAACCCTGACCGTGCGCGAGCGCGAAAGCCTGACCTTCGAGGAACAACAGGAATTCGAAGAAGCACGCGACACTTCCTTCAACAGTACGTTTGAAACCGCACTCGATGAAGTGATCCGCGGTACGTCCTCCTTCTCGACCAAGGCGTTCACAAAAAGCTTCGGGGGGGCTGGTGGCATTGGTGGCGGTCTGTTCGGCGGCATCGGCGCCATAGTGGGCGGGGTCGGTTTCAGCGGCGCGCGTTCCAGTTCCAACTCGTCAGGCAGTTCGTCCAACACGCAGAACACGTCACGCGATTTTCTGTCCGACACGCACGAGACATTCTCGGCCGCGCTGGAACGGGCCGCTTCGGTCAAGCGAAGTTCGGCCCGAACCAGCGTTCGCACAGCCACGGCAAGTGATCGGCGGACGGCGACAACAAAATTCGTGGCCAACCGCAACCACTGTCATGCAATGACGATGCAATGGTTCGAAGTTCTGCGCGACTTTTCCCTGGAAACGCGGATCGAAGGGGTGCAATTGGTGGTCTTCGTTCCCATGCAGCTCATCCGCTTTCGCCGCCTGGGGCAAGGCGATCAACTGCCGGGCAATGTCAACCGGTCAGGATTGCTGCATCGATACAAAGTGATCCTGCGCCACGCAGACGTTTTCCGCCGGGTGTTCCGAAACCGTCGCAGGTTCCGCACCGCGCTCAAACTGCTGGAAGAGTTTTATGCGGACAAGGACGCGACACCGCAAAATGCTCCGGGTGTCGCTCAGGACATCGTCAGCTTCGAGGCTCAGGGCACTTTCATGCCCAATGATGATATATCCGCGGTGATCTTCACGCAGGATGGCGACCGCGTTGGGCCAGTGCCCCTGACCGGATCGCCGATCGATATCGACAACCTGCATGACTTGCCTGCCGAGACACGTGAAAACCTTCTGGTTCGGCTGGCTGACGCGCGCCGTGATCCAACGAAACGGCGGACTTATACCGGATCCGTGGCTTTGCCCCGCTCGGTCGAACGTTCGGACATCGCCCGCGTCGAGTTGCGCAGGCGGACGGGCTCTTTTGCCTATTCATTCTATACCGGCCCCGACCCGATCAACATCTTCAACATTTGGGAACATATCTCGAACCTGGAAGATGCCGATGATCTGGATCGCGCCACGCGCAACATCAACCGGAGCCTTCACACGACGATTTCAGGCTCGGATTTCGACGATCTGGTCGGCGCGCCGATGATCAGCGAGTTCGAAGCGCGCATGAACGAAGACGCACAGACCATCGTTGACGACAACACATTCCAGGCATTGCCTGCAACCCTGCCCTATTCCGTACAGGAAGTGCCGGACGTGCTGTCGCGTCGTGATCTGCGGCGGATCGAAGAAATGTATCAGCATATCGTGGCCGACACCGTTCGCTATTCTCGCGTGATCTGGGCCAGTATGACGGATGAAGAACGGGCCATCCTGCTGGAACGTTTCACGATTGGCGTGCCGGATGGCGGGTTGGATGACGCCTCAAGCGAAATATCGCTGCTCAGCACGGTCCAGAACAAGGTGCTGGGGTTCTATGGCAACGCGATGATCATGCCCTTCTCAATCCCGCCCGATCTGGCCGACAGAATGGAGATGCGAACCGGCGACATTCAGGACAGTCTGCTGGCCTTCCATCGGGAAGACTTCCGGCCACCGCGCCGCACGATCTCGCTGCCGACCCGGGGGCTGTTGGGCGAGGCCGTTCTGGGCCGCTGCAATTCCTGCGAGATGATCGACCATCGCCGCTTCTGGAACTGGCAGGACAGCCCGACGCCACCCCCGGTTGGTGACACGCCGGTCCTGCCCGCGGACAGTGATGCAATCTTTGGCACCCGTGCGCCATCGGACCTGCCGACCAATCAACCTTCGAACACGCTTACCATCGCAGGGGGCGACATCGGCACGGGCCAGGCCGTGCCCACTTCGCAACTGGCCGAGATCCTCAAGGCCGCGCCTGATCTTGCACGGGCGGGAACCGATCTGACGGGACTGAAAGAGTTGCAGGCGCAACTGGCCCTTGAAACGCAATCGGTCGCCGCCGGTCGGGACAAGGCCATAGACACGGCGACGGATCTGACCAAAGAGCTTGTCGGCAAGGCCACTGAACTGGCGGGCAAAGGGCAAGAGATCGCCGCGGCCCGCAAAGAGGAAGAAGCCAAAAAGCAAGCTGCCGAAAAGAAAAAGTCAGCTGCCGACAATGCCGCAAAGATCAAGGGGTTTGAGGATATCGCCAAGAACGCCTCGGGAGTTTCTGCGCTGATCGGCGGGCAACCGGATGGCAACCGGGCGGCCTTCACGCAAAACCTGTTCAAGGATTTTCCCGGCGGTGCTGCCGCTCTGGCCAATCCCTCCAACACGTTGCTTCTGGCCAAGCTTTTCGGGGCCTTTACCAAAGCCAATACGGATGCGGATGACGGCAGCGCAACCAAAGACGGCAGCCAATCCGTTCTGGATTTCCTCAATGGCCTGAGCGCCCCTGCGGAGGACGACGATGAGTGACACCAGCACGAATGCAACCGCCGAACCCGGTATCGATGAAAGCCTTGCCGAGGCCATCATCAATATTCTCGAAACCACCAATTCTCCGGCGATACAGCGCGCCCGAGAGGTGATTGCCCACAGGCTTGCCATCGCAGGCGACATTGCCCCATCCCGCATCCCTGCGCCGCGCAATATCACCGAGATCGGCGGCTACATAAATCTGCTGAGCGAGTATGGAGAGGCCGAACAGCGCGCGCGCATGATCGCAGCCGCTCTGGGCATAGCGGGGCCGCAGATTTCGCTGCCACAGCCCGGTGCCGTTCCACCGCTGTCCTTTGTCACCCGTGATGGCGCCCGACCTGCGGGGCCGCAACAACCCAGCTTCCCGTTGACCTATACGATCCGCAGCGACTTTGTTCCGGCCTTTGACAATGCGGTGCAGGAAATCACGATCCGTGGTGGCGCGGTTCCGATTTTGACACCTGTCAGAACCCTGCCTGCTGCGGGGTCTGCTCCCGCAACAGACGGCTCTGCGCAGCTGGCTCTGATCGGCCGAACACTCAGCCTGGCGCCAACTGCGGCTTTGCACGCCGTGGCAACCGATCCCCTGTCGCTCAGCCGCCCGACTGCTGGTGGCGGTTTCGAGGTATTAGTTCGGGTCATCGACGCCGCCGCTCCGATCGCCGGAACCATCGCGGCGGCGGACTGGACCAGTTGGGAATGCGATGCCGCTGCCTGTACCGAGGTCGACAGCAATGATGCGCGCTTTGCGCTCACGCCGCTGCTGAACGCCGCCGGGTGGCACCAGCCCGCTGATCCCGGCAATCCGACCAGCCTGTCAAATCCCGGAACCTGGGCTGAATGGCGCAATATCACCGGGCTTGTGCCGGGCGTCACGCGGTTTGCGGATGAGCTGCAACTGCTTTATTCCGCTGAAATGCTCATCACCTCACCGGTCTTCAATCAACTGGACAATGTCTGGACAGGAAACGAGTTCGCCGCGCCATAGCGCAGCTGCCTGAAATGCGGGAAAGTGATTTGGCAGAGCACCCTTCATGAGGTTCAATGCATTCAGGAGGTCAGCCATGCAAAACCCGGAACGTTTCGAGAAATTCTATTTCGCCAAAGTCGGCATGGGCGAAGCCTGTGGCTGTGCCGAGCGGATAATCGACGTGTTCGAATTCAACCGCAAAGGCGGTGCGCAATCCAGGCAACCTGTGAAACAGGACAGGCGCAGACGCGGGTCTTTTCGGGCATGGGCGGTCAGATATGGACTGATGAGCCGTAAGCGCACATAGCCAAGGCCTGACGACGCACTGGGCTTGCTGTCGGATTCATGGCCAGGCTCAGGCGGTGTGATTGCATTTCTGAAACCACCATGTCCGGTTATCGCGGGAACAGTTCAGACCGGCACCAGCTTCCCGTCGCGAAGATCCAGTTCATCGGGTGCCAGTTCCAAGCGGAACGCCGGCGAATGACTGACAAGCAGAATCGCCTGTGGCAACGCGCGCAGGATTTCCAGCAGGCGCGCTTCGTTTTTCGTATCCAGCGCATTCGTCGGTTCGTCCAGCAACAGCACTTCGGGATCCATCGCCAGAACCGTCGCCAGTGTCACCAGCCGTTTTTCACCGCCTGACAACTTGTGTGTGATGCGGTTCTTCAGGTGTATCAGGTCCAGATCGCCCAGAACTTTGTCGACAATGGCAAGCGCTTCGTCACGGGTCTTGCCCAGATTGAGCGGCCCAAAGGCGATGTCTTCGGCGACGGTCGGGCAGAACAGCTGATCGTCCGCATCCTGAAATACAAGCCCCACCCGGCGGCGCACTTCGTGGAAATCGGCCTCTTCCACGCGTTTCTGACCAAAAACGGTGACGGTGCCAGAACTCGGGCGCTGCAACCCAAGCGTGATGCGCAGGAGCGTCGATTTTCCCGCACCGTTCGGACCAGTCAGAGACAGGCGCTGCCCGGCATTCAGGCTCAGGCTGGCCCCGTCCAGAACGGGTGGCTGGCCGGGGTAGGAAAAACAGATGTCTTCTAGCGCGATCAGTGTCATGCGAATTCCAGAATGATCAGACCCAGGCAGAGACCGCTGAAACCAGCCGCAAACACAATGTCCGCGCGGGTCAGGGCAAATTCCTGAAGCAACGGCATACGCCCGGAAAACCCCCGGCACTTCATCGCGGCCAGGATGCGTTCCGATCTTTCGATCGCGCGCACAAGCATCATGCCCACAAGGTAGCCAAAGCTGCGATATGTGTGCCAGTTTGTTGCTGGCCGAAAACCGCGCACCTTCATGGCGGCGCGCAAGCGCAGATACTCTTCCCGCAACACCTCGATATACCGGATCGTGAACATCAGCAGGTAAACCAGCTTTTCCGGGCACCGCAGACGATGCAAGGCGTGACCCAGAGTGACTGGCTCCATCGTGCCGACCAAAACCATCAGGGACAGGATCACGGCATTGGCGGTCAAAGCAATCTCGACCGCTTTCCAGAAACCCTGCCAGCTTGCGGGGAATCCCCAAAGCGTGAACATCGGGGCTCCGGGCATCGAAAAGGGCAGCAGGACCAGCATGAACAGGATGAACCCATCCATCATGGCCATTCGCTTCAACGTCTTTCGCCACGGCAGACGGGAAACTATCAGAAGCGAAAGCGACACTGTCAGCGCCACGCAAAGCGCGCCGAGGGATGACAGCGCCACGGTCACGACAGCAAAAGCAACCGCCATGACGATACGCATCCGGGGATCCAGCTGGCTGATCAGACCGTCCGGCCCGTCACCGGCTTCGGCCAGTGTTTTTTCTTGGTGCCCCAGAACGTGTGCCATCAGGACGCCAGCTTGCGGCGGGCCGCCATGTAAAAGCCCAGACCGAACAGACCAACGATGTACCCGATCCCGCCAAGGATGGTTTGCAGGTCATTCTGTTCGCGATAGGCCGCAATCTCGCGCCTGAGCGGGCGCAATTCATCACGCACGGCTTTGGCGATAACCTGCTGTTCTTCGACGCTGAGAGAAGCCGCCGAACCGCTGGCCGGTGTCAAAGCAGCCGAAGACGAGTCTCCGGTTTCTGCCACGGCAACACCCAGAACCCGCGCGACATCTTCGGCAGACATCGTGACTTCGGCCACATGCCCGGCGCCAAGGTCAGCAAAGAAGGTGTGCGCCACGGCCGAGGTCGGCGTGTAGACAAAGAAACCGTCCGCATCCGTGACCGATCGACCCAGCTCGGCCCCGTCCGGGCCGGTGACAATGACCTCGGTCCCGCTTGCCATATCACCGTTGGAAAAGCCGATCTCGCCCTCGATCACGTCTCCCGACTCGAAAACGCCGGCTATGACCTTGTGCGCCAGGGCAGGCACGGGCGCACAGCACACAGCCAGTATGACAACCAGATGCTTCATGTGGTTGCTCCTCTGAAAAACAGTTCGGGCTTGACCTTGCGCGCCAACAAGACGGCGAACCCGGTCATAATCGCCTCGATGGCCATGACTGGAATATGGGCGAAGAAAACAAGCTTGGCAGCGGGCAGGAACTCATCCCCCGACAGCGCCAGGGAAATCGCGACCATGCCGGTTGTCGCCGCAATTGCAAATGCGCCGCCGACACCGCCCCAAATCGCACCATGCAAAGGTGTCCCGCGCGCGATCAGACGACCGAACAGCATTCCGGCCACCACCGCGGGCAGGGCGATATTGACGGTGTTGATCCCCAGCACCGTCAACCCGCCAAAGCCGAAGAAGACCGCCTGTAGCAAAAGCCCGACGAACAAAGCCGGGAATGCGGCCCAACCAAGCAGCAGCCCGGCCATACCGTTGAGGATCAAATGGACCGACGACGGACCAATGGGTACGTGGATCAACGATGCTACGAAGAAACTGGCTGACAGCACACCGGCAGTGGGGATGCGATCAAGATCCAGAGACCTGAGACCCATGGCGATCCCACCCGCGGCCGCTATGGCGCCGCCAACAACAACCGGGTTGGAAAGGGCTCCGTCGACGATGTGCATTCGGGGTTACTCCAGATCCCAGGCGCGAATCCAGATCACCGCATCCTGGCTGAGTTCTTTGCCCTCATGTTCGGTTGCCGGACCGGATCCAAGTGCTGCGAAACCCCAGTAGCCGGCTTTTGGAACGCCGAACGAAAAATACCCGTTGTCGTCAGATATGGCGACCACCGCACCACCCGGCATAGGGGACACTTTCGGTGCAGAAGCGGCCGCGCTGTCCATGTCGGGTTCGGCGGCCATGTATTCGATCTCGATCTCGGCCCCCGCAACCGGCTGACCATCAGCCAGCACACGGCCCGTGAAGGTTGAACCCGCGATGATGTTGGTCGGCTTGTTCAGCGGGACAATCTCGGTCGGCAGACCCACGGGATTCATCCAGTCGGTCGGTAATTCGTTGCGGTTCAGGAAGGCTTTGGTGAGCTGTTGGATATAGATGTCTTCGGATTCCTCATAGTAAGGCTGAGGAACCGTCACCAGCACATAGTCACCCGACCGTTTGACCGGGACACTGCCTTTGAACGCCGCGCCCTCGTTTTGCCCGCCGGTGAACCGGATAGGTTCCAGCGTATCCAGCAAATCGGTCTTTTCACCGTTGTGGATCACATAGAATTCCTGCGGCTTTTCCAGATCCATGACATGGCCGTTTTCGAACGGATGCCAGAAAATCAGCTTGACCGGCACATCACCCGGTTTCTCGATCATGGTGTCGGTGGTGTATTCCAAAAGGAAATGCGCATTTGCCATGGCAGGAAGTGCCATCACGGCAGCGGCTGCACTGAGCAGCGTTTTCATGAACAGTCGTCCTTGTCCCGTCGCGCCAATCCCGGCGCGAAATTCGTTTTGACCACAGGACATTCGACGCCAAATTACCCTTTCAGGCATCCTGGTCCGACGCACATCCCGTCGCCGATTAGGAGTGCCCGTTAGAGGGCACATGTCCGGCAGGTATCCTGACTTGCGGGTCAAAGCGTTGGACTGGCCTTCCCGGGCAAACCCCAGTGGCGTTTCAGCCCTGCTCGCCGCTTACAGTTGCGGGTGCAGTTGCGGAATTGGGCCTGAGCCCGCACCGCATTCCCTATTGATTCCAGAGCAAGCCCCGGAACCGGACATGCCGAGCGGCTTGCCAGACAACTCAGCCCTCGGTCAACGAAAATGTGCCGTGGCCGTCGAAAAAATGCTGAATTCGGCAATTTTGGGCGGGTAAATCGACTTCGTGAAAAATCCAAGGCAGCAGGATGATTTCATGCCTAAGCTTCTGAAAGATACCTTTCCGACAATGGCAGGCTTGCCGCGCCCAGTGAGCGTGCTTCCGGGCCCACGGTCCCTTCCAGCACCACGGGGCGCTCAAGACCGGTCAGGTTCAGCTTGGACAGTTTGTCTTCGACCATTTCAACCAAACGCGCCTTGATTTCCTGCGGCATCCAGCCGTCAATCTTCACGCATTCGAAATCTATCAGGCTACAGGATGAGACAATCGCATGGGCAATCCCGCTCGCCGTCTGTTTCAACCAGTTTTCCAGTTGAACATTTGGCACATCCCAACGTTCGGTCGTTTCCCATAAAGACAGCGAGGTCGCCCCTGCTGTCGTGATCGCACGCTCGAGCACATAAAGGCTGGCCACGTCGATAAGCGGCCTGACACCGCCCGTACCATCCGGCACAGGCAGGGGGCCGATCGCCCCCGAGTTTCCACGCCCCGAAAAGATCGCGCCATTGAGAACCACACCGCCGCCAATGAAAAACCCGATATAGAAGTACAGAAAATCCCTTGGTCCATCGGCCGGACCGAATACCAGTTCCGCACCACAAGCCGCCGTTGCGTCATTTTGCAGAAAAACCGGCATATCGAGGCGACCAGCCAGGTCAGCCTTCAGGTCTGATACGCGCCACGGGTCCATTTCTTCCTGAGGAACCTGAAGGGCCTGGGCCCAGTCCCACAGGTAGAACGGCATGGCAATTCCAAGACCCGCAATCCTGCCTTTGGCCTCGGGCGACATGGATGACATCATTTTGCCCAGACTCTGCGTGGAAAACTCCAAAGTGGCTTTCGGCGTTGGATAGTCATAGGTTCGCCGCTTGCGTTGCCGCACGTTTCCCACAAAGTCAGTCAAAACCAGCTCGGTACTGCGGCGCCCGACCTTGAGCCCAAAGAAAAACGCACCATCCGGGTTGAGACGCATGGGAACGGAAGGTTGCCCGACTTTCCCACGGACCGGTTCACCGCGCAAAAGCAACCCATCTTTTTCCAATTGACGCATGATGACGGAAACCGTTTGTGCCGACAGTCCGGTCATGCGCGCGAGTTCGGACTTCGCAAGGGCCTGATGACGTCGGACAAGCGACAACACCAGCCGTTCGTTGCGGGCCCGCATGCCGCTTTGATTGGTTCCGCGCACCACTGACCCCTGTGAACCAATCGAATTTTTCCGTGATGATTTTTCCGGCACGACCACCCCTTTCCTGCTGAAGAATGGGAAAGCCCGCCCGCCCTGTCAATAATAATTAAGAGTGATTTATTTATTGACTCAAATTTCGATTCTTGTGATTGTTTCTTATGGGATCAGGATTTTTGCCTGATCGCCCTCGTGCCCTACTCGGCATAGGAAAAACTGGGAGGATAATCGATGAAACTTGCAAAACTTGCGGGTGCAGCTGCGCTCGGGGTTACTGCCATGGCTGGCAGTGCAATGGCGGACGGTGAAACCGTTTGCCTGATCACCAAGACAGACACCAACCCGTTCTTTGTCAAAATGAAGGAAGGCGCGACAGCGAAGGCGGAAGAGCTGGGAATGACGCTCAAAGCCTTTGCAGGCAAAGTTGACGGCGACCATGAAACGCAGGTGCAAGCCATTGAGACCTGCATTCTGGACGGCGCCAAGGGCATTCTGCTGACGGCTTCGGACACTTCATCCATCGTTCCGGCCGTGAAGCAGGCGCGGGATGCAGGGGTTCTGGTTATTGCTCTGGATACGCCGCTGGAACCCATTGACTCGGCCGACGCGACGTTTGCCACGGACAATTTCCTGGCCGGGCTGCTGATTGGACAATGGGCAAAAGCCACGCTGGGCGACGCGGCCAACGACGCCAAAATCGCGACACTGGATCTTGCCGTCAGCCAGCCGACAGTGGATGTGCTGCGCAATCAGGGTTTCCTGCAAGGCTTCGGTATCGATCTGGCGGACCCGAACGTGATCGGCGATGAAGATGACCCCCGTCTGGTCGGAAGTGATGTCACCGCCGGCAACGAAGAAGGTGGTCGCCGCGCGATGGAAAACCTTCTGGCCAAGGATCCGACGATCAACGTTGTTCACACCATCAACGAACCTGCGGCAGCAGGCGCCTACGAGGCGCTGAAAGCCATCGGGCGCGAAAATGACGTGCTCATCGTTTCCGTGGACGGAGGCTGCCCGGGCGTCCAAAACGTTGCCGACGGTGTAATCGGCGCGACGTCACAGCAATACCCGCTGTTGATGGCATCGCTGGGGGTTGAGGCCGTCAAGAAATGGGCGGACGAAGGCGTGAAACCAGAAAACACACCCGGCAAGGATTTCTTTGACACCGGCGTGGCGCTTGTAACGGACAAGCCTGCCGAAGGCGTCGAGTCGATCTCGGTCAAAGAAGGCATGGACCTCTGCTGGGGATGACCTGACCACCCGGAGGGCCGCAGAGGGCGGCCTTCCGCTTTTCAAACCACCCATTCGCCCGAAAACTTGCTAAAGTCGTCAGTGACCTGACGCTTTGGGGGAACATTCATGTCCGATACTTCACGACGATCAGACGACTTCGAAGCCGCTGCGAAAGGCAGCCCGGAACAGGTTGCCGAATTTGACGATCACCACCGCGGGTTTGTCGGAACGGTTCAGCATTTTCTGCATGTGAACCCCTCTCTGGTGCCGCTGATCGTTCTTGTCGCTGCCATCGTCATTTTCGGTGTCTTGTTGGGCTCCAAGTTTTTCTCGCCATTTGCGCTGACCCTGATTTTGCAGCAGGTCCAGATCGTCGGGATCGTGGCGGCGGCGCAAAGCCTCGTCATCTTGACCGCCGGTATCGACCTCAGCGTCGGGGCAATCATGGTGATGTCGTCGGTTGTCATGGGACAGTTCACCTTCCGATATGGGCTGCCGCCATCGGTCGCGATCATTTGCGGCCTTTTCGTTGGCACAGCAATCGGCGCGGTGAACGGTTATCTTGTCAGCCGCATCAAACTGCCACCGTTCATCGTGACGCTTGGCATGTGGCAAATCGTTCTCGCGGCAAATTTCCTTTATTCTCAGAACGAAACGATCCGGTCACAGGAGATCGAGGAACATGCCAGCATCCTGCAACTGTTCGGTGCCAAGTTCAACGTCGGCGGGGCAGTATTCACCGTCGGCGTGATCTTCATGCTGGTGCTTATCCTCGTTCTTTCCTATGCGCTTCGTCATACCGCCTGGGGAAGGCATGTCTATGCGGTCGGTGATGATCCGGAAGCTGCCGAGCTGTCCGGTGTCAATGTGCATCGCACGCTGATGTCGGTTTACATGCTGTCCGGGCTGATCTGCGCCTTCGCGGGTTGGGCTCTGATTGGTCGGATCGGGTCCGTGTCTCCGACCTCTGGCCAGTTGGCCAATATTGAAAGCATAACGGCGGTCGTGATCGGGGGCATATCCCTGTTCGGTGGCCGCGGGTCCATTCTCGGATCATTGTTCGGAGCGTTGATCGTCGGGGTCTTCACGCTTGGGCTTCGATTGCTGGGCGCTGATGCGCAATGGACGTTCCTGTTGATCGGCATCCTTATCATCGCGGCGGTCGCGGTCGACCAGTGGATCAGAAAGGTGGCAGCCTGATGGAACCTATTCTCAAAGGACGGAACCTTGTGAAGCGCTACGGCAAGGTAACGGCGCTGGATCAGTGCGATTTCGATCTGATGCCGGGCGAGATTCTGGCCGTGATCGGCGACAACGGCGCAGGCAAGTCAACACTGATCAAGGCGATATCGGGCGCGGTGGTGCCGGATGAAGGTGATGTTTGGCTGGAAGGCCGGAAAGTGAATTTCCACTCGCCGATTGACGCGCGCGAAGCCGGTATCGAAACGGTCTACCAGACGCTTGCGATGTCCCCCGCCCTGTCGATTGCGGACAACATCTTCATGGGGCGCGAAATCCGGCGCAAAGGGCCGTTGGGATCATGGCTCCGAATGCTCGACCGTCCGGCGATGGAGAAATTCGCCCGCGACAAGCTGAGCGAACTGGGCCTGATGACGATCCAGAACATCAATCAAGCCGTTGAAACTCTGTCCGGGGGTCAGCGTCAGGGTGTTGCCGTGGCGCGGGCCGCAGCGTTCGGATCAAAAGTCATCATCCTGGACGAGCCAACGGCCGCACTGGGTGTGAAGGAAAGCCGTCGCGTTCTTGAACTGATCCTCGACGTGAAATCGCGGGGCATTCCGATCATCCTGATCAGCCACAATATGCCACATGTTTTTGAGGTCGCCGATCGAATTCACGTGCACCGGCTTGGCAAACGCCTCTGCGTCGTTGATCCCAAGGATTACACGATGTCCGACGCAGTGGCGTTCATGACCGGTGCCAAGGAACCGCCCGCCGAGGATCAGGCCGCGTGACGAATACACGTGCCACCCCCGAAGCGCTTGCAACCAGGATCGCGGATGCCGTTCAGGCTTTGCCTCCGCTGCAAGACCGTCATCTTGTCGCAATTGCCGGGCCACCGGGATCGGGGAAAACGACTGCGGCCAGCCTTGCGACCAAAGAGCTGAATCTACGCGGCGTCGCAACCGGACTGGTCTTCATGGACGGCTTCCATTATGACAACGTGATCTTGAAGGATCGTGGCCTGCTGAACCGCAAAGGATCCCCCGAAACCTTTGACCGTGCCGGCTTTCATGCGCTGCTTGGTCGATTGCGTGCGGAAGAAGAAGTCGCAATACCCGAGTTTGACCGAAATCTCGATCTGGCCATTGCCGCGCGGTCCATGATCACAGCGGATCAGCGCGTTGTTCTGGTTGAGGGCAATTACCTTCTCTTGAATGAACCGGGTTGGTCGGACCTTCACCAACTGTGGACATTCAAGGTATTTTTGGACACCGGTCTGAAAACACTCGAAACCCGCCTGACCAACAGATGGATCGGCCACGGTCTGGACGCCAATGCCGCCAAGGACCGTGCGCAGTCGAACGATCTGCCGAATGCAGAGCGCGTGATCCGAAATTCGATACCCGGTGATCTGACACTGGCTTGAGTTTTGCCTTCGGCCAACACAATCCGTCTTGATGAAAGGCCAGAGGTCAGCTCCGGTACACCGGCGGAACAAGACCGGCCTGGAACCAAGTCACGAAAGACACGATTGAAAACACCGGCAGCCCGGTCGCCTGCTGAATATCCGGCGCATAGGGGCACATATTCGTGCACTCCAGAACTATTGCCCCAAGTCCGGGGTGGTCCGAGGCCAACGCGATTGCGGCCTCGACATTGTCCTCCCGGGCCTTCTGAACATTCAGATGCGGTTCATTGCCAAGAATTGCGCGGGTGAATTCCCGCCCACCCTCGGTTGTGCCGATTGGCGTGTCCAAGGGGACATTGGCGGCCTGAAGATGATCACTGGTCAGGGTGGATGCCGAAATGGTCAGAATGCCCGCGCGCTTTCCCTTGGGAAGGATACGATTCACCATTTCGACCTGCATCAAGGACGAGGTGACGACGGGAACCGGAACGGCCTCGGCCAGTTCCTTTTGGAACAGGGACAAGAACCCGCAATTGGTTGTTATGCCATCCGCGCCGTCTTTGACCAGCTCTTGCGCGGCGTCGATGAAGACCCCGAGCATACCTTCGGCCCGATGCCGGACCACCCGATCGGGCGAGGCATCCCGGACGACGCGGTACAGCACCGGAAACGGCCATGTCTGAGCATTGCCCATGTCGCCGGGAATTCTTGGGAATTGCGCGTCCAGCATGAGGATTCCCACCGATGCGCCATAAATGGATTTGCCGCCCTGCGCGATCATCCCTGCGCCTCCTCGATAATGCGGGTCGAGATGTCTTCGGCCCCTTCCATGTAAATGCTGGTAATCCCGTGGCGCACTGCGTCCTGAACCTGGTCCATTCGTTTCGTGATATGAGCCGCCAGAACCCGGGCCGCCTCATCAGCATCCCGATCCAGAAGGGCCTGCATGACATGTTTATGTTCGTCCTTGGACTTCTGCACCCGGTCCATGCTCATGGAAATCCAGCGGATATAGCGGATGCGCTCGTTGATCCGCGTCAGAGTATGCAACAACTCCATGTTCCCTGACAGTTTTGCGATCCCCAGATGGAACGCTTCGTCCCGGGTCACTGCCTCTTCGATCGTCAGGCCGGTGATGTCGATGCCCGTTTCATAAAGTTCATCACGCAGCTTTTGCAGGTCTTCATCCGTCGCCCTGGCGCAGGCGGATCGGGCCGCGGCGGATTCGATGATCTGGCGCAGCTCGAAAAGGTCGAACACGCTTTGCGCATCCAAGGGACGACAAAAGAACCCTTGCCCCGGGCGGAAGTCGAACAGCCGTTCGGCGACCAGACGATTCAACGCTTCACGCAACGGCGTGCGGCTGACGCCCAGGTCCCTGGACAGAGCGACCTCGTTCAGGCGGTCACCGGGGCGCAGGCGGAAGGACACCGCCATGGCTTTGACCTGATCATAGATATCATCGACACGTGGACCCGCCATAAACCCTGCCTTTCTTCCGTTGATTCACAGGTGCCACACACAGTTCTTGAAATCAATATACAATACTGTATACAGCTTTGTGTGCAGACGTGAATCGAAGGAGTCGCGAACGATGACAGGAACGAATTACCTGACCGGAGCCGAGGCAATGGTGCGCATGCTCGAGGCGCATGGCGTCACCCATATGTTCGGTCTGTGCGGCGATACCACCTTGCCATTCTATGATGCGCTCGCCCGATTGGATCACGGCATTCAGCACATTCTGACCCGCGACGAACGGCACGCTGCCTACATGGCGGACGGCTATGCTCGTGTGACAGGCAAGCCCGGCGTTTGCGAAGGCCCTTCCGGCGGTGGTGCGACCTACATTCTGCCGGGTGTGGTCGAGGCCAATGAAAGTTCGGTTCCAATCCTGGCGATCACGTCCGATGTGGCGACGACCAGCCGTGGAAAATACCCTTTGACGGAACTGGATCAGCCAGCGTTATTCCGCCCGCTGACGAAGTGGAACGCGTCTCTGGATGATGCTGCCCGTCTTCCGGCCATGGTTCGAGCGGCGTTCCGGGCGATGACAACGGGAACACCCGGCGCGACCCATCTGGCACTGCCGTTTGACACGCAGAAGGCACAGGTGGACGAAGCGGAAATCTGGGCCGACAAGCGGCATCGCAGCTATCCCGCAGAGCGGGCTGCCCCCGAACCTGATGCCATCGAAGCAGCCGCAGCCATTCTTGCCCAGGCCACATCCGCCGTCGCGGTATGTGGCGGCGGCCCGGTTCTGTCCGGCGCAACCGATGCGTTGCGCCGCGTCGCCGGTCTGCTGGATATGCCCGTCGCCACAACCGTTTCAGGCCAAGGGTCCATAGCCGAAACCGATCCTCTGGCCCTGGGTGTCGTCGGATCGAACGGCGGCATCCCCGCGACACGCGCCGTGGTGGATCAGGCTGACGTTGTCCTGTTCATCGGGTGCCGCGCCGGTTCGGTCACGACCGAACGGTGGAGAAGCCCCGGGCGCAACGCCACGATCATTCACATCGACAGTGACCCTATGGTGATCGGCGCAAATTATCAGACTGAAGTGGCGATTTGCGCCGATGCCCGTCTGGCGTTGGAGGCACTTGCTCATGCACTGGAGCAACGGCAGGAGCTGAACGGTCAAGGCGGAACAGCCAAGGCCCGCGCCGCATGGGAGGCCAAGGCGGCGGCGTTTGCCCCCTTGGCTGCAAGTCGGGAAACCCCGATACGGCCTGAGGCCGTCATGGCGTCCCTGATGGACATTCTGGACGACGATGCGATTGTGGTCGCTGATCCCGGCACCCCCTGCCCCTATTTCAATGCACATTACCGTTGGCGGCAACCCGGGCGGCATTTCATCACAAATCGCGCGCATGGAGCACTGGGCTATTCTCTGGGGGCGGCCATGGGTGCACATGTCGGGCGGCCCTCGGTCAAGACGCTTGCCGTCATGGGTGATGGTTCGTTTGGGTTCGCCTGCGGTGAGTTTGAAACGATGGTCCGGCACAAAATGCCGATCACCTCGATCGTGTTCTCGAACTCGGTCTTCGGATGGATCAAGGCGGGTCAGGATGCTGGGTTTGATCAACGCTATTACAACGTTGATTTCAACCGGACCGACCACGCCGCCGTCGCAGCCGCCTTTGGAGTGAAATCATGGACGGTCAAGGACCCTGAGGACTTGCCGAAAGTGTTGAAACAGGCCGTCGAACATGATGGCCCCACATTGGTCGACATCCATTCGCAGCAGCTTCACGACGCCGCTGCACCTGTGTCGGAATGGGTCGCGTAAGAGGCAATCGACGGGGTCAACTGGGCCAGAAACTCCTGCGCAATCGTGGACAGGGGGCGCCCCTTTGCGGTGATGATTGCAAGATCCAGCATGACGGAAGGCCTGAACGGGCGGGTCTGGTACCCGCTCTCACCGTCGAACGTCACGGTAAAGGGGTCGATCATCGCAACACCCATGCCCTGTTTCACAAAACTCAGCAGGTTCTCGGACAGGTGCGTGTGGATCTGCGTCCGCCACGTGCGCCCGGATGCCTGAAAGATGTCACGGGTTCGGCGGTGGGTTTGGTGTTCCGGGCCCATCACGATGAAGGGTTCGTTTTCCAGTATTTCCGGTGTCAGAACGTCGTACTCGGCCAAGGGGCTGTGTTCTGGAAAAGTCGCCAGCGTTTCGAACTGAAACACCTGATAGTTCAGCGTGTCGTGCAGGATCGGCATCTCGACAATGCCGATTTCAAACAGGCCGGAAATCACCCATTCCTGAATCTTGGATGAATACTGCGACTGGAAACTGACGGACAGGTTGGGGCGGCTTTTGGCAAAACGAGCGATCTCGCGCGGCATGAAACCAAATGACAGAAGATGCGGCGCCGCAACCTGCAACTGACCGGGATGCTTGTTCTGCAAATCCGTCACGGCCTGCGCCACGTGATCCAGCCCGCGCACGACCGTGTCGACTTCGCGGAACAGCAGCTCGGCTTCCGGAGTGGGCAGCAAACGGCCCTTGTTGCGCTCGAACAGAGGCAGTCGCGCTTCGCGTTCCAACTGAGCCAACAGATTGCTGATACCAGGCTGGGATATCCCAAGTACCGACGCCGCACCGGTTACGGTTCCGGTTTCCATGATGGCGTGAAACGCTTGAAGCTGGCGAAAGCGCAGGGACATCGGTAATCACATCATTTTTTCTGATGAACTGTCGAAGATATAGTATTTGAAATGATATGCCCGTCAAGGCAGGCTTCCGCTCATCCACAGGGGGCGGAATGAGCGATCTGGCACAAAACATCATCGGTTACGACCTCTGGCACCTGAAGCTTCCGGTCACGTCCCGCCGGGATCACGGTATAGGATCCGTCGAAGGCGTTTGCGAAGTCGTCATACTGCGACTGACCGCCGAGGATGGCACACAGGGATTCGGCGAAGCGTCACCATGGTCGGTGTTCACCGGCACCCCGGAGGCGACTGTCGCGGCGCTGGACCGATACTTGCGACCCCTAGTTCTTGGCGCCAGCGTAAGTGACCGATCGGCCATCATGGCACGCGCCGCCTATGCCGTGGCGCATTGCACCGAGGCCAAGGCCGCGCTGGAAACCGCTCTGCTGGATCTGGCCGGCCGTATCAGCGGCATCCCGGTCTGGTCTTTGCTGGGCGGTCGTTGCCGCGGCACCATTCCGCTCAGCTGTTCCATCGCCAACCCGGACTTCTCTCAGGACATAGACCTGTTGGCGCGGTTGCGAGAGGACGGCGTGCGGATTGTCAAACTCAAGACCGGGTTCAAGGATCACGCCTTTGACATCATGCGGTTGGAGTACCTTGCGCAGAACTGCCCTGAATTCTCGGTCCGCGTGGACTATAATCAGGGGCTGAGCATCGAGGAGGCTCCGACGCGGGTGCGGGACGTGGCCCGGTTCAATCCTGATTTCATCGAACAGCCGGTTCGCGCCCATCACTTCGGCATGATGGCGAAGCTACGGCATATGACCGATGTTCCCCTTCTCGCCGATGAAAGCGTCTTTGGTCCCGAAGATATGGAACGCGCCGCGCGTGAAAGCATTTGCGATGGTGTCTCGGTGAAAATAATGAAGTCTGGCGGACTGACCCGCGGGCAAACGGTCGCCCGCATCGCGGCGGCGCATGGTCTGACTGCGTATGGCGGGGACATGTTCGAGGCCGGTTTGGCCCATCTTGCGGGCACCCATCTGATTGCCGCGACACCCGAGATCACATTGGGCTGCGAATTTTATCAGGCGTCCTATTTCCTGAAAGAGGACATTCTGGAAGAACCCTTCCGGATCAGAGGCGGACAGGTCTGCGTGCCCGAAAGCCCGGGACTTGGCGGCAAGCCCGAGCTGGCAAAGCTGAACCATTATGCAGTGGCCAAGGCGGTTTCAGAATGAGTGAAAAGAAAACCATAGCCATCATCGGCGCCGGTATAGTCGGCGTTTCGGCCGCGGTCTGGCTGCAACGGGACGGGCACGACGTGATCCTGTTCGACAAGGCCGGACCGGGTGAAGGCACGTCTCATGGCAATGGCGGTGTGCTGGCGTCCTGTTCCATCATACCTGTGACGGTTCCCGGACTGCTTGGCAAAGCACCCAAAATGCTGCTGAGCTCCTCGCAGCCGCTGTTTTTGAAATGGGGATATTTACCGAAGTTGCTCCCATGGCTCCGGCAATATCTGAGCCACGCGAACGTAGAAGACGTTGAACGGATCGCGGCGGCGCTGACACCGATCGTCGGCGACAGCCTGAATGATCACAAGGCCTTGGCGGCAGGCACACGTGCTGAAAAGTGGATCGTGCCCAGCGACTATCTGTTTCTCTACGAGAACCGGGCTCATTTTGAACAAGATGCTTTGGGCTGGGGAATCCGTCGGAAGAACGGCTTTGATTGGCAAGAACTGGAGGGCAAGGCGTTTCACGACTATGACCCCGTGTTCAGCCCGGATATCGGTTTCGCTGCCAAGCTGTCAAACCACGGTCATATCACCGATCCCGGGCGGTACGTGAAAGACCTGGCCGCCCATGTCGAGGCTGGTGGAGGCCGGATCATCCGCGCCAATGTCGAGGACGTCACCCGCGACAACGGCCGCGTTACCGGTGTGCGCGCGGATGGTGAGACAATCGCTTGCGACACCGCCATTGTCACGGCTGGTGTCTGGTCCGGGCCACTGGCCAAGCGACTGGGGGTTTCTGTTCCTCTTGAAAGCGAGCGCGGTTATCATCTTGAATTGGTGGCACCTTCTGCCATGCCCCGCAGCCCGGTCATGGTGGCTTCGGGCAAGTTTGTTGCCACGCCCATGGATGGGCGCATACGCTTGGCGGGTATTGTGGAGTTCGGAGGGCTGGACGCACCGCCCTCGCGCGCGCCATTTGAATTGATGCGAAGAAATGCCCGGGCCGCGTTTCCGGGCATAACATGGAAGGAGGAAGTGGAATGGATGGGGCACAGGCCGGCCCCGGCTGACTCGATCCCGATCATCGGTGACGTGCCCGGTATCAAAGGGGCCTATATGGGCTTTGGTCATCATCACATCGGCCTGACAGGCGGGCCAAAGACCGGACGGCTTCTGGCGCAGATGATCGCGGGCAGAACACCGAACACCGACGTAAGCGTTTATGCGCCGTCGCGCTTTGCAACATAAGAACAGACCGATGAAGAACATCGGTATTTCAAAACTCGATAGGGAGAAAACGATGAAAAAACTGACAAACCTACTGGCGGCAACCGCTTTGACTGCCGCAGCGGCAGCACCGGCCGTGGCCGAGAAATGGGACATGCCGATGGCCTATTCAGCGTCGAACTTCCATTCGGCCACCGGAGCGGAATTCGCCAAATGTGTAACGACCGGAACCGGCGGTGAGATCGAAATCGTTACGCATCCATCCGGCTCGTTGTTCAAAGGTGCCGATATCAAACGCGCAATCCAGACCGGGCAAGCCCCGATTGGCGAACGCCTTCTGTCTGGCCACCAGAATGAGAACGCGTTGTTCGGTTTCGATTCGATACCGTTCCTTGCAACCTCGTTCGATGACAGCGCCAAGCTTTGGGAAGCGGCAAAACCGTCAATTGAAAAGGTACTGGCCGAACAGAACCTGACGTTGCTTTACGCGGTGCCATGGCCGCCGCAGGGACTGTATTTCAAGAATGAGGTGAACTCGGTCGCCGATATGAAGGGCATCAAGTTCCGCTCTTACAACAACGCGACTTCGAGACTGGCCGAGTTGACAGGGATGTTGCCGGTAACGATCGAAGCGGCGGAAATCAGTCAGGCTTTTGCCACGGGCGTCGCCGAGTCGATGGTGTCTTCGGGATCAACCGGGTATGACCGCAAGGTCTGGGAAAGCCTGAACTATTTCTACGAGGTCGACGCCTGGTTGCCGCGCAATTATGTGATGGTGAATTCGGATGTCTGGTCGGGCGTGTCCGACGCCAACAAGAACATCATCAAGGCCTGCGCGGAACTGGCGGAATACGCAGGCAACTGGCGCGCCAAGGAATATACCGGTTTTACTCTGCAAGGTCTGCGTGATGGTGGCATGACCGTCGGTCCGGCATCTGAACAGATGACGAATGAGCTGAAGGAGATTGGTGTAACCATGACCAATGAATGGCTGGAAGCCGCTGGCGACGAAGGCAAAGCCATCGTCGATGCGTTCAACGCATCTAAGTAACCGTTCGGGGCGGGCGGCGTTGCACTATGCCGCCCGCTTTCCACCCAATCATAATACAGCGGGGACACCATGGCGGTATTGCGAGGGCTTCGGTCCGTTCTGGACTTCATCTATCAGGCAGCAGGGGTATTGGCGGCGCTCAGCCTGATTGCCATTCTTTTGCTGATCGTCGTTCAGATGCTGGCCCGCTGGACAGGTGAGGTATTTCCCGGAGCGCCTGACTATGCTGGTTACGCAATGGCGGCGGCATCTTTCCTGGCCTTTGCCAATGCGTTGAACCGGGGCAGCCACATTCGGGTTTCGATCCTGCTGAACTCCGTGCCGGGCGGTGTGCGGCGTATCCTTGAAATCTGGTGTTTCACCATCGGCACTGCCGTCATGTGGTATTTCTGCTGGTATGCCTATCGCTTCGTCTATTGGAGCTGGAAGTTCAACGACATCAGTCAGGGACAGGACAGAACCGCACTCTGGATTCCCCAGTCGGCGATGCTGATCGGTGCCGTGATCCTGGCCATCGCGCTAACGGATCACCTGATCCACGTCCTGTTCAAAGGTGACCATCGCATTGTCCGCGATCTGGCCGACCAGAGCCACGGAGAGTAAGCGCGTGGAAAACCTGTCCGTCATCATCCTTTTCCTCTTTGTACTGTTCACCTTGCTCGGCACCGGTGTCTGGGTCGGATTGGCCCTGATGGGGGTTGCCTGGGTCGGGATGGAGCTGTTCACCACCCGCCCGGTGGGCGACGTGATGATCACCACCATCTGGTCCGCTTCGTCGTCGTGGACCCTGACCGCCTTGCCCATGTTCATCTGGATGGGCGAAATCCTGTACCGCACGCGATTATCCGAAGACATGTTCAAGGGTTTGTCCCCCTGGATGGCCCCCCTGCCCGGCGGCTTGGTGCATACGAATATCGTGGGCTGTACTGTCTTCGCGGCGGTCTCAGGTTCGTCGGCGGCAACGCTGACCACCGTCGGCAAGATGTCGATCCCCGAACTGCGCAAACGCAATTACCCCGAACGAATGATCATCGGCACATTGACCGGCGCTGCGACGTTGGGGCTGATGATCCCGCCGTCGCTGACCCTGATCGTCTACGGGGTGACGATCAATGAATCGATCACCAAGCTGTTCTTTGCCGGCATCCTTCCCGGCCTGGTGCTGGCGGCGATGTTCATGGGCTATGTCGCGATCTATTCCAAGTTGGGCAAAGACTGGAACCCGAATGACGAGGGCAAGCTGAGCTTTTCCGAGAAAGTCAGAAACTCCCGCTTTTTGTTGCCTGTGATCCTTCTGATCACGGTCGTCATCGGCTCAATGTATCTGGGCTATGCCACTGCGACCGAAGCCGCGGCGTTCGGGGTGATTGGCGGCCTGTTGCTGGCGGCAGGCCAGGGGTCGTTGAACTGGAAGACATTCACGGAAAGCCTGATGGGGGCCACGCGGACCAGCGCGATGATCGCCCTGATCCTTGCTGGCGCTGCGTTCCTGTCGCTGTCGATGGGTTTTACCGGCCTGCCGCGCGGGTTGGCCGATCTGATCGCCGGATGGGAACTGACCCGGTTCGAGCTGCTGATGGTTCTGCTGGTGTTCTACATCATTCTGGGTTGTTTCCTTGACGGGATCTCGTCGGTTGTGCTGACCATGGCCGTGGTGGAACCGATGATCCGCGACGCCGGGATCGATCTGATCTGGTTCGGCATCTTCATCGTGGTCGTCGTCGAGATGGCACAGATCACACCCCCGATCGGGTTCAACCTGTTCGTGATGCAGGGTATGACCAACCATGAGATGAGCTATATCGCACGCGCCGCGATACCGATGTTCCTGATCATGGTACTGATGGTCTTCATCCTCATCTGGTTCCCCGACCTCGCCACCTGGCTGCCCGAGAATTTGCGGCAGAGTCCCGGCGGGTAAAACGACCTTGAACCCGCTCCATATGGCGGCTCGTCACGGGCCCCGTGTTCTGGTCGCCGGATTGGCGGCGGGTCTGCTTTTGCCGGGTTTGGCCGAGCCCATGCGGAACCTGCTGCCGCCCCTGGTCGTGTTGCTGCTGTTCGTCACCGTCCTGAGAATGGACCCCGAAACCATTTTTGGATCGTTGAGCGATCTGCACAAGGTCGCGTTCACCGTCATCGGGTTTCAATTCGTGATGCCGCTGATCATTCTGGCCATCGGATTTATTGGGGGATGGACCGGAACGCCGGTGCTTCTGTCCCTGCTGATCATGGCGGCAGCACCTTCGATTTCAGGCAGTCCCAACATGTGTCTGATGATGGGCTACCCACCTGAACACGCGATGCGAATGCTGGTTGTTGGAACTGCCCTGTTGCCATTGACAGCGTTTCCGGTGTTCCTGCTCATGCCCGAATTGGGCGACCTTCAATCCGTACTATTGGCCGGACTGCAACTGTTGTTGACGATACTCTGCGCAACCGGCGCCGCCATCTTTGCTCGGCGTGTTTGGTTGCGTTCGCCATCCCGCTCCACCTTGTTGAATCTGGAAGGGTTGGGCACGATCACATTGGCCGTTTTTGTCATCGGCCTGATGCCTTCCGTCAGCTCCACGGCGCTGAAAAGCCCGGCCGTCGCGGCCTTCTGGATCGCGCTCGCCTGTCTGGCCAATTTCGGAGCACAGTTCATTTCGTTCCGGATGACCCGAGGGCGTCTGCCGGCAGCCAGGGCAACTGCCGTCTCTCTGATCGCGGGAAACAGAAACATCGCGATTTTCTTCGTTGCTTTGCCGCCCGAAGTCACCGCACCCATCATGGCCTTTATCGGGGCGTATCAAGTTCCAATGTACCTGACGCCAATGGTCATGCGTCATCTCTACATGAGGCAAGTCTTGCCCGAGTAGCGTTGGAAAGCCCCTTTAGGGTTTTTTTATCCCCTTTCTCCGATCCTTGCCGACGTTGGGCCGGTACCTCGCCTTTTGTTCAGGCCATAAACACGTTCAGGGAAATCGGGCGAATGATTGTCACTATTGACAGCTAATCGCACCTTCCCTATTTACTGTCAATGTTGACAGTAAAGGATATATCATGCCGATTAGAAAACTGGTCGTCGCATCTGTAATGACACTGGCTTCAACCCTCGGGGCATCCGCACAAACTCTCACTGCAACGGTGCAGGACGTGCGCAATGCAGAGGGTGATTTGATCATTGCCGTGTTCGATGAAGCAAAATCTTTCAAGGCCATGGACGTGGCGAACGCGGCGGCCTTGGCTTCCGTTCCCGCTGTCAAAGGTCAGGTTTCGGTGACCTTTCACGATCTCCCGCTTGGCACCTATGCGATTGCCGCGATTCACGACGAGAACAGCAACAGCAACCTGGATACCGAAAAGGATATCCCAACCGAAGGGTACGGCTTTGGCGGTATGGGGCAGAGCGGTCTGCCGCCGGAATTCACGGATGCCGCCGTCGCCGTCGGCACCGGCGCAACGGCAAACGTGACGCTGAAATACTGGAAATAACATGATCGGGCGCCCCTCAAATCGTGATGAGCGTTATGAGCAGGTCATGCAGGCTCTGATCAGATGTGTTGCGAGATCTGGTTTCGATGTTGCATCTCTTTCGCTGTGCTCATGGTCACGACCGTTCTTGGCTATCAGACGTTTTAGGGGCTTCTTTTCATGTTCTGGACAATCCCGAATTTCCATTCCGGTCACGCTTTGCTTTTGACCGACGTAACCCGGGACAAGGACCCCATCCTGTTTTGGCTGATCCAACTCGCCTGGATGGCACTTGGCCTGTCGATGATCGTCATCGACTTTCTCACTCGAACGTTTTGAAACTTCCTTTACAAGAGGCTCAAATGAAACCCATGCTGCACCTTTTGCCGGTCGAGGCTTACACGAGCCAGGATTGGTTCGACCGGGAAATGCGCGAAATCTTTTCCAAAACCTGGCGCTATGCCGGGTTTATGGAGGATGTCAGTGAACCCGGCCAGTACATCGCCGTGCAGGCCGGACTCAACAACATATTCGTGATCATGGGACGCGACCGTCGCCTGCGCGCGTTCCATAACATCTGCCGCCACCGCGGCACCCAATTGATCCGCGCGGTTGGCAAAACGCAAAAGGCATTGACCTGTCCATATCACGACTGGACCTACGATCTTGAAGGCAATCTGATTTCGGTGCCGGACGAGCACGAGGAATATGGCAAGGTCGACAAGTCCTGCCTTGGCCTGAAACCCGCCAAGGTCGATATCTGGAAATCGATGATTTTCGTCCATCCAGACCCCGACGCGCCTTCCATCGCCGAATGGTTCGGCCTGGTCGAACCCCATATCGGCCCGCACGTACCGGAAGAGCTGGTCGAATACGAAGACCTGAACACCAGCTATGAGATAAAGGCCAACTGGAAGGTTGTCGTCGAGAATTACATCGACGTTTACCACCTGAGTCATCTGCATTCGAACACGCTGCAAATGTATGATCACAAATCCGCCGAATTCCACTGGGAAGGACCTCATTACATGTTTTGGGAGCCGCCGGTGGCAGAATTTCTGGAAGATCAGGACAGCAAACTGACCGCCCCGCGCGTCATTCCCAAAGACATGAACGGCGCCTGGGTGCCGATGCTGTTTCCGGGGATTGGACTGGCCGCTTCGGAAGACGGCTGGAGCATCTTCATTGTCGAACCCCTTGGCCCGGAACTGACACGAGTTCACAACCGCGGGCGGGTGTCCAACAGCTCGGAATGGGAATTCACCAAACAGTCGATGAAGTCGTCCTCTTTCTGGTCCAAGTTTGGAATAGGCGGAAAATACGAAGCCAGTGACGCGATGGGCGAAGATGACCCGATGGTTGCTGGCGATTTTACCGGCGAAGACATCTACGCGTGCGAGCAGCAGCAGAAATCCCTGCATTCTCCGTATTTTGAAGCAGGTCCGGCAGCAAACGGTGAAAGCCCCGTCATCGAGCACCAGAAAGTTGTTCTGCAATGGTTGGGAGAAGGGAAATGAACCCACGTGACTTTTTCCCACTGCGCGTTTGCGGGACCCGAGTTGAACTGGATGGCGTGGCTAAGACCGTTATGTTCGAGGTACCTGACCGCCTGATGGACATATTCGCCTGGCGGTCGGGCCAACACGTGTCCCTGCGTTTCAATATTGATGGCAAAGAGCACCGTCGAAGCTATTCGATCTCCAGTTCACCTTACTCCGGGGGCCCGCTTCGCATCACCGTCAAACGGGTCAAGGGTGGCCGTGTCAGCAACTTCATCAACGACACGGTTCAGGAAGGACAAACCATTGACGTCATGCCGCCATTTGGCAGTTTCTGCCTGGACCCCGATGAAACGGCGCGGCGCACCCATTACTTTTTTGGCGCGGGTTCTGGCATCACGCCGCTCTACGCGATGCTGAACTCGGTTTTGACAGCCGAGCCCCATTCAGTCGCGCATCTGGTGTATGGCAACACAAACGCCAAGAGCATCCTGTTGCAGCAAGAGCTGAACGTTCTTCAGGAAGCGCATCCCGAACGTTTTACAATCAATCATGTCTTTTCGAAGCCCGGCTGGTGGTCCAGCGCCGAATATTGGCGGCAGGGTACGATCGACCAGGCCGCAATCGAAGCGTTGATCGCCGAGTATCCTCCTTACGCCCAGGACGCTCAATACTATGTCTGCGGTCCGGGCAACATGAACCAGACCGTCAAATCGGCATTGATGTCCATTGATGTGCCCGCGAACCGCATCCACATGGAAAGCTATGGTGCTGCGCCGGATCTGGACGCTGGTATTGAGGGGGTGGACGCAACCGCTGAACTGACGCTGGAAGGCGCCCGACACCTCATTTCGATCACCAAGGGGCAGACCGTTCTTCACGCAGCGCAGTCAGCGGGGCTCAAGCCACCCTATTCCTGCCAATCGGGGGTCTGCGGCGCGTGCCGGGCCAAACTGACCGACGGCACAGTTCATATGCGGGCGCGCATGGCGCTGGAGGATGAAGACATCAAAGCCGGAGAAATCCTGACCTGCCAGTCAATACCCACGGCGGGAAAACTGGCGATCAGCTTTGACCAGACCCGTCGCTGAAGAACCGATGACGCGCCTGAGGCATGCCGTTTCACGCCGCCTCAGGTTCGTTCGCGGATCGGATCATGCGTCCGGCGCACAATCTCGGATCACGAAGTGCTTGGTCGTTTCTTCCACGACTTCCCAATAACCGCGAAAGCCGTTGGGGATCAAAAAGCTGGCCCCGGTGCGAAAATCCTGACGGGTCCCGTCTTCGTGGATCAGGGCACAATGGCCTTTGACGATATAGCAATATTCGTCCTTGTCCGTGAACGCGTGCCATTTGCCCGGCGTGGACGTCCAGATCCCGGCAGACAGTTGTCCATCCGGGCTGGTGAAGTGCATTCCAATCTTGTGATGCGGATCACCCTCGACAACGCGATCGGGAAGATCGGCCAAACGCCGTTCGCTGCGCGTTGCGGGCTGATCGAAAAGGTTGAGTACCTGTGTCGTCATGAGGTCATACCCTCCTGCTGGTCGTGTATTGCGAGATGACGTGACCGGCCAATGGTCGGTCACGTGCCGGACTAGGATTTCCCCCATCCTCTAATGAAACAGGTAGACACCCGCCAGAACCAGAGCAGCGATGAAGATCGTCTCGGCCACGATCAGGACGATGGCCTGCCCGCCCACATCCAGAATCCGCTTGAGCGACGTCTTCATGCCCACTGCCGCAATCGACACCAGCAGCGCCCACCGGCTGAGATCGGCCATGGCCGACGAAACCACTTCGGGGATCAGACCCATTGAATTCAGGACGGCAAAGATCAGAAAGCCAACCACGAACATCGGCAAAATGGGCGGGCGCTTGCCGTCTTCCTCGCCGAACTCCGCGTGGCGCCGGACAAGAAACGAGATGACCAGAACCACCGGGGCCAGCATGGCGACACGGATCAGCTTGACCAAAGTCGCGACCTCACCGGTTTGATCCGAGACCGAGAACCCGGCCCCGACAACCTGCGCGACATCGTGGATCGTGCCGCCAAGGAAGACCCCGGAAACATCGTCGTTGAAATCGAAAGCCTCGGTGAGGATCGGGTAGGCGATCATCGCGATTGTCGACAGAACAGTAACCGACAAAACCGTAAAAACCAGGTTTCGCTCCGAATGCTCGTTTTTGGGCAAAATCGCCGACAGGGCCATCGCGGCCGACGCGCCGCAAATTGCAACCGAACCGCCCGTCAGCACCCCAAAGCGCCAGCCACGGCCCAGAAGACGCGCGCCCAGAAGGCCGAACAGGATCGTGAGGATCACACCGGCAATCACAACGGCAATCAGATCCGCGCCAAGGCTCATCATCAATTCAACGGAAATACGCACGCCAAGCAGCGCAACGCCAAAACGAAGAACGGTTCGTGCGGTAAATTCGATTCCGGCCTTGCAGTCGCCTGCGTCGTCTTCGGCCAGGAAATGGAACGCGATGCCCAGCAACAAGGCCATCAGCATCGCCGGGGCACCATAATGTTCGGACAAGAACTTCGCTGCGACGGCAACAACCACGGAAACAAGGAAACCGTGCCCGTTCAAACGAACGAAAGACCGTGCCCGAAGCCACGGCGAGTTGGATGCACTCAACACCTGCATCTTACTTCCTTTGCAATATTTGAGTTGCCTTTTAGGCAAAGCCTGCTCCCACCCGCACCGTATTCGGCCCGGGTGGAGGCATGATCAGATTACAGCTCGACCTGAGCTTTCATGTCGTCAGCCGAGATTCCGGCGACGGCGACGGGTTTTTTCATTGCGTCGCGGCGGAAGGGTTCGCCGAGCTCCTGGTTGATCAG
>NZ_JBXWNA010000018.1:0-24852 GCF_059610125.1 Ruegeria sp. YTSA144
CTGCGGTCGCGCAGACTGCTGGATCTGGACGGATCAGACCGCGAAGCCGCTGTTTCCTTGCCCAGGGGCGGCGTTTTTCAGCGCAGCGGACAGATCTGTCCAGCCGCTTTCGTTCAGTTTGAGCGTGGATCGCGATCATGCGCATAGCGGTGGCGCTCGCAATCGGCGGATAGCGGCGAGGATGGCGCGTACCATCGTGCCGGTGACAGCGACCTCGGCCAGCTGGAAGGTGATGGTGCGGGCGTGACGGACCACACGTGCCCCGATCTTGATCAGCTTCAGTTGCAGGCTGGTCAACGACCAGTCGGCCATGGCCTCGGGCAGCTCGATGCAGCGCAAGAAGGTGGCCAGGTTGTACGCCAGGGCGTGCAGTTGCAGCCGCACCTCATTGTCGCGGAACTTCCGGCACGACAGCCGCGTCCAGCGAAAGGCGTATTTGCCCTCTTTGATGTGCTGCTCGGCGGTGCCGCGCTGGTTGTAGAACCGCACCACCCAGTCCGGCTCCATCGGCAGGTTGGTGACGATGAAGCCGAAACGCGGGAACAGTTCGCCCGGATGCCATTCGATCTTGGCGATCACCCGGCGTTCCTTGTCCCAGGACGCCGCCTGATACTCGAATTCCTCGAAGAACCGCTTGACCTTGGTCAGTGACGGCCGCCCGACAGGGCGCGTTAGCCGATGCGCGATCTTGTCCTTGAGGACCGCGTTTGCGGGCAGCCGGATGGCGTAGAAGAACCGCGCTTCTTCCAATCGCTCATAGATCGCCGGGATCGCGTAGGCAGCATCGGCCCGGAAGAACCTGCCACCAAGGTCGCGCTCCGCGTAGCGCGCAATGACGGGGTCGAGAACATCACGCCAGCCATCGGCGCTGTGGACGTTGCCATGGCGCAGGGCGCAGCGTTCCAGCATCCCGAACTGGTTGAACAGAAAGTTGGGGTGATAGCAGCTACAGTCGAAATGGCCATTCCAGGCGGACCCTTCCTGGTCGCCATGGGTCGGGCTGACCGAGCTGTCCATGTCCAGAACGATGTACTTCAGCCCGTTACGGTCATGGAACCGGTCGATCCATTGCCCGTTCAGGTCGGCCAGCGCGGCACGGTTCCCGGCCAGAGCCAGCGTCTCGGTCTCGAACCGTCCCATCTGCGATGCCGAGGCCGCTTGTGCATCGACCGCTCTGCCGCCGACAACTTGGCGCATGACCGGATCGCAGGCGAGACGGTTGGCGTCGTTGACATCCTCGTATCCGGCCAGCCGCCCAAAGACTGATTGCCGGAACAGGCCGTCGAGCCGATGGACCGTGTTCTTGCCAGAGCGAGTATCGCGCAGCGCCGCTGACGCCAAATCGGACAACCCGAGCGCGTCATCAAGCTCGCGCATCACCAGAAGGCCGCCGTCGGAACTGAGCTGCGTGCCGCGAAATTCCAGCCGCACGCGAGGGTCGAAATCCACCCGATCTGCCCGTTGCAAGCCCGCACCCTCTGGGTGATCCATAAAACGCGCCCCTCGCAGCCTTCAACACCATGTTTTATATAGGAAATATAATGGTCAGGACAGCGAAATCAGCGCCTTACTTGGGAAATGTGGGTTTATACCTGCAAACGGCGAGCCATAAACCTCTTTGAGAGTTTTGCGACCTTTACGTATCTTGGCGCGCAGCGCACGCAAGGCTGGGTTTTCCAGTTCCCACGATCCGGCACCCAAGGCTGTTTGTGGATATGGGCCGGCAGCAGCTTCCCAAGTGGCCAAGAAGTTGTTTTCCGGCAGGGCATCCACCTTCCAAAAGCGCAGCTCATGCCCTTTGGGCGCGGCCCCGCGTTTCATGGTCAGGATCGCCGGATAGGTGGTTACGCCCTCGAAGACTTGCAGGTCGCCAAAATCGACCACGCTTTCGATGGTCGCCTCTTTCAGAAGGTATTCGCGCAGGGGCTTGCCCGAGCCGGTCTTGAAGAAAGTGTTCGAGGAAATGTAGCCCAAGCGCCCACCCGGTTTCAGCAAGCGCAGGCCGCGTTCGTAGAAATAGCAGTAGAGATCAGCCCGGTCGGACACGACCTCATAGCGCTTTTCCAGATAGGGTTTCAGCAGCTTCAGGAATTCCATCCGCACATAAGGCGGGTTGCCCAGGACCACGTCAAAGCCGCCTTCGGCAAAGACGCCGGGGAAGGCGGTTTCCCAGGTGAAGGCGTGGTCGAGATAGGCGAAGTTGCTGTCCTCGATCAGGCTGTCACCGACGCGGATGCTGCCCGACAGGCTGTCGAGAACCTTGCCGCGCCGGGCGGTCTTGATCCAGAGCGACAGCTTGGTGATCTCGATGCTTTCCTCGTTCACGTCCACGCCGAAGAGGTTGTCGGTCAGAATTTCGCTGTCGGGGACATAGTCGAGCAGATCGCCAAAATGCTCGGCCTTAGGCAGCAGGTCTTTGATCTTGTCGTTTACGCGGGTCAGTTCGGCCTTCATGAAGTCGAAGGCCATGATCAGGAACACACCGGAGCCACAGGCGGGATCGACAATGCGCAAAGATTTCAGGCGATCGCGATAGGCTTGCCAAGCTTCCAGCTCGGCCGACTTTTTCCGCCAGGGGATGTTTTCGTAGTCGGTGACATCCGCGCCCTTCTTGGCGTGAGCGCGCAAGGTGTCCTCAAAAATTTCCCGCAGATGCGTTCCCAGGGTTTCGGCCACGATGAAGCGCGCGATGTAGTCGGGGGTATAGACCACCCCGTCACGCTTGCGCCGCCCGCTTGTGCCGGTGGTTTTCTCGGGCTCTTCCTCTTCACCGCGGGCGATCGCTTGCAGGCGTTCCACGTCCGCGATGGACTGTTCAAAGATGTGGCCGAGGACCGTGACCGAGACCTCGGAGGCGAAGTCATACCCGCCCAGAGTCTTGAACCCCTCGCAGATGTCATCGGGTATGATCAGCCCGTTGATCACCGCGTCTTCGCGGAACAGCCCCCCGTTGTAGCGCGGGATTTTCAGCTCGTTGTTACCCTCGTCGATGGCGCGGAACAGACCCTTGAAATTGTCCCAGACGGGGCGAGGGTTGTAAGGGTCGCGCGCGACGAAGGCGTTTTCCAGTGTGTTGTCTGGTAGCAGGCCGGTGTCTTCAGCAAAGGCAATGAACAACACCCGATCGAGGATCTTCTGCGCGAGGGCAATCGCATCAAGGGGCGCGATCGCGGCATCGGCCTTCTGGACGGCACTCAGGAGCTTGAGGCGCAGGTCCTTGTAGTCCTGATACAGGCTGTCGGTAATGTCCTTGTCTTCGCGGCGGCTTTCTTTCAACAGATCAGCCGTGCGACCAGACAGCAGGTTTTCCGCCGACAAGAGCAGTGTGAAGCGCGCGTATTCTTCCGGGTCTGTCAGCTGGTCGAGGCGGAATTCCTCATAGGCCGAGGTGCCTTCTCCGAAGCCGTAGAAGCGGAGCTCGATCATGTTCGAGACCAGCACCCATTTCACGCCACGGGCGTTCATGGCGTATTCCCACGCCTGTTGAACGGGGCTCTTGTTCCGGCCCGGCATGATTGCATCGAGGTCGCGGGTATCTGCGCCCTTCAGCTCGAATGGTGCCACGATGTCAGGCGTCTTGCCGCCAAAGCGGCCAAGCGCCAGATCGACGCTGCCGCGCAGAATATTTTGTTCGGTTGAGACGTTGTAATCCGCGCCACCGGCTGGGCCATGGTAGCCGAGAACACCTTCAACGATCTTGGAGGCGAACTGCCCATGGAGGGCGGTTTCCTTCAGGCGTTCAATCCGGCCCGAGCTGATCAACTCTGCCCAGGCTTCCAGCGCAGCCAGATGCTCTGACGGGACCGGATCGGCTTTGATGTGGCGCTTCAGGGTCTTACGGTTGAACAAATTCATGAATTAACGGTCTTTCTTGATGCCGCCCCATGGCAGCGAAACATAGAGATCGCGCATAAGCGCAAAGCGCTCTTCAAAGGGCGGAAGGTCACCAATTTCGAGGGCGAGCGTTTCCCAATCGGCCTGGGCGCGTTGCTTGATTTCCGGGTCATCCATGGAGTCCGGTTTGACCTCGATCCCACGGCTGCGGCACTTTTCAATAAATGTGGTCAGGATGGCTGTTTTGTCAGCATCCCCGAAATCATGCTCATCTATCAGAAAGGCGATGTCGTAGACGTCCTGTCGCCTGTTGCGCTTGTGCTTGCGGGTGATTTGTTGAAGCAGAGCGCGGAATTTTTCGGCAATGAGCTCATGAATTGTGAACGCGCGTACCGCCACACCGGCCCCGTGCAGGTTCAGCTCCTGGAAGGCATAGACCTGATCACGGAAGCTGATCTCGACATCAAGAACCCGGCTTGCCTTGCCGTCAGCGAGCCGAGCGGCTTCAGCCGTCCCGCGTGTGGCAGACCCTACTTTGACTTTCAGCGCAGGGAATTCATGATCCTCAAAGTTCTCGGCACGCGGCATCTTCTTAACCGATTGCACTCGGCAGATAAGATCGAGATAGCCGAGCTTGATCGCAGTGCTAGGCAATATCTCATTCAGTTCGGCGGTGATCTTTTCCGTCAGGTCAGCGGGCTCTGCCATCGAGGTGAAGTCCACATCCCCGGTGACCCGATTGCTTTTGAACGCTAGGGCCATGACCGCCCCACCTTTCAAAACGAGCGTTTTTGATAATGAAGGGGCCAAACCAATTGCCCCCAGGACAATCTCTGTAACCTGGCGATCTCGATAGAGCGTTGGGTTGGCGCGCGCGGTTTCGACCCATGCACGAACATCGACATCGACGATGTCGAATGTTCTATCTTGCGCGTGGGGGTCATTGTCAGACATTGATTGAAATCATCCAGCGTTCTGAGAATTCAGGGGCATATTCGGCGTCAGGATCGAGTTTGCGTGATCCGCCCCGTTGAGCAAACTGCTCCCATTTGTGCAGCGCCGGATCATCTATGTCCATGACTTCAGACAGAATATAGCCTGCGCGAACTTTTGCGATCTTACTGTCGAGGAGATCAATTGCGGCAATAATTTCGGGCACCCACTGATCCGCCTCATTTTCCCAGACATCGAGAACATGGCGCATGCCCCCACAAAGCTGCGGTTCAGAAAGCATATCAGCAAAGGTTTGGCCAATCGAGGTGATCCGCGTTTCCTCACCACTCACAGGTGCAGGTGTCCAAGGGTGGCTTGATACATGCACCACCATCGGGCGGCGACGGATCGTATCCTTGAAGCCGGACCTGTTGAGAACGGGCGCTTCAATCTGGTCGAGATCGGGCAGGTCTTCACGAAGACGCTCCTTTCGGAGTGCTTTCCACAGGGGTCTTTTGGGGGTTGTCAGATGTAGCGCCTGTGGGCTGCGATCCGTAAGCCCATAGCGCTGCATGGCAGATAGATGCGAGACGTAGGCGAAAGGATCAGCGATGCAGGCGACCTCTTCCGCCGATCCTGCTCTCGTTGATTGCGTTACACGCCACACACCCGAGCGGAAGTCGGAGTCCATGACAAGCACCTTCCGTGCCTCAAGGCGTCGTAGCGCATTTTTGGCGCGTGTCTGATCCCAGCCGTGCGGTAAGCGCTTCAACGGCTCGCCGTTCAGCGCCTTTTTGTGAAACAGATGGTAGCCCAGAACGAAGAATTTGTAGAAGGTTACGACTGGCAAGTCCTTGTCATTTATAGCCTTTTCGAGGCCTTCGGTAAAATTCATCTGCCATCCTTACCCTTATGTCCTTAGGACATAAGGGTAAGGATGGCGTTATGTCAAGAGAGGTTCCCAAAGCAGGGGTCTGCTCCGGTAGGGGGCAGGATAGTACGTTAAGCGAACTGAGCCTTGGTACAACGAGCGGCGAAATCACCCAAAGATCCCACAATACCAAATGCTGCAAGTTGAACGAATAGCAGCGTTTCAACTGCAGACCTTGGATCGTAACAATTTAGCGGTGCTACAAAACCAGATCATCGTAGTTAGGCTCATGGTGAGGGGTGGTACTCTGAGCTATAGAGCAGTATTGCAAATCCAGGCTTCAAACGCCGCGACGGCAGTGGTTGGCTCTTTGTTGGAGAGCCGCGTGATCCAATACCGTCCGGTCGTGACTTCCGTATCGAACGGGCGCACCAGTCGCCCCTCAGATACCAGAGCCTGAAACATGGCATAGGGAAGCAGCGCCACGCCTACGCCCCTTGCCGCCAATTCCGCCATGGCGACAGAAGAATCGTAAATTGGGCCTTCCAGATGGGGTGCCCCCATACCCGCTTCTCTAAACCAGATGGGCCATTCATCTGCGCGATAAGAACGCAGCAGCTTGTGGTTTAGCAAGGCTTCGGGGTCTTTGAGTGCTAGCGCCACAGAGGGTGCGCACATCGGTGTCAGCGGTGTTTCCATCAAAGGCTGTGCGGTCAGTCCAGGCCAGCGTCCAGCACCGAAACGGATCGCCAGATCAAGGCCCTCTCGGGCAATGTCGACCCGATTGTTATTGGTGAAGAAACGAACGCTGATGCCGGGATGGGATGTTTCAAATTCCTTCAAGTACTCTGTGAGCCACCCGACAGCAAATGTCGTCACAACACCCACATTCAGTGTTTCATGATAGCGTCCGTCCGTGAACCGATCCAAAACGCCGCTGATGCGATCAAGGCTTGCGGTCAGGACCGGTAGCAACGCCTCGCCTTCCGGAGTAAGCAGCAACCCCTTGGACGTCCGGTGAAACAACTTCGCACCAAGCTGGTCTTCCAGGCGCAATATTTGATGGCTGACAGCCGCCTGAGTCACGCAGAGTTCTACGGCGGCATTGGTGAAACTACCCTGACGGGCAGCGGCCTCAAAGCTGCGCAGCGCGTTGAGGGGGATGTTTGGGCGATCCATAGGCATTACTTTTTCTCATGCGATATTCGAGATTTAGTCGTTTGCGCACCGAATGGAAAGGCTCTAGCACCTCCCTCATGAACTGCATCAATGGCGGTTCCGTAGTTATCGACCGACGAATCATCTCAGAAACCCTCGTGGTTTGCCTTTTCAGCGTGTCTGAAAGGACGAGATTGTGCGTCCTCAAGAAAGAAGAAGGCAAGACCTATGAAGACATATATTCTGGCAGTCCTGAGCGCGGCTTTGATCACGGGAAATGCGGCCCCCCTGTGGGCGCAAGACCTGCAAAATACAGTCGCCGACTGGGAGGAGCGATTGAATGCGCGCATCGGGGTTGTGCTGCGTGACACCTCCTCAGATTGGGAAATTTCGATGCGTGCAGAGGAAAGATTTCCGATGTCGAGTACGTTCAAATCCCTCCTGTGCGGTGCGGTTCTGTCGCGTGTGGATGCTGGGCAAGAAGACCTAGACCGGCGCGTAACCTATGCCGAAGGCGATCTGGTTGCCTATTCCCCTGTGACAGAGCAACATCTGGATAATGGCCTCACAGTCGGTGAACTCTGCGAGGCAACCGTGACTCTCAGCGACAACACGGCGGGCAATCTCTTGCTCGATACTGTTGGTGGTCCTGAGGGGCTGACCAACTTTCTGCGCGACATCGGGGATCAGACCACACGTCTGGATCGCTGGGAAACGGCTTTGAACGAAGCGGCACCCGGAGACCCACGGGATACGTCTACACCTTCGGCGATCCTGAACACGTTGGAAACGTTACTGCTGGGCGATGTTTTGGAACCCGCGACTGCGGCACAGCTGCGCCAGTGGATGATTGACGATCAGGTGGCCGATGCGCTGATCCGGGCGCATCTGCCCGAAGGCTGGGTGATTGGCGACAAAACCGGGGCGGGGGGCAATGGCTCCCGCGCGATCATTGCATTCATCGAACCAGAGGCGGATGTTAACTACTTTGCAGCGATCTATCTCACCGAAAGCGATGCGGATTTCGCGCTACGCAATCAGGTGGTTTCAGAGATTGGTCAGGCTATGATTGCCGAGATAAACGCCCGATAAAAGCATACATCAGGGGCCGCTCATCTGCGGTCCCTGCCCGATAAACGGTATTGCACTATGAAAAACAGTTGGCTCATTCATACGTTTCTAAGCGCGCTGGTGGCGTCTTTGCCCGGGCTTGTGGTGGCTCAAATCGGTGATGCTGATAGTTGGAGTGTTCAGAAATGCCAGCTTTACCAAAGCGCCGTTAATGACGCTCTGGGTATCCTTGGAACCTCTGGCATACGAGCGGAACTATTGGAACAAAACCAACAATTCATTGACGCTGGGTGCATTGAGCCAGGGAATATCTGTCCGCGGTCCAAAGATGAGCTTAAGCTGGCCAATCTACTGACGATTATGACGATGAACGAAGGCATGGCCAGCACATTTGTGCCGTTCAATTGTCCCTGACTCTCTTCTTCTCGCGTGAAATTGCGCTTTAGCTCACCAGTTCCCCCATAAACGAAGTCATTCGTGGAGATTCAACGAATGCGAGGCTTGCCCTACATCGTACCGGTTCAAACGCAGTGCAGTGAAGGTCAGGTTTGATGCCGTTTCAGGGTCCGATACACCGTTGGCCGCGACACGGAGAACACCTCGGCAAGATCGCTGATGGAGTACTCACCGGTGGCATGCATGCGGCAAAGTTCGCGCTGCTGCTTCTCAGATAGCTTGGGTTGTTTGCCGCGCAGTTTACCTTTGGCGCGTGCGATGGCCATGCCTTCTCGGGTTCGAATGCTGATCAGATCGGCCTCGAATTCGGCAAAGGTGGCGAGGATGTTGAAAAACATCTTTCCCATTGGGTCGGTCGGGTCATAGACGGATGAGCCGAGGGCAAGCTTTACCCCTTTCTTCTGGAGCTGGTCTGCTATGGCGCGGGCATCTGGCACGGAGCGGGCCAGCCGGTCGAGCTTGGGCACGACAAACGTGTCGCCTTCCCGCACAGCGGCAATGGCCTGATCCAGACCGGGGCGGGCGCGATTGGTGCCGGTCAAGCCATGATCTGTGTAAATGCGATCCGGGGCCACGCCGAGATTTTCCAGCGCTTGTTTCTGCGCAGTGAGGTCCTGGCTGTCGGTGGAGCAGCGGGCATATCCGATAAGAGTGGTGTTCATGGCCAAACTGTACGAATAAGGTCCCTTCATTGCAATTTTGATCGTACCATCTATATGAGACTTTCTTTGAGCCAGTTTTGTTGAAGGGGCGTCGTGGCGGGAAATCGTCCGCTGACCGATCCTCTTACGGACAAGCCCACTACCCTTCAATCAGGAATTAGAATTGCCAAGACGCCAGATTTTGAGCGACCGACAGCGGGCGGCGCTGTTTGATCTTCCAACCAATGAAGAGACCTTGCTGCGGCACTACACGCTGGCCGATGATGACATCGAACACATTCGATCCCGCCGCCGGGCACACAACCGTTTTGGGTTTGCGTTGCAACTTTGTGTCTTTCGCTATCCGGGTCGGCTGTTGCAGCCGGGGGAAATCATTCCATCCGAGATTACAGAGTTTCTGGCGACACAGTTGGGCATAGCGCCTGAAGACTTGACGGAATACGCGCACCGGGCCGAAACCCGACGCGAACACCTTGCCGATCTGCGAGAGATTTACGGCTACAAGATGTTCTCGGGTCAGGGGGCACGTGATCTGAAAACATGGTTGGTACGGGAAGCGGAAACAGCACGATCAAATTTGGATTTGGCTCGGCGGCTCGTGGAGCAATGCCGCCAGTCGCAAACAATCCTGCCCGGTGTCTCCGTTGTCGAACGGCTTTGCGCTGATGCCCTGGTTGCCGCAGAACGGAAGATCGACAGCCGTATTGCGAAACGTCTCGGTGAAACCAAGCAAGCCCAACTGGATTCATTGCTAACGGAACTGGTCGATGAGCGGATCAGCCGATTTGTCTGGCTGCGTCAGTTTGAGGTCGGAAAGAACTCGGCCGGGGCCAGTCGCCTTCTGGATCGGCTGGAGCTTTTGCAGGCGCTTGGTATTCCGACCGAAACTCTGGACGGGGTTCCGCCTCATCGGATCGCTCGATTGCGCAGACAGGGTGAACGGTATTTTGCAGACGGATTACGGGACATTTCCAGTGACCGGCGGCTGGCCATTCTGGCGGTCTGTGTAGTGGAATGGCAGGCGACTATCGCTGATGCCGTTGTCGAAACCCATGATCGGATCGTTGGAAAGACATGGCGCGATGCCAAGAGGTTGTGTGATGTCCGCGTTGACGACGCAAAGGCCGCTGTCCAGCAAACCCTGCGCTCCTTCACCGAGTTGGGAACCGTCTTGCTCGCCGCACATAGCGATGGTGTATCCCTCGAAACCGCCGTTTCGGACACACCTGGATGGTCGGTCCTGGAGGAGCTGGTTGCCACGTCGGCGCAATTGACCAACACCATGGTAGCAGACCCGCTTGCTCATGTCGTGCAAGGACATCGCCGGTTCCGGCGCTATGCCCCGCGCATGTTGCGCGCGTTGGATATCCAGGCGGCGGGTGTCACAGCGCCCTTGCTGCAGGCCAGCACGTTGATCGCGGACGATGAAAGGCCCGAGGAACGACCCGTTGGCTTCCTGCGGCGCGGCTCGAAATGGCATCGGCACCTTAAAGCTCAGCCGGAGGATGACCATCGCCTCTGGGAGGTTGCAGTGCTGTTTCATCTGCGCGATGCCTTCCGTTCCGGAGATATCTGGCTGGGGCATTCAAGGCGCTACGCTGATTTGAAACAGGCTCTTGTGCCAATCTCAGCTGTTTCTGCCATCCCCACATTGACCATGCCTCTTGATCCGGCCACTTGGCTTTCAGATCGAAAGGTGCGGATCACCGACAGCCTGAACCGTTTAGCGCGTGCCGCCAGGCACGGAGCCATCCCCGGCGGGTCTATCGAGAATGGCACACTCAAGATCGAGCGGTTGACAACTGCCGTACCTGACGAGGCGGAAGAGCTCGTCCTCGATCTCTATCGGCAACTTCCAGATATCCGCATCACCGATCTGCTTCTGGAAGTGGATGAAGCCACTGGATTCACAGACGCCTTTACCCATCTGCGAACAGGTGCCCCTTGTAAGGACAGGATTGGGCTGCTGAACGTTCTGCTGGCGGAAGGGCTGAATCTTGGCCTGAGTAAGATGGCCGAAGCCAGCAACACCCATGATTACCTACAACTGTCACGCCTGTCCCGCTGGCACATCGAAAGCGACGCCATCAACCGGGCACTGGCGACAGTCATAGACGCACAATCCAGATTGCCGATGGCAAAGTTCTGGGGCGTAAGCACAACCGCATCCAGTGATGGACAGTTCTTCCCGGCGGCGCGTCAGGGCGAGGCGATGAATCTAATCAACGCAAAATATGGCAATGCGCCGGGGCTGAAAGCCTACACTCATGTCTCCGATCAGTTCGGTCCGTTCGCCACCCAGAACATTCCCGCCACCGTAAGCGAAGCGCCCTACATCCTGGACGGGCTGTTGATGAACGAGGCGGGGCGGAAGATCACAGAGCAATATGCCGACACCGGCGGCTTCACCGATCACGTCTTTGCCGTGACGTCGCTGCTCGGGTTCCGGTTCATCCCGCGTATCCGCGACCTGCCATCCAGACGGCTCTACCTCTTCGACCCGGCGTCAGCGCCAAACGAATTGCGCAGCCTGATCGGCGGCAAGATCCGCGAGGGCCTTGTCGTCCAGAACTGGCCCGGCGTGCTGCGGTCTGCTGCAACCATGGTGACGGGCGTCATGCCGCCCAGTCAGCTGCTCAAGAAGTTCGCGGCCTATCCGCGCCAGCACGAGCTGGCCCTGGCACTCCGCGAAATCGGCCGCGTCGAGCGGACCCTCTTCATCATCGAATGGCTCCTCGATGCCGACATGCAGCGGCGGGCCCAGATTGGCCTGAACAAGGGTGAGGCCCATCACGCCCTGAAAAACGCCCTGCGCATCGGGCGACAGGGTGAAATCCGGGATCGCACCACCGAAGGGCAGCACTACCGCATGGCTGGCCTCAACCTCCTCGCCGCCATCATCATCTATTGGAACACCAAGCACCTCGGTCAGGCTGTAGCCGCGCGGCAGCGGGCCGGGTTGAATTGCGACCCCGCTCTTCTTGCGCATATCTCGCCGCTTGGATGGGCTCACATCCTGCTCACCGGCGAATACCGGTGGCGGCGGCAAACCGGGGCAAAGTTGTGAAGTAATCACCCCTATTTCTTGCCACCTTCACGGCCAACAAACGGGCGCACCACGCTCATCGCCATAACGAAAGCGACCACAGGGCTCAAAACGGGGGCTGTGGCGCGTTAACGTACGATCCTGCACTCAGCCGTAACAGACCCCAAGCAAATAAAAGCGTGACTAGGTTCGAGCGGGATGTCTATATGTCCTAAGGACATATAGACATCCCGCTCAGATGTAAACTGGGCTAATAAAGTTATCCAAACATCGCGAGCTGCTGAGGCTCCACCCAGTAGCCGCGCTGACGCTTGGAGGCTTCCAGTGTAATCAGAGCCGCGACGGCCTGGTTCTCGTCCTCGAACCAATCCATCCGAACCTGACCGCCCTGCCCTATGCGGCCCCATTCGCGGTACAGCGTCCATTCGCCGAACAGGTTCGGCATGACCGCCATCCGGTAGAACCGGGCCATTTTTTGCGCAGGCTGGCGTTTCTCAAGATAGGTCTGCATAGCCGTCACAGGTGATACTTGCGCGCAATTTCGAGGGCTTCGGCCTGTTCGGTACCGATGTATTCCTTGGTGCTTTCAATGCTGGCATGGCCGAGCAGCAGCTGGGCCGCGCGCAGGTTGCCGGTCTGCTGGTAGATATGGGTCGGGAAGGTCCGGCGCAGCGAATGCAGGCCGTAGAGGCTGGGATCGAGATGTGCCTTTTCCAGCCAGGAGCGGAATAGCCGCCAAAGCTGGCTTTCGCTGAGGTGGGTATTGGACCATCGTGCCCCCTGCCCCGTGAAGAGCCAGCCGTGCAGCGGCTTTTCAGAGGCGGTGAGATAGGCGCGCAGGCTGTCGCGCGTGTCTGAAGACAATCGCGCCTGGACCGGGCGCGCATTGCGGGCCTCGGTTTTCTTCTGCCGGATTTCGACGATCTCGCGCACCCCTGCTGGGGTCGCCACATCTGCCACCCGCAGCCGCACCAGATCGGAGCCCCGGAAGCTGGTATCGAGGGCGGTGTTGAACAGCGCCAGATCACGCAAGGCTTTTTCCTGGCGCAGGAGCATTCGGATCAGGGAAACCTGGTCAGGCGTCAAAGGTGGCTTTTTGCCCACGACACGGCCTTTGTTCCAGGTGGTCTCGGTCGCTGCTTTCACGTGCAAATCCTTGCAGGGTTGTATGGATATAATACCCATAAACCTTGCATGACGGAAGTGGCATGTTGCGAGATGCTGCGCTTTCCCCATGTTTTATTGAGTTTTAGGCTAGCGTCCTCATGCGAGCTTTTAATGTAAAGCTTGCATGGTTACTCAGCCGCGATAGGCAGACCACATCCGCTCTATGAGTTGTCCCTGTGTGATCCCAATCGCTTCAGCCTCAGAAGCGATTGCTTCACCAACTTCCGGCAGCACTTTGGGATGTAACTGGTACGTGCGCGGGCTTGGTTTGCGGCCCGGCTTCTTTCGTGGGGTTCGATCCAGAAAGCCTCTCGCTTCGCCAACTTCATCTACGCGCCGTACTTCTTCAACGGTCGTCCCTTTCGGACGGGCTTTCAGCCCCGCAAGCCTATTTGAGCCGCTCATAAACCGCCTCCGTGAATGCCTGAGCGTTTGCCAACGCTTTATCTACCTTGCCGCCTGTGACCATCTCTGGGTCATTCATCATCGCTGTCAGATCGCCCCCATAGGCGAACAGTTCCGAGAACGCTGCGCGCGCGACCAGGGACGGCTCGATCACGTCGATCCCTGCCCCGCTGAGCTGTGCTTCGAGTTCCTTCTGTACGCGGCTTTTGACGGCTGCGCTGGTCTTGGTCAGCACCACCGCATGCCGGATTGACCGCCCAAGCGCTTCTTCCTCTTCGCGAACCAATGCCAGTGCTTCTGAGCCGATCTCTGCGTCGAGCGCTGTTGGCTGCATCGGGACGATCACCAGGTCCGCCTGGGAAATGGCGCGGCTGACGAGCTGGGACGCAACACCTTCGAGGTCCACAATGACGATTTTGCCGTCACCGTCTGCGCTCCGGATGGTTGGAACGATCTCTGAACGACCAACATCGCCCTTCAGGGTCACACCAGAAGGTGCGCCATGCGATGCCCACCGGGTAAGAGACTTGTTCGGGTCACAGTCAAGCACCGTGACGTCCGCGCCCATGCGGGCGAACTCAGACGCCAGAAGAACGGCGCATGTTGATTTTCCAACCCCGCCTTTGGGGCTTGCCATTACGATGACGGGCATTGCTCGATCCTGCCGCTTTGTTGTTACCGGTTGTATATCTTACACCGGAATTAAATCCAATACCTGAATTAAATCTCTTACCGGTTTTATTTCTGTAACCGGTTTTTAATCTCAGGGCCTGCCTCGCTTCTCAAACCACTTTCGGCAGAACCCGATGAAGGCCCGGTCGGCATTGCGGGGTGGCTCAACACACCAGCCGCGCCACTCACGCTCCAGGAAACGAACGTCCCAACCAGGCGCTGCATGGCGCGCTTCTTCGTAGGTGTCAGACTGCAGCGGTGGAATACTGCCTTCAACAAGCTGAGCAGTGGACATCGTGCCGCGATTAGTGAACACCACCATGTCAGCTTCATCTTCAAAGGTAACATGGTAGTCCGGCAAATGGTCATGCTCTGCGAGTTGCCGGATCATCTGCCGAAAGCGCTTCTGTGGGCTTTGCGACCCAGTCTTAAGCAGCAACTTAGCCAGCGTGATGCGCCAGGTTTTCTGCTGCCCGCAATGCTTCCGAGCGATCTCGTACACCCGTCTTTCAATGGGCTTGCGCAGGCGGAAGTAGTCCCGGTGGAGAGTCAGCACTTCTTCGTTCCGGATTGCGTTAAAAACCCAATCTGACAGCTTCACTTCACACCAGAGAAGACGGCCATCGAGGCCATGTTTCCGGCGGATCGACGACGCGTCGATCAGTCCAAAACCATCGACTTGCTCTTCATCGCCAGTGACGATGTTTGTCCTAATCCGCGTTCCTTCGAGGCGATCAAGGGCATCAAGCAAGGACTGATATTCCCGGCCACTTGTCCCTCGGTTGGTGAAGATAAGCAGTTCTCTGGAGTTGATCCGCACACGAGGAGAGACGGCTTCACCTTCTTTCAGCTTCGCCATGATCTGGCTGATACAGTAGATCAGAATGTCCTTGTCATAGATCGTCGCCAAGCCTTTCACGCTCGGCGTGATCTGAAGCCACTTATCGCCATTCTCATAGCGTTTGATCGTCGTCTCAGGCTTCTTTGAGAGGGAATAAAACGGATGCTCCATGTGCTGCATCACGTCCTTCAGGACAGCGTCCGCCACATCACAAATGAACAGATCATGCTGCGGATGGCGATCCGGCAGGAGCGGGGCGAGAGTATTCGTGTTATCAGTTACCATGAGTCGACATTCGTGGTTTTAGTTACCGCAGTCAAGATTCGTGTTATCAGTTACCAAAAGCAGGATTTCAGTTACCGGGATTCGTGTTATTAGTTACCAGAACTCAGGGAAAACCATTATTTTTCAAAGCTTTGCGCCGGTTCTGAAGACGCGTAACACAGATTTTAACACAAATATAACACCCAGCTTCTCAGTCAGAGCCGATCACCATCAGCACTTCACCGCTGATAAAACACGCAGGCATCAACACCCGTGGTTGTCGTGGTCCAGGACGCTCCAAGGACAGCGCACATGGATGCGTTGCTGGCTAAGAAACGAGGAAGCGTCACCGTCAGGACAAGAGTAAGAACGACGGCACCCAGGCCGAACCATGGAAGACGGCTTTTGAAGCGCTCCAGCTTTTGTTCCCGTTCCCAGAGCTGGCGCATTGTGTCCGACCTGGCATCCTCAGCTTTCCTGAGAACTTCCTGAGTGTGGTTGGACGCCCGGAGGAGATCACCGGCCATCTGGCCGACGCGGGTCAGGGTGTCGCCGATCTTGCCGTTGATGGTTGCGCCGACAATCTCGCCATAGTGTTCCGGGTCCGTCTGCTTTTGCGCGGCGAAGGCGGCAGAGCGGGCTTCCGTCGCCGTCTTATTCACGCGGTCGAGCACCCGTGTCTGATCATCCACCCGATCCGAGATGCTGGCGACAGCCGTGGCGAGAAGATCGAGCGTTTCGCGCAGATCATCATCCGAGAGCGGGGCAGGGGAGGCAGGCGTGTCAGACATGGTGGATTGCTTTCGGGTTATGGGGTTTCGGGCGTGAACAGCCCGGCAAATTCAGGATCGGCGTAGTACCGCAGTTTTTGCGCGACGGCGGTGGCCTGCCCCTGGACGCGCAGGAGCTGGCGTTTCGGCGGGAGCTGCATGATTTCATCGGGGGTCAGCAAATCGCGACCCGTGAGGTTGTTCGAGAAGCTGGGGCCATCACCGGGCTTGAAGCTGTCAGTCTGGAACCCGGCGGTTTCTTGGCCGATCATCTGGCTCAGCCACTTGGCCGTCTCGAAGTCATTCACCCCAAAGACCTGTTGCACCCCGGCATTGGCGATGAAGGTGCCAGCGCGTTCGCCGTAAAGGTCCTTGAGCTGGCTCATGTCTTGGAGGATCGGCCAGAGCTGAAGCCCGTAGCCCGCCATCAGCCCCATGGCGCGCTCTACGGCCTCCAGACGGCCCAGGGCGGCGAATTCATCGAGGAGGAAGAGGGCAGGGGCCGTAAGGCGCTCAGAACGGCCCTCTGACGCGTTCTGAGGCCGCTCAGCGTCTCGCGCAATGTCCTGAAGGGCCTGAGAGACCAGAAGGCGCAGCCAGCGGCTGTAGGCGTCCATCCTGTTCGGAGGCAGCACAAGGAACACCGAAGTGATCCGATGGCGCAGATCGGAAAAGGCGAAGTCCGAGCGCGCCAGACACTTCGCGATCCGGGGCGAGTCCAGGAAATGGGTGTGCCGCTGTGCGTTCGACAGAACCGAGGCGGCTTCTCGATCCGCCTTGCCGAGGAAGCGGTTGGCGGCGCGGGCGATCAGCCCGCCTGCCTCGTCGCTGTCCTGCATCAGCTCCAACAGAGCGCGCAGCTTTTCCGGGGGCAGGGTGAGATATTCCCGGACGGTGGCGAGGGACCGGCGGTCGCGGTCCTCGTGGCAGACGCAGAACATGATCAGACCGCCGAGGATGGCTTTCGCCTCCTCGTTCCAGTGGGCTTCCGTCACCTGGCCCGGCGGGTCCATGACCAGCGCCTCTGTCAGGGAGGCGGCATCCTCGCCCAGATCGAGGCTGTGCGGTGTTAGCCGGTCGAGCGGGTTATAGCAGGCCGAGGGGTGCCCACTGACCTCGAAGGGGTCAAGGACATGGACCGTTCCAAAGCGCCGCCGGGCCTCGCCCGCGATCCTCGCGTTCTCACCCTTGGGGTCAATCACCAGGACCGAGCGTTCCGCCGCCAGCAGGTTCGGGATCACGGTGCCGACGCCTTTCCCGGCCCGTGTCGGGGCGAGGGTGATCAGATGCGCCGGGCCGTCATAGCGCAAGAGCCGCCCTGTGTGCGGATTGCGTCCGATCAGAAGTCCGGCATCGTCTTGCCCTTTGCTCCGCTCCAGCTTCTTCAGCTCCTTGCGGTTGGCAAACCGCGCCGAGCCGTGGCTGTCGCCGGTCAGCCCGAAATACGCATCCGCCCCTGAGGCCATGCGCCAGTACTGGAACCCGAAGACAGCACCCACGAACATGAATGGACCGAAGACCAGCCATTGCCAGGCGCTTTCGCCGGGCGTCTGGTCGAAGAAGGTGAAGATGAACGGTGTGGCCACAAGCGTTCCGAGCATCGCTCCGAAGGCCATCGCTCCGATCAACCATCCGAGCATGATAGGCGTGAAGATCAACCGACCGAAGAAGCGGAACAGACCCCCGAAGACGAGCATCACGCTCCGCATCAGGTTGCACCGTCATCGCTTGGGGTAGGGGAGGGAGCGTCCCACTCCGCAAAGGCTTTGCGATCCTGTTCGCGGGAGAGGTTACGGATCAGCCGGTCGAGCATGGCGGCGGCATTGGAATCCCGTTCCGCCAGGTCCATGAGCGCCCCGCCCAGGATCACCTTGCGCCGTGTATCCAGCTTGCGCTGTCTGGTGGCTTCCCGGTTCTTCAGAGCCTGAAGGCGGGCCTTGGCCTGGGCGTAGCGTTTCTCGGCACGTTCAAGCTCAGTCTCGGCCAATTCGGGAATCCACTTCAAAGAGGGCAGGTGTAAAGGTTAGGCTTGCCACAACCAGCGATAGCGCTTACCCGTAGGCCTGTAAAGGACAAGGGCGCACTTATGCAAACTCTCCACCTATGGTTCCGAGATTTGCGTGCGATCTCCTTGAGGCAGGGCCTCAGCCGATGGCGAACTCCGTCCGACGCGAACCGCGCCGGAATGAAAGGCCCTCCCGGCCTCTCAAACTCTCCAGGGCCAACTTTGGCAGTTGGATCGCGTCCCGCAATGTCGCACCAGTGTCTCGCCCGATGCCCCACGGTGGGGGCCGGTCTGCCACTGGCGTCTCCCTTGCGGGTGGTTCGTGTCGCCGGACCTGACGGTGCCGACCCGAACCGGGTTTGCCTCCGGCAAACCGCCAGTGATCTGTCCCCATATCCCGCCCCCCATGAGGCTGGGGATCTGGGGGCAGATCACTGGCAAGCCCGCGCCTCGGAGAGCCAAAGGCTCGCTTCGGGCGGGCTGTCTTTTCCATTCGTAGCGCGCCGGGGCAGGGCGCGATCCATCGGGGAAAAGACGGCTGACCCGGTGGCCCATGTTGGGGCAAGGGCCGGGGTCAGCAGCGGCGCGCGCGATGATCGTTCGCATCACGGAAGAGGGGAGGGCGCATGGCCAGCTACCACCTCTCTGTGAAGACGATCAAACGCAGCGCCGGACGCTCTGCCACGGCAGCCGCGGCCTACCGTGTCGGGGAGCGCATCGAGTGCCAGCGTGAAGGTCGTGTCCACGATTACACCCGCAAGCAGGGGATCGAGGAGACCTTCATCCTGGCACCGAAAGACGCGCCGGACTGGGCCACGGATCGGTCCCGCCTCTGGAACGAGGTCGAGGCCAGAGAGACCCGCCGCAACTCCGTCACCGCCCGCGAGTGGGAGCTGGCCCTGCCCTCCGAGATCAGCGCCGAGGACCGGTCGCAGATCACCCGCGACTTCGCCCAGGAGCTGGTCAGCCGCTACGGCGTGGCCGTCGATGTGGCGATCCACGCGCCGCACCGGGAGGGCGATCAGCGAAATCATCACGCCCATGTTCTGACCTCCACTCGCAGGCTGGAACCAGAAGGCTTCACCGCCAAGACTCGCGTGCTCGATTCCGCGAAGACCGGTGGTGTCGAGATCGAGCAGATGCGTGGCCTCTGGGCCGAGTTGCAGAACCGCGCGCTGGAGCGGGCAGGGGAGGTGGAGCGCGTTGATCACCGGTCGCTCGAAGCGCAGCGCGAGGCCGCCCAGGAGCGTGGCGACAAGCTGTCCGCCGAGGAGCTGGACCGCGACCCCGAGCTGAAGCTGGGGCCAGCGGCCAATTCCATGGAGCGGCGGGCGAAGGCGATGGCCGAGCGCCAGGGACGGGAATACAAACCCGTCACCGAGCGCGGGGCCGTGGTCCATGCCGCCCGCCAAGCCCGCGCCGCGTTCCGTGAAATGCGCGCGCGGCTGGAACTGGCGCGCGAGACCTACGGCATCGAGCGCGAGGCCGGGCAGGGCCGCGTCTCTGCCGGTCTGGCGGCACTCAGGGCTGCGACTGCGAAAGATCACGACCGCGACCGAAACCCGGATGACTTCCGGGAGCGGCTGGCGCGTGTCTTGGGCCGGTCACGGGACCAGGACGACACGCCGAAACCGGAAGGCCGCAATTATGCGCGTGAGCGGCTGAAGGAGATCATGGAAAAGGACGCCGGTCGCGACGGCCAGGCAGCGGTTCACAAGCTGGACGGTCACAGCGAGTATGATCTGGGCGAGGAGACAGGACGCGCGGCGCGGAAGCCGTCCGTCAACGAACGCCTGAAAGACGTGCTGAACAAGCCGCGCGGGCGGCTGGAGATCGAGGACGAGCGCGAACAGGAGCGCGGTGACGACGAGAATGAAAACACGCGGGACAAGGATCGCGGCGAAGGTCACAGCCTGTGACGCAATCCGATGGCATATCAGAGGAGACTGAACGGATGTATGAAGTGTTCAACGTGGGCAAGACGATCTTGCTGGACGGAAAGCCGCTATCGCTTGTGACGCCCGCAGGTGTTGAAGGCTGGATCGAGAAGGGCATCCCGCACAGCTTCCGCTATGACCAGGTGCGCGATCCGCTCGACGGCAAGATGAAATACCGCTGTCTCTATGAGAAGGACGGGGCCGATGTGCCGTTTGTTCTGGTCAACGATCCGGACAGTGGCGACGGGAGGGTGATCCTGTTCGATCAGAAGCCGGATGCCTCGGTCGAGTGAAGCAAGCCAGAGATCGCTGCTCTCGCGTCTGGCTATCGGGGTTCGAACAGGACATCCGCGTCAACCTCCAGAGCATGAGCAATCTTCTCAATCGTGTCGATGGTCACAGAAAATCGCGCGTTCTCGATCTTGCCAACATAGGCACGGCTGAGGCCTGCCTGTTTCGCCAAGTCTTCCTGGCTCAGGCCAAGGTTCTTGCGACGATCAATGATGTTCTTTGCTACGCGTTCTCGGAGGTTCATCCGGTAGTTTTACCCTGCCGCCAGCCATCGGAACCACGCGATATATGCGACATTCGTTGAATGGTGGTTCTTCACTCGCCTGACTGCAACTCCTTGGCAAGATACAAAAATTTCTCAGCGCGAGTCTTCAAATAATCGGCTTCGTTTTGATCTAGCCGCGTTGCGGTTATCAGTGTTCCTGGTTGGATGTTGAGAATGCCGACGCCCGCAGAATCTGGTTGCGCAAGTCGCAGTATAGTCAGCAAACCTCGCTCCTTTTTCCGGGGTAGTTGTTCCTTCCCGAAATGCAGGAAAATAATTCGTCTCTGGTTGTTTGCCTCAGTACGCAGATACCAAGCTGTCGTGATACGTAGGCCAGAAATGTCTGCTTCTACCGGGCTGCGTCCTTGCCAGATGAGCGCGTGATCTTCTTTTAGGTCCAGATAATTTTGGCACAGAACCTTATATCCGGCAGATTTGTTTGCGGAAACGCTAGAATGCAGCGCCAAGAATTTTTCAGTCGAAATCTTTTTATCTTCAAGAGAAGCCATGGCTTCCCGGAATTGCTTGTAGCGGTCCCTTGCAGGGTCATATGGCAAGTCGAGGTCACCAATTATACTTTTGACCTTTGCCTTGTCTTTTCGCTTGTCTCCGTATGCAAACTCGATGAACTGAGTGACCCTGATCTTCATCTTGGCTCCCTGCTTGGCTCTACTGGAGATTGTATGGTTTTCCGTGGAACATATAAAGAACAATTTGATGTGACGGGTCTTCTGAGGAAGTCAGCTTTGCCAGCCATCATGCTGGACAGATTGGGCCTATGTTCGCTCTGGCAGCAGAATTTGCAGTATGAATATCCTGTGATCCCGGCAGCGTGCCGGTCTCGCTTTGAGAGATAGACAGGGCAGGGGATCGACGGGCTAAAGCCCGCTCACCCCAACCCTGACAGCTTCCAAATTCTGTTGATCCGCCTGCCATCCCGGCGGGTCCGAGAAAACCGGCAAGCGCCGCCGGTGGCGTCGGTTCCGGTCGAGAATTCCGGTTCCTCCCACACGCAGGCGCGCGGTTCCCTCCCAAATTCACGCCCTCCACCCGGTTGTCACGGCCCCGCCAGGCCGCAGGACGGGCTTTGCCCTTACCTGCTCTGCCCTTCGGAATGCATGGGCATTCCAAAGATCAGAACAGGAAGGCCCGCCCATTGGCGGAAAGGGGAAGAGACCCGGCCCGCGTCACTCAAAGGAGGGTCACAAATGACCGCAGAGAAGTTTGACGTTTATTCCCATGTCACCAATCAGATTGTCGCGCAGATCGAGGCGGGGACGCCGCCCTGGCGCAAGCCGTGGACCGGTGGAGGAGGTGGGGTCAGCCTGCCGGAACGGTTTAACGGCGAGGCCTATCGGGGCATCAACATCCTGATGCTTTGGGCGACAGCGATGGCCAAGGATTACAGCTCAGCCCGCTGGATGACGTTCAATCAGGCCAAGCAGCTTGGGGGCCATGTTCGCAAGGGCGAGAAATCCGCGACGGTCGTGAAATACGGCACCGTTGAGCGCGAGGACGAGAACGGCGAGGAACGCCAGATCCCCTATGCCAAGGCCTACCGCGTGTTTAACGCCGACCAGATCGAGGGCTTGCCCGCTGAATTCTACATCCTGCCCGATCCGCCCCGTGATCTTGGCACCAAAGCCGATCCTACGTTGGAAGCGTTCTTTGCAACAAGTGGCGCACAGATCGACAGCACCGAAGAGCCGCGTGCCTACTACAACATCAAGACCGACCGCATCCACATGCCGCCGATTGGCACGTTCCACCGAGCCGCAGGATATTACGGCACCTTGGCACATGAGCTGACCCACTGGACAGGCGCGACAAAGCGGCTGGACCGCTTGGGCAGGTTCAATGACCGTAAGGCATACGCCTTCGAGGAGCTGGTCGCGGAGATTGGCAACTGCATGCTTTGCGCGCAGATCGGGGTGGAGCCCGAATTCGACCAGAGCGCTGCATATGTTGAAGGCTGGCTTGAGGCGATGAAGGAAGACAACCGTGCGATCTTTCGCGCCGCGTCCGAGGCGCAGAAGGCCGTGGACTACATCATGGAGCGCACCGCGCAGGCCGACCGGATGGCAGCCGAGTAACAGTCCGCACCACTGCAATGATCGAGGCCCCCGTCAGCAGGCGGGGGCCTTTTGCGTTCTGGTGTGATCCAGGTGGTGGGCGGTTTCAGGGTGACCTGTCGGCGGGCAACCTGAAGGCCACCCGCTGACAGGCCCGGCGCTTCGCGCGGACGCCCCCAAAGGGGCGAACGATCTTAAGCTGCCTTCGCTGGTAGCAGCTTGGGCAGATGGGGCAGCGCCGCTGGGTCGCGAGTGTTGAAATAACGCTCCGAATGCTCGGGAATCCAGACGTTATCAACGAACTCGATGAATAGCGGCAGCATACTGTTTGGATACTGTCGTGCATCGCCTTCCCACTCATCGGTCTTGTGTGAGTACATCGAGTGAGACCCACTCAGCCGGGGATGGTTCTCGTCGAGCCACTTTGCGAAGAGCTTTCCTACGCTGGTATCGGGGCGTAGTTGTGTCCCATTCGGGGCCCGGTCCGCCATCATGTGGCCGACCATTTCAAGGCGTCCCCACAACCTGACAACCAGTTCGTTGATCACTGAGAAATGACCCGCGCTGACCCTGTTCCAGTTCTCGTTGTAGCGCTTGATAAAGGCTGGAACGTGACCACCATAAGAGCCAGTTTTCCGAATGCTCGGAAGGACTTCTGAGGTGATCCATTTCTTAAAACGCTTTGCTTCTGGCTTGGATGAGCGCAGCACGAGAGAGTAGAGGCCGGACTCGCTGATGACGGTGGTCTTCTGCTCCCTGCCCATGGCGTCGGAAATTCCGACGCCATCCTTCTCATCGTCATCAAGACGGCTCGCGGCATCCCGTGGGTTCGCAATTCCGATCTTTTTGCAGACCTCAGTCAAAACGAACCAAGGCTCTCCTTCACGGTCGATAACACGGAACTGATCGTTGTCTTCGTACTCAAAAATTTGCATTGTATACTGCATTTACGTCCTTTCATGACGCTGGTGCAGTACGATTTTGCTTGACGGGTGTTCCTCTTCATGGGACATACCCTTTGACAGTTAAGCCGAATCGCACTGCGGTTACGGAAAAGGACCGACCCATAAAGGGTTCGGTCCATTTTTCATTTTAACAGAAAATTTACCAAATTGCAAGCGTGAGTTCTTCGATTGTTCTCTTGCGTCTCCAGGCGTTGTGTTTGGGCAACAATCTGTGTGCGCGCCGGTTAGATTGCCGCCTCTAGCAGCCCGATTTCGTCTTCGGTCAGGTCGAACAGGTCATAGACGATGCTGTCGATCCGGGCTTCGGCCTGGGCGATCTCAGCGGTCAGGCGGGCGATCTCAGCGCGGTCGCGGTTGATCCAATCCTCCCAGTCGGACCGCTCGGCCAGCGGGATGTCGGCCTTGAACACCTTCTTCACCTCGGCGCGGAAGGCGGCAAAATCGGGCAGTGTCCACCATTCCTTGAGCTTGTTGGTCAACTTGGGTTCGCGGTCAGGCGGGCAGAGATCGGGTATCCGGCGGGTCAGAGCGGTTTGCAGGCTATAGCGAGCCTCTGCGTGGGTTTGAGCAGTTTCAGCGAGGGTGGCAAGGGCGGCTTTTTGAGCGGGAGTGGCATCTGGAATGGGTAAAGGTTCCAAGTATTGTGATTTCATCCGAAAATAGCCGCCCCTGGCCACCGTCGTTTCACTAATTAATGAAAACCACAAAACAGAAGATGATAGTAACGCCACCTCAAAGTGGCTCGCGTCAGGTATGCAGAAACAAGTCATGTCAATGTAATTACCTGTATCGACTGAAAAACTGGGTCGATTTGCGATGTCTCGGTAGATTAGCTTGGTGCCCTCATAAGTGGCTTGATATTTCTGTTGTGGCTGTTGCAGCTCAAACCATTTCTGCTTGGCAGCTCTAGCTGCGAGCTTTGCCTTATGAGGCCGAAGCCAATCTTCGATTGCAGGATAGTCTGAGATATTAATACCTGCTTTTGGGATATAAATTATCCATTTTTCTGGCGCTTCAGATTTCCATTGCTGGAGCTGGGTTCCAAACAGTATTGGCTTCAACAAATCGGTCGATTTAGGGTCAGCCAAAACAAGGTTGTCACGTTCTGAACGAGTCAGGATGAAGGCCGCATTATAACCAGTCTTTATCCTGCATTCCCCAAGTGGC
>NZ_JBXWNA010000019.1:0-11358 GCF_059610125.1 Ruegeria sp. YTSA144
GCAGGCCTATATCCTGGCGCCTCAGCGTCTGGCTGTTGGTGACAAGGTCATCGCGTCGGCGAAAGCTGACATCAAGCCGGGCAACGCAATGCCCTTCTCGGGCATGCCCATCGGTACCATCGTCCACAACATCGAGATGAAGCCCGGCAAAGGCGGTCAGATCGCACGTGCGGCCGGTACTTACGCTCAGTTCGTTGGTCGCGATGGCGGCTACGCTCAGATCCGTCTGAGCTCGGGCGAGCTGCGCATGGTCCGTCAGGAATGCATGGCGACCGTCGGTGCCGTGTCCAACCCCGACAACAGCAACCAGAACCTCGGCAAAGCCGGTCGTATGCGCCACAAGGGCGTGCGCCCGTCGGTTCGTGGTGTTGCAATGAACCCGATCGATCACCCGCACGGTGGTGGTGAAGGTCGTACCTCGGGTGGCCGTACGCCGGTTACGCCTTGGGGTAAGGACACCAAGGGTAAGCGTACCCGCAACAAGAACAAAGCGTCCCAGAAGCTGATCATCCGCTCGCGGCACGCCAAGAAGAAGGGACGTTAATCCATGTCTCGCTCTGTTTGGAAGGGTCCTTTCGTCGATGCTTACGTGCTGAAAAAAGCCGAAGCAGCGCGCGAATCGGGCCGCAACGAAGTCATCAAGATCTGGTCGCGTCGTTCCACCATTCTGCCCCAGTTCGTGGGTCTGACCTTTGGTGTGTACAATGGCCAGAAGCATATCCCGGTAAACGTCACGGAAGACATGATCGGTCAGAAGTTCGGTGAGTACTCGCCGACCCGGACCTATTATGGTCACGCCGCAGACAAAAAAGCGAAGCGGAAGTAAGTCATGGGCAAGGAAAAGAACCCCCGCCGCGTGGCTGAAAACGAAGCAATGGCGAAAACCCGCATGCTTCGCACCAGCCCGCAGAAACTGAACCTGGTTGCGCAAATGATCCGCGGCAAGAAAGTTGAAAAGGCTCTGACCGACCTGACTTTCTCGAACAAGCGTGTCGCGCAGGACGTCAAAAAGTGCCTGCAATCCGCAATCGCGAATGCCGAAAACAACCACAACCTGGACGTCGATGAGCTGATCGTCGCCGAAGCATGGGTTGGCAAAAACCTGGTCATGAAGCGCGGTCGTCCGCGTGCCCGTGGCCGTTTCGGCAAGATCATGAAGCCGTTCTCGGAGATCACCATCAAGGTGCGTCAAGTTGAGGAGCAAGCCTAATGGGACATAAAGTCAATCCGATCGGCATGCGCCTTCAGGTCAACCGCACCTGGGACAGCCGCTGGTACGCTGACACCAAGGATTACGGTGATCTTCTGCTGGAAGACATCAAGATCCGTGAGTTCATTCAGAAAGAGTGCAAGCAGGCCGGTGTTGCACGTGTGATCATCGAACGTCCGCACAAGAAGTGCCGCGTCACGATCCACACCGCACGTCCGGGTGTCATCATCGGCAAGAAAGGTGCAGACATCGAAGTTCTGCGCAAAAAGCTTGCTGGTATGACCGACAGCGAACTGCACCTGAACATCGTCGAAGTGCGCAAGCCCGAGCTTGACGCGCAGCTGGTTGCCGAGTCGATCGCTCAGCAGCTGGAACGTCGTGTTTCGTTCCGTCGCGCAATGAAGCGCTCGGTTCAGAACGCCATGCGCATGGGCGCCCTGGGTATCCGGGTGAACGTCGCTGGCCGTCTGGGCGGCGCCGAAATCGCACGGACCGAATGGTATCGCGAAGGCCGCGTGCCTCTGCATACCCTGCGTGCCGACATCGATTACGCACATGCCGAAGCGATGACTCCTTACGGGATCATCGGGATCAAGGTCTGGATCTTCAAAGGTGAGATCATGGAGCACGATCCGCAGGCACGTGACCGTAAAGCACAGGAACTCCAGGACGGCCCTGCACCTCGTGGTGCTGGTGGCGGTCGTCGCTAAGGAGGGAAAGATATGCTTCAACCAAAGCGTACTAAATTCCGCAAGATGCACAAAGGCCGGATCAAGGGCGAAGCCAAGGGCGGCTCTGATCTGAACTTTGGCACCTACGGTCTGAAAGCCCTGCAACCCGAGCGCGTCACCGCACGTCAGATCGAAGCTGCACGTCGTGCCATGACCCGTCACATGAAACGTCAGGGTCGTGTCTGGATCCGTATCTTCCCCGACACTCCGGTCACTGCAAAGCCGATCGAAGTTCGTATGGGTAAAGGTAAGGGTTCGGTGGACCGCTGGGTTTGCAAGGTCAAGCCCGGTCGCGTGATGTTCGAAATCGACGGCGTCAATGACGACATCGCCCGTGAGGCCCTGCGCCTGGCCGCGATGAAGCTGCCGATCAAGACCCGCGTCGTAGTTCGCGAAGACTGGTAAGCGATCCGGGAATTTCCCCGTTCGTGACAAAATTGACCCCCGTCGGGAAACCGGCGGGGGTTTTCATTTGGGGGCGCTGCCCCCGCCGCGGCAAGCCGCGACTCCCCCGGGATATTTATAGCCAGATGAAATTCGGACCCCCCTGCTTCATCTGGCAAAAAATATCCCGGAGCGCGAGGCAGAGCCTCGCAAAAGACCCATCGCAATCGTGACGAGGCTGCGTTAAGAGGGCGCTATGGCACAGATTGAATCACTCTTTGTTACCCGTCTCTATCGCGCAGCTTTGTCCGAGTTCGGTCCCGAGATCGATGCGGAAGAGTTGGAAAACTCGTGTCTTGTCATCGCCGAAGATGACGAGGCCGGGCAGCAATGGTGTGAGGAAAACGGCTATCCCGGCTATACCAGCTATGCCTCGCTAACCGATCTGCCTTGGCGGTTCCCTATCTTTGCCGATGTGGTGAAGGTACTGGATCAGCACGTTGCCGCTTTTGCCAGGGATCTGGAGTTCGATCTGGGCGAAGGCGAGTTGAAGCTAGAAGACCTTTGGATCAACATCCTGCCCGAGGGTGGCATGCATTCCAGCCACCTGCACCCGCACAGCGTGATATCGGGCACGACCTATGTGGCGATGCCCGAAGGGGCCAGTGCGCTGAAACTGGAAGACCCCCGCTCAGGCCGCATGATGGCCGCGCCAACGCGTCTGAAAGGTGGGCGGCGCGATTTGCAGCCGTTCATCTATATGAAGCCGCAGGTGGGCGACGTCCTGCTGTGGGAAAGCTGGTTGCGCCACGAGGTGCCGATGAACATGGCCGAGGACGAGCGGATCAGTGTCAGCTTCAACTACAAGTGGGAGTGAGCCCCGGTTCATGACACACGGGTCACCCCAGTGAAGCGATTGCGAGACGAACGGACGGTGCCCATTCCGGTCACGATTCACAAGAAGTTACCGATAGACCTTGCAATATGCGTCGACATGGCGTAGCAGAACCTCGCAGACGTTTTTCTATTTCGACCACTGTCTCCCGTTATTCGGCGTTCAGTCTCTCGATCCAGACCGACTACGCCACGCTGTCGCAATTCCGCGGGCAGCAATTTATTAGGAGACTACGGATATGGCCAATGGCACCGTAAAATGGTTCAACACAACTAAAGGTTTTGGCTTCATCGCACCGGAGACCGGTGGCAAAGACGTGTTTGTACACATCTCTGCTGTCGAGCGCTCGGGTCTGACCGGCCTGGCCGACGACCAGAAAGTAACATTCGACATCGAACCCGGCCGTGATGGTCGTGAATCGGCTGTGAACGTCGCTCTGGCGTAAGTCACTCAGACTTAGACAATTGAAGACGCGGCTTCGTGCAAACGAGGCCGCGTTTTGCGTTTTTGGATAACTACTTGGCCGAAACGCGCGCCCGGAACTTGGGGAAGCCAATGCAATTCCCATTTACGGAACCTGACCTGTAGGCACCATTCTTAAATTTAAGATCAAATTTCATCACACTTCCAGATGAACAACTGTCTTGCTTAGATATTATGGCGTCAAATTGAAGCCGATCGCTTGTAACCTTTCTTACCTTGATCCCTTCCGGTGTAATTCCATGAGCGGCAAGAACCTGCGGTGTGTTGTTGTTAACCGCAATATCCATCTGCCATGGCCGGCTGGAGTTGATGGTCAACGTCCATTTGCCGTCGGGGGCCGCTATGGTCGTGGATGCACAGATCTGGGCAGCGAACGTGAATGTAGCCAATTTAGAATTTTGCATTAAACACCTCACTTTTTAATTAAATGGTCGCAATAATCACAGACCGATGTTAGGTCGGCAAACACGCTGAGGGAAACACTATTTCTCCCTCTGGCCTCGCCATTGTTCCGCGGTTCGTTCCAGCGAGCGATATGGCCCGGTGCTGATTCAATTCACACGATGAAATCGGCAGAAAAACTTTCCCTTGCCACCCACCCCCCAAACCCTTATACGGCGGCATCCTGCGTGTCCCCCGGCGTTGTCGGGCGATTCGCATGTCTATCATTCATCCACCAGGTCCAAGGTGACCCGTGTACGGGGCCTTCTGGTGTTTTGAGCAAAGGAAAAAGGCGATGAACGCCCAAGAACTGCGTGACAAGACCCCGGACCAGCTCCGCGAGGAACTGGCCAACCTGAAGAAAGAAAGCTTTAACCTGCGCTTTCAACAGGCAACCGGTCAGCTGGAAAACACGGCTGGTATCAAAGCGGCCCGCCGCAATGCTGCCCGCGTCAAAACCATTCTGAACGAAAAGGCCGCTGCCGCGGCATCGGAGGAGTAATCCTATGCCCAAGCGTATCCTGTCCGGAGTAGTAACCAGCGACGCCAACGAGCAGACCGTGACTGTTTCGGTTGAACGCCGTTTCAAGCACCCGCTGCTGCACAAAACCGTTCGTAAGTCCAAGAAATACCGGGCTCATGACGAAAAGAACGCCTTCAAGGTCGGCGACACCGTACGCATCATCGAATGCGCGCCGAAATCGAAGACGAAACGTTGGGAGGTTCTGGAGGCGTAAGCCCCCAGGCCTTTCCATTTGTCGAAACCCTGGGGGAATTAACAAGACCAGCCCCCACAGGTCGGGAGAAACCACATGATCCAGATGCAGACCAATCTGGATGTCGCTGACAACTCCGGCGCTCGCCGAGTTCAGTGCATCAAGGTCCTGGGTGGTTCCAAGCGTAAATACGCCTCCGTCGGCGACATCATTGTCGTCTCGGTGAAGGAAGCCATCCCACGCGGCCGCGTGAAGAAAGGGGACGTCCGCAAGGCCGTCGTCGTACGCACCGCCAAGGAAGTCCGTCGTGAAGACGGCACCGCGATCCGCTTCGATCGCAACGCCGCCGTCATCCTGAACAACAACAACGAGCCGATCGGTACCCGTATCTTTGGCCCCGTTGTTCGCGAACTGCGCGGCAAGAACTTCATGAAAATCATCTCGCTGGCTCCGGAGGTGCTGTAATCATGGCTGCTAAACTCCGCAAAGGCGACAAGGTCGTCGTGCTGGCCGGCAAGGACAAGGGCAAAGAGGGCACCATTTCCTCGGTTGACCCCAAAGCCGGCAAAGCTGTTGTCGATGGCATCAACATCGCCATCCGTCACACCCGCCAGTCGCAGAACTCGCAAGGTGGTCGCCTGCCTCAGGCAAACCCGATCGACCTGTCGAACCTGGCACTGCTGGACAAGAACGGCAAAGCGACCCGCGTTGGCTTCCGCATGGAAGGTGACAAGAAGGTCCGCTTCGCCAAGACCACAGGGGACGTGATCGATGCTTGATAACGCAACCTACACCCCGCGTCTGAAAACTCAGTACGTTGAAACCATCCGTGCCGCTCTGAAAGAAGAGTTCGGATACAAGAACGACATGCAGCTGCCCAAGCTGGACAAGATCGTTCTGAACATCGGTTGTGGTGCCGAGGCTGTCAAAGACTCGAAGAAAGCGAAAGCTGCTGTCGAGGATCTGACTGCGATTGCCGGTCAAAAGGCCGTTGCAACCAAGGCGAAGAAGTCGATCGCGGGCTTCCGCGTCCGTGAAGACATGCCGCTGGGCGCGAAAGTGACCCTGCGTGGTGACCGGATGTACGAATTCCTGGATCGTCTGATCACCATCGCGCTGCCGCGCGTTCGTGACTTCCGCGGTGTAAAGCCTGCTTTCGATGGTCAGGGCAACTTTGCCATGGGCATGAAAGAGCACATCGTGTTCCCGGAAATCGATTTCGACAAGGTCGACGAAGTCTGGGGCATGGATATCGTAATTGCCACCACAGCGAAAACCGACGCTGAAGCAAAGGCACTGTTGAAAGCATTCAACATGCCGTTCAACGCATAAGCGCCGGGAGGATTGAGACATGGCTAAAAAAGCAATGATCGAACGCGAAAAGAAGCGCGAACGCCTGGTGGCCAAATATGCCGCGAAGCGTGCCGAGCTGAAAGAAATCGCGAATGACGAGAGCAAGCCGATGGAAGAGCGCTTCAAGGCGCGTCTGAAACTGGCGAAACTGCCGCGCAACAGCTCGGCTACCCGTCTGCACAACCGTTGTCAGCTGACCGGTCGTCCCCACGCTTACTACCGTAAGCTGAAGGTCAGCCGTATCGCGCTGCGCGAGCTGGGTTCTGCTGGTCAGATCCCCGGCATGGTGAAATCGAGCTGGTAAGGGAGACATAGATATGAATGATCCTATCGGCGATATGCTCACCCGTATCCGCAACGCGCAAATGCGCGGCAAGTCCACCGTTTCCACCCCGGCTTCCAAGCTGCGCGGCTGGGTTCTGGACGTGCTGGCGGACGAAGGCTACATCCGTGGCTATGAAAAGACGACCGGTGAAAACGGTCATCCGGCCATCGAAATCAGCCTGAAATACTACGAAGGCACCCCTGTTATTCGTGAACTGAAGCGGGTCTCGAAGCCCGGTCGTCGCGTATACATGGGCGTCAATGACATCCCACAGGTCCGTCAGGGTCTGGGTGTGTCGATTGTCAGCACTCCGAAAGGTGTGATGTCGGACGCAAACGCTCGCTCCAACAATGTTGGCGGCGAAGTGCTCTGCACCGTCTTCTAGAGGGAGGTCTGCAATGTCTCGTATTGGTAAAAAGCCGGTCGAGCTGCCCAGCGGCGTTTCCGCCACTGTGTCGGGTCAGACCATCGAAGTGAAAGGTCCGAAAGGCACCCGCAGCTTTACCGCCACCGACGAAGTAACGCTGTCGGTTGAAGACAACGTGGTCAAGATCGACCCCCGCGGCATGTCCAAACGTGCTCGCCAGCAGTGGGGCATGAGCCGCACCATGGTTGCCAACCTGGTAACCGGTGTGACGACCGGCTTCAAAAAAGAGCTGGAGATCCAGGGTGTTGGTTACCGGGCTCAGATGCAGGGCAACACCCTGAAGCTGAACCTGGGCTACAGCCACGATGTTGATTTCACTGCTCCGGAAGGTGTCACCATCACCGCGCCGAAGCAGACCGAGATCGTTGTGGAAGGTATCGACCAGCAGCTGGTGGGCGAAACCGCGGCCAAAATCCGCGAGTGGCGCCGCCCCGAGCCTTACAAAGGCAAAGGCATCCGCTACAAGGGCGAGTTCATCTTCCGCAAGGAAGGCAAGAAGAAGTAAGGACGAACACAATGGCAAACAGCAAAAGAACCCTGTTTCTGAAGCGCCGCCTGCGCGTTCGGAACAAACTTCGCAAGGTCAACGCGGGTCGTCCGCGTCTGTCCGTGCACCGGTCGAACAAGAACATTTCTGTTCAGCTGATCGACGACGTGCGTGGCGTGACCCTGGCCTCGGCCTCGACCCTGGAAAAGGATCTGGGCGTTGTTGGCAAAAACAACATCGATGCGGCGACCAAAGTCGGCGCGGCCATCGCAGAGCGTGCCAAGAAGGCAGGCGTCGAAGAGGCCTATTTCGATCGTGGTGGCTTCCTGTTCCACGGCAAGGTGAAGGCACTGGCCGACGCTGCGCGTGAAGGTGGTCTGAAGATCTAAGACCAAGCGCATCCCGAAAAGTGGGAACCGGTTTTCGGGTCAAGATGCGCAATGCCAAAGATTGCGGGCGGGTTTCGATCCGCCCCGATGATCCGGGGGCCTCGGTAACAGTCGGGGCTCACTTGGATTGAAGAAACGGTGCCGAGAGCGCCATATGAGAAAAGGGATGCCAAATGGCAGAACGTGATAACCGCCGGGGACGTGGTCGTGACCGCGACGAAACTCCGGAATTCGCAGATCGCCTGGTTGCGATTAACCGTGTGTCGAAAACCGTAAAAGGTGGTAAGCGCTTTGGCTTCGCCGCTCTGGTGGTTGTCGGCGATCAGAAAGGCCGCGTGGGCTTTGGCAAAGGTAAAGCGAAAGAAGTACCTGAAGCCATCCGCAAGGCGACCGAACAAGCCAAGCGTCAGATGATCCGCGTGCAACTGCGCGAAGGTCGGACCCTGCACCACGATATCGAAGGCCGTCACGGCGCCGGTAAAGTGGTTATGCGCACCGCACCTGAAGGTACCGGTATCATCGCCGGTGGTCCGATGCGTGCCGTGTTCGAAATGCTGGGCGTCAAGGACGTTGTGTCCAAGTCGCTGGGCTCGCAGAACCCGTACAACATGATCCGCGCCACCATCAACGGCCTGCAAAAAGAGCAGAGCCCGCGTTCGGTTGCCGCACGTCGTGGTAAAAAAGTTGCCGACATCCTGCCCAAGCGGGACGAAGCACCGGCTGCTGAAGCCGAAGCGTAAGGAGAGCGACCCATGGCAAAAACCATCGTCGTCAAGCAGATCGGCTCCCCGATCCGCCGCCCCGCCGAACAGCGCGCAACCCTGATCGGCCTGGGCCTGAACAAGATGCACAAAACCCGCGAACTGGAAGATACCCCTTCGGTCCGCGGTATGATCAACAAGATCCCGCATCTGGTAGAGATCGTCGAAGAGCGCGGCTAAGCGCAATACCTTCGAAGAACATGAAACGCCTCCGATCAATGCGGGGGCGTTTTTTCTTGCGGTTAACTGCATCTGACCTATCGTTTTGATCAGGGTCAGGCTGCTTTGGGTTCACTCAAACCGAACGCATGTTTTTGATTATCAATCTCATGGCATTCATGAATTGCGCGCGCTCAGCTTCGTTCAATACCTGTAGGGCATCAGCATTCACGCTCATAGCGGCCTCGTAGGCGCTGTTACGAAGCGCGGCTGCCTTCCGGGTCAACCAGATCAATTGAGCTCTGGCATCAGAGGGATTCTTTGTTCTTTTGATCAATCCGTCGCGCTCCATACGATTGAGCGTGTTGGCTAGGGTCGCCTGTTCGACATCGATTTTTCCAAGAAGATCTTTTTGCGTCACTCCGTCTTTGACCCAAAGCTCCAGCAAGATCGGGAATTGTCCAACAACGATACCTAACGGCGCAATGCGCTGCTGCAATTTTTTCGCAAACAATCGCGCCATGTGATTGACCAGGTATCCGGCCGAGTTCTCTTTTTCAAAGTCCATGTCTCAGATTTACACTTGAATAGCACGCTATGCAATTTTATATAGCTTGCTATGTTGTAGAATCAAAGGGAAGCGAAATGGCTCGTATCGAAGAGTTGGACAAGACCGTCTCACTGGCGGACCAAATGCAGAACGAAGAAGGGCCGGTGGTTCTGATCAACCTGTTCACGGTGGACGCGGAAGACGAAAAAGCACTGCTTGAGGCATGGTCACATGATGCAGATTTCATGAAAGCCCAGCCAGGATACATCTCCACCCAACTCCATCAGGGCATCGCGGGCAGTTCAACCTTTGTGAACTACGCGATCTGGCAGGACGTCAAAAGCTTTCGCGACGCGTTCACCCATCCTGAGTTCCAACGTCGGATTGCCGACTACCCGGAAAGCGCAGTGGCCCGGCCACATCTTCTTAGAAAACTCGCAGTCGAAAACCACTGCGTCGCCTGAAACTAAAACCGGAGCAGCCCCATGGTAAGAGCCATACACCCCATCGCCGGACTCATCGGATTTCTTACAATCCTCGTGTTCTGGACATCCACCTTGTACAGCGAGTTGTTTGCGACCCATGCGACCGTCACCGCAGTAAAATCCATGATCGTCAGTGGTCTCTTTGTTCTGGTGCCGGCGATGGTGATTGTCGGCGCGTCCGGCATGTCTCTTGGACGTCGCCGCAAAGATGCCCCGGCGCTTGCAAAGAAGAAGCGGATGCCAATCATAGCGATGAACGGGCTTCTTATCCTCGTTCCCGCCGCCATCTACCTCAGCGTAAAAGCAAACGCGGGATCCTTTGACGCCAGTTTCTATGCTGTGCAGGTCATCGAACTGATTGCAGGCGCAACCAATCTGATACTGATGGGGCTGAGCATTCGTGATGGCCGGGCAATGACGGCACGCAAAAAAAATGCGCGTAAGACGTGAAAGCAACACTTGACTGCAATGGGTCAGCGAAATGTACAGCCATTCAATAGATGCATATCGGCTAGACCAAAAGTTCCGTTGTTAGCGGTATCAAACACACCTATCTCAGCCTTGTCCAAACAAGGAACACACAAGGAAACGTCAGGGAATTCGCCCTGATTTGAGAAAGGAACACAGAAATGACAACCGCTACACTGACACATACCGGCTTCAACTTCGGCACCCGGATCAAGGACATGATCGAACGGATCAAAACGGCGCGCGCCCGTGCCGCTGAGTATCAGCGCACCTATTCCGAGTTGCAGCGCCTGAGCAACCGTGAGTTGGACGATATTGGCATCCGCCGCTGCGACATCGCAGATATCGCGCATAAGCACGTTTACTGCTCATAATCGCGGACGATCCGCAGCAAGATACAAAGGCGCCAAACGGCGCCTTTTCTGTTTCCGAGAGAAGCCCATAGATCGCCTGAGCGCCCCTCGCTGCCGAAGAACGCAACCCCTACTGTATGACGCTGTTATCGGGCCTATGCCCCCTGCTGGATGTCAAGGGGGACCTATGGCGCCATCTCAAAGCTCGTGGCTCGACCGAACATGGCAAGGCCGCAAGATGCGTGTGCGCTCTGCTTGCGCGCCAGAGGCCACCTGGCCCAATGGCCGCCTGCGGCAGCTGCTGGCGCATGACACGGGCCGAAACCACTTGAAACGCACGGTGTCCGGATTGGCATTGCACACTTGAACAGGTTGATCAGGTGGTTTTTCTTCTCCGCCTTTACCCGTGCACTGCATTGGGCTGAGCAGGCAATGCCCTGCGGGCGATACTCAGTTCAACGGGCAGCAGAAAAGGGGACGTGGCCGGTGCATGAAACCTGGGGATACGCCGGTGCAGATCAGCCCTTGCGTGTTCCAAAACCGCACCTGACGTCCAGCCATCTTTGCGGCGATCAAAAGCTTCGCGCTTAACCGTCGGCCTTCATCTCGATGTTGTGGACGATGGTACCGATGGGCATGCCCGAGAACGGCATTGCGTTGCCCGGCTTGATTTCAGCCTTTGCCGACGCGATGACCTTGTCACCAACAGCCAGACGCTGAGGCGCCAGGATATAGGCCTGT
>NZ_JBXWNA010000020.1:0-6708 GCF_059610125.1 Ruegeria sp. YTSA144
TTGCAACGCAACAACTAATTCGATAAGAGCTGCTATTCAATTTCGTAATCGTGGAGCCATCAGCATGGGAAATTCCAAGTCAGCAGACAAGTAAGCCGCAACATCAGAATTGTTGTTGCGGCGCTCTGTAAGACCAATCCCATCTGATTGCTGACGAGCAGACGCTGCCCGGTATCCTTAATCGAGCGGTTGATTCGTCATGACCACCACACGCCCCGCGTGGGCCTATACGCTGCCGGCAGCCTTGCTGCTTATGGCTCCCTTCGACATCCTCGCCTCGCTGGCGATGGATATTTATCTTCCAGTCGTTCCGGCGATGCCGGGCGTCCTGAACACGACTCCATCCATAATCCAACTCACGTTGAGCCTCTACATGGTGATGCTCGGTGTGGGCCAAGTGATCTTTGGGCCACTCTCCGATCGCGTCGGGCGACGGCCGATCCTGCTTGTAGGTGCAACGGCTTTCGTTGCTGCGTCTCTGGGAGCGGCTTGTTCTTCAACTGCATTAGCCTTTGTTGCGTTTCGTCTGGTTCAGGCAGTTGGAGCATCGGCCATGCTGGTGGCCACCTTCGCGACCGTGCGCGACGTATATGCCGATCGTCCCGAAGGTGCCGTCATCTACGGCCTTTTCAGTTCGATGCTGGCGTTCGTGCCTGCGCTCGGCCCTATAGCCGGTGCGCTGATCGGCGAGTTTTGGGGATGGCAGGCGATCTTCATCACACTGGCTGCACTGGCTTCGCTCGCACTCTTGAACGCCAGTTTCAGGTGGCATGAAACCCGACCGTTGGATCAGGCCAGAACGCAACGATCTGTTTTGCCGATCTTCGCGAGTCCGGCCTTTTGGGTTTACACAGTCGGATTTAGTGCCGGCATGGGCACATTCTTCGTTTTCTTCTCGACAGCCCCCCGTGTTCTCATAGGCCAAGCCGGCTATTCCGAGATCGGATTTAGCTTGGCCTTCGCGACTGTCGCGCTGGTCATGGTCACGACAACCCGCTTCGCAAAGTCCTTCGTTGCCAAATGGGGTATCGCGGGATGCGTAGCGCGCGGGATGGCGTTGCTCGTTTCCGGCGCGATCCTGTTGGGGATCGGCCAACTTTTCGGATCGCCGTCATTTTTCAGCTTCATCCTGCCGATGTGGGTTGTCGCGGTCGGCATTGTCTTCACGGTGTCCGTTACCGCCAACGGCGCACTTGCGCAGTTCGACGACATCGCTGGATCAGCGGTTGCGTTCTACTTCTGCATCCAAAGCCTGATAGTCAGTATCGTCGGGACATTGGCGGTGACGCTGTTAAACGGCGATACAGCGTGGCCCGTGATTTGTTACGCCACGGCAATGGCAGTGCTGGTGTCGTTGGGGCTGGCGCTCCTTCGATCCCGTGATGCTGCCACCGAGAAGTCGCCAGTCGTCTAGCCGACGACTGGAAGCAAGCCCGCTCCGATGTGGCGCAATAATCATCGAAACCTTGTGAATGGCGGTATCCTGTCCGGCAAGATACCGCTCATTTCCCTTGTTCCGTGGCGGCCGGTCATCGACCGCCAGCTCGGCTGTGAGGTCATAGGCATCGTGCAAAGCGGATCGGTGTCGTGGCAGTTGGGGCGGCAAAGGGGCATAAGCCTCTAATCTGTTGTAGATGAACGCAGCCGCTCGAAACCAGCGATGAGGCTGTCGAGTCCGAAGTTGAACGCAGCATCCATGCCGTCTGTTTCCAACTCGTGAAACAGATCGTGCAGGAAGGACGACGGTGCTTGCTCGGACACATCTGGCCTGTCCGGAACTCTCTCATCGGCATCAGATGCCTGCTGCTCGAGAACGGAACCGACCACATAGTGACTGACCGCCCGGAGCGCCCAAACAGCGTGCTTCGGACCAAAGCCCGCCGCGCAGAGAAAGCGTATTTGTGTCTCGGCAGCGCCAAAATTCGGTTCTGTCGGTCGAGTGCCGGCATGGATGCGCGCCCCGTCGCGATAATAGAGCAACGCCGTTCTGAAACTCTGGGCGTTCTCTTTCAGGAATAGCCGCCAGTCTTCGTTCTCTTCGGGTAGCGAGCGGGTGTGGCGTTCCGTCAGCATTGCCTCGGCCAGTGCGTCAAGCAGCGCGCGCTTGTTCTGGAAATGCCAGTAAAGCGCAGGCTGCTGAACCTTGAGGCGTTCAGCGAGCTTTCGCGTCGTCAGGTTGTCCATGCCAACCTCGTTCAGCAGCTCCAGCGCCGCTGCGATCACGGTGCCCTTGTCCAGTTTGGTCATTCACGTTCCTTCGCCAACGCTTGACAATTTATCACCGATAAGTTCTATGTCTATGTCCTTATCATTGATAAAGTCGCTCGCATTGAGCGGCGCTGGAGTTTCAGGTGCGCAGCTCTGCCATCATCGCCCTGCTGATCGTCAGTCTCGACGCCATGGGACTCGGCCTCATCATGCCGGTCCTTCCGACGCTTCTGCGCGAGCTTGTGCCGGCGGAGCAGGTCGCTGGTCACTATGGTGCCTTGCTGTCACTCTATGCGTTGATGCAGGTCATCTTCGCGCCCGTGCTTGGACAATTTTCAGATGCTTACGGTCGGCGTCCGGTGCTTCTGGCTTCCCTTGCGGGAGCCGCAGTCGATTACACGATTATGGCATCAGCGCCGGTCTTATGGGTGCTCTATATCGGCCGGCTCGTCTCCGGCATCACGGGCGCAACCGGAGCTGTAGCTGCCTCAACCATTGCGGATTCGACGGGGGAAGGTTCTCGCGCACGCTGGTTCGGCTACATGGGGGCCTGTTATGGGGCAGGCATGATTGCCGGGCCAGCACTTGGTGGTATGCTCGGTGGTATTTCTGCCCATACTCCGTTTATCGCCGCTGCCCTTCTCAACGGCTTCGCGTTCCTGCTTGCCTGCATTTTTCTCAAGGAGACTCATCGCAGCCATGGCGGGACCGGAAAGCCGGTTCGCATCAAACCATTCGTTCTGTTCCGGCTGGATGATACATTGCGCGGGCTAGCTGCGCTTTTCGCAGTTTTCTTCATCATTCAACTGATCGGCCAAGTGCCTGCGGCTCTATGGGTCATCTATGGCGAGGACCGTTTTCAGTGGGACACCACGACTGTTGGTTTGTCGCTTGCGGCGTTTGGAGCAACACATGCGATCTTCCAAGCGTTTGTTACCGGCCCGCTTTCAGGCCGGCTTGGAGAGCGGCGTACGCTACTCTTTGGCATGGCTGCGGATGCGACTGGCTTCATTCTTCTGGCTTTTGCCACGCAGGGATGGATGGTGTTCCCGATTTTGTTGCTGCTTGCCGCCGGAGGTGTTGGCATGCCGGCCTTGCAGGCAATGCTCTCAAACAATGTCAGCAGTAACAAGCAAGGAGCTTTACAGGGAACGCTTACAAGCCTCACCAATCTAAGCTCTATCGCGGGACCGCTTGGCTTCACGGCACTCTATTCTGCCACCATAGGAGCATGGAACGGTTGGGTTTGGATTGTCGGCGCGATTCTCTATTTAATATGTCTGCCAATACTACGCAGACCTTTCGCAACTTCATTGTGATTGAGTCATGGCGAATTGGTATGCGTAGACTTACGAGGAATGACGGATTAAATCCGTTGAGCCATCATCTCCTCTCGGGGCGAGTGCCGATGATGACCTTAGTTCACACTCTCGCCGTCGCCGAATATCTGAACTTCCGCCACGCCGCCAATGCGCTCGGCGTGGCGCAATCCAGCGTCAGCGCCCGCGTGAAGGCGCTGGAAGAAGACCTTGGCATCGTTCTGTTCGAGCGCCATGCGCGGGGTGTTCGGTTGACCGAGGCCGGACGCCACTTCGTCGAGCGGATAGCCGCAGGCATCGACCAACTCGACCATGCGGTGAAGACCGCCGGCATGGCGGCAGCCGGAGAAAGCGGCCGGCTTCGCATCGGTATCCATGCCCTGATCCCTCGCAGCTTCCTCGCAAAGCTGATCGGCCAATACCGCGAAGACCACCCCGGCGTTGAAGTCGAAATGACCGAAGGTACGGCCCGCGATGCGGTCATGCAGCTTCGCGCCGACCGGCTGGACGTGGTGTTCGTGGCCGGCACGCCCGAGCTGCCCGACTGCCATTCCCGCCACATATGGACCGAACCGCTCGTGGCGGTGTTACCGGAGCGGCATCCGTTCGCCGAGCGGTCGGCCGTTACATGGGCCGATCTGGCGGGCGAGACGTTTCTTGTTCGGCATGGCGGCACTGGCCCGCAAGTTCATAGCCATATCGTGCTGCGCCATGCCGGACTCTGGCCCGCGCCGTCGATCCTGCGCTTCGACGTGGGGCGCGGCGCGCTGCTGTCCATGGTCGGACAGGGCTTCGGCATCACCATCGTCAGTGCGGCCACGGCGCTGTTGCCGTCAACCGGCATTGTCTTCTTGCCCTTCGCCGACGAGCCGGAGCCGGTCGCCTTCTCGGCTGTCTGGTCGCCGTCCAACCGCAGCGCGGCGCTTCGTAACCTGCTCAGTCTCGCCAACGACATGGGCCGGCAGGTCTGCACGAATTCGGTACTGCCACGGATAGCGAGGGCGTGAGCCGAAGTGGTCGCGGAAGCACCGTCCGGGACTGTTATTGCCATCGCCGGAAAGCGACACTTGCATTAACGCCGCCAAAGCCGAATCCGTTGGAAATGGCATGTTCCATGAGAATGGGCCGCGCAGATTGGTGAACTAGGTCGATACCTGCGGCAACAGGATCGGGGTTTTCTAAAGAAAATGTCTGATATAAAATTCGAGTGTGAGTTCTGCGGCGGGCTGTCAGAAGACCTAAGAGCCCATACTTCGCCGCAACATCGCAGACCCGCGCGCCGGGCTGAAAACTCTCGGCCACAATCCGCGCCTTGAGATCATCCGGCCAACGCCGACGACCGGTCGGGCCATCAAGGACCTCGATCCGCGACACTCCATTCGACCCACGCACCTCCATCCGGTGCTCGTTTTGGTGCTCCATGGCAAGCCTCCCGCAAACTCAGTTGCAGGACGGCATGCCCGAAGTCACATCAAGCCGAAACCACGGGGCCGGCGCACCGCTTACCCAGCAAGGGAGTTTCCCGATTGACAGCACCACGCATGCCCTGCCCGCGACGGCCAAGCAGATCGCCTATGCGCGGTCTCTCGCCCTGCGCAACCAGACCCTCCTGCCCTGGGAGGTTCAGAAGGACCGTCGGTCGCTCAGCGCCTGGATCGAGGCGCAGGCCCAGCTGAAGCCGGTATCTGACATGGACCGGCTGCCGACCTCAAAGCAGGTAGCCTTCGCGGAGAAGCTTGCACGGATCAAACGGCGCGCCGTTCCGGACGAATGCTTCCGCGACAAGGGGCTCATGTCGAAGTGGATCGACGGGAACAGGTGAGACAGAAGTAATCCGTACCAGCTTGACCTGTGGACCAACAGCTAGTTGGTAGCGCGAAACGTCAGCTAGGGGCAGCTTTATGCACTCTCCTCTAGCCGGAGATTCGCGCCCAAGCTCTAACTGGAAAGGCACCCATTCCCTATGCATGAACCGGGGCCGCAGAGAAGTGAAAGCCGGACGACGGAAGCTTGTGGAGGTCCACCAAGCTTTCAACAACCGGAATGCTTGCCGCGAGCAAGATGGAGTGAGCCGGACGCGAAGGGTCATCCGTATCGTCCACATTGAGGCTGTCGATCCCGACAAGAACTGCTCCCTTATCGCGCAAATATTTGGCTGCACCAGCTGTAAGAAACGGATGGTTCACGAAATAGCTCGGTGTTCCCCATCTGGAAGAGTACCCAGTTTCGATAGACCTTATTGTTGTCGGTCGGAATTGCGCCAATAAAGCGTCCGACATAGGTCATGATATCGTTCCTTCTAGATAGTGCTGCTCGGCAAGTACTTGCTAGTCAGTTTTTTCGAGTGGCGGGTGACTTTTGTGCTGCCCCAAGTGGCAACTATTTACTAGTCAATTATGACGTTTGCGCCTTCAGCGTTCAGGCGCTCGAGCCCTTGCTTCATATTGAGAACTTGTTCCTCTGGATGTCCCTGCCAGTTCTTCACCTCGGCGATGATCCTTAACGGATCACGCGAGCGATATGACATGGTCGGATTCCCAGGAAACCGCTTGTCGGTCAGATTGGGGTCATCTTCAATCGGACCGGTCGGCTCGACCACATAGATGCGCTCAGGCCCTTCACCCTTTGCGAGCTCAGCGCCCCATATAGCCGCATCCATTGTTGCCGAAAAGTAGGTCCAGGAAAGCGCGCCCTCTTCGAGGAAGTTGGAGCCGTGGCCCACCTTGATCACGTCGCCTGGTTTGAGGTCTGCTTTCGTCCCGTGGAAAAAAGACTGTGCAAACTGCTTCGCTGCTTCAGACATTCGGTTCATTCTCCCTTGCTGTCCAAGTTGTATCTTGTGGTTGCCACGCGATTTCAGAGATCCAGCTCTGCTGCGGCAAATCGAGCGACCTCGATGGCAACAGATACAGCGTCATCATCATGAGAGCTCCAAACGCAAGAAAGCCCGCACCATGCCAGTATCCACCGAAGCAACCGATGACGTTCGAGGTCAGCGGCCTCTGCCACCAGATCGAGGCGCCGCAAGAAACGGCCACGATCGACAGCGATTCGATGATAAGGCGCTGTGAGATCAGGATTGAGGAACATAATGGCATAGTCGAACCCGCGTTCCCCAAAGAGTCCCTTGGGGTCAATGGCGAGCCACCCCCGCTCGGGACCGAAATCGAGAACATTGTAG
>NZ_JBXWNA010000021.1:0-2500 GCF_059610125.1 Ruegeria sp. YTSA144
TATTTTTGGTTGCGGGAGTAGGATTTGAACCTACGACCTTCAGGTTATGAGCCTGACGAGCTACCGGGCTGCTCCATCCCGCGACACTTTTGTGGTCTACCGCCTATTCGGCTACTTGAGACCGTTTTTCGGCCTGTTGCTTACGCTACTTGAGGCCGGGGTCGAATGAGTTCGATATCGTAAGAGAGAAGTTTGATTGTGGGCTTTTTCTAGGTTTGGCGGTGACCTACTCTCCCGGGGCTTGAGCCCAAGTACCATTGGCGCGGCAGTGCTTAACTTCCGGGTTCGGGATGGGACCGGGTGTTTCACTTGCGCTATGACCACCAAACCGAGGAAAAGCCCCCGTCGCTCTTTTTGCTTTGCAAAAAGGCGACGCGCGGGAGGCAGCGTATTCGCTTGCGAATGCGCATTCCCGCACGGTTATTATGTCAATCAACAGTGTCGCTTGGCGCGACACAGCCATCCTTGGTCCAAGGTGTGTATGTTTTTGATTTGTCTTTCTGTTACTGGATCAAATCAAGCCTATCGGGCGATTAGTACCGGTCAACTGAACGCATTGCTGCGCTTACATCTCCGGCCTATTGACGTGGTGGTCTTCCACGGCCCTCAGGGAGACCTTGTTTTGAGGGGGGCTTCCCGCTTAGATGCCTTCAGCGGTTATCCTGTCCGATCATAGCTACCCAGCACTGCCGTTGGCACGACAACTGGTCCACCAGTGGATCGTTCACCCCGGTCCTCTCGTACTAGGGGCAACTCCTCTCAAGTCTCCTACACCCACGGCAGATAGGGACCGAACTGTCTCACGACGTTCTAAACCCAGCTCACGTACCTCTTTAAACGGCGAACAGCCGTACCCTTGGGACCTGCTCCAGCCCCAGGATGAGATGAGCCGACATCGAGGTGCCAAACACTGCCGTCGATATGGACTCTTGGGCAGTATCAGCCTGTTATCCCCGGCGTACCTTTTATCCGTTGAGCGATGGCCCTTCCACTCGGGACCACCGGATCACTATGGCCGTCTTTCGACTCTGCTCGACTTGTCAGTCTCGCAGTCAGGCTGGCTTCTGCCATTGCACTCAACGAGCGATTTCCGACCGCTCTGAGCCAACCTTCGCGCGCCTCCGTTACGCTTTAGGAGGCGACCGCCCCAGTCAAACTACCCGCCACGCAGGGTCCCGGATCCGGATAACGGACCGCGGTTAGACATCAAGAGTGCGAAGGGTGGTATCTCAAGGGAGGCTCCACAAGAACTGGCGTTCCTGCTTCAAAGCCTACCACCTATCCTGCACATCACAATCCTGATGCCAGTGCGAAGCTGTAGTAAAGGTGCACGGGGTCTTTCCGTCTAACCGCGGGAAGCCTGCATCTTGACAGGCAATTCAATTTCGCTGAGTCGATGTTGGAGACAGCGGGGAAGTCGTTACGCCATTCGTGCAGGTCGGAACTTACCCGACAAGGAATTTCGCTACCTTAGGACCGTTATAGTTACGGCCGCCGTTTACCTGGGCTTCAATTCAAGGCTCTCACCTCTCCTTTTAACCTTCAGGCACCGGGCAGGCGTCAGACCCTATACGTCGTCTTGCGACTTCGCAGAGCCCTGTGTTTTTAATAAACAGTCGCCACCCCCTGGTTTGTGCCCCCAGCCCCTAGTTGCCTAGGAACCGGGCCTCCTTCTCGCGAACTTACGGAGGTATTTTGCCGAGTTCCTTCAACATCGTTCTCTCAAGCGCCTTGGTATGCTCTACCAGTCCACCTGTGTCGGTTTAGGGTACGGTCTGATGGAGGGCTATTTCCAGGAACCACTCAGCAGCCCAATCAATCCGATAAGATTGAACTACACCTGTGATCCGTCACATCCTCCTGGCCTAGGAATATTAACCTAGTTCCCATCGCCTACGCCTTTCGGCCTCGGCTTAGGGGCCGGCTTACCCTGCTCAGATTAGCTTTAAGCAGGAACCCTTGGACTTTCGGCGAGAGTGTCTCTCACACTCTTTGTCGCTACTCATGTCATCATTCTCACTAGTGATCTCTCCACCGGATCGCTCACGCGCCGGCTTCATCGAAAGCCTCTCTCCTCCAATACGCCCGAAGACGTGAAGGAGGAATGAGACTATGTCACACTACGCTCTGCTACCATGCCTTACGGCATCCTAAGCTTCGGCTCATGGCTTGAGCCCCGTTACATCTTCGCCGCAGGACAACTTGTTTAGACCAGTGAGCTGTTACGCTATCTTTAAAGGATGGCTGCTTCTAAGCCAACCTCCTGGTTGTTTTGGTCGTCCCACCTGCTTTCCCACTTAGCCATGAATTGGGGGCCTTAGCTGTAGGTCAGGGTTGTTTCCCTCTCCACTACGGACGTTAGCATCCGCAGTGTGTCTGCCATCTAGTACTCCCGGGTATTCGGAGTTTGGTTAGGATCAGTAAGCCTGTGGGGCCCCATTACCCATCCAGTGCTCTACCCCCCGGGGTATTCGGATGACGCTCTACCTAAATAGATTTC
>NZ_JBXWNA010000022.1:0-4925 GCF_059610125.1 Ruegeria sp. YTSA144
GACGTGACCGGCACCGTGACCCTGGCCGAAGGCACCGAGATGGTCATGCCCGGCGACAACGTGTCGTTCGGCGTTGAGCTGATCGCGCCCATCGCGATGGAAAACGGCCTGCGTTTCGCGATCCGCGAAGGCGGCCGCACCGTCGGCGCCGGCGTCGTGTCGAAAATCATCGAGTAAGGCGCGCATGCCGCGCCTGGTTGCGGCAGGCGATTTTCCACAGGAAAATCTGCCGGGAGCAACTCGGTTGAACTAAAGAAGGCCGTCCCACACCGGGGCGGCCTTCTCAATTTCTGATTGTGGGCGAACCAGCAAACACATAACTCTCTGTGCTATAAAGAAAAGGTAGAAATAACGGAGAGAATCTGTGTCTAAAATTATCACCGTCCCGAATTTTGAAGATGGTGCAGCAATACTCGAGTTTATAAGAGAAACATCGTTATTGGATAGCTTCGCACTGGACTTTTCCCAGATTGGTTTTGCTAGTCCCTCGGGAATGGTCGTCCTAGCCCATTCAATCAACCTGGCCAACAGGCAAGGAAAAATTGAGGCCTTTCAAGGAGCGCAAAACTACGGATACCCAGCTAACGTCGGATTCTTCGAGGCATGTGGATTAAACGTACCAAGATATGAGGCTGGCGGCGGAGCCAACTACTATCCTTTAACGATCCATGACTTGAATGAGTTTCGTGCACACGCTGGCGAGCAAGGGAAACCGATAGGGGCGTACGTTAACGAGCGGGTCGGGCGTCTTGCATACTTGATTACTCGACGGACTAGCGGAAGCTTATTCGATCTAGTCAAATACTGCTTGCGCGAAATGATGCGGAATGCAGCTGAGCATAGTGAAGCTGATGAACTTTATGTCTGCGGCCAATACTGGCCTCGAAACAACAAGGTCGAGCTTGCAATTCTTGATAATGGTATCGGCCTAAAGTCGTCTTTGAAGCGAAATGAAAGTTTCTCGAATGTTGAAACTGATCTGGATGCGATAAGGCTGGCCCTGTTGCCTAGTGTTTCCGGCGTCAAGCCAATTGGAGAGATGCCGATTGCCGATGATACCAAAGAGAAAGAGTGGGAAAATTCCGGTTTCGGGCTATACGTCACCAGTCAACTTGCAAGAGAATGCGGCGAGTTTTCTCTGATTTCGGGAAGTGCGTGGCAGTTCCTCAAGGGACAAACTAAAGCGGACGTAGATTTTCAATTGAATGGTACGTTCGTTTCGATAGTTCTTGATGTTGCTGAGTTGCAAAGGACTGAAACTCGAATAGCTCAGATTGTGGCTAAAGGCGAGAGTTTCGCCAAGCGACACCTTGCGTCTGGGGCCGATGTGCTTGCTAGTGCTGCCTCTAAGTTCATCGTAAACTAAAAAGCGGGTTGCCAAACCCCACCAACGCCACTATTACGCGCGAGTTCTCACTAAGAACATCAAGGCGGGGTGATTCCCGCCTTTTGGGTTCGATGAGGGTTGGCGATGCGCGTCTGTCCTCCTCTCAACTCCAACGCCTGATAAAAGGCTGTTAATATGCAAAGCCAAAACATCCGTATTCGGCTGAAGGCATTTGACTATCGCGTTCTGGATGCCAGCACGCAAGAGATCGTCAACACTGCCAAGCGGACCGGCGCGAACGTGCGCGGCCCGATCCCGCTGCCGAACAAGATCGAGAAGTTCACGGTTCTCCGTGGCCCTCACGTTGACAAGAAATCCCGCGACCAGTTCGAGATCCGCACGCACAAGCGTCTTCTCGACATCGTTGATCCGACCCCCCAGACCGTTGACGCGCTGATGAAGCTCGACCTCGCTGCTGGTGTGGACGTCGAGATCAAGTTGCAGTCGTAATCGGAGGGTATGAGAATGCGCTCTGGTATTATCGCAAAAAAAGTTGGCATGACCCGCCTGTTCATGGAAGACGGCAAGCAGATCCCTGTGACCGTTCTTCACCTGGACAACCTGCAGGTCGTTGCACAGCGCACCGCTGACAAAGACGGCTACACCGCCGTTCAGCTGGGCGCCGGTGCCGCCAAGGCGAAACGCACCTCGAAGGCCATGCGCGGCCACTATGCCGCTGCCAAGGTCGAGCCCAAGCGTAAGCTGGCCGAGTTCCGCGTCTCCGAAGATGGCCTGATCGAAGTGGGTGCCGAGATTTCGGCAGAACACTTCCTGGAAGGTCAGAAGGTTGACGTATCGGGCACATCGATCGGTAAAGGCTTTGCCGGTGCGATGAAGCGCCACAACTTCGGTGGCCTGCGCGCCTCGCACGGTGTTTCGATCAGCCACCGTTCGCACGGTTCGACCGGTCAGTGTCAGGACCCGGGCAAGGTTTTCAAAGGCAAGAAGATGGCCGGTCACATGGGTGCTGCCCGTGTCACCACCCAGAACCTGGAAGTCGTCAAAACCGACGCCGAGCGTGGTCTGGTCTTCATCAAAGGCGCCGTTCCCGGACCGAAATCGGGCTGGGTCACCGTCAAGGACGCCGTGAAGAAGAAAGCACCGGAAGGCCTGCCTTTCCCGGCTGCTGTGAAATCGGCTGCGTCTGAAGCAACCGAAGCACCTGCGGAAGAAGCTCCCGCGGAAGGTGGTGAAGCATGAAACTTGATGTAATCAAACTGGACGGCGGCAAAGCCGGCGACATCGAGCTGAACGCCGATCTGTTCGGTCTCGAGCCGCGTGCGGACATCCTGCACCGTGTGGTCCGTTGGCAGCGCAACAACGCGCAGGCCGGCACCCACAAGGTCAAGACCCGCTCGGAAACCAGCTACTCGACCAAGAAGATCTATCGCCAGAAGGGCACCGGTGGCGCACGCCATGGTGACCGCAACGCGCCGATCTTCCGCAAGGGTGGTATCTACAAGGGCCCGACCCCTCGTTCGCACGGCCACGACCTGCCGAAAAAGTTCCGCAAGCTTGGCCTGCGCCACGCTCTGTCGGCCAAAGCCAAGGCAGGTGAACTGGTCGTGATCGAGAACGCCGAAGCCGAAGGCAAGACCGCCGCTCTGGCCAAACAGGTTGCAAACCTGGGCTGGAAACGTGCTCTGGTCATCGACGGCGCGACCGTGAACGAAGGTTTCCTGAAGGCGTCGCGCAACATCGAAGGTCTGGATATCCTGCCGTCGATGGGTGCAAACGTTTATGACATCCTCAAGCGTGACACTCTGGTGCTCACCAAAGCGGCTGTCGAAGCACTGGAGGCTCGACTGAAATGAGCGCGAAGGCAGAACACTACGACGTGATCCGCAAGCCGATCATCACCGAAAAGTCGACCATGGCGTCCGAAAACGGCGCGGTTGTCTTTGAAGTGGCGATCGACAGCAACAAGCCGCAGATCAAAGAGGCCGTCGAGGCGCTGTTTGGTGTTAAGGTCAAGGCGGTGAACACCACCGTGACCAAGGGCAAGGTCAAGCGGTTCCGTGGCCAGCTGGGCCGCCGGAAAGACGTCAAGAAGGCCTATGTGACCCTGGAAGAGGGTAACACCATCGACGTGACCACCGGTCTCTGATCGGATCCGTCATTTGGAAAATCAGAACCCCCGCGCAAGCGGGGGTTTTTTTGATGCGCTCCGGCGGAAGCGGCGCCCGTTGGCACGTGGCGCTGTCGATTGACAGCCTGTCAAACCGAAGGATTTCTTCGTTCGCGGGATGAAGCCGAATCCCGGAGGGCGTCAAGAGGGGGTGGCTGCTTCTGATTCTGAGACAATGCTGTGGGCCGGTGTTTCGGACATCGGCGATGGCAGTCCGACGAGTGACAGGGCAGGGCCCGCCGCTGCACGGCGGCACCGAGCGACGCGGAACCTTTGGCGGCGACAATCTCGTGGATCATCCTGTCGGATATGGCCTTGTCGAGTTGAATGCCGGCAAAATACTTGTTCCGCCAAACGATCCGGCCGCGCGAAACGTGTCCGCAAAAGAATAGTTTGACTTCTTCTCTCAAGACCCCTTCCTGCGGGGCCTCGACCCGCATCCCGCCCTCGCTGATATCGACGATATGGGTCTTGGTGCACCGGCTGCTGTTCCGCATCACCGCAGGTAAGTGACAGAAGTGCCGGACACTGCGGCGATTTTGCTCGGGGTTCCGCAGCACGATCAGCAGCGACAGCAACAACAGGGCCAGCAAGAAGAGGTTTTCGGTGATCGGCCAGTGCTCTCTCTGCGCAGCTGCTGGCTTAAGGGGATCCGGGGATTGAGAGCGGACGGTACTCAACAGCTCGGATCCACGGGCCGGAAACCGGATGGCTGCCGCGTCGCATTCAAAAGCCTTCTTGACGAAACCTAGTAACTCGCCATGGGCAAGCAATACGATATCAATCCGTCGAGACATTGCCGTGTTGAAGGCGATGGCCGCGCCGGACAGTCCGGCCAGATCCGGGATCAGGTTTTCCAGGTCGGCCTTGGCCCGCTGCACGGTCGGAATTGTGGCGAGTTCCTCGAAAGCTTCGATCTCGGCGTGAAAGCGAACAAGCTTCTCCAAGGTGGTTTCCGGGTCGTTGCTGCGCCCAGTTGCGCCCGCCTGTCTTGCCAAGCTTTCTAGTTCAGCAACGCGAGTGCATAAGGCCGCCGGGTCATGCTCAGCCAAGCAGCTAACGGCAGTCAGCAGGCTGAACAGATTGGTGCCAAAGGCAGTGCGAAGTCTTCTCATCTGTCATCTCCATCGCGAATCTAAACGGAGACGGATTAACGCGGAGTTACTGACGTCCATCGCTCTGCGGCCTTCACGTGACAGGTATGCGCCAAGTTCGCAGGGCAGGGCGCTTGACGGGCTGAGCACACTCCCTTGCTTCAGCCCATCCGCGTGGCCCCGGATTCGTCCGGGGTCATGCCTGTCGTTCGCGGAAACACCGGTACTGGGGACCTTCCGGGCCCTATACCCTTGGCACCTACGGGGGCCTCTCACATAGCGGGGAACCCCCTCGCACTTGCTAAACGGAAGACAG
>NZ_JBXWNA010000023.1:0-4447 GCF_059610125.1 Ruegeria sp. YTSA144
TATTCCGCGGCGTCTTGGTATGCGTCCATTGGGGGGCATGTGCAGACGAGGTTTCGGTCGCCGTATGCGTTGTCGACGCGGTTGACGGGGGACCAGTATTTGTCGACGCCCATGGAACCCGGCGGGAAGCAGGCCTGTTCGCGGGTGTAGGGGCGGTCCCAGTCGCCGACCAGATCGCGCACCGTGTGTGGGGCGTTTTTCAGCGGGTTGTTGTCCGCATCGATCTTGCCGTCGATGATGTCCTGCGCTTCCGCGCGGATCGACAGCATGGCGTCGCAGAAACGGTCCAGTTCGGCCATGGGTTCCGATTCCGTGGGCTCCACCATCAGGGTGCCGGCCACCGGCCAGCTCATCGTCGGCGCGTGGAAGCCTGAATCGACCAGGCGCTTGGCGATGTCATCCACGGTGACATGCGCCTCGGCGTCCAGCGGACGGGTGTCGAGGATGCATTCATGCGCCACCCGGCCCGTTTCCGAGGTATAAAGGATCGGATAGGCATCCTTGAGCCGCGCCGCGATGTAGTTGGCGTTCAGGATCGCCACTTTTGTGGCCTGCGTCAGCCCCGCGCCACCCATCAGCAGCACATAGGCCCAGGACACGGGCAGGATCGAGGGCGAGCCGAAGGGCGCCGCCGAGACCGGGCCCACGGCGGTGCCGTATTCCGGGTGGCCGGGCAGGTGCTCGGTCAGATGCGCCTTGACGCCGATCGGGCCCATGCCGGGGCCGCCGCCGCCATGCGGGATGCAGAAGGTCTTGTGCAGGTTCAGGTGGCTGACATCTCCGCCGATGTCACCGGGGCGCGACAGGCCGACCATGGCGTTCATGTTGGCGCCGTCGATATAGACCTGACCGCCGTGGTCATGGGTGATCTGGCAGACCTCCTGCACGGTGGTCTCGAACACGCCATGGGTGGACGGGTAGGTGATCATGCAGGCGGCCAGATGATCGGAGTGCTTTTCCGCCTTGGCGCGGAAGTCGGCGACATCGATATTGCCGTTCTCATCCGCCTGCACCGGCACGACCTGCCAGCCCACCATCTGCGCCGAGGCCGGGTTGGTGCCATGCGCCGAGGTCGGGATCAGGCAGACATTGCGCTGACCCTGCCCACGGGCGAAGTGATAGTTGCGGATGGTCAAGAGGCCCGCATATTCCCCCTGCGCGCCCGAGTTGGGCTGCTGGGAGATCGCGTCATAACCGGTGATCTGGCACAGCTTGTCGTTCAGATCGGCGATCATCTCGTGATAGCCCTGCGCCTGATCTTCCGGGCAGAACGGGTGCAGGTTGCTGAACTCGGGCCAGGTGACCGGGATCATCTCGATCGTGGCGTTCAGCTTCATGGTGCAGGACCCCAGCGGGATCATCGCCCGGTCCAGCGCCAGGTCGCGGTCGGCCAGACGGCGCATATAGCGGGTGATCTCGGCCTCGGCCCGGTTCTTGTGGAAGATCGGGTGGGTCAGATATTCGCTTTCGCGCAGCGCATAATCGGGCAGGCGGTACTGCTTGTTCGAGCTGTCATCCTTGCGGTCGATGCCGAAGGCGCCCCAGACGGCCTCGATGGTCTCGGGGCGGGTCTGCTCGTCCAGGCTGATGCCGACGCGGGTCTCGCCCACCTTGCGCAGGTTGACGCCGCGCGCCACGGCGGCCTCCATCACCGTCTTCTGCAGGTGGCCGACCTCGACCGTGATGGTGTCGAAGAACACCTCGGGTTCGACCGAGAAGCCCGCCTCTTCCAGGCCGGCGGCCAGGCGCGAGGTCTTGCGGTGCACCGATTGCGCGATGGCCTTGATGCCGTCGGGGCCGTGATAGACCGCATACATCGAGGCAATCACCGCCAGCAGCGCCTGCGCGGTGCAGACGTTCGAGTTCGCCTTCTCGCGGCGGATATGCTGCTCGCGGGTCTGCAACGACAGGCGGTAGGCCTTGTTGCCGCGGCTGTCGATGGACACACCGATGATCCGGCCCGGCATCGACCGCTTCAGCTTGTCGGTGGTCGCCATATAGGCAGCATGGGGCCCGCCATAGCCCATCGGCACGCCAAAGCGCTGGGTCGAGCCGATGGCGATATCCGCGCCCATCTCGCCCGGTGACTTCAGCAGCGCCAGCGACAGGATGTCGGCGGCGACGATGGCGATGGCTTTGTGTTCATGCAGCGCCGCGATTTCGGCGGTGAAGTCGCGCACATGGCCATAGGTGCCCGGATACTGGAAGATCGCGCCGAATACCGCGCCCGCGTCCAGCTGATCCGGGTCGGCGACCTGCACGTCGATGCCCAGAGGCTCGGCCCGGGTCTTGATCACCGCGATGGTCTGCGGGTGGCAGTTGCGGTCCACGAAGAAGGCCGCGTTGTTGGCCTTGGACCGGCCGCCGCGTTTGGCCATCGCCATCGCCTCGGCCGCCGCGGTCGCCTCGTCCAGCAGGGACGCGTTGGCCACGTCCAGCCCGGTCAGGTCGCTGACCATGGTCTGGAAGTTCAAGAGCGCCTCGAGCCGGCCCTGGCTGATCTCGGGCTGATAGGGCGTGTAGGCGGTGTACCAGGCCGGGTTTTCCAGGATGTTGCGCAGAATCGGCGCAGGCGTGGTGGTGCCGTAATAGCCCTGACCGATCAGCGAGGTCAGAACCTTGTTCTTGCCCGCCACCTGTTTCATATGGAACAGGGCATCGCGTTCCGTCATCGCCGGACCCCAGTCCAGCGGCTGTTTCTGCCGGATCGCCGGGGGGACGGTGGCGTCGATCAGCTCGTCCAGCGTCTTGAAGCCGATCACCTTGAGCATGTCGCGCATCTCGGTGGGCGACGGGCCAATGTGGCGGCGGTTGGCGAAGTCATAGGCTTCGTAGTCGGTCAGTTTGAAGGCCATTGCAGCGCTCCTCACGGATAGGTCAGGGCCGGCGGAGACTACGGGAGCCTCCGGCGGGAGTATTTGGAAAAAGATGAAGCGGTGGAGCCCCAAAGGCGGGGCTTCGGGTTTGGGTTAGCCGATGAAGGCTTTGTATCCGGCCTCGTCCATCAGGTCCTCAAGCTGCGATGCGTCCGCAATCTTGACCTTGTAGATCCAAGCTTCGCCTTCGGGGTCTTCGTTCAGCGCGCCGGGGTTGTCGGCCAGCGCCTCGTTCACTTCGACGATCTCGCCATCGACCGGAGCATAAAGCTCGGACGCGGCCTTGACGGATTCGATCACGCCGATCTCGCCGTCTTTCTCGAACTCGTCGCCCACTTCCTGCTGCTCGACGAAGACCACTTCACCCAGCTGTTCAGCCGCGTGCTTGGTGATGCCCAGCGTGGCGGTATCGCCCTCAACGGTCAGCCATTCATGCTCTTCGGAATAATAGGTTGCCATGTCTCTCTCTCCTGACTTCAACGCTTGTAATTCTGTTTGACGAAGGGCAGCGCCACGATCTGCGCCGGTTGTGCCTTGCCCCGGATGATCAGGTTCACCTTCTCGCCCGGCGCGCCATGGCCTGCGGACACATAGCCCATCGCGATCGGGCCTCCGACCGTCGGGCCAAAGCTGCCCGAGGTGATCTGACCGATCCTGTTGCCCTCAAGGCATTGCACTTCCACGCCCTGACGCGCCGGCGCGCGGCCGTCGGGCTTGATGCCCACCAGCTTGCGCGATGCGCCTTCGGCCAGTTCGCGCTGGATACGCTCCGCACCCGGGAAACCACCTTCTTCCTTGCGCCGCTTCTGCATCGCCCAAGCCAACGAGGCCTCGACCGGTGAGGTGCTCTGGTCGATGTCATTGCCATACAGGCACAGCCCCGCCTCGAGCCGCAGGCTGTCGCGCGCGCCCAGACCCGCCGCTTCGCAATCCTCATGCGCCAGGAAGGCCCGTGTGATCTCGATCGCCTTGTCCTCGGGGATCGAGATCTCGTACCCGTCCTCGCCGGTATAGCCCAGCCGCGAGATGCGGCATTCGACGCCGTTGATATCGGCCAGGGTGGTTTCCATGAACTTCAACTCGCGGGCCGCGGGGCAGAGCGCGCCCACCACGTTTTCCGCCGCAGGGCCCTGAACCGCCACCAGCGCGCGGTCGAAGATCTCGGTCACGTCGACGCCTTCAAGGTGCTCACGCATATGCGGAATGTCCTGATGGCGCAGCGCCGCGTTCACCACCACGAAGTAGTGATCCCCCGCATTCGACACGATCAGATCGTCCATGATCCCGCCTTCGGCATTGGTAAAGAACCCGTAGCGCGCCTTACCCTCCTTCAGCGTCGCATAGGCCTGCGGGCACAAAGCTTCCAGCTTCTCACCCACATTCTCGCCGCGCAGAATAACCTGACCCATATGGCTCACATCAAACAACGCCGCCTTCTCTCGGCACTGCTTATGCTCGCCCATGATCCCCAAAGGATACTGAACAGGCATCTCCCACCCAGCAAAATCAACCATCTTGCCGCCAAGTGCGACGTGAAGGTCATACAAAGGCGTGCGCTTCGGTGTGGTCAT
>NZ_JBXWNA010000024.1:0-2354 GCF_059610125.1 Ruegeria sp. YTSA144
GGCCTGGCTGCCAATGGCGAAGACGGCAACGGCGCCGTCGAAGCCAAGGTCAAGGCCGAAGTCGCAGACCTCTGCGCACGTTTCCCGATCTATCCGAACCTGTAAGACGAAGGACCCGAATCCATGAGCTTTCATTCCATCGACCAAGCCCCAGCCCGTCTGAACCGCAGTGAATTGGCCGTACCCGGCAGCCAACCCGGAATGTTCGAAAAGGCAGCCAAATCCGATGTGGACGTCATTTTCCTTGATCTGGAAGACGCTGTTGCGCCGGATGAAAAAGAACAGGCCCGCAGGAACATCATTCAGGCGCTGAACGACATCGACTGGGGCAACAAGACCATGTCGGTTCGGATCAACGGTCTGGACACGCATTACATGTACCGCGACGTCGTCGATGTGGTCGAGCAGGCTGGTGAACGCCTTGATCTGATCATGGTCCCCAAGGTCGGGACGGCTGCTGATGTCTATGCCGTCGATATGCTGGTGACCCAGATCGAAGACGCCAAGGGTTACAAAAAACGGATCGGGTTCGAGCACATCATCGAAACCGCGCTTGGCATGCAGAATGTCAGTGAGATTGCGGCAGCATCCAAGCGCAATGAAAGCCTGCACTTCGGCGTGGCTGACTATGCGGCCTCGACCCGTGCGCGCACCACGATCATCGGCGGTGTGAACCCGGACTACTCTGTTTTGACCGATGCGGATTCGGACGGTGGGCGCCAGACCCATTGGGGTGATATGTGGCATTATGCACTGGCCCGCATGGTGGTTGCGGCGCGCGCCAACGGACTGCGCCCGATTGATGGGCCTTTTGGCGATTTTCAGGACCCGGACGGTTACAAGGCCGCCGCAAAACGCGCCGCCGTTCTGGGTTGCGAGGGCAAATGGGCCATTCATCCAAGCCAGATCGCACTTGCCAACGAGGTGATGTCGCCGTCGGACGCCGAGGTCAACAAGGCACAGCGCATTCTCGTCGCCATGGCCGAGGCCGAAGCCGATGGAAAAGGCGCTGTTTCGCTGGACGGCCGGCTGATAGATTACGCCTCGATCCGTCAGGCCGAAGTGCTGGTGGAAAAGGCAAGCCAGATTGCTGCGGCGTGAACCAAACCAAAGTTGCGTGGGCAAACTGCCCACGCGATATCATCGCCCGTTGCGCACGTCGAAGAAATGCTAGGATCCTTCCGGCGCCATCGACCCCATGAACCGACGGTCGCGCACATCATCCGGGCTGGTTTTGTAGCAGCGTTGAAACGCACGTTTCAAAGCGACGGTCGATGAAAAACCAGTGGCTGCCGAGATTTCGATCTGCGACATGTTCGTGAACTGCAACAGGTTCTGCGCCCGTTCCAGACGAAGCTCCTTGTACGTGGAAAGAAGCTTTGCACCGGTTTTGCTCAGGAACCGTCGTTGCAGCTGCCGCGTCGAGGTTTTGAGCAAACGGGAAAGATCGGAAATCGTCAGAGGATCTTCGATGTTTTCCAGCATCGCATCCAAAGTACGCACCACCAAAAGATCACCCTTTGCCCTGTGCACCAACCGGGCGGCCAACCTGCTTTCGTGTTTTTGCGTGGGTTCGGTCAGACCAATATAGCTGCGCAGTGCGTCCGCTATATGCTCTCCGTGATCCATGGACACGAATTCGGACAACAGCCGCAACGCGCTCAGTCTGCTGGTTGCGCTGTGGGGGTGCCCGTCGGCGGCCAGATGGGTTGCCGCACCGCAGCTTTCCAATCCGCTTTCCAGCGCGGCCGCAGCAAAGTTGGGATGAACCGCAACGATGTTTCGGCCCGCTCTGCCCAGTTGCACCAGCAGCAGGACAGCTCCGCCGACCAGAACGGTCCTTGAAGACAGGTTGAGAACTTGCGAAATCCAGCTTCTGCGCGGACCGGAGACGTCCCAGTTGTTCTCCAGGTCGCCCCAGAATATTGCCGTCCGACCTGTCCAATAAAGAGGCCCGCCGACCGAGTCATTTCCGGACACCCGGAGATTGACGACGTAAGAGCAGTTTTCGACCAGGCTGTTCAGTGCTTGATAGAACTCGACGACGATTTCAGCCGATGCCAGCGCCCGCGTGTCGCTGAGGATAACATCGATGTGTTTTAATCTTTCTGGCACCTCCGGCCCGGTCTTTGCCAGGTTGGGGCGATCATTTGCGAGGACATAGTGTTTCATTGTTCCTCCATCGAATTGACGAGAGGCAGCGCCTCGCTGGACGCTGCCCTCATTTTCGGATTTCAATCCGCTAGGGCAAAAGGCGGATTGCTATGCCCGGTTCCCTATTCCGCGGCGTCTTGGTATGCGTCCATTGGGGGGCATGTGCAGACGAGGTTTCGGTCGCCGTATGCGTTGTCGAC
>NZ_JBXWNA010000025.1:0-1356 GCF_059610125.1 Ruegeria sp. YTSA144
TGTGTGGATAGCTCCTGCATAGCAAGACATTTTTGAAGTAATTCGCACTTGTCAGAAGCAGACGTGTGTCCGGCCTTTTTGCGCGGCACTCGTAGCCGCTGGCCCTGATGGTTTCCGCGACCAAGTCCCAAACGGCTTATCGAACAACAATGTGTCCTGGACATTCGACGGGGTGTCTTGGTTGGCGGGCTGACTGTGCGCCATCACTTCATGGGTCTTGCTGTCTCGGGTGTTCCTTTCTCTTCGCTTAGGCTGTGTGAGGCCGGTAATGTTCGTTCCTGGTCAGCACTGCCCAGACAATTCGAGCGGTCTTGTTTGCCATCGCGACCGTTGCCAGTCGGGCGGGCTTTCGCTCAAGAAGGCCAATTGCCCATGGGTCGACGCGGTCAGGATTCACCTTCATTTGTCGCAATCGCGCTGTCATCCCGGTCACCAAGAGACGCCGAATGTACCGATCGCCCATCTTTGTGATCCGCCCTAGTCTTTCCTTTCCGCCGCTGGATAGGTTCAAAGGTGTCAAACCTAACCATGCCGCAAATTGTCGACCATTCTTGAACTGCTTCGCGTCGCCGACTGTGGCAACAATGGCTGACGCGGTGACAGGCCCAACGCCTGGGATCGTGCGCAACAGCATGACGCGTTTGTCCAGTTTCGAATGAAGCCGCATGCGCATCTCGTACCAACGGAACCTCAGATGCATCGCAACAAGCTGGTGGCTGAGTTGTCTCAGGACATCTATCGCCATTGCAGGAAGGGCGGGTTTCTCTCCCTCCAAGACACCTTTGGCGTATTTGACCGCGGCTCCAGTTCCTTGTGGGATGATGACACCAAATTCTGCAAGCAAGCTGCGAAGCATATTGCTCAGTTGCGTTCGCTGCCTGACGATCAAATCGCGCGCACGATGAAGGAACAAGACGGCTTGCTGTTCTTCGGACTTGGGCGCGACAAACCGCATCGTCGGGCGTGTCATCGCTTCGCAGATGGCTTCAGCATCATTGGCATCGGATTTGCCACGTTTGACATAGGGCTTCACATAGTTGGCCGGGATCAAGCGTACATCATGTCCAAGTTTGGTGAGTTCTCGCGCCCAATAATGACTGGATCCACACGCTTCCATGCCGATCAGACAGGGCTCCAGCTTGGTGAAGAACTGCACCAACTGAGCACGCCTGATTGCTCGGTTGAAGACAACCTCCCCATCTTTGGTAATCCCATGGACCTGAAAAACATGCTTGGCCAGATCGATGCCGACTGTTGTAACCTGCATTGGGTAGCTCCTTTCCTAGCAGTGATAGACAACTGCACTATGGCGCATTGCGACGCCGGGGGAGCAGGAGCTATCCACCCCATCCGCTT